>NZ_SJSN01000012.1 GCF_004331675.1 Pedobacter frigidisoli | reverse complement strand
GACCATCCTAACCAGGTCGCCGTCAAATCCCCCATAGACCCATCTCACATAGCCATTCTGATCAATGATCACCTTTTGAGGGATACCGTTCATCTGTAACTGCCTGGCATAGCCATTGAACACCAGGCCCATCTTGCCCGTTTTTGGATCGGTTTCGTCATACAAAACATCGAAGTCATATTTCTGATCTGCAATAAAATCGGTAGTCAGCTTTTTATAGTTCGGAGAATACTCAAGCGTTGCAACGAAATAAAACTCTACCGTGCTGTCTGGTTGATATTTCTTTACCAAAGTTTGCATACCGGGCATCGCCTGTCTACAGGGATAACACCAACTTGCCCAAAAATCCAGCACCACAATCTTCCCCCTAAGTTTTTCCAGGTCTATTACCTTCCCCTCCATGTTCTTGAGTTTGAAGGCCCCGGCAGGTAATTTGATCATAGAATTCTTAAGCTTTGCAAGCACTTCCTCCGTTTTCCTGCCAGAAGAGAGCGATGCATAGTATTTGTCAAAATCCTTATCACTCTTATGCTCCTTGGTATAATAGGTTTTTAACAATGTAATTATGTCAGGATGAACCTTATTTGCTTTAATTGCCTCTTCCATAAAGTACCTTGCTTCGGCTTCTCTATGATCATGGTCAAGCAATTGGATGTATAAGCTGTTGAATGTGATATCACTGTAGCCTAAATAGTCTTTTACCATATTTGCATATTTGAGTGCTTCGGTAAAGCTTCCGTTTTTATACAGCAGATTTGCATGAAAAGCGATGGACCATCGGTTATCCTGCACCACAATTCGATTCCATTCCACTTCTGAGAAATAACCTCTGCCACTAGTCTGCGAATCATTCGATACAGCGCGCCTCATCAGGTCCCTCATCAAAAATTTCGATAAATCTAGCTGTTGATCGATTGTGATAGGAGAGTTTGTGCCTCTGAACGGAAAGTCGACAAAATGCGCATAGTCGTATCCCACTGTTCGGTAAGGCCCTTCAGTGATCAGCTTTTTCAATTGATCAAATCGCTTTTGAAAAAACAAATAGGTCGCCACGCCATTGTAAACGTTAATAAAGAAAGAAGGGTCCCCGATAGCCGGATTAATATAGTCATCAAAAGGGTAGTCCGATGGTGGGTAACGCTTCATGAAAGCTTCCAACATTTGTGCTTTATGTTCCTGGTTTCTATCGAGGTAAATACTGTCTATCTCTAGAAGACGGCTACGTAGGCCGTTAGGATATTGTGTCAATATGAGCTTTTTTACCGAATCAGCCAACAACGGTTTGTGCAAAATGCGCCCGTAAGCTTTTTCGACACCTATCATTTCTCTTTCATTAACATCTGGTAATTTGAGTATAGCATCGCCAGCTTGCCTTAGACCGGTATCCGCTTTCGCAATTTTGATATACGCTTTAATAGAACGTGCCATATCAAAAAAGACATGCCTCCTGATCTGAATGTTATCAAAATCTTTACCGATCCAGAGCTGTACCAGCGTCCTGGGTTCTATTTCTGATTCTTTGGAAACTAGGGGCATCATCTTAGATTCAAAATTCTTAAACCTGAGCAGTCCCCATGCCGTATTCGCTCCCGGTGCCATCTTTTTTCCATCTTTTTCATGGACCATAAAAGCAAAAGGAACGCGTTCGCCAACATCAACACTGTCACCGATCCAGAAACGATAGGACATCAGTGCAGTTCCCTCGGGAATGTGATAGTTTGATACATATCCAGTATCGGTCTTGACAAGTGGGAGGTCATGACCCTCCCACTTATAGTCTTTAAATAAATAAACCACCCCCGTAACTTTGCCTACGGTGCCTAAAGGCTTATAGAGGGTTGTTACATCGCCGCCCTGTTTTACAACCGCAGGAAAGAATTTGAATGGTCGTTGCGTTTGCGATAGTACATCTTGGCTGAAAACAACTACGCAAATTAATATGGTCAGCAGATATCTTATTTTTATGAATTTCCTCATGTTTATATTAGAATTAGCCTGGGCTTAATAGCCAGGGTTTTGATTCAAAAAGGGGTTCAGTTGAAGTTGTGTATACGGTACTGGAAATAAGGATGCTGCTGGTTTCCACCCGGGTTTATTTGTGGTTAAAACTGTATTGATAGTTTTGGTTCTTTTGAGATCCAACCAGCGATGGCCCCATTCGCAAAACAGTTCAGTTTGACGTTCATGTTGTATTGCTGTCAGGACATTGGCCTGGTTGCTGACTGCTATATTAGGTAGGCCAGCACGTTTACGGATCACATTGATATCACTTACGGCGCCGCTTAAGTTATTTTGCTGAGCTCTGGCTTCCGCCCTTATTAAATATTGTTCGGCAAGTCTTAGCATAGAATAGCCTTCCTTAGGGACTGTAAGATTATCGCGGCGTAACTTGTATTTATAGGGATAAAAGTATTTATTCGTTCCTATAGTAGCGCTGGTAATCCATTGTGTTTTGCGAAGATCATTTGCTTCAAAGGCGTTGAGCAGCGTAGTGGTGATAATATATGCTGGAACACTGGTTGCCGAAGAGGGAATAAACAGTTGTCCTTCGGTGGTTTCGTCTCCCGGTGCGGGCGGGCTCATTTGCCAAATCTCTTCTTGATTGCCAACTAAGAATACATTATTGAGCGTCGGCTCAATTTTATAGGAGGCGTTGATAACCATAGTAGCCGAGGCCTCAGCCGCTGCCCATTGTTGCTCATAAAGCTGTACCCTAGCCATAAATGCTGCCACGGCAAAACGGTTAACGCGTAATTTATTATAAGGTTCTGTATCATTGGCTAACAGAGCTTGGGCATCTTTCAGGTCATTATCAATTTGCTTATAGATAACTTCAACACTTACCCTTGGCAGCGAACCATTAATCTTGTAATCAGTGGTCAGTACCAAAGGAACTGCTCCGTATAGGTTGACCATGTAAAAGTTCAGGAATGCTCTTATAAATTTCGCCTCCCCAGTTATTCTGTTCCCTACAGTGATTCCCAACGTTGTACTGTTGTCAACGCCCTCGATACAAGCGTTTGCCTGGTAAATAAAAGTGTAGGCACTGTTCCATAGCGTTGTTACTGTACTGTTCGTTGGGTTTATGACATTAGTAAGGAGTTCCTGAGAGGCAACAAGATTGGTAGTTAGGCCCATCTCGTCGGCCGACAGTGCCGAGGTCGTGTTTACCAGGCTATTGGCTATTCCAGTCGTGCCGGCAGCGTTCATCATATTAATATAGATGCCATTAATCGCCGCTGTGGCGTTTGCGCTGTCGGCAAATATCTGATCTGTAACTATTGAATTTGCAGGGGGAGGTATTTCTATGAATTTGCGACAGGAGTTCAACGTAAGCATAAACATTGCGCAAAAGTTAAGTGCGAGTAGGTATCTTGATTTATTTTTCATTGTTGTAAAATTAAAGGCCAAAATTCAATCCAAATGCCACCGTTCTTATTGGCGGAACATTGTAATAACTCTGCGTCTCGGGGTCATTTCCCTTGTAGTTGGTTATGGTTAACAGGTTTTGCGCATTTACATAGAGGCGGCATGTACTCATGCCTAGCTTTTGTATCCATGCATCCCTTAAGGCATAAGTAAGGCCCACTGTTTTCAGCCTGATGTAGGAAGCATCGGTATATACACCATCAGAGGAACGGTAAAACGTAAATGCGTTACTTGCCGCTGAAGTCGTTTGCGAAGTCAGGCGCTGGTACTCGGCCTGGTCTCCAGGGTTCCTCCAAACATTTAAGGCATCAAGCGGCACGTTGAACTGGTTACCTATCGCGCTCGTAAATGAGGACATATAGCTCTTTCCCTGCTGTTTTCTGAATTCAAAGAAAATATCAAATTGTACTCCCTTATATGCCAATGTATTTCTCCAGCCACCATAAAAATCTGGTTCAGTATTTCCGATTATAAATTTGTTATCACCGTTGGAAGGGGATGGTGCTGAGGTAACGTCTCCCTTTGCTGTTAGAAACTCGTAAATACCCGTAGTTGGGTTTACACCAACATATTTATAGCCCTTTGCTACGCTCATAGGCTGCCCGATCGCCAGATAGTTGCTGTAGGAGGATGTCTCTAAGCCCGGAAAGGACAACAACTTATTTTCCGGAACGGTTAGGTTAAAGGCAGTTTTCCAATCGAACTTTCCTGGTTTAAGTACATTTCCCGATACTACGAATTCCCATCCTTTATTCTGGACAACAGCCTGAAAATTTTCGGTTACCCTGTCGAATCCAGCCTGAGAGGGAAGCTGGTACTGAATGAGCTGATCAGAGCTACGATTACGGAACCATGCTGCGCTCACTATAATCCGGTCGTTCAAAAATCCCAAATCCAGGGCAGTTTCGAGTTTGCGCGTCGTACTCCAACTGAAATTGGGATTTTCCAGGTTTTTCGGCAGGTAACCTACACCACCATTATATAGATAAGTGGTTCCTAAAGCCGACCAATTGGAGGTGTATAACGAGCTCCCTACGTTATCGTTTCCCGTAGTTCCATAACTCGCCCTAAATTTACCAAAACTTACAAAGGGTAACGCGTCCTTGAATAATTTTTCATTAGAAAATATCCAGCCAGCAGCCATAGATCCAAAATTTCCCCATTGCTTACCGGGAGCGAACCTGCTGGAGCCATCAAATCTTCCGGTAAGGTCTACGATATATTTATCATCGTAAATATAATTGACGCGGCCGAAGCCCGCGTTGTATTTGTAAGGCTTGTCCCCGTCGGATATCGAGATTGTTTTTGCCGATGATATTGAGCCCAATAATAAATCGTTGGAAAAACCGGTACCCGTTATACCTATATAGTTATTGTTCGTTTTTTGGAGTGTACCACCAACCAGCAAGTTGAGTTTACCTTTACCTATTTGTCTGTCGTAGCTTATTTGCGGCTCCACATCCCATGTGTAAAAGTTGTTTATACTCTTGTTGGCAACCGATGAAAGCACAAATGAGCTTGGGTTTTGCGCAGAAACGGGATACGTTGAAAATTCGTTCGCTGTAAAGGTATTGTAACCTAACAACGACTTAATTTTTAAACCGGGGAGTATTTCATAGCTGATCAGCATACTCGAGAGGAAGTTATACTGGTTCACAAGATCAGATCTTTTTAGATAGGCCATTGCGTTGGAGCCACTTACGTTATTATTGTATGTGTTAAAATTGATACCCTTATAGTCCCATTTTAGTGAGCCGTCGGGGTTTACAAGGTCCGGGAAGTTGGGAGGCAGGGTAAATGCGCTTAATATCGAAGCCGATCCTGGCACATTATTTTTGTCGTAGCTATATCCTGTCGAGAGATCAACAACAAATTTTTTGTTGATGGATGTGTGACGCAGTTTAATGTTGCCGTTTATCTTGTTATCAGTGAAATCGCCGGGAAACATATACGTTTGCCGATTATAACCCACATTGATATTGAAAGTATTACGCGCATCTCCACCTGATAATGCCAGGTTGCCGTTTTGGACGCTTGAATTCTTTCCATAAAACGCTTTCAAGTAATCGGTATATCGGTTCGTATCAAAGATGAGTAGGTCGGGCGCGTAACTTGTACCTGGATTTACGGTCGGCGTTACACCATCGTTACTGTATGCCTCTCTGCGCATATCCAAGTATTGTGATGTATTTAAAAGTGGCATAACTCTTGAAAGTGTATTCACCCCAGCATAGATGGCTCCTGTAAATTTAGTTTTACCGGCAACGCCCTGTTTGGTAGTGATTAGGATAACTCCATTTGCACCCCGGGCACCGTAAATTGAAGTTGCATCAGCATCCTTCAAAACTTCTATGCTTTCAATATTTGACGGATCGATACTATTAAAAGGGCTTAGTCCATTGCCGGGTATACCTGTATCGTTTACCCCTTGAATTCGGTTAACAGAAGCATTTTGTGGGGCGAACGGGATTCCATCAATTATGAAAAGGGGGTTATCCCTTGGGATTTGGTTAACGGGAACAGCTGATGAGCCTATCGTATTTTGCCCACGTATTTGGATATTGACGGCAGAGCCGGGAATACCACTGTTGCTTGTGACAAGTAGGCCGGCTACACGACCTTGTAGGGCTAATAAGGGATTAGATACCGACTGTGAGGCTATCTCCTCGCTGGTTACCTTGGAGATTGAGCCGACACTTGTTCGCTGTGTTGTGGTGCCATAAGCTATAACCTGAACCTCATCCAGTTTGGATGTCGTTATACTCATTTTTATAGTTCCAATTAAGGGGATCACCGCTACCTCTCTCGTCTGATAACCGATTGCTGAAATAACCAATACCGCTCTAGGGTCGAGCTCTATTAGCGTGAAGTTACCGTTGCTATTGGCAATGGTTGCCCGGTTACTACCTTTAACCCTTATGGTTGCACTGGGAATCGCTACGTTTTGCTCATCCACAATCCTCCCCCTAACATCAATAAAAAACGCACCTATAATCCCCCTGTTGGGGGCTCTAACTTCTCGCTTTCTGATCAAGACGGAGTTATCACTTATCTCATATTCGAGCGACTGATTCTTGAATAGTTTATTTAAAACATCGATAAGGTCCGCATCTGTAACATTAATGTTGACAGGCCTCGCGTTTTCCAGAACGCTTTTAGTTACCATAAAATCAAAACCGGTTTGATTTCTGATCTCTTGAAATACATTTTCCAAGGATGAGTTTTTTTCCTTTAAAGTGATCTTCTGTGCAAATGAATTGGCGTTCACCTGCATAATAACCATAATAAGTAAGAGCGTGGTAAGCTTCATTATCAAAAGAATTTTGTGCCTACGGCATGCCAGCCGTAAAAAAATTTCGGGGTAAGTTTCGTACATTTGTTTAGCATTGTGCTATACGCCATGATCTGTCAAGAGGGCGGCGTTAGCGGTTTAGTTAGTAATTTTTTAATTATTTTCAATTGGTGCTATCAAAGGTCGGGGATTCGATTGCAGTCGAACCCTGCCTTTTTTATAACACATCAAGTAGTTAACTTACTTCGATACGGTCACCCTCCTTCCTTCAACCTTAAAATGAACTGAATTTGAATATTCAAGCATTTTCAATACCTGACTGATATTTTTATACCTGGAAATTGTTCCATTATATTCTTCTCCGGACATTTCGCCCTGATAAATCACATCTATATCATACCATCGTGAGATACTGCGCATGATGGTTACGATGTTTTCATTGTTAAATCGAAAATATCCATTTTTCCAGGCTGCAGCTTCCTCCGTATCGGCGTTTTCGATATTAATCTCACCGGACTGTTTAGCAAGTGCTTCCTGTCCTGGTTTAAGAAATACCGATTTTTTCCCAAGCGTAATCTTTACACTGCCTTCAAACAAGGTCGTTCTTAGTGCAGGTTCACCATCGTAACTGTTTACGTTAAAATGTGTACCCAGAACTTCAATATATTGACCTTTGGTGACTACAATAAAGGGTTTTCGTTTATTGTGGGCTACCTCAAAATAAACCTGCCCGGTGATCTCGACCTTACGTTCATTCGTGTTAAACGATACTGGATACCTAATCGACGATGCCGCATCAAGCGTTGCCTTAGTGCCATCTGCCAGCACAATCTCGAACTTCGCGGCACGAGGGGTCGATAATATATTATAAACCAGCGGGGCTTTGCTCGCCTGTGAATTTTTGTAGGAGATTGAACCTTTCTTTGATTTCTCAACCTGAGTATTAAGCTGGCTTGCCAATATCCCATTTATTGAATCGGTCAGGGAAATTTTTCGGCCATCTGCTAACATCAACAGGGCTTTCGAAGACCCAGGCGCTATCTCGTGGGTGAGCCCCGAAAGAGTAGGTTGCATAACAGGATTATCGAACAAGGTATAGTAAAAGACAAAGGCACCCAGCAGTAGGCAGGCAGCGGCCAATTGAGGCCAAAACCTGAAACGCCTTTTATAATGGGTTATGCCCGTTCGTTCGAGTGTTCCTGCCCAAAGTTCCTGGGCAAGATATTCAAAATCTTCCTCATCCGTAAGTGATTTGCTATCGGCCAGACTCATATACCAATTATCAACAAGCGTGCGCTCGTTCGGCGTAGCGGTATTGGCTAGGTATTTTTCAATTAAGCTGGCTGCTTCATGTTTCTTCATTCCCCGGACATTTAATTATAGACACATGAAACTATGCGGGGGGGTATCCGCATGTAAAAAAAATAACATGAATTTAATAATTTGCTAATACGGCTGCCTTTAGCGCAGAATGACTAATAGCAATAGTGCTGCGCCGCCTGAAACTTTCAAGTTATTGCGAATTATCTTTAAGGATTTTCCCACCTGCTTTTTTACAGTTTGTTCTGAGGTTCCCAAACGTTGCCCTATCTCTTTGTAGGACATATTTTCCTTCCTGCTCATCTCAAAAACCTGACGCATTCGTGGAGGTAGCGCAAATATTTCCCGTTCAATTGCGGCAGCGAGGTCGCGCTCATCCAAATAATGAAGAGTTGTCTCGCTTATGTCATTAGCATAAGCCGCTAATGATTCCAAATAATCGTTCTGGAATTTTTGCTGGCGAATCGTATTGAGTACTTTATTGCGTGCAATGGTATAAAGGTAACCAGCGAAATTGACTGGTTCGGAGAGTTTTGCTGCATCTGCCCATATTTTGCTAAAGACGTCCTGCATGATATCTTTGGCCCCATCCTCATCCCTCAACATTTTATAGATGTGTGCATACAATATTCTCCAATATCGGTCGTAAATCTCAGTGAATGCAACTTGATCCCCTGCTTTAATCAGGACCAATAACTCAAGATCAGTATATGTTCGATGGTCAATCATTAAGGGAAGTTAAAATCTAAGATATGTATTTATTTCAACTTGCCTTATAATTGGTACTCTTACCTGTATCCAAATGTTTAGTACACCTTTCAGATGGACTGTATTAGAACTTTGTGTTTCAAGACGAAAGTTAAGCTTAGGAAGAGTTCCCGCAAAATCCCAAGTCGTTAGTTGCTGCGATTTTCGCCCAGTGGCCAGGTCCGCCGCCAAATATCGAGGCCTTGGTTAAGAACGGTAGTGTTCAATAGTGCTAAGTGACAGCATAAAAGCTTTCGGATAGTGGTACAAAAATATAATTGACTATTTATGAGCCCCCGAACTTTTGAACCCTGTAGATTAAGGACAGCATGAAATACCTGCCCAAACGGTTCACCTGTCTATCTACAATCACATTGTCAAATACATCTCTTGAAATGCCGGAGTTTTGATCGAAAAGGTCGAAACCTTCAATTCGAAGGGCGGCCATATTTTTTTTCATAAACTTATATTCCATCGATAAGCGCAATAAGGTTGGGTTACGTGTAATCCCATTATCAAAGCCTGAATTGACTTGTTTGGTAAAATCATAACCTATAGTAAGGTCCTTAAAAAAGTAATTCCGACCTTCAATTCCGTACTCAAAGCGATTGGAACGACGATCTGTAAATGTTGCGCTTGAGTAATGAGTCGAATTTTGAGAGTATGATGTTTCGATCTCGAAATTTACGATATCCTTAAGATCTACTCTAAATTCCAGTTCCTGACGCCATGACACGTTTTTTGCATCAATTCTGTTATCATCTGTAAAGGAAATATTATTGTTAAGCTGTCCCGAACCAGAGTAGCCAATCGTATACTTTCGTTCAGGCGAAAGTGGTTTGCTGATATTATAATCGCCTTGCATAGTGTAAAAGCCATCTGTATTTGTATAGGTAGTTAGCTGATTGACAGTGCCGGGTACGCGTCGTTTAATCGTTACAATTCTGTCATTTGTGCTTTCATATTTAAAGTTGGCTAAGAGAACTTTTCCGGCGCTCCAATCTGCCTGCTTATAATGCGCACTGAAGCTGTGAACAAACTCAGGCTTTAGATCTGGATTTCCTGTAATGATGTTCTGGAGGTTTGAATTATCAGAGATGGGTTGTAACTGCTGAAATCCCGGTTGATTGTTTCTGCCCCAGTAATTAACATCCAAGGATTGCTGATATGAAAATTTATAGGAAAATCTTCCAGAAGGGATTAGATTAAAAGAACGGCTAGTTGTTTCTACATTATTGCCTAGGTTTTGCCCTTTTAATAATACAGGTTGTGCACTTACCCCAAGTGTGTAGTTCAGTTTTTCACCAATGTATCTATAATTAAGTCCAGCTTTGTTGGTAATAAATTGATAATCATAAATGTTACTCAAGTCAGGATTGAATAACTGGCTGCCCCCAACTCCATCATAGGTATCCTTCGAGCTATTTGTTGAAGACCGGTTCCAGCTGTAATTTACTTCCAGAAAGATTTTTGCCCAAAGCGGCTCCATGTAAGAAGCGCCAACATTGAGGTTGAGACTACGATTGTTCTGATTATTCAATTGGTTTTGAATTAGAGAATCAACCACACTGGCATTCGTATTTAGGTATTTATTATATACATCTCTATTATTTTCACCGTTAGCATAATTAATATTGCCCCATGCGCTAAGATTGCGTCCTTTTTTTGAGAATTTATGGTTGTAGAACATATTTATTCTTCCATTAAAATTGCTCGAATTGTCGGAGTTCCTGCTGTCTCGACGGGTCAATAAATTATCCTGGGTAGTCAAAGAACCTCCCGTATTGTTTCCGCTGCCGGTATTATAAGAAAAATTTGGCGAGATCTTCAGGTAATTCATGGTGTCGATCTTATATTCCAGATTGCCTCCAAACCAGTGGTTATAATTGTCGGCATTATTATTACCACGGGCATCTTCAAATCGGTTTATTGGATTTTGAGCTGAATCTTGCAGAATATTCAGGGTGTAGGTAGAACTAATGGTGTTATTTTTATCATTAGTAAAATTGTAACCGGCATCGGCTGATAATTTTGAATTGAACTCATTTTTGTAATTCAATCCTGCAGCATTTCTAGTCGTAATACCATCACCACCACCTCCACGCATATTGGCATTGGCTAATGTTCCGTCAAAGGAAATTTGCTGTTCACCTTTCATGCTGTTACCTCTTAAATTGGCATTATATCTATCAGAATTGCCAACACCTGCAGAGGCCCTTGCAAAATAGCCTTTCTTTTTATCCTCCTCTATGGTTAGATTAAGTATTTTTTCAGGTTCGCCCGTCTTAATGCCTGTTAGCTTTGCCTGGTCGCCGTAATCATCAACAAACTGTAGGTTTTTAATAATATCTGCCGGAAGATTTTTAATTGCCGTGGCCACATCAGTTCCAAAAAAATCCTTACCATTGACCCGTATCTTAGTCACAGGAGAGCCCTGACTGGTTACATTGCCATCTTTATCCGCCTTAATGCCAGGCAATTTCTTTAGCATTTCATCTACAGCATCTCCCTCGCGTACAGGGAAAGCCTTTGCATTAAAACTCACGGTATCCTGGGTAACCCTTACCGGCGGAGTACCTGAGATTACTACTCCGTCAAGGGTGTTGGATGAGGGCTTCAGTTTGATATCCGTAATGTTGATGGACGTACCGTTGTTAATGACATACGCTTTAATATATACATCGTATCCTATAAACGCGGCAGATAAGGTAAACTGGCTGGATTTAAATTTGCTAAATAGAAAGGTACCATCGGGATTTGTAGAAACAGCGGAACTATCATTACCTGATTTAATTCTGACTACAGCGCCAGGAAGTGACTGCCCAGTGGTATCGATCACAATGCCCTTTATAGAATAATTTTGTGCGGCGCTATTTGTATAAAGTGCTGCAGTCAAAAAGAATAGCAAAATCGATTTAGTAGGGGCCCTCATGGATATATTTATGTTTGGCATAAAAATACAAACCCTTTTTCAAACGATCTTTAGGGTAATTAATATGTTACCAGACTGGGTTTTTATCTTTTGCATCTGCCAGGGGGGGCGAGCGCCCAAAAAGGAATGTTTGAATCCGCTTTACAGATAGAGATTCCCGTATAATACAATCTTGCTCCGTAAAATATACGCTTAATTAGATGGGATGATCCCCACTTCCAGTACTTCTGGTAAGTCAGGTGGTGAAAATTTTAAGATGTGTGGAAAGGTTAGCCCTCTATCCAGGTTTTTAGCTAGCTAAAACAAAAAAAACAGAGTTAGTGTATAAAAATGCCGAAATTGTGAGCACCTATCGAGATAGAGGCACCGATAAAGATAATATTATACGCCGGGAGGGCCAAAAGAGTAGGGAAAAATTGACTCAAATTGTCCTGTCTCGTAGTAATCAGTCCCATGCCAAATCGCATGGTGCACCTTGCAGTTGCGGTAAATTTATCCTTATATTCCTGTCCTTTCAGGTAAAAGGTACCGATGGATGATAGGTGCCTAGGATTGCCTGCCTATTGTTTTCTTGGCTACAAATTCTTCAAAAAAGTATGTCCGATAAGCATTGCCTATCGGTACTTCGTTATCCCCGATGAATACCACATGGGTATTGAAAGAGTCCACCTGCTGGATATTGATGATATTTGATTTACTGATCCGGATGAAGTTCTCCTGCGGTAACTGGTCGTGTATTGTTTTAATGTTCATGGCGGTAATGATGCGGTCGCCTGATGTATTCAGTACAACGTAATCCTTCAGTCCTTCTATGAATAAGATATCCTTAAAATAAAGCTTAACAAACTTACGGTCGGCTTTTACGAAGAAATAGTCATCAAAAGTACTCTCTACCGTATGGTTCCGGTCGGCTGATTTAAGCAGGGCGCTATAATCAAAAGCTTTGTGAATGGCCTTATTAAAGCGTTCCTGGTTAAATGGTTTGAGCAGATAATCGATAGCTTCTACCTCAAATCCATCAAGTGCGTATTCTGCATATGCCGTGGTAAAAATAATCAACGTGTTCTTAGGAACAGTCTTCGAAAAATCGATGCCGTTGAGGCCGGGCATACGGATATCCAGGAATATCAGGTCGACTTCGTTGGTTCTCAAAAATTCTGCGGCAACATCCGCACTCCCGAAGCTTTTCAATAGCTGCAGATCCGGGTTGGCCCTTAGGTAAAGCTGGATGGCGCCGCGTGCCAATGGTTCATCATCGACTACAATACAATTCATATGTTTAGTTTTAATTCAACGTTAAACTGATCCTTTTTATCATCAATGTACAAATAGTGGCGGTTAGCAAAGAGCAGCTCCATTCTCCGCTTCACATTCACCAGGCCCAAACCGCCTTTTTTGTTCAAGATCGGTGCTGTTGCAGGTTTAGAGTTGAGGCAGTTGAAACAAAGTACGTTTTCCTTGAGCGCAAAGGAGATATATACATAGGATGAGTTGACGGCATCGAGGTTATGCTTAACGGCATTCTCAACAAAAGTGATAAATAATAGTGGTGGCACCAGTACTCCGCTCAGATCGCCCCTTAAGGTAATGTCAAAATCAAATACATCGCGCCTTATCTTTTCGAGATTTAGAAAATCTTCGATAAAGCGGATATCGGCAGTGAGCAGTACTTCGCTCATCGTACTATCGTAAAGCTGATAATGTAGCAGATCGCTCAGCCTAATCAGGATCTGGGAAGCTTTGGCGGGATCGGTTTGCGTTAATACATTAACGTTATGTAGGGTATTAAACAGGAAATGGGGATTGATCTGGTTTTTTAACTGTTCGAGTTCAGATTGCATGGTAGCTGTTTCGAGTGCATTGAGCCTTTGCGACATCACAATGGAACGCTGAAAAAGTTTCACTGCGACAATTGCAGCGATGGTGGTGCAAAATGATACGGAGATCGCGATCACTTTCGGACCACTGGATGGCCTTTGGACGGCATCAATTCCAAAATGTTCAAGGTAATGGCGCGCAATAAAAACAATGAGCATGATGAGTGCCAATAAACCGACAACCCACAACCCAAAGGCAAAATAGCGTTCCCTGAATATAAACCTGGGAATAAGGTAATACATGTTTAAATAAAAAAGCGCCAATAGAACAAAAAAAGCAACGATTTTAATATAGGTATTAGCGGGTTCGGTAAGTGCATCTTTTGCGTTCAGCAGCAGCGTAATCAACAGTAAGATGAATGCCAGATGCCGGTGGATACGAAACCTTTTATGGATAATAAACTGTAGGATACGGTCGTTACTGTTATTTACACTGTCTGTTTTATTCTGTTCCATTCTGTAAAATTAACAAATGTGCCATATAATCGCTATGCTAAAAAACTGCTATCGGATTGTCAGCCCGAGGGTGGCCGCTGTTTACTTAACGGTAATGGTTTTTGTTGAGGTGGTGTAGGCACTAAAATACCCTAGCGTAACCGGACTGATATTTGTAGGCGGATCTGAGGGCGTAACGCTACCGCCTGGCCCATCAGAACTTTGGTTCCTTAGCGTAGAGAAATAAGTATACACCGGTTTGTCGATACACTGCATCTCGATACGTACCCTGTCACCAATATTGATATCGATGTCCTCCTGTCGCAGCTCCTGCGTAATTTTGTTTCCGTCTGTAAAGTCATCATTGTTCACCAGGATGGCCTTTACCTGTTCATCGTTGACAAACATCACAAAACGGTATTGGTTAGCCAAACCTTTGGGATCGGTATAATGAACGGTGATCTGCCGAGATCCGTCATCTCCGAAATTACCTTTCTTAAAAGAGATAGAATCTAAGGATACCGTTTCGGGCATCTTGGATGTTGCGGTATAGGCTTTGCCATTTAGCAGTACATGCATGGTATAGATGCTGCCAGGGCTGCCCGATGTGTTATTTACCAAGTAGGTACCTGAAGACCCCTCGGTAAAACCATAACGTGTGCCATTTTGATCGGTTATCGAAACCTGAGCGCCTGAAACGGGTGGATAATTATTGGTATTGGTGAAGGGTACATTCTCACTTATCCTTATCACCTGTTGGCCCGGCGTATTGCTGAGGTTTGCCTCGATGACCAGCTTTCCGCTTTCCTCGCCCAGGTCCAGCTCGACGACTTTCTCACAAGCGGAGAGAAATATTACTGCAATGGCCATCAATATAAGATATTTTTTCATGTTTTTTCGTGCTTTAAAATTTAAAATTCCAGGTAACAGATGGGATCGGGATTGCAAAGATGCTGGTCTGAACAGCCTCGGTCGTATTTGGGATATTCTCGCTGTCTCTAAAGGTAATGCTGTAAGGATCTCTGCTGGCATATACGTTATAAACACTAAAAGTCCAGCTGGAATGAAATCGCTTATGCTCCCGGCCTTCGAGTGTAGCTCCCAGATCCAGTCTGTTTGACGAGGGCTGGCGGTACCCGTTTCTTTCAGAATACGAGAATACGGTCGTACCACCCGAACTGTATTTCCCGGTTGGATAGGTCACCACATTCCCTGTTCCATAAATAAAGCTGCTCGAAAAAGACCACCTTTTGTTTAACTGGTAAATTGCTACCAGCGAGACATCATGCGTGCGGTCTTGCCTAGCGGGATAATAACTGCCATTGTTGATATCTGCAAACTTGCGTTCCGTTTTGGATAAGGTATACCCAAACCACCCATTAAACCTGCCATATTTTTTCTTCAAAAACAGCTCCATTCCGTATGCTCTCCCTGTTCCATAATTCAATAGCGATTCTACATCCTGGTTTACCCTAAGCTGTGCACCGTCTTTATAGTCGATCTGGTTTTGCAACGCCTTGTAATAGACCTCAGCTGAAAACTCATAGGTATTATCACCAAAGTTTCGGAAGTAACCGGCAGCTACCTGATCGGCAATTTCGGGCTTCAGGTTGTTACTGCTCATTACATATAGATCAGTTGGCGTACTACTGGTCGAATTGCTTAGCAGGTGGATGTTCTGAGTATTCCTGTTGTACGATGCTTTGATCGAACTTTCCTCGTTCAGCGAATAGCTTGCACTGAAGCGCGGTTCGAGATTCCAATAATCTTTAACCAGGGAGCCCGGTCCATAGGTTTTTGAACTGGCAATATTTCCCTGTGTGTCGTAAGTATTAAAGGTGCCCGGGCCAAGCAGGAACATGCCACTCAGGCGCAAACCATATAAAAGGGTGAGGCGGCTATTTACCTTCCATTCGTCACTTACATATGCCGCGCTTTCATAGCCGTACCGATGTTCTACATGTTTATCGTTAAAGCTCGAAGCCGAGCCTGTGGTCGATACGTCGCCAGGGGCAATATCATGACGTAGTACATTCAGTCCAAATTTCAAGGTATGTTTACTCCCTGTGTAATAGCTGAAATCCTGTTTAAAGTTAAGGTCGGTAATTTTTGATGTTGCCTTAAAGCCATCATTGCTCTGCAGGCTTTCTACAACATAATTGTAATTACTGTATATAAAAGAGGTGTTTGAAAACAGCTTACTGCTGAAAACGTGATTGAAACGCGCCGTGCCTGTTGAGTTGCCCCAGTTTGTTCCAAAAATATCCTTCAGTCCCAAAACATCTTTTCCGAAATAGCCAGAAAGGTAAATGGCATTTCGGTCGTTAAAGTGATAGTTTGCCTTGGCATTGATGTCGTAAAAATACAGGGTACTCTTATTGAGTGATGAATCGGAAGATGCCTTCAAAAAGAGGTCGACATAGGTTCTGCGGGCACTGATCATGAAGGATCCTTTTCCTTTCTCGATCGGACCTTCCAGTTTTAAGCGCGAGGCAACAAGGCCAATGCCGCCCTGTACCGTAAAATCCTGATTGTTTCCTTCATTCATCTTAACATCTAAAACCGAGGATAACCGCCCCCCATACTCTGCAGGCATACCGCCTTTGAAAATGCTGACGTCCTTAATCGCATCGGAATTGAATGTGGAGAAAAAACCCAGTAAGTGAGAGGCGTTGTAAACAGTTGCCTCATCCAACAGGATCAGGTTCTGATCTGAACCGCCACCCCGCACGTAAAAACCGGTATTGCCTTCCCCCGAGCTCTTGATCCCGGGCATTAACGTAATGGTTTTGAGGATATCCCGTTCGCCCATCACCACGGGCACCTGATTGATTTGTGCCATGTTTAATTTCTCCAGTCCCATCTGTGGAGAGGCAACATTGTCATTATTCTTTTTGTTCGACCGGATCACAACCTCGTCCAGATTGGCCTTATTTGGATTGAGCGGAATACTAATGGTGTGATTCTTCTGTAGCTGAACTTTTTGAGTGGTTGGTTCATAACCGATGAAGGACCAGGTAACCAGATAGGTACCCTCTGGTATGGTTAGCGAATAAAAGCCATAGTTGTTGGTTGAGGTTCCCGATGAAGGGATCTCCTGGACCTTAATAGAGGCTCCGATTAGGGTTTCGCCGGTTGAAGCATCTTTGATGGTACCATTTAGTGTATACTTTTTCTGGGCATGGGCTACAGAAACCGTTAAAATGGAAAACAGCGGTATTAAAAAGTATTTATACATTTTTTATAATTTTAGACGTAAGGTATTGCGATTGCTTTTTGTATTTTTTCATTTTATACCAAATGAGCAATATGTTATACGAAATGGGCTGTTGTGTATAGCAAAAAGACATTGTGCTTAACTTATTTTAAAAGTAGCACCCTATGTGATATACAAATCACCACCGATGTGTTTTGGGTATCCCTGATTTACGGAAAGTTCGGTCATTTCTGCGCAGGCCCAATTATCTTAATAAAGGTGTCCACTTCATTACCCTTAAATCGGGAAAAGTAATTGATCTTGATGTTTACGAGGATTCACAGGTGGTGGCCAACGGCCTTGAAAAACAGTTTGGGGCAGGAATTGAAGAGGCTAACGCTCATCAGATCCTAAGTTAATATTATTGAAATCAATAATTAATAACACGCTTTCTCCGGGCGTGTGTTATGAATTTTACCGCAATACTTTTTTCATCATTATACCGGTCTGTTCATCATTTACCTTTTAAATATGCGTGTCGAAAGCAGTAGAACCATTTTTTTTTGTAAAAATCTTATCGCTCGTGATTTTCTCCCAAACGCCAAGCCAGATATATGAATTCCGCTCTTGCAGGGTAACCGAAATAGCTGTTTTATAAAGGAGTTGGCCGACCTTTTTACCAAGTTGGCTGCTTTATACATAAATAGCTTAATTTCCATACTTGGTATTTACTTTGAGATAGCCAATGGGGTTTCTCTTCATCACAGGTATAAAAAACGATCAATCCGGATTGTTTAATTCCCTATTTACGGTGTCACGCTACAATTAATGTAGATTTGCAGCTATTGGTTATGAGTTTTAACCTGTCGAATCTTTTGCAGTGCGATAATATACTTACGCTAACCATTGGCGGCAAAATGGTCAAGCAGGTTAAACGCGCTGGTCGAGTTATTAAATTATAATAAATAAGTAATCAAATACGCTCGAATCCGGACCGATCATTGGGTGAACGTGCATGCAATATTTTTTTAATACATTTACGTTTAAAGCAACAGTTTGAGTGTGGGGACCGCATCGGGTAGGCAAGAGGTCTGCCAATCTGTGCATGTCAGATCGCGCGAAAACATTTGTGATGTTGTTGCCCTGATTAGCGGTGAAGAGCAATTTGGGTGGTTAAACCCGTGATTTAGATACTAATCGTTATATTTTAATACTAACCAATGAAAAAGAAACTTGTCCGTCATTGCCTGATCATACTAATAATCATCTGCAGTCTGTCCTCTAACGGATATGCTCAAGACCCAGCGGCCGTGAAACTAGTATTACGCTCTTCTCCCTGGCATCTTCCTGAAGGGACTGCACTAAGCGCTCTTTCCTCACAAAAAACGACCGGGACTTTTAGGGTTCCTTCTGACAGCAGCAGCTTTACGATCAAAATGCATGTCAATCTGAAAGTCGATAACTCTTCCAAAACAATTCTGAATATCCCGGGCGTATTAAAGGTTACTGCTTTTCAATATGATGTCAGGGATAGGAAAGGACAAAACTATCCCGCTTATCCTATGCACGATGGTTCTGTTCCTGTACTGGAGGCTGCTCTGCGCCTTTATCCGCCTGGGGAGCCCAAGGGTGCTCGTGATATGCCCGTTGGTATCCCTTTTGGAATATTGAAAAACCCCGAAGGAGGACATGAGGTTGTACTTCATTTCTCCGGTGTCAGATGGACATTATATGTTGATAACGAGCTTTTGGACAACGATTTCGCTTTAGGTTATCCCAGATGGGGTAAAGAAAGCACCTGGGAAATAAATTCTTCACTTGCTTCAAAGGCCGAAATATTTTATCCAGGAATTGAACCGCAAAGAGTTGCCCTTAAAAAGCCCCGCTTTTCAAATGAGATTCAGTACTGGACACCCCAGGGACATAATGCCTGGGTGGGTGATGTGGCCACGTTCTTTTACAAGGGACGTTATCACATATTTTATTTGTTTGACCGACGGGGTCATGGCAGCAAATTTGGTAAGGGAGGGCATTATTTCGAGCATATCTCAACAACCGATTTTAAGACATGGACCGAACATGATGCAGCGACCCCTATAGAAGAGCAGTGGGAGACGATTGGGACCGGTACTCCGTTTATCTTTAACAACAGACTCTCTCTCAGCTACGGACTGCACACTACACGCATCTATCCTAAAGAACAGACCTTACTGCCCTTGCAGTGGGATTACTATAATAAACACGGTGTTACCGGCTCATTCCGTTATGACACTATTGCGGGCTATCCCGCCGGATCCACTTATTCCATTAGCGAGGATGGTATCAGTAATTTTAGGAAGACAAAAATATTGTTCCATCCCTGCGAAAACCCAAGTGTTTATACCGATCCCGATGGGCACTTACGCATGTTGGCGAACTATGGTGCGAAGGGAACCTGGGGATCGGAATCAATCGACGGGGGCTGGCGGTCCATCAATCCGAATTTTCCCCCGGGCGGTGATTGTACATTCTTCTTTCGCTGGGGCAACTATGATTATGTTATTGGGGGCTTCACCGGATTCTGGTCAAAACCAGCGGATGCACGAGAAGATAAATTTGTGAACGGCGTTAAGGAAGGGCTGGACTTTTACAATGGTATGAACGTGCCAGCTGTTACCCAAATAGGGGATGGCCGCTTCTTGTTGGCTGGCTGGGTTCCGATGGTGGGCTGGGGCGGATCATTGGCAATTCATGAAATGATCCAATACCCTAATGGCAGGATCGGGACGAAATGGATGGAAGAAATAATGCCTTCGACGCAAAAAGAAAGATCATTGACCAAAGAAATTAAAGAGACCTCCAGTTTTGTAACAGGATCTTCCTCTTTCCTGCTGACTTTTGATGTAGTACCCGGCACAGATCTCGCAGGAAAACTTGGCATACTTTTCCTTGGCGCAGAGGGTGAAAATCATTCATGTGAAGTACAAATTGCTCCAAAGGCGAAAAAGGCGCAATATGGAAAAGGACAGACCGGAAATTTTTCAGGTCCCGAAAAATCATTACGGGAGGGAGGTTCTCCAACTGGTGCACGTAATTACGCTATTGAGAATCTGGCCGGCACAGATAAACCATTTACCGTTCGCATAATTGTCAAACATGATGATAAATTTGGTGGTTCAGTGCTTGATACTGAAATTGCAGGTCAGCGTACGATGATCTCTTTCCGGCCAAACCTAAAGGTCGAAAGACTGGTCCTTAGAAAAGGAAATACCGGAATAAAAAATGTTAGGATAGCCGCCCTAAAGAATTAGGAATGTCAGTAACTTCCAATTGTCAATGAAGTCTCACAAAGTGATTTCCGGTAATCCATGAAAGAATCTACGAAAAAGCTTGGCTACTTGACCATGTACGTAGTTTAAATAAAGCCGAAAATTATTATAATTTTGAAAAATGAAATATTTTATTGCCACTTACACTCATCCAAATGAAGAAGGCTGGAAGGATTATCTTACCGCCCATATCAAATATCTAGAGCAACTAGTTGAGGACGAGAAATTAGTCGCATCCGGTCCATTGCTAAATACTCCGGTAAAATCAGCCATGCTTATAATAAAAGTTGAAAATGTTGAGGAAGCACAATATATTGTAGCTCAGGACCCGTTCACCATTCAAGGGCTCGTCGGGGAATCGACACTTCTTGAATGGGATCCTTTTTTTGGGAAGTATCAAACCTTTAAGCATAAGATGCTGCTAACCTTACAAAAGTTATTTAGGGGCTAATTCATCTTTTCAAATGGCGCGGCTACCTTTCTGAGCAAAAGCTACTAAAGGGCCGTAATTATACAGGTCTGCTATGGATACAATGGAAAACAGGATCATTGACGCAGTTCCACGGATGGTTTGGCGTGCTTTAACCCAACCGGAAATAATGAAGCAATGGACGGGTGAGCAGGAAACGGAGATCAGTGTTTCGACCGAATGGACAACCGGAAACCGAATAAGTATCACGGGTTTCCATCATATCCGGTTTGAAAATAGCGGGAAGGTCTTAGCTTTCAAAACTGAGGAAAACCTCAGCTATTAACATTTAAGTTCTTTGTCGGGTCTGTCTGATGAAACAAAACATTATTCGGTGATAACATTTTTATTGCACCAGGCAGGCAAAGGTACCCGGCTAACGCTATTGCTGAGAAATTTTCCGACGGAATCAATCTATAGACATATGAACTTGTATTGGAAGGGTACGCTAGTTCACCTTAAAGCTTTTATTGAAAGTGGCCTAGCCACTTCACGGTAAATTGGCTGATCTGTTTTCGTTGTCTTCATTCTAAAAAGGCGAAAGCGACTTTGTCTCCCGGCTTAAGTCAATAGCGGCGGATGTGATGTCTAACTATTAGGCTGGGGGGTCCTCTTATAATTTTCTTCTCTTATAGAGAGGCGATCTCGATTGATTTAAATGATCTTTCGGTTATAAATGAATACCTTAAGAATAATTTTGAATGCCTGGACGATCTGAAGGAATATGTATCAAGTAAAGCCGATCTTGAACAGAACCGCAGATTTAAGACCCTTACTATCGTTGCGGTATGTATCTCCCTGCCCACTCTGATTGCAGAGATTTATGGGACGAACTTCAAACCTTTGCCGGAACTGTAGTGGAAGTATGGATATGTTTATGGAATTATACTTCTGCTGGTCAGTTTTGTAGGACCATTGGTCTGGTTCAAGAGCAAGAGAGGGCTGTAAAGGTTATAGCGTTTAACCATATACCGTACTATTGCGTGAGGGCTGCTGAATGAATTGTGATTCGTGTTACATTGTTTTTCTAACATAAAAAATTATTAGCGAATGTTGATAATTATGGTTCTTTATAATGTTGTTCAAAACTTTTATAGCGTCTTTATGCAGTATAGGTAAAAAGTAACTCCCTTTCTATTGAGAAGGGAGTTATCAATGGTGCCACCTTATTTAACAACGGGCATTTGAAGATAGCTTGCATGTTTTCCGCCTGTGTACAGGATATGTATTCCTTTATTATTGGTTATACATCCCGGTGTTCCTGGCATTACCGACCCTATCTCATCTTTACTGCTGATCATCACCCGTAATGTATCTCCGGCATAATAGACCATGCCGATTGGACTTAGAATGATATCCAATTCTACAATTTCCTTTTCCGAGAGCTTTTCTATACGGTCAAAACTATAAGCGGGAATCTCATCTGTAGACAGAGCTGTATCTAGATTTCTGCTTGAGGCGCGTAAACGGCCATTTGGTCCTTTGTAGCGCAGGGCAGAAGCGCCATCCTGTGTGAAATCCTGCAATGCAGCATTGCGGTTTGGCACAACAAATTCACTTAGTACATTGCCTAACCTGTCAATTTTCTGGACCCAGACAAATACATCCATATCATCTGTCTTTTCCGCTTCCATAAAGAGCTTAACTTTTGGATAGCCGAGAAAAGTGATATCCTTTTCGAAGGTAGTTTGGAACGATACCCGGCATGGTAACGCATCTGGAAAATAACGCACTGCAAGTTCATCACTGTCGGGAGTGGGCTGTAGGGTTCTTGTCCTGCCACTCATATAATAACGCTGAGGCTCTGACTCATCCGGAGGAAAAGACATGGCTACAAGGCCGGTGCGGTTATTTCCCTGAAGATCCAGAAGGGAGTAGCGTACGGCCGGTGTTTTTTCCCAACCGTTTTTTTTGCCGAGTAGGTAATAATCAAAGAACCTACGAAGATCCTCTGTGGATTCCGTACTGTAATAATCAGGCCATTCCTGACTATCGTGAATGCGCAGCCATTTTTCAGCCGAGCCTAACGAACGCCATGATCGGAAAGTTCCCATAGTGTGCAAGGTATTTGAATAACTTGCTACCACATAGGCTGGTAC
Source organism: Pedobacter frigidisoli (assembly GCF_004331675.1). Classification (GTDB taxonomy): domain Bacteria; phylum Bacteroidota; class Bacteroidia; order Sphingobacteriales; family Sphingobacteriaceae; genus Pedobacter; species Pedobacter frigidisoli. The sequence goes on along the minus strand of NZ_SJSN01000012.1, from coordinate 136,681 downwards.
ATTGATTTTTGAAACATCGGCTATTTTGTCTTTCCACAGTTCGCAGTCTGCTAATGGATAGGCTTCCAGTTCCGCCGCCAAATCTTCCCGGTTTGCTCCAGAAGCACTAACGTGGTTTACTTGTAAACGATGGATAAAGTTGGGATCCGGAATGCCGCCGATGTACGCCAGGTCGCGGTAGGCATCCTGAAGACCTTCGGTCGGGCTTATGCAGGTAAGGTGTGGAGGCTGTAGCGCAGCGATAAACCATTGGGAAAAGGCGAGATACGAAGTTCCCGACAATGCCGTTTTGTGGTTGGACCAGTCTTGCTCAGCCAGCCATTCTATAAGGTCATAACAATCCTCCGCTTCCTGCGAACCGATCATTGTGATATCCCCTTCGCTATGGGCGATCCCACGTGCATCAGGGTTGCATACCGCATAGCCATGTTGAACCCAATAAGCGGGATCAGGCGCTTCAAATTTCGTCAGACCCGAACTCCATGCATTGCCCATCCCCAGCATGTTGAAAAGATTGACATATCTGGGAGCAGTTCCCGCACTTTTCCCATATGGGCTCCAGCCAATCAGTACAGGGACCTTTTCTTCGGTAACAGGTAGAAAAATATCGGTATAAATGGTAGTGCCGTCCCGCAGTTTTACGGGGATATCTTTCAGATACCGGATGTCGCAATCAAGGGGTTTAAAGCCTGGGGCTATCTGTTCACCTTTCTTTAAAACAGTATCCTTGGTTTCAAAGGGACTTAGTACGCCGTGTTCGATACCGTTGTCAATGTATCCAAATGCCGGTTTGAAAATCATTTTGTCTGTTATTCTATTCATCACTTTATATTTTATAAAATATTAATTAAGGCCGCAAATCGTTTTTCGGCTTCTTGAGATGATAAAATTAGGAGTTAAAAAACAACATATTCTTGAATAAAGACAAGAAAAAAAATAGAGTTCAGAAACTTATTTTTGGTTGGCTTTCCTTTTGAGCTTGCTGAACCACGCGGGCGTAATCCCCATAAAGCTTGCAATATCCTGAGATTGAAACCGCATGAAAATAAAGCCATACTGTTCCATCAGCCATTGAAAGAAATCGATGCTTGTAAGGGCAACGAGATGGTTTTGGATGAGATAGTGGATCTGAAAATAATCAACCATATTCAGGAACATCATTTTTGCCAGAGATGGATATTTTTCGATACAGGAAATGGCAAAATCCTGCTTAAATTCCACCAATTTTGTATTTTCGTTTGCTCTTATATAGTATGCTAAACTGGAGGCCTTGATTTCCGCAAAATTATTTCCCACTATCGGAAAAAATGTCTCTGTATAAAACATGGTGGCGCGGTCTTCACCTCCAGGGGTATTGACGAACCTTATCAGACTGCCGGCGACAATAACGAAAGTCCTGTTCTGCTTTGCTTGATTCGAAAAAAGAATATCTCCTTTATCGATTTCTACCAGCTGAGCATTTTTTTGCAGATCCTGAAGAAAATCTTCTGGGATCCGTTTATTTAACTTTAATCTTATGAGTTCGATAATGAAATCAGGAAGCATAAATGTTTTGAAGGAATAACGTTCGGGTTAGAAAGCAAATGTAGTTAGTTTTTGAGACTTTCTGGCCTCTTGTTTCGGCCGATAGCTAGATGTAGCTATTATACCACAATTGTGTTTTTACTTCTTCTGAGGATACTTAAAATGAATTTACCGAAGCATGGGCTAAACCAGGGTGGATTAACCCACTCCACCAGAAATTAATTTGATATAAAGTTTTAATTGTCAATCGTTAAGTAGATTGACAAAAAAGCGCCAACCAGAATGATTTCCACTTTAATCACCAGATCAGAGAAAATGGCTTATGGGCGGTAGGAGCATTTATCAGGCATGAATGGGACTGATTTCTTATTCTGCATACATGGACTAATTGACTATGAAGAAATTGTCCAGTTCGTCAATTGACTTTTTGACGCCCGTTATTTACAACAAAAAATGTTTATTGAAAATGCCGGATGGTGGTTGAGCCATGAGGTGACAGGCTCCGAAATAATATAGTTAGTGAGTTCAAATAACTATCTTCTGAAAAAGATGTAATATTATTTATTTAAAATAGGTGCTAATCTAGTTTACGGGCGAAATGATAACTGATCTGAAGCTATTGAACAAATGAACTTACGAACAGGCCATATCCTCCCAATACTATCAGATTGTTATGGCTTCTTTCTTAAGGCCTGTATATACTCTAATGGAGATTTTCCAAATTCTTTTTTTACGCCCTTGAAAAGGTTGAGCTACTCTGCAGCCCGGTGCGTTCTGCTACCTCGTATAGAGGCAAATACTCATATGTCATCAGTTTAATTGCTTTTTTAACCCTGTTGTCCTTACAAACTTACCAACCTACCGATTATAGATGCTCTTGATCTTTTGACTGGATGGCGATAACAGTACCTTCTGCATTCACAGTGGCAGGGAACCTCGGCCCCACCTCCCCAGTTCCTTACCGTAGACATGGGTGAGGTCAAAGCCTTCCACGGAATGCCTATCTTGCCAAGACAGGGGGATCAGAGTGGGAAGCCAAATGAGGTTAATGTACAGATCAGTCAGGATAACAAAACCTGGGTAGATGCCGGAAACGCGGATTTTCAAAACAACAAGAACCCACAGCACGTCTTTTTTGAATCGGGATTCAAAGCCTGCCCGATATATTAAAGTAACAATTAACTCCTCATACAATTCGAGCGTGACCCATTTGGCCGAGCTCACTGCTTTTTAAATGTTTTTATTTTGGTTAATATTATTTATTCATCATTATTTAACTCATTGTTAAGATAACAGCGAGGTAAATAAGGGTGCTCCTGAAAATCTTGCGACTGTTTCAGTTCGAAATAAAGAGTATTTGTACGCCATGCCAAGAAATATGTACAATTTGACAAGTTTTTAATGGCTATTAAGAATTACTTTGTAATGCTGTTAACCTTTCATTAAACTTGTTGCGCGAAAATCAACGGCAATTCCCATCTTTCTATGAAAAAAATAACTCTTTATATAGTTTTTACAACAATTTGTCCGAACGGATTTTCCCAGAAAACCTTAATCAAATATCTTTCAGGAACAGATAAGGACCATACCGTCTTATGGGACTTTTACTGTAGTGATGGCAGAAAGAGTGGAGAGTGGACAAAAATTAAAGTGCCCTCGAACTGGGAAATGCAAGGTTTTGGTACCTATAATTATGGGCACGACAAGGTTAAGTCAAATGAACAGGGAATTTATAGGTATAATTTTGATTTAGTCCCCGTAAAAGATAAAAGGGTATTTATCGTTTTTGAAGGATCAATGACTGATACCAGGGTTAGAATAAATAATGAGCTCGCGGGACCAGTTCACCAGGGCGGTTTCTACCGTTTTAAGTATGACATCATCAGTCTGCTAAAACCTAGCGGAAAGAACCTGTTAGAGGTAACAGTTGATAAAACTTCGGCAAATCCTTCTGTTAATAGCGCCGAGCGTAAGAGTGATTTTTGGATTTTCGGTGGTATTTTCAGACCGGTTTATCTGGAAGTTGTGCCCAATGTTTACATCGACAGGGTTGCCGTAAATGCAAAAGCAGACGGATCCCTGGAAATGGATGTATATCCACGAAATTTAAAAGGAGGTGAAACAATGGTTGCCCAGGTTCAAACCGTAAATGGCAAAGACATTGGCAAGCCTTTCACCATGAAAACCGATGCAGTCAGTGATTCGTTCAGGCTAAAGTCTAAATTCAAGAGCCCGCTACTATGGAGTCCGGAATTCCCGAACCTATACCAGGTTGTGGTTGGTGTTAAAAAGCGAAATACTCTACACAAAATTACGCAGAAATTTGGTTTCAGAACGCTAGAGTTGCGTAAGAACGCCGGCTTTTATGTGAACGGGAGAAGAACGATTCTAAAGGGCAGTAACCGACATAGTTTCTGGCCGGAAACAGGACGAACCTTGAGCCGTGGAGTTCATCTGAAGGATATAAAGCTGATGAAAGAAATGAATATGAATGCCGTCAGAATGTCTCATTATCCGCCAGATGCGGAATTCCTGGATTTGTGTGATTCCCTAGGATTATACGTAATTAACGAATTAACCGGATGGCAGGCGAAATATGATGGTGAGGTCGGACATAGACTGGTCAAGGAACTGGTGACCAGAGACGTAAATCACCCTTCGATTATTTTCTGGGCCAATGGGAATGAGGGTGGCTGGAATACGGATTTGGACAATGATTATGCAATTTACGACCCTCAAAGCCGTACGGTAATCCATCCCTGGGCAAAATTTGCCGGCACTGATACCAAACATTATCCTGATTACAATTACATGGTCAAAGCGGCTGATTCTGGTCAGGAGGTATTTTTCCCCACTGAATTTATGCATGGGCTGTATGATGGCGGAGCAGGGGCAGGGCTTGATGACTTTTGGAAACAAATGCTCAGGCACCCTCACGGCGCAGGCGGTTTCATTTGGTCCTTCGTTGACGAGAGTGTTATCCGTACAGATCAGAACGGAAGATATGACGGGGATGGGAACCATGCACCGGACGGAATTTTAGGCCCGCATAGAGAGAAAGAGGCAAGTTTCTATGCGATTAAGGAGATTTGGTCTCCGATTTATTTAGCGCTTCCACCAGATGGTGAGAGCTTCAACGGTATAATTCCGATAGAAAACCGCTACACATTTGCAAATCTCAATCAGTGCACTTTTAAATATACCTTAATTAAATTCTCATTGCCCGGAGAACCTTCAGCCGATTCTAAAATTGTATCAAGGGGCTCCCTAGTATCCCCGAATTTAGGGCCCGGGATAAAGGGCACCTTAACATTGCCGAAATTTTCGGTAAACTATGATGCGCTCTACCTGTCCGCATTCGGACCTGACGGATTGGAGGTTTTTACTTGGAGCAGGGTGGAAAAAAAACCTGGATATCTTGCTGCATTAAAACCTATGAACAAAGAAAAATCAGTTATCAGTGCCGGGGAAAACAACAATATACTGAAGGTCAGATCTGACGGTATTGCCTATTGCTTTGATAATGCCACAGGTTATTTACAAAAGATAGAGAAAGCCAACACCTCGGTTTCTCTATCTTCCGGACCTGCACTTGCCGGAGTAAAAACTACCTTAAAGTGGTTTAAACATCGTGCAGAGAGCGGTAATTATATCGTTGAGGCAAATTATCAGGGAGCTGACTCATTGCAGGTGAAATGGACTTTTACAGCCGGACAGCCTGTTAAACTAGACTATACCTACAGCCAACAGACTGAGGCGGATTTTATGGGGATCACCTTTGAATATCCCGAGGAAAAAATTACGGGCATGAAATATCTGGGCAGAGGTCCCTACCGTGTTTGGAAGAATAGATTAAAGGGACAAAAATTTGGTGTCTGGCGTAAGGATTATAATAATTCGATCACAGGTGAAACCTGGGGATATCCGGAGTTTAAAGGTTACCATTCGGAAGTTAATTGGACGGTAATCGAAAACAGGGAGGCGCCCTTTACCGTGTACACTAATGATTACAATACATATCTTCAAATGCTCAGCCCGGCAAGAGAGCAGGATGCACTCAAGAACAACAATGTGGAACCAGCATTCCCTAAAGCCAGTCTGGGTTTTTTAAGGGGAATAAGTCCCATCGGTACCAAGTTTCAGGCAGCAAGTTCGCTCGGACCCGAAAGTCAAAAAAATAAACCTTCAGACAAGTCGATTTCGGGGACATTGTTCTTGGATTTTCGTTAAAGATTCAATAATTAAATATGAAAAAGAATAATGTCAATAATTTGAATTACTTAGCCTTTAAATCGGGTATTTCTATATATTTGGTTACCACCATACTTGCGTTTTCCGGCAACCTGTACGCACAAAACAACGCGACCGGTAACGCTGGTAAACAAATTCCCTTACTTACAATGGGCGTAACTGAAATTACCAAGGGGATTCAGGCACCCACTGCAATAGTTTTTCCTAACAAAAATGAAATTTGGGTTACCGAACAAAGTGGAAAGATTCGTGTGATTAAGGAAGGCAGACTGCTCCCCGAACCATTGATAGATTTAAAGAATAAGTTGATGAAATTAAATGCAGGATACGAGGAGCGGGGCTTATTGGGTATAACTCTGCACCCCCAGTTTGCCGAGAATAAAAAAATATATGTTTATTATAGCAGGGTATCAATCCAAAAATCAAACCATACGGGTGTACTGGCAGAATACAGACTAGGGCCATCAGGGCAGATTGATGAAAAGAGTGAACGCATCGTGTTAACAGTAGAGGAGCCCCAGGGGAACCATAACGGCGGCTGCATACAATTCGGTCCCGATAAGTTTCTCTATCTTTCATTAGGGGACGGTGGGGGTCAGGGTGATGAACACGGTAAAATCGGCAATGGCCAGGACCTGACCAACTGGCATGGGAAGATTCTCCGCATTGATGTGAACACTGACTCGGGCTACCTTGTGCCGAAAGATAACCCATTTATCGCACGCGCAGATGCCAAACCGGAAATCTGGGCATATGGATTTAGAAATCCCTGGCGCTTTTCTTTTGATAGGGCAACGGGAAGATTGTTTGCCGGCGATGTCGGACAATCGACATGGGAAGAGGTCGATATCGTTACAAAAGGCGGGGACTATGGCTGGCGGTTAATGGAAGGGACACATTGCTACAATCCGGCAACAGGCTGCGATATCACAAAATCGATTATGCCGATCGCAGAGTACCACCATCGAGAAGGCGTTTCGGTTACCGGTGGATATATCTATAATGGAAGTTTGATACCACAGTTAAAAAACAAGTATCTCTTTGCTGACTGGACAGGTCGCATCTATTATCTCCAGGGCAAGGGCAAGGTATGGAATCGCGGAAAGGTAACGCTCAAAAACTTATCCGCTGACTCGAAAATCACTGCCTTTGGAGAGGACGCTTCCGGGGAAATCTACATTTTGACCAATACTGACACCGGCCCGGAAAATTCGAACGGAAGTGTTTACAAGGTTGTTAAGAATTAGCAGCCCGCGCCCTATTGTTTAAGGCTTTGATTGCTCAATCTTTAGTCCGGCATGAAGGGAAAAACGATAATATCCTGAAATTTGTTGAAGAAACAACATGTAAACTAAAAGCAACCCAATATTGATTATGTACATAACTCTTAGGCGCGCCGGTATGATGGCGCTGATTTTTATCCTTAATTTCCTTTCGTTGTCCGCTAAAGATTATCAGGCTTCATTCTTTGGTATTCAATCTGGCAGCTCAGCTCTGAACACACGTTCCATTCAGTTTGGAATTGATTATATCAGCGCGAACGGCGGCGGCAGGCTGGTATTTCCTGAAGGTAAATACTTAACGGGCTGCATACATTTTAAATCTAACGTGACCTTACATCTAAATAAAGGAGCAGTACTGCTCGGTTCAACCAACCCTTTTGATTATGATCGGCAGAACACTCCGTTCGACCATAACTTTCAAACCTCGCTTGCACTGATTCTAGGTCTGAACCAACGCAACATTGGCATTACCGGCGAAGGCGAAATCGATGGGCAGGGGAAAGAGCTGGCTGCCGCCGTCGGTGAGCTCGTCAAAAAAGGTCTGGTCAAGGACCGCTCCGTAAATCGGCCCGACGAGGACAACCGTCCAATGATCATAAATTTTTTTGGTTGCGAAAAGGTTACCGTCAAAAATATCACTTTGAGAAACTCAGCCTGTTGGGTAGAATGTTACAACAAGTGCAAAAATGTGATCATCGATAGCATCCGCGTGGAAAGCCGGGCATTTTGGAACAACGACGGAATTGATATCGTTGACTGTACGGATTTTAAAGTAACCAACTCATATTTCAATTGCAGTGATGATGGCATCTGTCTGAAATCACTGGATCCGGATGCGGCAAACGGCAATATATTAATACAGAACAACAGCATGACCACCGATGCGAGTGGTATCAAGTTCGGTACAGCCTCTCTCGGCGGTTTTAAGAATATCAGAATATTAAATAATAAAGTATTTGATACCAATCGATCAGCTATTGCGCTAGAGGCTGTGGATGGAGCTGTAATCGATAACATTGAGGTAGACGGCTTGCAAGGAAGGAATATCGGCAATGCTATATTCTTAAGGGCTGGAGCGCGTAAGGGTGCCCGTAAGGGAAAAGTGCAAAACATATCTATCCAAAATGTGGATGTCGAAATACGCAATGAAAGAAATCCGCTCAAAATCATGCCTGGAATAGTGATCGGTGGCCTGCCCGATCAGATCATTACCAATGTTAAACTAAAAAACATAGCGATCAGATCAGCTGGAGGAGCAGAAAAAACCGCTGCTAAAATATCAACAGACAACTTAAAGGACATCCCCGAAAAAGCAGATAGCTACCCAGAATATAACATGTTTGGGGAATTACCATCTTGGGGCGTGTTCATCCGCCATGCGCGTAATGTGCAGGTAGATGGTCTTTCAATTGCAATTGCGAAAGCAGATTTTAGAACGGCCATGGTTTTGGATGATACGCACCAGTCCGGCTTCAAAAAACTTAACGTTAAAGAGCCACAAAGCAAGAAAAAGATTTTTATGGCCAACTCCTCTGAAATTAAATTATAAAAAAGCAGACTTAAGATGAGTAAAATATATAGCAAAAAATTATGGGTGTGCGTTTTGGTATTATCCGCCATTGCATTGTCAGCATTAAAATACAAACCGAGGCAAGATGGATCAGAAAATGCGGGCTTGCTTGTCCCCCAGGGTTTTTCGGCAGTTAAACTCATTGAAGGGATAGGTAAGGCCCGCCATCTGATCGTTACGCCTAAAGGGCATATTTATGTTAGGCTGGCAAAAGCGCTTAATAATCAAGGCACGCTGTTCTTGGAGGAGAATAACGGAAAAGCAACGGTAAGATCGGGATTCGGCAATTATGGGGGCACCGGAGTTAGGATATATAAGGACTTTCTTTACGTGGCTTCCAATTCAGAAATCTTCCGCTACAAGCTTGATGCCAATGAGCAGGTCGTTGATCCATTGGCGCCTGAAACAATTGTTACCGGCCTTATTGATAAGGGTACACATGAAACCAAATCCATTGTAATGGACAATCAGGGGAATATGTTTATTCCCATCGGCTGTCCATCTAACTCCTGCCAGATCGAGGACCGTAAACGTGGTTCTTTGGGGCAGCCCGGGTGTCCGTTGCTCGAAACGGCAGGTGGGGTATGGCAATTCAGGCCTGATCAGCTTAAACAAACTTATAAAGATGGCATCCGTTATGCAACCGGATTGCGTAATGTGGTTGGTGTAGATTGGAACCAGGAGACAAAGCAATTGTATGTGATGCAGCATGGGCGTGATCAGCTGGACAACCTATTTCCAGACCTGTTCAATGCAAAACAAAATGCAGAAACACCCGCCGAATGCATGTATGCACTAAAAGAGGGTGACAACGCAGGCTGGCCATTTATCTATTACGACCGTCTGCAGAACAAAAAAATCCTTGCGCCAGAATATGGAGGAGATGGGAAGAAAGAAGGTAGTTCGGCCTATATAGATCCTGTTGTTGCTTTCCCGGCACACATGGCACCCAATGATATGCTGTTTTATACAGGAAACCAGTTTCCGGCAAGGTATAAAAATGGAGCTTTTGTCGCTTTTCATGGTTCATGGAACAGGGCTCCTGAACCTCAGGCGGGTTATTATGTTGTTTTTCAACCGTTTAAGAACGGAAAGCCATCCGGTAAATGGGAAGTTTTCGCGGATGGATTCTCCGGGTCTCCGGAGAAGACTGCGGCCGGCCGTGCAGACCACCGTCCATGCGGACTTGCTCAAGGCCCGGACGGCTCGCTTTATGTAACAGATGACTCGAAAGGGGCTATTTATAAGATCAGTTATACTAGTGGCGCAAAAAAAATAAATACTGAAAAAGCGGCTACTTTACCATCAACAAAAAACATGGCAAAACCACAGATCGAGCCAGGCATAAAGGCGTCGTACCTTGCCGGTGCAGCTGTCTATAAAAATGCTTGCCAGGCCTGCCATATGGCAGATGGAGGCGGCGTCCAAAATTTAAATGCACCGCTTATTAAAACAGATTATGTTCTGGGTGAGAAAAGCAGGCTGATCAGTGTATTGCTCAAAGGTATGAAAGGGGTGGATATCGGTGGTGAAAGTTACAGCAATGTGATGCCTGCACACGATTTTCTGACTGACAAGGAAATTGCAGGCGTGCTAACCTATGTACGCAACAGTTTTGGAAACAAGGCGAGCGCTATAACAACTGCAGAAGTTGCTGCGGCGCGTAAAACAATTAAACGATGATCGCGCTTTGTAAGAATATCCTAGGCACAATCTGTCTTGTTTTTTCAGTCACTTTTTTTGCACTGGCACAGGCACCCGTATACAACGTTAAAACGTTCGGAGCCACAGGCGATGGGAAAACGCTAGACACCAAAGCTATTGATAAAGCAATAACCAAGGCCAATACAGATGGGGGCGGCACGGTTTATTTCCCTGCAGGTGATTATTTATCAGTCACAATCCATCTTAAAAGCAATGTAGGCCTGTTTATCGATCATGGTGCAACTATTGTTGCCGCAAATGCGGGTGAGGGGGTACAATACGATTTTCCCGAAAAAGCGGATAACGACAGTTATCAGGATTTTGGCCATAGCTATTTCCGCAACAGCCTTATTTATGGAGAAAACCTGCATGATATCTCCATCACCGGGCCAGGAAAAATCTGGGGGAGAGGCCTGGAAATGAGAGAAGCCAAGAACGGTGCTAATGCGCCTGGTTTGGGTAACAAAACCCTTGCACTCAAACTGTGCCGCAATGTATTATTGAGAGATTTTACCATTGCCCACGGCGGCTGGTTTGGCTTTCTGCTTACCGGGGTGGATAATATGACGATCGACAATGTTAAAATGGATACCAACCGTGATGGAATTGATCTGGTTTCCAGCAAAAATGTACGGATTTCTAACTGTACAATCAACTCACCCGTTGATGATGCCATTGTGCTTAAAAGTGATTTCGCACTGAACTATCCCCGTGATCTGGAAAACGTGACCATTACAAACTGTCAGGTATCCGGCTACAAAGAAGGCACGCTGTTAGACGGCACAAATGTAAAATGGAGCAACGGCTCGCCGACCGGCCGGATCAAACTGGGGACAGAATCTAATGGAGGCTTTAAAAATATTACGATAAGCAATTGCGTATTCGACAATAGCCGGGGGCTGGCACTCGAGACGGTAGATGGCGCCGCCCTGGAGGATATTACCATTAGCAATATCACCATGCGGGATGTTGGCAATGCCCCGATTTTTATCAGGCTCGGCGCAAGGATGCGGGCTCCCAAAGATTTTCGCTCCAGCACCTTAAAACGGGTCAACATCAGCAATGTTGTTGCCTATGGTGTTACCGGTGACCAGGCTGCTATTATCAGCGGGATACCAGGTCATGATATCGAGGATATAACCTTAAACAACATTAAGATCTATTTTAACGGTGGTGGGACCAAGGCGCAGTCCGAACGTGAAATACCTCCTCTTATAGACAGTTATCCGGATCCGAACCGGTTTGGCGTTACCCCAGCCTACGGGTTTTTTATACGGAACGTGAAAGATATAAAACTCACGAATGTGGAGCTAAGCTATCTTAAAGAAGATCTGCGGCCAGCGTTTATTTTGGATAATGTAGATGGCGCCGATTTTCAACACGTCCGTGCCCAGAAATCTGGAAATGCCCCGACATTCAGGCTGATAAGAGTTAAAAACTTTAACCTTTTCAATAGTCCACACCTTTCCAATACCAAAATAGAAGAAGTAAATAATAAGGAACTTTAAGGAACAGCCTTTATAATTTCAACCTAAGACAAAAAACACACAATATCAATTAAATATGAATTTTTTTAAACAAATTGCCTTTTGCTTCATAACGCTAACGGCACTATCGTTCCAGCTCCGGGCACAATCGAAACCAATCGATTTAGCTTCTCCAGATGGGGAAATAAAAGTTTCTGTATCCTTCAGCGATAAAATCTATTATTGTATCTCAGGGAATAAAGAAGAACTGCTCAGTAAAAATTCTCTTTCCCTTAGTTTGAAAGGGGAAATACTTGGTGAAAGACCGAAATTGATTTCGACTAAGAAAACCAAAGGCGATGAGCTGATCAAGCCTTATGTTTCCTTGAAGTTCTCAACCGTGAAGAACAACTATAATGGATTGATTCTCACATTCAAAGGTGATTATTCGGTAGAATTCCGTGTTTTTGATGATGGTGCTGCATACCGTTTTATCACCGCAAAAAAAGGCCAGGTAGAAGTCACCAATGAAGAGTTTGCAATAAATTTTCCAGGCAATTACCTTTTACACGTTCAACAGAATAACGGGTTTAAAACTGCCTATGAAGAGGCGTATCAACACATCGAGTCGAATAACTGGAAAACCGGAGATAAAATGGCCAATTTGCCCATTCTAATAGATACGAAAAAGAAATATAAGATACTGATCAGCGAGTCCGACCTATCCGACTATCCGGCACTATTTTTAAAAGGAACCGGGAATAACGGTATCGAGGGGGCATTTCCAAAAGCCCCACTTGATTTTGCCTCTGATGGGGACCGAAGTCAGAAAATTACCAAATCAGCCGATTATATCGCGAAGACCATTGGTACAAGAAATTTTCCATGGCGTTATTTTGTGATCACTTCTGATGATAGACAGTTAATGGAAAACACCATGACCTTAAAACTCGCAGCAAAAAGTGAAATCGCAGATCCGAGCTGGATTAAGCCGGGACAGGCCAGTTGGGAATGGTGGAATGATGCTACCCCTTATGGCCCTGATGTGAATTTTGTTTCTGGTTATAACCTGGAGACCTATAAATATTATATCGACTTTGCTTCCAAATATGGCATCAAATATATTGTCATGGACGAAGGCTGGGCCAAGAGTACTACCGATCCCTATACACCAAATCCGAAAGTCGACGTAAAAGAGCTTATCCGTTATGGCAAAACCAAAAGTGTAGATATCATGCTCTGGTTAACCTGGTTAACCGTGCACAACAATATGGGGCTGTTTAAAACTTTCCATGAGTGGGGCATCAAAGGCGTTAAAATTGATTTTATGGACCGCAGTGACCAATGGATGGTAAACTACTATGAAAATGTAGTTAAAGAGGCGGCCAAGCATCAGATATTTGTAGATTTTCATGGTTCGTTCAAACCTGCAGGTCTGGAATATAAATATCCAAACTTAATCTCTTATGAGGGCGTCAGGGGGCTTGAACAAATGGGTGGCTGTACACCCGATAACAGTATCTTCCTTCCTTTTATGCGTAATGCTGTTGGGCCGATGGATTTTACCCCGGGAGCCATGCTCAATATGCAGCCAGAAGTAAACCGTGCGGTCCGTCCAAATGCAACTGGGGTGGGTACCAGGGCATACCAGCTTGCTTTATATGTGGTCTTCGAAAGCGGTATACAAATGTTGGCAGACAATCCTACGCTTTATTATAAAAATCCAGACTGTACAGAATTTATCACCAGTGTACCAACCACCTGGGATGAAACCAAAGCCCTTGCAGCTACAGCAGGCGAACTCGCCGTGGTTGCCAAACGTAAGGGAAACCAATGGTTTGTTGGTGGAATTACCAATGGCAAAGAAAAGGAAAGAGATATCGAACTGAACTTCGATTTTATTGAAAAAGGTAAAACCTTTACCATGACCTACTTTGAGGATGGTATAAACGCGGGCAAACAGGCAATGGATTACAGGAAAAAGATTGTCCAGGTTAAATCAGGAGATAAAATATCGGTAAAAATGGTCCGCAACGGTGGATTCGCAGCTATATTAAAATAGGATTTGAGCGCATTTTAAAGAGACAGATCTTGATTCCGTTCTCCTAGTGCCTAGTGGAGAGGGGATTGATTCTAGAAATTGCCTAAACCGGCCCTGAGTTGAAAAAAAAGTAGAACAGAGTGAATTTGTACAAAAAATAGACCTCGATTATGAAACTACACCAAAAACGCATCTTATATATTGTGCTGTTATTATCCGCCTCAGGTTTCGCTCTGGCACAGAAAGATAGGATGAGGGGAAATAACAAAAACTCGCAAACACCATGTATGGACGTGCTGCCGCTTTTCACATCGCCCAACGTGCCTCAAATGGCGCCCGAAGAAGAGTTTGCTGCTTTTGGAAGCCCAAATGCGATAATTCCATCAGATCTGCCAGGGAAAGGTTTGGCACAGCATCCAATGCTTTATATTGGAGAAAACTGCAACAAAATGTTCCTGTTGAAAGATGGAAAGACTATCTGGAGTTATTCTACCGGGAAAGGGCCGGAATATGATGACGTCTGGATGCTCTCCAATGGCAATATCCTATTTACACGTATGCAATATGTCGCGCTGATAAGCCCTGACAAAAAAGTGCTCTGGCGTTACGATTGCAATAACGCTATGGGTGCTGCCCACACCGAGGTGCACGCCTGCCAACCGATTGGTTTGGACAAAGTGATGTTCGTGGTCAACGGCCTTCCCCCAAAGTTATTTGTTGTAAATACTAAAACAGGTATGATTGAAGTGGACCAGGAACTGCCCTACCAAAGGCCGGCAGATCCCAATGGCATTCATGGGCAGTTCAGGCGGGCGAGGGTCACCGCTCAGGGTACTTACCTGTTGTCTTTTCTCACCATGGGCCGTGTAGTTGAGTATGATAAGGACTTCAAAGAAATCTGGAGTTATAGCACACCAAAGCCCTGGGCAGCAATCCGTTTAAAGAATGGGAATACCCTGATTACCGATGAGGCCGATTATCTCACGCGAGAAGTTAACAAAAAGGGAGAGACCGTTTGGGAATTCAACTGTAAAACCGACCTGCCCGCAGAATACCAATTAACCTCTGCTCCGCAATCCTGTACAAGACTAGCCAATGGCAATACCATCTTCACTTCAAGAGGCAAGGGCGGGCAGGGGCCACAACTGATAGAAGTGACTAGGGAAAAGAAAATTGTCTGGGTATTGCAGGACTGGAAAAATATTGGTGATGCAACAGCGGTACAGATCTTGGATGATCCCGGTATTCCAGAAATCCCTGGACAATCTGAGCATTGATTATTCCAATATGACAAATAAGAGCAACTTTATTTTAAAAAAAAAGCTTTATTCTAACGCTTAACTTTATTGATATGAGAAAAATAATTTATCCTCAAGGTACATTTTTTAAAGATAGTATTGTGCGTCTCCTTCTCAATGTGTTTATATTAATGCTGGCCTGTGGTGGGGTATCAGCCCAATCTCGGGGTTATACCCAATATATAAATACATTCGTTGATACCTCACCCCTTACGGGCTCTATGATAATCGGCTATGAACTGCCAATTGGCTGGCGCTCATGGGCGTGGCTGGCATTTCCCGGAAGCTCCATTCCCAACGAAATGGTTCAGCTCAGCCCTATCACTGAATTTTGTTCCGGCGCAGGATATGAATAGGAAGATTCAGTTATCCTGGGCTCCGCACATACCAATTAGGGAAATTGGAATCTCTGCAACATCCCGATATTACCCCTCTCAAAACCCGGAAAAAAATTTGGCTCAAGGTTTACCCACCAAAAAGAAAAATCTTCACCAGGATTTTACCAGGTTTACCTCGATGACTATAATATAAACGTAAACTTAACCTCAACCTTAAGATGTGGCTTTCACAGATATGAATTCAGGGACAATGAAGACAGGCAGATTCTTTTCGATCTATCGAAGGCCAACAGCAGAGTTTCCTCGTGGAATATTAGCGAGGACGGTGATTTCGCCCTGAAAGGCCTTAAAGGTGGTGAAAACATTTATTTCTATGCGCGACTGAATACTAAAATAGGAAAACTGGAAATTAGCAACGAAAGTTCCGCAATGGGATTTGCAGTCGTGCAATTGAGCGACTGTAGCAAGAATAGTGTAGAGCTTAAAATAGGTATATCTTTTGTAAGCACAGAGAGTGCCAGAGAAAACCTTGAAAAAGAAATCGGAGATAGGACTTTTGAACGGGTGCGTAAGGAAGCCAATCAGACCTGGGAAAATCTTTTATCTGCTATTGAGGTTAAAGGGGGTACCGATCAGCAGAAAAAGATGTTTTATTCATGTTTTTATAGATCTTTTCTTTGGCCTGCACTGAGAAGTGATGTAAATGGGGAATAAAGGGACAAGAAGCGTAACATTGTAAAATCCGGTTTCAATTACTATACAGAACCGTCCCTATGGGATACTTACCGGAACAAGGATGTACTTTTAGGCCTGGTCACCCCACAGGTAGCTTTGGATGTGATTAAATCAATGAAGGATGTAGGTGATAAAACCGGGTTCATGCCTACTTTTTTTCACGGTGACCACGGTGCTTCATCCATTGCTGGAGCTTATTTGCGCGGGATAGACAATTTCGACATCAAAGGAACATATCAGCTCCTATTAAAAAATGCCAATCTCGCTGGAGGTGCCCGGCCTTTCATCAGGGAATATATCGAGAAAGGATACATTTCAGATCCTGACATCGCGCGTCCGAATGTAGAAACCAAAGCGAAAGCGGGGGTTTCAAAGACGCTCGAATATGCTTATGATGACTATTCACTTGCGCAGATTGCAAAAAAACTCGGTGATACCAGCAATTATAGAATATTGATGGGTAGGTCTGGAAATTATAAAAATATGTTCGATCCCTCTACTAGATTTATGAGAGGTAGATTAGAAAATGGAGCTTGGATAAAAAATTTTGATCCCCAGTATCCTTATTACGAATACATGTACCGTGAGGCAAATGCATGGCAGGTATCTTTCTTTGCTCCGCATGATATGGAGGGCCTGATAGGGTTGTACGGAGGGCCTAAAGGCTTCGAGTCCAAATTAGATTCGCTATTTACCCTGCCATGGAACCCAAAACATATTGCCAGAAATGTGGAAACCATGATAGGTCAGTACTGTCAGGGAAACCAGCCGGACCATGAAGCCCCATTTTCTTATATATCTATAGACAAACCTGAAAAATCTCAGAAAATTCTGGATTACATCATGAATAATCTATATGGTATGAAGGATGGGATAACGCTATCTGGAATGGATGATGCAGGGGAAATGTCGGCCTGGTATGTTTTTACCTCTCTTGGTATCTACCCTTTTTCCGCAACGGATCCAAAATATATTGTGACTGCACCACTTTTTGACAAAATAATCTGGCGCACAAGCAAGGGTAAGAAAGTAATTATTACAAAGCCGTGTAAGGGTAGGGATCCCATTTCCATCAAGGTCGATGGAGCAAGAAATGACAGCAAAAATTATTTTATACCGCACGATCTGTTCATTAATGGTGGAACGGTTGAAATTATGACCAGATAACCCTAACCTTATGTGCGCCCTCATTTTTCAGCCGATCAGTAAGATGTTTGAGCTATAAAAATTTTTGGGACGGGATGTATTGTTTATGATATATGTTTCGGGACTGGTTGCAGGGTAAAAAAGATTAATGTAATAAGACGGTTATGATGAGCTGGTTGCAGCCAAATCGGTTCGCAAGAGGACTGAGCACTGGAACATAAAAAAGACAATTGAGCTTTTTACCGACATTACCGCAAGCATAGATTTCTAGTGGGATTGGCATAATCTTGCGACTATAGATTCTGTTCCCGGCGTGTAAAAGATATGGACCCAGATCTGGCACCATCTCTTACCTCGCGCAGTGTTAAAGGCTATATAATTGCTCCTGCCAGGAATATGAAAAGAAATAAAAAAATGCTAAATTGCATAAGCCCCGTGTGCTCTTCACACCACTATATGCATGGAATTATGGCTAAATGTCTATCGGTTGGTAATTGGATATTGTCAATGTCTTTCATAACTTTGGCAATATACAAATAACAGATGGTAGAGCGGTTTTACGAATAAATTCGACCAATTGAAAAACACCCCATTTATTTTGAACTGACCAGTATCGCTACGTTGGGGTAATTTCGGTGTATACTCATTAACCAGAGTGTTAACCTTATCACAAGACAGGTGTGATATTTGTTCAATTTGGTTTTATCTCACTATTTTTGATATATTGCATGGTTAGAGTGCATGGAAGATCTAAGGTCTATTCAACAACAAATTAATCATGACTAACTGTGGGAATTAAAGGCTTCAATAGATTTTTTTTTTTAGTAATAGGTTTTTTGATTTTAGGAGGACATGTCTTTGCGGATGTTGACAGTCTTCAAGAAGTCTTAAATATGAGGCTTTCAAGCCGTAGTGCCTTTGATCAGAAAAAGGTACGCGCTATTGAAAGAATAAGGGAGGATCTTAAAAGGAATTATGCATCCCTTTCAAAGCGTTATGATAACTATGATAAACTTTTTGATGCATACAAGTCATATATTCATGATTCTGCATACGTTTATTGTAAGATGATGAATGCAACTGCCCGATCTTTGAATGACGGTAAAAAAATAAACCTTTCAAAAATAAAAATGGGGCTTGTTTTGGTATCTGCAGGAATGTTTAAAGAGGGGCTGGATACCTTGAAACTCGTTGATCTGAGCAAACTTGATGCAAAGGAAAAATACGGATACTTTTTCCTTCAGGCCAGGAGCAATTTTGATCTTGCGGATTATGATAAGATCAGCGATTATTATGCAAAATATAACAGGAGCGGACTTGATTACTGCGACTCGATTTTACATACGGCCGAACCTACATCTTATGAATACCTATCGGCCGAGGGATTAAAATCCATCAGGCAACAGCAAAACCTCAAAGCATCAAACATTTATGAACATATCCTCACACTAAAACAATCTTATCAGGATAGTGCGATAAACCTGAGCTGTTTGAGTTTTACCTATTTTGAGCAGAAAAAAACACAGCTTGGGTTGGAAATGCTGATCAAAGCTGCGATAATTGATAACTCACACTCTACAAAGGAAGGGGTGGCCTTAACCAATCTTGCCAATTATCTCTATCAGCAAGGGGATATCAAAACAGCATTCAGATACATCAATTATGCCATTGATGATGCCAATTTTTATGGAGCCAGGCATCGGGAAGCCCAGATCAGCAACATTATGCCGATTATCCAGAGCGAAAAAGTAAATGGGATAGAAAAACAAAAGAATCTGTTAACCATATATGCCTCCACAATAACCCTGCTTATCATCGTGGTCATTGTATTTGCTTACATTACTTTAAGGCAATTAAAAAAGCTAAGGATTGCCGACCGCTTGATTCAGGAGAAAAATGTTGATCTCAACAGTGCAAACCACTCGTTAATGCTGGTTAATTCTGAGCTGGACAGATCTAATAAAACCCTTTCGCACATCAATACCAAACTAGATGAGGCAAACCTGATTAAGGATGAATATATCGGCTATTTTTTCAATATGCACTCCAGTTATATCGAAAAAATAGAGAAGTTAAAACGGTCCGTAGAAAAAAATATTAAGGCTGAAAACTACAATGAAATTGGCCTGGTATTTAAAAAACTCAATACCGATCTGGAGAGGGAAAATCTGTCGCATAGTTTCGATCAGGTATTTTTAAACCTGTTCCCAAACTTTGTGCATGATTTTAATGCCCTTTTTATCTCCGATTACCACATTGAGCTTCCTAATGATCATCTGCTCAATACGGAGCTCAGAATATTTGCCCTGATCAGGCTGGGAATAGATGAAAATGAAACCATTGCCAAAATTCTTAACTATTCTTTAAATACCATTTATACGTATAAAACAAAGGTTAAAAACCGCTCTTTCGTCCCAAATGAAGAATTTGAAGATAAAATAATGCAGATCAGGGCCGTTAAGGTACCTAATGACTGATTACAAGGTAACTGTAGGGTTGCAAAACTGCTTGAGCTGAAAGATTAAACGGTAGACCCGTAAATGCATCTGTCCACTTTTGCTTTTTAAGTTTTTGAGGTAAACTAAATTGAACCGGCTTATTCCTTAAATTAGACAGTACAAGAACGGCTTTACCATTCTTCTCCTTCATAAATGCGCAGATATCATCAGTAGCGTAAGATGTTACCTTGCCATTTCTCAGTGCCTCGTTTTGGTTGCGCAAAGCAATAATTTTTTTGTATTCAGCTGTTAGCGCTGGGTTTAAACTCCAGTCGATATCTTTTCCTGTAAATGGAAAAACAAGCCTGTAAGGTGTGCCAACTTCCTGTCCGTTATAAATCATCGGAACACTGTTCATATATGTGGATACGATAAAAGCGGCCATTGCACCTCTTTCTCCACCAAAAAGTTCCTGTGGCGTCCCGTCTGAGCCGTTAACATCATGATTGGTGGTATAACGTACAATCTGCTGGCCATTTTTTGCCCCTTTGTGTTCGGCTTTATTTAAGCTATCTATCAATTTTACGGATTTGACATGGGCATATATTTCTTTCATCCCTTCAAAAAAGGCAAAACCGAAATTATAATCGAAACCTGCTTGATAATGGTTGCTTCTTTTACCCTCGGCAAGCAAAAGCAGTTTATGGTTCGGGATTTTTCTAAGTGATGTTATTGCCTGTTTCCAAAAATCAAAGGGTGGCCCATCCGCATAATCGCACCTGAAACCATCAATGTTGGCCGTTGTTACCCAATATTCCATAGATGAGATCATTTCTTTTCTCATATCCATATTTTTGAAGTTAAGCTGGGCAACATCCCGCCAGCCTGTTCCAGGGGGGCTTATAATTTTGCCGGTACTGTCTTGAAGATACCACGATCTGTTTTTTATCCATGTATGATCATAAGAAGTATGGTTGGGTACCCAATCGAGTATCACAGCCATCTGTTTCTGGTGTATGGCTTCAACCAATAGTTTAAGGTCGTCCAGGTTACCGAATTCTGGATTTACTGATCGATAATCACTGATGCAATAAGGAGAATTTACCGAATTTAGTTTGCCGATGGGGTAAATGGGCATAAGGTAGACCACATTGATCCCCAGTTTTTTAATAGAGTCGACGCGCTTGATAACGCCGGTTAAATTCCCTTCCTTACTAAAGGTTCTGATGTTAACCTGATAGATGGTAGCATCACTGCGTTTAGGCAGAAAACTGTGGTTTTGCTGTGCCTGAGCAACTGGGATCAGGAAAAATAAAATGGATAGGGTTAGAAGGTTTTTAATGGCTCGCATTGTTTTTTTTGATGTTTCTGAAACACCAAGATACGGTAGGCTTAAATTAAATCTAAACCTGCACTTAGCTGATATAGAAATTATATGGCTGCAATTTATATAAGTTTCTTTAAATAAGGTATTTGCAAGCGTGTTATCACGTAATAAATATGAATCAAAAATAGCTTAATAGTGGAATTTCAATCACTTTAAATAACTAAAACTATCTGATAGATCTATATAATTTTTGATTAGAATCTGGTTTATTTAATTGATAGTCAGCGCTTTGATTGGTTTTTTGTTTTGATATTTTTAATATTCCCATTTCGTCATGTTGATAGCGGATCAAATCCTTAGTTACTTTGATGTACAAACTAACAGCTATCGGCTGAATATTAATAATTGATAACCAAATATAATTCGCTATGAAACAAGTTTACTTGTACAAGTATGGTCTGGCCATTCTGGCCCTTCTTTTTTCCATCAATGCATTTTCGCAGAGCATCTCCTATAAAGGTAGGGTTGTAGACGAACGAAACCTGCCATTACCCGGAGTAAGCATAAAAGTAAAAGAAACAGCGCAGGGGGTAACAAGCGATAATGCGGGTAACTTTCAGTTTACTTCAACCAATAAAGGTCCGCTTACCCTAAATATTAGCTACGTAGGATACGATGCTATTGAGAAAAGTATTTTAGCCGGACAGGAGTTTACCGTAGCACTTGTGCCAAATGCAAAATCGCTTTCAGAGGTTGTGGTAATCGGTTATGGTACCGTAAAAAAATCTGACGTAACAGGGGCAGTTTCTACAATAGGCAGTAAAGACCTCAACCCAGGCTCAGTAACCAATCCGCTTCAACAACTGGCAGGTAAAGCCGCGGGAGTAAATATTACGCAGACAGGTAGCGAGCCGGGAACTTCACCTAGCGTTAGGATCAGGGGGATAACTTCATTAATTGGTGGAAATGATCCCTTAGTGGTTATAGATGGTATTCAAGGGAATATGGATCTTTTAACCCAGGTACCTCCAAGCGAGATTGAATCTGTCGATATCCTTAAAGATGCATCAGCAACTGCAATTTACGGTTCGCGCGGTGCTCCCGGGGTAATCATTATTACAACAAGAAAGAGCAAAGCAGGTAAATCAAGCGTTGATTATACCGCAAATACCTCTATTGATGTGCTACCAAAAGGTTTAAAAACATTGGATGCCGATCAATGGTGGCAACAGGCGCAGCTTTATAATGTTCCTGCATCAGCTAACCATGGCTCAAGCACAGATTGGTACAACCTGTTAACACAAACTGGTGTTACGCAGAACCATACCATAGCTTTCGGGGGAGGTGCAAACAATTTTAATTACCGCGCCTCACTTTCAGCAATCCTGCAGACCGGCTCTGTGATTAAATCCAATTACAAAAATTACATTGGTAGAATCCAGGCAACCCAAAAGGCTTTAGACGACAAGTTGACCTTAACAATGAACCTGAACAATGGTATCAACAATACCAATTACAGTCCAACAGGAGTAGGCAGGGAAAGTTTCCGTTCAAACCTGATTTCAAATGCCTACGTAACAAGGCCAACAGATCCGGTTTACAATACCGATGGTAGCTATTATTCTGATCCGAACATATTTCAGTACATCAATCCTTATGCAGTAGCGAATACGGTTGTAAATGAAAATCACATTAACAGTTTGTTTGGAAGCCTTCGTGCCGATCTTCAATTGTATAAAGGTTTAAGCGTTGGCTGGTTCGGTAGCTGGAGAAAGGTAGATGGAAACTCTGGATACTATCTTCCGGCTGCCTCTACAGTATCTACAGCGATTGATAACCAAGGGATTGCAAATATTAACAATTATCACAATGATGAGAAGCTGATGGACATCAGCTTAAATTATAAGGTAAATTTTGGCGACCACAGCCTTGATGCTGTTGCCGTTTATGAAACCCAGGCGCAAACCTATAATGGAAACTTTGCACAGGCAAAAGGATTTATCAATGATATTGCAACCTATAATGCGCTTCAGTTGGGCGACCTTTCCAAAGTTACCCCAGGCGACATCTCTTCGTACAAAAACGACAGAAGCCTGGTTTCATTTTTAGGGCGTGTAAACTATTCATATAAAAACCGCTACCTCTTAACCGCAAGTTACCGGAGAGATGGTTCATCTGTATTCGGTGTAAACCATAAGTGGGGCGATTTCCCATCTGGTTCCATCGCATGGAAAATTGATGAAGAGTCTTTTATGAAAGATCAAAATATCTTTAGTGCACTTAAACTGCGTGGTGGATACGGCATAACCGGTAACCAGCAGGGGCTTTCTCCTCAGGGATCTTTACAGTTGGTTGGATACTCTGGCGTTACTTATTTTGGTGGCGCACCAATCACAAATTTCGTGGTGAGCCAGAATGCAAATCCCGACCTGCGTTGGGAAACACGTAAACAGACCAATATCGGTATCGATTTCGGATTGTTCAAAGGCCGTTTAACCGGAACAATCGATGCCTTTACAGCCACTACAGATAACTTGTTGTTTGGTTACACCGTGCCTCAGCCACCTTTTCCCTATCCAAACATTACGGCCAATGTTGGCAGTTTGTTAAATGAAGGGCTAGAACTTTCTTTAAGTTATGATGTAATCAAAACCCAGAATACAACATTAACACTGGCTGGTAACGGATCACTACTGAAAAACAAGGTACTTAGCTTAAGCGGTAGCATTGCCGGCGTACCACTGAATACAAATTATGTTTCATGGGGCATAAATTCATACCTGATTGAAGGGATGCCGATCGGTAGTTTCAATATTTTACAACATAAGGGCAAAGATGCCGCTAACGCCGAAACGGTTATAGATCAGAATGGAGATGGCTTGATCGATCAAGGGAATCAAAGTCCTGATAGGGTGATTGAAGGATCTGCTATTCCAAAATATACTTATGCATTTACACCGAGTTTTAGGTATAAGAATTTTGATGCCTCTATGGTATGGCGCGGTTCGGGTGGAAATAAGATTTACAACACCATCAGGCCGAGCTTGAGTTATTTCGAAAACCTGGGTAAATCCAACGTGTTAGAAAGCGCTGTACCACTTGGTCTTTATACCTCTCAGTACAGTTCAGATTTGTGGTTGGAAAACGGTGCTTTCTTAAGGTGGGAAAATCTATCATTCGGTTACACCGTAAAAACAGAAAAAATCAAATATGTAAGTTCACTAAGGCTGTCCCTTACCGGATCTAACCTATTGTTGATTACCAAATACACCGGGATTGATCCCGAACTTAATGTAAGTGGTGGCAGTGGCTCAGGTTCTGACGGAGGGATTTATCCAAGAACCAGGACATTCTCTCTGGGTTTAAATGTGGTTTTTAAATAGTAACGAACATGAAAAAAATATTATTAAGCTTTATCATATTAGCGGTTGCAACCCAGGGTTGCAAGAAAGTAAATGAAAGTGTTTACGATAAATATTCAGCCTCCGAATTTTACAGTTCGCCAAAAGGAGCCGATGTAGCACTGGCCAATGTTTATTCGCAGGTTTCAGGAAACTGGGGTACCGGTTATGCCGGGGCAGACAACTGCTGGTATGACTTAAATACCATGTCGTCAGACGAGCAGGTTATTCCACACCGGAATACAGGCGATTGGCAGCTCGATTTTGCACAGCTTTATCAGCGCCAATGGCTTCCCACATCAGTTATTGTTAACAATACCTGGAACTGGCTTTATAAATCGATCTATACAGCAAATTTAGCAGTAGATCAGTTGCAGCAATCAAATGCCGAAGCTTCTAAGATTGCCGAGGCAAAAGTATTGCGGGCATTTTTCTACTACCTTTTAATTGATGACTTTGGTTCGGTACCTTTTTATACCGATAACAACATCACTGTTGATAAAATCCCACAGGCCAGCAGAACAACGGTTTATAACTTTGTGGTAAAAGAACTTACCGATAATGTTGATAAACTTACCGAAACCAAGGGAGGTGTATATTATGGCCGTTTTAATAAATGGGCGGGTTATGCACTTTTAGCCAAGGTTTATCTTAACGCAGAAGTTTATACTGGAACAGCTAAATGGGCAGACTGCCTGGCAGCCTGCGATAAAGTGTCGCAGGGAAGCTTTAGTCTACATCCTGGTGGTGCAAATGCTGCAAGTCCGCTGGGCTATCAGTATTATGAACTCTTTGGCGATAAACTGCCTGAAGATGAAACCATTCTTGCCATTTATGCTACTGCAGACATTGTTTCGAGAAATATTTACGCACTCCGCAGTGTGAACGGACCAAATGGTGTAGCACTTTTTGGCTTCAGCGGATGGAACGGAACGATTGTGCCACGCCCTTATTATGATAGATATGATAATGCCGACATCAGAAAGAAACAATATCTGGTTGGCGCACAACCGGGTGGGGTAACTTATACCGCTGACGTGACTTCGCTTGATAATCCTGGAGCAGGACCGAACGAAGGGATAAGGGGAGTGAAGTTTTTCCCGGTTCCGCCACAAAACGGTAGTGGTGAATCCAATGACTTTCCTATTTACCGTTATGCGGATATCCTCTTGATGAAAGCCGAGTGTAATGTACGTTTAGGCAATGCGGCGGCGGCTAAACCGTTTATCGATCAGGTGAGACAAAGGGCAGGTTTAGGGGCATTAACATCCAACCCGAGTTTAGAGGATGTTTACAACGAACGCGGCTTCGAGTTAAATTGGGAAGGCCACCGCAGGCAGGATATGATCAGGTTTAACAAGTTTTTGCTTGCCCATGATTTTGCACCTGCCGCACCGGCATTTAGGTTATTGTTCCCGATTCCTACAAGCGCACTTAATGCCAATCCAGGTTTAAAACAGAATACAGGTTATTAATTCTCAAATCGATGAAAAATTCAATATATCTAATAATCATGCTTTTCGCAGGGCTTTTCCAGTCATGTAAGAAAGAAAAAGAACTGACCGTATTAAAAGCCGTTTCGTTCAGCTCTTCATTAACGGCAAATAAATCAGCTGTGGTACTTTCTCCGGCTACGGATACTTCTGCTGTTGTAACTTTTTCATGGCCTGGGGTCAGTTTCCCGATCAAGGCATCGGTTACCTATACCCTCGAAATTGATGTTCCTGCTGATACTGTAGGCGCCGCAGCTTGGGGAAATGCAACCAGCGTAGCAATCGGTAATGATGTGCTGAGCAAATCCTATAAAGGAAAAGATCTCAATGATCTTGCCTTATCAATGGGGATTGGAAGTGGTACTACCGGAAACCTCGTATTTAGGGTTAAGGCCTATCAGGACCGTGCTACTTACAGCAAAGCGGTTTCGGTTAAGGTAACCACTTATCTTGCTCAGGCTGTTTATCCACATTTATATATCCCTGGCGATTATCAGGGGTGGTCGCCGGCAACTGCGCCTACGGCGGCTGCTTTACAACCAAAAATATATGAAGGTTACATTTATATCCCGGCTGGGGTAACCAATTATTTCAAGATGACCACGGCAAGAGACTGGAACCATATTAACTATGGCGATGCGGGAGCAGGTAAGATTTCGGTTGATGGCAATGCTGCCGGCCTTTTAGCACCTGAAGCAGGGTATGTGCAGGTGTCGGTTAACCTGAACACCAATACCTGGTCGGCCATAAAAACAACCTGGTCTATCCTGGGCGATGCTTCTCCGGGAGGCTGGAGTACCGATACCCAGCTTACTTATAACCCGGCTACACAGGTGTGGACGGTAACTGCTGATATGGTGTCGACAGGATCGTTTAAATTCAGAGCCAATAATGCCTGGAATATCGACTTTGGTGTTGATGCCAATGGAAAAATTGCTTATGCTGATAGCCCGGTTTACGGGTATAATGCTGCGGTAAACAATATCACGGTACCATCCAGTGGCAACTATACCATTACACTTGATCTTCATGATCCATCAAACTATAATTATAAGCTTAAGAAAAATTAATCTTTCCCCGGTGGTTTACCATCGGGGTTAAATAAGATCAACATGAAAAATAATCAGAAGCATATCATCATAAAAGCATTCCTGTTCCTTAGCATTTCTCTTTTTACTTTTTGTAAAAAGGATGGGAACCAAGTTGTTTCGGATACATCTTATCCGCAATATGGCACTCCATACAGCGCAGTACCCAATACTTCGGATGCAATTATCTATCAGGTTAACCTCAGGGCCTTTAGTCAGGAGGCTACCTTTAAAGGGGTAACGGCCAGAATGGATTCTATTAAAGCACTAGGCGTTAATGTGGTTTACCTCATGCCGGTATATCCGGTAGGTGTATTAAAATCTGCCGGTGGGCTTGGCTCTCCATATGCCGTTAAGGATTACAAAGCCGTAAACACAGAATTCGGTACGATGGAAGATCTGAGGGCATTGGTTAATGCTGCGCATGACAGGAATATGGCTGTAATGCTTGATTGGGTGGCCAGTCATACCGCTTGGGACAATGCCTGGATTACCAATAAAAGCTGGTATAAACAAGATGCCAATGGTAATATTATCCCCCCGGAAGGAACCAATTGGACTGATGTTGCAGCGCTTGATTACAATAAGTCAGATATGAGGCTTGCCATGATTGATGCAATGAAATATTGGGTTTTTAACGCCAATATTGACGGTTTCCGTTGTGATGCTGCTGATTTTGTGCCGCTTGATTTTTGGAAACAGGCCATTGATGCGCTAAGAGGGATTACAACGCACAAACTTTTAATGCTGGCCGAAGGAACAAGGAACGATCACTTTAAAGCAGGCTTTCAGATGGTTTATGGCTTTGGCTATTACTCGGCCTTAGAGAATAAGGTATTTGGAAATGCTGCGCCTGCAACTGTTCTGCAAGATTTTAATACTTCAGAATTTGCTCCTGCTTTACCAGGATCGCAAGTGGTGAGGTACATTACCAACCATGATGTTTATCTTACCGATGGTAGTCCGGTTAATGTATATGGGGGAAAAACAGGCGCAATGTCTGCGTTTTTGGTAACTGCATTAATGAAAGGCGTGCCCATGATCTACAATGGTCAGGAAGTAGGCTGCACCAGGGGTATTGATTTCTTTTACCATACTCCAATAGATTGGACAACAAATCCGGACATGAAAGCTGAGTACAAAAAGATTATCAGTTTAAGGAAAAACAGTGCGGCCATTAAAACAGGCGATCTTACTGTTTACAGCAGTGATGATGTTGTGGCTTTTACCAAGTCATCAGGTAGCGAAAAAGTATTGGTCCTTGCCAGTATACGAGGAAATGCCACTACCTATTATATCCCTCCTGTGCTACAGGGAACATGGAAAAATGCATTTTCAGGTAGTCCTGTTACTTTGGGCAGCCAATTATTCTTTCAACCATACCAGCATACTGTACTCACTAAATAAATCAGAAAACTTTTTCATTGCCCATTATTAACTCAGTTGTTATGTTCAAAAAACAATCCATCTTCTTAAGCCTGATCCTCTCCGTAATTGCATTTAAAGGATTTTCCCAGCAATCAGTTCCACTTTCCCTCAAAATGAAAAATGTTGGGTTTACCTTTAACCTCAATGCACAAGGAACTCCTGTATACCAAATTTCATATGGCAAAAATGAAGCTGTAAAAAGCTCTGTTTTAGGATTTAAACTAGATCAGGGGATATCCCTCGCTGAAAATTTCAAGTTGCTAAAAGCTGACTCTGTTACTGTAGATGAAACCTGGAAACCGGTTTGGGGCGAGGTTGCGCAGATTAGAAACCACTATAAGCAACTTACTGTGCATTTGGTTCAACAGGGGCAAAAATCTATTTTGCTGGATATTGTATTCAGGATATTTGAAGATGGGCTAGGTTTTAGATATGAATTTCCCGTACAGGAAAATTTAAAATCTTTTGTGGTAAAGGAAGAACTGACAGCCTTCAACATGACGGGTGATCATAAAACTTTCTGGATCCCTGCTGATTTTGATTCTAATGAATATAAATATACTTCTTCTCCCTTATCTGCAATAGATGCCAGAAAGTGGGGCCTGATCTCTAGCGGAACGATTGAAGGAAATATTCCAGACCAAAGCGCTGTGCAAACCCCTTTAATGATGAAAGCTGCAAATGGTCTTTATATCAATATTCACGAAGCTGCGCTGATCGATTATCCATCAATGCAACTGCATGTTGATAAAAGTACATTTGGTTTATCATCCAGCCTGGTGCCGGATGCGCGGGGAAATAAGGCTTACATGCGTACCCCTTTTCATACACCATGGCGTACGGTAATTGTGAGCGATAAGGCAACAGATATCCTTTCCTCTAAAATGATCCTCAACCTGAACGAGCCCTCCAAAATCGAAAATACATCGTGGATCAAACCAATGAAATTTATGGGCGTATGGTGGGAAATGCAGGTAGGGAGAACAAGTTGGAACTATACTGATCAGATGGAAACACTCCATGGTGAAGGAAAGTACGTACCGAATGGCCGGCATGCCGCAAATACAGAAAATGTTAAACATTATATCGATTTCGCGTCTAAAAATGGGATTGAAGGTCTCCTGGTTGAAGGATGGAACAAGGGCTGGGAAGAATGGACCGACGATAAGGAAGAGAAATTTGATTTTGTAACGCCCTATCCCGATTTCGACGTTAAGGCAGTTTCTGATTACGCCAAGGCAAAAAATGTGAAGATGATAATGCATAATGAAACAGGGGGTAGTGCAACCAGCTACGAAAGGCAGATGGACACCGCTTTCCGTTTCATGAACAGGTATGGTTACGGTTCACTAAAAACTGGTTATGTATCGGGTATCGTGCCACGCGGGGAGCACCATGACGGGCAATGGATGGTCAATCATTATATCCGTTCGATCAAAAAGGCAGCAGATCATCACGTGATGATTGACATCCATGAGCCAACGCGTCCAACCGGCCTTCACCGCACCTATCCCAATTTTATGGCATCTGAAGCGGGAAGGGGCAATGAATGGAATTTCTTCTCTGATGGAAATCCTCCCGAGCATGAAACTATTTTACCCTTTACCCGTCTTATAGGTGGTCCGATGGATTACACACCTGGTATATTCAAATTGAGAGATTATGCGCCTGGGGTGCCAGAACGCCAGATGCATTCCACACTGGCCAAGCAGCTAGCACTTTATATTACCATGTACAGTCCCTTACAGATGGCAGCTGATATTCCGGAAAACTATTCGGCCCATATGGATGCCTTTAGGTTTATACAGGATGTTGCTGTAGACTGGGACGATACCCGGATAGTAGAGGCTGAGCCTGGGGAATACATTACCATTGCCAGAAAGGCGAAAGGTAAAAATGAATGGTTTTTAGGAGCGATAACCAATGGAGAAAAGAGAGAGACAGTCGTAAAGCTTGATTTTTTGGATAAAAACCAAATCTACACTGCAACAATATACGCCGATGGAAAAGATGCAGAATGGAAAACCAATCCAGAAAACTATCAGATAAAAACGATTAAGGTGACGGCTAAAAGCGTTCTTAAATTAATGCTTGCACCGGGTGGTGGGGCAGCAGTGCATTTCAGATTATTGACAAATCCCAAACTATAATAAGTTTTTAAGAGCTGGAAATTTGTGCAATAATTTACAACTTGGAGTGGCCGGAAGAAATTCTGGCCATTTTTTTTTGACATTTAACATGAGGGCTTTTCAACCGGCGTGCCAATACCAAATCTCATATCAAACTTGCGTAATCCCTACTTTAACTTTTCAAAATCCAATCGACTTCCCGATTGCAAACGCCTTGAACCTGTTTTGCACATAGGCTTGAAAAGCAAGATATGCTTTTTACAGTTTGCTAGGGTAAAAGGAACTTTGAAAAGGCTTTTACCATTAATGCTTTTTTAACCAGTGGCTTAATTGCAGGCTTTTCCATGCGATCAGCATAACACTGGCTCATTGAAGCTCTCCATTCCCCATTCCAGTCTATTATGGCACGGAGACGAGAACTGTAGGCGCAACCAATCGGATGATCGAAGCCCGGGCATAGGGCTTCGATGATCGGGAAGACCAATCACAGGTTATTGCTGAACTTAAGAAAACCGGTACTCAGAAAAGCTCCAGCAGGAATTTAAAAATGTGGGACTGATTGTGCAATGTTGGCTGAGAAAAATCCCGCTCCGGCAGAAAGCCGTTTTATTGCCAAGGTTAGGTACAGTGTCAGTCAATTCAAATCACAATATGGGAATTCTCTTTTCAAAAAGTACAGGTGGTCAAAAAATAAGAATAATTTGACAAACGATGTAATTGATTAAGCGTTTAATTTGTATTATTAAACTGCATGAGTAGAATTATTAGTTTGATCATGGCAATTTAAAAAAATTGTAAACACCAAATATATAAATCTTAAATTTTACTTTATGAGACACAAAAATCTGAGTCACAGAATAGAATGGCCCTAGTACTGTTTTGCCTTTTCGTTGCCGCTTTTAATTTGACTTCGTGTAAAAAGTCAGATCCGGAGTTACCCGACCCAATTTGGGTCACCCGAAATCACAAATGGCTATAGGTCCAAGTGCCCTGCTGTCGGACGTCAATGCCAATGCGGATGCCGCTTTCAATGCCTATAACACTAGTTTTCTGGTTACATCAGCAAATACCCAATATTATAAAGAAGCGCTTAACGTTCCATCAAAGGACTATTTTTGGAGGCAGGCATTGGATATTCAGATGGTTGAAGATGTCTTTCTCAGGACTAAAAGTTCTGCACATAGAACTCTGATTACTAATTTGCTAAATACATTCTTGCAACAAAATCAAGGAAGCGGTGGTCTTTACCACTGGAACTGGAATGAGTATAACGATGATCTCCAATGGGCGGGGATCGCCTTTGCCCGAGGTTATCAGATTACCGGAAATACGACTTTTTTAAGTCAGGCTCAATACGCTTTTAACCGCTTATGATCGTGGATGGACCTCAGAGTTGGGTGGCGGTTTATGGTGGGATGCATCAGGATAAATCGGGGCTGAGTAATAATCCTGAAATTATTTTAGGTTGCTATATTTATGAAGCGACTAAGGATATTACCTATTTAAATAAGTCAATTGCCATATACAATTGGGTTAAATCTAAACTATACAATGCATCAACAGGCGCCGTTTATGAAAATGTTTTACCCAACGGTACAGTAAGCAATTCTGCAAATGTTTATAATATAGGTGCTTTTGTGGGGGCAGCCAATCATCTTCACCGTTTAACGGGTAATTCGTTGTATTATGATGATGCCAAACGATCGGTTGATTATGTCAGGAATAATAAAACAGTAAATGGTATTTTGACGAACGGGGACCCGACAGGGTACCTGGCAGTCGGAATTCGTTAGGGCCCTTGGAGAATTTGTTAGAGACAATAATCTTTGGAGTACCTACTATACCTGGATGAAACAAAATGCAGATCAAGCATGGAATATCAGGCGGACAGATAAAAACTTGATCTGGAATAGCTGGACGACGAGCACGCCAACTGATAACATTACTACAGCTTTAGAGTGTGTTGGCGGGGTAATTATGCAGCAGGTAACACCAGTTACCCAACCAGGGGGAATCGTAAACAACTCGGTATATAGGTTAACCCCGAAAATAAATTCCAACAGTGCTTTGGAAATCCTCGGTTCGCCAATTGCATCTCTTGCGCAGATCTGGCAATGGAATGCAGGGGCAAACCAAAAATTTAAGATAATTTCATCTGACTATGGTTATTACAGGCTCATCCCTCAGCACAATACGAATTCATCATTAGATGTCACAGGGGCAAATCCGGCAAACGATACACCGATTGAAATTTACACCACCCAGAGTAATAATTCTGCTAAACTATTCAAGTTAGTATATGATTATGATGGATATTATAAGCTGAAACCAAAATGCGCGCCCTCAAGCTGCCTTAATCTGAAAGGAAATAATCCGGCAGATGGAACCAAAGTCGTATTGTGGCAAGAGTCAAATGGAGATAACGAACGCTTTTCGTTAAGTGTGCAATAATAAATCCAGTTTTTCTTAATTTTTTCCGAACCCAAATACCGGATGATCTGATGGTCCGATATTTGGGTTTAAAGCTGTTGCTATTGGATCCGCCAATTATTACGGTAATCCAAAAATGTATCCTCTGGAATGTTCAAAAAGAACGTAAGTGGTATACAAGTTAATCACTCGTTTATGTTTTATGGGGATGAAGCCTGATAAACTGAACAGGCGGTTCCGGAGGCAGTACAGTATTGAGGGTGGGAGGGAAATTACAGATGACTTGCAAACTGGTAAAAAAAGCTTTGTATTCTATCTGGCTGGTGATGCTTATAGTGCATCGGCTATTTGGAAAGAGGAACCTCAGAGTGCACAAAGCTCACAGCATCTTTACTATTTTACCGCGACCATCCCGGCAGCCAACAGTCCAATACCTATCAGGTCAATTGAATATATCCGCAAGTTATCTGGGCGATATGATGCGATCGTTTACAGGTCAAAACGCACGAGAGCACATCCATCATAAAATAATTGAAAAAGCAAAGGAAAAATTGTCTACTTCTAACTTATCAATTGCCTATCAGTTGGGTTTTGAACATCCGCAGTCATTCAGCCGTTTGTTCAAAACAAAAACAAACTTATCACCAATCGGATTCCGGCAGACTTTTAATTAGAGACTGATAAATTTTTATTGTTGGAACGGAAATTTTGTTCAGATCAATAATAAGTATCCGTTAGATATCTAAGGGATATAATGCGGTCGTTTACAGACCAAACGCCTAATACCATATCCATCATAAGATTGTTTAAAAAGCAAAAGAACTGCCTTCTTTTGCATATTAGTTGCCGAAATTGGACAGCTGGGTTTTGAGCATCCGCAGTCTTCCAGTCGTCTATTTCAGACAAAAACATGATTATCACTATTATATATCAGGCAAAATTTGATTGAACAACGATAAAACCATATTACACAGCAAAACTTTCCAACTGACTTAAAAAGGTGTAATCGTTCCATAGGTTATTCGATTTCTGACCATCTGTCTATCCGAATACAACAATGATTTTAGAGTTTATATCTCAATTTCAGAGAATGAAGATTTCTACATCTTAAGAAGTCCAAATGGTACAACGGTTGTTTAAAAAGGACTGTTTGAAAGGTAATTTGCAGATCCTAGCGCGATTGCCCGAACGAAATTTGGTTTGCTTGTATCACCTCTGGAACCAATATATTCTAATGGGATTTTTTGCGAAAAAAACCACTTTAGAAATCTAAGGGGAGTTTCTCCACTAAAGCTGAATTAGTGGGGAATCCATAATTATATCAAAGCACTAGTTCAAATAAGCGCCACAGATCACAATGGCTGCCATGATACGGTAAGCTTTCCTCGAAATAAATTATATTCATGTCAAAATTCCCCTGATATGGACAGTTTCCATAAATTTTGCAAGAGATATGTTGGGTTAGCGCGTACTATAAAAATCCTTAATAATATACCAGGCCTTTTTCTTTTCGCCTTTTTCAGACAACAAACCTTTACGGTTCCATCCTTGCTGATATTTTAGGTTCATGCGGAACGGCGTCCTGAAATCAGCCATTATCCAAGGGCAAACTCCTGCCAAAAAAGGAATTTTGTTAAACATTACGATATTATCTTTGTACAATTGTTCCTGATATTCTTCGCCCCACACACTTTTATCATCAACTGGACCATGTTGGCCAGATACGGCCTCCCCCCCAAACTCAGACATGATGAGTGGTTTATTGAATTTGCTTTCCCAAAGCACCTCCCCAGGTTTTGACGGCCATCCAGCGTACCAGCCCATATACTTGTTTGCCGCCAGTACATCAAGCGATTTGCTCAGTTCGTCATCAATAGTAATCTTATTGCCCTCTTGATTAAAGTGATCGAATGCCGAAGAGACTAGCCTCGTCGAATCGAGATTTCGACAGATAGCTGCCATTTGTGTCAATACTTTATTTCTGTCGGGTGAAGGCTCAGTCTCATTAGATAAGCTCCAGATAATGATGCCGCAACGGTTCTTGTCCCGTTCAACCATTTCGCTAAGCATGTTTTTGGCCTTATCCAATATGATATTATCATTGAAGGCAATTCCTTGCCAAACCGGAATTTCCTCCCACATCATAAGGCCCATCGCTTCAGCCATGCGCACCGTATGCTCATTTTGGGGATAATGTGCCAACCGCACAAAATTACATCCCAGCTCTTTTGCCCATGTTAACAATTGTTTGGCATCTGCATCATCAACTGCGCGTCCCTGGCGTTGAGGTATCTCTTCATGAAAACTTATCCCTTTTAGAAACACTGGTTTGCCATTCAACACGATTTGTGTGCCTTTTACCTGTATGGATCGGAAACCGATTTCATCTTTTATCGTATCGGTTGCGCTAAAAATATTGACCCTATAAAGCTTTGGCCTTTCGGGCGACCAAAGTTTAAAATTTCCTTTGATATCAATCAGTGCCTGTCCATTTTCGTCAACTTCAAACTGACGATTGGTTTTGAGCTCAGGAATACTTACCGTAACAAAACCTGCTCTGTTAGCACCCTTCAACTTTACCCATCCAATTATTCTGTTCATGCTATTTTTCTCCAGCTGAATAAAATAATCGTCAATATACGTTTCGGTTGTTTGTACCAGGTAAACGTCACGTGTAATCCCCCCGTAGTTCCACCAGTCAAATGCCATCGCGGGAATTCCATCAACACGGCGTTGGTTATTTACCCGTACAATCAAATCATTATTTCCTTCTTTGATTGTAGAAGTTACCTCAAACTGAAAAGGAGTAAAGCCGCCTTCATGGCCGCCTATTTTTTTTCCGTTAAGATATACATCCGCCTGGTAATTTGCCCCGCCGAAATAGAGAAAGGCTTTTTTACTTCCCCTTTTATGGAAATTGACTACTTTACGATACCACACACTTCCTTCGTAATATTTCAACTCGGGGAGTTGCGAATTCCAGTCACCGGGTACATTTAAAGTTAGCGCATCAAACCTAAATTCCTTAAATGCATTTTTATTAAGTGAACTATCGTTATATGAATCTGCACTGCCTCTATTATACCAATCGGTAATGACCTGCCACTTACCATTAAGAATTTGTTTCGAACGGCCCATCACATTATTCATCGGCGATTGCGCGAAACAAGGTTGACTTAAAAAAAGAAATAAGATTATACAGGGTAGCACATGTGTTTTAGTAGTGACCGTCATGGTGATATTTAGCTTAATACAATTTATTTTTGAAATACCAATAGCATTCCTGGTTCAGATTTATCCCCATTGGTTGCGGCAGACAACCCAACCCTATCAATAAGAGCTCCCGGAATGGTAACCTTATTCCCATTGGTTATAATCTGTTTAGTGATATCAACTGGTATTTCACCTGCCAGGTCTTGAGCTAGCACCCTAGTGAATGAAATTGGCCGGTCTAATTGAAGAGTAAGGGAACTGTAGTGACCGAAAATTCCAAATGGTTTATCTAGTGCATCAATCTTAAGTGTAACGTCGGCTTTTGGCTTTAGATATTCCCGGTCAATCGTACGACCCAATGAGGCGACAGCTATGGCCCCATTTGGATATTTTGATGCAAGGATGTAAGGTGCAAACGCTCCTGTTTTTATAACTACAGTTGGCTTCTCCAATCCTCTAGTAATTATTGCAGGCGCCTGCCAGGCATTTTTATAACCGTCCTTATCATGGGATTTTAACCAGGTTTCATTTGTTTTCATTGTCCAATAATCGTGCAATATAGCAGTATCAATATAAAAATCTGTTTTATCGATCCCGAATGGAAGTGCTATCCTATGCCAAAGTACGGCCCGGGTCTCTTCATCCAAACTACTTTTCAGATCTTTTCCAACTGGTGGAAAAGCATGGTCCTGTACGCCAGTTGGTAAATTACCATTGTAAGAATGGCGCATAATCCCAATGGCGCATCCCAAACCTACAGCTATATAAGGCTCGTCTTCACAATTGATGATACTTACTGCCTGGCCTTTTGGTAAAGCGGTAAGCAACTTTGAAACGCGGTCAATAGTGTGAGGAATCGATATGACATTTTCAACATCGTAAGTGCGATAAACTTCGGCGGTTGCCATGGTAGTTGGTGTCATTGCCTGTTCAATAATCAATGCAGGGGCCACCTTTTTTCCTAGCTCGGTTAACCAGGTTCTCCATTCCGCACTTTTCGAATCTTTCCCCCAATCGACTTTCCAATAGCTGATTCCGGCATCCTTCATCCAGTTTAAACGTTCTGTCCAATAGGTGGTATCATTCTCAATCTGCAGATTCGGTGCTTTTTGAGCACAGATCCACAATCCCAGGCCTTTCCAACCCAAAGCCTTTGTCTTTTTGGTCAATGCAGCTAGTTTTTGCGCTGGTGTTTGACCCAGTAAAGTCGGAAAACGTCCTGAATCGACAATCAGACTTCCATAATAACCTTTATCACCGTTCAGTGGGATATCCCAAGCATCATCTAAAACCAGATAAAGATCTTTATGAAGCCTGGAAAACATGTTTCCCCATCCTTCATACTTTCCTGTTCCAAAGATGTTTTTTTCATTCATGGCCTGTCTTGTTGTCGGGCTCGATTGGTAACCGGTTGCAAAACCTTGCACATTCCAAGTACAGAAATAATCCGGGGCCTCAGATGGCTTTGAGGGGATCAGAGAGCTATTTTGTTTCTTTTGGCTATATCCCGGAAGTGAAAGAAAACAGAACAGGCAAATCAGTAAAATTTTATTTTCCATAGAATCTGTACGGTAAATATTTAAATCAGTTATCGATTCTACGATATGGTATCAGACTAATTTTATTATACCAATTGCAAAGAACCTGATTAAGTTAAAATTTACATTGACGTTTTGTGCTTTTTTTTTGTCATTATATCCTTTTAATAAGTTAGGCATGGCATTAATGTTATATTGCTCTACGAATGTGCTGGCACAAAATTATAATTTGGCAGTTATAGCAGGACATTTATTTTATCAGGCAATAAGTTGTTGACTGTATTGATAATGGTGACAATTTCAAGATGGGATATTGATCTTCATTAAAAGGTTTGCGGAAGGTAAATTATTTATAAAAGCAAAGGTTAATAATGTTTCAGGCCCGCCGGCATTTTTTACACAGTTAAAATTACAGGATGGGATGGAGAATAACCTGGCGCCAACTTATTATACTGATAATTTTTTTAGGCTACTTCCAGGGGAATCGAAAACGGTTACCATAGAAGTAGCCGTACAAACAGAAATGCAGATAATCTGCAATTAATTACAGAAGCCATTAATACGGCCAGTATAATACACCTATTAAATAACTGAACATGTTGTCACGTAGAAATTTTATCACGCTTGCCGGTAGAGGTGGGCTAAGTTTTGCCTTCGCAAATAAAACAGTTGCCGGGGTTATCCAATCGTTTGATACGGCTTTACTGGAGGCAACCATCACTATTGATTTTACAAATCCCGAAGGAACGATTGACAGAGCCATTTACGGGCAGTTTATTGAACATTTAGGACGCGCGATCAACGGTGGTATTTTTGAAGAGGGGTCGCCCTTATCAAACAAAAAAGGTGTCCGTTTGGATGTGCTGGATAAGATAAAGCAATTGCACCCAACAGTAATGCGCTATCCCGGCGGTACATTTACCAAAATATACCATTGGATGGATGGCATCGGCCCGCTAAATGAACGCCGTGCCCGCCCCAACCTGATATGGGGCGGGCTAGATACCAACCGTTTTGGTACAGATGAGGCCATTACCTATTCAAGGACAATCGGCGCTGATCCTTATTTTTCGGTAAATATGGGTACGGGCACTGCTGAAGAAGCCGGTAATTGGGTGGAATACTGCAATGGTATCCAAGATACCTATTATGCTAACCTGCGCCGTAAAAATGGGCACATGGCACCTCATAAGGTAAAATATTGGGGCTTGGGTAATGAGGAAGCAGCTGGTCCCGATATTGGCCGCCTGCAAAAAGTGGAGGATTACGTAAAGGAAGCGTGGTTTTATACCAAGGCCATGAAATTGCAGGACAAATCCATCAAACTGATTTTATGCGGTGCCGATGATAAGGCCTGGAATGATCATGTGTTAAAAGAAATGGGCGATGTGTGTGATTATATTTCTTTGCACTGCTATGTTGGGGCCGACAAGGCCAAACCGGCCTCGCTTTTTCCACATGTAGAAAAACTGGAAAAAAGCATATTGGAAATTAAACAGAGCATACAAGCTAATACTGTCGTAAAAGTTACCGATTTTAAAAAATGGTACCGTTTTCCGCCGAGGCCCAACCCTGTTAAAATTGCTATTGACGAATTGGGTATTTGGGAAACCGGTACCGGGGCATATGATCTGGAAGATTTGTATAACTGGAACCACGCTTTGGGTACGGCAACCTTTTTCAACATCATGCAAAGGCAGGCATCAGTAGTTGGCATGGCCACCTGGGCGCAGACAGTGAATGTATTAGCCCCCATCATGACCAGTAAATCGGCATCAGTTTGCCAAACCATTTATTATCCGATGCAGTTTTATCGTGAACACGCGGGTAATATCAGTCTAAAATGTGATGTTAAAACCAGCGATATGCAGATTCCTGGGTCCGAAGGTGCAAAAACACTCGATGTATCGGCGACACTAAATGAAGCAGACGGAACATTTACCCTGTTTGTAGTGAACCGTCATCCCGAATCGGCGGTAAAAACTCGCTTAGGTAACATCGACAGTAAAAAATATAATACTGTTAAAGCTTATGAGCTAAATGCAGCAAGCATACTCGCCATCAACACATTGGAGCAACCTCATAAAAATGTCGTAGTAAAAAACGAAAAAAGACTTAGTGGCATTGTATCCGAATACATTTTTCCTGCCCATTCTATCACTGCACTCGTCTATGGAAAAGTTTAGGTCCACAGACCAATTGTTCAGCAGGTTTATAAAAGGCATCGTAAGATGCCAAAAAATAAATCATTTGTTCAGAACTGGATCTCCAACACATTGTTCAAGAAACTACTCTCGATTCCCTCGGAAGCAATATCGTGTCGGCGTTTGTCATTTGCCGGCCCCAACAGAACGCTCCCCTAATATGTCCCTGTCCAGCGATGGACAGATGAACTTTCAAAAAAAATCAGTAGCCCTAAGCTTTAGATCCCGGGCTATCTTCTGAAAAATTGTAAGATGCAGTGTGTAATATAGGCTGACAGGGCCGCGCCTGATCACATTCAGGGAGGCGATTGCCGGGATCGCTCTTGCAACAGATCGCCCAATAGAATATAATGAACTTTATGAAGTGGAGTATGTAGCAATGTCGGGAAGTGCCAGAATCCCGAGCAGGTTATCGGATCGGTTCCATATCTGTTTTCCCAGGTGCTGGACGGACTAAACGAATCGACTACCTCTGGTGTAGAAGCGGTACTGGACAGAAAGCCAAGAGATTTCACCCAGTAACCATAGATACTTGGACAGCAATATTTGTCCGTTGGGCAAAAGCAGTAAATGGCGAGTTGGCTGTGTGCTTTTTTGTGATATAAGACTCCTACAGTTTACATTTATAATAAATCCATGGATATAATTATTTAATGTTTCAAACAAAATACTATGAACACATATACGTTGCCGCTAATTGCCCTTGATTCTTCCGAACAGGGTACGGGTCTGGGATATTGAAAGGAAACTTAAAGCTAATTGTATTTTGTGGCTTCTTCTTTTTTGACCGAACGGTCGTATTCCTTCATCAGCAAACTTAGTTTGCCCATGGCCCGGAACAATTGGGTATGTACGGTGCGTACGGATAACGAAAGAATATCTGCAACTTCCTTGCATTTCATGCCATCTTCTTTTACCAAACGGAAAACAATTTTGCACTGTAAAGGAAGGGTTTCAATCACGCTGTCCAGCTTTAGGAGCAGTTCTTTCTTTTCCATTTTAAGGTCCGGACTTGCGGTATCAATTAGCTCGGTAGTGTGCTCATCGATATTAACCAGATGGATGGATGACATTTTTTTATTGTAGTTCAGTGACTGGTTTTTGACACATACAAAAAGGTAGGTTTCGGGGTTCTCGATATGTTGAAGGTTTTCCCTGTTCTGCCAGCACTTAACAAATACATCAGAGACAATCTCCTCAGCTACTTCCCTTAAATGGACATAGTAAATGCAAAACTTGATCAACCGCGAATTCAAATGAAAGAAAAGTGCTTCAAATGCTTTTGAATCATTTTCTTCCACGAACTGTTGCCAGAGCATTTCCTTTGTGGTTGGGTTCTTCATATAGTTGTGCGAAACACTAAAATCTCGGCTAAAAAATATTTGGTTATTTAGGGATGCTTCAAATGTATTAAATTTTCGGATATAATAGCGATCTATTTATCTTTCAAATTAATGATCCAATATAAGAATATTAGGGCACTTATTTTTTTTATTTTTTTTTGAATTCTTGTAAGTACTTTTTTATTTTTTGTTGTCCTTGCTTTTAAGTAACCCATTACAATTAGAATGAGCCAGGAAAAATTTATCGAATTGATCACTAAAGAGCTGCTGGGCGAACTCACATCCGATGAGTATCGCGAGCTGATGCTTTTGCTGAAAAAAGATCCTGGTTATGCTAAACAACGGGCCAACTTTAAAATGTACTGGGAAAGTGATCAGGAGAACAAATCTGATGATCAGGCACTGTTTCAAAAAATCACCACTACAATCAGGGAAACAGAACCTGAGTTTAATATTGAAAAAAGTTTGCAGATAAGAAAAAAGCTTTTCCCCATTCTCTGGAAAGTCGCAGCAGTACTGATCGTTGTTTCTTCGGTATATCTTTATAAAATATCTTCATCAGTTACTTTAGATAAAAAAGCACTTAGCGTGCAAACCGTTTCGGGTGAAAAAAGGGTGTTGATCCTTTCTGATGGGACAAAAGTAACCATCAATGCGGCCAGTAAATTGTCGTACCCAGCCAGCTTTAAAGACTCCATCAGAGAAGTGTACCTTAAGGGTGAGGCGTTCTTTGATGTAAAGAAAGACCGTTTACACCCATTTGTAATCCATACCGGGAAAATGGATATCCGCGTACTGGGAACCGCATTTAATGTGAAGGCTTATGGAAATGATAAATTTAGTGAAACCACTTTAATCCATGGAAGCGTTCAGGTAACCCTTACCGATCGCCCCAAAGACCGTATAATCCTTAAGCCGACAGAAAAACTGGTTGTAAAGTATCCTGATCCAGTGAAGAAAGAAACAGCTGATGTTGAAGATATGCCAAATGCCCTGCCGGCAATTTCCTACATGCAGAAAAAGGATAATATTGTGATTGAAACCTCCTGGCTGCAAAGCAAAATGATCTTCAAGGACGAGGATTTTGAATCATTGACTAATAGCCTAGAAAGACAATACGGTACGAAGATCCAGTTTCAGAATATGCACCTTAAAGACCTTAGGTTTTCTGGTGTCTTTGAAAAGGAAAGCCTAACTGAGGTATTGAGCGCCTTACAATTAACTGAAAATTTCAATTTTAAGGTTGTGAAAGACAAGATTATAATCTATTAAAATAAACACCAGTAAATTCTAACCATATAAATCAAATTCAACTAAATGAGCAAAGACAAAAAAGAGAGCGAAAAAAATACGGGGATATAAAATCCCCGTAACTGACAAGATGTTTTAACTAACCAGGCTGCTTTGGACGGAAGCCTGATCATTTCACCTTTAATTCTGTAATATTATGAAATTTTTTTTACATCCTCTGGGTGTTCAAAATACCTTTTGCCTAAAAAAACTGTGTTTAATTATGAAATTAGCAATTATGCTAATATTTGTTCTCAATTTTCAAGTATTAGCGAATGTTTATTCGCAAGGTAAAGTCACCTTAAATCTTCCTTCTGCTGATTTCAAACGGGTTATTTCTGAGATCGAAAAGAAAACCAGCTACCGTTTTGTTTTCAGCGAACGTAAAATCCCATCAGGTATATATACCGACCTTAATGTGGTCGATCGAGAAGTACCAAGCTTGATTAAACAGTTGCTGGAAGGAACTTCCTTTACCTATCAAATGCTGCCCAATAACCTCATTGCGATAGTTCCCACAGGAACTGCAGACCAAGATCTTGGGGAAAGGGCAGATATTGTAATTTCCGGGGTGGTCACGAGCCAGAACGGGGAGCCTATCAGCGGGGTTTCCATTGGTT
Organism: Pedobacter frigidisoli; assembly: GCF_004331675.1. Classification (GTDB taxonomy): domain Bacteria; phylum Bacteroidota; class Bacteroidia; order Sphingobacteriales; family Sphingobacteriaceae; genus Pedobacter; species Pedobacter frigidisoli. Next base: position 93,383 of record NZ_SJSN01000012.1, on the reverse strand, counting down.
TAATCGGAGGGAACAAGGGTACCCAGACCGCTGTTAACGGTAGTTTTCAGATCAGTGTCCCGGCAAACAGTAGCCTTCGTTTTTCTTACGTAGGTTACATCACAAAAGAAATCAAGGTTGGAAGCGCAGATACTAAATTGGCTGTTCAATTGTTAACCGATAAGAACGAGCTAAATCAGGTTGTAGTTGTAGGTTACGGAACCAGGAAAAAATCTGATGTAACTGGTGCCATTACAACAATTAGTGAACAGGCAATTAAAGATGTGCCAGCTTCTAATCTTGCTTCTGCATTACAGGGACAAGGTGCAGGTATAGATATTCGCAAAAACGGTGGCGATAGTAAGCCAGGTGCCACTCCAAGTATTTTGATACGCGGACAAAGATCCCTGAGTGCTACAAATTCACCTTTAATCGTAATCGACGGAATTCCTTTTAATGGTAATATCAATGATATCAACCAGGATGATGTTGCATCAATAAATGTGTTAAAAGATGCTTCCTCCACTGCCATTTATGGCTCAAGGGGAGCTAACGGTGTGATTTTAATCACTACCAAACGAGGAAAATCAGGTAAGCCTGTTGTAAACTACAGTGCTTATTTCGGACAAACGGATGTGGCACGCAAGTTTGAGCTGTTCAGTGGCGAAGAATTTATTACCTATAAAAAATGGGCTAACATAAATGGTTTCCCAGGAAAATATACCGGTCTTGATGATCCTTCATTTTATACAAATGGCGTATTCGCTCCTGAAGAGGTAGAAGGCGCTAAAACAGGTCGCAGTACAGATTGGCAGGATTATATTTACAAAACAGGTATTATGACCGATCATCAGCTTTCGGTTAACGGCGGAACAGAGGCCACTCAATATGCATTGTCTGCCGGTTACTTTAATCAAACCGGTATTTACGAAGGTCAGGGATTTGAGCGTTATAGTGTTAAACTGAGCGTTGACCAAAAGTTAGGCGAAAGATTCAAAATCGGATTGAGTTCTCTAAATAATTTTTCTTTAAGGAAGGGTGAAAATGCAAGTAACATGCAATATGCGCTACGTGCTTCTCCTCTTGCTGCCCCTTATGATGCTGAAGGTAGATTGTTAAATAATTTCATCCCTGGAAGTAATAACCAGGTATGGAACCCGTTGGCTGATATTCTTCCTGGCTCAGCTGTAGAAAACAGACAGCGTTTTGGAACTTTTACGACCATTTATCTTGATGCTGAAATTATTAAGGGTTTGAAATACCGCTTTAATGCGGGTGCTGAAATTAGAAGTGAAAATTATGGAAACTTTTATGCCTCAAAAACCAATTTTAATAGGGGTGGTGCAAACACTTCCTCAAACCGCTCAAGTTTTGATGTGAATTATACATTAGAGAACATCTTAACGTATGATAAGACATTTGGACAGCACAAATTTAATTTTACCGGTTTGTACAGTCTGCAGGATCAACGGGTACAGAGCAACCAGTTTAATAATTCCAATATTTCTTTTGATGAATTGGCTTATTATAACCCTACTTATGGTGCCAACCTGGTTGGTTCAGGTGCGGAATCAAAATGGTCTATCATTTCCTACATGGGAAGATTGAACTATGGGTTTAGCGATCGCTTCCTAGCAACACTTACCTTGCGCTCTGATGGGTCATCGCGCTTGGCCCCGGGTAATAAATACCATGCCTTCCCCTCTGCAGCGGTGGCGTGGAATGTTAGCAACGAATCATTTATGAAAGGTATAAATGCATTGAGCAGTCTTAAATTAAGGGCAAGTTATGGAAATGTGGGTAATACAGCTATCGACCCCTATCGAACATTAGGCAACTTATCGTCTGTTACCTATAACTATGGTCAAACCAACGTTACCGGAGCTTATTTAACAAATGCCGGTAACATAGCTCTAGCATGGGAATATACTTCTACAGCAAACATTGGACTAGATTTTGCACTATTGAATAACCGCATTTCAGGTTCAGTTGAGGTATATAAACAATTCACAAAGGATTTACTCTTAGCGCAGGTATTGCCAATCACTTCAGGTATTCCAAATCCAACAATTGGAAACATCGGAAAAAGCGAAAACAGAGGTCTTGAGGTACATATTGGCACGGTCAATATCCAGGGAGCAGAAAAAAATGATTTTACCTGGACAAGTGATTATAACTTCTTTTTAAATAGAGGAAAGATTACAGAGCTAGGCTCTGGGGTAACAAGAAATATTGGTAGTAGATGGTTTGTCGGTGAGCCTGTAGATTCATACTATGATTATAGAAGATTGGGTATATGGCAGAATACGCCCAAGGATATTGCAACAGCGACAAAATTTGGTTTAAGCACCACTGGTGTAACTTCTGTGATCGGTACCATCCGTGTAGCAGATCTAAGTGGTCCTAATGGATTACCTGATGGGAAAATCGATGATACCTATGATCGGGAAATTATTGGATCAAGCCAGCCGGATTGGGAAGGTGGGATGACACAAAGAGTGGGTTACAAGGGGTTTGATTTTACAGTAGTCGTTTTTGCCAGAATTGGCGGAATCCTTAGCAGTGCTATCGAAGGAGGTAACGGTATAAGTACATATGCTGGTACCTACAATAACTTAAGGGTGAATTATTGGACACCTAATAATAATGAGGACAGATTTCCAAAACCCAATACCAATCCAACTGGGGTAAATGGTTTGCCTAATTACCTATCTACATTGGGCTATTATGATGGAAGTTTTGTGAAAATCAGAACCATGAGTTTAGGCTATAACCTTCCGACATCAATTATACAAAAAATTGGTGCCCGCTCGGTTAGGGTATATGCTACGGCTTCAGATCCCTTTACTCTTTTTTCTCCTTACGTGAAAGCAGGTGGATTAGATCCTGAATCTGCAGGTACAATCGGAATTGATACTCCTCCGTTGAGATCATTCCTTTTTGGGCTTAATGTTTCATTTTAATTTAGACGCTGTTATGAAAAATATAAAAATATTTGTTGCAATACTGGCGCTGATGGCCGTATTTATGGGTTGTCAAAAACAATTGATTGAAGATCCCAAAGCTATTTTGGTCCCTCAAAATTTATCTTCACCAGCTGGTTTACAGTTGGCCTTGGATGCCTCCTATGCCGGAGCCCGAAACCTTTGGGGCGGACAGGATTATTTCTTTATGACCACCCTCGGTACAGATGAGTTTGCCAGGGGAGGCGATGCGAATGCTGCAGCGGCCAATTATACATTTACGCCAACCGAAGGTAGGGTAAATACCATTTGGAGGAACTGTTACATCTATATCAACTCCTGCAATGGAGTAATAGACAATGCACCGAGCGTGGATCTGGCGCCAACAGTTAGGGCACAGATGATCGCAGAAGCTAAGTTTTTAAGAGCCAATTATTATTTCAGCCTGGTGCAGTCTTTTGGAGATGTTACCTTACTCAAAAACTTTGAAACGGTTGGCAGCACATCAGCCTCCCGGACACCAATGGCCGAGGTTTATGCTTTTATGATCCAGGATTTAAAGGATGCTATTCCCATATTACCTGCTAGCCCAAAAATCAGTGCGACCGTATTGCCTGGAAAAGCCACAGCTGCTGCAGGGAAGCACCTGTTAGCTAAAATTTATCTGACCAGGGCTGGATCATCCGCAAAGCAAGCAACCGACTATCAGGATGCTTACAACACCGCGAATGATCTGATCACTACTGCATCCTCCATTGGATTAGGCTTACAGGCCGATTTTGCCAGGGTATTTGCCGAGGGAAATGAAGATAATAGTGAAGTGCTTTTTTCAGTACAACACACCTCTAATCTCGCCTACAATGGCCCTGGTGCACCTAGTGGTGCAACAGGGGATAATATGTTAAACCACTTGTTTATTGGTTATTACGAAAGAAAACCTGGAATGGTACGCGACGTGTTTTACGGAAGGCCTTTCAATCGCGCCGTACCTACAAACTGGTTACTGAATACTGCCTTTAAGGACAGGGTAAATGACTCAAGATACGGCAAAAGCTTCCAAACAGTTTGGATCGCGAACAATACTGTCGCTTCTGGATATCCGCTATGGCCAAATCCACTTCCTGCTGGCGCGCCGGCTAGTGCTATTGTTGGTCAGGCCAAATTTAAAGCAGGAGATACCGCCATCTATATGCCGGGTGTGGATATTACCGATGCTAAAATTGCGGCCACACGGTATTTGGTGATTCCTCCGCGTAAATATGATAATACATTGGCGCCAACCCTTACCAAATACTTCGATTCAAAACGGAGTACTCCCGACGTGGTATCTATCAGGCCCGTTATTGTGTACCGTTTGGCTGAAACCTATCTTATTGCAGCAGAGGCAGCGTTTATGTCTGGGCAAACACCTAGAGCGGTTTCACTGATCAATGCCGTAAGAGAAAGGGCTGCTGCAAACCAGGCAAATAAGACTGCCATGGATATTCAGGCAAGTGATGTTTCTCTCGATTTTATTTTAGAAGAACGCTCGAGAGAACTCTGCGGGGAGAATATGAGATGGTTTGATCTGGTTAGAACCGGTAAACTGATCGATAGGGTGAAATTGTATAATACGGAGGCTGGCGCAAATATTTTGCCCAAACATGTGTTGAGACCAATCCCTCAATCTCAGATTGATGCAGTAAGCACAGGTGCACCTTATCCCCAAAATCCAGGCTGGCAATAAAATTTTATAGTAGATGGTAAGGTGAAATGCTTTACCATCTATTACATCCATCTGATTTTATTGTTCGGATGGATTTTATGCCCTGATAAAATTTAATTGTGTTAAAAATTAACGGTGATCGCTTTCCATCACCATTTATTCATCTGATCCGTTGCAGATAGGGCATTGCCATGCTGCAACTTAAACTGGAATTTGTATGAAAAACCATATTCTCCTTGTTGAGGACAACCGGCAGCTCCGGCAATCATTAAGACCGCGGCTTGAAAAATATTACCACGTAAATGAAGTTAATGAGGGCCGTTCTGCAATTATGATGGCGAGCGAAACCATACCAGATCTGATCATCAGTGATATCGCAATCCGTGATATGGATGGTATCGAATTTTGCAAAATTATGAAAAGGCAGATGGAAACGACACATATTCCCTTTATCATCATGTCTGCGTATGACGAGCCTTCGCTCAAAATGCAGGGCATGGAATCCGGAGCCGACCATTACTTTTCGCGCCCGTTGAGCATTGATCTATTGTTGGTTACCATCCGGAATATTTTTGAGCGCGATATGAAGCTTAAACACAAATACACTGGAGGTTACCTATTTGGCAAGCCACAACCCATTTCAGTTAAAAACGAAAAAGCTTTCCATCAGAGGTTACAGGACCTTATCGAGCAGAATATTGAGGACCCTGGGCTTGATGTGGGATTTATATGCAAAAACTTAGGGGTGAGCCGTAGTAAACTTTATCAAAAGGTGAAATTGAGTTCAGACCATTCGGTTGGAGAATTGATCCGCAGGTTTAGGCTAAAAAAAGCGGTTCAGCTTATGGTCGATAGGGATTTATCCGTTGGTGAAGTTGTGAATATGATCGGTTTCCAGAGCAGCTCCAATTTTTCGAGGGCATTTAAAAAAGAATATGGCAAGCCACCTTTGCAGTATATCCAGGCACTTAGAAAAACCAACTGGCATGTTCTCTAGTGGCTTGCCCTTAGCTCTATAATTGTTTTTCATCTACCTCAGACAGCTGTGTATCCGATATTGGATGACTGTTGCTCAGGCTTAAGTTTTTAACTGTTTTTAAATTAAATACCGGGGTTCCCTTTATCTGATCTACTCTGATCTGCTGAAAATCGGCCCCGGTTACATTATCAAGAACAAATGCGGGTCTGAAATCAGGTTTTATATAGCTGACCCTGATGTTGTTCATTTTGAGGTTTTTCACATTTCTGATAAAAAAACCATATGCCGGTGTGATACCGAAACGGTTGGGATCAGGATAGCTATCAATTAGAGGTGGTATCTCATTCAAAGCCTGTGCACTGGTGCCCCCCCCCTTAAAGTAAAAGCTGATGTTGTTTAAGGTAAGGTCGTCAATATCGTGGCCAGGTATACCGCTAATAATAGCTCCCTGCTCGCCGGTTACATCATAGGCAATCACATTACTGATCATCACTCGCTGTAGAATGCTAAATGGAGATCCCTCGGGACCGCGCTGCCTGGCACCAAGTCTGATGAATATGGGAGCATTAGTGATGTCGCGCATGGTGAGGTTACTGATCACGATGTCTTCCAGAACAGCACCGTCCACGGTTTCGATGGCCAGCCCGCGGCAGTGGTCAAATATGCAATTGGTAATGGCAATGTTTTTAAAGCCGCCATTAGATTCGGTTCCAATTTTTATCCTGCCAGTAGGATTCTTGCGGCCTTTTTTCTGAAAGGTACCATCTAAAAATGTGCCATCGTCATAACCTGAAACCTGGCAGTTTGTAATGGTAATATTTTCGGTAACCCTTGGGTAATTCAGCGCATAATCGCTCTTTAAAACAATGGCATCATCACCCGGTGAATTGATACTACAGTTCGAGATCCTTACATTTTTGCTCGAGATCAGATCAATACCGTCACGGTTGGTATCCATTTTAATGTTGTCAATCGTTGCGTTGTCAACCGCTGTGAGCAAAAAACCGAACCAGCCGCCTTTTTCTACTGTAAAGTCTTTCAATATTACATTTCGACAGCGTTTTAGCGCAAGGGTTTTGTTTCCATATCCATTATTCACGCCATTAATGCCATCCTCTCTAATCAGTCCCTTTCCCCAGATACGCCCGGGCCCGGTGATGGATATGTTTTGAAGATCAATCCCAACAATTAAACTGTTCTGGAAATGACTGTGACCAAAATCCTGGTAAATTTCATTTTCCCCTTTTTCAGGAAGGTCATATTTTACCGTCTCTGTTGTGGCAGCAGCCACGATTGTTGCCCCTTGATCGATATAAAGCGCAATGTTGCTCTTTAAATGTATCGTTACCGAAAGGTAATCTCCTGCCGGAAAATAAACTGTTCCGCCACCAGCCAAGCTGGCCGTTTCAATGGCCAGGTTGATGGCCTTGGTGTCCAGGTTTTTTCCATTTCCTTTAGCTCCGTATTTTTTTACGTTGTAAAATTGCCCCTGTGCCATTACTTGGCAAACCGTTAAAAGGAGCAGGGCAGGGGTAAGCAGGACTCGGATGTTTTTGTATAACATAATGGTTGTAATAAAATGGGTGTAAAATCGAAATTTCTTGTACTATTCGTTGATTAATTGACCTGTTTTACATTCGTGCAGTTTTCAATCACCACTCCTTTCCGAGGTTCTTTCGCAGTGGATTTAACGATAACGTTTTTCAACGTTAACCCATCTACAAACCCACAGTATAAACCCGAGGCATTTAAATTGCCCCAGCCATCTGGAGAGGGATACCCACCTTTTACCCGCTGCAGTACTTTTACGACATCTGTGGTTCGGTTTTCTTCTTTTCCGGTGTATGCCTGTTCGAGGATAATGTTCTCAAGGGTTAGGTTTTTGATCACGTGGCTGTTGTCTAGTCCGGTAACCGACGAAGGCATCGGGCCAGCACCGATAGCTTTGATATTAGAGATAACCACATTTTCCATGGTACCTATGCCTGGCTTGGGCGCATCTTTAGTGTGCCTGCGGCTGCGGTTGCCAAGGGTTACAAAAATCGGTGAAACACAATCCTCTGCAGTAATGTTATCAAACCATACATTTTCCATTTTTCCACCATCAGTGATGATCAGGGTAATGGCTGTACGTGCAGTTTCCGCACCATTTACATGATGATCGGCAGTTACCGATTGTATTACCTTACAATTGCGGTAAATGATGTTCCTGAATCCGCCGGTGGTTTCGGTACCCAATTTAAGCGCGTTGCAGTGGCTCGAAACCGTGCAGTTTTCTACCAGTACGTTTTCGCATGATGCAGGGCCATTGCTTTTAAGGCAGATTCCGTCGTCATCACTGTCTACACGATTGTTCCTCAGGTAAACATTTCGGCAACCATCTATATCAATGCCATCATTGTTCTGATGCGCATGATTAAATACACTCATTTTTTCAATCATCAGGTTTTCACAGTTCAGGTAATGCTGCATCCACTGGGGCGAATTCCAGAACATCAGTCCTGCCACGTAAATGTTTTTTGAACTCACGATGCGTATTCCGAAAGGTCTGCGGGGGTCGTTGTTGCCGGTGTTGAAGTAAACTTCGTGATCTCCCCTGAAATCGATCATACCTTTTCCGGTAAATGAAATGTTTTCTACTTTCTCTGCATAAAACAACGATTTATTAACCTGTAAATCGGTATTTGCTTTGTATTCGGGATAAATTACCGGATAATCCTTTGCATCAACACTACCGATAATCTTAGCTAAATGTGCCAATTCGATGTGAACGCCAGACCTTAAAATAATTGTTCCCGTTAGATACGTGCCTTTTGGAAAAAGAAACCTGGCGGGGCCAATTTTTGCGCAAGAATCTATGGCTTTTTGAAATGGGGCTGTAATGAGTGTTGCACCGGTATTATCCAGTTTTAGGTCTTTTACAACATCGTAAACGGGTACTTTTCCTGTATCCAGTGCCAATTTAAGCGGCAGATTTTTGGCCATATTTTCCAAAGAATCAGTAAGTTTTTTGCAAAAAGTCTCTGACTTGTTTACAGGAGCAAACCTGTTTTTTTTTACCTGGGAAAACCCCTGTACCGAAACCAGGTACAGGCAGCCAATTATAAATAAGTTTTTGAACATCTTTAAAAATCAATTTTTCTTTCTATCAAAGAAACATAAACAAATTTTTAACCCATTGACATTCCATTCATATTTATTGTCCTTTTGTTTATTGTTATGACTATGGAGATGGCAGACAATGGTAGGAAAACCTAAAAAAAGACAATATGTCAAATAATTAGGATAAAATGGATACACAATGCGAAAGCGAAGAGGTTAATTTGCTTATGAAAAGAACGAAATTCCTATCTGGATTTTTTTGTCTATTGATTACTACACAAGTAGGCTATACCCAAGAGAAAATTTTTCCCGGTGCGGATGAAAAGACACCTTCCAAAGCCCAGTATTTTAGCTGGATCAATAATACCAATGAAGGTCCGACTGAAAAACAGACTTTGATCAATTTTACATTTTTTGATTGGCTTAAGAATACGTACGGAATGCAGCTTGATATTTATGCATTTGATGCAGGTGCGCTCGACGGCAAAAATTTCTACGGAAGCCTAAACTCAGCGCGGTTTAAAAAGCAGTTCCCAAACAGTTTCGACGTACTTTATAAAAAAGCGACCAACATGGGGATGCACCTTGGTATTTGGGGCGGGCCCGATGGATTTGGAAATACAGCAGAAGAAGAGCAGGAACGGATTAGTCAGATGGTTAAACTCTGCAAGGATTATGGTTTTGCATTATTTAAGTTCGATGCAGTCTGCGGGCCGCTACGGCCTGAAAAAGAGGATGCTTTTGTTAAGATGATGATCGAGGCCAGGAAGTTTAGCCCGGATCTTATTCTGCTTAACCACCGTTTGGGATTAACAAAAGGACTGCCTTATGCCACTACGTTTTTATGGGGAGGTGCCGAAACCTATATCGATGTTGTGATGAACAATAATTCCACAGCGCCACACCACAGGCAAGGTGCGTTGTCAAGAGGTTTGGTACCTGGCCTTAGAAGGTTAACGGAGGATCATGGTGTCTGTATTTCGTCATGTCTGGATTACTGGGAGGATGACCTGGTGCTACAGGCATTCAACAGAAGTCTTATTTTATCACCGGAAATTTATGGCAACCCCTGGTTGTTGAGAGATGAAGAATATCCAAAACTGGCGAGGATTTTTAATATCCATCAAAAATATAAGAATATTCTTACCAATGGAATGGTACTGCCAGCCAAAGTTTATGGTGCCGATGCAGTTTCAAGAGGTAATGGCAAAACCCGCCTCATTACCTTGAAAAATTTAACCTGGACAGAACAATTACGTACCATCAGGTTAGGAGATGAGATCGGATTGGCGAAAGGACAAAAAGTGAAATTAATCCGCTTGCACCCAGATGAAGAATACCTTGGGACACATCATTATGATGATGCGGTACAGGTAAATATTGAACCTTTCAGGTCTGCACTATTTATTGCAACCACCGAAGAATATACTGACCCCGTAATTAAGGGTGCGAGATTTCAAGTGATAAGGAATGTGCCGGGTAAACCCGTTATCATTGATTTACTGGGAGCCCCTGGAAGTACGACCTCCATTTCTGTACTAGGCCCATGGAAATATAAAAAGACGGGTCTTACAGGTCTTGCAGCTAAAATGGCCATAATTAGCGGTGAAAAAAAAATAAGCTTTGCAGGTACATCGTTAAAACATGATCCTAGAAGAAAATTAGCGGGCTTTAATATTATTCCGGTACCTAAGGATGCTGAAAGCCTATACGAAGCAACAGTTTTTGCGGCAGACAATAACGCCCTGGAAGTCCGTTCTTTACTGCGTTCAGGTAAGACGGACATTCAAGCCGTAAAACAGGCAAGGGATGCGTTTTTCGAGCAGCAAGCCTTTGTAGACCGCGGATTGTGGGATAAAAATCTCTTTGACGGTGACCTGAAAACAGGTTTTTGGGAATCGGCAAAATACCGGGGTGTCCAGAAAGTTAAAGGTGGTATGTTGAGGTTGGATCTGGGAAAGGTAACAGGCGTTGACGAACTGATCCTAAAGGTGCCCGATGTATTTTCTTTACAGCCCTTGCTTCCGGAAGAAGGCAATTTTGTTGAGGTTTCCAGAGATCTGATCAAATGGAAACAGCTTACCTATATCGCAGGTACTACCATGAACATCTCTGTTAATGACTCAGTCCGCTATTTTAGGTTTGTGAACCAGCCACAACAGTTGACAGAAGTTGAAGCACTCTATAAAGGTAAACAGATAGACAGGTCCAATTGGAGCGCTTCCAATCTTTTCGCACCACCAAATAAGATGGTGGCAACCAAAGCGTGGAAATCCAGTTTTAAGCTTGATGAACTGGCCAAAAATGGATACCTGAGCATTGCTCTTAATGGGACACATGGAGTGGAAGGAGCGTATGTGGCCGCTAAAATAAACGGTAAATATGTTGGGGCACCGGATCGTTCGGTCTCTTATCCTTCCAATACGTGGGAGCACAGTAATGCTAGGCTAGACCAGAACTACACCTATTATATTCCTTTAAAAGAAGAATACATGAATAAGGAAATTGAACTTTTTGTCTTTTCTTATGATGCCGGAAATGCAGATTTCAAACCCGAGGCCTGGCTATGGTCAACCGATCCCGATGAAAAAATCAGATTAGAACTCACGCCAAAAGGCGAATAATCAAAAAATGAATGGTTAAATAGGCTGATCTTTTGGAAAAAAATAATTAGATCTCCAATAAGGTTATTGAAAAGAACCAGATTTTTAGAGGGTATTTGCTGTGTAAGTGTTTGATATTTAGTTTTTTGTGTTTTTATTGGTTTTGATTTTTTGAGATAAGAGATATGAATTCTGAAAATATGAGCTGCATTTTTGCAAGTTCGCTGAGTGCAAGCCCGTGAAAAAGAATACATTATAACGTGAGATATTGGCTTGATCTGAATGGATATGAGTTCAAAACCTGGCCAAATTAATTACCATGTCCAGCCAAACTCTATTCACAATAATTTTTTAAAAACAACATAATGTTTAGCAATATAAAAGAGTATAAAAGATGGTTTTTCTTTGTATTGATGCTTACAGGCGCTTCGCTGACAGCTGATGCAAATGATATTATCATCAAGGGTAAAATTCCTGTATATATTCAGCCAGGGGAATCGGCCGAAGTGCGTGTGGCGGTAGAGGATCTGCTTAGGGATTTACAGTCCGTTTTCGGTCAAAAGTCGATAATTATAAATCACCTTCCAAAATCTGGGTCTGCGATCGTTATCGCTACGGGAAATCGGTTTAAGGGCAAACAACCTGCATTAAAAGGATGGGAATCCCATCAGGTTTATGTTGATCATAATACTGTGGTACTAAATGGAGCAGATATCCGGGGCACTATTTATGCCATTTACACATTCAGTGAACTCTTAGGGGTAAAGCCCCTTTGGTTCTGGGCTTCAGCGCCGCCAAAAAGAATCAACAATCTGCACCTCAATGATGATTTTATCAAAGTATTTAATTCTCCGGATATCAAATACCGTACATGGCTGCCCAATGATACCGATTTTCTAAGCCCGTGGCAGGAACGTTCACAGGAAAACTATGAGGCGATATTCGAAGCTATGCTGCGGTTAAAACTTAATACCATCGAAGGAACCATTGCTGATGAAAACAGTTTTGATCCATCTTTTAAATTGGGAAAACAGGCTCAGGCGGCTAAAAGACGGGGACTGGTAAATACCGGTCACCACATGCAGATTTTTGGCTCAAATTACAGTAATTGGCCCCAATACTGGAAAAATGTGCGCCACCAGAGCGTACCCGAACTTACTATTGCCAACCGAAACGCACTTGCTGAATACTGGGGCTATCATATCGATCTGGCAATGAAGAACAATGCCGAAGTAATCTGGCTGGTCGGTTTTCGTGGAAACAGGGATATTCCGTTTTGGGAATTTTTTCCCGATTCGCCGAAAGACGCCAGAGGAAGGGCAAGGGTAATCGGCGAAATGGTTCAGTTGCAGATTGACCTGCTTAAAAAGAAAACCAAGGATCCACATCCCCCGATGCGCCTTACGCTTTATAATGAAATGACTACACTACTGGCTCAGGGGTTATTGCAGATTCCAAATGAACCCTCGCTGATTCGAAACTTTGTGGCCGCAAGAAGAGATCATTTCCCCGCGCAGGATATTTTTAAGCATGAGTTTTCAGCGAATGAACCCACGGGCTATTACATGAACTTCCAGTTCACTTCAACAGGCTCCCATCTGGCCCAGGCCGAGGGGCCCCGCAAAATGGAACAGAATTATAGAACTGTTGATAGCCTAAGTAAAGGGCAGCTGATGTTCTCGGTTGTTAACGCAGGAAATGTAAGAGAACACCTGCTCGAGTTATCTGCAAATGCAGATATGATGTGGGATTTTAAAAAGTTTAATCCCAAAACATTTTTGAATAACTTCAGTGCAACCTATTTCGGGGCAGCATTGGCCCCCGAAATTTCGGATCTTTATACCGACTTCTTTAATGCTTACTGGGAGCAAAAAAAGGGCGATATCCCCGGATTTGAAAGGCAGTATATTTTTCAGGACTTGCGTTATGCACGTTCGGCCGAAATGATAATCAGTGATCTCGAAAAAGGGAAGTTTAGTTTAAATCCGCTGGAAAACCATCCTATGGACAATCCTGATAAGGGCAGTGTGGGCTATTTTCGTGTAATGCCCATAGACAACGGAACATCTAGCCAACTTGAGGCAATCCTAAAGGGAACCGGAGCCAGCATGAGTAAACTGGAAAAAATTACCGCTAAAGCTGATACCCTCTATGACAGCCACCTCAACGGCGGAAAAATATTCTTTAATGATAATCTCCGAGGACAGGCATATATTATGCTGCATCTTAATAAAATGCTGAATAATCTGGCCCGATGCTACCAGACTGAGGAAGACCAGAAAACCAAGAAAGACTTTCTAAAGCAGGGTCTGCAAGAACTCAGGATGGTCAAACGGCAGTTGCATGATGCCGAACATAGCCCCTTTGAAGGATGGTATGCCAACGAGAAAAAATTCGGCATCGATGAAATAGAAAAACGCATTAATGTCCTGCTTCAAAAACCTGTGTTATGAATGGGGTTGCAGAAGGGACTATCCTTAGGAGAAAGTTACAATATCTATCAATTAACCGTACTGAAATGAGAAAAAAGATCACTGTACTAATCGATCTGATAGGCTATGGAATAGTTGAACTTCCGGTGGAATATGCTTTATCTTTTTACACTAAATCCGGAAGGTACCGTGTTCTTGCCGCATGCCACATAGGAGGAATTGACAGGGCCGTGCATTCTTGGTTATGTTCAACAGATTTCAGACTGACCTTTTCTGATTTTGATGTCGGTAAAGGTCACACGGTATGCTTTAGTGTAGAGGAGAATATAAACCTGTATTATCATACAATGCGGAATGTTGTGGCAGATTATCTGGCCCTAAAGGAAAATTTTTTTTACGAATGTTTTTCCGGTCAGGAATAATGGTTTACGCTGCATAGACTTTGGTCATGTAAAATAAATAATGTTTATGAAAAAATTATACAAAAGATTAGAACAGACATGGAGATGGTATGGACCAAGCGATCCCGTTTCCTTACAGGATGTAAAACAGGCTGGAGCAACAGGCATTGTTACCGCGCTGCACCACATTCCGCATGGTGAAATATGGCCAATAGAAGACATCATTGAGCGGAAATCAATAATTGAAGCTTCGGGTTTGACCTGGTCAGTAGTAGAAAGTGTACCTGTGCACGAGGCTATTAAAACCAAAAGGACAGATGCAGGCCAGTTTATCGAAAACTACAAAACCTCACTTAGAAATCTGTCCTCCTGCGGAATCAAAACAGTATGTTACAATTTTATGCCTGTCTTAGACTGGACCCGAACACAGCTCGATCTAAAAATGAAGGATGGATCTAAAGCCCTTTATTTTAACTGGATAGACCTAGCAATATTTGATCTTTATGTGCTAAAACGGATTGGTGCCGCAGCTGATTACCCACAATCTGTACTGGAAAGGGCAAAAGCTAAATTTGAAACCTTAACTGCCGGCGAACTGGAAGAGCTACGCATAAACGTTTTAATGGGTATCCCAAACGAAAGAGAAATCGAACTCGAAACGCTTCGTATGAGTATAAGCGAATATGAAGAAATTGGTAAAGATGGTTTGAGGGAAAACCTTGTTTATTTTCTTTCCTCCATCGCCGAAGTTTGCGAAAGCGAAGGGATCTATATGACGATTCACCCAGATGATCCGCCTTATTCTATTTTGGGCCTGCCCAGGATTGCCAGTACAATTGAGGATTTCAATTATATCCTTCAAAATGTTGACCTGCCATTTAACGGGGTATGTTTCTGCACAGGTTCATTGGGTGCAGGGCGTGAAAATAATGTTCTTGAGATTTTTCAGAGGGTGAAAAGCCGGGTTTATTTTGCGCATCTAAGGAATGTAACCAAAGATCAGGACGGAAGTTTTTACGAGGCCGATCACTTGGGCGGCGACGTGGATATGTACCAGATTATGAAAGCGCTGACAGCAGAAAATGCAATGCGCAAAATTCCCATTCCTTTCCGGCCAGACCACGGCCATCAGATGCTAGATGACCTGTCAAAACAGACGAATCCTGGATATTCTGCAATAGGCCGCTTAAGGGGGCTGGCAGAACTTAGAGGGCTTGAACTCGGCGTAACAGGGGAGTTTAGCCTACAGCGGAACAATAAATAAACAGAAATAAAGCCCCGTGTAATCATGGGGTTCCTATAGCTTTTTCCTAATTATTTCTCATGCTTTTGACTAAAGAGGATGATGGTGTGGCCAACAACCGGTTTATCGGAAAAGATATCATTTATCAACCTGATGCCTCCTCTCACAACATAAACAAACGATGTGAGCTGGGTTCTTCTTAGACCGCAGAATAAATCTATCAGAGCGGATGTATCAATTACCAAATCTCACCTTGACGTTGCATGATCGCTGCTCGCCATTATTTCGAAATTCATTTGTCTTATGGAGTCCCACGGCCTATCTTTTCCAAAAGTTGTTGGTTGTGGGCTTGGATTTTGACCAATGAATCCAATAACTGTTCATATTTCTTGGCACCCAGCAGGTTGCTATATTCCGCTGTTGTCGTTGCGGCCATTTTCTTGATTGCGATGTTGAGTATATGTCCCTTTTTTGTGAGATAGATCATGATCGATCTTGCATCCTGTTTACTTTTAACAGAATAGATAAGTTCAAGACGTTCTAATTCTTTTACGATCTTGCTTACGCCCTGTTTGGTTACCATTATTTTTTCCAGAAGCTCGTGGTTAGAAATTCCTGTTTCCCCAATACTCATAAAATATGGTACATAGGTAAGATTGAAATCCGGTGATATAAGCTTAGCCAGTTGGACGGTAGCTAATTTCTCCATCTGTTTTTTTAACATGTCCATCAATCTGAAAATCAGCCGTTCAGTGGGTAGTGGGTTTTCCATGGGCTAAAAATACGTGAAAATTTTTTGCATCTGGTCTTAAAGAAATGTCATTTAAATCCAATATTATTAATTTTAACAAAAAATAATAGTCAACTGGGAGTACTAAATTAGTCAACTTGGTGTACTTTTGTGCTGTAAAAATTTAATTTATGGAATCTCAGGAAAAAAACACCTCTATGCCTACTAAAGTTCTTAAAATCTTTGTTGCCGCTGTCATCGGCATTGTCCTCTGTTATTTTGCTTTCAGTAGGATTACACATGCGCTCAGTTATGAAAGCACCGATAATGCACAGATTGAGGCAAATTCTGTTCCAGTGCTCAGTAGGATTTCCGGTTTCGTAAACAACTTTAAACTTTTGGATTATCAACAGGTAAAACAGGGTGATACGCTTGTTGTAGTGGATGACAGTGCGTTTCTTCTTGCCTTAAAACAGGCGGAGGCAGATCTGATGGCTGCACGGGCTGAACTGAGCAATGCTGAATCTAAAATTCCTACCATCGGTTCCGATCAGGATGTGGCTGCTGCAGGCATCAGTTTGGAAGAAGTAACTCTTAGTCAGGCAAAAAAAGACGTGTCACGTGACGGGATATTATTTAAGGAAGGATCGATAACCCAAAGGCAGTTTGAGCGCAGCCAGTCGGCCTACCAAACTGCCGAACGGATGTTGGCCACAAGTAAAAGCCGCTACAAACAGGCAGGAACCCAGACTGGTAGTGCACATGCAGAAATTGAACGTGCCAAGGCAAATATTGCTGCCAGGGAAACCGCTCTTGAGAATGCCAGGCTAAATCTGAGTTACACCAAAATTATTGCACCAACATCGGGCAAGGTGGGAGAGACCAATCTGAAGCCAGGTCAATATGTACAGGGTGGACAACAGCTTTTCAGCGTAGTCAGCAACGATAAATATTGGATCGTGGCCAATTTTAAGGAAACGCAGATTGAACATATGAAAACCGGCCAGGCCGTAAAAATTGTCATTGATGGTTATCCAGATAAGGAAATTGCTGGTACTGTTTCAGGTTTCAGTGATGCAACGGGTGCAAAGTTTTCGCTGCTCCCACCAGATAATTCAACAGGAAATTTTGTTAAGGTTACCCAGCGCGTTCCCGTAACCATACAGATCGATAAAGCTTCTGATGTAAAAGATATTCTCAAAGCAGGCTTAAGTGTAGAAGTTGAAGTAAAGGTGAAATAATTATGAGGTGGTTCATTTATAATAATAGGTATGGAACGCAAACGCAATAAATATATAAAAATACTGATCGTAATTACGACGATTACTGCTGCAGTGATGGAGCTGATCGATACATCGATTATCAATGTTGCACTGAACAATATCAGCGGTACATTAGGTGCAACCCTGGAAGATGCTTCATGGGTTGTGACCGCTTATGCAATTGCAAATGTGATCATCATACCCTTAACAGGATTTTTGAGCCGGTATTTTGGCCGTAAGAATTACTATTTCACCTCAATAATCATTTTTACAATCGCTTCATTCATGTGCGGCAATTCATCTTCACTCTGGATGCTTGTTTTTTGGCGGTTTGTACAGGGAATTGGAGGAGGCGCACTGTTGTCGGTTTCGCAGGGTATTCTCTTCGATCAGTTTAAACCGGAACAAAAAGGGATGGCCGGTGCAATTTTCGGGATGGGTGTTGTCCTTGGGCCGACCGTCGGACCTATCCTTGGCGGTTATATTGTGGACAATTACCATTGGGCACTTATTTTTGATATCAATATCCCTATCGGCATATTGGCTGCAATATTTACATGGCATTTTATCGATCGTAAGGAAGACGAGTATGATATAGACAAAAGTGCTATTCCGATCGATTATGTTGGGATTTTATCGCTAACCGTAGGCATAGGTGCTTTACAGTATATTCTAGAAAAGGGGCAATCGGAAGACTGGTTTGAAGACTCCGCCATCCGTCTGCTAACTGTTGCAGCTGTGGTAGGCCTTGGCCTTTTTATCTGGTGGGAACTCAACACTAAAAATCCTGCAATCAATTTGAGGGTGATGAAAAGCAGGAACCTGATCGGTAGTAATTTATTGACTTTTGTTTGCGGTTTTGGTTTGTTTGGCTCAGTTTACCTTTTTCCGGTAATGGTGCAGCGGGCAATGGGTTATACACCGACTGACGCCGGATTGTCAATGGTCCCTGGGGCAATAGTTTCACTCATCGCCATGCCATTTATAGGAATAGGGCTGGGCAAGGGAATTAAACCGATCTATTTTGTAATCCTGGGATTTATCCTTTTTATTATGCACGGATATCTTTCCTCACAGGCAGCGCCGGATGCAGATAAATGGTGGTTTATCCTTCCCCAGATATGTAGGGGTATTGGTACGGGTTGCCTGACCGTTCCACTGTTGAGTCAGGCTGTTGTTGGCCTGAAACCATCCGATATGCCCTATGGGATTTCTCTTACGAATATGTGCCGTCAGCTAGGAGGGGCATTTGGGATCGCAATTATGAATACCTATACCACCAACAGGTACGCAACGCACCGGTCGGATCTGGTATCGAACCTCCAGGGGAACAGCACCCTGGTAACCGGACGTGTAAATGCGCTTACCAATGGAATGATCGGAAAGGGTGTAAATCCCGGCATAGCAAAACAGGCAGCTTATGGAAGTATTGATCATGCGATTTCCAGCCAGGCACATATGCAGGCATATCTTGACGGTTTTTTGTTGATTGCGGTATTCTTCGCCTGTACTGTTCCGTTTATGTTCCTATTAAAAAGCGAAAATATGGATGCAGAAACCAGGGCAAAAGTTGCAGCTGCAGCCCATTAGTAATTTAAAATTCTAAAAAATGAAAAAAATATTCGTAGTCATTATGCTAAGTATGCTCTCGTCGCCTCTTTTAATGGCGCAGGAAGCTAAAGCAGATCTAAAGACACTCATCAATAGGTCGTTCACCTATTTTCCTAAATTTAAAGAACTTTCGCAAGCTGTTGAAAGTGACCAATTACGCATTGAACTTGCTAAATCTGCCGGACTGCCTTCGGTGAGCGCCTCCGGGTCTTACCGGTATGCAGCCCCAGTTTCCGAAATCTCGCTACCTGGTGGAAATGGCATACAAATCGTTCCGAAAAACAATTATGCTACCTCTATTGATGCCCAGTACACCCTTTTAGACTTTGGTGTAGTTAAAGCTGGCGTGGATAGGGCGAAAGCGGCTCTTCAATATTCGAAAGACAATATCGAAGTCAACCGGAACCAGGTAGCTTATGAGGTGGCGGGTATATATTATCAGATCGCCTATCTTAAAAAGGCGATTGCCATTCAGGATAGTGTAATCAATTTTCTTCAGGTCAATAAAAAAGACACTGAAATAAAGTTTAAGAACGGTGATGCGCTGAGGTATGATGTATTGACCATTTTATCCAGTATACACAAAGAGGAAAATAGCAAAATTGATCTTTTAAATGCACTAGATAAACAATATGCGCTAATGGAATATTCGAGTGGTTTAAAAACGGATATCGCAAATATTGAAGTTGGTTTCCCCCTCGAAAATGCTTCAGATCTCTACAGCGCCCTAGCTAAAGCACAGGCAGAAAATCCCGAGTTTAAACTTTTGAACGATCGGGTCGCTCAACTACAGGCAGACCTGGCGCTAAGCAAAACTGGTGGAAAACCTACAATTTCATTAAGTGCAGGCAATGGTTTCAGAAACGGTTTTGCGCCCGATATTATGCAGTTCAGGTATAATTATGCCGCTGGACTGTCTGTGCGCATTCCGATATACGATGGAGGAAAGGCAAGAAAACAGGTGAGGCTTTCTCAGAGCGAGCTAAAAACTACCCAGTTTTCGGCTGAAAGCCTGAACAATAGTTTTCGCAGGGACATCGATCGGGCATTGATCGATGTAAAAAGCAATACCTCTAGTCTGGCTAATTCCGGACAACAGATTGCCGAAGCAAAAGAGGCGCAAAAGCTTGCACAGAGTAGGTTCCGTAATGGAATCGGCACAAATCTGGAACTCACTGAAGCGAGTTCAAACGTACAAAGGGCCGAGCTGGCCGATTTACAGTTCCGGTATAAGTTGTGTGTCGCTCAGTTGACTCTGGCTAAATTAACAGGCCTTAAATATTGGTAAACAAGATAAAAAAACAGGCCGGGGATAAGACCGGGCCTGTTACCCACATGACTAAATGTTATATTATGGGTGAGCGTAACAAAAAGATTATTATCCTAAAGGTAGCTGAAAAGCTGTTTGCCAATAATGGTTATGAAGGTACTTCGATCAGGGATATTGCAAGGGAAGGTTCTTTCAATACCGCACTTATATCTTATTACTTTGGATCCAAGGAAAAACTCCTTGCATCTATTTTTGTCTATAGGCTTGAAAGGCAGGATCAGCTTTTTACAGCTTACTGGGACAAAAAAGATCCCTTGGAAAGGCTTTCTTCTATAAATGCCTTTTATGTGGATGAATTTTTTGAAAAACGGAGTTTTTTTGTCCTAATGAACCAGGTGCAGGCATTTCCGGGAAAGTACGTCACGGTCAAAGAGATCTGTAATGAACTTCAGTCAAAAATAAATCAGGTTTTTAGCGAGGCTGTCGAAGCTGGGCAGCAACAGGGAATCCTGAGGGAGGAGATCAACGTGCCTTTAATGGTTGCCGTAATTTTTGGCAGTATTAGCAAAATTGTCTTTTTTCGTTGCCTCATCTTTAACAATCCAGATACTTCCATAAAATACGAAGCGGATATTAAGGACGCAGTTAATACTACACTCCGGGCGGTTGTTGCTGGTTTGATTTTGCCCTGAGGCTCGGGTTTGTTAATGTAGGTTATTAATGCTTAAGGTGGCGAAGAGGCCAGATGGCCACACTTTCCGGCTTATGATTCCCTAGATTTTATACTCAGAGGACTCTAGATAAGATACGCAGACTAAGATTAACTGTTCACAGCACTATAAGGTGAAAATTTTTTTCATTTGTTTATATTAGTTGCACTGAGAAAGGATCTGTTTAACTTATGCTGAATCCATATGGATCAGGCTATGATGGACCGGTGGTATATTAACCTAAATAAGCAACAATGATTATTGAACTCTTAAGAAATGATAAAGAAATTATCAAGCTGGATAATATTGATGAGATTCCTGGTGATTTAAGCGGGATCTCCAGTGTACAGGTTATTGGTTATAACAAAGTAGAGGTGGAGGGGCTAGAGAAACTTTTTGGAATAGATGCTTCCATGCTAAACCACGGAGATGATATTGAGATAAGTTCCCATTTTCTGGAAAAGGATGACCAGCTGGCCTTTAATTTTACTTTTCCCTATTTAAGTTCAGAAAGCGGAATGGAAGAGGTGATAATATGTTTTATCCTTAAGGAAAACATCATGTTCTCTTTCATGGCCATAAATTTTGAACAGTTTATCCCTGAGAGCCAAAGGCAGAAGCAATTTGACGGGATAAGCACACTGCCCTTTACTATAGATACTTTTCTACTAATAATGATCGGAATCATTTCCGATTATTTTGCTGACCTCACCGAGGTAATTGCCAAAAATATTAAGGCAATCTATTCCAAGCTACAAAAGCAGGAATCATTTTCTGAAATTGCGCTTGACCAGATCACTAAACTCAAATTCAATAACCTCATCATAAAAGAATCATTGAACAAGTACCGCCGGATCCTGCTCATGTTAAGAAAAAGCAAAAAATTGAACGAAGAGATAAAAGAGGCTATTTTTATAGACCTTAACGATCTTACGGTAATCAATGAATATGTGCAGAATAATTTTGAACGCTTGGATGATCTTAAGGAGTACGTATCGAATAAGGTGGACCTTGAACAGAACCGGATTTTTAAGACCTTAACGATCGTGACAGTCTGTATTTCGTTGCCTACCCTTGTTGCAGGAATATACGGAATGAATTTTAAATTTATGCCAGAACTGGAGTGGAAGTATGGATATATTTATGTGATCATGCTACTGCTGATCAGTTTCTTAGGTCCCATAATTTGGTTCAAGCGCAAAAAATGGTTATAGGAATTTTTAGGTTTTAAGGTCACGGATATATAATTAAGCCGGAGAAATTGCTTTTGAAAGTATTCTCCGCCTTTTATTCTCTAACTTAACCACACATTTTTTAAGTTGAATGGTGAGGTCAAAGGTTCTGTTTTATATGGTGCAATTGTCCTTTTTGGTGGATAATTTGAAACCCACCGATTTGAACCCGCCTGCCATATCAATAAAATGGATAAATCCAGTGAAAGGTATTTTTTCTTTCCACTCGGCTAAGTTATCTTCGTTGATTCCATATAAAGCTCCGTGAAATTCATGAGTTCCATCTAGAAACTTTCCAACACATATGCAATAGGGAGTATCCTTATCAGCAAGAAAATCATTTGCCTTAAGGAAAGTATGATCGGCTCCAACACTGGAATCCTCAAAACGGATTTCTTCTAGAACCACTTCATTTGCCGTTTCTGTCCAATCTACCTCAGTGCTTCCACATTTTTGACAGATTGGTAACGGGGTTGCCATGATAAATCGCCACAGTCAACGCATTTCATTCCCAGAACTTTGCCTTCTTCCAAAGCATCATAATAGGTTTTTAATATTGGTCTTAATTTGTACATAATCTATTTTGAGAATTTATTAAAATTCATCGTCCAGATGTTGATGAGATGCATGAAATTTATTTCAGGTCAAATCTGTTCTTTGTTAATTTAGAGAACGGTCGTTTTCCTATATCTTCCTCTAAATAATAGTTTTTGGTAACTAGGCGAAGAACATCACGTTTTGTAGAAAAAAGCGTACCACCATACGATTTGTAAAGGCCTTCTACATAGTCATCAATATACGTATTGAAGTACTGCAGCGTATTAGTCAGCTATGAGCGACTAAATTGTTTCGGCTTCATGCCCGTATGGTCTGCAAAGACTCTTGAAAAATGGCTTAGGTTAGTAAAGCCCAGTTTATAACCTACATCCGAAACAGACAGCTTTTTCTCTTTCAATAATCTGGCGGCTTCCTTCATCCTGAATTCCTGGAAATAACTAAAGATACTATTACCGAAAATTTGCTTGAATAAACGTTTCAATTTGGTTGGACTCATATTGGCGCCAATTGCCAATTCTAAGATGACTGGAGGAGTTTCCAGATGCTCAATCATGTTTTCTCTAACCTTATAGATGGTTTGGATATCCTGATTGTTCAGGGCATACAGATGTTTTTCATCCCGCTTTTCTAATTCGATCAAAAGTTTGCAAACTAATTCTTCTGCCTTCACCCTAAGTAAGAATGGTTTAAAAATATTTTTAACCGGTTCAAATGCGATCTCATCTATGATTTTCTGTAATGATGGGTAGATCATTTGTTCGAAAAGCAAGGGTTGCGTATTCTGTAGAAGGCTTTGCAAAACAGGCGATTTTTCTGACAGGTCAAATAATTCGTTCAAATAATTTGCATCTACTTCTATATTGATAGTAGCAGTATTTGTATGTATAGGAATGACGACGTCCGTATTTAAGCTCCTGGTAGCAATTAAAACTGATGGGGTAGCCTTTGATTGCTTTCCCGCCAGCAGCGTTTCGGATACAGGAAAAATGTTTTGGAACTTAAAAAGGATCGTTTTTGTATTAAGATCGATATCCGGGTTTTCGATAGTCAAGTTCTCCTTCAATTCATAATTGAATATAAGTATCCGGATATGCTCGTTAAAAACGAATCCGGTACAATAACCGCAGCCAAATTTTTCCGGGATGTCCAGCCGCCAGTTTTTTACTTCCGTTCCTAATAACTGAGCGAATTTTTTCAGGACAATCGGTACTGTTTGTGGCTTGTCTTTATTCATAAAGTCTTTTACGACCATTTTTGTGTCCGGTATAGATATTTTAACTCTAAGTTATTTAACAATTTTGTATTGCAATCACTAAATTAAATTATGTTGATACAAAATAAGCAAGTCGCCATTGTCGGCGGCGGCCCGAGCGGACTAACATTAGCCCGAATACTGCAATTGAACGGTGCAAACGTGAAGCTGTATGAGAGGGATTTTAACAGAGATGCACGTGTACAAGGCTCACCGCTGGATATGCATGAAGAATCCGGAGCGGCCGCATTACGCAGGGCAAATTTATTTGACGAATTTATGCAGAATGTTCGTCAGGGTGCAGATAAAAGGATTATCGTGAATGAACGCGCTGAAATAAAATTCAGCGACCACGAAAAACCTGAAGATTATGAAAGTGCCCGCCCTGAGATCGACCGTGGTTCCTTAAGAAAGATTTTTCTGGAGGCTTTACAACCGGAAACGGTAGTATGGGACAGCCATTTCATTTCAATGGAAAAACAAGATGAAGGTTGGCTACTACATTTCAAAAACGGTTCATCTGTGTACGCAGATATCGTTGTTGCAGCTGATGGCGCAAATTCCAGGATCAGACCATACATCACCGATATCAAAGCTTTTTATTCAGGGTTTACCATGGTGGAAATTAATGTTAACGATGCAGCAATAGCCACACCTCATATTTATAAATTGCTGAACGGCGGAAAAATAATGGCTTTTGGAAATGGAAAGAATATACTGGGTGGTCAAAAAGGCAATGGCGGACTGGGCTTTTATGCCACCTTTAAGCCTGACGAAGCCTGGGCGACACATAGCGGCCTGGATTATTCGGATAGAACGCAATTATTAGAATGGTTTAAAAAAGAATACAGCGGATGGAGCAGCATTTGGTATGAACTGTTCGAAAATGTAGCGACGCCGGTTATCCCGCGCGCAATTTATTGTATGCCTTCGGATCAAACCTGGGAGGCCTTGCCTAACTTAACTATGATTGGCGATGCCGCACACGTAATGCCGCCCTTTGCAGGCGAAGGCGCAAACATGTCTATGTTTGATGCTTTGGAGTTGAGCGAATGTTTAACATCTGATCAATACAATACGATTCAGGAAGCGATTTCTGCTTACGAAATAAATATGCGCAAAAGAGCGTCAAAGGCAGCCAAACAATCGCTCGAAAATGGTGAGCGCATGCACTCGGAAGGTGCGCTTGAAAAGATGCTGACTATTTTAGGCATTAATCAATTTTAATCTCAAAAGCTTTTGGTACGGCGACGATAAAAATTGTCGCCAGATATATCCTGCAGATAATTTTTTCCTATGAAATCACAAGACGCTGATTTGAAAGCAGAAAACCTTTCCATCGATACAAGTATAAGTTTGCCAGGAGATAATCCGCTACCTAAAGGACGATCCAAAAAACAATTATGGATCATAATAGGGATTGTGGCGTTGAATTCCATAGGAATGTCTATCGTCCTGCCTCTCCTGCCATTTATAGTAGGGAAATACCTGTCATCAGGGCGGGTTGTTGTTGGCATGAGCGCCCTCTTATCGGTTTTTGCCGCCTGTACTTTTTTTGCAGCGCCTGTGTTGGGTGCGTTAAGTGACAGGTACGGACGAAAAATCATTTTGCTCGTCAGTTTATCCGGTTCTGTCATCGGTTATGTGTTGTTTGGTATCGGCGGAGCGCTCTGGGTACTTTTCCTGGCTCGTATTATTGATGGGCTTACGGCCGGAAACATCAGTACACTGTATGCGTATGTATCCGACAGCACCGAACCTAAAGAACGTTCCAAGTGGTTTGGTTTTATAGGTTCCGCTATGGGAATAGGAAAACTGGGCGGCCCGGCTTTGGGCGGATTGCTGGGAAGTATATCTATTGCTTTACCCTTCTACATTACGGCCGGGTTAATATTCCTTTCTGGTATAGCTGTCTATTTTCTATTGCCTGAATCACTGGCTGCTGATAAAAGGGCTAAAAAAGTGACGCTTAAAAGTTTTAATATCTTTTCTCATTTTAAAGACATCTTCAGCATCAAAGCAGTTAAGTTACTGATCGTGGCGGGTGTCTTGTTCTACGCAGGCCTTGGAATTTTCCAGTTCAATTTTATACTGTTCCTTAAAGATCTTTATAAATGGGGGCCGGCGTTTATCGGCGCCATGCTAACGCTGGTTGGTGTTTTCGATGTTAGCACACGTGCGTTGTTATTGCCATGGTTATTGAAACGTTTTAACGAAAGAAGTATAGGAATAGCCGGTTTAATAGGCCTTGGAATCGGCTTGGGATTAATTGTGGCAAGCACTTTAATTGCTTCGGTGATGATTATTGCCCTTGCTATTATATTTATCATCTCGGGCGCAGGCTTATTCGAACCAACCTATAACGGAAAATTGTCTCAATCGATCGATGAGAGCAAACAGGGAAAATTACAGGGTGTGAACCAAAGCCTCCAATCAGCCAATAATGTGCTCATTCCATTGGTTACGGCTGCTATCTATTTTTACAGTCCGGCGATTTTGTATGCAACAGCAACATCAATTGTAGGTATGGCGGTGATTATGTATTTAAAGTGTATACCTAAAACAGGATTAGTGTAGAATTGGCCGAAATGAATACAAATAAAACTTCCGTCTCGTCGCGAGCATATGTAAATAATTGATTATAAATCTTCTGTTTAAACTTCTGTTAAGAACCAAAAGGATATTTTGCAGCTGAGACCACTTTTAGATAGATTGATACAGCAATCAAATGGAACTTCGACATAAAAGAATGCGATAAAATTTACGTAATGATACTTCAATAGCCATTCAGGAAACGATGATCGAACTTCAGCGAAACAAACAACTTCTATTGCTCAGGATTGCAACATTAGCAAAATCAGACATATCCTGATACAAAGTTGGCAAAAATTAGACCTTAAAATTTGAACGATTTAATAATTGCTGTAAATCATACTCTAGTGGACATTCCAGAGTCACTGACGACTTCGTTCCGGATTGGCAAACAATTAAGCGGAACACTTTGAGCATATTAATTATTGATTATGAATGTGATTTTATTGATTGCCACACCACTTGTTGCTCCAAAGCGCACGGAATAGCCTGGTCAAGGCTCCCGGAATATCCACCTGATCTGCAACATTTGGTGAAAACTGATAATCGCAAAGCAGATAGATAAACGCGAATTTCTCTTCAGTTGACAGTTTAGTGGGGATACCCCTTTCTAGGACTAAAGGTGGAGATTATGATAAATGAACCACACCATTTCGGCGCAAGCCAAAGGCGTTTTTTTGCTTTATAAATAATTATATTTGTTAAAAACAAAAAAGTAAATGCAGCGCATATCCTGCCCAATGTAGGGAGATAGTTGCTGCAAAGTAGAGCAATTTATAAGCCAGCAGTCATTTAAACGAACACATACTAAGAATAGAACTAATAGAGAAAAATGGAGAATGACTTGGCGTATAAAATGGTTGAACCTGACAAATCGCTTTCGGACTTTGTAGAAAGTTTTTGGTTTCTAAAAAACCAATCGGACAGTAGTAGGGAAGCCATTGCATTGCCAGACGGCCGAATTGATTTATTCTTGTCACGATCTTGGTCAGATCCTTTTAATATTTTCCTTTTAGGAATTAGCACGCAACCTGACGAAGCTATAATTGCACCAAAAAGTTCAATATTTTCTATAAGCTTTAAATTGCCTGCATTAGAGTTTATCTTCAATTCTTCAGTTGCAGATTTAGTAAACAAAGGAAAAAAATTAACAGATGATTTTTGGAATTTCAATGCCAATGACTTGAATGATTTTGAAGCGTTTTGCAAAAAAGCATCGCAAAAAATTCATTCTCTCATACCGAGAGAAATAGACAGGAGAAAACAAAAATTATTCGAATTGATTTACGCTTTAAAAGGAGAAATAACCGTTAAAGAGCTTTCTGAACAAGTATTTTGGAGCAGCAGACAAATCAATCGTTATTTCAATCAGCAGTTCGGACTTTCTTTAAAGGTGTATTGTAACATTTTACGATTTAGAGCATCGCTGGAACATATTGCGAAAGGTAAACTTTTCCCGGAACTTGATTTCGCAGACCAAAATCATTTCATAAAACAGGTGAAAAAATTTTCAGGTGTTGTACCCAAAGAACTGTTTAAAAACAAGAATGACCGATTTATACTATTGTCAACCTTTCAACTACGATAATTTTGTGTAGAATTTAAACGCAAGATTATGTTATTACAAAATAAAAAAGTCGCCATTATTGGCGGTGGTCCCGGGGGATTGACATTAGCACGATTACTTCAACAGAAAGGAGTTGACGTAAAAATTTATGAAAGAGATTTTAATAGAAATGTTCGTACTCAGGGCGCAACGCTCGACCTCCACGCAAATTCGGGGTTAAAGGCTCTTAAAGTAGCAAATTTGCTTGATGATTTTAAAGGCATGTACCGGCCAGGTGCGGAGAAAGGACGTGTTGTTGATAAGATGGGCAACATTCTTTTCGATGAACACGAAAACGAATCTGCTGAAATTGATTTTGACAGTCTTGATGCCAGACCAGAAATTGACAGAAGTGATTTGCGTGACCTTTTATTGAATTCGCTTGCGCCTGATACAATGTTGTGGAACAGTCATTTCTTGAGTATGAGAAAAGCTGGCACTCAATGGGAAATAACTTTAAAAAACGGCATAACCATTTTAGCAGATATTGTTATTGGAGCCGATGGCGGCAACTCTACAATCCGTCCGTTTGTTACGCCAATCCGCTCTTCCTATACAGGTATTACAATCCTGCAAGGAAACATAGACGATGGAGAAACTAAAGCACCTGGTATATATGAATTATTGCAGGGCGGTAAAATATATACCCTTAACGCAGGGAAATATTTGCATGTTTCGGCAAAAGGCGATGGTAGCATTGATTTCTACATCAGCAGCAAAATGAATGAGATTTGGGCAAAAGCCAGCGGAATCGATTTGTCGGATAGACTACAATTGATCCAATGGTTCAAAACAGAGTTCGCTGAATGGGGCAGCGTATGGCTTGAGCTATTCGAAAATGTAGATTTGCCGATGTTGGTAAGGCCCCAGTATTGCATTCCCTTTGACCAAACCTGGCATACGCAACCCAATATAACATTACTGGGAGATGCAGCTCACATAATGGCACCTTCCGGTGAAGGAGTAAACCTAGCGATGCTTGATGCGCTTGAATTAAGCGAGAGTTTCACCAATGAGAACTTCAAAGATTCACAAACGGCTATTGCAGCTTATGAAGCACACATGCTTGAACGAGCTGCACAAGAGGCGGCAACTTCATTTGATATGATAGAATGGATGCATGCTGAAGATGCGCAGGATCAGATGCTTGAGTTTTTCAACGGCACAAAAGAATAAATTGTTAAATCGAACCGCTAATAGCCTGAAACCGCAATTGCGGAGATCTCGGTAAATTGACGTTTCATTTTCACGAAGAAATTCTATCTTAAACAGAGAAAATTCAGTCCGCTTGCGCCTCGTTTGCGCAAATGCGCCAAAAATTGGCAGCAAGTTTAATTGATTATACGTTGAAAATCTTGAGTAATAGTATGTTAACATATATAACGAGCTCATTTACCTGAGGGATAAGCTAGAGGGTAGCGCAAATTTAATTAGATATCGCTTAAGCACAATATTGTTAGGATTTAAAGAAGGACAAAAGTCTTTGTGTACAAAAGTGGAAAGAAAGGAAGAATCATTAAAGACAAACGTGAATCTGTACGAACCCAAAATCACAATATTTTGCTGCTATCGGCCTGCTAACGGTTTTTATAGTGAACGATTCGCGTTGACGTCGAGAGTGCCTTTCCGCTTGTAGAGGCTCTTAAATCACATGAGCGCGCAGCTAAGGGAAGCATTCAGGGTAAGATTATCCTTACTGTTGCTTCAGCACAATAAAGCTAATACAAGGCTATCTTATCGTTGAGATAGCTTTTATAAAATTAGAAAAAGTAAGACTATAGTTCTTGCTTGTACTTATTCACTGTAAACTCAAATTATGAATATTAAAGAATTTGAAGATAGAATTTTATTGAAAGAACTCGTTGACAGGGTTTCTATCTTAGGTGGTCGTAAAGATTTTCTTAGCCAGGTACAGCCGTTTTCTAAAAATGCAGTGTCAGAAACTTTTGCCGGAGGTATAGCGATCTTGAAACTAAAAGGCCGATAGGCAATGGCGGAAGCATTCGGGAATTTTCTAAAGAGCATAGAAACCGTTAACCATTTCAATGGTCAGCAGGTGGTGAATATAGATGGCTGTTGGATTTAAATTCAAAATACATGGAACATACGTATGAAATTGACGACCTGTCCGATTGTTTCTTGTTAACCAATTCCCCGTTACCTCAGGAAGACTGCTTAAATTATCCAAAAATAGGTATTCACTTATTTCCTGTAGTCAGAGGGCTTATTAGATTGATGCTTTATAAATATTTGATTTACAGATTGATATAATTTCTTGTATTACCTTATGTTATCATTTGCACAAAGTTTGCATATTGTTTACAATTCTGTCTATTAGAGTTAACTTTATGCTAGTAATATGGTTCATTTTTATTCTCAATATACAATGAAAACTACTTTCGATGATCTTCCTAGAGCGGTTGAAAAAATTAATGAAAAGTTGGACAAAATGTATCAACTGCTGTTAGCTAAAGAAAATCTTAAAGATGAGAGCGCAGAGCAGTTTTTAAACATCAACCAGGCAGCTACGATGCTAACACTTTCGGTTAATACTATTTATAGTAAAGTCCATAATAGACAAATCCCTTATTATAAGCAGGGGAAACGCCTTTATTTTTCTAGATCAGACCTAACCAAATGGATTATTTCAATTAGACATTTACAGCAACGGAAATTCAAGATAGTTGTGAAGATTTATTAATAAGCAAACACAAAAGAAAAGCAAATAGAAAATTTTAACATGCCACATTTTTGAAATTTGGAAAGATTACGATACTTTTACTAAATTGTTAATTATCAGAAATATTTATTATTAATTTCTTTAACGCCAATTTCCTCGATTTTCCTTTGATAGAAGATGAAGTCCAAAAACATCGATTTTAACACCAAAACGAGATTATAGAGTGTCAAAACTTGCGTTTAATGCAGTTTTGATTATTATGCTAGTAGGTGACAAACCAATATTCACAGATTTTGATTTCGGTTTAAAATGATGTAGTTCAGTGTTTTTGTAGTTGATAAGTCGTTGGTAGAAATGATAGGTCTGGATAGGGCAGCTTATAATTTCATTGATCTGTTGTACTTGCGGAGATACTCATTTACCGCCTCGGATTTGTCTTCTTTTTTCTTGGTTTTTTTAGGCTTTTCCTGGGTGAAAACCATCCTGACAAAATTGGAACTTTCATGGGTTTGCTTGGCAATCGATAGAAGTTCGGTCACTTTCTCCTGTAGGTTGCTGTCCAGGCTTGTGGCTTTAGGTGTGGAAATCTGAGTGGTGTTTTGCATTAGTTTGATGAGCCTTTCCATCTGTGGCAGGAACTCTGAGAGTAGCCCGGCAATATCTTCAAGCCGCGAAAAAACATCGAAGATGTTGCCCAGCCCGATCGGGTCTGACGGGGATGTAACCGCTTTTTTTATATTCTCTTTCTCGATCCTGCCCATTGTTTTAGGCAATATGTTCCTTTTTTATAACGCCTTTTGACAATCCCTAAAAGCCCTGCTATGATTTATTTTGGCCTGATAGGGCTTCATATAACTATCCTGAAGGTCAGGTTACGGGGTTTCATGTGTCTGGTCGATTTTGCTATGCGGTGTTCCCATTTGGATTGTAGATCTCCCTTCATCAGCAGCAGCGAACCGTGTTCCAGCCTGACCGAATATTTTTCACTGTGATCCGCTTTATTTCGGATATCAAAGGCCCGTACTTGTCCAAAGGTGACCGAAGCAATGGTAGGATGGGTGCCCAGCGCTTTTTCATTGTCGCTGTGCCAGGCAACAGAGTCTTTTCCGTCCCGGTAATAATTCAGCAGTACGCTGTTGAAAGTCACCCCGGCTATGGGCTCAACGATCCGCTTTATCATCAGCAGCTCTGGGGTCCAGCGGTTTGGTGCCGATTTGCGGATGGAGGTATAATCATAGGTGTCCTGGTCCGCAAACCAGGCCGAAAGGCGTGGGGTGATGACCTGCTTGTCATACATGTTTACGATCTTTTGGGTCCAATGGGTATATTTGATAAATTTTTCCATTAGCGCTGCGCCAAGCGAAGCCTCAAAAAGATTTGGGATATATTCCAAAACATCAATGGGCAGTCCTTTGGTCTGTCCACACTCGGGGAAAAAAGCTAATTGTTCCATATTATTGGTTATTTAAAATTTCGGCCTCCATGAAAGGCTTCCTTTGTATCCGTTGTCCTGACCTGTGAGCGTTTGTTTTCTGCTGTTGGATAGAGCGGTGATTTTTCGTCTGAGCGGGAAAGGGTAAGGATGGGGAGTTCGTCATCCTTGCTGGTGGTGATGTCCTTTAACAGGCCGGTAAAATCAAAACATTTACTTACGATCACGTTGACCACGCCACTTTCCTTTTGAACCTTTCCCTCCACCATCAGTAGCCTGGCATGCAGGATTTCCTTTCGGTAGGTCTCGAAGAGCTTTTCAAATACCACAAGGTTTGAGAAGCCGGTCTCATCCTCGATCGAAATGAAACAGACGCCGCCAGCTGTTCCAGGTCTTTGGCGTACGATGACCAGTCCAGCGACTTTTGCGGTCCGCCCGTCCTGGGTATCGCGGATTTCCTGCGAGGATCTGACATTAAAAAGCTTGAGCTTTTCGCGGACCAGGCTTACCGGATGTGCTTTCAGTGATAGCGCGGTAGCGGCATAATCCTGTACGACGTGTTCGCCCTTGCTCATCAGTGGCAATTGGATCTGCTGCTCTTTATCGGATTCCGAGGGCTGCCCTTTAAAAAGTGCAACAGGACGGTCCTTGAGTGCCGTTACTTCCCAAAGCGCTTGACGACGATCTAGGCCAAACGATCGGAACGCATCTGCATCGGCGAGTTTTTCCAGTGCAGCAAGGGATACCCCTGCATCAAGTAGAGAGTGAAGGTTTTTATAGCCAGTTCCCCGGCCGAGGACCAAGGCCTCGATGTCATTTTCCTTTATCCCCGAGATCTGCCTAAAGCCCAATCTCAGTGTACAATACTTTCCCGCTTTTTCCTGAAGGAAATTATCCCAAAGCGAAACGTTTACGTCAATCTCCCTTACCTCTACGCCGTGATTTCGGGCATCGATGACCAGTTGGGCCGGCTGGTAAAAGCCCATCGGAAGCGAGTTGAGGATCGCGCAGGCAAATACATCGGGGTAATAGCATTTCATCCAGCAGGACACGTAAACAAGAAGGGCAAAACTGGCCGCGTGGCTTTCTGGAAAACCGTAGCTGCCAAATCCTTCGAGTTGCTTAAATACCCGCCTTGCAAATTCCTCGGTATAACCTCTAGCTGTCATGCCCTCGACCAACTGTTTTTCAAACCTAGTCACCATTCCGTGCATCTTGAAGGTAGCCATGCTGCGGCGGAGCTCATCGGCCTCGGCAGGGGTAAAGCCGGCAGCCACGATGGCGATCTTCATCGCCTGCTCCTGGAATAGCGGTACGCCAAGCGTTTTGCCCAGTATTTCCTCCAGTTCCTTGGATGGGTACTCCACTGGTTCCTCTTTATTTCTTCGCCTTAAATAGGGATGCACCATATCACCCTGGATAGGCCCAGGACGGACGATGGCCACCTCGATCACCAGGTCATAAAAACATTTGGGCCGGAGTCTTGGCAACATCTGCTGCTGCGCCCGGCTCTCGATCTGGAAGACGCCAATGGTATCAGCTGCGCTGATCATTTCATAGACCTTGGGGTCATCTTCCCTGTTGATGGAAGCTAAAGTTAAATCCAAATTATAATGCTTTTTAGCCAGATCAAACCCCTTTCTGATACAGGTCAGCATGCCCAGGGCCAGTACATCGATCTTCAGAAACCCAAGTGCATCGATGTCATCCTTGTTCCATTCGATGTTGGTGCGGTTTTCCATTCTGGCGTGGAAGATTGGGCAGAGGTCAGTGAGCTTGCCTCTTGTAATCACAAAGCCGCCAGTATGCTGGCCCAATTGCCGGGGAAAGCCCATCATCTGGCGGGTTAGTTCTAATACTTTTACAAGGAGCGGATCTCTCGGGTTCAGTCCCTGTTCAGTCACCCGATTGCTTTCGAACCATTCATCTGTAAGTTCCCAGATTGAGGCCGATAGCCGGTCGATGGTATCGGCTGACAGGCCCATTGCCTTCGCTACGTCGCGAAGTGCTCCCTTCTGGTGGAGCTGGGTCACGGTAGCGACGATTGCTGCCCGGTCACGGCCATATTTATTGTAGATGTACTGGATGACTTCTTCCCTGCGCTCGTGCTCAAAATCGACGTCGATATCTGGCGGCTCATTTCTCGCTGAGGAGATGAAACGTTCAAATAACAGGTCGAACTTGGTCGGATCGACCGAGGTGATGCCCAAACAATAACAGATGGTGGAGTTGGCGGCAGAGCCCCTGCCTTGGCACAAAATCTTCTGCTCCCTTGCGAACTTGACGATATCATAAACGGTCAGGAAATAGGAGGCGTAGTTCATTTCCTTGACGAACTTCATTTCGTGGTTGATGTTATTGATGACTTTTTCGGGCAGGGGAAGTCCGAACATCTCCTCGGCACCCTTCCAGGTCAGATATTCCAGTTCCTCCTGTGGTGCCCTGTCGCCAGATAAAATTTCTTC
The DNA here is from genome assembly GCF_004331675.1 of Pedobacter frigidisoli. Classification (GTDB taxonomy): domain Bacteria; phylum Bacteroidota; class Bacteroidia; order Sphingobacteriales; family Sphingobacteriaceae; genus Pedobacter; species Pedobacter frigidisoli. The sequence continues at coordinate 58,576 of NZ_SJSN01000012.1, read as the reverse complement.
GGGGTAAACATATTCTAGACTGTCTAAAGTGAACTGGCATTTTTCAGCGATGATCAGCGTATTTTCAATGGCCTGGGGATATTGGCGAAACAGCCGTTGCATTTCTTCGATCGGTTTTAAATGCCGTTCGGCATTCATCATGAGGCGAAAGCCGGCATTGTGGATGGTGCATTTCTCGCGGACGCAGGTGAGGATATCCTGGAGTTCGCGTCGTTCGGCGTGATGGTAATAGACGTCATTGGTTGCGACCAGTGGAACCTTCAGTTTTTTGCTGAGCTCATCCAAACGGAACAGCCGTTTCTGGTCCTGGCCTTGGTAACTACGGTTGGCGGCTAGGAAAAGTGAGGAGCCGAGATTTTCCTTATACTCTTTTAGGGCGTGGGGAAAACTGAGCTCGAAATCAAAGCCCTTGCCCAGCTCATCAGGTGGAATGGCAATAAAGAGAATACCTTCCTTATTTGCAAAAACATCATTCCGGTATAAAAAACATTTGCCCTTTTCGGCGCGGAAGTTTCCTTCGCTGAGCATGGCTGAAAGTCTGGAGTAGGCTTCTCTATCCGTTGGGTATGCAAGTAGACTGGGTCCGTCCAAAAGGTCAAGTCTACAGGCTGGGATAATTTCGATGTCAAGCTTTCTGGCTGCGGAATGGGCACGGACAATTCCTGCCAAAGAGTTCACGTCGGTAATGGCGATCTTTGGGTAGCCGAAAATGGCTGCCTGTTCGATCAGTTCTTCGGGGTGCGATGCGCCCCTTAAAAAGCTGAAGTTGGAAGTGACCTGTAGTTCGCAGTAGCCCATAATCGTTTTCTCTCATTTATTTTGTTATGCAAAAAACCCGTGCAGGAACCAGGTAGAATGCTCTTCGTCATAGTGTCCGGATCTAAAGACCCAGTACCGCCTGCCCTTATCGTCTTCTAGGATATAGTAATCGCGGTGTTCGCCCGGTTCCATCCACCATTCCCGTTCGATCCGTTCCGGGCCGTCGGCTTTTCTGACAAGGTGCAGCTCGTCCCTGTATCGGAAGTTCATCGGCGGGTAATCGGGGATGGGGGCTGTCACCTGGATCGAGGCGGGTTTATGCAGCATTTCCATCGGCCTTGGGTTAGCCTTTTGCCACTTGATCTCTGTTTTTTCCTCGAGCGATACCGCTGGCCTCAGAGAACGCTCCGGCCAGTAATGTGCCTGCGGGATATATCTTCGGATAGCCTGTGGACCGACCTTTCCGGCAAGCCTGTCGAGTAGCTGTGCTAGATTCTTATCAGCCAGGCCGGGTTTTCCGCTCCATAGCTTTTCCTGATGGGTCAGTACGGGCTCTGTCTTGGTAGCGCTCAGAATGAATAGTTCGATGCCAAGAGCAGGCTCGATCTGGGCAATCTTCAGCTCGAAAAGCTTGGCTAGATGGGGGATCTGGTGGGTTGGTTGGTTAGTACCTATTTTGGTCTCCGTTACTTGGCCATCCAATCTATAGCCCTTAAGCTCTGCTGATCTTATACCAAGCCCCTCCTTTTCCAATCTGGCACATAATTGTTCCAAAAGTTTTTCAATGGCGATTTCTATGGCAGGTTTGGTACGGATGGGTTCAAGGCAAAAAAGCCTTTCCTCGAATGGTGGCTTGAGGATGATGGGGTCGAGGGTTTCCTCTTCAGTACCTAGGGCTTGGCCAAGGCGGATCAAGAATTCCTGTCCAAACCTTCGGCGGAGCATGGAGGCTGGGAGCTGGATGAACTTTCCGATCTTGTCAAAGCCGAGTTTGTGCAATCGCTGGATGATAGGTTGTTCCAATCGCAAGGCCATTGGGGGAAGATTCAAAAGGGCATTATACTGCTGGCCTGGTCCAATGATCGGGGATTTTCTGCCCAGTCTGGCTATCGCCCAGGAAGTGCCAATGGTGTCCGAGATCGCTCCACGGCAGTTATAGCCGGATTCTTTTAACTTGTTTAATATGGTTTCCAGATAGTTGCCTTCGCCTCCAAGCAAATGTGAGCAGCCGCTGGAGTCAATGATGATTCCATCGGGCAGGTCGATGGAGACAATGGGCGAGTACCTGATGGCCCATTTGGCAATCCGGATGAGTAGCTTTTTATTGAAATCGATCCTGTCATCAAAGGTCAGGATATCAGGGACAAGTGCCTTGGCGTCGGCTAGGACTGAGTTGGCAAATATGCCCTGTTTTTCTGCTTCTTTGGAAGATGCGGTGACCATGATGCGGTTGCCCTGTGACATGGTGAACACATAGACTTTACCCTTTAGCTCCGGTTTTCTCGTGGCGAGGTAGTCGCATAAAAGATTGGTGAAATAAATACTTAAATACCTCATGCAATCAGCCCCCTTTCTGGTAGCGTAATGGTTTGGTGCTGGGGTTTTGTTTCTTGGCTTTCAAAAGGAGCAAACCTGTCCTCTGCCCATTCGATGTAGAATTTCCCGCCTTCTCCGTTTTTTACTTTCAACAGGTTGACTTCCCATCTTGGGTTGCCCACGCCTGGGATATTGTCGTTGAGTGCTGTGGGCTGGGGCTTGATCTGCCATCTTGCCGAGCAGCATGTTGCAGATAAGCTTCGCTTTGGCGCTTTTCTTAAGATTATTCCCGTAACGTGGCTTTTCTCGGTTGCAAGTTGCAACCTGCGGCTCTGGGCAAAGTCGATATCCGGGATTTCAGCGATCACGCAGGCCAGGCCCTCGCATTTCAGCGCCTCTTCCATGACCCAGAGGATTTCCTTGGTATAGTAAAGGTCCAGGAATATGATCTGCTGGGGATCAACGCCGTAGGTTTCAAGTGATGGCGGAAAAAGCTTTCTATTCCGGCTGATCCATAGGCAGGAGTTTCCGTTTTCCATGAGCTTGGCTAAAAGGCCTGCGATAAAGCCTTCGCTGGCTGCGGCGTCTTCTGGATGCTCTGCGAGGAACTCGTGGATGGTGCCGGTGGGAAAAACGTTATTCGAAAAACAGGCTTCGATTTCGCCCAGCCCAAAGCCCTCGCCAATAGAGATAGGGCTGGGTTTAAATCCCTGCGCTACTGAAATCTGCTGTCTGAGCCTGGTTAATATTTCCTGTTTTTCCGCTGTCATCGTTACTTATCAAACGCTATAAGTTTGCGTAAGACTTTAGTAACAACAAAGCTATTACTAAAATTGTTAGTAATTACTAACAATTTTAGTGCATTTTTCAACAATAATAAAAGTACAGATTAAAATATACAGTAATTTTATCTTAAATTTAACATCATTAACCTCTCAAATTTATGAAAGATGAAATTTTGTTAGACTTTGAAAAAAGTCTCGATGTAACCAAACCAGTATTGTCAACGACGCTAGAAGAAAGCGAAACCTTAGAATTCAAGTCAAGCCTTCAAGTGAAATCTGATACAATCGACAAGCAGTACCTGAAAACTATTTCAGCATTTGCAAATAATGCTGGAGGAACAATTATTTTCGGAATTTCGCCTGAAAAAGAAGTAGTGGGTATTAAAGCAGAATTCGAAAATCTTGACAATCGATACATAAGCTCAACCATAAATACCGGTTTGGATGGTTCATTTAGATATTCATTTCTTACTAAGAATTTTTTGGGTAAAGTTGTGGGTTTTTTGATTGTCGAAAAAGCGATTACACGTCCAGTAATCCTCAAAGTTGATTCAGCAGAATTCAAGCTTGGTGAAATTTATTTCCGTTATCCTGCTCAAACTTCTAAAATAATGGCTTCTGATTTAAGGACTTTAATTGCTGAGGAAATCTCTAATGGGGTAAATAAAGTGGTTGGAAATATTAACAAACTAATTGAAATAGGTGAAAATGCAGCAATTCTTGATACCAAATCAGGAGTGATAGATACGGGTAATAGAATGCCGAAATTTGTTCTTGACGAGAAAATCTTAGCTAATTTGAATATTATTAAGTTAGGTGAATTCGTTGAAAAAGAGGGTTCTCCGGCATACGTTATTAAAGGAGAAATACAAACTGGAAATCTGGATCATATGGAGGTTATAGAAAAACAAGTGCCTTCGAACTTATATGAACGGGACATATTGAAATATTTTACAAGCGGTAAATGTGAATGTCCACTCCTAGTTCTTGAGAAATTAATCACGTTATCAAGTCAATATTTTCCGATACACTTTTTTATTAACGAACATGGTTTTACCAATAAAGAAGTTATCGACCACCTTAATAGTGTTGATGAGAAAGTTATAAACAGCACTACCAAAGATAAAATAATTGAAAGATTGTCAATAGATTACGACTACGGAATACATGGAGTAATTGATAAGGATATCACTGAAGTTTTAGATAACGGAAATATCACGAAACAACTTCTATCGGCTGTATCTGAAAAGTATAAAAAGCCAGTATCATCAAATAGTAAAGTTAAAAGAAGCTTAATTTATAATTCATTAATAGAATATGCAGAAATCTCAAATGAACTATTAAGCAAGGAAACTACTTTAGTAACAACAGCCTTAACTAACATAACTGCAGAAATTTTATTAAAAAACAAAGACTATTTTTTGGCCCTAATAGACAGAATTGCAGAAACGGGAGTTAAACGAAATACCTCATTCAAAAAAGCTGTTTGTTTCGTTGATAAAGTTCTTTATAGTAAATGATCATACATGCTGTATTTCATCTGACTCAATCGGCATTTCATCATATGTTCGTCCATTTAATATCCTGCCGGATAGTTTCTTATTTTTTCCACCCCATTGCTTGAAGAAGAACGGTACGTTTGATGTTTCACATTGAATTCTGATTTCCTCCACCCAATCTGGGTCCATAGGCCTTGCTTTAAACCCACTCTCACCACCGACAATTACCCAATGTATACCCGTCAGATTTAAGTTCTTCAAGGGTCCTAACAATGGTTCCAATGAAAGAAATCTCACATGGGCATCCACTTGGCGTAATAAATCAATTCTTTCCAAAACTCTATCATCCTCAACACTCACTCCAATCCATATATTAGGTGTGAAATTTAAAAATGGAGCGTATTTGATTAAAACATCACCTCGTTTAGTTAATACCTGATAGGTATGTTGTGGTGTCTCATTCATAACTTTAAATACGCTCTGAATGTAATCAAGTGGTATTTCCTTATGAAATAGATCGCTCATTGAATTAACAAATACAACTTGAGGTTTTTTCCAGGTATATGGTATAAGCAGAGTTGCAGGGTGTATCCTAAATTTAAAGCCTTGGCTATATTTTTCCTGTCCCATTCCCTTAAGCCTTTTTGTCATTGTTTCTGCATAACAAAATTTACAGCCTGCAGTCAATTTATCGCAACCAGTAGTTGGATTCCAGGTTTGTTGTGTCCACTCTATTGAAGATTTTGACATCTAATTAAATTCTAATTCGCAGTTTTCATTTATAAGCACAGTTACCTTATGTAACGCGTTATCGGTAAATTTAGCATTTAATCTACCGGCATCTACCATATGTCTAAATGTTTTCAAATAGTGGCTTCCACACCATTTGGTAGTAGGATGATGTTCATCAAAGACTGCCTTAGCAGTAATTTTTCTACCTTTATATTTTTCAGTTAATGATTTCGATAAAGAACTGATATTTGAATCTCCAAAGTCCAACTGGTTGGTTCCCATTTGTTTGGCGTCATAAGTATAATTTCCATCTTTGTCTAATGAAGCACCTATATTATCATAATCGTGGTAGATCTGCTTAACAAGCTCATAACCTTTTTGGTGCTTTGTAAAGTGTATGATAAAGTGGCTTGTAGCAACGCTATCCTCTTCCTTAAATTTAAAAGAACAGCTATATAATTTACCACTTACTGCATTCTCAAATTCTTGAGCAAGATTGTCCATGATCAAAACAAGCCTTTCATTAACGCTAGCTTTGTACTTACGGTCATTTCTTAAGGTAGTAATGGTAGTTGGAAATAACGATTTCATCATTTCATCAAACTTTCCAACTTCCATGGCCTGATTGATACGCTTGATATTCACAAACAAAAAAAGTTCATTACCCCAATTTGCCAAAAACTTAGACAAAACAGTTGTGTCTATTGATTTATAACCAAAAGGGTCAAAAAATAATACTGTTGGATATGGATTTACCCTGGGTGGTGTTTTGGTAAGGTAATTTAAAATTTTTTGATCTTCACCGACAGTTTTATTTCCGAATACTGGCTTAAACTTAAAGGAATTCTCAGCAAAGCATTCTGAAAAATTTTTCTCAAGTTCACCAGAGTAAATGTTATCATTAAATAATAAATGAACTTTTTGTGATAAAACTGAGTCTTCGGCACAAGCTTTAGCAAGTAATAGCGGTGTGGAGTGATTTCCATCCTCATACTTGCCAGGCCCTGCAAAAAGGTCTAAATATCTGACCTCTTTTTGTGGTTTTGAGAGAATAATTCTACAATATTTCGGAAAATATTCAGCAACAATTTTTGCCTTGATCAGGGAGGATGAGGTTTGTTCTTTAAAAAAAGTGTTTTCCATTTTGAGAGCAACTAAAACTCTAAATTAATCATTTTTTACCACTTTCTAACTACGTCTTTTTTGCTTACACTTATCGCTACAGTATTTCACCTCATCCCATACCTCTACCATTTCTTGCGCCAGAAGAACGGCCTGCAGCTGATAGCGCAGATCTCGCTTGCAGGTTTTCCTTTTTGACGTTCTTCAATCATTTATTCTCAACGTAAATTTTGTGCCGATGTACATTCCTGAATGCCGGTATTTAAACAAACAAAGTTCCACTACTTCTAGGCTGCCTTTTAAAATTTTCTGTTTAAGGCTGTACATTGGGTAGATTTTTTGGATATGGATATTTTTGTTTCGGAAGCTTATGTCCAGATCGATCTATTTTTCGGAAATGAAGTTTATGTGTAATTTGGTTCGCCGTCTAATAAAGCTGTTTTAATCATAAGGTTGACTTGGTTGAAGTGCTCTTCGTCGAGATCTGGTTACTCTAGGCCGAGTGATTTATGCGATGGCCGGTAGCTGGTGGAATAGGCACCAAAAAATGGATAGACGAGGTCGTTGGATTCTGCCATTCTTAAATCTAACCAATTCTTGTCGTATACTTTAGTGCCAGCCTTGGAGATTGTCAATCCGCTTGAATTTGACTCTCTATTTTTGACAATAAAATCTTGCGATTATGAATGGTCAATCTGTTAAAAAAATTTCTAATTCTACTTTGAGGCTGGGCATTAGGCTTCGCCCAAAACCTACACAAATGCGCATGAAGATCCGGCCACTATTAAGGTCTTTCCTTCCTATTTCCGAATTAAGGAACAATACTAAAAATGAATCCGATAATTAACCGATTTAACCTGTTCCAGAGGAACTTCCAAGGAAGATTTATGGCAAACCCCTGTTTGCAGCAAGATGTCTTTTTGTAGACAAAAATTATCTTGCCCTGCCAGCGCAGGGGACTTTGCCTCGGAACTCGCAAAGTCTGAAATCAACAAAATGTTAATAGGAGCATGGGGAGAAAAAAAGCGAAGAACCAGGACGAACTTTTGGTGCACCTGCTTAGGGTGAGGGTAAATGATGCGACGATGAAGCGGCTGGAAAAACTGCTGGCAGAATCCAGTTGCCGGAGCATTGGCGAAGTTGGTAGGAAGCTACTTTCCAGGGAGCGGATCAATTGCTTTTATCGTGATGCTTCACTGGCCGGGCCAATGGAGGAACTGGCGTTGATCCGAAAGGAACTCAAGTCCATCGGCATCAATATCAACCAGCAGACGCGGTATTTCAATGCGGTGAAATCGCATGCCGAAAAAGCGTTTCACGCCGAGAGGACGGTGGAGCTTTATCAGAAAATCGATGCCAGGATGGAACGGCTATTTGGGCTTATCTCTAAACTCGCGGGGAAATGGTTGCAAGGATAAGCAGTGGAAAATCCATTCGGGGCGTGCTGGTCTACAACGAGGACAAGGTGGAAAAGGGGGAAGCGAAAGTGGTGCTGGCAAGTGGCTTTGCAACTGAGATTGATAGGTTAAACTTCCACCAGAAGCTCTTCCGCTTTGAGCAGCTGACGATGCTGAATTCCCGTAGCAAGGTCAATGCGATGCACATTTCGCTGAACTTTCACGCCGATGATAAACTGGATGCGGGGAGGATGCAAGAGATTGCCTCGGAGTATATGGAAAAAATAGGTATGGGCGAGCAGCCCTTTATCGTCTATGAGCATTTTGATTCGGCCCATCCGCATTTGCACATTGCTACGGTGCTTATCGAGCGGGATGGGAAGCGGATCAATACCGAGGGGATCGGAAGAAAACTTTCCGAGCCTGCAAGAAAAGAGCTGGAAATCAAATATGGACTGGTCAAGGCTGAGGGAAGAAAGCTGCTTAATGAACCTTATTTAAGGGTTGCGGAATATGGGGCTTTGCCGACCAAGAAACAGTTGAATAATATTACAAAGGCCGTAATGCGGGATTATGCCTATACCTCTTTTGCGGAATACAGGGCGGTGCTGGCGCAGTTCAATGTTTTGGTTGATCGGGGATTTGAGGATTCGGTGATGTTCGAGAAAAAGGGTTTGGTGTATTCGGTTGCGGATTCAAGCGGTAATCCAGTCGGGGTGCCATTTAAGGCGAGTGCTTTTTACAGGGGGGCAACGATGAGGGAACTGGAAAAAAGGTTTGAAAAGAATGCTGAACTACGACTGGCCCATAAGCAGAGCCTCAAGGAAAGGATTGATTCGGTGGTAAATCGGTATAGTGCAGTGAGGAAAGAAACGCTGGTTAAAGAATTGGCTAGGGAACAGGTGGCTTTGGTGCTGAGGAGAAATGAGGCGGGGCTGATTTATGGGCTGACCTTTGTGGACCATAAGCACCGAACGGTTTTCAATGGGAGCGATCTGGGCAAAGGGTATTCGGCTAAGGTGGTGACTGGGATGTTTTCGGCTAGGGATGAGCCGAAAGTTTATTCAAGGAAAGAGGTGCAGAGCAATTATTTGGACAAGGATTTAGGGCTGGGCGAAAGGCGGGGCAAAGAAGAGGAAAGTTTGTTGGATGGGCTTTTGGAAAAGGCGGAATATGATGATCCAACTGTCATTGGCAAGAAAAGGAAGAGAAGGCCTGGAGAGGAACAATCACAAAATTTTTAGCTTATGAACACTGGAGAGGATGTGCAGGGATTGCGCAAGATCATTGATTTTACGAGGTTGCTGAGTATTTTTATTCTGGCGATACACTTTTATTTAAGTTGTTACCAGGCTTTTGCGGTTTGGGAATGGACCGCTGGGGTAACTGATAAGATTATCGGGAACATTGCAAGGACCGGTTTGTTTGAAGGCTTTTTCAGGGCGAAGCTGGCGGCTTTGCTATTATTGGTGGTTTCATTGGTCGGGGTGAAGGGGAGGAAGGATGAGAAGATTGAGGTTCGTCCAATTGTTTTTTATATTTTGTTTGGGGCGGTGCTGTACTTTGCAAGTACGCTGAGCTTTTTCTGCCCTGCCCCGAAAACCCTTATTGCGGTCTGTTATATTGGACTGACATCCATAGGTTATTTACTGATCTTAAGGGGCGGAGGGCAGCTTTCAAGATTGCTAAAGGACAAGCTGAACCAGGATATCTTCAACGAGGAGAACCAGACCTTTCCTCAAGAGGAAAGGTTATTGGAAAATGAATATTCCATTAACTTGCCAGCAAGGTATAGGCTAGGGAAACTGCTGCGGGATAGCTGGATCAATATCATCAATCCTTTTAGAGGGCTACTTGTGGCAGGAACTCCGGGTGCGGGTAAAAGTTATTTTGTCATCAGGCACATCATCGATCAGCATATCAAAAAGGGTTTTTCGATGTTTATCTATGATTTCAAGTTCGATGACCTTTCGAGGATTGCCTACAACAAGTTGCTGAAATATGCAGGCAATTACAAGATTCGCCCAAAGTTCTTTGTGATCAATTTTGATGATCTGAATAGAACGCACAGGTGCAATCCCTTGGACCCGCAGGCGATGGAGGACATTACCGATGCGACCGAGGCTTCGCGTACGATCATGATGGGACTGAACCGCGACTGGATCAAAAAGCAGGGGGACTTTTTTGTGGAATCCCCGATCAATTTTTTAACGGCCTGCATCTGGTACTTGAGGAAATACGAAGATGGAAGATATTGTACTTTGCCGCATGTGATCGAGCTGATGCAGTCGGACTATGATCCGCTTTTTGCGGTGCTGAAGACCCAGGAGGAGATCAAGGTGCTCATCAATCCCTTTGTTTCTGCCTACCGTAATAATGCGATGGCGCAGCTGGAGGGACAAATAGCCTCGGCCAAAATCGGGCTGGCTAGGCTTTCTTCGCCGCAGTTGTATTATGTTTTGAGCGGAAATGATTTTACGCTGGACGTTAATAATCCCATGGAGCCGAAGATTGTCTGTGTGGGGAACAATCCGCAGAAACTGCAGGTCTATGGGGCGGTACTTTCGCTGTATATCTCTAGGATGATCAAGCTGGTGAACCAGAAAGGAAAACTGAAGTCTTCTCTGGTGTTTGATGAGTTTCCGACAATCTACTTCAATAACATGGATAGCTTGATTGCTACGGCTAGGAGCAATAAGGTTTCTACGTGCCTAGCGGTGCAGGATTTCTCGCAGCTGAAAAAGGACTATGGTTCGGAGCAGGCAGATGTGATTACAGGAATAGTGGGCAATGTGATTGCTGGGCAGGTGACGGGTTCTACGGCAAAGACATTGAGTGAGAATTTTGGAAAGATTTCCCAGGCCAAAGATTCGATGAACATCAATTCCTCGGATACCTCCATTACTAAGGCGACACAAATGGATTATGCGATTCCTGCAAGCAAGATCGCAACACTTTCTTCGGGCGAGTTTGTGGGGGTCGTTGCGGATAATCCCGAGCAGAAGATTAAGCTGAAGATGTTCCACTCGGAGGTACAGAACGACCATGGGGCGATCGCTTTGGAGGAAAAGGGGTATAGGGAAATTCCAATGGTTAAAAAGGTGACTGCGGAAATGGTGGAGGAAAACTATAAGCAGATCAAGCGGGAAATTTTTGATCTATTGAAAACAGAGTGTGCAAAACAGGAAGTTAAAACTGAGGTGAAAGAGATCGAGAAGAGGGCGAAATTCAGGCCAAGCAAGGGAGAGGAGCCGAGTGTTTCTTATTAGCTCTGAGCAAATGACTTGTATTAGTCAAAAACATTATCTTTATTGACTTATGTTTATCATTTTATTGTACAAGGTTTTTTAGAATGGGCGGGAGAGAAGGTTTCAAAGGATATATTTTACAGGCATTAGTTTGCATACTTTCTGGGTTGAGAAATGATGACTGGGCTTATATTGCTTTGGAACCAGATGATGAACTCCAAAAAGTAGACATTCAATGGTCAAAAGAAGATGATTTGACAGTTTGCCAAGTCAAGTCAACTGTTAATGACTTTCAGAAAGGCCCAGTTTTATCAATCCTCCAGGACTTGGTTAGGGAAGTTCCCGGTGCGTCTAAGTTCACTGTCTTGTTACTTGGAAACAGTAGCAGTGCGACCCGGAAATACTTTTCAGAACTGTGCGAGGAAAATGAAGAAAACCTAGGTAAAATCTTTCCGACATCAATTCATTTAGGTGGAAAGCTTGAAGTCAAATTCAATCCCATAAGTATTGATGATACACTCGCTTTAATCTGCAATGAACTTCATAGGTACTTGTCAGAAAAGGGATATCGGGTTAACCACGAAACTATAAATTTGATTGCATTGGGCCTCATGGCTCAATTTTCAAGATTTGCAACCAATGGAACAAAGGTTAGTCGCATGGACTTTGAAAGTGGAATTATAAAGTGGGCGGCATATAATTATCCTGAAGCCATGACAAATGATATGGCTGGATTAGAATTGCTGTTTTATAATCCCGATACCATGGAGGCTTCATCTGAAAATTGCACAGTTTATAGATTAACTGATATTACAGAAGAAGAGATTTATACTAACAAGTTAATTAAGCTGCGAGAGCTTTATTTTGATATTGATCGGATAAAACTAGCACCTAGAGCGTCGACAAAGGAACAGATTGAAGATAAGCAAAATCCGCTTCGAATTATGCCTTTAACGGATTTTAAATCAATGTTTGGTGACAAAAGTTATGCTGGTTGTTCTGAAAATGAAATTTCACAAACAACTGCTAAGTGCAAATCTATCGTAGGTTGTGATTTACCAGTGGATTTCTTCAACGTTGGCAACCTTGAGGAATCTCGTGATTACCGTTTGGCTTTTCCTTTCGGTGGCAACAGGGCATTCTTCGGGTCAGTGGAGCAGGAGAGTAAGCAAAAGATGATCGAAGAGTTTATTTGGTTATTGGATGAGTGTGAGGATTTGTTGGATGTTTGGGGATCATTACAGGAATATCTTTTGATTCCATTAATCATTTCCAACCAGAGCAATAAATTACATCAGGATATAGACCTGCAACTTCAAATGGATGTCAACACTGAACTTCTTAATGGTAAGAATTTTCCATATCCTAACGACATAGATAATATTGAATATTTCTCATGTGAAGAAAATGTTCTTGAGCAATCTTTGCAACTTCAGAAAGATAAATGTATCGATGGTTATGACTATAGGAGCATGTTACCAATGAAAATGAATTTTAATCTTCCGTTCACAAGAACGAAGGAATCGGAATTAGGTTACTTGAACTCTGTAGTCGAGAGAATTTTCGATTATGAAGAAGTCCCTGGAATGCAAGGTAAAACTACTGTGGAATGTAAATTTAAAGCATTGAAGCCCAAAGGTAAAATGGCTTTGCCATCCTATTTATTGGTAAAAAGTAATGCCCCATTCTCCATAGAATATGAATTGCGATCAAATCAGGGTGCTGGTTTTACTGGAAAGCTTTTAGTCAAAGAATAGCCGACTATTTCCACAATTCCTTTATCAAAGCCTTTCGCTCTCAATAGGCCTGCAAAACCTTCGGTTCTTGCTTCTTGCTCCTACGGGAGGCGTAGGTTTACGGCTGAGTTTCTCTATTCTGGGCATATCCTAGCGGTTAGCCCTTGTGGGATTGAGATCAAGCTTATTAACGTTTGACTGAAAATTTGGCAAGTAGATACTGAAATTTTTTCATTCTCTCTGAAATTTTTTCAGCACCTAAATTGTTAAAATGCATTGGCACAGCACTTGTGGAATTGATTTTGGGACTATTTCCCACTTTTAATTAATCATAGTTTCAATCATTAACAAAAAATTTAAGGAGGAAAAACCAATGACACTGGTTAAATCAATGCAGACAAAAACAACCAAAGAGGCTTAGTGCCATCATTCAACAACCTGTTCGATCAGGTATTCACAGACAGTTTTTTTTCGGGCCGCGACATGGCGCTAGTGCCAGCGGTGAACATCTAAGAAACAGTGGAACATTTTCAGATCGAGCTTGCAGCTCCAGGTCTTGCCAAGGAAGATTTTAAGATAAACCTTGAACGCAAGCTGTTGACCATTTCTGTACAAAAAGAACAGTCGAGCGAGGAAGATGGAAAGAATTTTTCAAGGAAAGAGTTCAGCTATAGTTCCTTCACCCATTAGTTTACATTGCCTGATTCTGCGGATGATACCAATATCCAAGCGAAATACAGAGATGGGTGGCTTAAGCTGGAAATCCCGAAAAGGGAAGAGGCGAAAATGGCAACCCGCCAAATCTTGATTAGCTAATATGGCTTAATCGATCTAGCCACCCTTTGGGTGGCTTTTTTGTTTTAAATTGCTTTTTTTGCCGGCATACATTATCAAAAAATTCTTCCAGTGGATGCAAACTTCGGGCAGTTCATATAGAGCGAAAATGGTAACCTTCTTTTTTATTGAATTCATATTCCAAGTCGAACCAGTGATTTTAAACTGTAGAAAAATATTTAGCTTTATATTCAAATTTTAAATTATGGCAGACGAAGGCAGCAAGGAACTTAATTGGAAAGAATACGAAGATATTACCCGATTTATTTATGGAAACCTTGGGCATAAGGATGGGATAAAAATTGTAGGTTATGGACAGCATTGCAAGGTGAAGGGCAGCTCGGGTATATCCCATCAGATAGATGTGCTCACTGAACAGACTATCAATGGCATTAAGCACCTGACAGCCATTGAGTGCAAGTTCTTGGCGAAGAAAGTGGACAAAGATATTGTGATGAAGCTCCAGTCGATCATGACTGATGCAGGTATTCAAAGCGGTATCATTGTCTGCAGGTCAGGTTACACAAAAGATACGAAGACCTATGCGGAGCATGTGGGCATAAAACTGGTGGAACTTTGGGAAGCGGGCGAAACAGACGTTAAGCAGGGGCAGGCCATCAATTTTGGGATGTTGGACTTGCACATAGACGTTACACTTACCCGTCCAATCATCACCGAGATCGATTTTGGGTTTGAAAAGATGACGGACGAGCAGCAGATTATGGCTATGCATTATGTAAAAATGTACTCGCTAGACGGTAGGGAAATCAAGTTTTCCAAATGTATAAGGGCTTTTTCGGATGCTTTGGAGAACGAAGAAGCATTTGATAAAACAGTAACCAGAAAATTTGCCCCTAGCGAAAAGCTGATATGGAATTATAAGGGTGAGCAGAGGGAAATCAATGAGATTTCCTTTACAGGTTTGCTAAAACGTACTAAATCTAAGGAAACCAAGTATTTTCAACTTGTGGACCACGTTTGGCTGGTCATGGAGGAGATATTTGAAAAAAGACGCATGACGCTTTCGAAAAGCGGGATGATGTATAACTTTCCATATGGACAACAGAAGAAATAGTTTAGCTCAAGCTTGGCTTTTTTAGGCAAAGCTTTTTTATTCGATCACTGCCTTGTCAAAGCTAACTGGTGCGACCTTTGGAAATTCCATAAAATTGATTTTTGTAATTGTTGAATTTGCAGCATAAGGAAGAAGTGCTGCGCTGTAAAGTGATTTAAGTTCCTGATCATAGGCTCCGCTGGTATCGAATTCATGGAACTGTTCAGATTCTTTTTTGTCTTCGGTGATAAGTTCAATGCGCACCGATTTTGGTGAGACGTATTGGTAATAGTATTTCATTTGGGCGTTTTAGATGCTTTAAGATACTATTTTCTTTTCTTGTGTTGGCTCGGCTACGCTTTTTTATCCAGCAATGGTAAGGTGATAAAAGTTTGGATATCGAATAGGCTTTCTGTAAATCAAATCAGCTATTGATTGTTGCTGTACTATGCCACAACATCCCGATATCGCAAAAACTATCTTAGCTACCGCCGGTGAAAGGGGGAAGGAAAAGAGCACCTGTCCATCGGAAATTGCAAGATCTTTGTTTCCGGCAGATTGGCGCAAACATATGGAAAAAGTTCGTGGGGTTGCGATTGATCTCCAGATACAGGGAAAAGTAATAATCACGCAAAAGGGAAAACCTGTAGATATTGAAAAGATCAAGGGGCCAATTAGGATCAAGATTATCTGACCTTAACATGCTTTCCAAATTTTTGCATTAGCAGTGAAAGCTTTGGCGAGATGTAGGTGTTGCAAAAGGGTGTATCGGGGTTTTTCTGGTGATAGTTGAGGAAAGTTTTCTGGTTGAGTTCAAAAGTTTTGAATGGAACAACCCTGGTAATTATCGGATGGCTAAATCCATCTTTAAGGTTTTCAATGGCCTGTATTGCCTTATCCTTTTGGCCAGCACTAATGTAATAGATTGCCGAGCGGTATACCCTACGATATGTTCGGCCTATAGCTTAGCTCTTGAGAAATTATTGATTATTTGTTAACCGATCATTTCAGTCCGTTCTCTTTCAGGACATATTCCTGGTTACCTAAAGGCAAAAAGGTTAAGTAGCATTTCTCAATTTTTTTCCATTTTAGCAAAGTGAAGTTGAAAATGGTTAGGTTTTGAAAAAGTGAAATTGTCAAATTGCTATTTATTATTACGTCTGATCCAGTTGATAATATAGTTAATATCCCTTAGTTCTATTTTTTTTGGATCGTACTTTTTGCTGTAGCTAACAGAATCCTTTGTGAAATAAGAAGTGGTGAAGATGGCGCCTTTGTGAGCGGATTCGTCCGAGATAACCGTTTGCAATTCTCGTAGTATGCCTACACCAATCTTGCGTGCTGCAGCATTTCGTTTACATTCTCCTATCAGTTTAAATTCCATATCGTCCATACTCTTCAAACATATCAGGTCATGACCGCCATCCCTTGTCTGTTTGGTCAGCTCGACCTGCCAGCCATCAAGCACCATCAACTCGGCCATCAGTTCTTCAAACTCTCTTGGTCTCAGCTCATAAAGCTTCTTGTGATCGTGATAGATCTGCTCTAGCCGAAGCTTTATCCTGGGAATTTCTTTATAGATAATGATCTTGTCGGCTTCGGGCAGTTCATCTGGTACAAAGTCGTAACTGGTGAGCTCAAGCTTTTCTTTTTCATTTTCAAGCAGCTCTGGAAAATTGTCCAGAAGTTTTTGAAGATGGCCTGGGTAGGTGAAATCCATTATCCTTTCAAAGGTTGTTTTTTTCCTAAAAAGATTCCTTATTCCAGGTTTGTAGGCACGTAACGCAGCTACGCTCATGATACCTTGCCGAGAGTAGATATTTGCAAGTAGGCTGCTGTAACCTGCAACTTCACTTGGGGTAGAGGCGATCTTAGAGATTTTCTCTTGTACCTCTATCATTTTGCGCATAGCAGGGCTTATAAAGCGATCTGGATCTGGGACTGGCATTCCATTTAATATTTGCTTAAAGCTAGTAAATCGTTCCGTTTCTACAAATGCTTTTGATCGCCTGCCGCTATTCTTGGCCTGCAAAAGTTTTGGTTTCCACATCATCTTTCTAGAGCTAGGGCTGATAAGGGCTTTGCTTTTCCCATCTGGGAACACGCCAATCGGGTAATGTTATTTACGCATGCTATTGGAAATCATCATAAGGAACTAAAAAAATAGCTTTATAATAATTATAAGGTTCTGCTCAGCGATAAAATAATGAACCAAACTGGGAGGCGTACAAAGAAATCACCAAATATATCTCACTCTCCTCGGGAGGATTTGTTGGGATGGTGGCAGATAATCCGGATAAAAGATTGCCTTTTCATAGGTTGATTTTTAATTCAGTTTTAAAAACGTTTTTCTCGGCGCCATAAACAAAAAGGTGCTTGCCGGGATATGATTGCGCCAATCGAGCTACAATATTTTTTAGACCTGTATGCTCTGATTTGGAGGGCGGAGTGCTGGCTATTAGATTGAGTGTTCTGAAAGTTATGGATTTATCCGTAACCAATAATTCCATCTTTGCATGGTGTGCATCGTCCAATAGGTTACCATGTTTGAACACGTTTTCTACAAGTGTCAACAATAAGATGGGAATGATTTTGGCCTTCAGGTATTCGATCTTTTTTATAAAGCGCAAGTTGAGACGGTTGTTGCTTCTTAGGCAGTTCAGTTGGATCATATGTTCAATTTGCTCCACTTCACGATCCAAGGGGACAAGGTCTTTATGGCTCGTCTCCAATGCATAGTCCATTATCTCTGCCAGACAATCAATGGCCTGGTCAGATTGCTCTGGGTTTTTCTTAGAGACTGCTTTAATGAAGTCAAGCGTGTTGAATAGGAGATGAGGATTAATCTGGGCTCTTAGGTAATCTTTTTGAGCTGTCAATAACTTGTTTTCTAATTTTTCCACCTTAATCGCATGCTGCATTTCAGCTTCTTTTCGAATGAGAAACTGCTTTAAAAAATAAAAGCCTGTTCCAAAGGTTATAAAAAATAGTGCTCTGTAGATAACGATTGCAAAATAGGCGATATTAAATTTTAAGCCACTTTCCGGTTGCTCATTGAAAATATGCAGCAAGATCAGGCTAGTTGCTACAGCGCACAAACAATAAGCTGTAATTTCAAGTAAAATCAGCACCAAAAGCTGTATCATTCGTAGTACCCCTATACCAGTGGCAAGTCGCATTACGAAATTACCGTGTAAGTAAAACAGTCCTATGTTCATCGAACAGAACAATACATAATAGGGTAGGCTATTAAAGCGCTGTTTGACTAGACCAGCAACTATAACCTCTATAAAAATAAAGGCTGCCCAGCATATGAAATGAACGACTGCCGGCTTAATGCGTGGTTTAAGCGTCTCAGATAAAATTTCCATGTTCTGCATAATAAAAGTGTGGATAATTTCCACATAGGCTAGAATTGACCATCAAATCAGTGGTTATGAAAGCAAAAAAATATTTAAAACTTACGAAAAGAACCGTCTTCGTATTTAAATCTCAAAAAACTAAAACACATCAATCAACAGAACCAACGACCTCCTTAACAGATACCTTGACAACAACAAGCAGGATACTATAATTCTCAATTTCATGGAATCCTTTTCTTTAAGAAATCTTCGAAAGAAGATTTGTAAGTTCTACTTACAGAAAACTTATTCCCATCACTCATTAAGATCTGTAGACCATCTATGTTTTTGACATAGTTGAATGAAATGATCTCTGAACGATTGATTCTTAGAAAACTAGTCTTGTTCCTGAGTAAACTGTCCATCTCTGTGAGACTTAGATAAGTTGTTTGAACTCCGGCAGTAGAGAAAACCTGAATGTAATTGGAAAGCGCTTTGACATGCGTAATCTTATCACATTCAATGGTAACATAGTTGTTTTTCAGGCTTCCTTTCACCAATATAAATTTATCATCCCTGGTTAATTCGTGTGCCTGCTCCCGAATCGCTAAAAGTTTTTGTATCTGCTGTATGAATTTTATCCTCTTCAAGGGCTTCATAAGATATCCGTCGACTCCTACCTCAAAGCTTTCCTCGCCATAATTTCTATGACCGGTAATGAAGACCAAAAAATCACAGTATGGTTTCAATAGCTGTGCTGCCTCTATGCCATTGATATAAGGCATACCAATATCTGATAGAATTAGATCAATATGCTTGTGATTATGCAAATAGTTCATTGCATCATAGGCATTCTCAAAACTTTGCTCATGTGTTACTCCTGGGGTAACTAGGATAAGCTCTTCAATTCGGGTAATCGAATAAGGTTCATCGTCGATGACGATGCATTTTAGTTCCGTCATATTATCTAAATTATCGGCTAGTATTATGCTAAAATAAACATTGTCTTTTTAAATACCAAAGGCTGACTGTTTTGAAAGTCATTCGCATAGCGATACTGGTCATTGGGATAAAATATCGGTCATCCGCAAAAAAATCTTGTGCTAGGAAACTTAGTTGCTGAATTTGCAGTGAGAAGTAATTGTTTATTTATTAACTAACATTTCAACTTTCAGTTTACCAAGCCGTCGGAAGCCAGGTACTTAAAGAGGGGTTTGCTAATCCCTCTTTTTTTTAAGTCGGAGTGCAACACCATTTTTATGATCTCAGATTTATACTATCAGGCGATTGTAGACCGGATAGATTCCTTTTGCGAAATATCCCCTGCTTTTTATATTGCTTTGAGACCTCTACTAAAGGTTTATAAATTTCCCAATTCTGAATACATTTTGAGAAAGGGAAGGAGCGCTAAGTTTGCCTGGTTTGTTATTGAGGGGTATTTAAGGGAAGTGACTAATAGTAATCCATCCAATCCAGCACATACAACGTGGTTCTGGTATCCTGGCGATTTTGTTCTCGCTTACCCCGTATTTTTTAACCAAAAAGAGGCAATCTCTGACATCGAGGTCTTACCAAATACGATCTTATTAGAAATAAGTTACGAGGATTTTCTCACGCTGAGACTTTCAAATCCAAGGGTTAACAAGTTAGAAGAAGAGTTGAAATTCTATTATGATAAAGCCAGGATAGACCATCACGAAGATCTTTTTAATTTGTCCGGCAAGCAAAAATATCAAAAATTCCATAATGCCCATCCAGCACTCTTCAATGTTGTCAAGCACAAAGACATAACGTCTTTTCTTGCGATGAAAGATTTTAGTTTCCGCCGTTATTATTCTCTTCTTCCTTAATTCAACTAATTGTAAATGAGTACATTTTCAAATTAAAAGTGTACAAATGTACTCTTTATTATTTTTTGGAATACTGAATTTTAACCTATTGATTCGGAGATGGTTCCGATTCGCTAATCAGAAAGGAGTGCCGTGACAACGAGTTTATTTATGATACTGGAGCTAATTGCTCCCGGTGGTGGATGCCGCCAATTTGATGAACATCTAATCAATTATTATGAAAACATTAAATATTAAGGTTTTTTCCATCAAGCATGGGTCAAAGTACAATGGATTACTCCTCTCGCTTATAAATATCATTCTTGCTTCGCTTTTTGCCTACACGGCATATGAAAAGATAATGGACCATGAACGGTTTATGAATGGTATTGCCAAGGTAGAGATAATAGGAGGTTTTGCTTTATTCATCAGTTGGACTATTCCAATTGTTGAATTTCTGATCGCAGTACTTATCCTGATACCTGAAACTGCCAGAATTGGACTTTGGAGCTTTTTGGGGATGATGTTGGTTTTTAGTGTGTATATAGTGATCGCATTGATGTGGGCGAGTAAGCTTCCCTGCCACTGTGGAGGTGTCATCGAGTCTTTAAGCTGGACGGAACATTTGTGGTTTAACATGGGGTTCATCCTCTTATCACTTATTGCAATTCGTTTGGAGAATAACTTTAATATTAAATAACAAAATTTAGATTTTAAATTATGAACAAAGTTCAAAAAATGATCATGAGCTTCGCAGCAGTAGCTATGATCGTATCATTTAGCGCTTTCAAACCAAGCGGGAATGCAAAACTCTTAACTTATCGCTATGCCAATATTGATGGTAAATATCAGTTAAGGCCTATTGCAAATCCTGATTTGGGATGTTCAACTTCCAGTACAGTTCATTGTGTAATTACAACGGATGTAGATAAGGGTTCCGAGTTTCCTTATTCAGAATTGCCTGGGGATTGGCAACCAGTGGGTACCTCGTCATTGGCGATTTTTGAGGAGTAACCTAAAAGAAGGCAATTGAACCACATACAGATTTAATAAACGGGATAAATACTATCCCGTTTATTTGCCTTACAATGCATCTGAAATCATTCTTTTTAAGGCCGCTCCATTATCTATGCGGGGATTTGGCGCTCTCGAGCTGATCAGGTTTCCATCCTTGCCAATAATCATTATAGTGGGATAAAAATCAATACCAATGTACTTAAGTAATGGGTGTTGTCTCGCCATTCCTGAGGTGTACAAAATCAATTGCTTATCCGATGTATACCCACCCATTTTTATTCCATCCTGAAACTTTCTTAAATCGTCTGTATTTATACTTATAAAAAGCACATCTTGGTTGTAACTGAAATCGTTGATAAGTTTTTCGATACTAGGGGTCATCTCTAGACATCCCTGGCAACCATTGAACCAAAAGTCTATTACCAAAACCTTTCCCCTTAAAGTATTGAGCTTGACAGTTTTTCCGCTTTCATCAGTTAAACTGAAATCTTGGTCATGAAATTCCGTAAATCGCTGGTGCCATTTGACCAATAATTTTCTTGAAAATCCATCAGGAAGGACGGCAATAGTGGGTAGGTAATAGGACATGACTTCATTTTGCTGTTTTCCACTCTCTGTAAAAAACAATAATAGCAGATGATGAAGTGTCAGGCCCGAATAGTTGCTCGTAAGGTGTTCATAAAATTTCTTCATTGAAACTCGTTCGAAGGCATGACCTTCCGGAAATTCTTCGAATTCAACTCTTAACCAGTTTAACTTATAGAGATATAGGTAATATTCCGACGATAGTGTTGCAATTGGACCATCTTTGGGGAGAGGTAGGTCATTAGCATATTGTTGCTTGAAAAAACGTATTGCGGCAGAGCGCTGAGCAGGTATGCCTGCAGAATAATCATACGCTAGTATCTTAAGATAATAATATTCCTGATCAAACCTCACCTGCGAGGATATATGCTCGAAAACTTGCTCTGTCATTGTCGATCTGTAAGTCTCCAGTATTTGTTTTTGTATGGCCCATCGTGTATCTCTCATGATCTGCTGGAACTTAAAATTTTCATCGTATCTGTGACTGTTCTTCAAGCTGGTTATACGTGATGAAATTGCTTGTGACATTAATTCTGAGGCCATCTGGTATTGACAATCTAATTTTTCCGAACCTTTTCCGCGGAAAGATATCCACTTTCCCCTCACGTTCAAACTAACCTTTAGGTAGTCTTGATCTTCATAAATAAATTTCTTATGGAGCAGTTTTGTTTCGATGGGAAAAACCTCTTGACTTTGCCGATTGGTGAAATAGATACCTATGTAGAACAATTTGTTTTCAGGTTTGAAAACGAGTGAAAATTCCCCTTTTGCATTGACAGGACAGACAATTGTTTTAGGTGGCGTTGATTGGGGGGATAGGTAATGATCATATATTTCAAAGCATACGTTGCTGATGTCCATCTTTGATTCGTTGAACGTAATACTCCCCTCGATTGTAACTTCTGCTTGGGCAATAAGGGCAAGAAAAATAAGCCCATTTAGTAATATAAATTTAAATGCGCTCTTCATTATCTTATGTTTTGAATAATTCCACTTGCATTGATTTCATCATCAGGTATCGGGAAGGTATATCGGGGGCTGTTTGGTTCCAATGTGTGTTCAGTTCCGTTGAGGATTCTCTTTAATGTAATTGAACTACCACTCTTGTTGAGTCTCCGTAAATCTGACCACCTTAGGTTCCGCCAAACAAGTTCTTTTCTCCTTTCGATCAAGATCTTGGACAGTGCCTCCACAGGATTACTGGCAGTAACGGGGCTAAAAAAATTCGTAGCATATCGCTTGATGAGTAACTGGTTGAGTGTAGATATCGCTGCATTTGTATCACCGTCCCTGGCCTGACACTCTGCCTTAGTCAAATAGAGCTCATCTGTCGCGATACCGGAAAAGCCATAGCTGCCACCCCCAAAGTAACCTCGCTTCATACTATAACTGCCATTGGTGTTTTTTTCAAAGAAGATAGGTAGCCTAAGATCCTTTGTCTCATATAGTGCAATGAGAGAAGGACTAACTTTAACCCTTGTATTTGTTATTCTGGATATAGTAGTCTCATAAAAAAGTACTTGCCCACTATTTAATATCGTTTCGTCATTGGTGAATGAAAAAGGTGTGGCACTAGCTTGTGAAACGGTGTTGTAATCAATGAGTTTATTGTAATGCGACAATGCCATATCCGTATATTTATGTGCGTTTGCAAATTGATTCATGTTAAGGTAAATTCTTGAGAGTAACCCGAAAGCCGCCGCTTTACAAGGCTGGTATCGGTTGCTTGAAGGAAAGGTTGCTGTCAGTAGGCTTGCTGCTTCAGTTAGATCGGTAATAATCCGTGCATAACATGTTGCCAAGTCGGCTCGAGGTAAGATTTCATCTATACCTGGGGATAGCCTGAGTGGGATTCCTAGATCAAAAGTTGCCGCGGTTACCTCATATGGGGGAGCAAAGTTTTGCAATAGGTCATAAAAGGCAGCTGAACGGACAAAAAGCGCCCATCCCTTCACTTGGTTATATCTCTCTGGTTCCGTAGCTGGATCAAGCTTCTTCATGCTTTCGAGAACATTGTTGGCGTAAAATACAGAACTATATGGTATATTCCAGTCTGGTCGTGCCTGCTCTCCGCTAAATAAATCCCTTTGCCAGATATAGGCATTTCGCTCTGTGGCTGTTACTGTGCTCTGCCATGCAGCAAAATCTAGGTACTCGTAGTCATCACAAGATAGTTGACCCAACGCAGCGGTTCGATAAAGGCTTGAGTTGTTCAACATTGCTTCAAAATCTGATAAAGTGCTTGGAACAACCAGGTCCGATTTTGGCTTTACGTCCAAAAACCCATCTTTACAGCTATAGGTCATCGCCAGCATTAGTATGAATAGGACATGGATAATTGATTTTTTCATCTTGATTATTTTAGAAGGTTACTTTTAAACCAAAGGCAATGCCCCTTTGCTGATCTGTGATCTGGCTGTCGGGATCGATGCCATATTTATTTGCTCGCCATATAATGCCTAAGTTACTGGCGTAACCGAAAAAACTGAGTTGATGGATTCCCAAATGATTATGGGGATTGTTTAATGTATATCCAATGCGTACATCCTTGAAACGTAGGTGATCACCTCTTTCGACTAATTTATCCGAATAAGTAAAAAGATTAGTTCTGTTTATGATCGCAGGGTAGACTAATGATGGGACGTATGTATTGAATTCATCGCCCACTTTCATCCATCTATTGGCATAATCTGTACTGTTATAGGCATTATTATATAGATTGGTGTTGTTTAGTGAGTTTCTCCTGAAATAATATCCTCCCTTGAAGGTTAGGTTAAAGGAAAACTCAAATTTTTTCCAACCGATTGTATTAATTAATGAACCAAAAACAGTTGGATTTCCTGATCCGTGATAGACAAGGTCGCTTCGGTTATTGGAATTAGCCATACCTGTATAGTCCTTACTAACAACATTGTTTAGATAGCCTTGGGGATTTCCTGCATTATCAAGAATGGTGGTGGGATAACTGAAAATTGAATAAACAGGATAACCCATAATCGGGGTGTAGGTATTCGAAATTACCAATGCACTATTGCTGGCCGGTTCTCTTCCATAAGCCGTGATTCTGTCTCTAACAAAATTTACCAGTAGGGATGTTCGCCATTTTATTTTCCCGTTCGTGTTTATGGATTGGATGCTGAAATCCCATCCCTTCGTTTTCAAGCTGGCGGAGTTTCCACGATATTGGGTTATGCCAGTTTGGGGAGCTGTAAAAGCATACCCAATGAGGTCCTTCGCATTCTTTAAATAAAACTCAATACTTCCTGATATTCGATTACCCTTGGTTGCGAAGTCGAGGCCAAGATTAAGATTGGCAATTTTTTCCCATACTAGTGAGGGATTTGGGGGATTCTGGATATTTGCAGGGAATTGTCCATAAATATTTGCCACGTTGTCAATAGACGCAGTTAAATATGCTGAGGTAGATTGGTCGGAATTTCCATTGTAGCCATATGTTGATCGAAATCTCAGGTATTTGGGAAGAATAAGTGGGTAAAATTCTTCGGAAGAGATTAGCCAGGATGTTCCTGCACTCCATAACGGAACGCCTTTTTGATTGCTCTTAACCCCAAAAATGTTGGATTCATCTTTTCTCGCACTCAACGAAAGATGATACTTTTTTAGATAGCTATAGTCAAGATTACCGTAGATTGAACGATTACGATCTACAGTGCCATAATTGTAAATACCCGTCTGAATCTGCGAGGTCGTTGTGTTATAGAAATAATTATTGAACTTGGAAAAGTCTATAAATTGGTTTAATGAGGTTTGTGTATTGCGGTTATAGCCGTACAATATGTTTGCTGAACTGTTGACGATATTCTCCCTAACCTCTCCACCCAGGATTCCATTAAGCTCATGACTCTCCCCAAAGCTTTTGCTGTAAATAAACTGTATACGCCCGAAGTTGCTATGATAACCTGAGTTGGTTCGGGAAAGTATATCTCCAAAGGGTAGGGGACGGGAGACTAAGCCTGTAGTTGTATTGATGGAAGAAAGGGTATTTACCTGTTGGCGGACATAATAAGAATTTTGATCATCTAATACTTCGTTGAAAGTTATACCCTGCTGATATAGGTAATTTGCCGACATTTTCAATGATTTCAAAATCTGGTAGCTCAATTGGGTATTCAGACGGTAATCTGTGGTTTTGCCTGTTGAATTCTGTGCATCATCGTTCAATGGGCGATATAGCCAGTCGAGCAATTTTCCGTTCCCTGCGCTTTGAGCATAAGGTAATCGCAATATTCCATCTGTCACGGCAAGTGCAATCCCACTTTCATTGGTCACATTTTCATATGGATATCGAGGGTTATATGCACGGGAATTAAAGCCGGACTGACTTTGGGTTAAAGCGAGGCCGACAACCACGTCCATTTTGCCGTTTAGCAAATAGAAAGTTTGGTTGATATTTAAGGATTTACGATTGTTTGAAGTGCTCTTGCGGTCACCTAAGGTTTGATCAAGCCCTGCCGAAATAAAATACTGATGAGCGGCACTCCCGCCATCTAGGCTCAGTTGATACTGTTGAGAGACGGGTTCGCGGTAAAAGTACTTCAGAAACTGGTCGGTGGCATTGGACCGTGATAGTGAATCAAGCATTTGGATCATCCTTGCTTCGCTAATATTGTTCAGTCTCTTGCTTAACATGATTTCTACCGCTGGCGATAAATTACCGTAGCCATTGTTTATGGTGGAGTTAAATTTACCCTTGTCAAATAGGTCGCGTTCTACCTCGATGTACTCAGCGCTCGTTAACTGCTTCTGGCTTGTCAAATTGGCCTTTTCCAAGATCTTGATATTGGCATTGAGATTTACGCTAACCTTTTGATTGAGCTTTCCTTTTTTGGTGTTTATAACAATTACACCATTGCCTGCCAACGTGCCCCAAATGGATGCTGCGGCTGCGTCCTTCAGGACTGTAATACTTTCTATATCATTTGGATTAATGTTACTCAAATCCCCCTGATAAGGAAAGTTGTCAAGAATTATCAACGGGTTGGGATTGCCCATTATGGTGCTGCGTCCACGGATAGAAAGTGTTGAGCTGCTAGCTCCTGTTCCCAAGGGACTGGTTTTATTAAAAATTAAGCTGTTGGTTATTCCATCTAGACGGTCGAGGATATTTTGTCCAACACTCCTATTGATCAAGCTGTTGTCAATTTGTGTAAAGCTCCCGGTTGCCCTTTCCTTTGGGATGTTTTGGTATCCTGTCGATACAATCTGAACATCCTCCAGTCTATTTTCCTCACTTTGAAGGATAATGTTAAGCACCCGGTTATTGAATGAAAAAGGTATTTCGGTTTGCGAGTAGCCTAATGAGGTTGCAATCAAAATTCCATTATCACTCATGGTTGAGATTTTGAATCGACCAGAGCCATTTGCTATAGTCATCATATCACCGCCTTTGACCTTGATTGTAGCATTAGGTATTGGCTTACCTTGATCATCTACCACATATCCCTCGATATTGGTCTCTGTTTTAGTTGGATTACCTTTTGGATTTTCAGTTAAAGGCTTTAAGAATATTGTCTTGTCAACGATTTCAAATCCTATTTTCTTTTGGGCGAAAACGATCTTCAGAACAACATCCAGAGGTTGACCTTTGACATCAACGCTGATTTTCTCAGTCTCACTTATAGCGCCTTTGTTATACCAAAAGTCATAACCACTTTGCTGCTCAATCTTGTTTAGGATAGAGCGTAGGGATGATTGGTTAACTTTTAAGGTGATCGTCTGCGCATTGGAAAACCGCACAAGAGATGTGGTGAGTAAAATCAGCAATGTTGAAGATTTAATAAAAAGCCTAGTGCAAAATCTCCAATTTATATTTTTTGAAAAATATGCTGGTGGTGGATAGGGATGTTTTTGGTCACAGTTTCCCTTCAGTTGATAAAAAATCATACTTTTGTTTGGTTTGGTTGATAAAATGTTAGGTTAGTGCTTGATATAATGCACCAGACTTTGCCGGTGGTGTTCTACAAAACACCTCCGGCTTTTTTATCTGGAATCATTAACTAAAATTGAATTTAGATCTCTACATAGGCAGTTTAGGGTTTAAATGGACTATTGTTTTAGGGGCTATTAAGATTTTATCGTCAAGGTTTTTATCCCCTGCCTTTCATTAAGTGTAAAATTGACACCACTCATTTGTAGTAACTTCAATAATGTTGCAAGACTGGACTTTCTTGATATTCCACCCGTGAGGTGGATGTCTGGTGTTTTTCCCTCATATTCAATCTGAATATTATACCATCTTTCAACCTCGGGTAACATAGATTGTAGGGTAGCATTTCTGAATTTCATCCTGCCGTTTTTCCAGGCCATCTCCAAATCGATATCTGCATTTCTTTTTTGGAACTTATTTCCCACGGCAAGCGATTGCTCACCTGGCTTTAGCCTTATTGAATCAGACTGACTAGCGGAGTTTATTTTCACAGCGCCCTCCAATAGAGTAGTTTTAACTTCGCTTTGGTATGCTTTGATATTAAAGTGAGTGCCAAGAACAGTAAGGGTTTGTCCTGAGGTGTTAACGATGAACGGATGTTTTTTATCCTTTGCTACCTCAAAGTAGGCTTCGCCGCTGACCAATCTTACACTCCTTTTAGCTTGCTCTCTAAAGCTTGTGGGATATTGTAAAACAGTAGCGGCGTTTAGCCATACTTTGGTGCCGTCGGACAACACTATCTGATATTCGCCGCCTCGAGGCGTTGATATGGTTTGTTCTAGTACATCATTAGCAATCTCTATTTTTGTCCCATCTGCATAAGCTATTGATGATGCGTTGATGGTAATCTCATTTTTGCTTTCATCCAATTGGATGGTCTTTCCATTGGATAACTTAATCTGTGCGACATTTCCTTTTGCAAGGATATGTTCTGCAAGGTTTAAGCTTGCAGCGGTATTGTTGGGAGTGTGTGGTAAGAAAATGTAAATGGCTATAGCAATTATCGCCGCTGCGGTCGCTGCAGATATTAAGATTCTTAATCCATTAAACTTTGTTGTTGGCTTGGGTAAATGACTGTATGTTTGTTTTTTTAATCCCTCCAGCTTTTTATATGAAAGCTCTATATCTTGCTCATTAAATTCAAAAAAAGACTTTTCAATCCATAGCATTTCTTCCTCTGTGCATTTACCAGAATTATACTTTTTTAGAAGTGCCCTAATTTGTTCGTTGTCCATTGCAATCAAATTGATTTGAAGTTAGTACGGCGAACATATCGGTGGGTAGTAAGTTTTTTTTAAAGAAAAACTACAGAAATGTGAATGGCAAAAAACTGGTAAGCTTTGTCCTGAAAATTTTTAGGGCATTTACGATTTGTTTGGAGACGTTATGTTCTGAGGTCTCAAGCTTAACTGCAATCTCTTTGTGGGTGAGATGTTCTTTTCTGCTGAGCTCAAAAATCTGCCTCATCTTTTTGGGAAGTGCCTGAATCTGTTTTTCAATATAATCGCTAAGCTCCCTTTCTCGAACCAGATGATCTGTTTTTTCAATAGCAGCTGTTTGGTAGTTCTTTAGAAAATCCAGGTATCTATGCTCAACCTTTTGGTGAGCAAAATGGTCAAAAATCCTACTTCTAATGGATATATAAAGGAAAGAGGCAAGTTTTCCGTTTTCTGAGAGCGATTCTTTTTTGTTCCATAAGTTGATGAAAAGTTCTTGGACAAAGTCTTTACTAAGCTCTTCATCCTGAATTTTCTTTAAAGCGAAAATGAACATCAAATAGAAGTAGCGATTATAAATTTCCGTGTACGCAGAATGGTTTCCGTTTTTAAGTTGGATTAAAAGATCGTCGTCGGAAAGATGCTCATAGTTTTCCATGTTCGTATCGTTTCAGAGCCTGATAATAATACGAACTGGAAGTTACTTTAGGGCTAGCACCCGCAAAGTCTAATGTCACAAGGCTCTGGTAAAGCCAATTTTTTCTTGCGAAAAAATTTCACACATTAAACATAAGCGAGCACCAGCCCTATAGTTATATAGGGTATGGATGCTTCACTTACGCTCGCGTGAAATTTACCAGATTTAGTGGCGAGGTTCGTTAGCAGTATTTATTAAGATTACTACTGCAAAATTAAAATTATTATGCTCTATTTAAATTAATCTTCACTTGCTATGAATTAATTCATTTAGTTTTTAAATAAAAATGTGATTATTTAATCAAATATAAGAATTTTAGTTATAAACTACTATTATTTAGTATTAAAAGCTATTATATTATGATAGTTTATAATTTAGTTAAGAATATCTGTTTTGCAAGCTTTGTTTATGGCGTTTGCAATTGGAAAGATTATTAAAGATTTGGTTAAGCAGAATGGCTTAAAGGCAAAAAATGTTGCGCAATATATCAATGTCAGCGAGTCAACATTATATGGGATATACAATAGACAGTCTGTTGATATTGACAAGCTAATATTGTTTTCTAGGCTCTTCAATAAAAATCTGTTTTTATACTATTTAAATGAAGAACCATTGAAGAGTATGTTCAGTAAAGATATCGTTGTCTTTCAGAATCAAATTGCTGAATTGGAAAAAGAGTTGCTATCAAAAAATGGCAAGATTGAAGATTTGTTGGAGATCATTGCAAACCAAAAGAAATTAATTTCTTTTCACGAACAAAGCCAAGTGAAAACTAAAAATAAGTCTAACAAATAATCGATACTGCCCAGCGATTTTGCACAAGATCTTCTCCTCACATTTTGCTTGGCTTCCAATAATCTGGTCCTAATTTTCAGAAAGGTAACTCTCATAGCAAATAAAAACGTTTAGTTACCATAACAAGCTATTTAGCGTTCTAAATATCCCGCAAGTTTTTTCCCAAATACTTTCTGGTCCTTGCTAACCTGTAAAATATTCCTGTTGAATGATCAAAGGTATGTAAACGGTCTGTCGACCGCCCTTGACTATTCGGAATATTTTACCTGGGCTACAAATTCGAAAATAAATATTATGGAAAATCCAGCTCAAAAAAATGAAATAGCACTTTACGGGGTTTCTGCTGAAATGGCAATGTAAGATTTATTAGAAACCAACGATCTTAGTGAAGCAAGGGATGTTGCCTACAATCAATGTATTTTAATTGATATCATCAATAACAAGGTTATTGATGATTATTCCTGTTATTAAATGAATGCCAGATCGTTGATCAGGCATTTTTTTATCATTCATATTTGGGCAACCTATATCTTTGAAAATGTGAGATCATAGTCCACCATTCCCAGAATCGCCAGGGTTTAAACGTGAAATTCCGATAGAGAACTTTATTTGGATTCTCTGGATGGAGCGATTTGAAATGTTCAAATTGTTTTTCAGCAACTTCAAAGGTTCTTTCGGTTCCTCCTATTTCCTCAAACTGAAAACTCCCATCTTTATTCCTGTAATAATAGTTTTCTTGAAAGAAATATTGGAACGGAGGGAGATTACTAAACAAAACAATGAGTAATAAAACTCCAATGGATATTTTATATTTTTTTTTCATATGCTAATTAATTGCACTCACCCTTACTGGCAGGCATCACCCCACCAGCGTCGTTAATATCTAAATTTGGATTTGCTATTCTTTGATCCCGCAAAGCACCTGCCATTCCTGCGGGTGTCTTGGCAAAGCCAGCTCCACCAGGTCCACTTAATCCAATTTGCGTAGTAGGATCGGGAATAGGAATTCCGCCGGCTTGACCAGCTCCATAAACAAATGCAGCACAATTTAAATCTGTGAAATGATATTGCTTGGGCGGATTGCTAAGGTAAGTGATGACTTTCTGAAAGCTGTCTTCGCTTACATAATACGTAGAAGAAACATTATATGCCATAAAACCATTATCAAGAATTTGTGATTTAGAATCCAATTTATCCAAACCTGATTCAGTTGGATAATATCCAATGGTTTGTGTAATGGTTGTGTTTCCACTGGTCTTGCTCAGGGAAATAGCGACATGTCCGAAAGAGTTTTGACCAACATTAAAATAGGTTCCTGGCTGTGGTTCGACAACATAGACCCTAACCACAAATGCTGCGTTGGGAGTGGAAATCTGAGAGAAGCAGGCCATCATTTTTTTTGGATCGACTTTGCTGTTGTTTTCTCCGGGAAGATTAGATGGAGCTGGAGGGGAGGTAGTCCCCAAGTTACCTGATCCAGATCCACCACCTGAAGTTGTACCGGATGAACTGCTTCCAACGCCGTCATAATATCCCCCGCCACCACCATCATCAAAATAGGTGGTAGAACATAGCTGGGTGGAGTGAATGGTCAATTCCCCATTAGCGTCAATATAGTAATCCTGCACCCACTCGCAGGTTTCTATGGATCTCATCTTCATTTGTTTTCCCTGAATTCCACTCAGCGGGTTGATTTCCTTTAACATCTTGTTTGCCTGATCGATCTGTTCCTGTTCCGAAAGCTGCCGAATTTTGCCAACCGGTTTTCCGTTACTGTAAAGTCGTCCTCCAGTCAACTTGTAGTTGAGGTTGTATTCAAATACTCTTCCCGTAAAGTCGGATACTTTCGTTCTTCTTTTTTTTTGTAGGTAAATTGCATCAGGAATAATCTCCAGGATTTTCGCTTCAATCTTTTGACTTTCTTGGTTTCTCAAGATTACAAGTTGCCGGTAACCCTGTTTGTAATTCTGATAGGTGGGTTGGCCCGATAAATATATAAGCCACTTGTTCCCTTTATGGGTTTCCTCGCTTTTAGCAAGTTTCCATTCTATTACGATTTTCGCCAAGGCGCTGCTGCTATCTGGATTAATCTGTTCGATAAAATCCTTTGCATCGCTTAATGTCAAGGCTGTATCGATTGCCTGGTCTTGCTTCGGGTTATTTTCCCTTAAGGGTTCCTTTTGACAAGCAGCTATTAGGAAAATAAAAAGTATGGTAGTTTTAGTTTTTGCTTTCATGACGTTAATTTTTTGGTGATAAAATAGCTCCTGGATTTTGGTCGTTTTGTGTTTGGCGAAACAGCTGCAATTTTTTTCTCCTGATTCGGCTCAAGGTTTCCCTACTGATTCCAAGGTAGGAGGCGATGTTGTTCTGGCTGGTTTTCTGTTCAATATCTGGATGCTGAGCAATCAGCAGTTCGTAGCGTAAACTGGGTGTTTGGGTACGCAGAAAAATAGCCCTTTCCTCACTCATGATGTAATACTTCTGGGTTACGATCCTGCCCAACAAATTGCCCTGTGGGAAATCGGCATAATAGGCATTCAGTTGATTCCAGCTCAGGGACTGCAATTTGCATTCCTGGAGCACCTCAATATACTCAAATGCGGGTTTCTGGGTGAAAAAGCTATATACGGAGATCATCAGATCGCCCTTTCCCATGAACCATGTGGTGCATTCCTTTCCGTTCTCGTCGATGAAAAATGCCCGGAGGAAACCGCTGCGGATAAAGTATAGTCTTCTGGCGATCTCGCCTGGCCTGAGTAATAAATGTTTTCGGCCAAAGTTTTCGATAATTACCTCCTCATTTACCCTTTGTTGAAAGGGGGCTGGGAGTGGTACAATGAAGCCCAAGGTCTCCAATAGATCGGCTTCTGGAATAGGTTGTTTCAGCATAGGATGTCGATTGTGTCACAAATCAACTTTTCAGTGCATTTACCTGGCTAATATTGTCCTGTCGGAAGGATATATTTTTTTAACGGGATTTACTCGCTTTTATTTTAAGCGATTTTAGAAATCTTTCATTTTTTTAGGTATCTGATTGATTGCTGCTCAAACCTTTAGCCTAAAACCTATCGTTATGAGCCTACATAAGCTATCAGAAAAACTGTACTCTGATCCGTTTATCTTAAGCGTTTTGCTGACACCAAGGGACGGCAGTCGATGAGCAAGACGCGGAATCTCGATGAGATGCAGACACTGGTTGCCGAAAGAGTAGCGGATTGTGATTCGGGGATTCCTGACGATAAAAAAAGCCGCTATGGCTTTTAGGCTGGTTTCTTCAAAAAGCGTTTGGTAGAACGTTTACACTAAATTAAAAATCTGTCCTTTCCAACAATTGTACTGACAAAGGCAGGCGATGTTGAATTTGCATCCCAAGATCAAGTTTTAGCGATCAGGTAAATGAATTCTATTGGATTGAAATGTTAACCTAGTTGGTACTTTATCACTACCTATTCGCCGGTTTTTTTTTGACAGGGATTCACTAGGTTACTGCTGATGCCCCGGTATTCATAAGATTAGTTGGTATGAATTTATTATCAAGAGTTTTAAATGCTTGAAAAGTCATCACCTCAAAGGTATCGTTCGTCACTCGATAAGGTCCGTTCGTCAAAAGGATTTCCTTAAAAAAATACTGTTTATCATTTTCATGGGATAAACAGTTTCTCATGAAGTTTAAGGAATCGCTATTGTTATTGTTCGTGCTGGGCTCGATGAATCTCTTTGCCCAATCACCAAGTACCCAACAATCCATTAATGCCCCATCGCTGACCGCAGTACTGCCGCCGGCGCCAAATGCCTTTCAGCTCACCAAGTATAGTGGACTGCCATTGAGCCTTTCCAGCGGAACGGCGAATGCGACTATTCCGCTTGGGGAAGTGAAGGATGGATCCCTCAGTGTGCCCATCAGTATCTCGTACAACTCTGGAAATGGGGTAAAGGTCAATCAATTGGCCTCACGTGTTGGCGTGAACTGGACGCTTAATGCAGGCGGTGTGATCTCCAGGACGGTATTTGGTAAACCGGATGAAAGTACCAAGTGGTTAACCCCGCCAGCTGGGCTTTCATCGGGTAGCTCAACTCCAGAAGCCTACAATTACCTTGACAGTGCAACCAAGGATATGTATGATACCCAGGCTGATATCTTCAGTTTTGAATGTAATGGGTATTCAGGAAAGTTCTATTTAAAGCCGACGGAAAAAACCAAGGCCATTCAGCTGACCACCTCGCCACTGCGAATTGAGACGAATTTCAACAACGAGTTTTCGGCGGATTGGACAATTAGAATTACTGATCCAAATGGCACAAAATATTATTTTGGCGGTTCCTCGGCAACTGAGAAGACAAAGACCGTTCCCTATGGTGCTACCTGCGGAAAGAGCTTTGATGTTTTCATTCCTACTGCTTGGTATCTAAAGAAAATAGAGGGTATCCATGGCGAACAGATAGTCTTTGGATATACCGCTGTTAGCTTTGATTACCTTGCGGATGTTTCAGAGACCATGATCCGCACGCCCCAAGGGACGTTGACAACTGCAGCCTGCCCTCAGGGTACGTGCCCGCAACGGATAGAGAATCAGATCTGTGCCAGTAACCTAAGGAGTCAGGGCGTGCTGCTTATCAGTATCTCCGGCGGATTTACCTCCACAGACTTTCACTATACCCAGAGAAGCGATATTGATGGGGATATGTTGCTAGACCAGATCAAGTACTTCAGCCACAATTCTGCAGATCCGACGGTACACCAAGTACCCAATATCTATAGTCTTAGCTACAATTACAGTTTCAACAATAGCTACTACAATTCGCAGGGAAGCCCGGCGATACTCTGCTCTCGACCATTTTTGATGGGTGTTATCCGTTCACCTGCTGAGGGGGGAGAGCCAGAACGACATAGCTTTGACTACTACAATATGAACGGGCTCCCATCACGCTTATCCTTTGCGCAGGACTATTGGGGATTTCCAAATGGGAAGAACAATCAGAGCCTCTTGCCAACCAGTAGCGATGCCTCTGATGCGCAATTGTTCCCTGCATATGCCAACAGGGAGCCAGATGCAGCCTTTTCACTCATGGGACTTCTCAGAAAGATTACCTATCCAACAGGAGGTGCAGATAGCTTGGAGTATGAATCAAATACGGTTTTTGATACCCGAACACCGCAGGTTGCTCGAACAACCTTGCGAGAGATAAGGCAGGGGACTGGAAATAGCAACGCAGTAAGCTACTCAACTATCATCTCCCTAGGAAGCGCCCAGAGCGTGGGTTTTGATTATTCCTGCCAATACAGTGGAACTGGCGTGGATGACCAGATTCATCAACATGCCATTCTGGATGTTCGTGACCAATACAATAACTCGGTCTATAATCACCTGCTCCGTATCGGGCAGAATTATAGTAAGCAACTCCTTTTGACACCGGGAACCTATAACATTACCTGGACGGCTTACGGACAGGCCGCAATTGGTGAGCTAAGCTTTGGCTATTATCCGCAGGGATCACCTGTCTCCATGAACTATGAGGCTGGAGGAGTGAGGGTTGTCCGAAACATTTCTATTCCTACCATTGGCCGTACACTTCGCAAGCGGCTCATTTATACCTCTTTGGAAAGTCAGGGAATATCATCAGGTTTACTACGTGAGACGCCAGATACCAGAAAGTATTACGCCAACCTGATCGATGGGAAGAACTGTCCAGATTGGAGTGTTTCACAATGTACCTACAGGATAGCAAACTCCACGCCTATTGATCCCCTGAACTATATCTCGGGTAGTCATATCTTTTATAGGGAGGTAACAGAGGTTGACGATGAGCAGTGGAAGAATGGCGGCACCGCACACCACTATTTGGGTAGCCAGGGCTGGAATGCGCTCCAGGTGAGGGGCTCGGCCATGCAGGGACTTCCATTGACCAGTTATGGGTTCCAGACCGGTCTGGAGGATCAAACTCGAGATTTTTACGTTACAGGAAGTAATACCACAGGTTATACCTACAAGGTTGTTCGTGAGGTAAAAAAACATTATGTATCAGACCTGCGTAAACTGACCGATCTGGACAATTTTGTGGTCAAGAGAAGGTATCTGCCCACCCTCAGCTATTCTCCACCAAATGAATCCATGTTTGTGCCCTTTGATGTGGCAATGTTCTCCCACGTTGGCAGCTGGGTGTACTCAGATACGACAACAGTTACCGAATATGACCCGCAGGGCAATAACCCCATGGTATCAAGAACCGTGGAGGTTTACAACAATACCGATCACTTTCAGCCTAATCGCATCCTGTCAAACCTGAGTGATGGTCGGGAGAGTGAGATGAATATCAAATATGCCCATGAGATGGTAGCCGATGGTAATCTTAACGCATACTCAGACTTGGTTGCCAACAACAGGATCACCACCCCCATTATCAAAACCGACCTAGCTGGAGGTAACCACGTGCAATCGCTATTCACTGAGTATCAGGACTGGGGAAACGGAAATGTAGAGCCCGTAAATGCAAAGCTAAGTGTTATGGGAGGCCCCTACAATAATTTTGTGTCATTCGACGCTTATGATAGCCAGGGCAAATTACTGACCCAATCGAAGAGTGGGGGAGCAAAGTCCAGCTTTAAATATGGATACCGTAATAAGCTTCCAATAGTGGAGTGCAGCAACGCATTGTCCAGCGAGTTCTTCTTTGAGAATTTTGAGGACCTTACCTCAGCGCAGCTGGGTACGGGCCATACAGGCGAACGTTATCAAAATGGTGACTACACTTTGGGATGGGTTCCACCCAATGGAAGGCAATATAGAATAACTTATTTCTACCTGGAAAACAGTAGATGGAAATATGCCCAGCAAGCCTATATGGGCCCAATGACCTTAACACTCGGCGATGCGGTCGACGATGTTGCGATCTATCCAACAGATGCTTCTTTGAAGAGCATCACAATGGATCCAAATGTGGGGATTACAGCAATGGTGGATGAAAAGGGCAATACCGTTTATTATGAATATGATGCCTTTGATAGGTTGTTGAATGTCAGGGACCAGAATAGGGATATAACCAAGACCTACGCTTATCATCAGTTGTTCGGATTCAATTCTTCAGTTCCCGTTTTCTATAATCTTGAGCAATCGCAGTCTTTTACTAAGGAATGTACCATGGGGGCCGGAAGTAGCTTGATTTATGCGGTAGCAGCTGGGAGCTACTCATCATCCATTAGTCAGGCGGATGCAAACGGGCAGGCGATGGCGGAGGTGAACAGCAATGGCCAGGCCTATGCCAATGCGCAGGGTACTTGTTCCACTGCGAATACCCTAATGGAATATTATAAGGATACCCAGGGCAGCTCAAGTGGAATCACTACACTGAGTTTCAAGAATGGCAGTGGTGTGGTAATTTACAGCTTTACCGAGGCGCAGTTGCTCACCGGGATCAGTGTGCCACCAGGTGTCTATAACCTAGAGTTCACCACATATGGGTCTACATACAATATCTCTACCCATAATGGTTGGACTAAAGTGAATCTATATGGCCCAACATACCAAGTTGCCGGTTCATTTTACAACACCAATGCAGTGGGAGGTACATATACATTAAACAATATCAACATGGTTGGTGGGACCTTTCATTTGAGCATGTCACGTTTTGACGCCGTAGAATAATATGATGATGAAAAATAGCATTAAGATCATTACAGGAATTATCCTGTCGAGCTTTTGTACGGCATTTGCGCAGTCGCCGAGTGCCGACCGTAACTATGTGATGGAGTCGAGCGTAAGGGCGGCAGGCCACAAGGCGGTATTGAGCCTTGCGGGCCTGCCCGTTGATTCGGTGAACAGGAAGATCCAGTACCTGGACGGGCTTGGGCGATCGGTGCAGACCGTGGAGTGGCAGGGCAGCCCGGGAAAGGGGGATATTGTACTGAGCTCAGAGTATGATGCCAACGGACGCGAGTCCAAAAAATATCTTCCCTACAGGGACTATGGATCTGCCAATGGTGCCTTTCGCAACAATGGCGGGACAGCGGCGGTTTCCTATTATTCCAATCTGGCCAACGGTCCACAGGTGGTCAGGACAAGCTCTCCATTTAGCCTAGCGGTCTTTGAGGAATCTCCCCTTGATAGGATAATCGAGCAGGGAGCCCCTGGTGCCGACTGGCAGCCGGTGGTTGGGAGCGATGCCGGGCACACGGCAAAGACTGTGTACGGTACAAATGTAGCTAACGACGTTAGGCTGTGGCAACTTAGCGGGAACGGGGCAACGGGCTCTGGATATTATGCCGCGGGAAGGCTGCGCAGGACCCAGATGATGGATGAGAACTGGGTCTCGGGGAATGCGGGGACCACCGAGGAGTTCACGGACCTGGATGGCCAGGTGGTATTGAGGAGACAGTGGAGTGAGACAGGTGCACTGAATACCTATTATGTCTATGATGATGCGGGTAGCCTCAGGTATGTGCTTCCACCAGCGGTGACGATTGGCAGCTTTACCGAGTCGGAATTGGTATTTGACCAATTTATCTTTGGCTATCATTATGATGGTAGGAAGCGACTGGTAGAGAAGAAGGTTCCGGGAAAGGGCTGGGAGTATCTGGTCTACAATGGTATAGATCAAATTGTGATGACACAGGATGCGGTTCAACGTGGCAAGAGCCCACAGGAATGGCTTTTTACAAAATACGACGCCTTGGGAAGGGTCGTTATGACTGGCCGTTATGTGGATGACCTCCACGGAAGCCTCGCCAACAATAACTATCGTGGAGACTTTCAGGGTATTGCCAATGGGACCACCTCCTTTGAGACCAAGAATATAGCTGATCTAAACACCGGCTATACTAACAATGCAATTCCGCAGGGCAGTATCGGCGAGTATTTGACTATCAACTATTATGATGACTATAGTGCACCGGGCATGCCCTTCAACTATGCTGCCAATTATTCTGATAGGACGAGAGGTCTTTTAACGGCGGGAAAGGTAAGGGTACTGGGTACGAGCGACTGGCTCTGGACGGTTAGCTACTACGACAATGATGGTAGGATGGTAAAGAGCTTTGCTCAACATTATCTTGGTGGAAGCGTACAGGCAGGGAACTATGATGAGGTGACCAACAGCTACAGCTTTGTCGGGGAGGTGAGGGAGACCGCAAGGTTGCACCATACCACTGGGGGGAATACGAGCATTGCAAACAGCTATACCTATGACCATATGGGAAGAAAGAGACTTACCTATGAGCAGATTGGCAGCCCCACCATATTGGGGGACAATGTGCTCCTGAGTGAGCTGAGCTATAACGAGATCGGTCAGCTCCTTCAAAAGGGCCTGCACAATAACATGCAGTCCACACAGATGTACTATAATGAGCGTGGGTGGATCAAGAGTAACATCAGCAATGAGTTTAGCTTTCAGCTGGATTATCAGGAAAATGGGGGCGGGCAGTACAATGGCAATATTGGAAAGCAGCGATGGTCGCTCAACGGCAGTCCTGGGGGTTCCGCCAATGTATTCAGCTACGCATACGATAAGCTGAACAGGCTGACCAATGGCACGAGCTCTGGTATTTACATGAGCGAGGTGATCAATTATGATTTAATGGGCAACATCAACCAGCTCTCAAGGAATGGCAGTGCAATGAACC
The DNA here is from genome assembly GCF_004331675.1 of Pedobacter frigidisoli. Lineage (GTDB taxonomy): Bacteria > Bacteroidota > Bacteroidia > Sphingobacteriales > Sphingobacteriaceae > Pedobacter > Pedobacter frigidisoli. The sequence continues at coordinate 18,830 of NZ_SJSN01000012.1, read as the reverse complement.
AGTATTACTATAATGGAAACAGGCTGGACCATATCGACAATGTCGCGGGCACCTATGGATATGATGCAAATGGTAACGCAACGGTTGATGGCAGGAACGGGATGTCGCTGAGCTATAATATCCTTAACCTACCATCGGTGGCAAGTGGGAACGGAAAGGTGGTGAGTTATATATATGATGCCTCTGGTAGCAAGCTGAGGAAATTGGTGAGCGAAAATGGGGGGACCACGGTGAGGGAATATATTGATGGCATTGAATACAATGGTATTAATATCGAGGTAATCCATACCGAGGAGGGGCTGGCCCAGCACAATGGGGACAACAGCTATTCCTATCACTACAACCTGATGGATCATCTGGGAAACGTTCGCAAGACCTTTGATATTTATAATGGACAGGTGAGATCGCTACAGGTTGATGACTATCTCCCATTTGGAAAGCGAAATAGTTTGGGTTTCGGAAATAATAAATATCTTTATAACGGGAAAGAGGTTCAGGATGAGCTTGGTGAACAGTTGGACTATGGCGCAAGGTTCTATGATCCGGTTATAGGTAGGTGGAATGTGGTTGATCCGCTGGCAGAACTTGGTAGGAGATGGTCTCCATACACTTATGCGTTTAACGACCCCATAAGATTTGTCGATCCTGATGGTATGTGGCCTACACCAAAACCAGCTTTTGCTCCCTTAATTCCAGTTCTTGTATACATCGGTGAGGCAATTGCTGCATATACAACTGCGGAGGTTGTTGCAGGAACAGCTGTAGTATTGACTTCGGCTTATATTGGCACAAAGGCATACAATCATTATTCAAGTAAGAACAATTATTCTGTTCAAGACAACACTAAAGTAAACGCAGATTTTAATAAAAGCAAGGTCAAAAAGGAGACAAAAACAGAAAAAGACCCAACAGGTAGCAGAGTGAAACTTAGGAAAGGGGTATTGGCAAAAATACGGGACGCTCAACCAAAAAACGATGAGGGAAAGATGCTTGATCCTAATACAGGTAAACCACTAGATCCTGAAAAAACTGATGTAGGTCATAAAAAAGGACATTCATGGAAAGCTAGACAAGAGATGCACAAAGAAAAGAAAAGTTCAAGGAAAGAGGTAATTGAGACTGAAAATGATGCGAGTTTGTATCATCTGGAAGATAGAAGTGAAAATAGAAGTCGAAAACATGAAGAAAAAACCAAAAAAAACTAAATTGTCTGATGAAATAATAAGGGCTATTTATGGTAATAGAACTGTCGAAATTGATAATTGGATATCCAAGGAAGGAGTAGGAACTGTCGATAATGACGGTAGAAATATTGTCATTCATTCTTTATTAGCAAAAAACATCATTGTTTTAAAATTAGCATTAGGACATCAGGAAGACCCCAACACCAAAGATCGAACTGGTTGGTATCCATTGCATTATGCCGCACAGGATAATTCAGTAGAAGCAGCGGATATCCTAATACAAAATGGAGCAATCATTGATAGTGAGGATGATTACGGAAATACACCATTATGGCGAGCTGTTTTTTCTTATAATGGTAGTGGTGAGATGATTGAATTTTTGTTGAAACGGGGAGCAGATCTAAATCATAATAACCATTCTCAGGTTAGTCCCAGTAAGTTGGCAAACACAATTGCCAATTATGACGTGAGGAAATTTTTTCAATAATTCCTTCACCCTAATACAAATTTTATGAGTCTAAGGTGGGGAGAATTACTGGAACAGCTACATATGAAAGGAATACTAAAAATCCCACTGGATGGGATGAGAAGAAAAGAGTAGATGTTGAAAGTAAACCTCACTATGATAAAAAGAGTGTAAAAGCATTCCAACACCTCATGTAAAAGAGGGAAAAAATGTCAGGCCAGCAAAACCAGATGAACTACACAAACAATAAAAATGGAGATATTAAAATGGCTTACAGATTGGTATAAATCCAACTGTGATGGAGATTGGGAACATAGCTATGGTATTAAGATAAATACCCTAGATAATCCAGGATGGTTTGTTGGTATAGATTTAGTTGATACCAAAAAGGATGGAAAAATAATTAACATAAAAGTTGATAATACTGATGATGATTGGTATTCAATCAAATCAGAAGGGAGTGTTTTTGAAGGCTATGGTGATTCTAGTAAACTACCCTTATTAATATCAAAATTCAAGGAATTTGTAGAGTCCAGCAATGTTCAGGTACTTAAATAAGGTCTTTTCTATGTACAGGATTCCGAGCATGAAAAACTTTAGATGTTGAATAGTGCTCACTTGCGAATGCCTAGACTACCAATCGTTTATTCATCACTTACATTTTTTTTTAAAATAGTTGGCGAAATTTTTGTTGAACTCCTTTCTATAGGATTCTCCTACTGTGAAAACCATGTTCTTGTCAAGTGTTATTTTATAGCGTACCGTTCCCTTTACGAAGTTGGTATTGATGATCACGGAACGACTTATACGACGAAAATTTGAGAAAGGTTTTAATAATGCTTGCATCTCACTTAAGGTTCCATAAGGAACATAGGTCTTTTCAGTAGTATGGATCTTAAGGTAGTTGGAGGCGCTTTCAATAGCAATAATATCCCGATGTAGGAGCCTTTCCGCACGGTTCTTACCACTCAGCTTGATCGTGATGCTTGCCTCTGTTTGTGGCAATTTTGAGATAACCGAACTTACGATCTTCTCGAACTTTCTATAATCAAAGGGTTTACTGAGAAACTGTTGTGCATCCAGGTCATACCCGTCGAGGGCATAATGCAGGTGACCACTGACCAGGATGAGTGATCTATATTTGCCTTTAATTTCTCTCACTAAATCAATTCCCGACATTCCCGGCATTTCCACATCTGTGAATAGGATGTCGATTGGTTCCTCCAATTCGATCAAATATTTCCGTGCTTTTATAGGGTCGGTAAAAGCTCGAACAAGGTTGAGGTTCGGGTAGTTAGAAATGCACTCGGTAAGCTGTATGATGGCAGCGGGATCATCATCTATAAGTACGCAGGAAAGGGGTGTCAAATATTAACGGAGATTGCTTAAGGGGACGGTGTTAAAAAAAGAGACAATTTGCGATAACAAAGATAGGTATAAGTAGTTGAGCTGATCTTAAGGGATTGGGTATTCGTATAAAAAATTTGGGGGGTTCGTATAAAAATAAAAATTCTTGTACCACTTTTTTTCATATTAGATTTTAAATATTACAAAGGAATAAACTAATCAGTTCCAACTAAAATTATGCTCTCATGTTAAATCTAACAACTGTTATTAAGTATCCTATAGATCGCTGAAAGGGGAAGCTCTACTATCATCCCACTACACACTACATCCTATTTACTTTATTAACATCAACTCATGATCAATTGTTACGTCATCGGTGAACTATCGACTGTCGAGTCGCTTTGCGCCTACATCTCCAACTATCCTGTCACGGAATTACGTGGTTATTCTGTACACATTCCTGAACATTTCGACCCAGTATATCACATTCGCCCTGATATTGTATTTATTGATTCCTCCTTATCTGCTGGTAATGAATCATGGGTTGACCGAATCAGGCAGTTTTCCTCAGTGGTGCTCATCGCAGGCGATACACATCAGGCTTTCGAGGCATTCGAATACCTTGCCTTTGATTACATGATCAAGCCTGTATCGCTGAATAGGTTTGTCAAGTGCATCAATAAATTTGAGTTGATTACCCAATTGGCGGGATCAATTCTTGCCTCTAGAAAACCGGAAGCAATGGAGTCCTTTTTTATCAAAACAGATTCCAAGGGATTTAAGGAGGTGTTGATCAAATGTGATCAATTGATCTATATTCAGGCGCTTCAAAATTACGTAGTTCTTCACATGGAGAATGATAGGCGCTTTTCTTGTCATAACTCTATGAAAGAGATGGAAGATAACCTATCAGGCTCCTCGTTCAGTAGGATACACAAGTCTTTCATCATCAATGACAGTAAAATTACATCTATTGAGGGAAATACCGTTACACTTAATCATGCTGAGGAACATAAACTGTTGATCGGCAACACTTACCGCAAGGCTTTCTTCGACAAGAAGAATGAAAGGATGATCAAGAAAGTTAAACAGCCCAATCTCCTAAGCTTTTCTCGACCAGCTTCACTGGTATTTTGTTTAGGGTTCTTGTTTGGCGATATCTTGGATGCTTCTGAGCTGTTAACTTTTTTACTTACTTAAACTGGCAGAGTATGAAAGTTGAAAGATTACTGCTTTTGATGTTTGTTTTATCGCTATTTGCCTGTAGTGAGTTTATAGAGCCCTCCCTAAAGGATCGGAAAATAATTTTGCTTGGTCCCGGTGAACACCTCGAAACCAATAGTTATCAGCAGACCTTTTGGTGGGAGGGCAGTTCGGATGCAATCTTTTACCGCCTGCAGGTTGCCACACCTAGCTTTGATAGCTTATCAAAGCTTGTTTTGGATACATTAATCACCAGTACCAAGTTTACCTATACTCTTGATCCAGGGAAGTATCAATGGCGTGTCCGTGCAGAGAATGGCAGTAGTCAGACTGCCTTTGCGCTTAGGTCATTTATTGTATATACCTCTAGTATCGCTGCACAATCTGTGCAATTGATTTCGCCATTAAATGGACTGGTAACCAATAAAAACGAATTGAGATATGAATGGCTCAATCTATATGGGGCTACAGCCTATCGGTTGCAGGTAGATAATAACAATTTTTTGGATGAGAGCAGGTTGCTGTTGAATATCAGCACAGATAACCTGAGTTACCTCCAACAGCTAACCATCGAGGGGAACTTTCAGTATAGGATGAGGGCAGAGAATGCAGCTGAGAATTCAAAATGGAGCGTAGTAAAGAATTTTAACTATGATATTACCCCACCAGAAAAAGCCGGCTTGCTATTGCCAGCTAATAGACAAGCTGTTACGCTTCCGGTTAGGCTGAGCTGGGCTGCACTTGGGGATGCGGATCATTATCAGGTCTATGTTTATAAGTCGGATTCAACCAGTCTCTACGGCACTGCCTTTCCTCAAGCGGTTTCCAGTGCATCATATAATCTTCTTAATGCTCAATCCGGTGAGTCGCTTCTCTGGAGGATAAGGGCAGTGGATAAGGCAGGGAATACTGGAATATTTAGCAACTATTATTCTTTTACTGTGCAGTAATGATAAAATGAAGAAAAAAGGCATAACCTATCTGTTGATATGTATGGTAGCGGTATTATGGGGGTTGATCTTTTATAGGGTTTTTGCTAAGGGAGGTGAAAGTGATGAAATTTTGACAAGAAAATCATCTGCAAAACCAAGCTATTTTAAGTTGGTTGATCACGGCCTGGATAGGGTTCCACTTAATCTGGATTACGATGATCCTTTTTCCGTTGCGCAAGCAGGTTCATCAAGTTCCGTTAATAATGACCTATTAACGGTGAGAGAAAGTCAATCAATGGCTCCGCCAATCAAACCTGTGGTCAATTGGCCAACTGTGGTCTATGCTGGAGCAATCTATAATCCAACTACCAAAAAGGTGATCGCAATCTTAAATATCAATGGCAAGGAGGTGATGGTGGGACAGGGAGAACAAGTTGACGGCATTAGGTTCATAAGGCAGCAAGGAGATTCCATTAGAATTGAACATCAGGGGCTAAACAAATATCTACATCTAAAATAGCATGAAAGCCAGTCTAAATATACTAATTGCATACTTTATGGTTGTAACTGCCTGTAGTGCACAGCGATCTCAATCCGTACTGGAGCTTTATAGTCATACAATCAATTATCCTTCCTATAAGGTGGTCTTCCACCTCGAGGTAGTTCCGGAAGGGCATCAGGCGACCAGCGACAGCAAAAGATATTTTTGGTATGGGGGCAATCAGATTAATATTACCCAAGGCGGCTTTGGCGGAAAACTCCTAGATGGTGCCTACAGGGAATTCTACCTGAATAAAAATCTTAAGGCTGAGGGGAATTTTGATGGTGGATTAATGGTTGGTGAGTGGAAGAAATGGCGTGAAAATGGGTCATTGGATTCCATCTCCAATTATTCCTCTGGAGAATTGAATGGGCTCTTCGCACGATTTGATGGAAAGGGGATCCTGTTGGAGGAAGGAAGATACCGTAATGGACTAAAGCATCGTAAATGGTTAGGCCACCTCTCAACAGATAAGGTTCAGGTAACTTATTACAAAAAAGGAATTGTTATACAGGAAAAACAATCTAAGTTAAAGATATGGATGATCAAGCTTGGTGACAAGATCAAATTGAGGAGGAAGAAATAGGATGAAAGAATGCTGGGTCATTTTGAAGGCACTGAATATTTGGAGTAAAAACCATTGGCATGATTAAGGCTGGTGCGCTTTATTTTTCGATCGTGATCGCTTTTTTTATAGCAATTCTCTCAGCCTCTTTGATCATGCTAGCGGCCCACTACCGCTCGGGCTATTTAAAGGAACTTAGGATGGGCAGAATCTTAAGGAACTTGGAGTCGGGTATTGAAATGCAGTTGCTTGAAAAACCAGGAAATGGCTACGGAAATCACAGTATTGATCTTTATGGGGATGGTGCCGATAGCATAACGATCTCCAGATCACATTGGGGCATTTATGATCTAGCACAGGTGTGGAGCTTTGTCAGCACCGATAGCATTGCAAAATCCATGTTGATTGGACTGGATAATCACCAAGATTCTACCGCAATCTACCTCAGCGATGAGGACAGACCGCTATCCGTAAGCGGAGATACCAGAATTAAAGGCGTTGCATTTGTACCAAAGTCTGGAATAAGAAAAGCCTACGTTGAAAGTCGCCCATATTCTGGCGTGGAAGTGGTGTATGGAAAGATTAACGATAGTGGAAGAAAGTTGGATGGATTAACCGATGCTTACTTGGGCTATCTTAAAGAAGAGCTTAAGCGTGCGGGAAATATAGACGGTGAATTACAGATTTTACCCACAAATAGTTTAACGGTCGGGTTCCTCGATTCGGTCCAAAGATTTCGTGTACCTAAAGGTCAGGTGATTTCACAACAATTGAGTGGCAAGATGATCTTGTATGCAGATTCAATGGTTGTTATCGAGAAATATGCCAAGCTCGATAACATCATCGTTTTTGCACAATCAATCAAGGTAGAGGAAGGATTTATAGGCAATTGCCAACTTTTTGCAAGGGATTCGATCACGGTTGGGAACAATGCCTCACTCAGTTATCCATCAGTGTTGGGCATTATATCAGTCGATCATTTGGTCGATCAGGCAAAAATTGATATTGGGAAAAACGTAAAGTTTGAGGGGATTATCCTCAGTTATGAGGATAAACGGTCGGCATTACAGACCATGATTTCCATTGGATCTTCATCAATCATCACAGGAGAGGTTTATGCTACAGGGCTGCTCAAATTGAGTAAGGACGTTAAGGTTTTTGGAAAGGTTTCCTGTAATCGATTTATCATGAAGACACCCACTACATTATACGAGAATTTCTTGGTGGATGTCACCTTAGATAGGAAATCAAGAAGTAAGTATTATTTAGGTTCTCCAATCTTTAGGGGCAAAGAACAACACGGCAAGATATTGAAATGGCTAAACTGACACATAAAAGAATTTCTGGATCAACACTGATAGAGGTGCTCATTGCCATGGTAATCATTATGGTAATCTTCTCCATTGCAATAGGTCTATATTATAATGTACTCAGCAATTCATTATCACATCAGAAATTGCAGGCCATGAAACAAATGGAATTGATTATCATGGATATTAAGAAAAAGGGAAGTATTTGGGAGGATAACCTTAAAATTGACAGTATTGAATATAACTTGAGCGCTAAGGGATCATTCCATCCAGAAATGGATATCCTAGAAGTAAAGGCAAGTATAAATGGTCAATCCCTCGGGTCAATTCGGGCATTATATAAGAGAGATGAGTCACAATAAACGGATAAATGCGTACACGTTGATGGAGGTAACCATAGCCATGTTGTTATCAGCCATATGCATCACGATATGTTATACCGCATACGGGCTGATCAATGATTACTACGTAGGCTTTAGAGCTAGGAACGAATCCTCAGATATTGTGCTTTCACTGGGGCATGTCATGGAGAAGGACTTTTTAAGATCAAGGTACATTATTCGAACAGAGGATGGTTTTGAGTGTTCCTCTGATACTACAAAAATTAATTATCACTTTTCTGAAAGGGAGATATGGAGAACATTTAATACTGATCACATAGATACTTTCAAAGTAGCGCCCTATGGACTGAGTACATCTTTCGAGGGCAATGAAGTATTAGCGCCAGATACACTGGATGGCTTACATTTTATGGTTTTGCTAAATGATGGAGTGAGGATACAGATGCAATTTAAAAAGGTTTACAGTGCCAAGGATTTATTAAGACAACTATGAAGCCGATTGATATTTCCACATTTCAGAAAAAGACCAAAGTTCTAAAAGACCCCAAATTAAGAAACGGTAATGGCATTTTGGATTTTATGACTAGGGACATTTCTTTTGGCAGTGGTCAACTTCCGGATAAAAAAAAGCAGGGCTTTTATAATGAGCTAGGTACCTTGATTCGCTCAGGAATCGATATCAGGACGGCCCTTGCCTTAACCATCAGCACCTACACAAAAAAAGATGCTGAACTATTTGCTGCCATTGAGAAGAGCGTGATCGCGGGTCAATCGCTTTCCCAAACATTGGAGCTTCAGGATAAGTTCAGCCGATATGAATATTTTAGCATTCGAATTGGGGAGGAGACAGGTAGGCTTGGTGAGGTGTTGGGAGAGCTTGCCAAATATTATAAGTCTAGGATTTCTCAGCGTAGAAAGATCGTGGGTGCAATTACCTATCCCATGCTGGTGCTGAGCACCTCTTTCGCGGCAATCTTTTTCATGATCAAGTTCGTGGTGCCCATGTTTGCCGATGTATTCAAACGCTTTGGCGGCAAGTTGCCTTACATTACAGCACTCATTCTCCGTTTCTCCAATTGGTTGGATAATTATATTTACCTACTGTTATTCTTTTTATTGATCGCGATTGGATTCTATCTGTTAAATAGGAACAAATTTTGGTTTAAAAAATATAGTGCGATTGTATTGCTCCGAATCCCAATCGTGGGTGATATTGCCAAAAAGATCTATTTGGCCAGGTTTGCCAATACCATGAGGCTTTTAACTGGTACAGCTACGCCGCTACTTCAGGCCATGGAAATGGTGAGGCAAATGATTACTTTCTATCCAATTGAGCAATCGTTATTACTTGCAGAAAGGGAGATCCTTTTGGGTAGCAGCCTATCAGATGCCTTGGCCAAACATGATTTCTATCCTGATAAGTTTGTGCAGATGATTCGGATTGCAGAGGAGGTTAACCGCTTGGAGTATTTCTTTGAGCAGCTTTCGGAACAGTATACCGAGGAGGTTGAATACAAGACCAATGCAATCAGTGGGCTATTAGAGCCTTTGATTATTATATTTTTAGGATTAGCAGTTGGGGTAATATTGATTGCAATGTACTTGCCGATGTTCCAGATGAGCAATAGTTTTTAGTGATTTCATGAATTTTTCTCTTTGGAATTTTCAAAGCTTGAATTACGTTCGTCACTCCAAAAGCTTCGGATATCACTCTAAAAGCATCGTTTGTCAAAAAGATTTTGTCTAATATTTCTTCATCACCAAATTGGGGATTATACTAGGCAAATAGATGTGGATTAGAACCAAAAAGCTATATGGAATACTTTAAAAATTATTTTACCTTAATGTTATTAGCTGCAGTTGGCAATCTTGCAATATGTTGGAAGGCTAATGCTCAGATGAATCAACCAAGCATCTCAGGGGACATGGTATCTGTACTAGCACCCTCTCCAAATGCAGCATCCCTTGGCAAATTTCTTGAACTTCCCGTTGGAGAGTATACTGGCGTTCCAAATATTGGAATACCGATGTGGCAAATTAAGGATGGAGATATAAGTTTAGATATTGGGCTATCCTATCATGCCGGTGGTGTAAAGGTAGATGATATCGCCTCTTGGGTAGGAACCGGCTGGTCCCTTAATGCTGGAGGTATGATTAGTAGAGTAGTAAGAGGTTTGCCAGACAGCTATGGGACCGCTCAAACGATAAGCAATTTTGTGAATAATCAAATGAATACCGCAACGAGAGATGCTTTTCTATTGGGTACCTATCGTGGTACGACTGATTCGGAACAGGATCTTTATCATGTAAATGTTGGGGATTTAAGCTTTAGCTTTTTTGAGGATGAGTACGATAGTTTCAAATTAATGCCTGCTAACCCGAACATTAAGATCCAAAGAGATGTCAATGGATATGATTGGATAATTACTAATGCTTCGGGCGTGAAGTATAAGTTCGGTCAGCGTGAATATTCTGAAAGTGACACTCGCTATCAAGGCCAAGGAGTAATGACAGATGGACAATATTTTTTCGATGCCACCAGTTGGTACGTGACCGAGATTGAAGATGCCAAATCCAATAAGGTAAATTTTACCTATACCTCACATAACATAAATTATTTGACTAAGGGCACAGAGAAAGTATACATTCCGGAAACAATTTTAAATGAGTGCCAAAAATATACAGGGTATAATTTCAACTACAATTTGATAACGGCTCAAAAGTTACAGTCTATTATCTTCAAAAATGGCACCATAAATTTTTATGAGGGACCAGCAAGGCTTGATTGTAATGGAGACCACATGCTTGACAGAATTGATATTCTTGGATCCGATAATGGAATTCTCAAGCGTTTCAAATTCTTTACTAGTTATTTCGAGAATAATAATACCGGAACTGGTGGTATAAATCTATATTCAAATACGGATCATAAGCGTCTGAGGCTGGATTCTTTGCGAGAGGAATCAAATACAAAAATGAATAAGCCATACAAATTCCTGTACTATTACGGACAAGGACTTCCATATAGGAATTCCAATGCACAGGATCACTGGGGGTATTCCAATGGCGCAAATAACACGACATCGGTTTCTTACTATGAACAATTGAATGGACTAAGGAAAGGCGCAGATAAAAATGCCAATGAGGGTGCTTCGATTGAATGCAGTCTTAAATCAATCATTTACCCAACAGGGGGAACTACAGATTTCGAACTTGAAGGCAATAGGTTTACGACAATGGAAAGTACCATGTTGGATCAGGAGTACTATTTAGCAGCACTTGCAGGTAATAATAATAATACAAGTACTGATTTCTATTTTGAGAAAGACTTTACTATTTCATCAGAAATGGGTAATGTAAATACAACTGTTAGATTCTTAACAGAAGGTGTAGATACTTATTGTTCTTGTACCATTTGGGGAAAGATTGTTAAGCCCGATAATTCGGAAGTCTCAATAATCAACGGAACCATTTTATCCTTAGAGCCAGGTAATTATAAGCTTAAGGTCGATATGATTAGTGAGTATGCAGGAAATCCATATCTTTTCTTTCATATATTTTTAGTGACAAGTATGAATCAGGTCGCTACTCAACAGGCTGTAGAAATTGGCGGCCCTGGTCTAAGGATTAGAAAGATAACTAAAAAACCTCTTTTTGGACCCGAGATCATCGAGACATACGATTATAATATTCCATCTACTGCAAAGTCCTCAGGGCAGGTTGGTAACATTCCAAATTATGTCTATCAAACAAGTATCGCCTCGGGATCTGGATGGTCAGCAGATTATACCTGTACCTATAGAGTGTATAGCTCAGCCTCCAACTCTACGCTTGTGAATACCAAATCCTCCTATCTAGGTTATTCCCAGGTGACCAAAACCGTTTTAGGGTCAGGCGATAATGGAAAAATCATCTCTCGGTTTAGTAATTTTTCAGAGGCAAATGATATCAATAACACCAGCGGATTTCCCTTCCCTCCAAATTCCTCACAAGATTGGAAAAGGGGACTCTTGTTAAGTAAGGAAGTTTTTAAATCGGGGAATGTACTCGTTAGAAAAGAAGCGTACAAGTATGGTGTCGTCCCAGGATCCGCTTACACTACATATGGTGTCAAGATTGGCCCCTCGATACAAATGAATTTCTCTGCTAGTAATCAAGTCATTCTTAATGCATTGTATGCTGCTTCCTATCCCATTTCGACTGACGCATACGCTGTCCAAGTGGATACTGTTGTCGAGATCAACAATGGTGTTTCGCTGCCTACAATGAAATCTTATCAATATTCCGTTAATGGTTTTAATCTTAAGGAGGTTTCGGGCAACACCAGCAATGGAAGTACTTTGATTAGCCGTTTTTATTATCCCAAGGACTATGAATCAAATGCCAGCTCTTCTCCACTCTTAGCTTCACTTTTAGAGTACAATATTTTAAATCAGCCGATTGAGCAGGTTACCGTGAAGAGTGATCAGGGCATTGAGCACATGGTGGGTGGGGTAATAAGCGAATTTGGATACGACCCTATTGGTTCATCGAAAATTTTCTCTTTAAGACGGACATTGGTTGCTGAATCAGATCAAATGAACTTGGGAGATCGCTATGATTTTCTTCATATCCCGACACATTATAGGGAGAAGATATCTTATTCCTTTCATGACCAGAACGGCAAGCCTAGGACCATAAAGGTAAACGGTGGATCTCCGATAAGCTATTTATATTCCTATCGCAATCAGTATCCCATAATAGAGGCAAAAAATGTTGACTACAGCTCACTAGCGGCTGCACTTAGTACAACCTCCATGAATACCATAAATGCTAGCAATCCAAGTGATGTGGATGTTGCTGCGGTCGCCGGTCAACTCAGGTCGGCTCTTCCCAGTGCCTTCATTACTGGCTATACCTACAAACCCTTAGTTGGGATGACGAGTATGACCGATCCTAAGGGGATGACTATGAGCTATGATTATGACGATTTCCAACGCCTCAAGTATATCAGGGACGACAATGGCGATATCACCAAGAGCTACTGCTACAACTATGCCGGTCAGGTAGTGGACTGTGACTGGGCTGGTGGGGGTACAACGAACCCAGGCGGGGGTGATCTGCCCTTGGTACATAACTACCAAACGGCCTTTTCCACCCTCAGGTACGAGGTATGTCCGTCCAATGGTCCGGAGACCCCAATGCTCTATCAGCCACTCTATTCGGTTAGGTACCTGGGTGCCGTACCAATCCCAGTAGGTGGCCCGTCGGTTCCGGAGGCGAGGTTTTATACGGATCAATCGCTAACTACATTGGCGCCGACTGGGTATTATACCCTGCGGGAGACTGGGGCTGGACACATAGGGTACAAGCTCTACTACATCCAGAACGGTAAGTTCATCTTCGAGGTATGGTGTGATGAGTCTGACCCCATTATTCCACCACCAGAGGAGCCAGAAGTTGTGCCGCCACATTAGGAAAGTATGGATAAGGGTTTAAGGGAATCACGATAAAAGTAACAATAACATGTTGAACAACAGAATATCTATATATAGGCTATTGGCGATATTGTCTTTGCCGATGGGTGGGGCTGCCTATGGCCAGTCACCGAGCGGGAACCAAAACTATATTGTGGAGACCACGGTCAGGGTTCCGGACAAGAAGACTGGTGCATCGCTCTCTACGCTTGGCGTTGCGGGTGCAAACCGGACGATCCAATACCTTGATGGCCTTGGCCGTCCGCTACAGAGCGTGCAGTGGCAGGCGAGCCCGAGTGGAAAGGATATTATCCAACCTGTGGAATATGATGCATTTGGGCGTGAGGCAAGGAAATACCTGCCTTATGTGGACTTGCCTGGAACTGCCAACGGCAGCTTCAGGTCGGGTGCGGCCGCCTCGCAGGGCGGCTTCTACGCTTCGCCACCAACCGGGGTGTCGGTAAATACCTATCCCTTTGCGCAGACGCAGTTCGAGCCGAGCCCACTGAACAGGGTAGAGCAGCAGGGATCGCCCGGTGCCGCCTGGCAGCTATCCGCTGGCCATACCCAGCGATTGGAGTATGGCACGAATGCGGGGGAGGTAAGGCTGTGGGCGGTGAATGGTGGCGGTGCCTCCAGTAGTGGTAGCTATGTTGCGGGCCGGCTTTATCGTACCACCAGCCGTGACGAGAACTGGAAGACTTCCGATGGGAACATGGGCAAGGTGGATGAATATAAGGACCTGGAGGGCCGGGTGGTGCTGAAGCGGGTATGGGAGACTGATACAAGGAGCCTAAGTACGTATTACCTCTATGATGACCTTGGGAACCTGAGGTACGTGTTGCCACCAGCCCTTAACGAGAATGGGGCGGGCATCACCAGCTTTGCGGACAATGATGCAAACTTCAACAACTATATCTACGCCTACAGGTACGATGGCAGGAACAGGGTGGTAGAGAAGAAGCTCCCGGGCAAGGGATGGGAGTATCTGGTCTACAATAAGCTTGATCAGTTAGTGATGAGCCAGGACGCGGTGCAGCGTGGAAAGAGCCCGCAGGAATGGCTGTTCACCAAGTATGACGCGTTTGGACGCTCGGTGCTTACGGGGAGTTACGTGGACGACCTGCACGGTGGCGCGGCGAACAACAACTATCGTGCGGACTTCCAGTCGATAGCCAATGTCAATAGTGCCTATGAGGTTAGAAATACCGCCGATGGGAGTACGGGCTACACAAACAATGCAATCCCGCAAGGGAGCATCGGAGAGTACCTGAGCATGAGCTACTATGATGACTACACTGCCCCGGGGATGCCCTATGACCAATCGCTCTCATTCAGCACAAGGACGAAAGGGCTGGCGACAGCAAGCAAGGTAAAGGTGTTGGGAACAAGTAACTGGCTATGGACGGTGAGCTACTATGACGACCTGGGCAAGATGGTGAGATCCTATGCGCAGCACTATCTGTCGGATACCCAGAATACCGACAACTATGATGAGCTTTCGATTACCTATGGGTTTACGGGAGAGGTACTTAGCTCTAACCGTATCCACCATACCGCCGTACTGAACACCACCATTGCCAACATTTATACCTACGACCATGTGGGGAGGAAGAAACAGGCCCGTAGCCAGATTACCAGCGGCAGCACTGTTGGTGACAATGTGCTGCTGAGTGAGCTGAGCTATAACGAGCTGGGCCAGTTGCTGAACAAGCAGCTGGCGGGCGGGATGCAGACCACTGGCTATAGCTACAATGAGCGTGGCTGGCTGAGCTCTAGCAGGTCGGACCAGTTCAGCCTGTTGCTAAACTATGATGACAACAGCGCTGTGCCAAGCGCACGGAGGCAGTACAACGGGAACATCTCGAGCTCGCTATGGGGGGCGGGCAATGGTACATTGGCTAATGCCTACCGATATGAGTATGATGGGCTGAACAGGCTGACCAAGGGGGTCAGCTCTGGGATCAATATGAGCGAGGAGCTGACCTATGACCTGATGGGCAATATCGCCAGCCTGAACAGGGACGGCACGGGGGCGAACCTGTATACCTATCACAATGGCGGCAACATGCTGAGATCGGTGGCGAACGTGACCACGCAGGACTATGGCTATGATGCCAACGGCAGTGCGACAACTGATGGGCGGAACGGGATGACGATTATCTACAACATGCTGAACCTGCCGAGCACGGCCACAAAGTTTGGGGTGTCCGTGGCCTACACCTATGATGCGACTGGCACAAAGCTTACCAAGAACTCGAACGGTAACATCAGGAGGTATATCTCTGGGATAGAGTATAGTGGCAACAATATTGAGATCATCCACACGGATGAGGGAATTGCCCAGAACAACAATGGAGTATATACCTATCAGTACAATCTCTCGGACCACCTTGGAAATGTGCGTTATTCTTTTGATATTTACGGTGGGGCTGTGCGGAGGCTACAGCAGGATGATTATTACGCATTTGGGAAAAGGAACTCGGTATCCGTAGGGAGCAACAAGTATCTCTATAATGGCAAGGAGGTACAGGATGAGCTGGGCGAGCAGTATGATTACGGCGCAAGGTTCTATGATCCGGTCATTGGAAGGTGGAATGTTGTGGATCCATTGGCGGAGGGCACTGATGACATATCTACATATAGTTATGGGATGAATAATCCAGTCTTGATGATTGATCCTGACGGGATGAAAGCTGACACAACTATGGCCATTCTCTTGAAGGAAGTTAACATAACTGGAAAAAAAGTTATGGAGCCGGTCCATGGTTTTTGGAATAATATATATTACGGGTTATTTCCAAGAGAGATTGAGGTTAAAATATTCGGTAGAAACCGTACTGTAGCGGTTAGTAATGGTGGGTACGCTTATAATCCATTTTTGATAAAAATGGAAGTGCCAGACATTGGTTTAAAAGGTGGTTTTAATTCTATCTATAAAGGTCTTAAAAAAGGCCTACCCTATATTGGTAAAGCTTTTAATGTTTTCAAACGGTACAGCAAGGCAGAAAGATTGCTAATGGAAATTGAACCTGTTTTGAATGGGATTGATGATCCAAGATTATTAAGAGCAGTTGAACAAAAAGTTCTAGAATATTCAAAATCCAAAGGTGCTGTGGCAAATATTCGGAATGCATTTGATCCCAAAAGAAAGGACTATGTCGAATACGCACAAAAAGCTACGGTTTGGCTTGAAAAAAATGCCCCAAATTGGAAAAATAGTTTTTAGATAAGAATATATGGACGTACATTATTTTAAATTGCCATTAGGTAATATTCCATTTAAGGAAATAACATCATTAGAAGATATCAACTATACTTATGTTTACTGCTCGTACTTTTCTTTGAAGCCTTTCAAGGGGTTAGATTATTATCTATTAAGTGTATACAACGTCTTTGAGCCTACAGATATAGGAGAAATAGATGATGGTAATTTACTTTTTGGGAGGGTAATATCGGAAGAACCCTCAAAAAGAGGAGTTAACAAAGTTATCCAGGTCAAGACTGAAAAAAGAGCTGTTGATGAGAAAGATTTGCCACATTTAAAGTATAGTAATAGTAAACACACTGATGGAAATTGGTTCTATGTTAAGGATGGAGATTATTTTGCATTTTCAGGTATAGAGTCAAGTTTTGACAAGGTTGCACATTTAGAGGGGATATCTATCTATGGAGAAATAATATTGCGCTTAAGAATAGTTATTGAGCTTTTAAAAAAAAACATTAAAAAAGGATTAGCTGAGATTTCAGTAAAAGAATTTAACGAAATCGCATTTAATATACTTAGATCGGAACCTTCAACAAAAAAAATAAGCGATGAGGATATCCAATATGGTGTGAACAATTGGCTTCCGTCAATGTTGATGATGCCTCTATTTGAAGAAGTTCCGGATATTCACAAAGAACGAGTTAAAGATAAAAAAAAGTGACTTTATCTATGATCCTTTGATATACATAAGATCTTCGATCTGTTGTTAGGCAATCTAAAACCTAGCTTTATTTTGAGAAAATAATACAATTCGAAAAGTTTATCACTTGGATTGAATAGTTATGCGAGATCTATGGCACATATAGTTTTATTAACTTCTTATCAAAAGAGGTTAAACTCCTTGAACCAACTCAGAACCCAAATGGTATAGGCCCGCATATTGATCCAAATCAAAATGTGCACAAAATTGAACTTACCAATTCTTTTCGCATTGGCAACTTCATTGTTTTCATGCACAGATCAAATGGATGGGGGAAAAGCCGCAGAGCAATACTGCACTTGTATGAAATCAAATAGTGCAAATTAACAATATGGATATGCTTATACGATATGTAATGCTGAACTTGCTAAGAAATATAGATTCTACAGAATATTCTATATTGATACAAAACATTGTGAATTTAAAATAATCTGCCAGAATCAACAAGAGATACTACAAAGAAGTTCATTGATGATTTTTTTACATACCCCAATGGAAATAATTAAACTCCGTAGAAATTATTGTACAATTGGAAGAGAGTGCGAGAAACCCCAAAATGCAACTTTGAAGATTTTGTTCATGAATAAGTGCGACG
Source organism: Pedobacter frigidisoli (assembly GCF_004331675.1). Taxonomy (GTDB): domain Bacteria; phylum Bacteroidota; class Bacteroidia; order Sphingobacteriales; family Sphingobacteriaceae; genus Pedobacter; species Pedobacter frigidisoli. The sequence goes on along the minus strand of NZ_SJSN01000012.1, from coordinate 922 downwards.
TAACATTGCCCCCCTGGCTTCACCTTTCGTATTTTGCGGTCACTTAAGTTTAAAATGAAAACCTAAGACTTTCTTTTAATAGTCTTAGGATAGAATATTACAGCAACGGCCCGATAGAGATGCTGGGATTTGCTGTTTCGATATCATATCGGCAGTATGATTAAACGGCCGCTAAAGAATCGTTATCTAAATCCTTAACTCTTGCAGAATAGAAAATTAAAGCAAAGCCTATCAGAAATGAACTGATAGGCTTTGCTGTTTACTAATTATAGCCGAATTCAAGTTTTAATTCAAGGCAACCTAGTTTTAAATTAGCGCCCAGCACTTAGATCCTAAATGATCCTGTAGAGAAAAATTTTTGCAAATTCTCGTCATTAGATTCATTCCTCTATTTTGAAAGTCCATATATCCTTTCGTCGAAATCAAAATAGTTAGCGAAACACGTTCGTCACTCGAAAACCCTAGAATATCACTTCATAAGCATCGTTCGTCAAAAATATTGCGGCTTTTTTTATTTTTTGATCACCTTGTTTTTTATTCATTCTATGGGGGATTTGGTATTCTATCTACTGATGCTCATAATGAATGCTTAAAGGATAATGTGAACATGAAAGTAAGACTGAATGTAATCAGTAAGTTAATCTGCACAGAAATCGGCAAATAAGAATACACCAAAAACGGCAACAAGAGTGCACAAAAAAAACGGTAGGATAATTAAACCCCACCGTTTAATACGACCTTCATCGGCTTACGACAACTGATGAATATGCACGCATTCTTGAACAAATTTATGATGTATTATGAAATTAAGCGAATGTCCCTTGCCGGACGTTCAGCTTCAAAGATCAGCAAGGCGCTGAACTGTAACCGCAGAACGGTAAAAAAGTACCTTGAGATGGATGACGGGGAGTTTGACGCCTTT
>NZ_SJSN01000011.1 GCF_004331675.1 Pedobacter frigidisoli | reverse complement strand
GATCCTTATTCCCCCGGTACGTTCAGCCCACTACACGTAGTGGGGTTTATTCCCGGGTAAAAGCAGTTTACGACCCATAGGGCTGTCTTCCTGCACGCGGCATGGCTGGTTCAGGGTTGCCCCCATTGACCAATATTCCTTACTGCTGCCTCCCGTAGGAGTCTGGTCCGTGTCTCAGTACCAGTGTGGGGGGCCATCCTCTCAGATCCCCTAGTCATCGTCGCCTTGGTGGGCCGTTACCCCGCCAACTAGCTAATGACACGCATGCCCATCTCCATCCCATAAATGTTTGATCATTGRAYAATGCCRTYCTGTGATTTTATGCGGTATTAATCCGGATTTCTCCGGGCTATCCCCCAGATGAAGGTAGGTTGCATACGCGTTACGCACCCGTGCGCCACTTTTCGTTGGGGCAAGCCCCAACTATCGTTCGACTTGCATGTATTAGGCCTGCCGCTAGCGTTCATCCTGAGCCAGGATCAAACTCTCCATTGTAAAATGTGTTGTCCAAAACTGACCAGTTTTAACTATTGTTAAAAATAGTCCTCTTTTTTTGTATTAATGTTGTCTGTTAGACACCACCTCTAAAATCAAGCTACTAAAATCATGTACTTTGATCAGTACCCAATTAAACTCGCTCTCGCATACATTGACATCTCTTTTAAGAACTTGGTGACCAGTTAGCCTCTCGGCCGGTCCATATATCTTCGGGTGCTTGGTTCGGGATGGTCTTGTTCGTCCATCCTGTGTTTTCCACTCGTTTCAATCTTGTTTCTGTTGGTCGCTGTGGCATCCGCCACTTGACCTTTTTCCCTCTTCCTCTCGGTTGGGAGTGCAAAGGTAGGAAACTTTTCCGAACCTCCAAATAAAATAATAACTTATTTTTCTTCGTGGTCCTCTTTCCCTCTACCCTTTCAATATGACCCTCTTACCGGCCAACCGTCTCCTCCGAAGCGGGATGCAAAAGTAGGAATAATCCATCAGGATCCAAATAGTAGAGGCGAAAAACTTACGGCATTTCCATAAGTCGCTCTGCGATAGGGAAAAAAAATCAGGTAGGGAGGGAAACCTTTTCCCCCATCGAGGTATTTGGGGCCTGCGCACAGGCCCTTCCCGTAGATTTAAGATATAAGGGGAGCAGATCTAAGGGGTTCTCTTTTTTATGGCGGGCCTCTCGGTTCTGCGCCCGGACATGGTTCCCTGCAGCGGCAGTGCCAACTAGACCCGACCCCAATGGAAAACCCGCAGACCCGATCCTTTTTCGGGGCGAGGATTTGGAATGGAGGGCGGGACTATCATTATATATATAGGTGGAACCTGATCTCCTAATAAATGATTTAAAAATTATTTATTTTATATTCTATTATAGTCATCAATCATTTCTGCAAAATCACTATCTAGTTTATTTAATATCTCCTCACGCTTTGCTTCATCGTTAATATCCATCAACATTCTAAAGTTTCCTTTTATAGCGGTTAGATAACCCAAATAGTTTCCAAAAGTAGATTTAAGTGTTATGTTTGATTTTTCCAAAGCTTTATCATCAGTTGATAGTTTATTTAATTCATCAACTGATATTACTAACTTATCATAATTGGAATTAAAATCGGGACCAAGCGTTTCTTTTCCAATCTGAGCAAACGTAGCTTTCGCATATCGCATACTTAATAGCATGTGATACCTAATAAGTTTGCCTTCCTTTTTATTAAGTTCTACAAAGTAATTGTCACGGTTTTCCTTTATACCAGCCATGCTTTTTCTAAGTAATATATATAAGGAGTCTAGCTTGACCTGTTTATTTATAAAGTCACTATATAATTTATCTGCTCTTGAATATTTATCATCCAAATAGTTTTTGCCTTTATAATAGCTTTCCAACTGTTGAAGAATAGCACTGGCGCTTATAATTTCATTTGAGAACGCAATAAGACTTTTATCTGCATTACCCAAATTTGGTGCTTTATCTGCATTTGCTGCTGCTACCTTAACAGACTGATCTATACCCCACATAAAATTACCAAAATACACATCTTCCTTTTTTAGATCTTTTTTATTGGGCGTACCTAATTGATCATAAAATTTCGATAATGTGGCAATCCAGCTGCTACCCTTATCAGACGTGCTGTAATAATTAGTTACAGCTATATATGAATTAAATTTTTCAGAAAATTCTGGTGAATCGTAAGCAAGAGTTTTATTATCATTTTCCTTTGATTGTTCTTGGCTGCAAGAGGCAAGCAAACACAATGTTGCTATAAGGAATCCCAATCTTCTCATAATTTTTAGTTTTAGTCAAAATATAATTTAGCTACTTGGGATGATGGCCTAAAATAATAAATATTGACTAAGCAACCTATAGTTTTGAAAAACTGTTTGAAGTTAAATAAACCCGACCCTAATGGAAAACCGGAGCCCCAATTTTTCTTCGGTGCGAGGTTTTGAAATGGAGGGCAGGGCTAGTACAGGTTTTGCTTTACTATATAGTTTTTTACGATTAATGGAATACTTAATATTTATGTTAAAAATTGTTAATGGTTAGATTGGACTGAATTGCTTTGCATAGCTTAGTGGCCAATTGTTTTTATTGATGTTATCGTATTATTAATTATCTTTGCAGAATGTTTAAAGTTAAACACTTAATTATTTTAGTATTTGTTGCCGCTCTGGGTATTGCAGGTTGTAAAAGTAGTTTCGAGAAATTACGAGCGAGTAATGATGTTGCCAAAAAATACCAAGAGGCTCTTCGTTTGTATAATAAAAGGGATTACAGTAAAGCATTGGTACTTTTTGAGGATTTATCTCAAAAATATCGCGGTCGTGCAGAAGCTGAGGATTTGAATTACTATTATGCATACACTTTATATAGATTAAGTGATTACACTACAGCAAGATATCAGTTTAAGAGCTTTGCCGACACTTATCCGGCGAGTAAAAATGCTGAAGAGGCTCGCTACATGGGCGCATATTGTTTCTATTTAGAATCTCCTGCTTTTTCGTTAGATCAAGAGAACACCTATAAAGCTATTGATGCTTTGCAATTGTTTATTAACTTATACCCTACCAGTGATCGTGCTGCAGCTGCAGGGAAATACATTGCTGATTTAAGAGGTAAATTGGAAGATAAAGCATTTGAAAATGCAAAGATGTATTTAACTACTGGTCCAAGTAATGTTGATAATTATAGAGCAGCAGTTATTGCTTTAAAAAATGCTCAAAGAGATTACCCAGATATTAAATATGCTGAGGAAATGGACTTTTTGATGATTAAGGCTCAATATTTATATGCTAAAAATAGTTATGTAATTCGCCAGGAAGATCGTTATAATGAAGCGATTGAATTATATACCGAGTTTACAGAGAATCATCCAGACAGCAAATTTGCCAAAGACGCAAAGCAACTTAAGGCAGATGCAGAAGTAGGTATTGTTACGACAAAAGAAGAACTTGCATTATATGCTGCCGATCAAGAAAAATACAAACAAATGTTGATTAGAACTGGTAAACTTAAAGATACCCTTTCTACAAAACCAACAAATGCTGATAATACGAATATTAAAAACTAAGTAATACATGAATACTAACAAACCTGCTGTACCTAATACTACAGTTACCAGAAATGTACACGATTTAGATAGAACTACGGATAACTTATACGAATCCTTAGTTGTGATTGCTAAAAGGGCAAATCAAATTTCTAATAACGTTAAAGAGGAGTTGCACGGTAAATTAGCAGAATTTGCATCGAGCAATGATAATTTAGAGGAAATTTTCGAAAATCGTGAGCAAATTGAAATCAGCAAGCACTACGAGCGTATGCCTAAGCCTGTTTTAGTTGCTATTGATGAATTTTTAAATGAGAAAATTTATCATAGAAATCCTGCTAAAGAGCAAAAATAACATTAGCATAGCGCATGAAGTTCGGAGCTAGGCGTTTTGCATGTGCTCTGTGCACTGTGCTTTAAACTCTCTGCCCAATGCTAAAAAACAAAAATATTATCCTTGGCGTTTGCGGTAGCATCGCAGCTTACAAATCGGCATTTTTGGTTCGACTTTTAGTTAAAGCTGGTGCAAACGTTAAGGTTATCCTCACTCCCGATGGCGCTAATTTCATTACGCCACTCACCCTTGCTACGCTTTCTAAAAACCCTGTTTACACCCAATATTTCGAAGCTGAAACTGGTGTTTGGAGCAATCATGTTGAATTGGGCCTTTGGGCAGATTTAATTATTATTGCCCCAATTAGTGCCAATACACTAGCAAAATTGGCTACAGGAATTTGCGACAACTTACTAACTGCTGTTTATCTTTCGGCCAAATGCCCTGTTTATGTTTCACCAGCAATGGACTTAGACATGTGGAAACATGAAAGTACGCAAGATAATATCGAACGCATTATTGGGTTTGGTAACATTGTTATTTCGCCAGCAAGTGGAGAACTGGCCAGTGGTTTATATGGTGAGGGCAGAATGGCTGAGCCTGAAGAAATTATCTCTTTTTTAAATAATAATATCAAGAAATCATTACCACTATTTGGAAAGAAAGCCATGGTTTCTGCAGGACCAACTTACGAGGCGATAGATCCAGTTCGCTTTATAGGCAACCATTCATCGGGAAAAATGGGATTTGCCATTGCCGATGAACTTGTTCGTTTGGGTGCTGAAGTAACGGTAATTGCTGGTCCGACGGCACAAAAAGCTACTCAAACCCTAAAAAGAATTGATGTAGTTAGCGCAGAGGAAATGCTACACGCTTGTTCATCAATATTTCCAGAAGTTGATATTACGATAATGTGCGCAGCTGTTGCAGATTATAGACCAAAAACTGTAGCTACCCAAAAAATTAAAAAACAGGAAAACGAACTCGTTTTACAATTAGAAAAAACCGTTGATATTTTAGCATCGTTAGGAAGAGATAAAACAGAGAACCAAATTTTGGTAGGTTTTGCATTGGAAACCAACGATGAAGAAAATTATGCAAAGGGTAAGTTAGAAAAGAAAAACCTCGATTTAGTAGTCCTTAATTCTTTGAATGATAAAGGTGCGGGTTTTAAAGCTGATACCAATAAAATTACTATTTTTAACAAAGCGTTAGAGCGAACAATATTTGAGACCAAATCGAAAACCGAAGTTGCCAAAGATATATGCGCTGCTATTTTAAAGATTATAAAATGATAAAAAGGATTGTTTGGATATTATTGTTGATGGGTTTTGGGAAACTACAGGCTCAGGAATTAAATGCGAGGGTAACTTTGCTGGCTCCGCAGGTTTCGAATATCAGCAAGCCAACTTTAGATGCGTTACAGAAAACAATCCGCGATTTTTTAAACAATAATAAATTTAGCAACGAAAGTTACAAAGCGCAAGAACGAATTGATTGCAGTTTTATCATCACCATTAATTCTTGGGATGGTGGTTCTGGCTATACAGCTGAAGCTCAAATTCAAAGCAGTCGCCCGGTTTTTAACAGTTCTTACAACAGCACCTTGTTGAACATGAGTGATAAGAACTTTGATTTCAGTTTTAATGATGGCTCTACCATAGATTTTTCCGATCAAAATTACATCTCCAACATCAGTGCGCTCCTATCCTATTATGCCTATACGATTATTGGATTGGATAAAGATAGTTTTGCCAAAATGGGCGGAACTCCATATTACAAAAAAGCACAGAACATTATCAATCTTGCTCAAGCATCTGGCAATACAGGCTGGAAAGCTGCCGATGGCTTGCGTAATCGTTTTTGGTTTAACGAAAATGTTTTGAATCCTATTTTTAGTGAATTGCGTGCTTTCATCTATAGCTATCACCTTAATGGGCTCGATCAGCTAACGGACAACGATAAAGGTTTGACCCAAATTGTTTCTTCGTTGCCAGCATTGCAACAAATGGATAAACAGAAACTAGGTTCAATTTTCCCAAATGTTTACTTTGCCTCCAAGGCAGAAGAAGTAACCAATGTGCTTTCTAAACTGAATACCCAAGAACGTATGAAAGCCTATAATATGTTATCGGAGATTGATCCTGCTAATATTGGTAAGTACGAGGGATTGAAAAAATGATTTTCATTAATTGTATAAAATGGTTAATTGTTTAATCGCTTGCATGCCAATAAAAATTATCTGTAAAGCAGTCTCAGCATTTCAATAGAAGCTACCTCCTACTTTCCGCTTATACGCCTTCAGGCCTTACACACTGGGCTGGTATCCGCTGCAATTAGGTTTAATGTACCTAAGCCTGCGCTATTAACTGCATTTCCTGCCTTTCTAATTTCATAATGTGTGCAACGCTTAACATTTTCTTTTGTCTATTAATTAAAAATTGCTAAAATATTTTGATTATACGAATATCTTCGTACATTTGATTACGAAATAATTCGTACAACTTGTAACAATATGACTATTAGCAACATCAAACCAACAGAAGGCGAAATGGAAATCTTACAGGTGCTTTGGCAAAAAAGCCACGCAACGGTTAGAGAAGTACATGAGACGTTGAATAAAAAGGATTCTGGTTACACTACTACGTTAAAGCTAATGCAGATCATGCATGAAAAAGGAATGGTAGAAAGAGACACAAATCAGAAAACGCACATTTATAAAGCCATTGTTAATCAAGATAAAACCGAAAAACAATTGGTAAATAAAATGATCGATAATGTTTTTAACGGTTCTGCAGCCAGGCTTGTAATGCAAGCACTAGGAAACCACAGTGCAAGTGCTGATGAGATTGATGAAATAAAAAAATATTTAGATAGCCTTAAGTAGGATTTAGGGTTTAGGGCAAATAAGCAGCCAAAGTAAAGTTTTAACGAGTTAAAAAATTTACAAGTAATAAAGCATCATTTAAAAACCACCATTATGGAAACTTTAGTACAACAATTTATCAAAGCATTTGGCTGGAGCATTTTAAACTCACTTTGGCAGAGTGCAATCATTTACGGCGTGTTGTTTTTGATTATGCTAAGCATTCCAAAACTTGCCGCAATGTATAAACATAATCTTGCTTTTGCTGCAATTGTGATGATGTTTATCGGATTTGGCTACAACTTCATTAAGCAAATGTTATTGAGCTTGCCCAAGGAATCGCTGTCGATGAACGTTCAAAATCTACAGGTTTACCAATACTTTAATAATTTGCCACCAAGTTTTAGTAGCAAGGCGGAGCAATATTTCCCAATCGTGGTGGCTTTCTATATCATTGGTATTTTACTTCAACTTTTTGTTATTGTTAAAGGATATAATCAATTAGCTCGGTTGAAGAAACAAAGTTTAAGCGCTATTCCAGATAGTTGGAAGATAATTTTTGAGCAAGTTACGGCACATCTCAAAATAAAAAAGTCAGTTCAATTTGAGCTTTCTTCGATAGTAAATGTGCCTTTGGTAATTGGTTATTTAAAACCAGTAGTGTTGTTTCCCCTAGCTTTGGTAAACCAATTGGACAACGATCAGGTTGAAGCCATATTAATTCATGAGCTTTCTCATATTAGAAGAAATGACTTCTTACTTAACCTAATTAAAACTGCTATTGAGACCCTGCTTTTCTACAATCCATTTGTTTGGATGGCTGGTCGATTTATACACATTGAACGGGAGCATGCCTGTGATGATTTGGTTTTAAAGGTAACAGGAAAACCATTAAACTATGCCCATGCCCTACTCAAGCTCGAATTGCTTAAGGATAAAAATAGTCCGGCTTACGCATTAGCCGCAACAGGTAAAACCCAAAATTTATATCAACGCATTAAAAGAATAACCAATATGAAGACAAATTATTTAAATGCTAAGCAACAAATGGCCGCATTAACCTTAGGTATAGCCTGCTTATTCTCCATCGCCTGGATTAACCCAAGTGAAAAGAAAGTAGAAGTTAAAAAGACATCTAAACAAGAGTTGATTACGATTGCTAATCACTCAAACAACCTAAGATCGATTATTTATCAAGATACCACAAAAAAAAACAAAGTTAAAATTGTTACCATCGATGCAAATGGTAAAAGAACTGAGTACAATTCATTAAAAGAGATGCCCGATAGCCTTAGAAAGGACTTTTACAAGGACGAGCTTTTCTCTGGAAATAACGTATTTAGATTAACCAGCGATTCTAACTATAAGTTTAGCGATTCATTATTTCAAGCTAAAATTTACAAGAACTTTAACTCTCCAGAAGCGCAGTTAAAATGGAAAAAATTTAGCGAAGATATAACTAAACAATATAGCTCGCCAGAAGCCCAAGCTAAATGGAAAAAATTTGGAGAAAACATTGCTAAAGAATATTCATCGCCAGAAGCACAAGCTAAATGGAGAAAATTTGGAGAAAACATTGCTAAAGAATATTCATCATCAGAAGCACAAGCCAAGTGGAAAAAGATGGGCGAGGACATGGCTAAAGAATATGGGTCGCCAGAGGCACAAGAAAAATGGAGAAAAATTGGCGAAGATATGGCAGCTAAAATAAATACGCCAGAGTTTAGAGCGCAATTGGATCTTGCAAGAACAAAAGCTTTGAGCAACGTCGATATTACTGGGTTATCAAATTTAGCAAAAATCAATTCAGATTCGCTATTTAGCAGAAATAGCAATATGGTTACTGGCCCAGATGGCTCCTTATTTTATTTCAATAATAACTCGAACAATAATAAAGTTAAGCAAACCGAGGAGTATAGAAAACTTAGGGAGAAGTTCGATAAAGAGGTAAAGGAACTGAAAGAGAAAATGGAAAAGGCAGAGAAAAAAGAGAAGCCGGAAAAACCTGAAAACTAAATAACACCAAACAAACTATATATTGAACAGCGAAGAATTATCTTCGCTGTTTTTGTTTTCGGCACTTTGTTAAAATAACTTTTTAGTATTTTCGTAGTCTCTATGCTACAAAAAATTTCTATTCGTAATTACGCATTAATTGATAGTCTTGATATCGAATTCGATAAAGGCCTAAATATAATCACAGGTGAAACAGGTGCGGGTAAATCTATCATTTTAGGTGCTTTATCACTCATTTTAGGCCAGCGAGCTGAAAGTAAATACTTTTTTAATCAAGATAAAAAATGTGTTATTGAGGGTAATTTTGTGCTGGCTGATGAAAATTTACGAGAGATTTTTGAAGAAAACGACCTGGATTTTTTTAATGAAAGTATTTTAAGAAGAGAAATCTCTATTGATGGCAAATCAAGATCTTTCATAAATGATACGCCAGTTAATTTATCAATTCTTAAACAGATTGGAGAAAAGCTTATCGATATTCATTCGCAGCATGCCACACAAGAAATTAATGATGCTGATTTCCAGTTGCTCATTGTTGATTCTTTAGCTAATCATAAAGCATTACTAATGGATTACCGTACAGGATTTAAACAATTACGGAAAGAAACTAATGGTTTAAAAAAGCTTATTGATGATGCAGCAGAAGCCCGAAGCAAACAAGATTACGAGCAATTTCTTTCTAATGAATTAGAGCAGGCCAACTTGAAAGATGGTGAACAGGAAGCATTAGAGCAAGAATTAGAACGCTTAACTCATGCCGAAACCATCAAAAGAGCTTTACTAACTTCTACAGGTTTATTAAATGAAAGTGAGCCATCGGCATTACAAATTTTAAAGGAAGCCCAGCTGCAATTGCAAGGAATAGAAAAGTTTGATCCAGCGATTAATTCCCTTTACGAACGCTTGAAATCATCAATTATTGAGATTAAGGATATTGCCGATGAAGTTTCAGGAATTGAAGAAAATACATTGCATAGTGCCGATCGATTAGAGATCATCAATCAGCGATTGGATTTATTTTATACGCTCCAACAAAAGCATCGCGTTGCAAGTAATGCTGAACTAATTGCAATTCAAAATCAGTTAGAACGAAATTTAAATCAATTGCTTTCTTCTGATGAAAATATAGAAAAACTTCAAAAGGAAATTGAAGCACTTAAAAAGGAGCTCAACAAACAAGCTGGACAACTAACCTCAAACCGAAAAAAGGCAATAAAAGTTGTTGAGGAGCAAACAAGTTTAACCTTGAAAAACGTTGGAATGCCAAGTGCAAAATTAGTTTTGACCCAAAAAGCTTTAGCAGATTTAGGAAAAGATGGCTTAGATGAAATCAATTTATTATTTTCTGCAAATGCAGGTCAAGCACCTGCACCTGTTAACAAAGTGGCTTCGGGTGGAGAATTATCAAGATTAATGTTGGCCATTAAAGCCTTGCTAGCCAAACATACTTCATTACCTACTATTATTTTTGATGAAATAGATACCGGAATTTCTGGAGAAACGGCGCTTAAAGTTGGTGAGGTTATTTCCGATTTGGGAGAGAACATGCAGGTGATTTCGATTACCCACTTACCACAAATCGCTGCTAAAGGCAAATCGCATTATTTTGTTCATAAAAACGAAGCTGGTGGAAAAACCACCACGGGAATTCGTAAACTTAAACAGGAAGAGCGGATTGAAATTATTGCTGAAATGTTGAGTGGTAAAAACCCAGGGATATCGGCAATGGAAAATGCAAAAGAGTTGCTAGCTTAATTATGGAAATTGGGTTTTACAGCATCTTCTTAGCATGAAGAATATCATTTTTACAGTCTGTTTAGTTTGCTCTATTTCCTTTGCATTTGCTCAAAATATTAAACCACAAAAATTTCTACTTGACACGATAAATGTTAGGGGAAGAATTTTATCTATCGATGGAAGTGCCATTCCCAATGTTTATATCAAAACAACTTCGCAAGATACCATTCTGCAAAATGATGTGATCTATGGAAGAGTTGATAGCATAGGATATTTTGCCATTAATGGAATAAAACTGAATGATATTTTTACAATTAATGTTGGTCTAGAATCATTTAGATATGTAAACGAGGGAAGCCGATTCATTACAATTACGTTAAATCCCTTTAAAAATATTAAAGAAGATACCGCCAAGGTAACCATACATGCCAAAAGATTAAATCATCGAAAAGAGGTTAAATATTTGGTAAGTGATTATTTAGTTTGTGCGTTCCCTACGTTTTCCAAAACCGCTGATTTTCCTGGTGGAAAAGGTGCATTTCTTGATTTCATTAATAGCCGCTTAACTTACTCGCAAAAAGCAATTCAGAAAAATATTGAGGGAAAAGTTATCCTTAAATTTTCAATAACAAAAGCTGGAAAAGTAGAAAATGCTAGAATAGTAAATGGCATTGGTTATGGATGTGATGAAGAAGCGATAAGAGTTGTAAACCTATCACCTCGATGGAACCCTGAAATTATTGACAGTAAACCAGTAGTGTCACGTAAAATTGTTGAAATTCTTTTCAAACTTATTGATTAAATATAGGCAAATCCTCATGAGAAATTTATTAATTACCTTATCGATGTTATGTACTTCACAATTCTTGAAAGCTCAAAAAGTTGGAGACAGTACTATTTCATACATGGATACCATCAATATACATGGAAAAATTATTGATGAAATGGGAAAGCCAGTAAATAATGCCTTAGTATTCTCAGAAACATTTGATCAAAATAAGAATTACATAAAAACTGCCAGTGATAGTTTGGGGTTATTTAGCTTAAGTGGAATCAAACCAACGGATCTAATAAGGGTTAGAACTAAATCAATTGCAATTGTAAAACCACTTAATGGCAGTCGATTTTTATTAATTGAAATGTTGCCACAAGAAATACGGAAGCTAAACAATTACCCTGTAGCATTCAATGTCAGTGCAAAAAGATTATTGCCAAAGAAAAAATACCAATATAAATACAATAGAAAGGACACAACCGTCTATGATTTCCATCCATTTGGATATCCCAAATTAGCAGAATATCCTGGCGGGATCCGTAAATTTTACGACTTCGTTAAGGCAAATATTAAATACCCTCAAAAAGCGGTCAAAAACAATATAGAGGGTATGGTTGCTATTAGATTTACTATTGACAACTTAGGCGGTTATAAAAATTTTGTAGTACTTCAAGATCTTGGTTTTGGTTGTGCTGAGGAATTAATTAGAGTAATTCTTAGCTCCAAAAAATGGATCCCTGCATCTAATGGTTTTACTGTAGAACAAATTTTTACTATAGAAATTCCTTTCAAACTTGATGATTAATGGAATTTAACTACTAGATTAGTTTATATTTTATTCAATGAAATTTATTTTATTTCTTCTCTCTCTAATATGCTGTATTGCATTTTCTTACGCACAACAAAGCTTTATCCTCAGTGGAACGATTAAGGATAAGCGCAACCAACCTTTGCCAGGAACAGGAGTTTACGTTAGCGACTATAAAATTGCGACATCTACTGATGACCAAGGGAATTATATACTAAAGTTAAAGCCGGGAAATTATAATATCCTAGTTCAATTAATTGGATTTAAAGCACTAAATAAAAATGTAATCATTAGCGACAAGAATATAAATCTTGATTTCACGCTAGAAGAGAATACAACCCAGTTATCAGAAGTAACAATAAAACCCGATCCAAATCGATTATCGTACCTCAATACTTTTAAAACATATTTTATAGGATTGACAGAAAATGCTCAAAAGTGCAAGATCCTAAATTCTGATGTTTTAAGATTTGATTATGACCGAGAGAAAAGTTTATTAACTGTTCAAACAGAAGAATTTTTAATTATTGAGAATAAAGCATTAGGTTATAAAATTAAATATTTGGTAAAGGAATTCCAATACGATTATAGAGCTGGAATTGTTTATTATGAGGGCTACCCTACCTATGAAGATTTACCAGGAACAGAGAATCAGAAGAAAAAGTGGAGTGAAAAAAGGCAGGAGGCATTTAATGGCTCTTCGCAACAATTCTTTAATGCACTCTTTAACGGCACATCTCAAAAAGATGGTTTTATAATTAACAAACTAATCAGAAATCAGGCAGAGGAAGATTTAGCTGACAGTATTGCGGAATCTCAGGTTGGAGGATTAACTTCACCTCGATTATTATTACCTGGTTCAATTAGCTTTGGTACAGAAAAAAAGCCCTTAATACCAAATACAATCACGAAAATTAAATCCAACCATGCTGTTGCGGTTTTAAACAGAGCAGAAATTTTTCCAGACACGTTAGTACATCGATATAATGATGACATAAAAAAAATCGATTTCACGAATGTGCTTTACGTAATTTATATTAAGGAAAAGGAAAGTGCACTTTACAAAAACAGAATAAATATGTCTGTGAGTAGGACACCAGAACTAGCAAATTTCCAAATTTCACTAATTAACCTAAAAGTACCACCTGCTTATTTTTACAAAAACGGGGGTGTTTACAATCCTCGTTCCATGTTATTTGAAGGTTATTGGGCTTGGGAAAAGATTGCAGATAGTGTACCGATGGATTATATTCCAACCGCAGCACCATGAAAATAATTTCAAATGTTAAAATTGCTAAAATTATTTTCTGATTTTAATAAATATTAAGCCTTTTGGCTACATTCGTCTCCATGATTAAAAGCCTTTTGGTAGCCTTTATTTTTATTCTTTTTGGCACTAATGTAATTGCTCAAGATACTTTTTCGATTAGTGGAGTTGTTCGGGACAATAAGGATGGATTACCTGGAGCTAGTATTTACCTAAGTGGATATAAAATTGCCACAGTAGCTGATAATGATGGAAGATTTAAACTATTAAATCTTAAGCCAGGAAGCTATGATTTATTGGTTCAAATCGTGGGTTATCTCCCCTACTCAAAAAGTGTAATTATTTCTGATAAATCGGTAACTGTTAATCTCATTTTAAAAGAAAATGTTGCTCAATTAGACGAGGTTGTAATCAGGGCTGATCCAAATCGCCAAAAATATATTAATCAGTTTAAGGATTTTTTTATTGGCAAAACGCCTAATGCATTACAATGCAAAATTTTAAATCCACAGGTTCTAAATGTTGACTTTGATATCACCAAAAGTACATTAACCGTTACCACCACCGAATTTTTAATTGTAGAAAATAAAGCCTTAGGTTATCGTTTAAAGTATATGCTCGATCATTTTGAGTATAATTCTAGAACCCACATCATTTATTATTCTGGTCACCCGTTTTTTGAGGAACTCAAAGCATCAGCAGCAAAAAAGAAGAAATATGTAATCGCCCGTGAGGTTGCATATTATGGCTCCTCTCAACATTTTTTTAGATCGCTCTATGCGAATAAGACAAAAGAAGAAGGATTTATTATCAATAAGATGATTAAAACCCCTAATCCAAACCGTTATCCCGAATACGTAATTAATACCAATTTAGAGAAGATAAAAGCCATACCAGATAAAACAGGAATAAGGCAAGTAAAAGGCAAGATAGATACTGGCCTTTTGGCTTTTTGGACAAAGCAAAAGGAAATGCCAAGAACTATTGATAAGTTTTCGCGAGCTGAAGTTTTAACGGATACATTGGTTCATTACTTTAACCAAAATCTTAAATACCTGAACTATACCGATGCATTATTGATTCAGTATACCAAAGAGAAAGAATCTTTAGCCTACTCCAATACTGGTTTTTGGATTTTTAGGCCTTTAGATGTTCCCGAGAATGAAATATCGGTAGCCAATTTAACTGATGGCGGCGTTCGTTTCTACGAAAATGGAGGCATTTACGATTCTCGATCACTGCTGTATGAGGGTTATTGGGCGTACGAGAAAGTGGCAGACATGGTGCCAATGGATTATATTCCATTGGCAAAAAAACCAGATTAGTTACATTATATCACGCTAATTTTATCGATAGAATGAGTTACTTATTTAAAATTACAAAGGCCTCGTTCGATTTTATTGATGTAATTCCTTTATCGTTATTCGCTACGATATAATAATAGTTTGTTTTGTCCTTATTGTATTTTTTATCAATAAAACTCCTCGTCGTTCCTGCTACCTCTGCAATTACCGTTGGCTCCTCTCCCCTAGCGTATCTGTAAATCGAATAATTTTTGATTTTACTTTGAGAAGGTTGCCATTGAAGTGCAACACTATTTTTATCATTCGTAACAAAT
This sequence comes from Pedobacter frigidisoli, assembly GCF_004331675.1. Lineage (GTDB taxonomy): Bacteria > Bacteroidota > Bacteroidia > Sphingobacteriales > Sphingobacteriaceae > Pedobacter > Pedobacter frigidisoli. Next base: position 191,820 of record NZ_SJSN01000011.1, on the reverse strand, counting down.
GACTTTAAAAAAGATGGTGGATAAACTTCTTGTGATGATTTTTTGGCTTGAAATTCTTCGCTAAATTCGCTCTCGACATTATTTGTATTTACGGCTGTTAATTTGTAATATATTTCAGCAGCCATATTCACAATGGAATCTCTGTAGCTAGTTTTGGTACCATTTATCATTTTTTTATTCAATTTCTCATATTTTCCATCATCAATTTTTCTGTATAAGTTATAGCCAGATGGAACTCCCGTACTTGAAGTTGGTTGTTTCCAAAATAGATAAACGTATTTTTGGTCGGTTGAGGCATCTTGAATAGCGGGGGTAAGTATAGTTTTATCTTTATCAGCCACGTAAACAACTTTCGAAAACTCACTTTGCACATTGCTTAAGTTTTCCAATCTTACTGCATAACCTTTGGCTTTAATTAAAGAAGAAGTATCGGTGTAGGAATATTTCCCCTCTAGCTTTGAATCGACGTATATAAAATCACTTGCGGGCACTAACTTCCCCTCAATTTGATCTGTTCTGTAAACCCGATAACCTCTGGTAGCAGGGCTATAATCCTCCCAAGTTAATACATTGCCACCAGTAGATGATGCTACTTTTACATATTGTGGAGCTATTGGTTTTGATAAATTTTGAACTAAACCGAATACCTTGGTACTCCGCTCTGATGGCCTTCCAAATTTATCTGTAATGGTTAAATAATAATAATATTTTTTACCAGGTATTACCGATTTATCTACATAAACCCCAGTTTGAGATGAGCTCAAGTAAGTATATCCATCTTCGTAAGCCTCAGACCTGTAAATCATAACTGTGCTAACATAATCGGGTTTTAAGAAACCCCAGTTTAGGGTTATAGAATTATTGAGACTGTCGGCTTTTGCAGTTAAGCCCTTGGGTATTAATAATTTTTGATCTATGGCATTTGCAGAAATCGTATCGGATACCGAATTGGCTCCGCCTCCGTATCTATTTACTGGAGTTACGGTGTATTGGTATAATTTTTCGCTACTTACATCTTCATCACTAACCATGTAGGTAATACTATCTTTAATTTTTTCTATGGTGTAAAAAGGCATTACTCTTTCAAATTTTCCATCCTCGGTTTTTCTTTTAATCAAAAGCCCTTCAGGCTCTTCTGCAGTAGCTTTGGCCACGAAAACCAATCTATTTATACCGCCCAAAAGAGAGCGGAGTTTTGCCTTAGGTTTATTAGCTGGAAACTTGTATGCGTAAGAAACGGGCGTAGATGTGTATAGCGCACCATTTGTTTGATCACGCTTAACTTGCACAACTCGATATTGGTAAGTATCTGCAACGTTTGCAGTTGTATCTACCAACAATAAGTTAAACGCTACGGCAAGTGCTTGCTGAGTAACATAAATAGAAAGCGAATCGTAGGTAAATGTCTTTTTATATATCGGCCAAACCTCATCTATACCGTAAGCACTTTCCTGTCTATATTCAAAGACCTTAGTTTTCGCTTTTTCATAACCCTTAACCAATTCATCATAATTTGAGGGAGAGCTAAACTTTTGAATAGTTGTCCACGCTGTTTCCCTGCTGCTCTTTCTGTCTAGTTTAAAACCGATCACGTCCCCATCAGGATGTTGAACTGATGCTGGCTTGAACAAATTATAAATGTAAATCCCATTGTAACCAATAAATGCGGCTTTTCCTTCTTTAGCTTGCGACCATGCCAACACCGGAAAAACTAATAAAATGATATATATTACCTTTTTCATATCTATATTTATTTTTTAAATGCTGCAAAATGAAAGCCACTGTTATCAAACTTTCCACCCAGGCCTAATACCAAAGTTTCCTTTAATGATTTTCTAACGCAAGGTATAGGACTACAAACATCGAACAAACCAGCATCAAAACAAGGCGTTTCACAGCTACTATTACATATACCTGCACCAACGTAAGCTTCACCGAGCAGTTTAAATGTTAAACCTGCATCTAGTGAGAATTGCGCACCACCAGGAGCAAATGGCACTAAGCTTCCGCTAACATCTGCGTATGCATCTGCTCCTAAATTTACGCCAGCGCAAGCTAAGCCTATGCTTACTCCAACACCTAGCTTAACGTAGGCACCAACTCTTGCACCCAAGGCTAATGACAAATCCTCTTTCTTCAATCCGAAACCTAAGTTATAATACAAATTGGCATAAATACCATACTTAACCTCACAATGCGCAACTGGGTCGAGATCAAGATCAAAGCTTGGTAATACTGGTAACTTAATATCAGCAGATAGTACCATGATCATTCCCTTTACATTGCCCATAGCACTTTTAAATGCCTCTGGAACATCATTACCCTTAAAATGTTTATACAAAGATTGTCTTTGTGCTTCATTTAAGGCGGCATTACCAATCATGGTGCCTACGGCAACTTGATTTAAAATTGGCATGTATTGAATATCAGTAGCGATACCATTACAGAAAATATACCATTCTTTACTGCCAATTTTTAGATCGATATCTAGATTAATATTGGCGAGGCTTGTTTGTTGATAAATACTTGCTGAACCAACCAGCGCTTTTTGATCAAAATCGTAAGCAATATTTAACCCTTGCATACCGCCCGCATCCATATTTTGAACACCAATTTTATTATTATTGGCTACCAAATCGCCTTTCACTTCAAATGCCAATCTAGATTGCTGCGGATTAATACCCTCTGCACCCGTTAAATCGCCACTAAACTTGAAGTTATTCCAAGCATTATTTGTAACAAGCATGTCTCCCACTGCATTATCTAAATAACTACCAGATGCATCCTCAGATAATCTGATAATTGCAGGCTTACTCTTATCGAGAGCGATACTAGTTTCATTAAGATTTTTATTAAGCTCTACATTTATTTGGTATTTACCCAATGGATCTTTATCCCTCAATACTCCACGTAGCAACAACTTGTTTTTAGTAAACTCTTGGCTTCCTGTAAAGTTAATTTTCACACCATTGGCATCCAAAACCAAATTTTGAAAAGGTGTATCGTGAATATGTAAAAATTGCCCGTTTACAACCTGGTATTTCAAATCATAAACTACACTTTCCAATCCTGACAAGTTCGGAATGTTCATATCTAACCCACCTCTAAAAACAACAGAGTTTGCATCGCCAAACATAGTACCTGGTCTAAAACTGGCAAATTCGTTCAAGGTAACAGCTGGTTGATTTTCGGTAAGTAAAATCCTTGTATCATTTTCATTTCCAGTATCGTAAAGGTTAATATTGTTAATAAAAATCTCGTCAGTTGGTTTTAAATCTGGCAAACCTTTTATGGATGCTAAGTTTGCAATTTCAGATTTTGCTAAGATAGATACTGACCAAGCTCCTTTAGTTGCAGAGTATCCCTTATCGTACCCAAAACTCGTTATTACATCTTGAGCATTAAATTTTACATCCCAAGCGTTTAAAAGTTTCAGTTTCTGAATATCGAAAGTTCCATAACCAATTTCTTTATATTTAATTGGAAGGTTTTTAAATGGTATGGTTATGCCAAGTGTGTTTAGGTTGCCCTTGTTGGCCATAAGACCATTATTATTCAATTTCCATTGATTTATTTCTAGCTTCCATAAATTTAAACCCATAGATATAGGTTGCTCATTTTCTGTTGTGTAACCCGTATTATTAATGTTAAAAGTTGCAGCTGCATTAATATTCTCGTAACCTGATTTTACGTACTTAAGGTCAGTTTTTATTTTGATCTTAAATTTCATTCCATCAGCTTTAAGAAATATCTTCTCTTCAGGGATGATGGAAAGATCATCAACAGCCTTAAAATTAATTTGAGTTTTATCAAACCCAGTTACCAATAAGGGTTGGTTGAGCATGTCAGATCCTGCAGAACTAAAAGTCCGCATAAGATCTGTATAGGTAGGAGAAAGTTGGTATAAAGCGGCAAAAGAACTATTCTCTAAGTTTAGATATAGCGAATTTTTATCGCCACTATAGCCTGATTTTGAGGTTTTTAATCCATTTGGCAGTGAAGCAGGATCGAGCGCTACCCTACCCAAAATACTTGCTCCATCGCCATCTGTACTTAAGGATAATCCTGCTTGATCTACAATTGTAACATTATAATTTTTATGAAGAATAGCTTTTAGTTCGTTTTCTACAAAGTCTACCTTAATTAAAACTTTTTGCGCTTGTGTGGGTGATCCTGGCTGTACGGTAACCGTATAAAAACTTAACCAATTAGCCGGATCGGCAGGAGTTAAGCTACTATTACTCGCTATTCCTTGTGGGTTTAGCCTGCCTGATATGCTATATTTACCATCACTCAAAGCCTTGGCATCACTAATTTGTATTGGGAATCCATACAGATTTTCCTTTAATCCCCCAGGTAATTTGGTGAAATCAAATTTTACGTATTGGGTTTCTGTACTGTATAAAAGTGCAGGCTGCGATTGCCCCAAATATCCACTTTTTGTACCAATAACAGCAGTAAACCAATTAAACATGCTGCCATCGTTTAGTGGTAATCTAGAAATAAAGTACCCGGTACTGTTTTTCTTTACAATATATTCATCATCATCATAGCCCCAAACAGATACCGCAAAATTAGTTTTAATTCCATTTTCTTTACCAGATACATTAATTGTACCTGCTTCGTTTACATAAACCGTTACATGAACAGTTTCTGACATATCTGAATGAAACTTAGTTTTGCCGATGGTATAATTACCTACCGGAATTACTTTTAATTCAAAATCTGTACCTGCGGCTACAAAACTAGCTGTAGTTATCCAACCGCCTAAAAAGCTACTTAAATCTTTACTTTGATATTCGAATTTATCATATTTATTATTGAGGCTAACGCTTGCTTCTACCCCTTTTCCTGTTGCAGCATTTATGCAACTTACTATTATGTTATGCTGGTTAGACTCCACCTCGAATGCTGCTACACTCTGGTTATCGATATAAATATTCCTTTTTACGATCGTAGTTTTATACTTAGCTTTATTATCAGGAATAATGGTAAAGCTAACCTCACCTCTTGGAGAAGACAAAATTGCCTGCTCAATACCAGCTTTATAGGTGCCCGTATTGGGGTTATAGTTACCTCCAATTTCTTGGGTATCGCTCCAACTAAAATCATCACCCACAATAATACGAGCTGGAACTGGATTATTGCCACCCTTATCAGTTACTATAACATTAAATGTGATTGGCAAGTCTAAATAAACCTTTGGCATATTTGCTCTTTGTCCAGCAATTAAGGGTTTTCCTTGTTGCACAGGCCTATACGAGGTTATAAAACCTTGTTTACTTAACTTAAGCAGTTTCCCAACTTTATCATTTGGTTTATAAAACTCATTAAATAAAAATCTTCCGTTGGTGCCTGTTATTTGAGCTTTGCCTAAAGGAGCTTTATTGGCATAATATTTCTCAAACTCAGCTGGTGTAGCTGTGTCTTTTATTTTTGTGTTATCCATATCAAACAACTCCATTTTAACACCAGATAATACTGATGTAGAAGTGTTGCTATATGGATAAACTGCACCATCTATATAAGGGATTTGGGGTTGAACAGGTACAACCTGAAATGCATTTTGGTTGTATGAAAACTCGTATGGATCTTCCTGAACATTAAATTCATGAATGTAGTATCGATATTCTTTTGCCTTTAAATTTTTTAGGATTGTTGTTAAGGTAAATCCTCTTTCGGTTACAAAGTTATCTTGGCTTGTACTCATTGGCTCAGCCAAAATAAAATATTCATCAGTTAAATCTGCCGAAGGAAGTACCAATCGATTAAAGGTAAAACTTCCATCTGCACTAAGTTTTCCAGGCTCAATCTTATCAATAATATCGTACTTAGTACCATAATTATCTGTATATACTTTCTTAAAGTAGTCTTTTCGTCCGGGGTCTCCCTCATCCGATGGGATAGTAAGGGGCTTTGCTCCCTGTTTTCTACAAAGGTAAACCTCCATTAAGGCTACTGGTTTATTGGTAGCTTGGTTTCTTAACCTCGAGGTAAAAGAAAACTGATTAACTTGAGCAACCAGCTCAGTCATTACAATATCTGCATTTTGATTGTATTTAATGGTTTGCGGTTCCGAAGAGTAGTAATTATCATCGATAAGAATGTAAAAATCACGCCCTTCGTTCCCATTAAATGAATCGTAATCGAATACTCCGAGCTTAAAACTATATTCTCCATTTTTACCAATTGTAGCTGTAGCTACAGTTTTAGTTTTATCAGCTGTTGCAGTATTGCCCATGCTGGTATAATTCAGGTTTCCCCTCATTAAAATAAGCTTGGTTCTTTCTGGTAAAGGTTTTTTAGTAAATGGCTTACCGTACGGCAATTTCCATTCGTATAAATACCTACCTGAAACTTTCATGGTTAGGTATTTTGGGCCAAAAGTTAAAGTTTGATTTGGAACTGTACTACCAAACTTAGTACTTAAAAAACCAGCAGGTTTTACTACCCTTTTGTTAATGGTTTGTGGAGTAAAATATAGTGCGTTTTGCGCTATATCTGGCTCAAAATACACCGTGTAAACATCATCTTTAGTAAGCGATACTGCTAGCTTTGAAAAGTCTATATTTTGTGCATTTTCAACCTTTTGAGATCCAACAACACTGTAAGGTGTATGGCTATATTTATATTGAGAGCTAGATTTATCGCTAGGTACATAATAATTATTCTTGGTCATGTTTAGAACGTCCTTAGTTTCTCCAGCAACATTCATTACTTCTCCTTTTACCAAGCTATTCTCATTTTTCAGAACATATAATTTACCCTTATAATCTTTTTGGTTAGTTACATTAAACTTAACGTTTAGCTTATAATCAAATACTTGAACGGTTTCATCATCTAATAAAATACTTTGATGATCTGATGTTGGATAGATAAACCAATTGGCATCAGAAAAACGAGAATCGTTAACTCTAACTACCAATCCATCTACCTCCGCATACCTTTTTTTAGTTCCTGGTACGATAATATTGTCATCATGAATAACATATTGGCTTGTACTAATGGGAACAGAAACCTGAAAATTACCATTTTTATCAGTGGTTGCAGACGTAACAAAACCAGCAGTTGCCAAACTCGTTTGCCCGTATGGATAGCTTGTTAAATTACTAACCATAGCAACACTGTCTATTTCCTTAACATCTGTTTTTTCAACTCCATTTTGAGTTGTAGTAACCTTGCGCTTAACTTTATAGATTGGGGCCAATAACCTAACCCGCATTATTTGAATATCTTTTGCCGCCAATTCTATACCTTTTTGATCAGCAGCAAATTTATATTTCAAATTACCAGATACCTTTACGTTGTAGTTGATGATAACCTTATCATATTTGACAACAAATATCCGTTTAGCTGATTCTGTAGCTGTTTTAGTATCCTTAATATACCATTCATAACTATTATCATCTTTCAAGTAATTAGCCATTGCCGGCGTAGATTTAAAATCTATCATTTGTTTATCTATGGGAATAACAATACCATTATCTTTTACAACATTTGATTTACCAAAGGCATTGCTCCAACCTGCTCTTTTCTCAGCAGAAATTTCATCTGCAGTTTTAACTCTTTTAATATACAATTCGAATTTACTGCTGCTTCCACCTAACAAGTTTCCACTATTAAAACTGTTTTGTCTCTGTGGCCCATCATAAAACCCAACATTATCATTCAAGGCAGAATTGTCTGTGAATTTCCATTCAAAAACGAGGTCATTTAAATTCTTAATTCTTTTGTTTTCCTCTGGTGTTTTAAGTTCGAACGTTGAGGCGATGTATGGCTTTTCGAGATAGCGAAATTCATTTGCTGTACTAATCCCTCTATTTTTAAAAACCACTTGCCCTGTGAGGTCGGTAGCGATAATTCGCCATGCATAACGCTTTCCCTCTATTAAAGGTGGATCTGACGGAGATAAAATTGTACTTGTTAACTTAAAAATCGTCCTGTTTATGGCAAATCTTGTTGCCGCGTTTAAAACTTGATTGGGATCTTGCCTTACATCAGGCATTTCGACTACTTGCAAGGTGTACTGTGTTGTACCTGGAACAATGTTCGCATTGGCCCAAGCAAACGAAAACATTTTTTGAGTAGCCGAGTTTTGGATTGGATTGATTAGAAATGGCGCATCTGGATAAATGATACTTATCGTTGTACAACCCAGTGGAGCGTTAGATGAAATTACCTGATTGTTTGCCATATCTACAGCCTGAATACAAAAAGTATAATTACCTTCGGGTAAGCGAGATGTTTGAACGAGTTTCACCTTATCAACTCCGTAAACATTTAAGGTATTCAAGTCAAAAATATCAGTTAAAGCCAGCCCATTTAGCTGCTTTGTTTCATTCGGACCTAAAAGAATTGGTTTTAGCGGTACGTAGTTAGATTTCGTAGTTATTTTTATGCCATTATCACCAGTTAACTGTCCTGTTAATTTTATGCTCCTCTGTGTTGCCGTTAAATTTTGAACAATCAGTAATACTTTGGATGCATTTGGACCTGCATAATCAGAATAAAATGGCGAGTAAGGACCAGCAATTGTTACTGAAATATTTACCGATGGATTAGTTTGAGCGATAGCGTGGTAAATACCTATCCATAAAAAGAATATCAAAAACAATGTTGATGTTCTACTGAAACCCTTTATAATTTGATAGAAATTTTTCATAAACATTAATTTTTTAAAAGGAGTGAACTAAACCAAGACTGGATCTTAACTCATTAAATGATGGTAGGGTAATATCTTTCGAGCTGCTTTTGAGGTAATTAATAGAAAGATTTGCAGCATTCTTTTTGCCTAAACGATAAGAACTATTAAAGTTTATATTGAAAATATTTCCCGCGTCGATATCATTATTTCGCTGCAATTGATAACTTACCGCAGCATTAAGGCCTAAATTTCCCTTATCCATGGATTGGCTTACACCTAAGGTTGGTCCATAGAAAATCGTTCTTCCAAAAGAAACATCAGCCACTGTATAACTCCCACTTATATTTGCTCCAAACGATTTTTTTGGCAATCCTAATTGGTACGAAAGATTTACAATTTTACTGTTCGATTTACTATTTGGCTTTGTAAATTCATTTAAATCGATAAGCGACTGAATGTTCCCAACCAAAACAAAACCATGAGTAATCGATTCATTATTAATACTATATCTAAATACTGAACTTAAATTATGGTTAGTTCTAGCTACTCGTAACATATCGATAACCGGATTAAGACCTCTATCTTGAGTGATGCCAAAGTTTGTATATCGAAGATCGATACCATAATCTGGTTTGTTGTATGAAACATTTGCCGAACCAATTTTTCGGTTAGAACGGAAAGATTTATCGTGCAGGATATTATCATTTTGAATACCAAAGCTTCCGCTTAATTGCATTTGCCCTTTTAGTAGTCTCAACATTCCCTCGAGCGTGTAATTCTGAACATCAGTTTCGAAATAATAGGCACCCATACTTTTATAATCAGGATCTACCCTACGGTACCGAACTTTTAAGTTGTAGTTTGTGGCTTGGTAGCCAATACTGGTTTGTGCAGCTGTTAATAATTGAGTTGAAGCGTTTAAAGTGATTAGTTTTTTAATGAAATTGATCTTATTAAGCTCTAGGTTTTGAATCGTATCTGATAAAACATTCCGTGTGTAAATACTTCCCGAAACATCCATATCTACTACAAAATGCTTTAAAAAGCTAAATTTTGATGAAAAACCTAAAACCATATTTTGGGCTGGAGTTAATAAGAACGATGTTGGCTTTATAGCCAATGAATTAACATCATCCTTACCATTTAAGAAGATTAAATCGAAATGGTTTCGCTCTGTTCCTAAGCCGAGTTTTAAACTGTAGGCAGTTCTTTTATAGGCCGATTGTTGCGCCAAAGCTAAAGGCTGGTTTAGATCTTCTTCAATAGCTTTATTGAATCGACCGTAAATAAACCCCAGCCTTAATTTACCGGGATTTAATTCTACACCGCCACCCAAAAAATTATGCCCCGCTAAGGTAAATGGAGAAAACTCTAAACTACGCCAGCCAGCATGAAACGTTGCCCATTTATAAGTTGGGCTGATACCGTATTGATTAAAAGGTTGGGTATAACTTCGCTGTTGATCGCTTACAACAACTGTAAATGGGAATGAAACACCATATAAGGAAAGTGTAGGCGCCCCATTAAATATATAAGAAAAAGCCCTTTGCCTTGCCGGAATGCCATTTACATTATAAGTTCCGAAGCCCAAGCCCAGCGATCCATTTATGGTAATTGGTTTTTGTTTCCCTATGCTACCTAAATCTTGTGCAGCAGCACTGAATGCAACAAAAAGCACAAGCAAAAACCCCGAAAATAATATTGATAAGCGTTTCATAAAATCATGATTTAAGGATACGTTAGAAAAATCAGCAGGCGATGAACCTGCTGATAAAAGCGCTATCATTGTATTTTTATGAAATCCTTATCGCTGAGATGAAGTTTCTGCATAGCTTGCAACATTGGCGATTGATTAGGAGCGATTGTACCCAATGTTCCTATAGAACTTGGTGGAATAATTACTATCCGAACCTTATCTACTGGGTAAGATTGATGTGTTACAAAAGGATTATTATAGGAAATTCTAACCTTGGCATCAGCCGCATTAACCCTTAGGTTAGAAACATAGTTCACTGTGTAAGCGTTAGTTTTTTCAGTGTAGTTTAACTGTTGCCAACTGTAGCTACCTCCACCCGAATTTTTGCGGATATAAACCATTACTACGCCAGTTTTAGCCGCAGTAAAGTTTGCTGCAGGAATATTAAATACCATTGTAGTATCGTTAAACGAAACACCCTGTTTTCTTAGTACATAGTTGTCTGTTTGCACAATCCAGCTAAAAGTTACATTATCGGCTGTTTCTAAAGCAATTACGTTAGAATTTCCATCTGCTCCTTTTAAACTCATGCCAGGAAAGCTCCAAACACCGCCAGCTTTAGGGCCATACATTGTATATGTTGATAAATCAATGTAAAAATCTCCGTTGTTACCTAATGTGTTTTGAGGAGAACCGCCGCCACTTAAGATTGTATTTCCATTGGTACCATTAGTTCCATTGGTACCATCTGATCCTTTTAGGAAAGTACCAGCGCCCCAGCCTGAAACCGTTTTAGGACCAAACATTCTGGTTACTAACCTACCAAAATAGAAATCGCCAATTTTCCCCAAATTTGGATCGGGGTTGTAATCTCCGCTATAAATAATCGTACCATCAGCACCCGCTGGTCCTGTTGGGCCTTGAGCACCATCTGCACCTCTTAATAAAATAGGCACTCCCCAACCATCAACGTTTTTCGGGCCATAAAGCTCATAAGTTAATCGGCTTAAATAGTAATCGCCAAAATTGCCAATTGTAGAATCTGGTGGCGCAATACCACTATAAGTTACGCTACCGTTTGTGCCATTGGTTCCATCAGTGCCATTTGCACCGTTCGTTCCGTTTGCACCGTTTGTTCCGTTTGCACCGTTCGTTCCATTGGTACCATTTGTACCTTTGAGAATTAGAGCAGTACCCCAACCACCTGCAGTTTTAGGTCCATATAAACTAGCTGTATTTTTATCTAAATAATAATCTCCAATTACGCCTATTGTTGTAACTGGCGCTCCTGAGCCACTATAAATGATGCTGCCATCTTTCCCAGCAGCACCTGTAGGGCCTTGTGCTCCATCTGCACCTCTCAATAAAATTGGTATTCCCCAACTAGATGCTATCTTCGGGCCATACAATAGAAAATTCGTTTTATCGAGATAATAATCGCCGTTTGTTCCTAAAGCAGCATTTGGTGCTCCTGTGCCACTTAAGGTCGAACTTCCATTGGTTCCGTTGGTTCCATTTGTACCATTAGTGCCATTTGTACCGTTGGCTCCATTCGTGCCATTGGTTCCCGCAGCGCCATTTGCACCCATTAAAGTTATGGGTGTTCCCCAACCTGAAGCCACTTTTGGGCCATATAGTTGAGCTGTAGCGATATTTAAATAATAATCTCCAAGTTTACCAACTGTTAAAGCTGGCGCTGTTGTTCCACTATAAATTATACTTCCATCTGCACCTGCAGCGCCAAGCGCTCCAACTGGCCCTGCTGGTCCGATTGGTCCTGCTGGCCCTTCTGGTCCAGTTAAACCTTGTTTAGTACAGGAACTGATCATCGCTACGATTAAAAAAATCAGGCTGAATAAGTAGTTTTTTTTCATGGTTGTAGTTTTTATTATATTGAAGTTTGCAAATCACTAATTGAAGATACCCAGGCGCATTAGCTGCATTCATTTCTAATCGATGAACGTATTGCTATAATCGGTGAGCGGAAAAGATGTTAGTATTTTTTGGACTAAAATGCCGGATTCATTGAATCAGGACGATAGATAACCTTAAACTTACCTTCTAAGAATTTAGTAGATCGCTCAGGATTGGTTTCATAAACGGCATACATTGTTGGTGAAAAAGTTCCCTCAATTATATAAGCTTCTTTATTGCTTTTATCAATTTTCGTGATTTGTACTGTATTTTCTTGAATGGGAATTTCTTGTGTTACACTCGCCAATTCCTTATCCGAGCTTTTGGCTTCTGGATAATAGAATACTCCGCTCAACATTCCATTATCATTTCGTGTAGATGGATAGTTACCAGGGGCCAAATCTTTCGAAGAATGGAAAGATATATCCATCCTTGAGCCATCTTCTGCCTCGGCGAAAATGGAAAATTGGTGGCCCAATTCCTTATAGCTTAAATTATACTCTTTAAATTCTTTTGATGGATAAGCTTGCCACAACTTTCCGTTAACCTTTACCGAAAAATACTCATCGGCAGCGATAGTTTCTGTTGAACTTACTTTATCCTTAGATGAGTTTGAATTGCACGAAATGCAAATAGAAAAAATAAATAAACATAAGCCTAAGCATATCGTTTTTGTAAAATTCAATTTAGTTTTCATATCGGTTTATTTAGAACATAAACCTATTGGTAAAGTCAAAAAGTAGACTTATTTAATCTATAAACGGATTGAAATAATCGGTGAACGGAAACTGGAATTAAAAAACGATGGTTACTTCTGTTTGGATCGAACTGCTAGAAATGTTTAAGCTTGCATTTAGCTTTTGGGTAAGCTCTTTAACAATCAGTAATCCATAACCTGATGATTTACTTTGGATATTAGAATGATTTAGTAATTCTTCTATTTTTTGAGCAGAAATTTCATCTCCCTTATTAACGATAGAAAGATATTTGTTGCCACTGGCACCTATTCCTGCATTCAATTTAATATCGCTATTTTGATAAGAATGGTTTATGGCGTTTTGGAGTAAGTTTCTAATGATAATTGTAAGTAAATTTTCATCACTTTCGAACGTTTTAAAAGCTAACTCTCCCAGCTTCAAATCTATTTGCTTAGCCTCAGCCTGCCCTTTCATCAATAATATCGAATTTTCGAAGAGTTCATTAACATCAACAGTACAAATATCGAGTTTAAAACTTTCCATTTGGCTTTTAGACCATAACAACAAATCTTCCATTGTTGCCAATAAGTTAGTTGAAGATAGAATAAGCTTTTCCTGATGCTTCGCTTTTTCATCTTCAGAAATTAATGCGGCATTTTGTTGAAGTTTCAAAAACGTAAAAAGCTGACTAACAGGACTTCTTAAATCGTGAGAGATAATACTAAAAAGTTTTGTTTTAGTTTGGTTGGCATTATCAAGCTGGTTGTTAATAATATCCAACTGTTGATTTTTCTTATCAAGCAAGAGATTTGCCTTTTGCTTATTCCTAAAGTTAATATAAATTGAAAATAAAGCTATAAATAATAATGATGCTCCTACTATCAGCAGCAACCTTGTTGTTTTTGCTTGGCTTAACTGTATATCCTTACTCTCGTTTTCCTTATTTAATACGCCTATTTTTTGCTGTTTGTATTTATTTTGAAACCTTGCTTCCATTTCGGCAAGGTTTAATGAAATTTTTCGCTGATTAAGAGAGTCAGAAATCAAAACATACTTTTGAAAATACGCATCAGCGGCAGCCTTATTTCCATTCTTAATCTCTACCTCTGTTAGCTTTTGCAGTACTTCAGCATATTGCTGCTTATTATAAACCAAAGCTCCAGGTTCAGACATTTTATAATACCTGCTCGCTAACGAAAGGTTATTTGTTGCTCGATAATAATCGCCATATAAAGTATTAACTGAAGAAGTAAGTAATTCGTTTCCATCAAGTTTTGCTTGCTTATCTGCTTTATCAATATATTTTTTCGCTAAACTGTAATTTTTATCAGCCATGGCTAAATAGGCCATTTCGTTATTCGATGAAACCAGTTCAGACCATTTTCCTGTTGATCCCTCTACCGTTCGATGAAGAAGATTGTAATATTTTAATGCCTCATTAGAATTGTTGAGTAAACCATAAGCCCTTATAAATTTTCCATAAACCGCTACATCTAAAACAATTGATAAACCTAGATACGGTTTTATGTCGCTTAAATATTCAATTGCCTTATCAGGCTGTTTTAAGTAAAGATAAATTTCCGCAACCATCATTAACTTCGCACCATAATCGAGCTTTTTCTTAACTATTGTTGTAGTATCGAGAATGGCTTTATGCAGCTCTAAGCTTTTTAGAAAATATTCGAGCGCAACGCTGTAGTAAAATTTTTGCTGTTGATTGTAGAGTCCTAAATTATAGTAAACATCTGAAGCACTTTTAAGCGTATCGGTTTGTTCAGCAATTAGTTTAAGTTTTCGGGCAGCTTCATCCGCTTTATTTTGCAGCCCCATATAATGATAAACAGATACAAGGTTGCCCAATGGTTTAAGGCTTTTTTCTATCATACCAGCATTTGATGCTTCTTGATAACTCAACTCGAACTGTTTACTTGCCGCTAAAAAATTCTGTTTGTAATAATACCCCGTACCAATTGCTTGGTGAAATGCAAAGCGATAGTTATGTTCACCTGCCTTTGTTAATTTTAACCCTTCATTTCCAATAAGAATAAGCGAATCGATAGCGGTACTTCTTCCCGACAACTTTGCTGAAATTAGCGAACACAATTTTTCCTTTTCCAAAATGGAGCTAATTCTTTTATCAGTTTGCCCAAAGCAACTAATAAAAAAGAAAAAGGATAATACATAGGCAATTCCTAATATTTTCATTTAGCTAAAATTTAAAATCTGCTTTGCCTCTCTTAAGTATGTTTTTCCAATTGGTAAAATATTTGCATCTACGTTTACCGATTTCGAGCCAAAAGAATTCACCTTATTCTTTGCAATTACATAACTTCTATGAATCCTAATAAACTTACCCAAGGGTAAAGAATCAACAAATCTGGAGAGTGTTGTTAGTGTTAAATGAACCTTTTTATCCGTCACGATTTTGGTATAATCACCAAAAGCCTCTAAATATAAAATTTCGTTAACATCGAGCTTTATTGTTTTTAAACCATCTTTGAAAACAACATGCTCATTATCAAAAAGTACATCATAAGCTTCGGCCTTACTTTTTAGTTGTATAAAATCTAGGAGCCTATTTATGGTGCTTTCAAAGCGATCTGTTTCTAACGGTTTAAGTATAAAATCAAAAACCTTTAATTGAAATCCTTCCAGGGCATATTCTGGATGTGAGGAAATAATTACATTAATTGTATTGGTACTATTAATGGCTTTAATAAATTCTAAACCATTAATTTCAGGCATATCGATATCAACAAATAAAATATCTGGTTTGCGATGATTATAAAAACTCAGTGCCTCGATGCAATTATCGAAACTACCATCAAGTTTTAAAACCAGAGAATTATGTATTTCACACTCAACGGCTTTCCTGTCTAAATCAGAATCATCAACTACAATGCATGATAACGGGGCGTTCATTCGATTAGTTAATTAGTAGTATAAACATAACAAAAAATAAAACGAAGTAACACTAAATACATTAAATAAAATCTTTCAACATCACTATTATTTACTAAAAATATTAGTAATTTTAGTTTATGGTTGACGAGAAAGAAAAACAATATTTTAGAGGAAGAGGTGCTCAAGTTAATCCACATAATAAATTTTTAAAGGATGTATATGTAAAAGAACACGATGAGGGAATTGACGATTGGGAAGAAAGTGATCGTAAAACATCGTTCCTAATAGAAAATTCTAAAACGATTGTTAATAAAGTTGATAGTCCTGATGTTGGAATGGCCTACTCCTTAAATCCATACCAAGGTTGTGAACATGGCTGTACATATTGTTACGCTCGAAACTCCCACCAATATTGGGGATATAGCGCTGGTATAGATTTCGAGCGAAAAATTATTGTCAAGAAAGATGCCCCTGCACTATTCAAAAAGTTTTTAGAAAAAAAAGGTTGGGATGCAACAACAATCTCTTTATCTGGAAATACAGATTGTTATCAACCTGCAGAAAGGAAGTTTAAATTAACCCGGCATCTGCTGGAGATTGCTTTAGAATATAAGCAACCTATCGGGATGATCACCAAAAATTCATTGATTTTGCGTGATCGAGATATTCTCCAAGAAATGGCCAAATTGAATCTTTGCATGGTTTACGTTTCCATCAACAGCTTAAATGAAGACCTTCGGCAAGTAATGGAGCCACGAACAACAACTGCGAAACAACGTTTAAAAGTAGTTGAAGAGTTAAGCAAGGCTGGTATCCCGATGGGCGTAATGGTTGCTCCGCTAGTTCCAGGTCTTAGCGACCATGAAATTCCTAAAATTTTAAAAGCAGTTGCAAATGCTGGAGCAATAAAAGCTGGTTATACGGTTGTAAGGCTTAATGGGGCCATCAGTCAAATATTTGAAGATTGGCTTCGCAAAAACTTTCCCGATCGTTTTGATAAGGTTTGGCACATGATTCAAAGCTGCCATGGCGGAAATGTAAACGACAGTAGATTTGGAGATAGAATGCGTGGCGATGGAAATATTTCGCAGATGATTAGAGATAGTTTTAGGCTCCACTGTAGATTGAATGGACTAAATGTTAAGGATATAATTTTAGATCATAGTTTGTTTAAGGTTCCGAATGACCAAATGAGCTTATTTTAATTTGCCTCTTTGGCTGATATAACCTAGTTTCGCCAATATGAATTTTGCTTTAATAAACTACCTCGATAAAGGCGCATATAGTTCTACAACTGTGGAGGGCGAAGATGATCAGCTTTTAAATTTCCTTAAACAAAAAGGCTTAAATATTGAAAAGGTAATCTGGAATGATCCACAAGTGAATTGGGAAAACTATCAATTGGCAATATTAAAATCTCCTTGGGATTATTTTGATTTAATTGGAGATTTCTATAATTGGTTAAATTTTTTAGAAGAAAAGAAGATTAGGTTATTAAATCCAATTGATGTGGTTAAATGGAATGCCGATAAACATTATTTGAATGATATTCAGTCGGCAGGCTTAAAGGTTACACCAAGTTTTTTCATTAGCAAAGCTGATCAAATTGATCTTGCTGATTACTTTACTAAATTCGATACCAAAAAATTAATTGTTAAACCGTGTGTTAGTGGCGGAGCGAAAAATACATTCAAGGTAACTAGTGAAAATGTAGCGGAGATTAATTCGAAATTAGTTACGCTGATAAAGGATGAAGACTTTATCGTTCAGCCATTTTTAAATGAGATACCTGAAAGTGGAGAATGGTCATTTATCTTTTTTAATGGAAAATTTAGTCATGCCCTACTAAAAAAGGCCAAAACCGGCGATTTTAGGGTACAGCACACTTTTGGTGGAACAATATATCCTCAAAATCCAGATGAAAAATTAATAGATAGCGCCAAAGAATACGTCGATCGATTTGCAAAAGGTTGTTTATACGCCAGGGTTGATGGTGTTATGGTAAACAATGAATTTACATTGATGGAACTTGAGCTCATCGAACCTTTCTTATTTTTAAACACTGACCAAAATAACTATGAGCGCTATTACACGGCGCTTCAAAAATTAATTTAGGATATAAAAAAAATGGCTATCAAAATTTTTGACACCCATTTTTAATTTATTTTGCGGCAAAAATTTGCACCCAGTAAGTATCTGTTTTTGCAGCACCCATTTCTTTATAATTAGCCGACATAAGAACCTTGCAGTGGCTTTCACTCTTAATCCAATCATTAACAACCTGCGCTTCGGTTGTTTGTCCTGCAGCAATATTTTCACCTACAGCAACCCAATTATATACTGGTTTAACCCTATCGCCAACCATTTTACCATCAGCAGATTCGTGTTTTAATGTTTTAATAGATGCCATATACTTGCTATGACCTATTGCAACTGAAGCCAGATTGACATTCCATGTTAATGCTGCCACCGGAGGCATTGCAGTTGTACCACAATTACAGCCTGCCAAACGGGTATCATTAACGAGTTTCAACAATGCATCGTTATTGATATTTGTTGCATTGGTAATTTCTGGGCTTAGTATTGGACTTGTAACGGAAGAGTCAGTTCCTTTCTTACAGGAAATGGCACAGCAAAGCGCTATGCACATCATTGGGACGAATATAAATTTCATTAATAGGGTTTGTTTAATGAAAGATACACTGAATTTTAATAATTCGAGTATTTTGAAAAAAATATTATGTTCTTATATAGGATTTAAAGTACATTAATGAAAACTCGCAATATTTAAAATACAGCTTCGATAATAGCTAAAACAAAAAAACTCCCGATTTTCATCGGGAGTTTGAAATTATTTGTTAGAAGAATCTTCTTCTTGTTTCGGCTCTTCCTTTTTCTTTTCGCCCTTTTTATGAACGATTGAAATGATCTCTGTT
Source organism: Pedobacter frigidisoli (assembly GCF_004331675.1). GTDB lineage: Bacteria > Bacteroidota > Bacteroidia > Sphingobacteriales > Sphingobacteriaceae > Pedobacter > Pedobacter frigidisoli. The sequence continues at coordinate 173,028 of NZ_SJSN01000011.1, read as the reverse complement.
GTTTTATCGTAATCGATTTCTAAAACATCACCTTCCGATAATTCACCTTTAAGAATTTCTTCTGCAATTGGATCTTCTAAATATTTTTGGATAGCCCTTTTTAATGGACGAGCACCAAAATTACTATCAAAACCTTTGTCAGCAATATATTCCTTAGCGTTTTCAGTTAAGGCAATTTCGTAACCAAGACTATGAACACGACCAAATAAAGCTTTCAGTTCGATATCGATAATTCTGAATATTTCTTCTTTACCTAAGCTATTAAATACCACTACATCATCAACACGGTTTAAGAATTCTGGAGCAAAAGCACGTTTCAAAGCACTTTCAATTACACCACGACTATGCGAATCTGCTTGAGTAGTTTTTGCTGCAGTAGAGAAACCAACACCTTGACCGAAATCTTTCAATTGGCGTGCACCAATGTTTGAAGTCATTATGATAATCGTATTTCTAAAATCTACTTTACGTCCTAAACTATCTGTTAATTGTCCCTCATCTAAAACCTGCAATAAGATATTGAATACGTCTGGATGGGCTTTTTCAATCTCATCCAACAAAATTACTGCATAAGGTTTTCTTCTAACTTTCTCCGTTAATTGTCCACCTTCTTCGTAACCTACATATCCTGGAGGCGCTCCTACTAAACGTGAAACTGCGAATTTCTCCATGTATTCACTCATGTCGATTTGAATAAGTGAATCATCGCTGTCAAACATGAAACGAGCCAGTTCTTTTGCCAATTCTGTTTTACCAACACCGGTTGGGCCTAAGAAAATAAATGAACCAATTGGCTTTTTAGGGTCTTTCAATCCAGCTCTTGTACGTTGAATTGCTTTGGTTAATTTCTTAATGGCATCATCCTGACCAATAATTTTCTCGGCAACCTTATCGAACATATTCAACAGTTTTGCACTGTCTGTTTGGCCAACACGTTGAACCGGAATACCAGTCATCATCGAAACCACTTCAGCAACATTATCTTCTGATACTTCGTAACGTTTAGTTTTGGTTTCTGCTTCCCACTCTGCTTTAGCTTTATCTAATTCTTCAATTAAATTTTTCTCCGTATCACGAAGTTTTGCAGCTTCCTCATATTTCTGACTGCGAACAACCTTATTTTTCTCTAACTTGATATCTTCGATTTTTGCTTCGATATCTATAATGTTTTGAGGAACGTGAATATTCGTTAAGTGAACTCTCGAACCAGCTTCATCCAAAGCATCAATTGCTTTATCTGGCAAGAAACGATCGGAAATGTAACGAGAAGTTAAAGTAACACAAGCTAAAATCGCTTCATCAGTATAAGTTACACCGTGGTGCTCTTCATACTTATCTTTAATTCTGGTTAAAATCTCTACAGTTTCATCTGGCGTAGCAGGTTCAACCATCACTTTTTGAAAACGACGATCTAAAGCACCATCTTTCTCAATGTACTGGCGGTATTCATCTAAAGTTGTTGCACCAATACATTGAATTTCTCCCCTTGCTAATGCAGGTTTGAACATGTTCGACGCGTCTAATGAACCCGAAGCGCCACCTGCGCCAACGATGGTATGAATCTCATCAATAAATAAAATTACATCAGTAGATTTTTCAAGCTCGTTCATCACAGCTTTCATACGCTCTTCAAACTGACCACGGTATTTTGTACCTGCCACTAACGATGCTAAATCCAAAGTAACTACACGTTTACCAAAAAGCACACGCGAAACCTTACGTTGAACAATACGCAAGGCCAAACCTTCTGCAATTGCCGATTTACCCACACCTGGTTCTCCAATTAAAATTGGATTATTCTTTTTTCTACGAGATAAAATTTGCGACACACGCTCAATTTCTTTCTCACGGCCAACGATTGGATCTAAACGACCTTCTTCTGCAGCCTTAGTTAAATCACGACCGAAGTTATCTAAAACCGGAGTTTTAGATTTAATATCCGAAACCTTTTTAGGTGTGCTAAAGCTTTCTTCCTCACGATAATCATCATCGCCACCTGTTGATGCGCTGTTTGAAATATCGTCTCTGAAACCATTTTTATTCACTTCTACCTCCTGTTTAAAAACATCATAAGTAACGCCATATTGCAACAATATTTGTGAGGCAATGTTATCATCGTCTCTCAAAACCGATAGCAATAAATGCTCTGTTCCAATTAAATCGCTTTTAAATATTTTAGCTTCTAAGTAAGTAATCTTTAAAACTTTTTCTGCCTGTTTAGTTAATGGAATATTACCCAAGTTAACTGTAACGCTCGAAGTACCGCGAACAGCATCTTCTATTGAGCGGCGCAATTTACCAGTATCAACTCCTAACGATCGTAAAATTTTTATAGCCATGCCATCGCCTTCGCGAATGAGGCCCAATAATAAATGCTCGGTTCCAATGTAATCATGCCCTAAACGGAGAGCTTCCTCCCTACTAAAAGAGATTACATCTTTAACCTGTGGTGAAAATTTTGCTTCCATAATACCTTTCTTAACAGCTACGTCCCTAAACTATAAAATATATTGTAAAAAGAGTACTTGCCGTTTTGTTTATTTTATCAACAATTGCGCCATATAGGTGGATAAAGAGGCTTTTAATAAAGCAATGATCCAAAAATTTAGGTTAACAACATTGTTGTGTTAAGTGATAAATGCCTTATATCTATCTACGTAATAACTATTTTAAAGGTTTTAAAAGGACTTTTAAATAGGGTGAGCTTTATGCCTTATATTTTGTCGCTTGATTGTAAGGATTTTTTCGCTGTGCGAAACTGACAATTTGTTGCTTTTTGTTTAGGCAATTTACATTTTTTGACAGAAAAACAAAAAGAACGTGACATCATTTAACATATTTAATAGATATTAATCAATAAATCAGTTTTAACGCTTGATAAACTATCCACATAACTATACGATTGGAACTGATGGATAGTTGTTTTTGTTTTAGAAAAGTAAGCTCATTGCTTAATTAGGATTATATAAAGTGAGGAACCTTTTAGATGTCAATATCATGTTTCCATCCCATGAAACATAATCCATCAGCGAAATAGCTTCACCTTTAACCGCTTTAACCCTAATGCAAAATTGAATAACAAATGGTAAGGCAAAAACAAGTACCCATGCAATTTGAAGAATTAAGCTTAAGATCAGAGTAAACGTTATAATCGCAATTTCCACCAAAATGGAAATAGAATAGTTGTAAATCACCGTTACCTCATCTTTTTCAACTAGAAATGTAAATTCCCCAAAATCAACTTTAGCAAGTCGACCACCATTTAATTCCAGTACACCAGTATAACCATCAAAAGTAATTCGTACTGCATCCTTGTCCAAAATGTTATATGATCCTTTCTCTAATTGCGCAATTATTCTCTTTTCAACATTTTTGACGGAAATTAAAGTCTTTCTGGCGAGGCGATATTTCAACTTCATAAAATAAATCAACTAAACATAAAACAATTGCCTACAAAATTCATCAAAACTTCATAATAGCCTCTTACTTTTGTTTCGAGAGCGTTAATTTAGATGGGGCAGGGTCGTAATGATCTTGCCCCTCTTCTTTTATAATAATAACCTAATTACTTTCCTCTGTGTAGAAACTTTGAAGAAACTCCAAAGGTGCGTCAGATGAAAAGGGTTTACATTCCATTAAATCGTTGCTTAAATTGAAATGGCCAGATAAAGATTTATAAAGCTCGTTGTCTAATTGCTCAAACCCCATGCTCCAATTAGAAAAAAATCGATTATCATATCTTCCAGCCTGTAAAAGCAAAACCGATTTATGCCTATTATCATGCTCAATACGTTTGTAAAGTGATCGAATTAATTTTTCATCACCCTCTAACAACTGCATAAACTTTCCGTTACTTTTAGTTAGCTTTTGTCCTTTTACATATAAAAGTACTCCAGTAATATTATTTTGAGAGTTGTAATCGAAGCTTTGTTTTAATAACATTTTTAGGTTATTCTCACTAAATGGCTCATTTTCTTCACTACTGTAAATTAAATAGAAAATGCCATTAGCTGATTTTTCTTTTATGACCATGGGATTAATGATAATAGGATTGATTTCCTAGCTAAGCTATACGTTCCACATCCAATATCAAAGTTTATTAAAATTATTCCAAAAAAATCTAAGGGCAAGTATTTCTCGTATTTAAGCTAAATCCTAAAAATTAATCTTTAGCATGGCCTCTCTATACCAAAGGACATTTCTTGTATTTATCTTGCTCATCGCTTTTGCAGGCAGGGTGGTGATTTATGCCATGCCCATCGAAAAACTGTCTAATCAGGTAATCAAGGAAAATGGTGCGGAGAAGTCTGAAAAACCTGAATCTTCGGAAAAAGAAAATCCATTAGAAGAAAAGGTTAAACTTGCTGATTTATTTATTCCAAGCCTATCAAATTTCGAATTCTTAAAATCATCCAACTCCAAAAGAAGCTCTTTCACTGGAATTTTTGACCTTACCCATTGCCATCTTCAAATACCTGAGCAACCGCCCAAATAGGTTCCGCTTGGGATCCTTAAAAAATATTTCTTAATTAAATCTTATTAAAAATCATGATAAAAACTAAACACTTTATCATAATGGCTCTTATTGCCGTTATGACCCCAATTCTATTTTCTGCTTGTAAAAAAGACAGAGGTAACGAACCTATGGAAACTTTAATTCCTGGCCCAGATGTTAACTTTTATGCCCTAACTGGTGATAGCAAGCTACTGCTTATTAATGCTAAAAATCCATCTAGTATTACTTCGCAGGTATCCATTTCGGGTTTACAAACTGGCGAAAGCATTTTGGGAATTGATTTCCGCCCTGCAACTGGTCAACTTTATGGCGTGGGTAGCAGTAGTCGTTTATATGTAATCGACCCAAAAACTGGTGCAGCAAGATCTATTTCGGCAGCACCATTTACTCCAGCAATAAGCGGAACTGCTGTAGGATTTGATTTTAATCCAACTGTAGATCGGATCCGTTTAGTAACCAACACAGGGCAAAACTTACGCTTAAACCCAGAAACTGGCGCAGTAATGATCACTGATGGTGTAATCAATGGCGTTACAAATGCAAAAATTGGCTCAGTTGCATACACTCAAAATAAAGCTGGCGCTGCAACAACTATTCTTTTTGATATTGATGCAGCCACCGACAAACTTTACAAACAAGATCCACCAAATGATGGAAAATTGGTTGAAGTGGGTAGCTTAGGCTTTGATGTTGATGAAGCTGGTGGTTTCGATATAAATCCTGATGGAACCGCGGCCATTGCAGCATTAACAAGCGCTGGAACTTCTGCACTTTATACGATAGATTTAACTTCTGGAAAAGCTTCTAAAATAGGCACCTTGGGTTCGTCAATAACAGGCCTTGCAATTCCGACAGAACCCGTAGCTTTTGCGGTATCTAATAATAATGAATTAATTATTTTTAATCCAGCTGTTACAAATCCAACATTAGTTGCAAAAGCAATTACTGGTATTCAAACTGGAGAAAGTATTTTGGGTATCGATATGCGTCCAATTAACGGACAGCTTTTTGCCATTGGAAGTACCAGTAGAATTTATAGTATTAACGCATCTTCTGGCGCTGCAACCATGGTGGGTAGTGGTCCATTAACAACCTTACTAACGGTTACACAAGTTGGTATAGATTTTAACCCTACTGTAGATAGAATCAGAATTGTTGGCAATACTGGTCAGAATTTTAGGATAAACCCTGCTGATGGAGCATTAACTGTTGATTCGCCAATTTCTTTGGCATCTGCAGCAATTTCTGGATCAGCATATACCAATAACTTCCAAGGTTCTTCGGCAACAGTTTTATACGATATTGATGCAACAAACGATCGTTTATACAAACAAGATCCACCAAATGCAGGTACACTTGTTGATGTTGGTGCATTGGGCGTAAATATAGAAGCGACCAATGGTTTCGATATTGGTGGAACAAGTGGAGTTGCTTATGGCATTTTCACTGTGGGCGGAGTACAAAAATTATATAGTATTAACTTAACCACGGGTGCTGCAACTGCAGGCGCTACAATAACTACAGCAGTTCGCGGCTTCACGCTCGGACTGGGTTTTTAAGCTTAAAAGCACCATAATCATTAAGGCCATAACTTAAATTGTTATGGCCTTTTTTGTGGTACTAGGTTACTGGCAATTTGAAAGCGTTGTTATAATATGTCTCCATTTACAATAGCACTTTGTCGAAATAGATAATTGTAAGCTTCAATTTTTATTTGATATATTTCGCCTTAATTCTAATATCAGCGTCCTTAAATGGCCCTTGGCCAAATGCATAAAGAACAATTTGCGTTTGCTTAGAAGATGCCAACATTTTTTTTGCCTCTCTAAAATCTTGGTTGATGCTAGCGAGCTTATCAAAAAACATTGGCTGCATTTGCTCAACATCAATAGCTAACAGATCCTTATTTTCTTGTATCTCAAAGGCTATTACTAAATTCTTATTTCCATCCACATCTTCAGGCGTTTCTATATAAAAGGAATGGATGGTTTCTACCAGTTGAGGTAAACCATAAATAGCCTCTTGAATATCAACAGGACTGATAGTGGAACCATAAAAGGAAACTGTCATATCTGCTCTTCCGTAATGAAAAAGTAGAGGCAAATCGGTTTGAGGACTTATGAGTTCTTCTGCTTCAATGCCAAAATCTTTTAAAATAGACTGTAATTGATGCATTTGTAAAACGTGCCCTTTATCATGCAAGTTATACCTAATTTTTGGCGCTATGTAGCCTGTTTTGCAAACCGTAAAAATAAGTTCGCCATTTTCATTTACCTCAATTAAAAAGTCTGATGGATTATATTGAAAAACCATTGGCAAAGCACCTTTGTACTTTAAAATTTTATCTCTTAACGATTCATTTGAGCGTAGCAACCGCCTTAAATTAATGGTGAAATCATTTTCAGTAGCCATATTAAGTTCAATATCCGATGCTCCTAAGGAACTGTAAACCTTTTTAATTCCTTTGGATAATAAATAATCCCGCATTTCTTCTGCCATAGGTTCACCTCCAAATATGAAAGAGATATCAAAGTCCTTCCAATTAATTTTCACATCATCAACCAAGGATTTTAAAAATGGAGGATAGCCCATAATGATGTATTTATGTTCATTTCCAAAATACTTCAAGGTGTTCTCTATCTTAATTTTATCTGGCCCAATAGATTTTATTTTGGCAAATTTTACACAACTTATGGTAATGTTAGTTCCTGTTGCCCAGGCACCAAGCGCAAAGGCATTTAGGAGAAAAACAGGATCACTGCCGAACAAATTTTGCAAGCCGAATTTTATCATTCGAGCATTTGTATCTCGCTCTTTTTTTCCTCTTGCCCAATTGTTAGCTGTACCACTACTCCCTGATGATTCATCTATAATTACACCTGAATTAGAAATGCTCCCATTAACACATCTCTGATCTAGTTTATATTTCTTAACGTAATTTTCTTTATCAGTTACGGGTATTTCATCAAGATTTGGGGTCATGCCTTTAAAAGTAGGACCATTAAAATTATTAACTTTCAAAAAATCGCGATAAGCAGGAACTGTTCTCTTGGCTTTTACAAATTCGGTATAGGACTTGGCAACAGCATTAAAGTTCCTAACACGATTAAAACCCTTAATATATAATAGTTTATGGAGGAGATTCGACAAAGTAAATAACGCAATGCAACGCTCGACAAGCCAAGTGTAAAGCAATAGAAAAAGATGTTTCATCGTTTTTATCTAATAATTATTTCGTTGGTATTTAAACGAAAACTTCTAGCTGGCTCCTTACTATATCCTGCTCTAAATATCATCCAAATCTTTTTTTGCTCCTTTGTTTGATTCAATTTTTTAGTAATCTGTTCGTATGCTGAGGCATTCGTAATTAATGAACCAAATGGCTGGATGTAAGCTTTTTCCTTAGTAATTAATAACCAGTTTCTGGCTAACATTTGTCCTGCTCGTAGCCAATCATTGGTATTATCGAAATGGCCACTTAACCAGCAAACTGTGGCTGTTCCCTTAAATGATGCCCTGTAATAATCGGTTAGCATAGTTTTCTTAATCCCCTCGCTCCATCTTTCAGGATGACGAAAAACTGATTTCATAAGCAGTCCTGGAAAGCCCATGCACCTTGCCCAAAGGCCATCTCTCCTTGTAGCTGCCTCTTGCTTAGTATATCGAAATAAATGATCAAGCTCTTTTCTATTCGATGTGGATGAAAGGTCTTCAAATAATGTTTGCTGATTAAGCTTGACTGTAAAATCAATCATTTCCTTATCATTTGAATAAAAGAAATCGTGATCAAATTTTTGAGATTGACTTTTAAGTTTAGACAGAACAGCTTCTTTAAGCGGCAAACCATCGTATTGTGATCTAGAGGTTCTCCTTTCTAAAATTAATGCACTGTTTAACTCCTCTTTCTCAGATGATTCTACAAGTTTTAATCTTGCAAAACGGGTATAAGATGTAGCTTGCGTAGTGATTGGCTTATATACTTCGACCAGTTCTACTTTAACACGATGAACTGCAGCTGCGATGGAAAGGTGTTCGATAAAAATACCCATCGCTACCGTTACGAAAACACAACGAGGATCGCCTATTGGCAACAACCTAGCCGGATCATAGTATAAATAGGCTTCTGTTTCTGAAATGATTTTTATTCTATGCGGCTGCAAATTATGAATGTTAGGGCACCATCTGGCATAATCGATCAGTGATTCCCAAGTTGGCCATTTAGGATCTTTTATTTTAAATAATTTATTAAATGGATTAAAAACAAGTAACGTTGTTAGTTTAAAGCCCATTTTTAAAAAATCTCTTCTGTTCTTCGTAAGCATCTGCATTAAGCGTTATCAGGATGATCTGAAATCTCCAACAATTCGGAATCAGTGGATTAATCTTTTTCCTTTTATGTAATGCCAAGATATTTAATTCAAAAGCCTGAAATAATCATTTAAATTCCTATCAATTGAAAAATATAATCCTAGAGATTAAAAAATGTTAATAATTCAATATTTATATCTTTTTAAATTACTTTACATCATAAATGATCACATCAGATTGAATAAAATCCTATCACTCACTTAAAAAAATAATATTTAAAATGAATGATCGCTATACTAATTTGTTTTTAAATGGAACTTCTTTAAATCCATAATTGATTAAAAATTATATTCTTTAATTTCCATTTTTTAAAAAACCATTCACTTTTCATCGCATTTTAAGCATCTTTGCAGAAACAAAATTTTTATAATGGCAGACGAGAAAATCATTTTTTCAATGGCAGGTGTAAATAAAATTTACCCTCCACAAAAACAGGTTTTAAAAAATATTTACCTTTCATTCTTTTACGGAGCAAAAATCGGGGTGATCGGTTTAAATGGTTCTGGTAAATCTTCCCTACTTAAAATCATTGCTGGTTTAGACAAAGCCTACCAAGGTGAGGTTGTTTTTTCACCAGGTTTTTCTGTTGGATATTTAGCGCAAGAGCCCATTCTCGATCCTGAAAAAACAGTTCGTGAAGTGGTTGAGGAAGGTGTTGCCGAAGTAACCGCTATTTTAAAGGAATACGAAGAAGTTAACGAAGCTTTTGGCTTAGAGGAAAACTACTCAGATGCAGATGCCATGGATAAATTGATGGCTAAGCAAGGTATTCTTCAAGATAAAATTGACGCTTTAGGTGCTTGGGAATTGGATTCAAAACTCGAAAGAGCGATGGATGCTCTACGTTGCCCTGATCCTGAAACTAAAATCGGTGTACTTTCTGGTGGTGAACGCCGCCGCGTGGCTATGTGCCGTTTACTGCTGCAACATCCCGATGTACTATTATTGGATGAGCCTACCAATCACTTGGATGCGGAAAGTATCGACTGGCTAGAACAATTCTTGAAAAATTACGAAGGTACTGTGATTGCAGTAACCCACGATAGGTATTTCTTGGATAATGTTGCTGGATGGATTTTAGAATTAGATCGTGGTGAGGGCATTCCTTGGAAAGGAAATTATAGCAGTTGGTTAGAGCAAAAAGCGAAACGTTTATCTCAAGAGGAAAAAACAGAAAGCAAACGTCAGAAAACTTTAGAGCGTGAGTTGGAATGGGTGCGTATGGCACCGAAAGCCCGCCATGCCAAATCAAAGGCCCGTTTGGCAAATTACGATAAATTGGCATCAGAAGATGGTAGAGAAAGAGAAGATAAGTTAGAACTTTTCATTCCTGCAGGTCCTCGTTTAGGTAATGTGGTTATAGAAGCTACAAATGTGACCAAGTCTTATGGTGACAAGGTCTTGTTTGATAACTTAAATTTTTCACTTCCACCAGCGGGCATTGTTGGAATTATCGGCCCGAATGGTGCTGGTAAAACAACTCTGTTCCGTTTAATTACTGGACAAGAAGAAGCTGATGCTGGAACTTTCCGTGTTGGGGAAACTGTAGAATTGGGTTATGTAGATCAAATGCACAATGATTTAGACTCTGATAAAACCGTTTACGAAAACATTACCGATGGATTAGACAATATTCAATTAGGTACAAAAGCGGTAAACGGTCGTGCTTATGTTTCTAAATTCAACTTTAATGGAGGCGATCAACAGAAAAAAGTTGGTATATTATCTGGCGGAGAACGTAATCGAGTTCACTTGGCTATAACCTTGAAAAAAGGAGCTAATGTGCTATTACTTGATGAGCCAACCAACGATATTGACGTAAATACTTTACGTGCACTGGAAGAGGCCTTAGAAAACTTTGGAGGTTGTGCTGTGGTAATTAGTCACGATAGATGGTTCTTAGATAGAATTTGTACACACATTTTGGCTTTCGAGGGAAATTCAGAAGTGTATTTCTTTGAAGGTAATTATTCTGATTATGAGGAAAATCGCAAGAAACGTTTGGGTGATGTTATGCCAAAACGAATTAGATACAAAAAACTAGATTAAAATAATAAAGTCCCGATGAAAATCGGGACTTTATTATTTACGTGCATTTCTCAGCAATAATTAACTTTTATAAGCTGGCTCGATATCTATGGCCGGTGTTTGACTCTCCTTTGCTTTTCTCTTTCCCCTAAAGAAAAAGTATAAATTCAAGAACAACATTATGCCTAGATAAATAGAGAATCCACCTATTTTAGAACCTAATGCCTCAATTAGATTTTGATAACTATCCGTATAAATTGAGATCTTCATAATCAAAAGCGCAAAACCTATATTCAACAAATAAAATCCCGTTTCGAAAAGTTTATTCGTGGCATTTGCAATTTCTTCTCTTCCCTTAAAAATATCGAGCATGTAAATCTTGCTATTTTTAAACAACGTTTTTGAGACATATAGCGTTAAAAAAAGTGCAACAGGTAAATACACAGCATAACCGATTAAAATTTTTGTAGTTTCCATGATTAAAGGTTTTAGATTTTATTTTATTAATTTATGAATGGTACTCGTTAATAGGTAAATATTCAAGAAGTGAAGTACTGATAAAATACAAACGATCGTCGCAACTTTTAACGCCATCACTTCAATAAGTTGTAATGGAGAATTGATCCTGTCCCACCCTACCAATGTCATTGCACAATAGCCAATGTTCACCAAATAATAAGAGACTAAGAGGGACTTGTTAATCTGTTGGCACAAGTCTAAATGACCAGGAATAAGTTCGGCAACGAATATATTGCCGTTCCGATAACAAATCTTTCCAACAACCACGATAATGAATACAATGATGGCGATGAAAATTCCATATCCGAGTAAATTATAATTCATGGTGAAATAATTAAATTATTAAACTTTCAGAAATCAATGAAAGAATTAACCAAATTTTTTTAAGCCTATTTTTTAAAATATACAGTACTTGTCAAAAGCTTTAGGTCTTTCTTTCTCTTGTTTCACGATGTAAAAATAAATAATTATTATTAAACTTTCAAATATTACTGAAAGTTTATTTTACATAAGATATGCTTTCTCTGTAGAGGGGTTTGAGAATGATTAATGGGCGTTTCTTAAAGATTTTTTAATAGCCATTTCGGTAACCACTTCCATTATTTTGTAGCCTGCGAGGTTGGGATGAACACCATCTACCGTTAAATCTTTCCGTTGGCCTTTGGCATCATCAACCAAGGGTGTCCAATAATCGAGAATGGTGAAGTTTCTTTGCTTGGCATAAGCTTCGATCTCGTTGTTTAAAGCGATGATCTTTTCAGCAGGATCAACGATTTCTACCCAAGGATATTTATTAATCGGGAGATATTTACAAAGGATAACCTTAATGTGGTGTAGTCTGGCCAATTCAGCCATTGATTTTATATTATCCATGATTTTCTCGATAGTAACATGGCCTGTGTTTCCAGATATATCGTTACTTCCCGCAAGGATAATGACCACTTTCGGCTTAAGGTTAATCACATCTTGTCTGAAACGAATAAGCAGCTGTGGCGAAATCTGTCCACTTATTCCCCTATCGATATAGGGTCTATCTTTAAAGAAATCTGGATCTTTTTGTTTCCAAAATTCAAATATCGAACTACCTAAGAAAACAATCCTTTTTTCTCCTCTTTTAGGCAAACCTAACAACTCGTTTTCTTTTTTATACTTAGTTAAAGCTGCCCAATCATCAGCAAAGTTTTCTTTCTTAGCTGGATCAGGTTGCTGAGCAAAAAGGCTGCCCGCTGAAATAAAAATGAATAATAGAATTAGCTTAAATTTCATTTAGGAATGGCTTAAATTTTTCAAGAATTATTTTTTCTCATCCCTCGGACCTCTTTTATAAATAACTAAACCATTCAAGAAATTGCGAAGAATCTGATCTCCACAAGGTTTAAAATTTTCATGGTCTTCATTTCTAAAAATATCGCCCAATTCTGCTTTTGTAACCTTAAATCCAACTAAATCGCAAATGGTGATAAAATCTTCTGTTCTTAGTGACAAGGCAACTCTCAGCTTTTTTAAGATATCGTTATTACTCATATTTTATTATTGATTTGATTTATTGATGCGTAAAAGTAAGGTTTTCAGCCTACCTTTAACTCCGTATTTTCCAAACGACAAACGCCAAACTAACTCGCTATTTCTAACTTTAATTTTTTTCCTTTAATTTTTTCACCGCTTAAAATTTTGAGTAGCTTATCTACCTTATTGCGTTTAACAGCGATGTAACTTGTGGTATCTTTAACTTCAATTAAGCCTAAATCATCTTTAAGTAAGCCACCTTTTTGCAAAAATAGACCAACAATATCAATCTTATTAATTTTATCTTTTTTACCATGCGCCAGGTATAAAGTTACCCAATCACTTGCTTCGGGCAGCTTATATTTATCCGATAAAATTTCTTCCTCAATATTTTCTGGCAAGTATTTATAATTTTCTTCAGGAGTTAAAATGGCATACGCGGTTCCTTTTGCATTCATTCTGGCTGTTCTGCCATTGCGGTGAATGTAGGCATCTTCTGTGTATGGAAGTTGATAATGAACGATGTATTCAACCTCTGGAATATCCAATCCGCGAGCAGCTAAATCGGTAGTAACCAAAATTTTATGGCTTCCATTTCTAAATTTCAAGAGCGCTTTCTCCCGATCGAACTGTTCCATACCGCCATGAAAAACATCGTGACCTAAACCATGTTCGAATAAAAGATCACTAATTCGATCTACAGTTTCGCGATGATTACAAAAAACCAAGGTATTCTTACTGCCAATTTTACTTAGCAACTTAAATAAAACCTCCAATTTATCGGCTGCAGGAGCCATCACTTTTTTAAGCTTTAGATCGGGCTTAATTTCAATGTTTCTAGAAAAATCTACCTCAGCGGGTTTATTCAGTTTTACAAAGGCTGGAATTTCTTCCATTTTGGTCGCCGATGTAAGAATTCTTTGCTTTAATGAAAGTAAAGAGCCAATGACATAACTCATATCCGCCTCAAAACCGAATTCCAAAGCTTTATCAAACTCATCTAAAACAAGTGTTTCAATAAAAGATTCATCAAAATTATGACGCTCTAAATGATAAGCTATTCTTCCTGGGGTTCCGATTAAAACCGATGGTGGATGCGCAAGGTTGTTTTTCTCGATTCTTACCGCATGGCCACCATAGCAACAATTTGCCTTAAATGGTGTGCCCATTTGTTTAAAAACTTGTTCAATCTGTAAGGCTAATTCTCTTGATGGAACTAAAATTAAAGTCTGAACACCTTTAACATCGGGTTTTAAATTGGAAATTACGGGTAGTAAAAAGGCCAATGTTTTTCCTGATCCAGTTGGAGCAATCAACAAAACATCGCGATCTGCTTTTGCAGCTTTAACTGAAGATTCCTGCATCTCATTTAATGCAGTAATCTTCAATCGTTTTAAGGCATTTTCTATCATTCTGCCACAAAGGTAATCATTTCTATTATGGCTAAAAACTACGAGTTTTTACTGTTTGAAAAAACGTCGCTTTAAATTTCTAAAAATTTTAAAATTTAATCGGCTATCTAGGGCAATTAGCATACTTCCTCTTTTGGATAGTGATGAAGATACAATTTCATGAACGGCATCTACTGAAGATGAAATTCTATCAGCCATATCATCTGCAAATTTATTAGCCCTACTGTTTTGTAATAACTGAAATTCTTGAATTAATTCTGTGCTCATCATCATATTTATTTTAGTTAATTATACAATAGTAACGACAGGTAAAATTATTTGTTTCAAAAAATTTAGAGGCAAGATCAACTAAAAGAACTAACTTGTTGATAACTAAATATTTGTTAGCAAATAAACAATCTAAACTTAACACACATTTAATTTATTGCTCCTATTTTTATAAAAACCTGATTACCATTTGTTAACCTCAAAAAACACAATGTATGACATGGAAAAAATTTAGTGGTGAAGTTATCCAATCTTCCATCCTAGAAGAAGTTGAAAAAGCTATTATTAGGGAAACTGAAAACGGCTTTAAATTAAAAGTCTGTATCGGAACCGATTCTCAAGTTAAAGGTACGCTTACAGATTTTGCAACCGTAATTGTATTAGTAAGAGAGCATCATGGGGGCTTTATGTACATCCACCAAGAGAAAAGCTCACAACAAGTAAGTATTAAGGAGCGCATGTTAATGGAAGTACAAAAATCTATTGAAACGGCCTATTCCATTTGCGATTTGCTCGACATTTACGATGTTGCGCTGGAAGTTCATGCAGATATTAACACCAATCCATCATTCAAATCGAACAAGGCTTTGAACGATGCAATGGGTTACATCCTAAGCATGGGTTTTATTTTCAAGGCTAAACCCGAAGCATTTGCAAGCTCTACCTGCGCCGATAAAATGGTGCACTAGATTTGAAAAGAAATTATTTAGGAGTATCTTTAACATATAATCCCTATTTATGAAAAAGATATTCCTTTCCCTTATTATCTCGCTATTCTGTATTACCGCTTTCGCACAAAACGAAGATGAAGGCACCAACACTAAAATTGGCGACAATGCGCCTGCTTTCAGTTTTGAGATTGAAAAAGGAAAAACCGTTAATATTTCCGATTATAAAGGAAAGCTGATACTGATCAATCTATTTGCAACTTGGTGCCCTCCTTGCAATACAGAACTTCCATTGGCTCAAAAAGAGATTTGGGATAAACATAAGGCTGATAAAAATTTCGCGTTCTTTGTATTTGGAAGGGAAGAAGGTTGGGATAAATTAACACCATACAAATCAAAAAAAGAATTTACTTTTCCTATACTTCCAGATTTGGATAGAAATATTTTTAGCAAGTTTGCAAAACAATCCATTCCTAGAAATATTCTGATTGATGAAAATGGCAAAATCATTTATCAATCCATCGGCTATGAGGATAAAGAGTTCAAGGCACTTGTAAAATTGATAGACACTAAATTAAAATCGATTTCTGCAACAAAATAGCAGTATTGCTGTTAACTCAATAAAGCAATATTTTGAAAACCTATAGAATAGAATTTAACCAAGAAATCCCTGTTGATTTAGATACCGCATGGGATTTTTTTTCCTCTCCATTAAACCTAACTGAAATTACACCAAAAGACATGACTTTTGATGTAACCTCACCTGGAATGGATAAGATAAAAATGTATCCAGGATTAATTATCACCTATAAAGTTTCTCCCCTTTTGGGAATAAAGCTAGATTGGATGACCGAAATTACCCATGTTAAAGACAAGGAATACTTCATTGATGAGCAACGCTTTGGTCCATTTGCATTTTGGCATCACCAACACCATTTTAAAAAGATAGATGGCGGGGTTCTTATGCATGATATCCTGCATTATGCTGTCGGCTTCGGACCTATTGGTAAAATGGCAAATTCCATTACCTTAAAGAAAAAAATTAATGAGATTTTTAATTTTAGATATAAAAAGGTACAAGAACTTTTTGGAAAGATGTAACTTCATTCCAACAATAAATCTCAAATATCGTTACCACTTTTTTGTAGATATTGTCTCAGGAGCTTTTGCAGTTTTCTTGTTTACTTTCTCCGTCGCCACATATTTTTTAAGTTCCTCACCAAATTTAATAGCCTTAAGATAGGCACTCGATTGAATGTCTTTCCATTCACCAATGCTAAGCTTACTTACGGTTTTTTCTAACGGTGTACCAATATTTGTTGATGCCACGAAATTGCCATAACGATCGCGTTTATAAGGGATAAATTCGAAATCAGTTAACCAAAATCTGTATTTCCCATCTCTGGCTTCGAATACAAAATTGTAGCTCACTTCCCCACTGGGGTGTCCGGCTACTAAAATTGTTTTATCAATTACGAGTTTACCTTTTGCAGTGATGGAAGTATCTGTTAAAGTTTCTTGTTTCAGATTCTTTTTTTGAACATCATTTATAAAACTAACTGCCCTTTCCAACAGGATCTTTTTACTTAGAACTTGTGAATCAACCACTTTATAATAAATAAATTTCCCGTTGTCGTCTTTTGGAAACTGCTTTTGTTGAGCAGATAATTTTATTGAAAAAACAGCTAGGAATAAGATTAATGTATACTTCATCTGAATGGATTATTGTACTAAGCTAAAAATAAAGTTAATAAAAAGCCGTCCCAATTTCACATTGGGGCGGCCTTATTAAAAATTGGATATTCCCTTAAAAAGCGTAAACTGCTGCTAAAGAGAATTGACCTGCATTTGGTGCTGCCATTAAATTTTCTTTTACAAATGGTTTATCACCATTGTGATCCATTCTTATCTCAGGAATAAAAGTTAAACCACCAGATTTAATGTTAGCTGTAAATGTTACTGCAGTATATTTAGTTGCACCAGCACCACCAATATTTTTAGTTTTAAAATACTCACCTCTTAAACCTAAAGTTACCGCATCAGCAACTGCATATTGAGGATATAAAGCTACACCAGAATAACCGCCACCATCATTATCTACATCGTAATTTGCAGCATTTAAGCCCAATTTAAATTTCTCTGTAATTTGGTAAGAGGTAGTTAAATCTTCAATAGTACCATAACCGCCGCCACCAGCGCCAGATAATACATTTAGGTAAGCTGTCCAACCTTCAACCGGCGCTACCATTAACTGGCCACCAACAGCAGAAACACCTCTTGTAGCAGAATAAACATTCCAATCGTTGAATAAACCAGCCATTAAGCTCACTTTATCACTGAATTTATAAGTAGCCTTAATACCCGCATTTTGGAAAGGGCCGTTAGTGAATAAGTAAGAAGTTGAATAGTTAAAGTTTCCTACTGGTGAAATTACTTCATAACCGATAAAGGTTCCCATATAACCAGCTGTCATTGAAAACTGATCTGTAAATTCATAGTTTACATAAAGGTTTTGAATGTGAAAAGATGAACCTCCACTTGCAGCATCGGGAATAGATTGAGTTTGGCCTCTTGGACCAAAAGAAAGTTCTCCAACAAATGATGCCTTACCAGTTTTCTTTTTCAAAACCAAATCTATCATTCCCAAAGAAATGGAATTATGATCTGAAGCGAAAGATGTAGTAATGTTGGGTTGTTTTGCAAAATCGTACTTAAAATAGGTATCAACCGATCCTGAAATTTCAAGTGGAGAGGTTGTCGTTTCCTGTGCGAGGGCACACGTAGTGCTTGCCATTGCGAAAATGGCGGTTAAAAATTTCTTCATGTTTGAGCTTATTGGGGTTTAGATATTTGATTAAAATCTTTAAGATATTGTTTCCGTAAGTGGACTGTTTTTCTCTACATATATTGCTTTGTCTTCTACCAACAATGTACCTTGAGAGTATTTTTCGTTGTGTTGTGATTCATCAAGACCCATTTCTTCCTCTTCTTCTGATACGCGAATTGGTTGAATTAAATTAATGAACTTGAAGATGATAAATGATACCACAAAACTGAATACCACTACAATTGCAGCACCTTTTAATTGAGTAAAGAAAAACTCTGCGTTGCCATAGAATAAACCATCAGCACCTAAGCTATTTACAGTTTTAGTAGCAAAAACACCTGTTAAGATCATACCTACAATACCTCCAACACCATGGCAAGGAAATACATCTAAAGTATCATCTAAACTAGTTTTTTGTTTCCATGAAACTACAAGGTTAGAAACTACTGCGGCAATAGCACCAATAAATATACTCGATGGAATACTCACGAAACCAGCGCCAGGCGTAATGGCAACTAAACCAACTACGGCACCAATACAGAAACCTAATACAGATGGTTTTTTACCCCTTGCAACGTCAAAGAACATCCAAGATAAACCAGCAGCACCAGCGGCAGTATTGGTGGTAATAAATGCAGAAACAGCTAATGCGTTTGCACCTAATGCAGAACCTGCGTTAAAACCGAACCAACCGAACCATAATAAACCAGTACCAATTAATACGTAAGGAATATTTGCAGGTGGAACTTCTTTATGCTCCAAGTGAGATTTTCTACGTTTCAATACCAATGCACCAGCTAAGGCAGCCATACCAGCAGAGATGTGTACAACTGTACCACCAGCAAAATCTAGTACACCCATTTTCAATAAGAAACCACCAGCAGACCATGTCCAATGTGCTAAAGGAGAGTAAACAAATAATGCAAATAATACGATAAACAAAATGTAAGAAGTAAATTTAATACGTTCTGCTACAGCTCCAACAACTAATCCTGGAGTAATAATGGCGAACATTAATTGGAACACAGCAAACAATGATAAAGGAATAGTTCCCCATGCTGGCCCTGAATTTACACCTTGAAAAAACAAATAAGTTCTTGGATCTCCAATAAACCCACCTATCGAATCCCCAAATGCCAAACTGAAACCTACTACTGTCCAAAGTACAGTAATTACGCCCGCAGCTACAACACTTTTAATCATGGTAGATAATACGTTTTTGCGATGAACCATCCCGCCATAGAAAAATGCCAAACCTGGAGTCATTAAAAACACCAAGGCAGCAGAGATTAATACGAAAGCAATATCAGGTGCACTGTATTTACCTTCATCAAAATTTGGTAGAAGTGGAATAAATAGAGCGCAAATTGCGAGAATCATTAAAACTGCAAAGGGCGCAAACTGTTTAAAGGAGAATTTACTCATAGTTTTTAGTTTAATTTGTTTGTATGGTTAAATAGTTGATTTATCTGAGAATAATTTTTATAAAAATACGACATATTGTAGTTTTTACACCATTGAATAGAAATATTCTAACAAAAACAACCAATTTTTGTAAAACAACTCAAAAAAAACCTTTAAAAATAAAAATAACAAAAAAATATAGGGAATTACAGAGGGGTTTTTAATAAACTCAAAATCACAGTTTTTATATCAATTATATCATTTTACCTATAATTTATAAAAAATTGACTAAAAAAAAATGTCACAAAAGAAAAACCAACGAAGTTTTCGTTGGTTTTATAATTTTTATTCTAAAAAATAGAAATTTTACAACAAATACAGCGAACCCTGAACAACGCCTCTTTTTTCGATTTCTTTATCAATATATGTTTGAATTGCCGATTTATTTAACCCCCAATTTGGCGCAATCAGCAAATCCCAGTCTGAAATACCGAAAAGTCTTTGAATTACAATATCCGGACGTAAGAGTGGGATCAATTCGCAAAGTAGATCAGTATATTCTGCTAAGCTAAATAACTTAAACGGCTCCTTTTTATATTTCGAGCCCATTATAGAACCCTCAACGATATGTAGATGATGAAATTTAACAAACTTAATTTGAGGGAAGCGGTTGATTTCGTGAATGTAACCCAACATCATTTCTTTGGTCTCCCAAGGAAAACCAAAAATGGTGTGCACACATAAATCCAATTTGCTGTTTTTTAAAAGTTCAACGGCTGCCACAAACTCTCCGTGGCTACAGCCTCTATTAATCTGATTGAGGGTTTCATCATAGATAGACTCCATGCCCATTTCCAAATCCACATCAAACCGATCTGCATAACTTTCTAATAAAGCAACTTTCTCGGCATCAATACAATCAGGACGAGTACCCACTGAAAACCCTACTATATCTTCCGTATTTACGGATAAAGCTTCATCATACATCATTTTTAAATAATGAACTGGAGCGTAAGTATTGGTATTTGGTTGAAAATAAACAATGAACTTATCTGCACGATAACTGGTTCTAGCTCGTTTAATTCCCTCTTCTAACTGTTCTTTTATGGTAGGTAATTTACGGGAAGGCTCTGGTGTAAACGAATCTACGTTGCAATAAGTACAACCGCCGAAGCCCTTGCTTCCATCACGGTTTGGGCAAGTAAAACCGCCATCTACAATTACCTTAAATACACGTTGTCCGTTATATTTTTCACGTAAATGTATGCCGTAACTTCTATACCCCTTTATTCCTAAATCTACCAGTGTTCCCATTTGCCACAAAAATACACATTATAGTATTAATATGTTAGCCTTGAAAAGTCAAGATTGCAAGGTGATAATATTTTCTTTAGAAAGCAAAGACAGCATTTCATGTTTAGGTTGGTTCCCGCTAATGCTGCAAGTCCCGAAGAAACCTGTGCAAACTAACAAGCATACCAAATAGAAACAAAATCCAGAAGCTTAAATCGGGAGCTTTCCGCGTATATCGGGTTTAGGCACTCTCTTTCTTGCAATTATTTGAGTTGGCTAAACCCGAACGATACGAAAATACTTTTTGTTGCACAAAAAACCTCGCAGGTTTAACCTGCGAGGTTTGATATTGCACAATCCTTAACAAAAAGATTGTAGTGAGTGCGGGACTATCATAACCGAAGAGCATCGAACCTTGCTTTTCAAATTATTTTAAAACAAATATGCTCTTGACAGAGATTCCAGGCTGCCTATTTAACTTATGCGGCTTTTCTATTGATAAATAAATAAACCGGAACACCTAATAAAACGATTATAAGGCCTGGCCAAGTATATTGTTGTTTATACATTAGCAGTAAAATACAGAATGCAGAACCGATTAATAGATAAATGATTGGAGTAATAGGATACAACCATATTTTATAGGGTCTTTCTAAATCAGGTTTTTTTAACCTTAAATAAATAACACCGAATACGGTAATCATATAAAACAATACGATAACAAAGGAGATCATATCGAGAAGATTCCCATATTGACCGCTCAAACATAAAACGCAGGCCCAAATTCCTTGCATCCAAAGTGATTTTTCTGGAACTCCATTTTTATTGTTTTCAAGGGCCGCCTTAAAGAACATTCCGTCTTTTGCCATGGTTTGGAAAACTCTCGAACCCGCAAGTACCAAGCCATTGATGCAACCAAATGTTGATATCATGACTAATACCGCCATTACAATTGTGCCTATTCCACTACCAAAAATTTGTTCGGAGGCTCCAACAGCTACCCGATCATTGACGGCAAATGCTATCCCATCTCTATTTAAGGTATTCAAGTAGATAAAATTGACCAATAAATAAAGAATCATTACTGCCGAAGTACCCAAAACCATAGAGCGCACTATATTTTTTTTAGGATTTTCTATTTCTCCCGAAACAAAAGTTACGTTTTCCCAAGCCACGCTCGAAAATACCGAACCAACCATTGCGGCTGCAACTCCACCCATAATTGTCATTCCAGAAATAGATTCCCATCCAGATTTAAGGAAGTTTCCACTTGCATCTGTTTTTAGATTATTAAAAGCGTCCCAACCAAACTTCATGTTCTCGCTCCAAAAATTGCTTTTTACTAAAATAAAACCTAAAATAATTAAGCCAATTAAAGCGACAATTTTCGATCCTGTAAAAAGATTTTGCAATATCTTACCACCTTCAACACCCTTTGTATTAACATAGGTAAGAAGTAGAATAACACCAATAGCCAAAATTTGGATCCAGGTAATTTTATAACCTCCACTTTGAAAAATTGGAGCAGCATCATTTAAAGCTGGTATTAAATAGGCTGTAAACTTACCGAAGGCAACTGCAACAGCTGCAATAGTTCCAGTTTGGATTACCGTAAATAGTCCCCAACCGTATAGAAATCCCATCATTTTACCAAAAATCTCTTTTAAGTAAGTGTATTGACCACCCGCTTTAGGAAACATAGAAGAAAGTTCTCCATAAGAAATTGCTGCGGCAACAGTCATTACTCCAGTGATTAACCAAACAACAATTAGCCAATAGCCAGAACCTAAATTCCTCATAATATCGGCGCTCACAATAAAAATACCGCTTCCAATCATGGAACCCATTACCAGCATAACGGCATCAAAAAGGCCTAATTTTCTTTTAGTAGGATTTTCTTCCTGTAGTTTTTCCATTTTTAAATTTTGTTTGGTTTAAGTTTAGTTGGTGGCTAATTTATTTATAAAAAAACAGAAACGTAGATATTGAACTGTATTATTTTAATGCATAAAAATATTAATTTGGGTTGTTAAATATTTAAGCGTAAGAAAATAAAATTATTATATTGCTTAACTAATAACCAAATTTCAAAAATCGATGTGCTATTACGGATGAGCGTAATTTTATGAACTCGATATCAATGAACCAATAACCAAATATTAACTATGGAATTTTTACAAAACAATTTACTTTACTTTATTCCGGCGCTAGGCCTTGTTGGAATAATCGTTATGATGTTTAAAAGTGCCTGGGTAAACAAACAAGATGCCGGTGACAAGAACATGCAAGAGCTTGCGGGCTACATCGCCGATGGTGCAATGGCCTTTTTGAAAGCAGAATGGAGAGTGCTGAGTATTTTTGCAGTTTTCACCGCAGCTTTATTAGCCTACTCCGGAACCATCACCGAAATTAACGGTGTACCGATGCATTCGAGCTGGATTATCTCCATTGCCTTTATTATTGGAGCAGTATTTTCTGCTAGTGCGGGCTACATCGGAATGAAATCTGCCACAAAAGCTAATGTTAGAACTACTCAAGCGGCCAGAACAAGTTTAAAGCAAGCCTTAAAAGTATCCTTTACCGGCGGAACCGTAATGGGCTTGGGTGTTGCTGGTTTAGCTATTTTAGGTTTGGGTGGATTATTCATTGTTTTCTTGCAAGTATTTAATGTTACACATGTTGATAGTACCGAAATGAGAACGGCTATCGAGGTTTTAACAGGCTTTTCACTTGGTGCAGAATCAATTGCGTTATTTGCTCGTGTTGGTGGAGGTATTTACACCAAAGCTGCAGATGTTGGTGCCGATCTTGTAGGTAAAGTGGAGGCTGGTATTCCTGAAGATGATGTTCGTAATCCTGCAACCATTGCAGATAACGTTGGTGACAACGTTGGTGATGTTGCAGGAATGGGAGCCGATTTATTTGGTTCTTATGTTGCCACAATATTAGCAACCATGGTTTTAGGACAAGAAATTACCGTTGTAGATAAATTCGGCGGCATGTCACCAATCCTACTTCCAATGGTAATCTGTGGCTTGGGAATTATATTTTCAATCATCGGAACTTGGTTCGTAACCATCAAGGATGAAAAATCTAACGTTCAAAATGCTTTAAATTTAGGTAACTGGTCTTCAATTGTGATCACCGCGGTTGCTTCGTTTTTTATCGTAAAATGGATGCTTCCCGAAACTTTAAACCTGCGTGGTTATGAGTTTTCGAGTATCAATGTATTCTACGCCATTTTAGTTGGATTAGTAGTTGGAACCATTATGAGTATCGTAACCGAATACTTTACCGCCATGGGTAAAGGTCCCGTAAATTCAATTATCCAACAATCTTCAACTGGTCATGCCACTAATATTATAGCTGGTTTATCTGTAGGTATGAAATCTACAGTGATTCCTATTTTGGTTTTAGCTGGTGGAATTATGGCTTCTTACCATTTTGCAGGACTTTACGGCGTTGCAATCGCAGCAGCCGGCATGATGGCCACAACGGCCATGCAATTGGCAATCGATGCTTTCGGACCGATTGCGGATAATGCTGGTGGAATCGCAGAAATGAGTCAATTGCCACCAGAGGTGCGTGAACGTACCGACAATTTAGATGCCGTAGGAAATACTACCGCAGCTACCGGAAAGGGATTTGCTATTGCATCTGCAGCATTAACATCTTTAGCATTATTTGCTGCATTTGTTGGCATTGCTGGAATTACAGCTATCGACATTTATAAAGCACCAGTTTTAGCCGGCCTATTTGTTGGCGGCATGATTCCCTTCATCTTCTCCGCCCTTTGTATCCAAGCAGTTGGTAAAGCGGCTATGGATATGGTTCAGGAAGTTCGCCGTCAGTTTAGGGAAATCCCTGGCATTATGACTTACGAAGCTAAACCGGAATATGAAAAGTGTGTAGCAATTTCGACCAAGGCATCCATTAGAGAAATGATGATGCCCGGAGCAATTGCTTTAATTACACCTATTATTATTGGCTTTACTTTCGGTCCTGAGGTTTTAGGAGGATTGCTTGCAGGTGTTACGGTTACGGGCGTGCTTATGGGCATATTTCAAAGTAACGCTGGTGGCGCTTGGGATAATGCTAAAAAATCTTTCGAGCAAGGCGTAATGATTAACGGCGAAATGTTCTACAAAAAATCAGAGCCACACAAGGCTTCTGTAACTGGAGATACTGTTGGTGACCCTTTCAAAGATACATCTGGTCCATCAATGAACATTTTGATCAAATTAATGTCTATCGTTTCACTAGTTATTGCACCTTATATTGCAGTTAAGGCCGTAGCTTCCGAACATAAGCAAGAAGTTCGCAAAGAAATAAGAATTGAGCAAAAAACTGATAGTTTAGGCAACACAATTATCGATACTTTGAAGAATACCACAGATACTTTAACGAATTAGTTGTAAAATCATAGATATAATAACGGCGAAAGGGATTTTTTAACGAAAATCCCTTTTACTTTTCCGTAATTTTTATTTAGGTTTGGAACTGAATTAATCTAAACAAAAACTATAATATGGGTTTATTTACTAAAAAGCCAATGCATCTATTGCTTGAAGAAGCAGGTGATTCAGGCAAAGGCCTAAAGCGTACACTTAGTGCAGGTGCATTAGTGGCCTTGGGTGTCGGGGCGATTATTGGTGCTGGACTATTTGTTCGTACTGCTGCTGCTGCTGCTCAAAATGCTGGGCCATCAGTTACAATCGGATTTATAATTGCTGCGATTGGCTGTGCATTAGCCGGATTATGCTATGCAGAATTATCATCATCTATTCCAATTTCTGGAAGTGCTTACACCTACACCTATGCAACCATGGGCGAATTAATGGCTTGGGTAATTGGTTGGGATTTAGTACTTGAATATGCTGTTGGAGCTGCAACTGTAGGTATTGCATGGAGCGAATACTTAAACAAACTACTAGTCGAGGTTATACATGTCTCCCCCATACCTTATGAGTGGTGCCACTCTCCTTTCCAATCGCATCCAGATGGAACAGTTAATGGAATTATGAATCTTCCTGCACTCTTTATTGTAGTTTTATTAAGCTTACTATTAATTAAAGGGACTTCAGAATCTGCTTTTGTAAACGGAATTATCGTGATCACAAAAGTGGCTATCGTAATATTAATCATCGTTTTAGGTTGGAGTTTTATTAACGAATCTAATCATCATCCATACATTCCTGCTGCAACTACTTATGTAGATCATGCAGGTGTTAGTCATAATTACGGTGGTTTTTGGGGTGTAATTGGAGCAGCAGGAACCGTATTTTTCGCCTTTATCGGTTTTGATGCAGTGAGTACGGCTGCACAGGAAACTAAAAACCCTAAAACAGCAATGCCAATTGGTATTTTAGGTTCGTTAGCGGTTTGCACAGTTTTATACATCTTATTTGCACATGTTTTAACAGGAATTGCACCAGTTGAGTTCTTTAGAACTAAAGGTGGTGAAGCATCTGTAGTAGCTGCAATTAGTGAATATATGACAGGTTATGGATGGTTAGCTAAATTGGTTACAGTTGCAATTTTAGCAGGTTTCTCATCAGTAATTTTAGTAATGTTATTGGGTCAAAGCCGTGTATTTTACTCAATGAGTAAAGATGGTTTATTGCCTAAAATGTTCAGCGATTTACACCCTAAATTTAAAACACCATACAAAGCAAACTTAGTTATCTTGGTAATTGTTGGTTTGTTTGCTGCTTTCATTCCAGGAGATGTTGTTGGCGATATGACAAGTATCGGAACATTATTTGCATTTATGTTGGTTTGCGTTGCAGTAATCATTTTAAGAAAAACCGATCCAGATTTGCCTCGCCAATTTAGAACACCATGGGTTCCTTTAATCCCAATTCTTGGAGTTGCGGCTTGTGGTTTAATGATTCTTGGTTTAGGCTGGACAAACTGGTTAAGACTATTTGGTTGGTTAGCCCTTGGTTTTATTATTTACTTTGGATACAGTAAAAAACATTCTCACTTAAAGGATTCTAAATAAATTTAATTTATTTCTTAAGCCCCGACCTAAAATCGGGGCTTTTTTTTTGCACAATAAATTAACTTTAATTTAACTTTGCAAAAAACCTAAAAATGAATCCTCCATCATCTTCGTTGAAAAGCAAATGCTTATCAGCACTTATTGCACTATTGATCTTTTCAGCTAATGCCTTTGCGCAAAGAACAATCAATGATGTGATGGATTCGACAACGGTAAATCATTTACTCATCATTTCGAAAAAATACGGTTCATTATCTTTCAGTGGATATTTGCAACCACAGTTTCAGGTTGCACAATCGAATGGTACCCAGGCAGAATATCAAGGAGGAAATTTTGGAGAGTACACAAACAATCGTTTTCGATTAAGAAGAGGTCGTTTGAGAGCAGATTATATGCTATTGACCGATGATGGACTTCCATCGACCTATTTCGTACTTCAGTTTGATGGAACAGAACAAGGGGTAGCCGTAAGGGATTTTTGGGGCCGCTATTATGAGAATAAATGGAAGATCACGCATATAACATTGGGTCTATCCGGTCGTCCCTTTGGTAATGAACTTCAATTATCCTCATCTGTTAGAGAAGCACCCGAACGCGGAAGAATGTCTCAAATACTCATGAAAACGGAACGAGATCTTGGCGCTACTTTTAGCTTTAATCCACGTTGGAAAGATGCTAAGCTTAAAAATATCCAGCTAGATTTAGGCGCTTACAACGGACAAGGATTAGCCGGAGCTGGTGAATTTGATAACAGTAAGGATTTTATCGCAAGGCTGAGCCATAAAACCTACACCTTTAAAAATGCAAAATTTTCTATTGCCGGTGGAATTAGCACACTGCAAGGTGGCTTGAACCATCGTTTGCCGGTAAGTTATAAAATGGACCAGGTAAACAATCAATGGACTATGGTTAAAGATTCGTCGGCTTCCACCATCAACAAAGTAGCACCAAGAAGATATTATGGAGCAGATATCCAACTAGCAACAACCACTAAAAGCTGGAAATCTGAATTTCGGGCTGAGATAATTTCCGGATTGCAAACTGGAACATCAACAACATCTACCACGCCTGGTTCTTACCCGGTAGATAACAAATCAGAGGCTCTACCCTTTTACACTAGAAATTTCAGCGGTGCTTACGTTACTTTCGTGCAAACCTTAAATAGCACCGATAATCAGCTGATCTTTAAATATGATTACTACGATCCTAATACAAAGGTTGGTGGTGCAGAAATAGCGACCACAAAAGGCTTAACTCCTGCCGATGTGAGGTTTGATACCTTTGGATTAGGGTTCTTACACCACTTCAATCCCCATTTTAAAGCTGTTCTTTATTACGATATGATCAAAAACGAATCGACTCAGATTTCGGGCTATGAAAATGATAGAAAAGATAACGTGTTAACACTTAGAACCCAATTCTATTTTTAATAAATAAAATGATTACGAGGTTTTAATACAATTGCTTTACCTTTGCATGAAATCTCTCCCTATGAAATTCGATTTTTTAAAGTTCGACCTCACCGAAATCCTTTCTACAACAATGGTTCTTTTCGCAATTATCGATATTTTAGGTGCAATTCCTGTTGTTATCGAGCTTCGCAGAAAGGCCGGCCATATTGAATCGGAAAAGGCTTCAATGGTTGCCGCAGGATTAATGGTGTTATTCCTTTTCTTAGGAGAATCTTTATTAAAGGTGATCGGATTAGATGTTGAATCTTTTGCTATTGCGGGTTCATTCGTAATTTTTTTTATTGCGATGGAAATGGTTCTGGGGCTAACTATTTTTAAAGAGGAAGCACCAGAAACGGTTTCAATTGTTCCATTAGCTTTTCCACTCATTGCTGGCGCCGGAACGATGACCACCCTGCTTTCGTTAAAAACTGAATACCATACACAAAATATCCTTGTCGGAATTTTGTTGAATATTCTATTCGTTTACTTCGTTTTAAAGAACACAAACAGACTAGAAAAGCTTTTTGGTAAATCGGGGCTGAATATTCTTCGTAAGGCTTTTGGCGTAATTTTATTGGCCATAGCAATAAAGCTATTTAGGAATAATACTGGGTTATAATTGAGGAAATAATAGTTACTTATAGACTTTAAATTAGTTTCTCACTTTCAAAATAAGAGTTATATTTATATTAGCAATTGATTAACGCTAGCCAGATAAATCTATTTTGAAAAACATATTCTACCTCTTTTCATTTATTTTATTAAACATCTTCTGTAGGGATACAAACAAAGGCCAGCAATTCCATACAGCTGAATACCCTAAAACTGACTCACTAAATCTCTCAAATTTACGGCTGAAAAACCTACCCCTTGATTCATTCGCGAATAAGAAAATTACCTATCTAAACTTATTAGGGAACGCTGAAATTGATTTATTTAAAGAAGAAAAACTTTTAAAATCTATCACAGCGCTAACCGACTTAAGAATAACAGTTCATTCTATAGCTCAAATCCCCTTGTCACTTAGAGATAAGGTTAAAGGAATTGAAATTATTTCTTATGATAATAATAAATTTTGCGAGTTGATGAGTTTAAAAGGATTAAAATATCTTTCTGTAAATGCAAATTTTGGCGGAGAACACAATCAATCAATTGGCCAAATTCCGCGGGAGATTTATGATTTAACACAACTAGAGGAATTAAGACTTCCTTACTTAGGTATAACTTCAATTGGCAATGAGATTGGCCAATTAACAAACCTAAAAACATTAAATCTGGATTACAACAAAATTGCTAACCTACCTCAAGAATTTAGCAAGTTAAATAGCCTAGAGGATTTTAGCATTAGGGAAAATATGTTTATTAATTTCCCAAAGGTTTTATATGATTTAGCATATCTTAAAAAATTCAATTTTTTGTTTAATTCAATTTCACTTCCTGAAGATATCGACAGATTAAGAGCTATAGAAGATATTAGCTTTACAAAATATGCCGACACAAAAATACCTCTGCAATTTTGTGAATTAAGTAAATTGAAAAAATTAACTGTTTGGGTAATTAGGGGCAGCAATGTAAATTTTGAGGATGATTTCCTCCCACAAGTGTTTGATAAACTAACATCCTTAGAAAAGTTAAGTCTTCCATTTTGCAACATTAAAAAAATCCCACAAGTTATATTCAAATTAACCAACTTAAAGGATTTGGATATACATGAAAATTTCATTACCGAGCTACCTAGTCAAATTTCAAACTTAGAAAAGTTGGAAATGCTAAACCTAAACAATAATCCTTTAACCAACTTACCAAATGAGATAGCCCGATTAAAAAATTTAAAGAGCTTGGATATCCTGGAGACAAAGATTAATAAAATACCTCCTGCTATATATGGTTTAAAAGAAATTGAATGGTTTAATATTGATCAAACGCTTATCACTTATGACTCCCTTGTAAATTTCAAATACTTGAAATCCTTAAACCTATCCGGTAAAAATTTGATAAAAATTCCTAAGTCTGTTTTTCAATTTAAAAATCTTGTAAGCTTAAATCTGAGCAATAATAATAATAAGGAAGTGCCTGATCAAGTTGCTAACTTTAAGGAGTTGGAAAAGTTAAATTTGAAAAACAATCCAATTATAAAAATTTCAAATAAAGTTGCACAACTCGACAAATTAAATGTGATCAATCTTGATAATAATGATGGTTTTAAAGCGATATGCAATGCCCTTAGCGTATATAAAAAAGACATATATATGGCGCCAGACGGGAATTTTCCATTCTATATTTACGGAATTAACGTTTATCTCAGTAAAAACATTACTGAAATTCCAGCTGAGATCGGAAAATTAAGCACACTAAGAGAATTAAATTTAATGGGCTCTACAATAAAATTATTGCCAAATCAAATGATGAACTGCAGCAACCTAAAAATCATAAATCTAGTATCAACGAGATTAGAATCTATCAATCCTCAAATTCAAAAATTGAAAAAACTGAAGTCGTTAAACCTCGCTAATAACAAAATTAAATTCATACCAAATGAAATAGGAGAACTAAAAGATTTAGAATTTTTAAATCTTGGCAGTAACTTAATTTCAGAGATTCCACCAAGTGTATCGGAGCTCAACAACTTAATAAACTTAAGCATTTCCAATAATCAGATAACAAGATTGCCTTCTCAACTGTCCAAATTAAAAAAACTAAAGAGCTTAGATGTCAGCAAAAATTTAATAAAGGAAATACCTCTTGAATTACTAAACAGTAATACACTAACAGAATTTGAATTTTACCCTAACCTACTTCCAGATAAGGAAATTTACAACAAAGTTAAGGCTAAGTATCGTAAGATTGTATTTTAGCAAAAACACAAAGCATTTTAACTTCAAAAAATATTTAGGATTTGTACCATGTTTTTAAACAAATATTCTTATCAATGCCTAAAGAGGTAAGCTTCCGGAAAAAGTTAAATTCTCTTCCCTACTTTAATCTTTCTACCTTAAACTGTAACAATAAGTCCGTATATTCATCTAAACATAAAGCTAATATCATGAACAGCTTTGAGGAATATACTTTAATTATTGGAGCCATCGCCGTTTTAATCGAGGGTGTGAAATACTTGAAAAAGAATTTCAAATCTTGGTTCGAGCATACATAATAAGCATAGCTGAAAAATCAACTATTTTTCTACTCCAATTAACCTAGCTACGAACATTGTATCTGCATTATTCTCATAGCCCTTTATCAGCTCCATCGATTCCAATTCTAGAGGAAAATTATCAAGCATATATTCGACTATTTCTTCGTTTTCGGCTGCAAAAGCAGAGCAAGTGATATAAATAAGTGGCTTGCCGGGTTTTAAATATTTAATCACATTCTTAATTATCCCTTTTTGGATAGTGGCGAACTGACTAATCTTGCGTTCCTCAAAGAAAGTTAACATTTCAGGTGTCCTGCCCCAAGTTCCAGAACCAGTACAAGGTGCATCTAAGATAATTCCGTCAAATAGGTAATGGTGTAAAATCTGATCATTATTCTTGAGCAAATCAAGCTCTTTCTTTTGATATTTTCTGATTCCAGCTAATCGAAAACGTTCATCCAAATTTTGAAGAATCGACTCCCTTAAATCGGTTACCAACAATTCTATTACTGGCTCCAAACTATGTAAAAGCAATGTTTTGCCACCCGATGCGGCACAGCAATCCCACCATTTATCCAATTTATTGGGCTTGAAATAATTGCCTGTGTGCTGAGAGGAGAGATCTTGAACCTGATAAGAACCCTCTTTCAAAATCGTTTCTAGCTTCGTACCATTTGGCAATGACAGCGCCGTTTCAGAAACCTTTTTTACCTTGATATTCTCAGCCTCAAGTTGAGTAAAGATGGAATCTACATCTTTTTGCGAAACCCTGATAAAAAGATCGGGTTGCCTAAAAAACGAGATAAAAAATTGCTCCTTGTTTAGCTGATCAGAAAGGCTTTCATTAAATGGATAAACATCATCTAGATTAAAATGAGGATATTTAGCCTTAATAATTGATAATTTCTCTGCTAAACCAGCTCCGATAACTTCTTTAAACTCTGGGAAATTCTTCTCTACAATCAGACTTAAGGTATCGTGACAAAGAAAATCAGCGATACTTAATCTTTCTTCTCGCTCTAATCCAGAAAGCGCCTTTCCTAACCTAAAAAAGCTATAAACATGTCTAGTAGCCCATCTCCTATCTGATGAACCCATTTGTTTATTCTGCTTGAAGTATGCAGGCAAAAAACGATGTAATGGTAGAACGCCATCGTAACTATTCAAAATCTGTTCAAAGGCCCTAACTTGATGGTCTGCTCGCATAGAGAAAAAAGTGGTTGATTATTATTCGATAATATTTAATGCGAAGTTTTTATACTTCAACAGCATAACACTGGTGTTA
The DNA here is from genome assembly GCF_004331675.1 of Pedobacter frigidisoli. Classification (GTDB taxonomy): domain Bacteria; phylum Bacteroidota; class Bacteroidia; order Sphingobacteriales; family Sphingobacteriaceae; genus Pedobacter; species Pedobacter frigidisoli. The sequence goes on along the minus strand of NZ_SJSN01000011.1, from coordinate 140,344 downwards.
ATATAACCTAATTTTTCATCATGAATAAAAGAAAAATTATTATGAAGCCCTTTGTACTTATCTTTTGTGATGTAATTTTTATAATCCTCCCCATAGGTAGCTAATAGTTTACCGAAATAAAAACCAATATCAAACCCTTTAAAGGCATATTCACCTGGCTCAAAGCCATATTTATAGCGGTACTTTTTAATAAATGTAACCACAGCGGCATTTTTGTAATCTATCTTATAAGAAGAACTGATGATTGTATTTAAAGCCTGAAGCTTATCAGCAGGATAATTTTGCTTAACCCAGTTTGGATGACCAAATAAATTAATATTATAGCCACCAGTTGGCAAATTCTTCAATTTTAAAAGCTTTTCAATGGTTGGTAAAACGAATGCCCGATCTGAAGAGGTTAATACAACAGCATATTGTTTTCCCTTAATCATTTTTGTTTCGAAAGCATAAGAGGATACATACTCCTGTACAATAAATTTCGTATTTGCCTTTAAGTATGCTTTTATTGGAAGTGCAAATTGCTCATCCTCAGTTTTCTTAGGATTAATTAAAACAACGATTGTATTGGTAGGATTATAATTTTTTGTAATGTAAGATGCGATCTTTTGTCCATGGAGTTCGATATTATTAACAACTGAGATGAGGTTAGGGTTATTAAATTCTGATGGCCCAGAGGCTGCCAATGGCGATACAACCATTGCGTTATTTTCCTTTGAATAATTGGTTATAAACTTTTGTCCCTCGGGAAAAACGGGACCAACAATTAAATTGCTTTGTTTAAAACGCTCATTTTTATAAAGCAATGAGATATGAGCGTTATCATCCTGCGTATCAAAAACATTAAGCTTAAAATTCAATCCAGACGATGCAGCCGAATCCAACCCAAGCTTAAAGCCTTGATAAAAATCGATTGGCATTGCATACTTTTCGATATCAGATTTGGTTGCCGTTTTTAAGTTTAGCTCATCCAGCTTAAAAGGAACAAGTAAAGAAATACTTGCTTGGGTAAACTTTTTAACTGGTTTTTTCTCTATAGGCTTGTCCTGTTCTACAGGTTTACTGGGTTCAGGCTTTGGTGTTCTTATTTTAGGTGAGCAAGCACCTAAAACCAATGTAGACAAAACCAATACCCAATAACTCCTTTTAAAATTCATACCTATTGTATTTAACAAAATATGCTAGCAAAGTTTATTCCACCTTGCTAGCATAATCTATATTTTATGTAGTTTGGACTGAAAACTCCAAACTGAAAACTCCCACCTGAATTATTCCCACTCAATAGTAGCAGGTGGTTTAGAACTGATATCATAAACAACTCTATTGATACCCTTTACCTTATTGATGATCTCATTAGAGATTTTCGCTAAAACATCGTATGGTAAATGACACCAATCTGCTGTCATACCATCTACTGATTCTACAGCACGTAAGCAGATTACGTTTTCGTAAGTACGTTCATCGCCCATTACACCAACAGATTGCACTGGCAAAAAGATTGCTCCTGCCTGCCAAACCTTATCATATAAACCAGCAGCTTTTAACTCGTGAATATAAATGGCATCTGCATGTTGAAGAATTTCTACTTTTTCTGGAGTTACATCACCTAGAATACGGATGGCCAAACCTGGACCTGGGAAAGGGTGGCGACCTAAAATCACATCATCAATTCCTAAGGCCTTACCCACTCTACGAACCTCATCCTTAAATAAGGTTTTTAAAGGCTCAACTACTTTCAATTTCATGAAATCTGGCAAACCGCCAACATTATGGTGAGATTTAATTGTTGCTGATGGTCCGTTTACTGAGATCGACTCGATTACATCAGGATAAATTGTACCTTGACCCAACCAATTTACACCAGTCAACTCATGCGCAGCATCATCAAAAACCTCTATAAATACACGGCCAATAGCCTTACGTTTTAATTCAGGGTCTTTTAATCCAGCAAGCTGACTTAAAAAACGATCCTTTGCATCAATTCCTTTAATGTTTAAGCCCATGTGTTTGTATTGCTCAAGCACCTGTTCGTATTCATCCTTTCGCAAAAGGCCATTATCAACAAAAATACAGTGTAAGTTTGTGCCAATTGCCTTGTGTAAAAGAACGGCAGCAACGCTACTATCAACACCACCAGATAAACCTAAAACAACTTTATCGTTACCCAAGGTTTCTTGTAATTCGGCAATTGTAGTTTCAATAAATGCTGCAGAAGTCCAATCTTGGCTACAACCACAAATATCTACAAGGAAGTTTTCCAATAAAACCTTACCATCAATACTGTGCGTTACCTCAGGATGAAACTGAATGGCATACGTATTAGAATCTTTGATGTGATAAGCTGCAACCCTTACACTATCGGTACTGGCAATTAATTCAAAATTTTCTGGAATGCTGGTAATGGTATCACCATGGCTCATCCACACTTGCGAATCGATATTAATTCCCTTAAATAATTTATTTTCTTGATTTACAAAACTCAAGTTGGCACGACCATACTCACGCGTAGAAGAGGGTTGAACATCGCCACCTGATTGTTGAGCGATATATTGAGCGCCATAACAAACGGCCAATAATGGGTATTTCGTGTGGTAATTAGCTAAGTCAATTTGAGGAGCATCATCTTGACGAACAGAGTATGGGCTACCTGAAAAGATAACACCTTTTACATCTTCAGTAATTTCGGGAAGATTATTGAATGGATATATTTCACAGTAAATATTTAGTTCGCGAACTCTACGGGCTATGAGTTGTGTAAACTGCGAACCAAAATCGACGATTATGATTTTTTCTTGCATCCGCAAAGATAGATAAAGAAAGGGAATTGTTAAATTGTTTTATTGCCTAATTGCTAGCAAAATTACGATATAACCTGAGTTCGATTAATATTTAAATTGAAAGTACTTTTAGGACGAATTGGCTCGCCATTTCGTCATGCTGAATTTACTTCAGCATCTTTCATGCTAAGCCGCCCTGCAAACTTCTTTTAGTTATTAAGATTTCAAACTGAACTACTAAACCAATTCAAGCAGTTAACCAATCATACCTCCGATTCCATCAACTTCACTTCCACCCCAAACTTTCTTAAGAAATCCACGCCTTCATCACTAGGCAAACCTTTATAAGCTGCGTAAGATTTCGAATAATAAACCAACTTAATTCCTGAAGATAAAATCAATCTTGCACAAGCAATGCAAGGAGATAAAGTGGTGTAAAGCGTACATCCCTCTATTTTTGATCCATTTTTGGAAGCATATAAAATTGCATTTTCCTCCGCATGTAAGGCCAGCGAACAACTGCCTTTGCTATCTCTGGCACAGCCGTGTTCTGGCCATTCTTCATCACAATTATGAGTTCCAGCCGGCGGACCATTATAACCGATGGAGATAATTCTAGTATCTTTTGTTAAAACTGCACCAACATGTGCACGTACGCAATGCGAACGGGCGGCTAAATCAGTAGCCAGATTCATGAATATGGTATCAAAGCTGGGTTTAATGTCTTTCATCGTTAAAATAAGAAAGCCACAAAGAAATTAATCTTTGTGGCTGTAAAAATACTTTATAAAAATTAATGTCCGCCAGAAAGTTTTTTATCGAAACTTATTCCTTGAGATCTCAATATCCCACTAACTCTCCAAGCATAAAATGCCAAATAAGCAAAACAAATAATGCCAACTACATAACTATATTGAATACCAGTGAACTCAGAAACTGCCCCTTGAGCCCAGCTAATAATACCGCCACCCATAATCATCATGATTAAGAAGCTACTACCTTGACTGGTATGCTTACCTAAACCACTCACCGCTAAAGTGAAAATACAAGGCCACAAAGTGCTACAGAATAAACCAACACTTGTAATGGCATAAACACTTACCATTCCCTTAGTAAACATTCCAATCAATAATGCGATAATTCCTATTGTTGAAAATATTAATAGCATACGAGCAGGATTACCTTTACTAGCCATATCTGCTCCTATTAATACCAAAATGATTAAACCATAAACATAAAATGGTGCTAAATCATGCTTGGCTATGGCATTAACAGCTAAGAAAATGCCAAATGCTAAATATGGCGCAATAAATCTTAATACCTTTTGGGTACTGATATTATCAGTAAAAGCCTCAACAGCACCAGTCCACCTGCCAATCATCATACTTGCCCAATAAAGCGAAATATAGGGTGCGATATCCTTAATAGCAAAACCTAAATCTTTCTCCATATACGCAGGTAAATTACTTGCCGTAGAAACTTCTACACCCACGTAAACGAAAATGGCAATCATACCCAAAACCAATTGAGGATATTTCAATGCAGACCCCTTAATCGATTTAGTATCGTCAGATGTAGCTTCTACTAAAGTTGGTCGATCGGGAAGTGAAGACATTTTTAGGAAAATAGCAACAGCTATAAATGCAACACCTAAAATTAAATAAGGAATCTTAACACTTTCAATGCTAATGTTAGTTGTAGCATTTGCAGCCGAACCAAAAATAGCAAAACTTACAATAAGTGGACCAATGGTAGTTCCAAAATTATTAATACCTCCAGCCAACGTTAAGCGTTGCGAACCTGTTGTAATAGGCCCCAATGCAATTGCCAATGGGTTAGCTACAGTTTGCTGTAGTGAGAAACCTAAAGCAACAATAAATAAGCCTGAAAGCATTAAAGGAAATGAATGAAGATTTGCTGCTGGGTAGAACAAGAGTGTTCCAAGTGCAGAAATAACTAATCCAAGTGCAAGAGAGTTTTTATACCCTAATTTATTAACAATATCCTGTTTCATTAAAACAGAAATACCGTTATATATTAATGCACCAACGGTGTAAGCAATATAGAATGCTAATGAAACCAACTGACTTTCGGCTTGAGATAAATCAAAAGCTTTCTTAAAAACAGGGATCAAAATATCATTACTAGCGGCAACAAAGCCCCAAAAAAAGAATACGGTAACTAAGGGAATAAATTGCCCCCACTTGGTTTGTGTCTGTTCTGAACTCATTTTTAAAATTAGTTTTAGTGGGGCTAAACATAAATAAAAAAAAATTAAAAAAGGGTAACTTTTATGCAACTAATGCAACAAAAATAAATGCCATATGTTTAGCTATAAAATTGCATATTCGCATATTATAAACAATACAATACATGTTTGAAGCCATATTATTAGGTATTGGGGCAGGGATTATTTCGTCGTTTTTAACAGGTCCAGTATTTTTTGCAATGATTAAAACCAGTATAGAAAGAGGCTTTATGGCCGGGTTTTCTTTAGCTATTGGTGTAATAATTAGTGATATTATCCTTATTGCCCTAGTACTTTTTGGTAGCCAGTTTTTCGATTATAAAGCCAGTTTTGATAAATATGTAGGTACCATTGGTGGTATCTTTCTACTTGCGGTTGGTATCTATTATTTAGTTTCGAAAATCACCGTAAATTATGATAGTAAAACCCTGCAAAAGGTGAGTAAAAGGGGCTTTGTAATAAAGGGATTTTTTATGTGCATCCTCACTCCCTCTACCTTAATGTTTTGGATTATTGTAAGTGGCATCATATCAGTAAAACTAAATAATATGTTGAATGAAAAACTAGTTTGCTTTTTCATCGCAATGGCAACACAGTTGAGTATCGATGCTACCAAAAGCTTTTACTCCAGCAAATTACGTTACAAAATAAAGGAAGATGCCCTGAAAGCACTTAACAAGATCGCTGGTGTAATCATCATAATATTTGCATTCTGGTTAATTTATAAGACTTACATTCAGTTTTATGCTTAGTGTTTTTAAAAATTAGTAAAGCTAGGGCATTGCTAATATTAATGTTAGTCCTGCCAATGCTGCAAGTCCTCGGCAAATAAAGATTGCCTCGGGGCTTTACGCGAATGTCAGGTTTATTGAAATAGGTTTCCTACCTTGAATTCCATTCATCAGTTCAAAAAAGACTAGCAACAAAATTTTTCGTGTAGACTCAAATCATTGCTTGAATTCATCAATCTTTAAGATCACCAGTCAAGCTGAGGATGATGGCCGTTCAAATAATTTGTTCTCGTATTTTGCTTAATGCGATCGTCATGCTGAACTTGATTCAGCATCTTTCAAGCCTAACGTTTAGGTATATTGTTTCTTTTATCAAGATCCCCATTCAAGCTAAGGATGACGTCCGCTTGAAGTTGGTGGGAATAATGACCGCTCGTGTAATTTGGCCTTATGTTTTGCTTTAAGGCGATCGTTCACGTAAATTGCTTTAGGCGATCGTCATGCTGAACTTGATTCAGCATCTTTAATATTTGATTTCAATGCATTTACCTTTTGCATCAAGATCCCCATTCAAACTGAGGATGACGAGAGTTTATGGCTGGCGTTTATAACATGGTATTAGAATGAACGCCCGTCTTTCCCACGCAGGTAGTAATCTTAATGCACTTTGCTAAATATTTGATAAAATTTGTCCCGTTCCTCAAAATATTGAAGCAAAAAAATAGCCCACATAAAATGTGAGCTATCTATTATTTTTTTAAAATGACCAAGGTTAATAAGCCCTTTGATTATTTCCTTCTTTCCAGTTTACAAAAGCCTTGTTTACCACTTTGTTACCTCCAGGCGTTGGATAGTTTCCAGAGAAATACCAATCTCCCTTATTTTTCGGACAAGCCTCATGCAAGTTTTCTAAACTCTGATAAATCACCTCAACCTCTGCAACTGTGCCTTTTGGCGTAATAATCTGTGCAATTTTTGCTGAAATTTCTTCAGGAGTAAAAGGTTTATAAATCTCCTTAACGTGATTTATAATTTCTTCTTTTGGTAGAAGTAAAGACGCTTTACATTTTGTATAAACATCTTCGATAATCTGCCACATTCCGCGTTCGGTTAGCAATTGAATAGCGGCATCGAAAGCCACAAACTGCCCCATCCTACTCATATCGATACCATAACAATCAGGGTAACGAATTTGCGGTGCTGAAGAAACAATGATAATTTTCTTGGGATGTAACCGATCTACAATTTTGATAATACTTTGTTTTAACGTAGTACCACGGACAATAGAGTCATCCAAGGCCACCAAAGTATCTTGATGGTTGTTGATAATACCGTAGGTTGTATCGTAAACGTGAGCAACCATTTCACTTCGATCAGCATCTTGGGTAATGAAAGTCCTCAGTTTTACATCCTTAACGGCAAGCTTTTCTACCCTTGGCGCCATTGACAACAATTCATCTAATTGCTCATCAGATAATTGCTCTTTGCGGTGCAATAACGTATCTTTTTGATGCTGACGAACGTATCGCTGAACCCCATCAACCATCCCAAAGAAAGCCACCTCTGCGGTATTCGGAATAAATGAGAATACCGTATTTTTAAGATCGTAATTAACGGCCTGAAGAATTTTATCACTTAATAAACGACCTAACTGTTTACGTTCGCGATAAATTTCTACATCACTTCCTTTAGAGAAATAGATGCGCTCGAATGAGCAAGACAATCTTTCGGTAGGTTCGCGGAATTGCTCCATACTTACCTCACCGTTTTTCTTAATAATTAATGCATGACCAGGGTCGATCTCCTTAACATCTTTAAACTGAATGTTAAATGCAGTTTGTAAGGCAGGTCTTTCTGAAGCTGCAACTACAATTTCATCATCATAATAATAATAAGCCGGACGAATTCCAGCTGGATCACGCATGATGAAAGAATCACCATTGCCAACCATACCGCAAATTGAATATCCACCATCCCAGGTTTTAGCGGAGCGACGAAGAATATTTGCAATATTTAAATTATCAGCAATTTTTTGAGTGATGGCCACATTATCATGTCCCTCTTTTTTGTACTCATCGAAAAGCTCTTGATTCTCATCATCTAAAAAGTGACCGATTTTTTCAAGAACTGTCACGGTATCCGCTTTTTCTTTTGGGTGCTGACCTAACTCGTACAATTGCTCTAATAATTCATCAACGTTAGTCATGTTGAAGTTACCTGCAATAACCAAGTTACGCGTCATCCAATTGTTCTGCCTTAAAAAAGGATGGCAATTTTCGATACTGTTTTTACCGTGTGTACCATAACGCAAATGGCCCATTAACACCTCGCCTATAAAGCTTACGTTGTTTTTGAGCCACTCTGTGTCCTGCATTAATTCAGGTGTGTTTTCTTGAATATCTACAAACTTGTTCTGTACGTATTCGAAGATATCTGCTACCGCGTTCGAAGCCATGCTCCGGTATCGGCTGATGTACCTACTGCCTGGTTTCATATCCAACTTAATGGTTGCAATACCTGCGCCATCCTGGCCTCGGTTATGCTGCTTTTCCATTAAAAGGTATAATTTGTTAAGGCCGTAAAGTGCTGTACCGTACTTTTGCTGGTAGTAAGAAAGTGGTTTTAACAGGCGAATAAAAGCGATTCCGCATTCGTGTTTTATCTGATCACTCATTGTGTGGGTTTGAAGCCGCAAAGTTATCCTTTTAAACCATCACTACCTAAACAAATGTATTTTCTTTTGTCACGATGAGGTTAATTTGAAACAAAAGACAGTATGTAAACGTAGTGCTACAAATGTTAAATTATTTGGAATTAGTCTAAATAGTTTTGTTAATGAGTGTTAATTTAACATCTTTGCGGAATAATTAAGAATTAATCTAAATTGAAGAAACCTTACATTTTATTATTTCTCGTTTTCATTTGCTTCGTCGGGATGGCGCAGGCACAAAACGTGGTCACTGGAAAAGTGATCGACCCACAAAACAAACCATTGGAGCTGGTCAATATTAAAATTATTGAGACCAATCAATATGCCATTACTAATAAAGAAGGTGTTTTCCTAGTAAATGGTTCAAAGGTGAACAACATTTTAACACTAGAATTTTCATATATCGGCTTCCAAAAATTAAGAGTTCCCGTAACTGTTAAAGCTGGGGAAACTAATGTAGGCAACGTTAAGCTGAATGTGCTCGACTTAAGTTTGGAAAATATCGAGATCAATGCCAAAAGGAATTACACAGGGCAAACCAATTCATCGTTAATTATTACTAGGGATTTAATTGAGCAAACTCCTGCATTAAGTGTAAACGATTTATTAAATCAAATTCCCAATCGAAAGATTCAACCACCATCTCTGCAAAACGTACAAAATATTAATTTAAGAGCAGCCTATAAACCGAGTACGAATGGAAAAGGAAGTTTCGAATTAAATAATGCATTCGGTATTGCAATAATTATGGATGGAAATACTTTGAGCAACAATGCAAATATGCAAAGTTTCAATCCTGGTAGAGCTGGTGGTGTAGGTGCTTCTTTCGTTACTAGTGGATCATTCGGCATTCGAGGAACAGGCGACGATAAAAATAACTACACGGGAGATTATACTTTCGGAGGAACAGATTTAAGACAAATCCCTGCTGATAATATTGAAAGTATTGAAGTCATTGCCGGTGTAGCACCTGCCAAGTACGGAGATTTAACTGATGGCGCTATTGTTATTGAGCGCCAAGCAGGTAAATCTCCTGCGTATGTTCGCATGCAACTGCGTGATAATGCCACATCATATGGCTTTTCCAAAGGTTTTGAAATAAGCCCAAAATATGGATCAGTTAATGTTGGGGTTAATTATGTGAATTCATTTCAAGATAATCGCGATAAACTAAAAGCATATAGGCGTATTAACGGAAATGCGATGTGGACAAATTCATTGGGTAAAACTAAACAGCTAAAAAATACTTTTAGTTTAGATTACGGCAGAAACCTAGATGGTATTAAATTCGATCCAGATGATGAAAAAAGCACAAGGACTAAGTTTGACAGCTGGAATTTTAGTGTAGCAAATAGAACTAATTATCGTTTTAGCAGCGGTTTCTTAAAAAACATAGGTTTAAATTTAAGATATGCTGAAGGCCATCAAGTTAGCTATCAAGAAGAATTGGTAAATGATGCTTATGTATTATATTCTACGGCAACGACTACAGGAATACACGAGGGCTATTATGATTCTGGTGTCTATACTGCCAAGTCACTCATAGATGGTCGTCCTATTACAGCATCAGCTAATCTTGATTTTACTGGAGGTTTCTCGACTGGCAACTTGGTACATAATTTATCTTTTGGAACAAGCTTTAGCTATAGTGCAAACAAGGGTTTAGGACAAACTATTGATCCTAATGAGCCGAGGGGAACCACAAGAGTTGCAAGTACATCATTGGGAACGAAAAGCTCAGAACGCTATTATGATTTTCGCCTGGCACTTGGCCAAAAAGATCTTGGATTTTATGCAGAAGATCTTTTTACAACTACAGTATTGGGTAAACCATTAAATGTTCGTGCAGGTATAAGAACTGATATTCAGAATGGATACGCATCACTATCTCCAAGAACGAACATTAACTATGAGGTAAATAAAAATTTGAGGTTTGGTGTTGCTTATGGTTTATCATATAAATCGCCAGGTTTAGCGCAACGTTATCCAGGACCAACATTCTTTGAAATCCCTTTGTTGAATGCCTATAATGGCAAAGTTAATGAAAGTACTTATTTAGTTTACGTAGAAAGATACGAACCAACCAACACAGGTTTGAGGCCATCAAAAAGTGAAAGCATCGAACTCTCAGCGCAGATTAAGATTAGCAAGTTTAATCTCTCATTAACTGCCTTTAACAAAAAATCAAGAGACGGTATATCTACAGTTCAAAATCTACAAAGTATATTTCTGCCAACTTATACAGCAGCACTTAATGCTGGTGCCAAACCAACTATCACCCAAACAGGTGTAAAAGCTTACGCAATAAACTATTTTAGTTTCAAAAATGATCTATCTTCAGATAACCAAGGTTTCGAGGCGATTTTGAATACGCCAGAAATTAAAGAAATTAAAACATCATTCAATTTAAGTGGTGGATTTTTTAAAACAGCGAGTAAATCAATTTCGAATACACTAAGCAGTAAAATCCCAACAACTCTTCCAAACGATCCAAATTATGCTTTTATTGGGGTGTATGAGCCAAACAATACCAAAGCTTACTTCAGTAATGGTAGGGTTACGAGTTTAACCCATATTCCAAAATTGAGTTTAGTTGTTTCATTTATTGCAGAGTTCCAACTTGTAGATAAAATTGTTAATACAGAAAGCTCAAACATTCCTATTGGCTATTTTACTAGAGATAATCAATATATAGTAATTACAAATTTCGACCGCAATAATACTTCTTACGGCCATCTGTATCTCTCTCCTGAAGAACAAGCGGAATCTAATCTTCCACGTATTGTTGCGAATTACCACATGAGTATAGCTAAGGAAATTAAAAAACGTTTCAAATTTGCCTTTAACGTTTATAATGTATTTAATCACAGCCCCTATTATACTACACAAATCGGCACTTACAAGTATCCAAATACCAGCCCAACATTTGGTGCTGAATTATCCATCAAACTATAGGTTATGAAAAAATTAATATTCGTATTAGCTGTAATTGCATTGTTATTTAATGCCTGCAAAAAATATCAGGGAGATGTACCAGAAATTCATCCAGTGCAGTTTAAAGTTATCACTTCTTATGCATCGGCTGATTTAGCAAAAGTTTTACCAATTGCCAAAGTGAAACTTACATTTAAGAACAATAAGAATAATAAGGAAAATTATTACTTCACTAAAACTGATGGTACATTTTCATTAGATTCCATTTCTCCCGGAAGCTATGATATTTCTGCATCAATCGAAATTTCAGCGACTGAGTACAGTACGCTAACAGGAGAAATTGTAGATAAAAATGTTATTTTTAATGCTTCAGAAAAAGCCAGAACGATCACCATTAAAAACGATCAGAGCATCAATCTAAAACTTATTTCTGGCCCAACGGGTCCATGGGCCATTAAGCAAATCTATTTTGCCGGGTCCAATACAACAACTGGTGCATCTTTTAGAGATCAATTTATTGAGATATACAACAATTCTGACTCCGTATTATATGCAGATAGTCTATACATAGGAGAAGCATTAGGCATCCAGAATTTTACAGCTACCAATATTTACAGACAAACCAATAGTCAATACGATTGGAGCAAGGCGCAAGGCATGCCTACAAATATTGATGCAAACAACGATTATGTTTATGCCAGGGCGCTGTTGATGATTCCAGGAACAGGAAAGCAATACCCGGTTAAGCCCGGAACGAGTATTATATTAGCACAAACCGCCGTTAACCACAAAGCACCTTTTACTGGTTCTGATGGAAAAACTATTTCTGCAAGAGACCCCTCTCTAACAATTGATTTAAGTGGTGCAGACTTCGAAGCCTATTACGCACCATTTCTTGCTAAACCTTTAGCTTCCGATGTGGACAATCCTTTGGTATCAAATGTAGAAGTTTTATCATACAATGGAACAGATTTGATTTTAGAAACAAGCGGTAGAATGGGGTATGTAATATTTAAGAATACAGGTTCAACTCCTATTAAAGATCTACCAAAATATCCTTATCCAACAATTGCCGCACCCAGTGCAAATGCCGATAAATTTTATCAAATTCCGCGTTCTCTTATAATAGATGCCGTGGAGACTCAAACAAATGTGGCAACATCTAGAGTACCTAAAAAGCTTGTTGCAAACTTGGATGCCCTATATACTTATGTACCAAATGGGATATATTCATCACAATCGGTGATTAGAAAAACAGAAAGTACAGTAAATGGAAGGATAATTTTAAAAGACACAAATAACTCAGCAGAGGATTTTGACTACCTAACACTTGCCAATCCTAGGGGATTTAAATAATTATCTCATTTCAAAATACCGAACAAAATAAAAATGAAGAATATCGTTCTATATATGTTTTTAGTTTTTTTTACAACATTTACTGCATCAGCACAAGTTGACGATGCTGTGGATGTAGCAACAAAAAACAAACAATTTTCTGCAGATTCAACAAAATTCAGTGCATATGAATTTGCAAAATCAAGTCCCTTTTTTATCAAAAAATTAATGCCATTAAAATTTAACAGCTTAAAAATTGGCCAAGTTTTCGAAAAAGGACACTTGATGAAAGCTCAGGATGCAACACAACTTAATAATACAGCATTAAGTACCGAGGGCGTTTCGCAATTAAAATCTATAACATTGTGGGGTTTGTTTTCTTACAATAGATCTGTCGAAGATAGCACATCATTTTCGCACCAAACTAGAAACAATTTAGCAAACCCATATTATTTTGGTTCAGTTAAAAATTTAAATTATCAAAGAACAGTTTATAACTTGAGTGCGCTTGCTAGCAAAAACTTACTTGGCAATAACTTACCAATTGGCTTAGGTGCTGATTACAGAATAGGTAATCATTATTCTACAAATGACCCTCGTGGAGAAATAAGTGATTATCAATTAAATCTTGTTGGCTCAATTGGATATAATATTACTAAAGAGCTAGCAATTGGAGCAGCTTACAGATATGGATATGGTTTAGAAAAAGTAAATGTTGCATATAAAAACAGTAGTCTTTCTCAAGGCAGAGTAATTCCTGAGTATACCAATTATTTAATAAATGGCTATGGTGAAGGTGAAGAATATAATGAGCGAAGAACATTTCAAAACAACCAAAAAAGAGATGGCTTTGATGGTTACATAACGTTCGATAATGATAATGTAGGGAGCTTTAATTTTACTTTTCAAACTTCTAAAGAAAAACAAAAATTTAATTACAGATATGATGGTGGCATTATAAATTATAACAGTTTCAACTTAGTAAATCAGAACTATCGCCTTTTTTGGCTAAAAAGAATTGCTGCCAATTCGTTATCTGTAGATTTAAAATATACAACCAATGATGGAGATAACTACTTAGATGCTTATTTAGCTAACAGTTACTTATATAGAAATAATACAATCGCTGCTAGAGGTCGCTACACAATATCAAAAAAACAATTTACACACTACTTTGGCTTTGGATTAAGTAAATATGAAGAACGTAAACAAGATGGTATCGCAGGCAATGACATTCGTTTTAATCAATTAAACTATTCGCTTAGTTATGGTTTAAGTCATCAGAATAAAAACAATCATATTTGGGGTATTAACGCAACAGCCCTATATAATCAATACCTAGATTCTGACTTTAATGTTCTTTTAGTAAATGAAGGAGTATTTACTCGAAATGTAATATACTATGACTATGCCTACAATACCACATCTAAATTCGGAGGTAATTTAACGGCCGATTATAGTATACCAATGTTTAAACAAATACAGGCAGGAATTAAGATTGGCGTTGGCTATTGGAGAAGAGATAATTTAAAAGACTTTGGTAGAGTGTTAACATCTGCTCCTGGAAAAGATCGTTTTTCTTCCAATATCAGCCTAAATCTGTATTTTTAGCCCATGAATAAAGTTTTTCTTACGCTTGCCTTAATCCTCACTGCGCTAATTATATTTTCTTTTCAATCTGCCGATTTTAATGATGAAGATGATTTGAGTATAGATAGTTTGCGCAAGGTTTATTCAAAAACAACCGACCAGTGGCCCAAACCAAACGTAGATAAGGGCGCTGTTTTTCAAGAGCTTGGAGAGCTTCCACCCTCTCCTGTAGACCTTAAAAATGATTCGGTTAAAAAGGTTGTGGAGTTGGGCAAAATCCTCTTCTTCGATCCACGCTTATCTGGGTCGAACCAAATTTCGTGTTCAAGTTGCCACGCTCCAGATCTACATTGGACAGATGGCCGCCAGGTTTCCGTTGGTCATGATCATTTAACGAATATTCGAAATGCACCATCTTTAGAAAACGTTTGGTTTTACAAACGCTTGTTTTGGGATGGCAGAGCGGCAAGTTTGGAAGAACAGGCAGAAAGCCCTGTAGCGGCACATAATGAAATGCATCAAGACATGAAAGCCCTGGCTAAAAAGCTGAGTAAAATAAAAGGTTATCAACCTTATTTTTCTGATGCATTTGGATCAAAAACCATCAGCAACAAAAGAATCTTTGAAAGTTTGGCAACCTTTCAACGCAGCATTGTAAGCAGACGTACACCTTTTGACCGTTTCTTGGCAAGAGATAAAAAAGCCTTAACAGATCAGCAAATACTGGGTTTACATTTATTCCGTACTAAGGCTCGTTGCATCAACTGCCACAATGGCCCACTATTTACAGATAATGAATTCCATAATGATGGCTTAACATACTTTAAGCGTAAATACGAAGACCTTGGCTTATATAACGTTACCAAGAAACCAGAGGATGTTGGGAAATTTAAAACGCCAAGTTTAAGAAATGTAATGAAAACAGCACCTTGGTTTCATAATGGATTGTTTCCAGATATGGATGGTGTAATGAATATGTACAATATTGGCATGCCTGTTCAACGCGTTAGGGCAGAACAAGAGAATGATCCATTACTTCCTAAAAATGATAAATTATTAAAAGGTTTAAAATTGAGCATAGCAGAAAAAGATGCTGTTGTTGCTTTCTTAGATGCATTATCTTCTCCTACGATTCTGACTCGAGTAGAAAAACTTCCAAAGTAAGGTTTGCATTGCTGAGCAGGAAGAATTTAAGCCCTAACTAAGAACCGTAGTCATCCTACCATTGATGTTTTCCGTCATTGCGAGAATATTCTCCGATTTCATTCCCTATGTTTCGGGATGGCAATCTCCACCTTGCGCTTTCTAATATACTAGTAGCAATGAGTTTGCCACGAAACTATGAAGAATAGTTTCTCGCAATGACGACCACGCTAGACCTCACTAAGTGCATGCCTATCTGTAAATGAAGCGTAGTCTAAGGCATGATGATTGCATTTAATGGCCTATATTATGCTTGCATAACTTCTACATCTTGTTACTTTTCAGCTCAGCTCCAAAAAAGATAGAAGCGTGTTCATCAAAAGCTGAGGGATCTCCACTAGTGTAGAAAGATTTCTCTCCTTGTTTACCCAATTTTTCCTCGATCTCGGGATGTCTTCCCAAATAATCGACTAAACTACTGGCCACAATTTCTCCTTGCGCTAAAATGTTAATGTGCGCTGGAAATACTTGCTTAAGTTTTGGCATTAACAATGGGTAATGGGTGCAGGCCAATAAGACACAATCAATCTCCCCAGATTGATCCATTAATTGTTTACAATATTCATTAATAAAAAAATCTGCTCCCAATTGCAGATGTTCATTGTTTTCGATTAGTGGAACCCACATTGGGCAACTTTGCTGATAAACCTTAATGTCTGGAAAAAACTTATTAATCTCTAAAAGATAAGATTGTGAGTTTACCGTTCCACGAGTACCCATTACGCCAACCTTTTTAGTTTTTGTGTAGCCATCAATAACTTCAGCTGTTGGCCTAATTACGCCCAAAACCCTCCTATCAGGATATTTTGCAGGCAAATCTATTTGTTGGATGGTTCTTAAGGCTTTTGCTGAGGCTGTATTGCAGGCCAGAATAACTAAGTGGCATCCCTTGGCAAAAAGCCATTCCACACATTCCAAGGTATATTTATAAATGGTTTCGAAAGAATGATCTCCATAAGGTGAACGGGCATTATCGCCTAGATAGATATAATTGTAGTTTGGCAATTGATCTGCAATAGAGCGAAAAACAGTCAAGCCGCCGTAACCAGAATCGAAAATACCAATGGGTGATGTCTGTTGCATTAAAATAGTTTATCTTTTTATAAGGTTAAAATTGCCCTACCGAATAATGATTTGTAAAGCAAGGTTCGGTACATTTTGGTAACGCAAGCCCTGCCATTCGCTTTACTCATGCCGAAGAAAAATCGGCACTCATGCTCGCTACTGTCAGGTTTATTGCAATCAGGTTAACCTAAATATTTAACACCAAACAAATCGCTATCACAAGGTATATCTTACTCCTAATATAAAATCTTTAAAACAAAAAAGCGGAACTAAGTTAAACTTAATTCCGCTATATTTTTTTTAACTAGCAAGGAAACTCACGCCTCCAAACTAAAAATTCCAAACTTATTTCTTAGGCGCTGGTGCTTTTGCTGCAGTTGCAGTAATTCCTAACTTAGTTTTAACTGCTCCGGTGATATCATCGCCACCTTCCCAGAAAACTAGGTTATTACCACCTTGTCCGTTTGCGATATCGAAAACGTAAGCTAAACCTTTTTCCTTAGCTACAGCAGAAATTGCAGTTGCAACCTTAGCTTGAATAGGTTGGAATAATTCACCTTGTTTTGTACCAACGTCTTGAGATGCTTTTGTACGAGCATCAGTAATGCGTTTTTCTAAATCTTGTAATTCTTGACCAGCAACTTGTAATTCTTTACCAACTGCTTCTTTATTAGCTTCACTTAATGTTTTCTCCTTAGCTTGGGCTGCTGCCAATTTAGTTTGATATTCTTTTATCATCCCATCAATACTAGCTTGTAAGGTTTTACCTAAAGTTTCTAATGTGGTTTGGGCCGCTTTAGCTTCAGGAAGATTTGCAAAAACCTCTTCCGAATTAATGTGACCTAATTTCTGTTGCGCACTTGCCATATTCGCTGTAAACAATAAACCTGCTGCTACAAAGAATACGTTAATTAACTTTCTCATCGTTCTATTTTACTTTTTTATTTTTTTTATTTGTTTTTCCTAAAATCAAGGGGCGAATATACTAATTATTCGCAGTTCCTGGTTTATATCCCAGTTTCACAATGATATCATTACTAACATCATAACTGCTACTGGCATAGATCATCATGGTTGCTTCGCTACTCTTATCAAAAATGAAATCTAAATATTTTGCTTTTGCTATTTGTTTAATCGCCTCTGCCACCTTATCCTGAATAGGTTTAATTAATTTAACCCTACTTTGAAAAAGATCTCCATCTGGACCAAACTTTAAGCGTTGAAATTCTTTTGCTTGTTTTTCTTTTTCGATAATCTCATTCTCACGGCGTTTACGCATATCATCGGTTAATAAAACCTGATCTGCCTGATACGCTTTGTACATCCTGTCGATTTCTGAGAAATTTTGATCTACTTGTTGTTGCCATTGTTTAGAAGCCACTTCCAACTGGCTTAATGCCGATTTATATTCTGGTAAATGTTTCAAAATATACTCAGTATCTACATAGGCAAATTTTTGGGCAAAAGCTCCAAATGAAGTGCAAAGTAGAAATGCGATAAAAAGAATTTTTTTCATCAGTTATTTATTGTTTTTTAAATGTGATGAAGCTATCATGATTTTATGCTATCCTCATTTGATTAGCAAATCTTGATGGTTTCATTGGTTGTGTGTGTGTGTTAATGATATAGTTAATAACCCTAAGCTTTCTTTAAACTAATTACGCAATGATTTATTGCATAATTAGTTAATTTTTTATTCTTTATCAATTAAAATCCACCTAATTGTTGTGCGATACTAAAGTGGAACTGACCTTTGTTCGAATCTGGCAAACCTGGGATGGCATCAAATCCATAACCGTAATCGATTCCTAACAAACCGAAGATTGGTAAAAAGATCCTTGCACCAACACCAACTGATCTTCTAATGTTAAATGGATTAAAGTCGCTAAACTTATTCCAAGTGTTACCACCCTCAGCAAACGCTAAAACAAATGCTGTAGCTTGCTGACTTGCAATAACCGGATAACGAGCCTCTAACACATATTTTGTGTAAATCGGGCTACCAGATTGTTGCGCTACAGTAGGATCAGATCCTACTGGAATAACCGTATTGTTTGCATAACCACGCATCGCGATTAACTCTGATCCTTGTAAGAAATCGAAACCTTGCATACCATCACCGCCCAATTTGAAACGCTCGAATGCCGATTGACCAACTGCTTTATTATATTGACCTAAGAAACCAAATTGTGCTTGTGCCTTAATGACTAAGTTCCCAGCAACACGTTGGTACCACTGCGAATCAAATTTCCATTTGTGGTATTCTGTGAAACGGTATTTATCCTTATCTGATGCCGTTGCATAATTCACTTTGTTAAACAACGAATATGGCGGCGTCGCTTGGATTGTAAAACGTAGATATGAACCCGATTTAGGGAAGATTGGTGAATCTCTCGAATCGCGGCTAATTTCTTGTGATAAGTTTAAGTTATAAGATGTACCAGTACTAAATAAATAACCAGCGTAGTTATTTAAGATATACTGTTGTAAGTTAACAGCGTGACTTAATTGGAAATAGTTATCTGGCCAGTTTAATCTTCTACCCAAGCTCACGGTCACCCCATTTAAACGAATCTTTTGAAAACCCGCATCGCCATTACTTAAACCGTTAGATTGTAATGAAGTGAAAGCACTTACACCAAAACTTACTGGTTTCTCGCCACCAAACCAAGGTTGAGAGAATGAGAAACTATAAGATTGATAATATTTACCGTTCGTTTGTCCACGTAAGCTTAATTTCTGACCATCTCCTTTTGGAAGTGGTTTGTAAGCTTTTAAATTAAACAGGTTACGTAAAGAGAAGTTATTAAAGGTTAAACCTAATGTACCGATGATACGGCCACCACCAAAACCACCAGAAAGTTCAATCTGATCAGAAGGTTTCTCTTCCACAGCGTACTCAATATCTACTGTTCCATCAGCTGGATTCGGACGAGGAGTTGGTACTGTCTTAGATTCATCAAAGTTACCCAATTGGCCAATCTCACGAATGGTACGAATTAAATCACTCTTGTTAAATTTTTGTCCCGGTTTAGTACGAATCTCACGCAACACCACCTTATCATTTGTAATGGTATTTCCTTTTAGGGTAATTCTGTTATTTGTAAACTGAGGACCTTCGCCAATGCGTAACTCCACATCAACGGTATCGCCACGAATGGTTTTAACAGGGTCAATGTTAAAAGTTAAATATCCATTATCGGTATATAAACTATTGATGTCTCCACCGTTTTCGCCACCACCGTTAAGTTTCTTGTTTAGTTTTTCCTCACTATAAATCTGTCCTCTTTCGATGGTTAAAACCTTGTTTAGGATACTATCTGGATAGATTGCATTTCCTGCCCAAGTAACACTACCTACATAATATTTTTTACCTTCGTAAAGATCGATTCTGATGTTAACCTTTTTCTTATTGTATTGGTAAATCGTATCCTTTAAAATAGAGGCATCTAAATAACCTTTATCTTGCATCTTGGCAATCATTTTTACCTTGTTCTCTTCGTATTTATCTTTTACGAATTTTCCAGAACCATAAAAACGCCACCAAGTAAATTGTTTTGGACTCTTCAGGTATTTTCTAAGCTTCGCTGATTTAAATTCTGTGTTACCCGTAAAATCAATGTGTTGTACTTTAACCCTAGCACCCTTGTCGATGTAAGTTTCTAATACTACGCTATTTTCGGCGTTTTCATCCTTACGTGTTTTATAATCAATCTTGGTAAAGAAATATCCCTTTTCCAACATATATTTTTTAATGATGGCAGAGGTGGTATTGTATAAGTTATCATTTACAATTTTACCAGTCTTATCATTTAGCTTTTCCTGAATGGCAGTTCTTTGAGATTTGCTGATGCCTTTTAAATCAATGGAGGTTAAACGAGGACGTTCAACTACTTCAATTTCAAAATAAACCGAATCCTGAACAAATTTTTCGATATTAATTTTAACGTCATCAAACAATCCTTGCGCCCAAAGCGTTTTAATTGCATCAGAAGTTGCTTCACCAGGAAGAACCACTTTATCACCTTTGGTTAATTTGGATAGTGTAATTAAAACGTCCTTATCTAGATATTGGGTTCCTGTAACGGTAGTACCACCAATGATGTATTCTTTAGGACTAAAATAATCGAGATCTAAGCCTCCAACCTTTAAAGATGGGGTTGCCGGTGCCTGGCCTTGTGGACGAACTTGAGCAAAGGCCGGAGCTGCTAAAACTAGTAGGATTAAAACTTGAAATATTCTTTTCATTAAAATAATTTGTTCAGTAATGGCCACGAAGGTAACAATGTTTTTTTAAGCAAAATTGCTTGTATGTTGTTTCCCTTACTATGGTTTCATTTATCGTATAAAAGTGGCGCTAAGTTAGTTTAAACGCTTGTTAAAAAGTGTTAAAAGAAAAATTAGTTTAATTGCTCGCTAATTTTACCAAAACGGCGTTCGCGTTTTTGATAGTCAACAATTGCCTCGAAAAGATCTTCACGTCTGAAATCTGGCCACAAAACATCAGTAAAATAAAACTCGGTATAAGCCATTTGCCAAAGCAAATAATTGCTGATACGGTGTTCTCCACTTGTTCTGATCATTAATTCCGGATCGGGAATATTTACGGTTGTTAACTTAGATGAAAATAGGCTTTCATCAATATCATCGATTGATATGGTATTATCTTTAACTGCAGATGCGATTTTTTTTGCTGCCTCTATAATTTCCCATTTCGCACTATAACTTAAGGCAAGCGTTAAAGTACACTTCTCATTGTGGGCGGTTTTTTCCATCGCCTCTTTTAAATCGTTAATACATTCCTGCGGTAACGATTCTATATTGCCAATGGCATTAAGCTTAATATTATTTTTATTTAGCGTTTCGGTTTCGTTATTGATGGTAGAAATTAGGATCTGCATCAAAGCATCTACCTCCTCTTTTGGCCTATTCCAGTTCTCTGTAGAAAAAGCATAGAGCGTTAAATACTCAATACCCACTTCTACACAGCCTTCTACAATATCTTTTACAGAAAGTACACCTTGCTCATGCCCGAAAACACGCACTTTACCTTGGCCCTTTGCCCATCTTCCATTCCCATCCATAATTACGGCAATGTGCCTCGGTAGGCGGCTATAGTCTATTTGTTCTTTAAATCCCATTAATTATATCAAAATCAGCTTAAAAGGAATAGCATTTTGAGGATACAAAGGTAAAAGATATGCCAACACTAACAAATAGATAAGTGTCCCTTTTTCTAAAATCTCCTCTTTGTGTACCAAGATAACCGGTTTGGTTAAGGGATGGATCGGATAAATTAAGCTGATTTTGCCCATTTCCTACCACAACTTGGTTTAGCGGATATCGACCACTTACATCATCAATATAATCTGTCATTGGTGTTCTATAGCCAACTTCGCTAAAAATGCTCCAAGTATCTTTGTAATTATACCTTAAGCCAACGCCATAAGGAATGGTAAGTGCCACATTATTATATCCGTTTTCTTGTCCTTCGGTTGCTAACCTATCTAAGCGATAAGTTTTATCATCAAATTTAACAGTAGGTTTAAATACTACAAAACCGGCACCCGTAAAAAGATATGGTGTAAGCTGCCTTGTTCCTCCACCTAAATTGAAATTAAAAAAGTTGAAATCTATTAAAGCACTTAATTCGTTTAGTGATGTTTTAAAACTTAAATTTCTTTCCCTAAACTGCGCATTGCTCGAGTTAGAATCTTTAGCCTGAATTTGGCCATAAGTGTAATTTACACGAACACCTAGGTATTGATTGAAGTTACGTTTTGCATAAGCGCCACCAGAAAAGCCACTAATTTCCAAAGGGTTATTTTGATTCAAATCTCCCAAATAACCTGCCCCACCAGCCATTAATCCAAGTTCCCAATTGCCCTCTTGAGCACGAGAAACCTGTCCACTGAAAATAAAAAAGGGGATGATGATTAAGAGTTTATTTAGCGTCATACTTAGTAGTTACGGGTATCGATGCCCCATAATAATTTATTCCTTAACGTGTTTAAGTATGTTTCATTGTTAAGACGAATAAGATTTATACAAAAGTCGGCTTTTTTTATGGATATTTTTACTGATCGTTCTACGGTGACGGTTCTACTATCGCAAGAAACCAAGAATTTAGATTCACGAGCTTCTACCTCAAAGGAAAGTTTATTATCATCGGGTAATACAACAGGCCTTACATTTAAGTTATGTGGCGCAATCGGGGTAACTACAAAGTTTTCAGAATCGGGATAAATAATTGGTCCACCGCAGCTTAAAGAGTATGCTGTAGAACCTGTTGGGGTTGCAATAATTAATCCATCGGCCCAATAAGAATTGATAAATTCATCATTCATGGAGGCATGAATAATCATCATTGCCGAGTTATCACGACGATGAATGGTGATATCGTTCAGCGCAAAATTCTCCTCCCCAAAAAGTCCATTATCAGATTCTAAAGTTAAAAGCGAGCGAGTATCTAATGTATAATCACCATGGATTAAGGCTGTTAATGCTGCAGTAATTTCATTTTTATTAATGCTTGCCAAAAATCCCAATCGCCCGAAGTTGATCCCGATTACTGGAATATTCGAATTGCGAATTAGCGACAAAGTATCCAACAAGGTTCCATCTCCGCCCAAACTTAAAAGTACATCTGCATGATCTCTTAATTCGGTATGGTTATGAAAAATGACGGTATTGGAAGGCAATTTTATTTTGCCGTGAAGAGAAGTTTTAAACTTGGAATATAATACTAGTTGAATTTGATGTTTAGCTAAATGATCGAAAACCTCCTGAACATAAGGCAAAACCGTATCATTAAAATCTCTTCCGTAAATTGCAATCCTCATAATAGGTTTATACATTTAAATAGTTCATAAACGAATCGTATCGTTCTTGTGAACCATCATCAATTTGAGTGTTGTTATAAACTTCTTTTACCAGGTAATCGTACCTTTCAAAAGAGGCTACCAACGAAGTGATTTCTGTTTTATTTACTTTCAACGTAATTTCCATGCGTGTAGAATCGTTGAAAGAATTGACATAAGAAGAAAGGATTTGAGCATTATCTGCCTCTACAATTTGCGAAATATGTGCTAATGAATTATCGCGGTTGCTAATCTCCAGAACGATAATTCCACCTGGCTCATTTACGGCATATTGTTCCGCAACCGCATCGACCAATTCATTGATAGAGATTAAACCAATGTAATTTTTTTGCTGATCTAAAACCGGAACTGCAGTAAGTTTAAGCTGACTCATTAAACGAATCACATCATAAGTATGTGCGTTGCTCAAGGTAAAAACATTCAGCAAATGAACGGCAGCATCACCTAATAAGGTATCATGATCGGGAATGTTTAATAAATCATCTTCAGAAACCAAGCCCAAGAAAGTACTTTCGGTAACCACAGGTATATGCTTAAGCTTAAAATCGTTTAAGCGATCTAAAGCTTTCTGCACCGTGTCATCGATTTTCAATGATGGAATGTCGTTCGATATGATTTCTTCAGCAAACATTATTTAAGTAAAATTCTATCTAAAAATTTCTCCAAGTATTCATTAAATACTTCTGGGTGTTCCATCATAGGTGCATGGCCACATTTTTCAACCCAATTCAATTCCGAATTAGGTAATAATTGATGAAACTCCTCAGCCACTTCTGGTGGCGTAACTTTATCATTTCTGCCCCAAATTAAAGAAACTGGAATGGTTATTTTCGATAATTCTTTTGACATGTTGTGTCGAATAGCAGATTTAGCCATGGTTAAAATCCTAATTACTCTCGATCTATCGTTAACGGTTTTAAACACATCATCAACCAATTCTTTTGTTGCAGTAGCAGGATCGTAGAACGTGAACTCTACTTTCTCCTTTATGTAATCGTAACTTTCTCTACGAGGAAACGAACCTCCAAAAGCATTTTCGTACAATCCAGAACTTCCGGTAAGCACTAAAGCTTTTACAAATTCCTGATGTGCAACGGTAAATACCAAACCTACATGTCCACCCAAAGAATTTCCAACTAAAACAACCTGATTTAATGCCTTAAACTTTAAAAAACGATGAAGATATCTTGATAAGGCTTTAACACCTAAAGTTAAAATAGGCAAATCGTAAATAGGTAAAATTGGAATTATAACATGGTAACGATCTTTAAATTGCTCTATAACCTTTTCCCAATTGCTCAATTCGCCCATTAGGCCATGTAGCAATACCAGCTTTTCGCCTTGTCCAGCTTCTATATATTTAAATCCGTCTTCTTCTATTATCTGGTATGTCATATTATTCTAGATGGTATGGTGCACTAAGTTAGTAGAGTAAAATTAATTTTTTGCATTTCTATGCCATTTTTCTGAAATAAAACCGAAAACAGTAAAAAACCTTTGTTAAAGTATCAAGATGTAAGATCAAGTGCCAATACAAGCAGAATAAGGCTGATGTTGCAGAACCCTACACCTCTTAACCCTCCACATTTTACCTTTATTTAAGCGAGTTTTTCTTTTACAATTTCTGCAATTAATTTGCCATCTGCCTTACCAGCAAGTTCCTTATTGGCCATACCCATCACCTTTCCCATATCCTTAACCGATGTTGCGCCAGATTGTTTGATTACATTCTCGATTATTGCCGCAGCCTCATCCCTACCCAATTGTTGAGGCAAGAATTTGTTAATTACCGCAATTTCCTCTTCCTCTACCTGAAACAAATCCTCACGGTTTTGTTGCTTGTAAATATCCGCAGATTCGCGACGTTGTTTAATTAGTTTTTGAAGAATTTTTAGCTCCGTTTCCTCAGTAATTTCTTCCGAAGAACCTTTCTCCGTCTTAGCCAAAAGTAAAGCCGCTTTTATCGCTCTTAAACCCCTTAACTGCGCACTATCTTTAGCCAACATGGCTTGTTTAATTTCTTGATCTATTGTAGATGATATCATTGATGGTTAATTCTTTTAACTGGTTAATTGTTTAATTGTTGACTGAAAACTGTCAACTGAAAACTGAAACGTTTTATCCTCTATTTATAATTGTAGCCGTCGCTTGTACGGTTGGCATAATCAGCATGTCGTTAATATTTACATGTTTTGGCCTGCTCACTGCGTACCAAATGGCATCAGCAATATCATCGGCAATTAACGGCTCTAGGTTTTCGTAAACCTTTTTTGCCCGGTCTTCATCGCCCTTAAAACGAACTACTGAAAATTCCGTTTCTACCATTCCAGGATTAATTTCCGTCACCTTAATTCCGTGAGGTAAAAAATCGATTCTCATCGCCTTACTCAATGCATCAACAGCGTGTTTACTGGCGCAATATACATTTCCGTTGGGATAAACCTCTTTACCAGCAATAGATCCAATATTGATAATGTGTCCAGAATGATTTGGTATCATCCAGTTAGAAACGATCTTTGTTACGTAAAGCAAACCTTTAACGTTGGTATCAATCATTGTATCCCAATCATTCGTATCGCCTTTATCTAGTGGGTCCAAACCCTGACTCAATCCTGCATTGTTAATTAGAATATCAACCTTTTTCCATTCCTCAGGCAAAACTTCCAGCGTAGCTGATAAATTTTCTTTGTCACGAACATCAGCAATAACCTGATTAATGGTAATCGCATATTTATCTTCCAAGTGGTGTGCAATTTTAGCCAATCGATCTTCGCGACGAGCCAACAAAATCAAATTATAACCTTGCTGTGCAAATGTATGTGCGCAAGCTTCGCCAATACCAGAAGTTGCGCCCGTAATTAATGCAATTTTAGACATATTTATGAATTTTAAGTCTCGATAAATCATGCAACGCATCAGGCTGATGATTTACCTATGCGGGCAAAGGTAAGTTTTTTTGAATTTGTACGGCTATTGAAAAATTAAACTGAACGTTAATTGACGCAATTTCAACTTATCGATCGGGTTTGCAAATGCTGTATCATCGTGTTGTAGTAAATCGTTTGTAGAATATGCAACTTTAATTTCTGGAGACATTTTGAAGTACTCGAAATACAGATCGAAACCAATTCCGGTTTCATAAGAAAGGTAACTCCGCTGATTTTTTAGCAGTTTATTTATCGGCGTTTCGCCCTCATCGAAAAACTTTTTCTTAGAGGCTATATCAATTGAATATTTAGCGCCACCCAACCAATAAGCCCTAAAATTATTTAATCGGTTCGATTTTACTTTTATCCCCAAGGGAAATTCGAACATCGTTGCCTGAACTTTTTTATCGATTATAGTTTGAAAGTTTTTTGTTTGCCCATTGCCAACATTTAGCGGATCCGTAGGTACATACTCGTAAGTAACCACCCTGTCGCTAAAAATTAAAGATGGTGTAGCACGAACATCGAAGTTTTCGGCCAATCTCCTATTCATTACAAAGCCTAAACCAAATCCTTGAGATGGCGGACTTGAAATTGAATTTAACTCAGGTGTAACAGGTAAGCCAGAATTTGGATCGTAAGAAACGCCTAATGAATTTGGAACCTCGTAGAATGGAGATCTCCAATTATCCTTTTTCAAGATTTTGTATTCTGCAGAAATGTATTGAAAATTAAAGCCAAAACTCCAATCCTCATCATCAATTCCTCCACCCCAATTTTGGGCAAAGAGCTGTGTGGTTGTTAAGAAAAGAATGAGGATGAGGCTTAATTTTTTTATCATTTAGTACCGACGTATATAGAACTTATTCCAAACGTTAAAATTTTCTGTTTGGTACTTTTGAAACCCACTTTTTCCATTAAGGTTGTAAAATCCGTTCCATCAGGAAATGCAGCAACCGATTCTGGCAAATAAGTATAAGCTCTGGCATCTTTAGAAAATAGTTTTCCGAAGAAAGGCGTTACCTGTTTAAAGTAAAAACTGTAAAGCTGCTTAACCGGGAAAACTTTTGGCTTAGAGAACTCCAATACAACCATTTTTCCATTTGGTTTTAAAACCCGAAGCATGTCTGCCAATCCCTTTTCAAGATTTTCGAAATTACGGACACCGTAGGCGCAAGTAATGGCATCGAAAGTATTATCCTCAAAATGCAAGCCCTCCGAATCGCCAACCTGAACTGTAAAAACTTCGTTTAAGCTGCGTTCGTTAATTTTCTTTTTCGCTACATCGAGCATTCCCTCAGAGATATCTACACCAATCACTTTTTCTGGGTGAAGTTTTTTAATCGCTTCAAAAGCGAAATCGCCAGTTCCGGTAGCAACATCCAGCAAATTTCGCGGCTGAATGGAAACCAATTCCTTTATCGCTTTCTTACGCCATATAACATCTATCCCTAGAGATAGAAAATGATTTAAAAAATCGTAAGTACCCGAAATGTTATTGAACATGGTTGCAACCTGCTCTTTTTTGGTCGCATCTTCTACTTGATAAGGAGTGATATTCTGATTCATGATATAGGCAAAGATAGAGAAAAAGTCCGGAGTCTTTAGTCGGGAGTTCAGAGTCTGGGATGCTAAAAACAAGGTAAAAATATAAAATTTACATTTCCACGAGATTATTCAATTTGGACTCAAGACTTCGGTCTTCGGACTTCCGACTCAAAACCTTACCTTTGCCCCATGGTTATCAAAACGGCAACATTTGTTTGCAGCAACACCCAAATTTCGGCTTTACCGGCACCAACTATGCCCGAATATGCTTTTATTGGCCGATCTAATGTGGGCAAATCTTCTTTAATAAACATGTTGGTTAATCAACATGGCTTGGCAAAAACATCTCAAAGACCAGGTAAAACGCAATTAATAAATCACTTCTTAATTAATGAGAAGTGGTACATTGTCGATTTACCAGGTTATGGTTATGCGAAAGTTTCTAAAACAAGCAGAGAAAAATGGGAGAAATTTATTCGTGCCTACATCACTAAAAGAGAAAGCCTACAATGCATTTTCGTTTTACTTGATAGTCGTTTAGATCCGCAACAAATTGATATTGAATTTTGTTATTGGTTAGGGGAAAAAGGAATTCCATTTTCGCTCATATTTACCAAAGCCGATAAACAAGGAATGACCACAACACAAAAAAATGTTGCCGCTTTTAAGAAAAAGTTGGGTGATTTTTTTGAGGAAATTCCTGCAACTTTCATTTCATCAGCAGAAAAAGGAACCGGAAAAGATGAAGTTCTGGATTTTATTTTTGAAGTGAACAAGGATTTTGTAGTCCCGATAGATTATAAAAAGTTTTAAGCAGTCTGATTTTTCGGTTCGCAAGCCGAAAATCTCATCTATAGAATATTCGTATATCAATAAATGAAAAAATACTTTTCACTCGTATTATTCGCACACTCGGTTTTTGCATTACCGTTTGCAATGATCGGTTTCTTTTTAGGCGTAACCCCAACCAATAATCCTTTTGAATGGCATAAACTGATATTGGTTTTGCTGTGCATGGTGTTCGCACGCAATTCGGCGATGGCTTTTAACAGATATTTGGATAGAGATATCGATGCGAAAAACCCACGCACCAAAATGCGAGATATTCCCGCTGGTAAGGTTTCTGCAAACGAGGCCTTGATTTTTGTAATTATAAATTGCATTCTATTTGCCGTTGCAACCTACTTTATTAATCCACTGTGCTTCTATTTATCGCCAGTTGCTTTATTTGTAGTATTATTTTACAGTTATACCAAAAGGTTTACGGCACTTTGCCACTTGGTTTTGGGTTTGGGTTTATCCCTAGCTCCTATTGGCGCCTATATTGCCGTAACTGGTCATTTTGCTTTAGTGCCCGTTTTATATTCACTAACGGTACTATTTTGGGTGAGTGGCTTTGATATTATTTACGCTTTACAAGATGAAGATTTTGATCGTGATGAAAAATTGCATTCTATTCCATCGGCACTTGGCATAAAAAATGCGTTAAATGTTTCAGTTTTACTGCATATTTTGTCGGCAACCTGCGTTATTCTTCCTGTGTTTTTCACCCAATTTAGCTGGGTTTATTATGTAGGGATCGTATTTTTCTGCTCGATGCTGATTTACCAACACTTACTTGTAAAACCAAACGACATCAGTAAAGTAAATAGAGCATTTCAAACTTTAAACGGTTACGCATCGGTTGTATTTGCCATTTGCTTTTTGATTGATGCATACATAAGATCGAAATAATTCAATGAGTGAGTTTTGAATGATTGAATTAGAGAATGTTGCCTTTCTAAAAATCATGCTGAAATCAATCACTCATTCAAAATTCAATAATTTAATAGATTTATGATTATTAGCAAAAAACCTAGAACATATATTCCTCAAGATTTAGCGATTTCTTGGGATGGCTTAGCGCCACTTTTTACAGAATTGCAAAATCGCGAAATTAATAGCGGTATTGAATTAGAAATATGGTTAAAAGATCGTTCTGAACTAGAAGCTGCGCTTGAAGAAGATTTTGCTTGGCGA
Source organism: Pedobacter frigidisoli (assembly GCF_004331675.1). Classification (GTDB taxonomy): domain Bacteria; phylum Bacteroidota; class Bacteroidia; order Sphingobacteriales; family Sphingobacteriaceae; genus Pedobacter; species Pedobacter frigidisoli. The sequence continues at coordinate 110,379 of NZ_SJSN01000011.1, read as the reverse complement.
TATATTAAAATGAGCTGCGATACAGCAAACGAGGAATTGGTTAAAAATTTCCAATATTTTGCAGAAGAGATCGAACCTAGAATCTCTCCATTAGCTAACGATTTAAACAAAAAATTTGTTGAGAGTCCTTTTATGGATGATTTAGACAAGGAAAAATATTTTGTTTACAGCAGAGCGATAAAGAAAGCACTAGAGATTTATCGTGATGAAAATATCGAATTGTTTACCCAATTACAGGTAAAGCAACAAAAATATCAAGGCATCACGGGCGCAATGAGTGTGGAGATTAATGGTCAGGAATACACACTTGAACAAGCCTCTATATTTATTAAGGATTTGAACCGTGAGGTTAGGGAAAATGCTTGGAAAACGATTCAACAACGTCGTTTAATTGATAAAGATGATTTGAATATTCTATTTGATGAATTAATCAAACTGCGTAATCAAGTTGCCTTAAATGCAGGTTTCGAAAACTACCGCGACTATATGTTTCAGGCTTTAGGTCGTTTTGATTACACGCCACAAGATTGCTATGATTTTGCCAATGCCATTGAAAAGGAAATTGTTCCAATCTTGAAAGAACAGGCAGAAAAACGTCGCGAGGCTTTGGGTTTAGAAACGCTAAAACCTTGGGATTTAGAAGTGAGCGTAAGTGGAAAGCCAGCATTAAAGCCTTTTAATAATGGAACTGAATTAATCGATAAAAGTATTGCTTGTTTTAATGCCATTGATGAAAAGTTGGGCGATAAATTGGCTATGATGAAAGCCAATAATCTCTTCGATGTAGAAAGCAGAAAAGGTAAGGCGCCAGGTGGTTACAACTATCCTTTGGCTGAAACCGGAGCGCCATTTATTTTTATGAATTCGGCTAACTCACTTCGTGATTTAACCACAATGGTACATGAGGGCGGTCATGCAATACACACTTTCTTAACGGCAAATTTAGAATTGAACGATTTTAAACATTGTCCGTCGGAAGTTGCTGAACTGGCATCGATGAGTATGGAATTGATTTCTATGGATAATTGGCATGTTTATTTCGATAATGCAGAAGATTTAAATCGTGCCAAAAAAGAGCAATTGGCCGATGTTTTGAAAACCTTGCCTTGGGTTGCCGTAATCGATCAGTTTCAACATTGGATTTACACCAATCCGGAGCATACAGCCGCCGATCGTGAGGAAACCTTTAAACAGATTTACAATCGTTTTGGAGCTGGCTTTGCAGATTGGACAGATTTAGACCATGAATTTGGAAACGTTTGGCAAAAGCAATTACACTTATTCGAGGTTCCTTTTTACTACATTGAATATGCCATTGCACAATTAGGTGCCATTGCAGTTTGGAAAAATTACAAGGAAAACTCAGAAAAAGCTTTGGAGCAATATTTAGCAGCACTTTCTTTAGGTTACACCAAACCGATGAATGAGATTTACGAAACCGCAGGAATCAAATTCGATTTCAGTGCAGAATATGTTAAAGAATTGGCAGCTTTTGTAAAAGAAGAGCTGGATAAATTAGGATAGGTTTAGGTTCAATTCTATAAATATAAACTTGTTTTAAGTAAAGGGAAAGTCGCAGCATAATGCTGGGATTTTTTTTTGTTTTTTTCTCATTGGGAATTAAGATTTTCTAAAAAAAACCTACGGGAGAAAAAAATTGAGAAATATAAATCTAGAATATATCTCCCATAGATAAAATCCAGTTTAATAGCATTTCAATTATTTAAGTTTTTAAGAATACTAATTGTAAAATTTTGTTAATTAAGTTAAACATTGTTAAAATGCTCATCTTGATAAACCTAATGATTTAGTTTAGTGGAATTATTTCTTCAGATAAGGAAATACTAATCATCAGGCTATCTAATTAACATGAAACAAATCTCTATGTTTTTCATATTTCTATTTGTTTTTTTTCTATCTCAGGTAAAGGCTCAGGATAAAAATGGAAAGATTTTGGGTTTAGTTACTGATGAAAATAGTAAATTAATCTCAGCGACAATCATCCTTAAAGATCTAAAAGATTCTACAATTTCGAAAAAGACATTTTCGAACGACCAAGGAAAATTTGGTTTTAAAAACTTATCAATTGGAAAATATCTGATTGAAGTAACCGCAGTAGGTTATTCACCAAAAAGTGAAAAATTTGAAATCAATCACAATCAATTATCCATCAATAAAAACATCATACTTGCCAGTGATTCTAAAAACTTAGGCAGCGTTAGCGTATCAATTAAAAAACCATTAATTGAAAGATTCGCCGACAAAACGGTAATGAATGTAGAGAGCAGTATTGTTGCAACAGGAAATACGGCTCTTGAGGTTTTAGCCAAAATACCAGGTGTTTCGGTTAATCAAGATGGAGTGATCAGCGTGAAAGGAAAATCGGGCGTTAATGTGTTGATTGATGGAAAATCTACCTTTCTCTCGAACGAACAGTTAGCAATACGACTGAAATCTCTTAACAGCAGTGAGCTGAAATCAATTGAATTAATTACTAATCCATCAGCTAAATATGATGCAGAGGGAAATGCAGGAATAATCAACATCAAATTAAAAAAGAATTCGGGTTTTGGCACAAATGGAAATATCGATCTAGGTTTTGGCTACGGGAAAAACCCTAAAAGTGATGCTGGAATTTCACTCAACCATAGAGATAAAAATTTAAACATTTTTGGGAATTTTGCTAACAATAACAATAAATATCAGGAGGATTTGAATATCGACAGAGTCACAAATGATGGGTTTTCCAATACTTTCTTTCATCAATATAACACTCAGATACGTTCTCTTCACAATAACAATTACAAACTTGGAGCAGATTTTTCTATAAATGAAAAGAATATCATCGGCTTTTTAACCACTGGTTATTTCAACAATGGACATGATAGCTCTAACGGTTTCACCGATATTGGAACGAGTTTTACAAAAATTGATTCTACTATCCTAGCGGATAATCCATCCTCAAGTAAATATAAAAACCAAGCCTATAATCTAAATTTTAAATCTGTTATTGATACACTTGGGCAGGAATTCTCTGTTGATTTAGATTACGCTCAGTACCGCAGCGAAGAATATACCGTTTACAATAATTATTTTTCTGATACGGATGGTTTCCAGTACAAAATCCCTTTAATTTTCAGAAACTTAACGCCATCAATGATAAAAATTAAAGCGGCAAAAATTGATTATTCATTACCGTTAAATGATAAAACAAAATTCGATTTTGGATTGAAAAGTAGCTGGGTAAGCACAGATAATGATTTCAGATTTGAGAATTTAATCACCTCTCAATGGCAAAATGATTTAACAAGAAGCAATCGATTCATTTACGAGGAAAATATAAATGCCGCTTATGCCAATTTTAAACACGATTTCGTATCAACGGGTATAGAAATAGGTTTGAGAACCGAGCAAACCAATTCGAAAGGCAATTCTGTTAACGAACAAAAAGTTGTTAAACGAAGTTACTTCGATTTTTTTCCGAGCTTATCGATCAATCAAACGTTATCAGAAAATAATCAATTAGGTTTTTCTTACAGTAGAAGAATCGACAGGCCTGATTACAAATCGCTCAATCCTTTCGTGTATTTCGTAGATTTATATACTTTCAGTCAAGGAAATCCATTTCTAAATCCGCAATATACTAATGCGTTTCAACTTTCTTATAACTACAAAAAAGAGCTCAATATTTCATTAGGATACAGCATTACGAGCAATTTAATTATTGATGTTTTGCTTCCTGATGATGAGAAAAAGATACTTTATCAAACCGTACAGAATTTAGATAAGCAGTTTTCCTACGATTTAACGATCGGCTATCCAACAACAATATCAAAATTCTGGAGCATGGATAACACCGTTACAAGTACCTATAACCAAATAAAATCAGCAAATTTAGGTGGCACAGATTACGATAGAAAAAAGGTAAACTTTAATTTAAACAGCAGTCATAATTTTACCATCACGCCATCAGCCTCTGCCGAACTTTCTGGAGAATTTGCATCGGCACAGATTTATGGAACTTATGCCATTAAACCTTATTACGAAATAGATTTCGGTTTAAAAAAATCGTTTATCGATAAAAGATTAAACTTGAAATTCGCTATAAATGATATTTTTAATAGCCGGATAGGTAGGATTAGCAGTGCGTTATCGAATTTAAATTATAGTCTAAGCCAAAAACAAGAAAGCAGAATTTTTAGGTTTAGTTTAAATTATACTTTTGGCAGTAACAGCATAAAAGCAACAAGAGATCGCAAAACCAGTGTAACAGATGAGGAACGTAGAATAAAATAATGGTTATAAATCTTCGCTAGGTTTCTTCATTTTAAGAATAATAAACATTACGATAACCGATAAGAGAATCATAATTAAATAGCTATAGCTGAGATTTCTTTCATCTTTCGCTGGCACAAAATTCACAATGGCATAACTCAAGAATGAAACAATAACATAGGTTATTCCTCCGGTTAAGCCGCCAGCAATACCTGCATTTTTCGGAAATTTGCTTAAACAAAAGGTGAAGTAGTTGTTAAAAGTAAAGCCTGCTCCGATGTGAATCAAGAAAGCAAAAAAGATCAGCGACCAAAGATTGGAAACGAAATTTAAACTGATTATCATCGCGATTACGAAAACAACTTGCATCAAAGAGTTAATCATTAGTCGCTTAAAAAATGGTCTATTAATAGTTGCTTTCCCAATAAAGCCGCCAACCATCCACGCGAAACCCAAAACTAAAGAGCTATAACCCGCAATAATTGGAGAATATTTTAATTCGTGTTCGATAATGAAAGGTCCCGTCATATTGTAAACCATCACCATACAATAAGCCAACCCAAGCATTACAATGCCTAAAGTAAAGCTGGTGGTTTTAATCATATCGATATAAATCCTAGTGATATTTTTAATTTGAAAAGCAGTGAAATGTTTTAACGTTTCGCCACTGAAAACAAATTCCAACAGGGCAAAAACGAGTGCAAAACCAGCTAAAAAATAAAAGTTAGATTCCCAACCAAATGCAGTTTGCAAATAACCGCCCACAAATGGTGCAATGATTGGTCCGGTAGACCAGATGATTGAGAATAGGCTCAAATAGTGCTTGAGTTTATCGCCTGAGAATAAATCGACAAAGTAGGCTCGCTTGGCTACCACAATAGCCCCAACTGAAAGACCGTGGATAATCCTCATAAAATAGATGAGGTAGATATTGTGCGTAATGGCGATAATGATACTTGCAGCGGCAAAAACCAATAAGGCATACAAACAAATTTTATAACGTCCAAAGCTATCTAACAGACTACCAACAAACAACTGTGCTACACCATAACTGATCAAAAAAATACTTAAAGTTAATTGAACTTGAACATTACTCACGCTCATTTCGCCAGCCATAGTTGGCAACGATGGAATGTAGATATCTGTAGCAAAACCAGAAAGTGGAATCAATGCAAAGGCCAATATTGTTGCTATACCTTGATATTTTTCTTTAATGTATGGAGAATTGATTGTTGATGAAGTCATTTTAAAATATGGAAAGTTACTTAGCGAAAGGGCTAATTTCTCTCTGGATATTGATGAGGTGGCAAAATTAACTTTCTAAGAACACATAAAATGATACTTTTCAAATAAACACAAACAGATTACATTTCAGCCTCAATTTTTACTTTCAAGAGGTAATTTCCATAGCACTTTAGTTGCTAAATCAATCATAAAAAACCATTTTTTATTCCATTAAAGTGGATACAATGAAATTTATATCTCCCTTTAAACGTTTTTAACTGATATTTTTATAAGTTTGAGGAATACAACAACCAAACACAGATGTTCGAAAAGCTATTCAGAAAGAAATCTATTTCCAAGATATTAAAAGATGCGGCAAACGGCTATGGCGACCACGAAAATACCTTACATAAAACCCTCGGCGTACGAGATTTAACAGCTTTTGGTATTGCAGCAATTATTGGAGCTGGTATTTTTAGCACCATTGGTAAGGCAAGTGCAGATGGTGGTCCGGCGGTAATATTCTTATTTATTTTTACTGCTGTTGCTTGTAGTTTTGCAGCATTTGCCTACGCAGAATTTGCATCGATGGTGCCAGTTTCTGGGAGTGCTTATACTTATTCTTATGTTGCTTTTGGAGAATTAGTGGCCTGGATTATTGGTTGGTCGCTGATTATGGAATACTCTATCGGTAACATTACGGTAGCCATTTCCTGGTCGGATTATTTTACAGGACTGCTCTCTAGCATCAAAATACCATTTCTCGGAATAGACAGTATCCACGTTCCAGATTGGATGACGATGGATTACTTGAGTGCCTACAACGGACATAAACATGCTGAAGCTTTATTAGCTGCCGGTAAAAACCTAGCCGATTTAGATGCTGCAACCACTTTAGCGAATAATGCTTGGCTTACTGCACCGCAAATTGGAAGCTTCCATTTGGTTGCTGATATTCCAGCTTTGGGAATTATCATCTTGATTACCTGGTTAATTTACCGAGGTATGAAGGAAAGCCGAAATGCCAGTAATGCGATGGTTGTAGTTAAACTTGCTGTAATTCTTTTGGTATTGGCAGTCGGTATTTTTTATGTAGATACTAAAAACTGGAATCCATTTGCACCCAATGGTGTTTCGGGCGTATTAAAAGGTGTTTCAGCGGTATTTTTTGCTTACATCGGTTTCGATGCCATTTCTACAACTGCCGAAGAATGTAAGAATCCGCAACGCGATTTACCTCGTGGAATGATGTGGGCAATTATCATCTGTACCATTTTATATGTGGCCATTGCTTTAGTTTTAACCGGAATCGTAAAATCAGATACACTTGCTGTAGGCGATCCGCTGGCATTTGTATTCGATCAAATCAATCTAAAATTAATGAGTGGAATTATTGCCGTAAGTGCTGTATTTGCGATGGCAAGTGTGCTTTTGGTTTTCCAAATGGGTCAACCTCGTATTTGGATGAGCATGAGCAGAGATGGTTTATTGCCGAAATCTTTTTCAAAAATTCACCCAAAATATAAAACGCCATCATTTGCAACTATAGTGGTTGGTTTTGTGGTTGCTGTTCCATCCTTATTTATGAATTTAACCATCGTAACAGATCTTTGCTCAATAGGAACCTTATTCGCATTTGTGCTGGTTTGCGCAGGCGTTTTGGTGCTACAAAACCGTCCGGATGTACAGCGTGGTAAATTTAAAATTCCTTATGCCAATAGTAAATTTATTGTTCCTATAGCCTTTGTAGCAGCCATTGCATTTGCATTTACCCAATATGGAAAGGAGACTAAATCTTTCTTGCTTAATTCTCCAAAAACTGTTACAACAGTAAATTTCGTAACATCCTTAAGTGGCGATGAGCTGAGAATAGTGAAAGAAGAAATTGTAAGAAATGCAGCTCCACAGATTATATTGGCTGATAAAGTTGATGCTGAATCTTACTTGAGTGCGCTTCCCGCAGATCGTTACGAGCAGTTTATTTCTGCATCAAATGTTTCTATGGAAAAAAAATATGAAAGTGGTTGGAGCTTGTTCAAACATAAAATCCCGATGTGGATTTTCCTAATCATTTGTGTGGTGATTTCTTATTACTGCATCACCAAAAACCTATCGCTAATTCCTGTTTTAGGGTTAATTAGTTGCCTCTACATGATGTGCGAACTAGGTATTTCTAATTGGATTGGTTTTGGGATATGGCTGGTAATAGGCTTAGTGGTGTACTTTGCGTACGGTTATAGGCATAGCAAGTTGGCACAGGCTGAGGGATAATGGGTTATAATCCCTTGATCCATCATCGAAGATCGATTAGACTAAAAGATTATGATTACTCTACAGTAGGGGCATATTTCATTACGATTTGTTGTGAAGATATGTCACACAGATTTGGCAAAATTTCTAGCGATGATATGGTCATAAATGAATCTGGAATTATAGCCTATAACGAATGGAATAATTTAGCAGAAAGGTTTTCAAATTTTGAGCTGGATGTTTTTTCAAATTATGCCGAATCACATGCACGGCATAATTGTTTTAAAAGAAAATGGAATTATTGATATTGCGGATGTCGGGGCAACCCTTGCGGTTGCCCAAGAAGAAAGTGAAACAATTAGGGCAACCGCAAGGGTTGCCCCGACAATATCCGATATAGTCGGAGCGTATAAATCAATTGTTTCTAATTCTTGCTTAGAATTGTTCAAATCACAAAACAAAACTATGGGAAAGTTATGGCAGCGAAACTATTACGAGCACATTATACGCGATGAGACTGCTTACTATAATATCTCGAACTATATTATAAACAACCCAAAGAAGTGGAGTGAAGACAGGTTTTGTAAATAACAAAATAAGCTCCTCAGTTTGCAAACTAAGGAGCTTATTTTTTTTGGGATTGAATTATGAAACTAATCTTTTTTCTTTATAAAACCTAAACCAGTAATCATCAACAAGCCAATTCCTGAAGCGATCATGTAAATATTTGCATGATCTAAACCATAAACTTTCGCCGCTGGCCCAGCGATAAAAAGACAAATTGCCAGTATCATAATTGCAGTTCTCATTTTTTAAACTGGCAATCTGTGCAATTCAATATCATCAGGTGTTACAAAAATTAGTGGCACTTTCTCCACATCAACATAACTACTGTCTAAACCAAAACTTCGTTCTTCAGATAGACTTAATTTCTTGAGGATGAAGTAATAATCCATGATCTGTCTTTCATAAAAACTCAATTTAGTGAACTTAGAAAGATGTTTCTCCAGCAGTACGAATCGGAAATCTCCAGCAATTTTGTGCTTATTTAATGAAGTATATTGACTCGTGATATCAATCTCTCCGTTTTTAACCAACTCTTCTACAACCTTACGATAAAGTAAGTTCACACGTTGTTCAATACGGAAACCTAATCTAAAATCGATACGAATTAACTTACCAGGTATCAAGAATTCTACCTTGTAATCCAAAGTATAAGGCTCGTCCATTACATCAACGTGAACCAACCAATACACATCGGCACGTTTCGGCTCCTTTTGAATAATTGAATAAATAATCTTCGATTCTATTTCAGTTTTAAAGTTTGCACTGGTTAAATAAACCAGTTGTGATGAATATTTAGGAACAGATTCATCACTACTTAATTCTGTTAAAATCTGATAATAATCTTCAATTTCTACATATTTAACAAATCGGTTCTTGATTTTCCTGGCTACAAACCAACTCCACATTACGGTAAATAAAAATGAGCCGATCATCACTGTAACCCAACCGCCATGCAAGAATTTAGTTAAATTACTGATTAAGAAAGTACCTTCAATAATAACATAAGTGAAAAAGAAAGTGGCAATCAGGTATTTTGGTAAACGTTTACTTCTCAGGTAGAAACTCACCAAAATCGTAGTCATCAACATGGCAATAGTAATGGATAATCCATAAGCGGCATCCATACGTTCGGCCTTTTGAAAAAGTAAAACGATACCACAACATCCAATCCAAAGCATCCAATTAATAGATGGAACATAAAGTTGTCCTTTAGAAACTGATGGATAAACAATCTTAATTTTTGGCCAAAGGTTTAAACGAACAGCCTCAGCAATTAAGGTAAACGAACCACTAATCAACGCCTGACTGGCAATTACAGCAGCCATTGTAGCCAAGATAACCATTGGTACTTGAAATTGGTCGGGTACGATTTGAAAAAATGGATTCATCTTCGCTCCAGGAATATAAGTACTGCTGTTTTGCAGAATCCAAACACCTTGACCCAAATAATTTAAAATAAGGGTAAGCTTAACGAAGATCCAGCTAATTCGAATATTGTTTCTTCCGCAATGCCCTAAATCAGAATATAAAGCCTCGGCTCCAGTAGTACAAAGGAAAACACCACCTAAAATTAAAAAAGCTAATTTATTGGTAACTAATAAATGAATGGCGTAATAAGGGTTAAAGGCCTTTAAAATTGTTAAATCCTTAACAATAAAAAACATGCCCAAAACACCCAAAACTGCAAACCAAACAAACATTACTGGTCCAAAAAGCTTTCCTACCAGATTAGTTCCAAACTGCTGAATAATAAAAAGTACAGTTAAAATCACTAATACAATTGGAATAACCTGAACATCGAACTTGTTTGTTAATCCCTCAATTGCCGAAGTAACCGTAATGCTCGGCGTAATTATACCATCGGCGAGTAAAGCGCAACCTCCGACAACAGCCGGAACAACAAGCCATTTTGCTTTTTTTCTTACTAAGGAGAATAATGAAAATATGCCACCCTCACCCTTGTTATCAGCCCTTAAAGTGATGATAACATATTTAATAGTGGTTTGTAGCGTCAATGTCCAGATGATACAAGAGAGAACACCTAAAACATTTGTTGGGTTAATATCTTGCTTTCCACCTAGAATGGTTGTAAAAATTGCATTTAAGGTGTAGAGGGGTGATGTACCAATGTCGCCGAACACAATTCCTAAACTTATTAGAACCCCACCGGCGGTTAATGCGTTGACATTTTTATGATTTGACACTTCGATATTTTTTAGTGCGGCAAAAGTAAACTAACTATAACAAATTAACAACCAAATTATTGTGTATTTTTCACACTTTGAAAAACAAATATTATTGTTAAATTGTGTTAAATTATGGCTTTTAAACAAAATGTTTAATTTCTTTGTTTTAAATTAATACATTTGCTATACCAATTTGATGAAACTCTACACTAAGATAACGTTGCTCACAAAATTCGCTTGCACATTGTGCATCGTTTTACTGTGTGCGGTAAATTCTTGGGCTCAACAAACTGATAGTATTCACATCAGTTTAAAAAATCGAGCTAAAAAAACCACGAGTAGAATTCCTGAAATTAAAGCAAACATCCAACCTTATAAGCCACTCTACATGTCTATAGGTGGATCTGGAATGTTTAACACCTACTCTAACACCACTAAAAACAATAATGTTACAGCAGCAAAAGATAAACTTTTAACCATTGTTAAAATTTATCCAAATCCTGTAGAACAACAACTGAATATTATTTTATCAATCGGTAAGGATAATACCCAGACTACTATAAAGATAATCGATTTACTGGGCAATGAGGTAGTTACCCTTTTAAATGAACGATTGAATGCTGGTGAGCAAACCAAAACGTTCACCATGCCTAGCAGGGTAAATGCAGGAATCTATTTCTTAAGGGTTATTGCTGGCTCCGAAAGTCAAGTAAAACGTTTATCAGTTTTATAACACCATTTTCTTTTCTATTTTTGATTTTTACGATTTTACGTCGTAAGTAATTATTTTATACCTCAATTTTAGATAATGAAAATCATCGCCATAGGCCGTAATTACGCGGAGCACGCCAAAGAATTAAACAACCCCATTCCTACCACGCCAGTTATCTTTATGAAACCAGATACTGCGGTATTAAAAGACAATAAGCCTTTTTATTTGCCCGATTTCTCAAACGATGTTCATTACGAATTGGAAGTGGTTTTAAAGATTTGCAAGGAAGGCAAGCACATTGCAGAAAAATTCGCTTCAAACTATTATGATGAAATTGGACTGGGAATAGATTTTACGGCTCGCGATATTCAAAGCAAACACAAAGAAAAAGGCCTCCCTTGGGAATTGGCAAAAGCATTTGATAATTCTGCTCCGATCAGCATATTTTATCCTAAAGGTGATTTTGAGGATCTGTATGACTTAAACTTTGAGCTTAAGGTTAATGGCGAAAGTTGCCAGAAAGGGCATACCAAGGATTTATTATTCTCTTTCGAGAAGATTATAAGTTTTGTTTCACAATACATAACCTTGAAAAAAGGCGACTTAATTTTTACAGGAACGCCTGAAGGCGTAGGCAAAACAGAAAAAGGCGATAAATTAGAGGCTTGGTTACAAGGCAAACAACTTTTAAATTTTGATGTTAGATAAAGAATGATTAAAAATCTGATCCCACATATAATTAAACCCGCTCTTTTCGTTTGTTTTGTTCTTACTGCTAATTTTATCCAGGCACAACAAATTTTCAGCACCAATAAATACCCAATAACTGATTTTAGACAACCGCTGGATATTATGCCTCCTGCCCTAGCAGGTTCTTTTGGCGAAATTCGCGGAAATCATTTTCACTCTGGTATAGATTTTCGCACTAATCAGAGAGAGGGCTATCCTGTTTATGCAGTTGCTGATGGCTATATTTCTAGGTTAAGGGTTCAAAATAGTGGTTTCGGACAAGCGCTTTACATCAACCATCCAAATGGTTTTACAACGGTTTATGGTCACTTGCAACGCTTTTCACCTAAAATCGCTACGATTGTAAAAAATCTAGAGTACGAAAAGAAATCGTTTGAAATTGATGAGTTTCCTGATGCTACTTTAATTCCAGTGCGCAAGGGCGAAGTTATCGCTTGGTCGGGCAATCGTGGTAGTTCTGGCGGGCCGCATTTACATTTTGAAATCAGAGATACTAAAACAGAAGAAACCATTAATCCGCAGTTTTTCGGCATCAACATCCCTGATAATATTCCGCCAATAATTCATGGCTTATACGTTTATCGTTTAAATGGAAAAGTTTTCAATGAAAATACACCTAAACAAGCCATTGGAATTACTGGGGCAAATGGAAATTACAAAGCATTGGCTCCAATCAGTTTGAGTGGAGAAGTTGGCTTTGGTATTGTTACCACCGATCGCCACAATGGTTTATCTGGCACAAACGGAGTTTATTCTATTCAATTGGAGTTAGATGGAAAATTAATTTATACATCGGCTTTGGAGCGTTTTTCTTTTGAAAACAGCAAAGCCATCAATTCTCATATAGATTATCCAACCTTCTTAAACACCAAACGAAGTATTCAGAAGAGTTTTGTTGAACCAGGAAATCCCTTGAAAATTTATAGTGGCTTGGTTAATAGCGGAAAAATTAATTTTAATGACGGTGCAAGTCATCAGCTTCGCTATATTATTACCGATTCAAAAGGAAATTCATCTGTATTACCATTTACCGTAAATGCAGGTTCAGCTGCAATTGCAGCATTGATAACTCCATCGGGCACTATTTTCCCTTACAACAAAGTAAACGAATTCAATACAGATGATATTAAGGTGATCTTTCCGCAAGGAACCTTGTATAACGATTTAAACTTCACTTATAAAAAATTACCTAAGCCTGCTGGCAATTCCTGGTCGGCATTGCACCAAATTCATAATCGTTACACACCGCTGCATGTAGGTTTTGAATTATGGATTAAAACTGACAATCTTCCTGAAAACTTAAGATCGAAAGCATTAATTGTAAACTCAAACGGCTCATCGCAGGGTGGAAGTTTTGATAATGGCTATGTTAAGGCAACTCCAAAAAATTTCGGCAGCTTTTATATATCAACAGATACCATAGCGCCAAGAATTGTTCCAGTAAATATTGCAGAGGGTAAAAGCATGGCTGGTTTATCAAAAATATTTTTCAAAATAAGCGATAATCTTTCTGGCATTAAAAGTTTTAACGGTTATCTCGACGGGCAGTGGGTATTAATGGAGTTCGATACAAAAACGGCAACGCTGTGGCATAGTTTCGATGAAAGAACGGGTGCGGGCAAACACATCTTAGAACTGGTGGTTAACGATATGAAAGAGAATACCCGACATTATAAGGTGTCCTTTTCGAAATAACTTGATGCTCTTTGTTCTTAAACCCGGGTGACGCGGATACCGGCCTGTGGTTAAGGCCTGCAGGCGTATGAGCAAAAAACGGGACTAACATTAAAATGAAATGCTGCAACTGCTTTTCAAATCCTGATGAAACCTGATTAAGACAAGCAAAAGTCATATTTTATTGATGAATGAACACTATAATGGGTTAAACTGTTTAACTTGCGATATCAATCATATACACATTAAAATTAAATATATGGCAGAACTAAATGAGGGCGACCAAGCACCTGCAATAACATCGAAAGACCAAAATGGGGTCGAAGTTTCACTTAACGACTATAAGGGCAAAACAGTTGTTCTTTATTTTTACCCAAAAGATGATACTCCAGGTTGTACAGCTGAGGCTTGCGATTTCAGAGACAATTACCAAGGATTGCAAGCAAAAGGAATTGTGGTTTTAGGTGTAAGTGTTGATGATGAAAAATCTCATCAAAAATTTATAACCAAGCATAACCTACCTTTTACATTATTGGCAGATACCGACCAAAAAATTGTAAATGATTATGGTGTTTGGGCAGAAAAAAACATGTACGGCAAAAAATATATGGGTACTGTACGTACAACTTTTATTATAGATGGCGATGGAAAAATTACACATATTATTAAAAAGGTTGATACTAAAAACTCAACGCAACAAGTACTCGATTTAATCAATAACTAATTATGATATAGCGGGTAAAATATTACCTTTGCTATGTAACAACAACCTCTTATTTTAATGAAACATACAATTAAAGAGCTAGAAGATATTGCCTCGCAGATAAGACGAGATATCGTAAGGATGGTTCATGGATGCCAGTCTGGTCACCCGGGCGGTTCATTGGGCTGCGCTGATTTTTTTACTGCCTTATATTTTGAGGTATTGAACCACAACAAAGAATTCAGTATGGATGGCGTTGGTGAAGATTTATTTTTCCTTTCCAACGGGCATATCTCACCTGTTTGGTACAGTACATTGGCTCATGCCGGTTATTTTGAGAAAAGCGAATTGGCAACATTTCGTAAATTAGATTCGAGATTACAAGGTCACCCAACTACGCACGAGCATTTACCAGGAATTCGCATTGCCTCAGGTTCATTAGGCCAAGGGATGTCTGTAGCCATTGGCGCAGCTTTAACTAAAAGATTAAACGGCGATAAATCTTACGTATTCACTTTACATGGTGATGGCGAATTGCAAGAAGGCCAAAACTGGGAAGCTGCAATGTTTGCACCATTCCACGAAATGGACCGCTTAATTTGTTCTGTTGATTATAACGGACAACAAATTGATGGTCCTACAAAAAAAGTACTTTCTTTAGATAGTCTTCAAGCTAAATTCGAAGCTTTTGGGTGGCATGTAATTAATACCGATGGTAATGATATGCAATCTATTGTAGAAGGTTTGCATTATGCAAAAACGCTAACAGGAAAAGGAAAACCAATTATGAACTTAATGAGTACTCAAATGGGTGCTGGTGTAGATTATATGATGGGTTCTCACAAATGGCATGGTACTGCGCCAAATGATGAGCAATTAGCAGCAGCATTAGCACAATTACCAGAAACTTTAGGGGATTATTAACCCCCTAGCCCCCTGAAGGGGGAACTAGTAGCAGGGTAAAAATATAATTATCCAAATTCCTAACAAGGAATAAATCACATTTAATTTAATTAACAAATGAAGCCCCTTTAGGGGTTTGGGGTTATGAAAAAATACACATATACAGAGAAAAAAGATACACGTTCGGGATTTGGTGCTGGTTTACATGAGGCTGGAAAGAAAAACGAAAACGTGGTTGCATTATGTGCCGATTTGGTTGGATCGCTTAAAATGGATGCTTTTATTAAAGATTTCCCTGAGCGTTTTACGCAAGTTGGTATTGCAGAGGCAAACATGATTGGTATCGCAGCGGGTATGACAATTGGTGGTAAAATTCCTTTCACAGGTACATTTGCCAACTTTTCTACAGGTCGTGTTTACGATCAAATTCGCCAATCTGTAGCTTATTCAAATAAAAACGTTAAAATTTGTGCATCTCACGCTGGCCTTACCTTAGGTGAAGATGGTGCAACACACCAAATTTTAGAAGATATAGGCTTGATGAAGATGTTGCCAGGAATGGTGGTAATTAATCCTTGTGATTACAACCAAACCAAAGCTGCTACGTTAGCAATCGCTGAATATGAAGGCCCAGTTTATTTACGTTTCGGTCGCCCGGTAATTCCTGTATTTACAGATCCTGACCAAAAATTTGAGATTGGTAAAGCTTGGATGGTTAACGAAGGTACCGATGTAACCATTATTGCAACTGGCCACATGGTTTGGAAAGCAATTGAAGCTGGAGAGAAACTTGCTGAGTTGGGTATCGATGCGGAAATTATAAATATCCACACCATTAAACCTTTGGATGACGAAGCGATCTTAAAATCGGTAAAGAAAACAGGTTGCGTGGTTACTTGCGAAGAGCACAACAAATTTGGTGGCTTAGGCGAAAGTGTTGCTCGTTTATTAACTACAGAATTACCAACTCCTCAAGAGTTTGTAGCTACTAACGATACTTTTGGCGAAAGCGGTACACCAGATCAATTAATGTCTAAATATGGTTTAGATGCTGTAAACATTGTTGAAGCGGTACAAAAAGTAATCGGCAGAAAAAAATAGAATTTAAAATTTAATCACAAAGACACCAAGAACACTAAGTATAGCCAAACCTTTGTGTACTTAGTGTCTTTGTGGTTTTATAATTATCGTAAATGAAACAAGTTGAAGATTCAGAAATTCTAGCAATGTTTGCTGTCGAGAAAACTCGAAATGAAGCCTTTAACCTGTTGCTAAAGAAGTATCAGCAGAAAATTTACTGGCACATTCGTCGATTAGTTCTTAACCACGATGATTGTGATGACCTTATTCAGGAAGTTTTCGTTAAGGTTTGGAAAAACCTCGATAAATTTAGAAGTGACTCACAGCTCTACACTTGGATTTACCGCATTGCCACAAACGAGTCGATTACCTTCTTAAACAAGCAAAAGCAACGCAACAATACTCCGTTGGATGAAGTATCCTCGGAGCTGGCGGATAATCTGGTTGCTTCATCATATTTCAATGGTGATAAATTGGAGCTAAAACTGCAAAAGGCAATTCTAACCTTACCAGAAAAGCAAAGGATTATCTTCAATATGAAATACTTTGATGATATGAAATATGAAGAAATTTCTGAAGTGCTAGGGACCTCTGTAGGTGCATTAAAAGCATCATTCCATATTGCCGCAAAAAAAATCGAGGCAATTATCACAAATGATGAAATAGACTATTAAACCTTTTAGCAAAAATTGAATCATATATCTGTGATGAACGAAAATGTAGAAAATAACGATTGGATTAACGAAGCACCTGCTCTTGCGGCAAGGGTAAAAAGTAATCCTTTTTCCGTTCCTGATGGATATTTCGAAAATTGTGATGAGGCCATTTTATCTAACATCTTTTTAGATGGATTGAAGCAAAAAACCAGTGATAAGAGTTTTGAGGTTCCACAAAACTACTTTGAAGAATTAACAGAGCGAATTGAGACACAGATTGCAATTGCAGAAATGCCAAAACCAGAAGCATCATTTGCAGTTCCAGAAAATTACTTCGATAATTTACAGCTTAGAATTTACAATAAAATTTCTATTGCTGAACCTAAAAGAGAAGCAAAAGTTATTCCTTTATGGAGACGAAATATTGTGAGGTATGCAAGTGCTGCTTGTTTCGTATTGATGGCATCTTTCGGAGTTTATTTTTATCAGAATGGTTCGTCTGCTCCAGTAAGTCAAGTGCAATCAGCAGAACTAATGAACGAGCAGATGTTATATGATATTGATGAGAGTACAATTATTGATCATTTGGAAGCTCAAAATACAACCCCAGCGAATACAATCAATACTACTTCTGCTTCAGATACAGAAATGGAAAACTACATCTTGAGTAATTTCTCTTCGAGTGATTTAACTCATGAATTAAATAACTAATTATAAAACCATCATGATTAACGACAATTGCAATACACATCAGAATCATGATAGCTTCATCACCTTTGAAAACAAGAATAAACAGATGAAAATGAAGAATTTATTATTCGTCGCTTTAATGTTTCTATTGCCGAATACTCTTTTGGCTCAACGCCCAAAAGGTGAAGAAATAGAATCACTTAAAATTGCATATTTTACTCAAAAATTAGATCTATCGGCAGAAGAAGCAAAGGTGTTTTGGCCAATCTATAACGATATGCAGAGCGAACAAAATACCTTACGTAAAGAGCGAATGCAGAAAATGATCTCTTTTAGAAAAACAACGGAGATTGATAACTTAACTGATGCACAAGTTCAAAGTTTAATTACTAGCGAATTCGATTTTAAACAAAGAGATCTTAATCTTGATAAGAAATATTATAACAGACTAAAATCTTCATTACCGATTAAGGTGGTTGGCAAATTTTACCGAGCACAAGAGGGCTTTAAGCGAGAGTTACTAAGCCGCTATAAAGGTGGCCCGAAATAAGATTACAAATAGACTTACAGAAATGTAGGTCTTTTTTTATTTAAAGGGATATTGAATTTCCGTACTTTTGTGCCATGCTTACCCAACGTCAGTTGTTTTTACAACATAATGCACAAACTTCTCCCGAACCTTTAATGCTCGAATTTGTTAGGGCCAAAGGTGTTTACATATACGATTCTTCAGACAAAAAACATCTAGATCTTATTGCTGGTATTGGCGTAAGTAATGTAGGACATTGCCATGCTGCGGTGGTTAAGGCAATTCAAGATCAGGCTGAAACTTACATGCATTTAATGGTTTATGGCGAATATGTGCAAACACCTCAAGTTAATTTTGCAAAGGCATTGGCCGACATTTTACCAGAAAGTTTAAGTTGCACCTACTTTTTAAACTCTGGAACTGAAGCGGTTGAAGGCGCCATGAAATTGGCAAAACGCTACACGGGTAGAAAGGGTTTTACCGCCTGCAAAAATGCTTATCACGGGAGTACACAAGGGGCAGAAAGTTTGATGGAAAGTGATTTTTATTCATCTGGCTACGGGCCTTTCTTGCCTCATGTTAGTTTTATCGAACATAACAACATAGCTGATCTCGAGAAAATCACAGAAGTAATTGCTGCTGTTTTTATCGAACCTATCCAAGGTGAAGCAGGGATTCGTGTAGCTGATTTAGCCTACATGCAAGCGCTAAAGGCAAAATGCGTAGAAACTGGCACCCTATTAATTTTTGATGAAATTCAATCGGGTTTTGGTAGAAGTGGCAAAATGTTTGCTTTCGAGCATTACAATGTAATTCCTGATGTTTTACTTCTGGCTAAAGGAATTGGAGGCGGAATGCCGATTGGCGCTTTCATTAGTTCATTAGAAATTATGTCTGTTTTATCGCATACACCTATTCTGGGCCACATGACAACCTTTGGCGGTCACCCGGTTTGTTGTGCAGCTGGGTTAGCAACTTTGCGAACATTGGTGGATAATAATATCGTTGATGAAGTAGAGGAGAAAGGCCAACTTTTTAAAACACTTTTAAAACATACAGCAATTAAAGAAATTAGAGGAAAAGGATTAATGCTTGCAGTGGAATTCGAAAATTTCGAAGTCAATAAAAAAATAATTGATGCTTGTATTTTAGATGGCGTGTTATCTGATTGGTTTTTACATTGTAGCAATTCCATGCGCATAGCTCCACCATTAATCATCACCAAAGAAGAAATTGAAGAAGCTTGTTCCATCATCCTTAAAAACATTAACTTAGTTTTGAGCTAAAAGACCAAAGGAAAGAGACTAAGTCTAAAACTAATTGTAGATTCGAATTGAATGAACACATACTCTTTACACCCGATCTTAATACTAAATACTTTATACTATAATGAACGTTTTAATAGTTGAAGATGAAAAAAGCCTAGCGCTTGAAATGGATGAATTCTTAAGCAAGGAGGGATTTATCATAGAACATGCTTGGAAGAAATCTTCTGCAGAGGAAAAAATTTTTGTAAACAACTATGACTTCATTTTACTCGATTTGGGTTTACCGGATGGAGATGGTTTCGATGTTTTGAAACAACTTAAGGCCCTAAAAGATCGTGATGATGCGGTAATTATTTTAACGGCAAGAAGCGCCGTTGATGATCGCATTAAGGGTTTGGACGAAGGTGCTGATGATTATCTACCTAAGCCATTTTCACTAAACGAACTTTTAGCTCGCATGCACGCCATTACGAGAAGGAAGCATAAGCTTGAAAAAAACGAGATTAACGTTCACGATTTTCTTCTAAATATTCAAAATAGAACAGTTGCATTTGGCGAAGAACGATTGAATCTAACCAAAAAGGAATTCGAAATTTTTAACTATTTGGTGTTGAACAAAAACCGAGTGGTTTCTAGAATGAGTTTAACAGAACACGTTTGGGGCGATATCCTAGAAGTAAATTCTGATTCTAACTTTGTTGATGTTCATGTAAAAAATCTACGTAAAAAATTAGCGGCGGTGCAGCCTATAGATTGGTTTGAAACGGTAAGGAGCATTGGTTATAGAATTAATTGCTAAAAAGTCCGAGGTCGGATGTCTGAAGTTAGGGAGAAAAAAGTAGCTAGAAAAAATCTGTGAAATCTCCAAATCTGTGTAATCATTCGCCAAAGGCGTGAAGTGTTTGGAAGTGTAGAAAGCCTAAGCTCATTTATATATTACATTTAACATCATCCATTAAAAATGAAGTTACAGGTTAAGTTTTCTTTATATAATGCTGTCACTAAAATTGCGATCATTTTGCTTTTGGGGGCGATTATATTATTTTCTTTGGATAAACTTGCTTATAACCAACTAGATAACCGCCTTATTAAAAAGAAGAATAAGATCATTAAAAACCTGAACGATAACGAAATTGATAGTCTTTTAAACAAGGAACAATCCTTTACCGATTACAATATTCTAAAAGAAGAATTTATCGTTTTAACTGATATACCAGATAGCCAAACAGATTCTACAGCTAAAGTTTACACGGAGAAAAGAGAAATTGAGGGTGATATAGAAGTTTACAGAATTCTAAACTATAAGTTCTCTTACCATACCAATTGGTACAACTTAGAGATTGGCGAAACCATGACTACACTCCAATCGATTAAAAATTCGATTCGATTTTATATGCTGATTGTTTTGGTTGCGGCATTACTGATCACTTTGGTTGCCGATTATACGTTCTCTAACTTTTTGCTCAAACCTTTCTATTTAATTATCGATAAAAAAATTAACCGGGTTGATGATCCAACGCATTATAATTACGAAAACATTCCAACTACAACAGCAGATTTTAAGATTCTCGATAATAGCGTAAACTCGCTAATGCGGAAAATTAACAACCTATTCGCACTCGAAAAGCAATTTATTGCCAATGTATCTCATGAACTCCTCACTCCTATTTCGATTTTGAGTACACGGTTCGAAAACATGTTGAACACACCAAACATTCCTGTAGAGCATGAAAATAAAATCTATTCTTCTTTAAAAACACTTAATCGCTTAAAGGTGATCATCAATAGCTTATTGCTTATATCCAAGGTGGAAAACAATCAATATTTAAAAACCGAAGAGATTAGCTTAAAACAAGAAATTGAGGATATTTACGAAGATCTTGAAGACAGAATTGCCGATAAAAGCATCACTTACACTTCCAATATACACGAAGATTTTCTTTTTATTGGAAACAAGGCATTGATCCATACGCTGTTTATCAACATCATTAACAACGCCATTAAATATAATATCGATGGCGGTTCATTATCAATAATCGGCAAAAAAGATCACAATCGATACATACTTACTGTTTCCGATACTGGCTTAGGCATGACCAATGAACTGGTTAAAAATGCTTTTGATCGCTTTAAACGTGGAAATGCCGAAGAAAATGGATTCGGATTAGGTTTGGCAATTGTAGAAAGTATTGCCAAATTTCATAAGATTGAAATCGATATTAAATCAGAAGAAAATAAGGGAACGAGCATATCCTTAACTTTTTAAAATGAAATTCGGCTGATAACGTTTTAGGTTGCACATAAATACAAATTACTACCTTTGTTGTTCATGTTGATCCCGAAGAACTATAAAAATTTTCTTTTCCTAATCTCGGCCTTTTTTGCACTTTCTATCTCACCAACGAAAGCGCAAAAAACAGTAGAAATACAAGATGCTATTCAACAGCACATCTTTACTTTTAGTGAAATAGAAGTATTGGAAGATGCAAATAACAAGCTCACATTCGATGAGATTAAAAGTGCAGAATTCAACCAAAAGTTTAAAGCAAGCTTAACCAGTACGCCACAAACAAAGAATTTGAATAAAACCTATTGGTTTCGAATTAAGATAAAGCAGAATGAGCAATCCAAAAAACCTTTTTTACTAGAGTTTTTTGATCAAACTATAGATCACATCACCGCTTATATTCCACAAGCCGATAATACTTTTAGAATAGAAAATCTAGGAGACGCAAATGCATTCAACCAACGCCTAATCCACCATAAAAATTTCGAAATTCCATTACAGAATGATGGAAATGAAATTCAAACGTATTATTTCAAAATCAGTTCTTCGCAAATTTCTGACGTAATTATAGTTCTCAGAACTTCAGAATGGTTCATTTCTTATGCTTTAGATGAATACTTTTATTTTGGCATATTTTACGGAATGATTCTGGTTTTCAGCTTTTACAACCTCATTATGTATGTTGCAATGAGGCAGAAGCAATACCTTTATTATGTACTCTACAATTTAAGTGTTGGTTTTTTTGAGATGAGTACCGATGGCATTGCCTACCAATACTTATGGCCGAATGCGCCTGCTTGGAACCAAGTAGCTTACGCTTTTGCCTTATGTGCAACCAGTATTTTTGCGCTCCTTTTTACGCGAGAACTTTTATTTGTAAAGGCAAAGGCGCCAAAACTAAACCAACTTATTATAGGCGTAATCGTATTTAGGCTACTATTTTTTGCCTATTGCTATTTATTCGATCAAACATTATTTAGCTATAAATTTATTGATGCTGTTCCGCTTTCCGTGGCCTTTTTTACAGGGATTTATATTTACAAAAATGGCTATTTACCGGCACGTTTCTTCGTTTTGGGTTACAGCTTCCTGTTTGCTGGTTTCACTCTAAAATTCTTAATTATGCTGGGCATTGGCTGGCTTAATTTTGGTGCGGTAAGTTATTATAGTTTGAGTTTTTGCTTCGTGTTAGAGATGATCTTTCTATCATTCGCTATTGGCGATAAGGTTCGCATACTTAAGTTGAAAAAAGATAAGGCGCAGCAAAAAATTATTCGGCAAATGGCGGTAAATGCAAAGCTAAAAGATAGCATTAACCAAGAGTTAGAAATTAAGGTTGAGGAACGTACGCGTGAGGTTTACCACAAATCTTTAATTATCGAAAGCAAAAACCAGGCATTAGAAGAAGCAAATACTTTACTACAGCAACAGGCGGAAGAAATTTCGAGAATGAATGTATTGCTGGAACATGATAATGAGGAGCTGCAAACCAGCGTTGAAAAGGTAACCAGAGATCGGGTAATGAATACCGAAGTTGATTTCGAGGAGTTTAGTAAAATCTATCCAGATAAGGAAACCTGTTACGAGTTTTTAGCTGATCTGAAATGGAGCAAGGGATATCATTGCCGCAAATGCAGTAACGATCATTATTTTAATGGCCACATTTTGCACAGTCGCAGGTGCAGTAAATGCGGCTATGAAGAATCGGTTACTACTTACACCATTTTCCATAATACCAGAATTCCAATCAATAAAGCATTTTACATGATTTTCTTGATTTATTCATCAAAAGGAAAAATATCTTCTCATAAACTATCAGAACTACTTTCTATTCGGCAAAGTACCTGTTGGACTTTCGGTTCACGCATAAAAAAGGTAATGGAAGATAGGAAGAAAACACTCAAGAAAACAGCAAAAGATGGCTGGAGCCAGCTCGTAGTTGAGTAGTTACCCATCTTATTAAGTCACAATTTTGTTGTTTTTCGTTTAATATCCAAAAAAAGCGAATAGGTATTTAAGCGTATCAAATTTGCTCCGCATGACTACTTCATTAAGGTACTTATATGCTGATAATCAAGCTTAAACGGCACAAAATTGTAGTGGTATCAAAGCGTATCGAAAACAATACAAAATTCTAATTATCAATTAGTTACGTAAAATTTAACCTTACAAATACTTGCTTTTAACATTAAATGAGTGTTAACTTTACAATCTATAATATTAACAGAGCAAAAATTATGAGAAAAAAGTTTACATTACTTATGGTGTGTATTCTATGCGGAATCTCCTTGAGTTGGGCACAGAATATTACCGTAAAAGGTTTGGTAAAAGACAATCAAGGCTTGCCATTACCTGGAGTATCTGTGAAAGTGAAAGGCACTAACCAAGGTACCTCAACAGCAGATAATGGATCATACTCCATTAGCGCTCCATCAAATTCTACTTTAGAGTTTACATTTATCGGCTACAAAACCGTAGAGGAAGTTGTTAATAATCGCACAACAGTTAGCGTTATTTTATCTGATGACAACCAGCAACTGAACGAAGTAATCGTTATTGGTTATGGAACAACAGTGAAAAAGGACTTAACAACGGCAGTAGTTTCCCTATCATCGAAAGATATCGAAAACCAACCGGTTACTAATCCTTTACAAGCCATTCAAGGTAAGGCAGCTGGGGTTCAAATTACTTCTCAATCTGGTAAGCCAGGTGCGGGTGTATCGGTTACCATTCGTGGTAATACATCAATTAATGCTTCGAATAGCCCATTATACGTTATCGACGGGGTAACTTCCAGAGATGCAAGTTTCTTAAATCCAACAGATATTGAGAGCTTAACCATTTTAAAAGACGCATCAGCGGCAGCGATTTATGGCTCGAGCGGTGCAAATGGGGTAATCTTAATCACTACTAAGAAAGGATCATCTGATAAGATTCGTGCAACATTCAACGCTTTCACAGGTTTTTCTAACCTTTGGCAAAAACAGGATGTATTGAACAGGGACCAATATGTAGCTTTAATGAGAGAATTAGGTTACGATACAAATGGTTTAGGAAATGAAAATACAGACTGGCAGGATTTAGCCTTTGGAACAGGTGTTCAAAATAGCTACCAAGCCTCCATCTCTGGTGGAATTAAAGGTGGTCAGTACGCTTTATCTACGGGTTACCAACAAGATAAAGGTGTGGTTGCTCCAGCAAAATTAGATAAATATACCATTCACTTTAACGGATCGCAAAACATTACGAAGTGGTTAAAACTAACAGGAAACGCTGCTTTAACGCAAAGTAATTCTGTTGATGTTAGCGATAACAACAACGGTGCAAGAGGTGGAACAATTCTTTCTGCTTTAACTACTCCACCTACAATTGGGGTTTATGCCGCAAACGGAACTTACGCCTTTAACCCTTACAAAGGTGGCTCAGAAAATCCAGTTGCAAATGCTTTCGCCGCAAAAAACAACAATAGAAACTTCCGTTTCTTAGGAGCATTTTCAGCTGAGGTTAAATTCACAAAAGACTTCTCTTTTAAATCAAGCATCAGTACAAATAACAACGATAACCGTTATTCTTATTTCATCGATCCATATTCTACTGATTATGGTAGAGCACAAAAAGGGGTTAGAAACGCAAGTTTTAGCAATGATCATGTTTGGTTAAATGAAAACATTTTAAACTACACCAAAAACTGGGGCAAAAATGCTTTTACTGCAACTGGCGGTATGACTTTACAAGAATCTAAATACTATTCACTAGGTTATAATGAACAAAACTTTTTAGATGCAAGCGGTAAATTATTAGATAGAGGAACATCTATTCCAGCTCAACTACCAACAGCTTCGCAATGGTCTAAACGTTCGTATTTAGCTCGTTTAACTTATGCTTATGATAGCAAGTATTTATTCAGCACTAACTTCAGGGCAGATGGTTCATCCCGTTTCGGTCCAGAAAATCAGTACGGTTATTTTCCATCGGCCTCCATTGGATGGAGAATTTCTGGTGAAAACTTCTTAAAGGACGTTAAGGCTATTAATGATTTAAAATTAAGAGCAAGTTGGGGTAAAGTTGGTAACGATGAAGGTATTGGAGATTATTCGTACCTAGAACTATACACACCAACAACTCAGGGTTCTTATGTATTTTCTCAGTTGCCAAATCCAGGTTTAAAATGGGAAGAAACTACTCAAACTAACATTGGTTTAGATTTATCAATGTTTAATAGCAGAGTAGTTTTTACTGCAGATGCTTACTTGAAAAAAACGAACGACTTACTAATTAATCAACCTTTACCTAACTCTATTGGTTTTGGAAGTATTGCTTCTAATGTTGGGGATATGGAAAACAAAGGTTTAGAATTTGTTTTAACCACTAAAAACTTTGTTAAAGACAAATTTACCTGGACAACAGATATTAACTTTTCATTAAACCGCAATAAGGTTACCAATTTAGGCGATAAAGTTGGATCGATTACATTTGGTGGAATTTACGAACGCGATGCTGCGATAAGAGTAGTTCCTGGTCGTCCGTTGGGTAGTTTTTATGGCTATGTTTCTAATGGTGTAGATCCTCAAACAGGAAACATCGTTTACCAGGATTTAAATGGTGATGGTGCAATTAACGCCGATGATAGAACTTTTATCGGTTCGGCTCAACCAAAGTTCACTTATGGTGTTAACAATACATTTACCTATGGCAATTTCGGTTTAAACTTTTTATTCCAAGGTGTTCAGGGTAATGAAATGTTTAATGCATCGAGAATGGAACTAGAAGGCATGAACGATTCGAAAAATCAATCGGCAGTAGTTTTAAACAGATGGACGACACCTGGACAAATTACTGATGTTCCAAAAGCAATTAAAGACAATACAAACAATACATTAACCTCTAGCCGTTTTGTTGAAGATGGCTCTTACTTGCGCTTAAAAACAACTACACTATCCTACAATTTTGGCAGTGTAGCTCTAGGTAAACTTAAAATGAGCAAAGTAATGCTTTATGCATCTGCTTACAATCTATTAACTTTTACAAACTATTCGGGTTTCGATCCAGAGGTGAATGTAAACTCCGCAAATGGTCCAGCAATGGGTATCGATTATGGTACTTATCCTCAATCGAGAACTTTCTTATTTGGTGTTAACGTAGGCTTTTAATTTAAACAACAATGAAACTTAAAATATATTCATTAATTGCAGTTGGCACCATTACGATGGCGTTGAGCAGCTGTAAAAAAGATTTCTTGGAACAAACTCCAATTACTCAGGTTGGTCCTGATGTTGCATTTGCCGATGCAGCCGCAGCAGAAAAGCTAATTCAAGGTGCATACGATGGTATGTACAACGATTTCCACATTTGGGATTATATGACCAATGGAGATGTAAGATCTGATAACGCTTATGCTGGTGGAGACAATCCAGCAAATATCCAGTTAGATTTATTTACGGTTAACTCTACAAATGGAAACGTTGGTAGAGATTGGAATTCTCTATATAGTGATATCAAGAACTGTAACTTAATTCTAACTAATGTTCCAAATATTCAAGATCCAAAACTTGATGTTGGCGATAGGAGAAAACAAATTTTAGCTGAAGCAAGTATTCTTCGTGCTTACATGTATTTTAATTTAGTTAGAACTTGGGGCTCTGTTCCACTGGTAGTAAAAGTACCTACAACCGATGCTGAATTCTATCCAGCGAAATCAAGTGTTGATGCCATTTATGCGCAGATTATAACAGATTTAGAATATGGAGCAGCAAATGCCCGCGTAACTGCACCAACTAAAGGTATTATGACCAAAGGTGTTGCTAATGCTTTATTGGCTAAGGTTTATGCTTCAAAAGCAACACCAGATTGGTCAAAAGTAAGCACTTATGCAGACGCAGTTATTGGTGGTGGCTATTCTTTAGTTGGCAATTACGATTTCCTTTGGGATTCTAACCATAAAAACAACGCTGAAGCGATTTGGGAAATGCAATATGATGGCTACGGTGGCCTACACGGTAACTGGATGCCAAGCGTAATTGTTGGTACTGGATGGAAACGTTTCAATTCACCAACAAACAGTTTATCAAAAGCTTTTGACGACGCTGGAGATGCTGTTCGTAAAGCTTCGAGCATTAAATTCAACAATGTGGTTTCAGAAGGTTGGAGCGATTCTTATTGGTCTAAAACCAGTTATCCTTACATCAATAAATATCGTGCTGATGATAAATCAGATAATTACATTTTGAGGTTAGCAGATATTATTCTTTTAAAAGCTGAGGCATTGAACGAATTAAGCGCTTCGGGTTGGTCTTCGTCCGCTACATTAGTTAACCAAGTTCGTGGCAGAGTTAATTTAGGCGCAACCCCAGCTACAAATCAAGCTGCTATGCGTTTGGCAATTGAAAACGAACGCCGTTTAGAATTGGCTTTTGAAGGTCACCGTTATTATGATTTGTTAAGAACAAACAGAATTATTCCTGTGATGAATGCGCAGGTAGATGGAACTGGTGCTAATTTAAATTACAATTTAACAGCAGCAAAACTTTACTTCCCAATTCCACAGGATGAGTTAGACAAAAACCCTAACGTACGTTAACACTATTTTTCAAATACAAAGGCGGCAATTGTCGACTTTGTATTGAAATCTAAATATCATTAGATAGAAATCGTGAAGATCTTAATACGGCTTCTAAAGAATTTTAATTGCACAAATTAAAACCTGGAGGACGAGGTTGGCTCAAAATCACCTCGCTCCTTTCTTTTCATTAACGCCTCCAGATTTACTAAACGGAAAAACAATGAAACCAATTTATAATATATGTTTGGCAGCAAGCATTTTATTTGCATCCTGCGCCTGCAGAAAAGCTGCGTCAACCGCTCAAGACAATAAGCAACCAACAGAAAATGTTAAAACTGATGTAGCTTTTTGGCTTACCAAAGGTGATCAGTCCCAATTGTTAAAAAAGCAAAATATAGCGCTCAACTTTTCAGAAGCCACAAATGCCAACCCAACCATAGAAGTTGATCCAAAAACAACGTTTCAAGGCATTGATGGTTTTGGTTATACCTTAACCGGCGGAAGCGCAAGCTTAATTAATACTTTACCTGCCGCAGAGCGGGATAAATTGCTAAACGAATTATTTTCTACCTCGGATGATGCCATCTCCGTAAACTACATCAGAATCAGCATAGGTGCTTCGGATTTAAGCGCAACACCTTTCACCTATAATGATTTAGCAGATGGTGAAACTGATGAATCACTAGCTAAATTTTCCATCGCCAAAGAACAGGCAGATTTAATTCCAATACTTAAAAAAATCGTAGCCATAAATCCATCGATTAAAATTTTAGGGTCGCCATGGACTGCTCCAACTTGGATGAAAACCAATAAAAGTTTTATTGGTGGAAGTTTAAAATCTGAATACTATCAAACTTATGCGAAGTATTTGGTAAAATATATTCAGGCGATGAAAGCCGAAGGAATTGTGATCGACGCCATTACGCCACAAAACGAACCATTGCATCCGGGTAATAATCCAAGCATGTATATGGAAGCTTTGGATCAGGCCAATTTCATTAAAACGGCTTTAGGTCCTATTTTTAAAAGCAGTGGTGTAGCTACCAAAATTATTGTTTATGACCATAATGCCGATAAACCTGAATACCCAATTACAATTTTAAATGATGCTGATGCGAAGAAATACATCGATGGTTCTGCGTTTCACTTATACGCCGGCCCTATTTCGGCATTAACCCAAGTGCATAATGCACATCCTGATAAAAGTGTTTACTTTACAGAGCAATGGGTTGGTGGACCGAGTAATTTCAGCGAAGATTTGAAATGGCATGTTTCAACCTTAATTATTGGCGCAACCCGCAATTGGAGTCGCAACGTATTGGAATGGAACTTGGCAGCAGATCAAAACTACAATCCTCATACCGATAGAGGTGGTTGTACTTCGTGTTTAGGCGCCATTACTATAGCGCCAGCAGTAAGTAGAAATGTGGCTTATTATGTTATTGCACATGCATCTAAATTTGTAAAACCAGGTTCGGTGCGCATTGCTTCGAACATTACCAATAACTTGCAAAATGTGGCTTTTAAAACACCAGACGGCAAAAACGTACTTATCGTTTGCAATAATAACAGTTCCGAAACAGCATTTAATATTAAATATAACGGTAAAATGGTCAACACGATCCTGGATAAAGGTGCTGTAGCTACTTATGTATGGTAAAAATTTTGTTTA
This sequence comes from Pedobacter frigidisoli, assembly GCF_004331675.1. Lineage (GTDB taxonomy): Bacteria > Bacteroidota > Bacteroidia > Sphingobacteriales > Sphingobacteriaceae > Pedobacter > Pedobacter frigidisoli. The sequence continues at coordinate 80,394 of NZ_SJSN01000011.1, read as the reverse complement.
ATTGTTTGGTCAGCCTCGCAACTTAGCGGGGCTTTCTATTTTAAAATCTTTTTGAAAAGCAGGTTTCTGTGGTTATCGGTTAATGTCCCCGCTTTCGCTACAATACTTTTGAAAGGAAAAGTATTTTCACTTTAATCGGGTTTATTTAACCTCTATTCCCCTACTATCAATGGGCAGCCTTTTTCAGCGGAGATAATAAGATTAAAAATTATTACTAAAATTGGCAGGCACTTTGCAGTAAGCAATTAAATCAATCCTATAAAAAATGAAAAATACCATCACCTTTTTAGGCCTTGCAGCCGTTTTTTTTGCCTCATGTCAAGGCGGAACAGCAAAGAAAACGCAAGCCAAAATAGATTCTACAATTGTTACCAACTCCGAAAACCAGGTGGATGCAAAGGAGTGTTTTCAATTCATTAAAAATAGAGATACGGCATCATTATCAATAAATAAAACAGATAATACAGTTAAAGGAAACTTGAGTTATAACTTTTATGAAAAGGATAAAAATGCAGGTACAATTTCTGGCTTAGTTAAGGGAGATACCATCATTGCTGATTATACATTTCAATCTGAGGGTACAAAATCGGTTAGAGAAGTGGTATGGCTAAAACAAGGTAATCAATTAATTGAGGGTTTTGGCGATGTGCAAGAAGTTGATGGAAAAACCAAGTTTAAGGATATTAGTAAACTTAAGTTTGGCGCTTCAATGGTTTTCAGCAAAACACCATGTAAATAAAAAGGGTTGTGCCTTTCGGCACAACCCTTAACCACTTATAAAAATTAAATTATTTTACTGCTTCTTGTGCTGCAGCAGCCCATTCTTGACTTAATTTAGTCATGTAATCTGATTACTTTTGAACTTCATCTGGTTTTAATTTACTTGCCCATGCAGAAGCACCTGTTGCCCAAGTAGAATATTTGGCACTCAAAGCTTGGATTTCTGCTTCATTTTTACTTTTTAAAGCCGCTACATACTCATCTTTTAGTTTAGCATATTCTGCTAATCCTTTATTAACTTCATCGCTAGAAAACGTTGGAGCCGAAGTTGTAGTAGTTGTTTCAGTTTTGGTTGTGGTAACCGTAGTATCACCTTTTGAAATTACTGAATCAGTTTTTGTTTCTGATTTTTTCGTGCTATCGCAAGAAACTAATGTAACTGCCAATAAGCCTATTGCAGCAACCGATAAGATTGTTTTTTTCATTATTGTTTTGGTTGTTTGGACTAATGTGGTTAAAGATTGTGCCAAAGATAAAAAGTGCTAGTCAAGCATTTTTAATGGCTATAACCAAAATCGACTGCGGCAAAATTGGGGAATTTATTTTTGTAACCGTGTAAAAATTCCCCAATTATTAAACCATTACATTTTACACTACTTAATCTTTGGGATATTATAGATTTTCGAATCTTTCCCAAAAACCATCAACAGGTAATTTGGCAAAAATATTAACGGGTTCTTTTTTAACTGGATGCTCAAAACGCAATCTCCGGGCGTGTAAACAAATACTTCCTTTTCTGCTTCCTCTTGGGTAGCCATATTTATTATCACCAACAATCGGGCAACCCATTGATGAAAGCTGAACACGAATTTGATGTGATCTACCCGTTAATGGATCTACTTCCAACAAATAATAATCACCTAGTTTGGCAACCAACTTGTAAGAAAGTTCGGCTCTTTGACTGCCTTCCACTTCTGAATTATAATAAGTAACCACATTTTTTTGTGGGTTTTTAATTAACCAATGAACTAAAGTAGCCGATTCTATTTCAGGTTTATTACGAACTACCGCCCAATAGGTTTTCTTTACTTCACGGTTTTTAAAAGCAGCATTCATCCGCTCTAATGCCTTACTGGTTTTAGCAAACAAAATAACGCCACTAACCGGCCGATCTAAACGATGTACAACACCTAAAAATGCGCCATTTGGTTTATTGTACTTTTTTGCAATGTATTTTTTTACCTGCTCATCTAAAGGCTCGTCGCCAGTTTCATCTACCTGCACAATATCTCCCGCCCTTTTGTTAATGGCGATTAAGTGGTTGTCTTCAAATAATATGTCCTTATCGGTTATTGGCATCTGTAAAATTGTTACTGACTTAGTTTGTAAATTGCCATTTTAAATGGTTGGCAATTTACAATTTGAGTTATTAGCAGAAATTTTATTAATTAAACCCGACTGAAGCGGCAGCTCCCGATTTTTTATCGGGACTATAGCGTAAAGCGGGAGTGACTTTAATTTGAAATGCTGTATATGCTTTTCAAAACCACAAATACTTAACAAGGTTGATGCTAATTGCAAAAAAGCCTTAAATTTAATATTGTTCTTTTTCGTTAGGAAAATCGTTTGCTTTAACATCACGGATGTAAGATTGTGCTGCGCCCAAAATTTCATCGTACAGGTTAATGTACTGACGTAAAAAACGTGGCTTAAATCCTTTAGTTAAGCCAATCATATCATTTACGACCAAAACTTGCCCATCGCAGTCTGGTCCAGCACCAATCCCTATAGTTGGAATTTGGATACTTTCAGAAACTATTTTACCTAAAGAAGCTGGGATTTTCTCCAAAACTACCGCGAAACAACCTGCATTTTGCAAGGCAATTGCATCAGTCTTCAGTTTATTAGCTTCCTCCTCTTCTTTAGCCCGAACAGTATAAGTTCCGAACTTGTAAATAGATTGCGGCGTTAACCCCAAGTGTCCCATTACCGGTATTCCCGCTGTAATAATACGTTGTACAGATTCGATAATTTCTTCACCACCCTCTAGCTTCACACCGTGAGCACCAGATTCTTTCATTATTCTAATAGCAGAATTTAAGGCTTCTTTAGAATTACCTTGATAAGAGCCGAAAGGCAAATCGACTACAACGAAAGCCCGTTTAACCGCCCTAATTACCGATGCAGCATGATAAATCATTTGATCTAAGGTAATTGGCAGCGTAGTTTCATGACCAGCCATTACATTGGAAGCAGAATCGCCAACGAGTAAAACGTCCAATCCAGCATCATCTAAAATGGTTGCCATGGAATAATCGTAAGCGGTTAGCATAGATATTTTTTCGCCACGCTGTTTCATTTCTTGTAAAATGTGCGTGGTAATGCGCTTTATTTCTTTGTGTACCGACATGGGTTTTGTTTTGTGATTCAAAAGTATTGTTTTTTATTTAAGCGGAAAGACCAAAGCGGAAAGATTAAAGCGAAATGACCAACATTAAAGACTAAGGCTTTATTATTTATTGATACTGTATTAAATCCTGTACTTGCTTACTTTACTCCTATCCTTATTTCACATTTTTCTTTACATTCCCAACCATAAACCCTATCTTTGTACCCCGAAATGGAAAGGATATATTCATCTTTTTTTGCACCCAGCAAAAACAGCTTTAATGCTGAAAGGACTCCTTTTTTCAACTCTTTTTTAAATCAAAATCCATATTGTAATTACCATGACTAACTACACCAAGTTACCTGCGATTTTATTACTGGCCGATGGCACAGTTTTTTACGGCAAAGCTGCCGGAAAAATTGGAACCACTACTGGCGAAATTTGTTTTAATACCGGGATGACAGGTTACCAGGAAATTTTTACCGATCCAAGTTATTTTGGACAAATAATGGTAACCACAAATTCCCACATCGGGAACTATGGTATCCAAAAAGATGAAATCGAATCAGATTCGATAAAAATTGCTGGCCTGGTTTGCAAAAACTATAACATTGTTTACAGCCGTAAGCAAGCAACAGAATCTATTCAGGATTACTTCCAAAATGATAATTTGGTTGCCATTTCGGATATTGATACACGTGCCTTAGTTCGTCATATAAGAGATAAGGGCGCAATGAACGCTATTATTTCTTCTGAGATTACGGATTTAGATGAATTGAAACAAAAATTAGCTGAAGTACCATCAATGGAAGGTTTAGAGCTTTCATCGAAAGTAAGTACTACGGAACCCTATTTTTATGGTAATCCAGAAGCAAGCTTGAAAGTCGCAGCATTAGATTTGGGTATAAAGAAAAACATTCTTCGTAGCTTCGAAAACCGCGATATTTATGTTCAGGTTTTTCCAGCGAAAACAAAATTTGCGGAAATGGAGAAATTTAATCCTGATGGTTATTTTATTTCAAATGGCCCTGGCGATCCATCGGTAATGCCATACGCAGTAGAAACTATTAAAGAAATCTTAGCCGAAGATAAACCATTGTTCGGTATTTGCTTAGGTCACCAATTATTAGCTGAAGCGAATGATATTGGCACGATGAAAATGTTCAACGGTCACCGTGGCTTAAACCACCCAGTTAAAAACATTATCAAAAACCATTGTGAAGTTACTTCTCAAAACCACGGTTTTGGCGTAATTCCAGATGAAGTTAGAAATTCGGATAAGGTTGAAATTACCCACGTAAACTTGAACGATAAATCAATCGAAGGTATTCGTGTTAAAGGTAAAAAAGCTTTCTCAGTTCAATATCACCCAGAGTCTTCTCCAGGTCCACATGATTCTCGTTATTTGTTCGATGATTTCGTGAACGTTATGAAAGGTGAGTTGGTTTGGTAGCTTCAAACTGAAAGATAAAAGCTTAAAGACTAAAGCGAAATATTAAAATCTGCGAATCTGCGGCTCAATTGAAGCCGAAGATTCGCAGATTTCTTTTATAATCAAATTTCCACCTACCAAAACCATCATTTTACCGACATTTTAGCAGATAGTATTCATAATTCATTTTCTATTCATCTAAAGCTGCTTACATTCGCAATATGGAAACAAAAAAAGCCATTATCACTGTTAAAGATCTTGTCAAAAAGTATGATGACTTCGTAGCTGTTCAAGGCTTAAGCTTTGAGGTTTATGAAAATGAGATTTTCGGTTTACTTGGCCCAAATGGAGCTGGTAAAACCACAACACTTGAGATTATTGAGACCTTAAGAGATAAAACATCAGGCGAAATTATTGTAGATGGTTTTTCTGTTGATAAAAACCCACAAGAAATTAAACAGATCATTGGCGTTCAGCTACAGGCAGCTGGTTATTATCCCAATTTAAATCTTATAGAATTACTCGAGCTTTTTGCAGGTTTGTATGGTGCCAACATTAAACCGATGGAAATGCTGGAGAAAGTTAATCTTCAAGATAAAGCCAAAGCGAAATACAAAGCACTTTCTGGCGGACAAAAACAGCGTTTTTCCATCGCCACTACTTTAATAAATCAACCTAAAATTATTTTCCTTGATGAACCGACAACAGGTTTAGATCCACAGGCAAGAAGAAATCTTTGGGATTTGATCACAGAGATTCGAAATGCAGGAACAACCGTGGTAATTACAACGCATTACATGGATGAGGCTGAACAACTTTGCGATCGTGTTGCTTTTGTAGAAAGAGGACAAATTATCGCTTTAGATACACCAGATAACCTAATTGATAAATTGGTAAACAGCGGATTCGAGCGCAAAAAAGAAGTAAAAAAAGCTAATTTGGAAGATGTTTTTATCAACCTGACAGGTAAAGAGTGGAGGGAGTAGTAAATGAGTTTTATTCGAAAAGCAGTTTAAGCATTTCAAATTAAAGTTACTCCCGCTTTCCGCTGTAGTCCCGATGAAAAATCGGGAGCTGCCGCTTCAATCGGGTTTATCCAAATAAAACAGTACAACTATTAGAAAATAGTACATGCAAAAATATAGCAACATAACAGCAACAATAGCATTAGCAAAAGCAAGCTTTCGCTCCATTATGAGAAGCCCATCAGCAGTGGTGTTTACGCTGGCTTTCCCACTTATTTTTATTTTGATTTTTGGTTTTTTAGGTGGAGGTGGAACGCGTATCGATGTTGGAATCACACCAGGATCAGACATGAACAATCCGGTAATTGGCATGCTAGATAAAACTGGGATGATTCGTTTGGTTAAAAACAAGACTAAGGCAGAGTTTGATAAGCTTCTTGAAAAAGGAAATGTAGATGCGATGATTGATGTCCACAGAAAAGTTAATTCTGCTGCTTATTCGGTTAATGTAATTTACACTTCAGCATCAAGAGACAAAGGCGGAATTTTAAAATCGGTTTTAAACAATCTTTTCTATGATAAGACCTTAAAGCCATCTATTGCCGAAATCAAGGAAAACACCATTACAGTACGCGAATATAAAACCATCGATTTCATTTTACCCGGACAATTAGGCTTCTCCTTATTAAGTACAGGTGTTTTTGGAACAGCATTCGTTTTTTTAAGCTTACGACAAACATTGGTAATCAAACGCTTTTTCGCTACGCCCGTAAAACGATCTAGCATTGTAATTGGCGAGGGCATAGCGAGAATAGGTTTTGCATTAATTGGCGCATTATTTATTATTCTTATCGGCCATTTCTTTTTTGGCTTTACGCTCGTCCACGGTGTATTTACGGTGGCAAATATGCTCATATTGGCTACATTGGGCGTTATTGTATTCATGGGCTTTGGCTTTATTATTTCTGGCGTTGCCAAAAGCGAAAGTATGGTTCCACCGATTTCGAATATCGTAACCTTGCCTCAATTTTTGCTTTCTGGAACTTTCTTTTCTATTGAGGCCTTTCCAACTTGGTTACAGCCGATTAGTAGAGCCCTGCCCCTCACTTATTTAAATGATGCCATGCGAAAGGTTGCTTTTGAGGGTATGGGATTATGGGATGTAAAATTCCAGATTATGATCCTTTTACTTTGGGGAATTGGCATTTACGCCGTTGCTGTAAAAGTTTTTAAGTGGGAATAAAACCTACATTCGTTTAAAAAAATCAAGAAAATGTATATTTTGGTAAATGTAAATCGCCATAAATGTCATGGAAAGCATTACCCAGATCACAATTCCAATTAACGATTGTAGAAATACTTTTGCTCCACCGAAAAATCCTTTTATTTGCATAAATCCTTTGTATGCATAAGTGTAATATACAACTTGGGTAATTAAACCAATTAATGGTATTATTGCTATCCAAGGCGTGTTTTTAGCCAATGCTTCTAATGGAAAAACCAACAGCGTAAAAGCTAGATTTGAAAAACTAACAAAGAGAATATTCGCCACAAAATGTTCTGCATAATTGTATTGCTTTTTAAAATAAATTAACCAAAAAAACAGCGCAAAGAATGGAACAGCAATCATGGCGATAACATTTCCGTATTTGGCTGTAAAATATTTTGCTTTCATAGCTCGACCAAACATTTGTACCGACTCGGCCTTTTTTACAGGATCTTGGATAGATTGTATGTTTGCAGGAATCTCCACCTTTTGATGAGCATCTGTTGGCCGAAAAAAAGTATTTGACAACACAAATAATCCTGCAAGAATTAAGAAAAAAGTAAACGGACTGAAATATTTTTTCCTTTTTCCGTTCACATATTCCATGGCTACTACGCCTGGTCTAATCAATAATTCCTTAAGCAAGAAGAATATACCTTTATCGGCATGGGTAAAGGCATGAAAAAATTCATGAAATATATGCGCCAAGGTAAAGCGATGAACATGAGCTTCTTGTCCGCATTTGCTACAATATCTATCTTCTTCTCTATTTAAGGCATTGCAATTTGAACAATGGTTTACCTGCATACTAAGTTTTTAATTGTACCCTAAACTAATGAATTTATGCCCAAGTTCAAATAAGGTGAAAACCATCGCTGATTACAATTAAGATTAACAAAGTAAAATAATTTTAATATCGGCTAAATAATTTTTATAACTTAACCGATATTTATATATTTGTGCGTGTGGAATATTGATTTAACAGATTTAGAAGAACTAAAGCCTCATGCGGATAGGCTATTTGAAAAGAAAAAAAGCTTGGATGAATCACGTCCACTGCCCAATAGTGCCCTACAAAGAATAAGAACAGACTTAAGCATTGAGTGGACATACAACTCCAATAGTATTGAGGGCAATACCTTAAGCTTAAGAGAAACCCAAATGGTTTTACAAGAAGGCATTACGATAAAGGGCAAAACATTAGTAGAACATTTTGAAGCGCATAACCACGAAAAAGCAATTGATTATTTATACACGCTAGTAAATAAAAATTATGTGCTACGAAGTATCGATGTCCTATCGTTGCATGGATTAGTTCTACGTAGTATCGAGGATGATTATGCTGGCAGAATAAGAAATGGGGGTGTTCGTATTATTGGTGCAAACTTTACCCCTCCTAATGCGAATAAGGTTTCTGATTTATTGGATGAACTTATTTCTTTTGTAAACGAAAATACAGATGGCTTAAATGATGTTTTGTTGGCTACTATTTTTCATCATAAATTAGTTTGGATCCATCCATTTTTTGATGGTAATGGCCGAACAGTTCGTCTTGCCATGAATTTACTTTTGATGAGAAACGGCTTTCCGCCTGCGATTATTTTAAAAAACGATCGGAAAAAATACTACGAGGCCCTAAACCAAGCGAATAACGGCAACTATCACAAGCTATATTTGCTTATGCTGCAAGCTTTGGAACGCTCATTAAACATTTACCTTAATGCTATGCCTGGCAACACGTATGGCGAATATGAGCCAATATCTCATATTGTTTCCGAACCCGAATTTAAGTATGGGCAAGAATATATTAGCCTATTGGCTCGGCAGGGTAAAATTGATGCCTACAAAGAAGGCAGAAATTGGTTAACTACCAGAGAAGCCATAAACAACTATATAAAAACCAGAAAACGTGATCGTTAACGTTTTTTAACTTTTGATCAACAGATATTGAAGTAATTTTAGCAAAAAATATTTAATGAAAAATCTGTTTGTTTTCTGCGTTTTTATTTCATTTACGTTTTCGGCAAAAGCCCAATTTAAATTTCTATCTAACAATAGCTCGACTCAATACAACGCTAAAATTTTTGTTGCTAATTGCGAAAATGGCGCTTGTGGAGGAAAGGCAACAATTATTCTTTATGATAAAATATCAGAAAAAGAGCTTGAGACATTTCATTCGGCTGATTTGGATTTTGGCTTAACTGAAAAGCAGAATGCACAACTTGGCTGGCTCGATCTGGGCAAATATCAAAGTCCTTTAATTTTTGGAGATTTTAATTTCGATGGTTTGGAAGATATGGCAATTAGAAATGGAAGTAATAGCGCTTACGCAAGTCCTTCTTACGATGTATATCTAGCTTCGGCAAATAATAAATTCATTTTAAACAAGGAATTAACCAAGTTAGCGAGTGAAAACCTTGGTATGTTTGATGTTGATCGAAAGCTGAAAACACTAACAGTCCATTTAAAAAGCGGCTGCTGCTATCAACAAGCCATTAGTTATAAAATAGATACAAAAAGCTTTTTAACGGAATTTTTATCAGTTATTGAAGATTCTAGCATTGGCGAAAATGTAACCGTTATTACGCAAAAATTGGTAGATGGCAAGATGAAGAAAACCGTTGAAAAGTTTAAAACGAAAGACTATTACGAACAATAACTACATATCTGGTTTGTTCTTATTCGATCCTATCATTTTATCATTGGAAAGCAAAGAGAATAAACCTAATTAAAGGGCTGCTTTCACTAAAAACGGAAGAATTTCCTTTTGAAAGCTCACGAAATTTTTACGCACATCAGAATCGCTAACAGAGGTAAAGGCAAAAGAAAATACAATGCTTTTACTCGCTTTTAATAGAAAGGCTAAGCCTTCTCTCCTAGCGGGATTATTTTTAAAATTATCGAGCTGTAAATAAGCGGCCAACAATAGGGCCTCCAACTGATCGGATAAATGCTTTAAAAATTCTTGTGAGTTGGCATTTTCACGTACAAAATCCCATCCAATAAATTCATTACAGGCTGTAAATGATAATCGGCTAGTCCGCATCACCAAAGCTTTAAGATGCTCTTCCTCAGAAGCATAACTCAATGTATTATGCAGAATTTCATGCAAATTTTGGTCAAGATAATCCATCAAAATACTATCTAGAACCTGCTCTTTACTTTCGAAATATTTATAGATTGTTGCTTTGGCAATCCGAGCTTTTTTGGCAATTTCGTTAACGCTAGTTTTATGATATCCGTACTTTCGAAAAAGTTCTTTGGCAGCTTTTTTAACTGTTTCTTTTATTTTTTCAGCTTCCATTAATTTCTAACATTTAATAAGGTATTGCCTTGCAAAGAAACATTATAAGTTTTTAGGTTTCTTTCTGCAGGTGCTTTTTGTGGACTACCATCGAGCATCGAAAATTTTGCTCCCGTACATGGATCAGTAGCCGTTAAACCGCTGTCATCGATAGTAACTTTACAGGCATTTTCTGGATTTACAGAACTACAACGATCAAATGCGACAAATCCACTTAAAGGCGTTTTAACGATTATTAATCCAGCAACACCATAATTGGGCACAACTAAAACATTGTTAACTGCTTTTAAACTAAACTCAGTTAAAGTAACATTATAATTTACTGCAACATCCGGAATATAACTTTGCTCCTTTCCGCATCCTGTAGAAAGTACCAATACAATTAATATGCTGTAGAAATATTTCATTTTTTTAAATCAAGGCTGATTTATATTGCTTTAAGAACCGAACGTCGTTCTCAGAAAACAAACGTAAATCTTTAATTACATATTTTAGGTTCGCAATACGTTCAATACCCATTCCGAATGCAAAACCACTATATTTTTTCGAATCGATACCACAGTTTTCCAAAACATTTGGATCTACCATGCCGCAACCTAAAATTTCTACCCAACCACTATATTTACACATGTTACAACCAGCACCTTTACAAATGGTACAAGAAATATCCATTTCGGCAGATGGCTCTGTGAATGGAAAATATGATGGGCGGAAACGTACCTCTGTACCTTCGCCATACAACTCTTGAACAAAGTAAAATAAGGTTTGCTTCAAATCTGCAAACGAAACATTTTCATCAACATATAAACCTTCTATTTGATGAAAAAAGCAATGTGCCCTGGCAGAAATGGCTTCGTTGCGGTAAACACGACCAGGCATAATTGCCCTAAACGGCGGTTGACCTTGCTCCATCATACGAACTTGCACCGAAGAAGTATGCGTACGCAAAGCGATATCACCCTTTTCTCCACCTTTTCTAATGAAGAAAGTATCTTGCATGTCTCTTGCAGGATGTTCCTCTGGAAAGTTTAATGCTGAGAAATTATGCCAATCATCTTCAATTTCAGGACCTTCGGCAACATTGAAACCCAGTTTTGAGAAAATTTCTACAATCTCTCTGCGCACCAAAGCTAATGGATGGCGAGAACCAATCTCAAAACCCTCACCAGGCAAAGTCATATCCAAAGCTGTATCTTCCGTTTTGGATTCTAAGCTTTCAGTAGATTCCTTTAAGGTTTGATATTTTGATTCAGCAAGTTGTTTAAATTCATTTAGAACTTTTCCCAAAGATTTTTTCTCTTCAATCGAAACTGATTTAAAATCCTCGAAAATTTCTTTTATAATGCCTTTACTTCCTAAATACTTGATGCGAAACTGTTCTAATTCATCAGCTTTCTCTGTTACGAAAGCATTAATTTTCTCAGTGTATTGTGTTATTTTGTCCTGTAACATGGGTTCAAATATACGGCAAATTATCTAAAACATTTACTGTTCATCGGTTCAAAAGTTATGTTTAAAGGTATTTATTACAAGAAAATGAACTTAGCGACAGAAAATATTTTTATCTAATTTTGAAATACTTTTTAATCATTACCCACAATAAGAGGAGTAGCAAACCTAAAACAATGGAAATTAGATAAGATTTATAGAAATTTAAACCGTGATATTTGAAAACAAATCTAGCCATCGTATAAATTACAGTAGAAAAAATTGCTACTCCCCAAAAGAATGAAGCAAAAATCATCAACATAAATGCGCCTTCTGCTCTTTTGTTTCTCCACAATGGCGGGAAAATAAATATTGCGAAAGGCAATAAAAAAGAAACAATTATTAAAAGATATGTTGGCATTGTTGCTAATTAAAAAGGTCTCATTTGAATAGCAAATGAGACCTCCAAAGGTTTAAATATTGTTCTTGCAATTTTAAATCACCCCCAACTCTTTTCCAACTTTGGTAAAAGCAGCAATGGCTTTATCTAAATGATGTTGCTCGTGTCCTGCTGATAATTGCACACGGATTCTTGCTTTACCTTGTGGCACAACTGGATAGAAAAATCCAACCACATAAATTCCTTCTTCGAGCATTTTTGCAGCAAAGGTTTGTGCAATTTTAGCATCGTAAAGCATTACCGGTACAATTGGGTGAAAACCAGATTTGATGTCAAATCCAGCCTCAGTCATTTTTTCGCGGAAATATTTGGTATTGCTTTCTAACTTATCCCTCAAAGCAGTAGTTTCGCTAAGCATATCTAAAACTGCAATAGATGCCCCGGCAATGGCTGGAGCCAAAGTATTAGAGAATAAATATGGGCGAGAACGCTGGCGAAGCATGTCTATAATTTCTTTTTTACCAGAAGTAAATCCACCCGAGGCACCACCCAAGGCTTTACCTAAAGTGCCGGTGATGATATCGATGCGATCCATTACATTAAAATGCTCATGTGTACCACGACCATTTTTACCAATAAAACCAGTACAGTGCGATTCATCTATCATGATTAAGGCCTCGTATTTATCTGCCAAATCAGCGATTTTATCTAAGGGTGCAACAGAACCATCCATAGAAAAAGCGCCGTCGGTAACGATGATTCTATGTCTGCAGCCTGCAGCAGCAATTAATTGCTTTTCTAAATCTTCCATATCCGCATTTTTATATCGGAAACGTTGTGCTTTACACAACCTAACTCCATCGATGATTGATGCATGGTTCAATTCATCAGAGATGATCGCATCCTCAGCGTTAAATAAAGGTTCGAAAACGCCTCCATTTGCATCAAAAGCTGCAGCATATAAAATGGTATCTTCTGTACCTAAAAACTGAGAAATTTTTGCCTCTAATTCTTTGTGTACCTCTTGCGTACCACATATAAAACGCACTGATGACATTCCATAACCATGATCATCAATCGCTTTTTTAGCTGCTTCAATTACTTTTGGATGAGAAGAAAGTCCTAGATAATTATTAGCACAAAAATTAATTACTTCTGCGCCACCTTTTACCTTAATATCGGCGCCTTGTGGTGTAATAATAATGCGTTCACGTTTAAATAATCCAGCGTTTTCGATTTCCTCAAGTTCTTTTTGCAGAACTGGTTGTAATGTTTTATACATGGTATTTTATTATGGTTGATTTTGATCCAAAGTTATAAAAAAACTGCTTACAGTCATAAAAACCATAATCCAGATTAGGGGCGATAATCAAACGTTTGATGTTGGAAATCCTGATCAAAAGCGTTTGATCAAATCCAAAAATACCGATAGATAAATATTTTTTTTATCCCTTAACAAACTTTAACATGTACCTATATGTATAGTGTTAAAACTTATTCGATATTTATAGCTTACTAATCACTACTTATGATAAGAATTTGCGCCCTCCTCCTTTTTTGCGGTTTAGCTAATTTTGCGCTTGCACAACATATTGTTTCGGGCACAATTAAAGATTCTAGCGGGCAGCCAGTTCCTTTCGCTTCGGTTTATCTTAAAAATACCACAACCGGCACATCGGCCAATGTTGATGGTAAATATGCAATTAAGCTTAAAAAAGGCGAACATACATTGAGCTTTAGGGCGATTGGATATAAACAGCAAGAACACATTGTTAATTTATCGGCAGATATTTCTCTCGATGTTAAATTAAGCTCTGAAAGTTATACGCTTGATAATGTGAATATTAGAGCGAATGCAGAAGATCCAGCTTTTGAAATTATCCGTAAAACTATTAAACAAAGAAAAGCACACCTAAATGAAGTTAATGAGTTTAGCTGTGATGTTTACATCAAAGGTGTTCAGAGATTAAAAGGTGCGCCGAAGAAATTTTTTGGTCAGGATATTCAGAAAGTCTTAGAGCTAGATACCAATAGAAAAGGCATAATTTACCTTTCAGAATCGCAAAGCAAGTTCAATTTTAGACGACCAAATGATGTTCATGAGGAAATGATTTCATCAAAAGTTGCCGGAAGAAACAATGCTTTCAGTTTCAATAAGGCTTCTGATTTAATCATTAATTTCTACGATAATTACCTGCTAGAAAACAAATTAAGTGCTAGGGGTTTCGTTTCTCCGATTGCAGATAATGCCCTATTTTATTACAAGTACAAACTTTTAGGAGAAAGTAAAGAAAATGGAGAGGTAATCCATAAAATTCAGGTTATTCCACGCCGTGAAAACGACCCAGTTTTTAGGGGGATTATTTACATTATTGATGATAGTTGGAGAATTTACAATACCGATGTTTATCTGACAAAAAATTCTGGGATTAATTTTATAGATACCTTAAATATTAATCAGCAGTTTACCAAGGTTGAAAATATTTACATGCCTACAACTATTAATTTCCAGTTTGCTGGTAATGTTTTAGGCTTTAAAATAGCTGGTTATTTTGTAGGGATTTACAGCAATTACAACCTCGATCCAAAATTTCCTAAAAACTTTTTTAACGGCGAAATTTTGAAGATTACAGAAATGGTAAATAAAAAGGATTCTACCTTTTGGACCAATAATCGCCCGATTCCGCTAACGCTCGATGAAAAAATAAACTACGTAAAAAAAGATAGTGTGGCGAAATTAAAGGAATCGAAAAAGTACCTCGATTCTATTGAAAACGACAATAATAAGTTTGGCATCGTTAAGCTTTTGTTAAGAGGCTACAGTAAGAATGATCGATATGATAAACAATATTTAAGCTTTGATCCAGTATTAAAATCTCTGTTTTATAATACTGTGGAGGGTTTCGGAATTAAATATGGGGTTACTTACAGAAAAGAATTCGAAAATAGAAGAATGTATTCCATCCGCCCTGAATTTAGGTATGGTTTTGCCAATCAAAAATTAACAGGAAGTTTAACTGGAAGCTATTATTACAATCCACTAAAACGTGCGAGTATTGGCGCATCTTTTGGAAATGGAATTTTCGACTTAAACAATCTCGGTTCGATGACTGCTTTAGGAAATACGATAAACTCGTTGATTTATGAAAAGAATTTTCCGAAGTTCTACTACAAAAGTTTCATCAACTTAAATACGACTAGAGAGTTGGCAACGGGGTTGCAAGGAAGTTTGAGCGCAGATTACACGCACAATAAAACTTTAACCAATAATTCTTCTTTTAGCTTTTTTGATGCTAAGGATCGAGAATTCACTTCGAATAATCCATTTACGCCAAATAGCGAAACGCCATTGTTTCCTACCTATAATTCATTTAGCGCTACAGCAAGTCTAACTTATACCATCGGACAAAAATACATCACCCGTCCCGATGGCAAGTTTTACACCGAATCGCAGTTTCCGAGAATTACTGTTCTCTATAAAAAAGGTTTCAAAAATGTTTTAAATAGCGACGTAGATTACGACTTTATAAAGGCCGAAGTTTACCAAGATAGAATTGGTCTAGGCTTATGGGGTTACACCTCATTTTTGGTGGGCGCAGGAAAGTTCATCAATAACGAAAAAATGTTTTATCCCGATTTCAAGCATTTTGCGGGTAATATTTCTACGATCTTCCCACCTAACTTAAGGAAGTTTCAGTATTTGGATTTCTATCAGTTTAGCACTAATCAACAATATTTTGAAGCACACTTAGAGCACAATTTCGCAGGTTTCTTCTTGAATAAACTTCCTTTGTTGCGCAAAGCAAAGCTCGAGGAATTTATAGGTGGAGGTTACTTATCATCACCAGAAAAAAGAAATTACAAAGAGTTTTACCTTGGTCTCCAGCGTTTGGTTTTAAGAGCTAGTTATGGCTTTGCTTATGATGGCGCCAAAAAATTAACCCAAGGATTTAGAATTAGCTACGGGTTTTAGAATGGAAAACGTTGATGTAAGATGGATGATGGCGGGCGACACATTATCCATTTTCCATTTTTACATCTTACATAAATCCCTTATCTTTGCCACGCTTTAAACGCCGTTTGCAACGGTATCAACAGCGTTATGAAAAAATATCAAACACTACTTTACTATTGCTATAGTTACATAGCAGATGCAGAGCAATTTGCTGCCGATCACCTTAAATTTTGTAAATCACTAGACTTAGTTGGACGAATAATCGTTGCCAATGAGGGTTTAAATGGAACAGTTTCGGGTTCTCCAGAAAGCTGCGAAGCTTATATGAAAGCGATCCATGCTGATGAAAGATTTGCCAAGACAGAGTTTAAGATTGATGATGTTGAGGAACTTTCCTTTATCAAAATGCACTGCAGATACAAATCTGAAATTGTTCATTCGGGTTTGAGAGATACCTCAATTATTAACCCGAACGAGAAAACTGGTAAACATTTGGAGCCCGTAGATTTCATGAAAATGAAAGACGATGATGATGTTATTATTTTAGATGTTAGATCTAATTATGAGCATAATCTAGGCAAATTTAAGAATGCCCTTACTTTGGATATTGAGAATTTTCGCGATTTTCCGGAGCAAATAAATCAGCTTGCGCAATATAAAGACAAAAAGATTTTAACCTATTGTACTGGTGGAATCAAGTGCGAAAAAGCCTCTGCCCTACTTTTGCATCATGGTTTTAACGATGTTTACCAATTGCATGGCGGCATTATAAAATATGGTAAAGAAGCTGGTGGAAAGGATTTCGAGGGTAAATGTTATGTTTTCGATAACCGTATTGCTGTCGATGTAAATGCAGTAAACCCAACCATTGTTTCTGTATGTTACAACTGCGGAAAAACCACTCCAAAAATGATTAACTGCTCCAATCCAGAATGTAATGAGCACATTACCCAGTGCGATGAATGTGGTGATGAACTGCAAGGTTGTTGTTCTGTAGTTTGCACAAGCAATCCTCGCAAACGCCCTTATGATGGAACGGGGTATTACGTTAAAGTCCCTCAACCTGTAGGGAAAAAGATGGAAGTGGGATGATAGTATATGGTTGATGGTTAATGGCATTTATGCTCCCAACCCAAATTAATCATCACCGATATTTACATTTTAAAACATATCTTTAATTCTGAAATAAAAGTTATGGCTTTCAAATTTGAAGAATTAAAGGTTTGGCAAATATCCTTGAAGCTTAGTAATGAAATAGATGCTATAGCGAAAGAGTTTCCAAAAATTGAACTTTTTAGCTTGTCTAATCAGATTAAAAAAGCTGCTGATTCTGTAAATCTAAATATCGCAGAGGGATGTTTAGGACAATCAAAAGCCGAGTTTTCAAGATTTTTGACTTATTCCGTTCGCTAAGGACTAGAAGTTGTGAGTTGTTTATTTATGGCTGTCTCTAGAAAATATATTTCTGAAATAGAATTCAAACGGCTATATTCCGAATTCGAACAGCTTTGTAAAATGATTTCTACCTTAAAAAACTCATTACACTAATCTCAATCGATTGAATGCCCGTAGGCTATTAACTATAAACTATTAACCATCCCCTATCTTCCATCCAACAATTTTTCATTTACTTTGTGTAACAATGGCCTAACCAATAAACCATTTTATGCTAAAACTTTTCTGTTTCCTTTTACTACTATCCCTTACATCCTTAAACACCTATGCAGCCGATATTAAAAGTATTGGTGTTCCTTATATTGAAAATTATCCAAAATCTGTTTATGCATCTGGGAATCAAAATTGGAGCATTGTTTGGAAATGCCGAAGGACTTTTAACTTTTGATGGTCGTTTTTGGCAGAAATATAAAATGCCCAACAGGCAGATTGTGAGATCTGTAGCTACTGATAATAATGGGAGAATTTATACAGGAAGTTTTGGAGAATTTGGATATTGGGCAATTAAAAACAGTAAACTTTCTTATAATTCCCTCACTAAACTGTTGCCAAAAGGGATTACAGTAACCGATGAAATCTGGAAAATTTATGTAGATAAGGATCGTGTAATATTTCAATCATTCTCTAAAATATTCATTTACAAAAACAATAAGATAGAAATTGCTAAATCGCCATCTTCCTTTCTTTTTCTCCATAAGGTTAATAGTCGGTATTTTATCGAGGTACTGGAAAAAGGACTTTATGAACTCATTGGTAGCAAGTTAATTTTCATCCCACAAAGTGATAAACTAGGTAAAGAAGGGATTTTATCTATCCTCCCATATAAAAATAACCAATTCATCATTGGCACGAGCAAAAACGGTCTTTTTATTTACAATGGAAAAGATTTTTCTCCATTAATTACATCAGCTAATGATTATTTAAAAACCTACCAACTCAATAATGGGGTAATGTTGTTGGGTAAATATTATGCCTATGGAACAATTCTTAATGGTTTAATCATTATTGATGAATCAGGAAAGGTTGTACAGCGAATTAACAAATCAAGCGGACTTCAAAACAATACCATACTAAGTTTATATGCTGATAATGAGCAAAATTTATGGGCGGGATTGGACAATGGAATAGATCGAATTGAATTGAACTCACCACTTTATTTTTATTTCGACAAAACGGGCCAATTTGGAACAGTTTACTCGAGTATAATCTTTAACAACAAAATTTACTTAGGCACCAATCAAGGTTTATTTTATAGTGAGTGGTCGCCAATTAACCAACTCAATTTCAATTTTAAGCTTATTCCAAATTCTCAGGGGCAGGTTTGGGAATTGGCAATCGTAGATAATGAATTAATCTGCGGCCATAATAGTGGAACGTTCAAGGTAATTGGCGATCGCATTGAATGGATTTCGAGATCAAGTGGCGGCTGGACAATAAAGAAGCTCCAATCGAATCCAAATTATCTCATTCAGGGAACCTATACAGGTTTGTCGCTATTTTCTACTTCCGCAGCTGGCGGCTTAAAATTCGAATCCAGAATTGCTGGATTTGATGCGCCTTCTAGGTATATCGAAAAAGATAATAAAGGAGATATCTGGGTTGGCCACGCCTACAAAGGTTTATATAAACTTAGCCTAAGCGCTGATTACAAAAAAGTAACTAGTATAAAATATTTTGATGAAAGAAATGGTCTGCCAGGAAATTACAACATCAATATTTTTAATCTAGAAAATAAGATCGTTTTTTCTTCTGATGCTGGGTTTTACACTTATGATGAATTGAGCAATAAGTTTACCAAATACGAAACCTTAAATAAAAGGGTTGGTTCATTCGCCACTTCAAACAAAATAATTAGCGCAGGGGAAAAAAGATATTGGTTTATTAACCATGGAAAAACAGCTCTGGTTAATTTTTCTGAGCCAGGAAAAGTGGAAATAGATTCCAATCAGTTTAGCATTCTCGATGGAAGAATGGTTCAGTATTATGAGAACATCAGCCGCATAAGTAATTTAATTTATTTGGTTAGTGTAGATGATGGTTTCGTGATTTATAACCCCGCAGAAGCGCTGACCATAGAAAAACAGCAATTGCCAGCTGTCTTGATCAGACGAGTAGAAGATATTACTGATAAATACTCACTCATTAGTGAATCTGGTAATAATACAGAACCAACGGAAATTAAAAACAGCCGCAATAATATTAGGATCTCTTTCTCATTACCTTTCTATCGCCAGGCGAAAGTTAAATATCAATATTATTTGGAGGGTTATTCAAAAGAATGGTCTGATTGGAGTTATGCCACCCAAAAAGATTTCACAAATCTAAGCAGTGGAAGCTATAAATTTAAAATTAGAGCCAAAATTGACAACAACTCCATCAGTAAGGAAACCATTTATGAATTTATAATTCTGAGGCCTTGGTACCTAAACAACTGGGCAATTCTTCTTTATGTAATTGCTGTTGTGATCATTCTGATCTTGGGTAAAAAAATATATGAACAGAAGCTCCGAAGAGACAGTGAGAAAATTACCGACAGACTGCAAAGCGAGCAAGATGAAATATTAAAACTTGAGACGGAAGCAAATGAGAAGCAAATCATTAAGCTCCAAACCGAAAAATTACAAGCAGAACTGGCCTCTAAAAATAGGGAATTAGCGAACTCCGCAATGACATTGGTTTATAAAAATGAGTTGCTCCAAAAGTTAAGCGATGAGATAACCAAATTGAAAGATGAAACTGGCAAGAAGCTTTCTGATGATCAAACCAGAAAAATCCAAAAAGTTATTAACGATGGGATGAACGATGAACGAGATTGGCATCTTTTCGAAAACAGTTTTAATGAGGCGCATGAAAGTTTCTTTAAAAAACTAAAAGCCCAACATCCAGACCTTGTCCCAAACGACTTAAAGCTTTGCGCATATCTAAGAATGAATATGAGTAGTAAAGAGATGTCTTCATTACTAAACATAAGCTTACGAGGTGTGGAAATTCGAAGATATCGCCTTCGCAAAAAATTAGAAGTACCACACGACAAAAACCTTACAGAATTTCTAATGGAGTTGTAACGATTCGTGGTTTATTAAAATAAAATGGCTTAAAAGTATCTCGGGAACGTTTGCATAAAAATTCAATATTTTGGCTAAAAGAAATATCTCTGTATTTTACCACTACATCATTACCTTCTCAAACTGAGATTAAGCACCCCACAAAACACTTAGTGTATGGGCTACACGAGTGTGCAGGTAATTATTCAGTTCCAATCTTAAAAAGCCTGTTTTTAGCCTAAATTCCAAATTAGTTTTTGTCGCTGAGATACCTTTCCAAACTGTTTGATGTAATAATGTAGAGGTAACATTACTTGCACAAGCAAAAAAACAACCTCACTTTTAACATAACAATTAACTAAATATATAATAAAGCATGAAAAGAATTTTTACAAGACTTTCTGTTCTCGCTGCTTTTTGTCTACTAATGATTAATGTAGCGATTGCGCAAAACATTACTGTAAAAGGTAAGGTACTTGATGGAGGCGACAAAACCTCCCTTCCTGGCGTAACTATTTTAATCAAGGGAACACAAAACGGCACACAAACAGATGCAAACGGAAACTACTCAATTAGTGCTCCGGCAAATGCCACATTGGTATTTAACTTCGTAGGTTACACAGCACAAGAGCAGGCTGTTGCTAACCGTACAACAATAAATGTTTCACTAGTATCATCATCACAACAATTAGAGCAAGTAGTAGTGGTGGGTTATGGTACACAAAGAAAAATCGACGTTACAGGATCTGTAGCAACTGTAAAAGGTGAAGATATTTCAAAACAGGCATCTGTTAATCCTGTAAGTGCTTTGCAAGGTAAAGTTGCAGGTGTTTCTATAACCAATAACGGTGCTCCAGGTTCATCTCCGCAAATAACTATCCGTGGTACTGGAACAGTTTATGGCAATACTGGTGTTTTATACGTTGTTGATGGTGTGTGGTATGATGACATTAGCTTCTTAAACCCGGCCGATATCGAAAACTTAAGTATTCTTAAAGATGCTTCATCTCAAT
This sequence comes from Pedobacter frigidisoli, assembly GCF_004331675.1. GTDB lineage: Bacteria > Bacteroidota > Bacteroidia > Sphingobacteriales > Sphingobacteriaceae > Pedobacter > Pedobacter frigidisoli. The sequence continues at coordinate 59,022 of NZ_SJSN01000011.1, read as the reverse complement.
CTATCTACGGTATTCGTGCAGCAAATGGTGTTGTTTTGGTAACCACAAAAAGAGGTAAAATTGGCGAACCTAGTATAGCATATAATGGATCTATAGGTTATAAGGCTGTAACCAACCAAGTTGAAATGGCTAATGCCACAGAATATGCAACCATAATTAACGAACTATCTGCATCAAACGGCGCCAATCCGTTGTTTACTAATCCTTCTTCATTTGGTACGGGTACAAACTGGTACAATCAAGCATTTAGAAATGCTTTACAAACGAATCATCAAATCTCAGTAAATGGTGGAACAGAGAAAACAACTTACAATTTCTCTTTAGGTTACACTAATGAGGATGGAATAGTGAAAACTCAGAACTATAAACGTTATACAGCTAAATTATCCAATGATTTTCAGGTATTAAAACCTTTAAAAATCGGTTATACCGTTTCGGGTACAGCCATTAATACAAACGACATTAACGATGGTATATTTCGTCAGCTCTACACAGCAGGACCAGTAGTACCTGTTTATTACGCTGATGGAACTTATGGCGATGCGAATGATTTTAGCTTAGGTGGTGGAAACAATTTCAATCCACAGGTTACTTTAGATTATTTTAATCAGAAATCTAAAAACTATAGAATGAATGGAAATGTTTATGCCGAATTAACATTTGCCAAAAATTTTACCTTTAAAACCAGCGCTGGCGGAGATTTTGGCCAGAATGAGGTTAGAGCATACACGCCTATATATGCAGCAACACAGGGACAGAGAACAACACAAAGCACGTTAGAAATAAAGAGAAGTGAAACAAGAAACTGGATCCTAGAAAATACCTTAACGTATAAAAATACTTTTGGCAATCATAACATAACAGCTTTACTAGGAACAACAGCGCAACGAAGAAAATCTTATTTTATTAATTCGAAAGCTTTTGATGTTCCCTATTCAAGTGATGGTGATTTATACCTAGCTCTAGGAACTGCGGCTACGCGTACTGTAGTGGATGGTGGAACTTTATCAACATCAGCTTCTTACTTTGGTCGCGTGAATTATTCTTATAAGGATAAATATCTGTTAAATGCTACTATTCGTAGAGACGGAGCATCTCAATTTTTTGGGGGTGGTGACTTATGGGGTAATTTCCCAGCAGTTGGTGCAGGTTGGGTAATTAGCAATGAAGATTTCATGAAAGATCAAAAAGTTGTTAATTACTTAAAACTAAAAGGATCATGGGGTAAGGTAGGTAATGCAGGTGTTCCAATTAATCCAACTACGCTAACTGTATTTCAAGGTGGTGATTTAGTAGCCTTTTTTAATGGCGTTGGATACACTGGTGCAAACATCAACTCATTGGTTCCTTCTTTTCTAAATTGGGAGCGTACAACTGGTACAGATCTTGGTATTGAGGCAAGATTTTTGGATAATCGTTTAAGCATCGAAACAGGTATTTACAACAAAAAAACTGAACAAGCCATTTTTGAAATTCCCGTTTTAAGTTCTATTGGAACAGCAACAGGATCATTAATTGGCAATCAAGCAGATTTCCAAAACAGAGGATTTGAATTTTTAGCAACATTTACTGATAAAACAAAAAGCGGTTTTGGATATTCAATTAGTGGGAATATTGGAATTAATAACAACAAAGTTATATCTGTAGTAACTGGTTTAAATCCAATTTATGCAGGCGGTGCTGGAATAGCGAATGGTGCGTTAGCAACACGTACAATTCAAGGTGGTGCAATTGGAGAGTTCTTCGGTTACGATGTAGCTGGAATCTTTCAAAATACTGCTGAAGTTGCTGCATCAGCCCAAAAAACAGCTAAGCCAGGTGATTTTAGATACACAGATCAAAACGGTGATGGAATTATTGATGGTAAAGACCGTATTGTTCTAGGTAATCCTAATCCTAAATTCAGTTATGGTTTAAATACTTCATTCAACTACAAGAACTTCGATATGTCATTAGACATCCAAGGAGTTGCTGGTGTGGATGTATTCAATGCAAATGTTGCGTATCGCTTTGGTAATGAAAATTTTAGTAAAGATTTTTACGATAACAGATGGCATGGAGCTGGCACTTCAACCACCTATCCTTCGGCTGCTGTAGGCTCAACTGCAAATGCTGCCCCTAATTCATTTTATGTTGAAGACGGTTCATACATTCGTTTAAGAAATATTCAATTGGGATATGCTTTACCATCAATGTTAATGAGCAAATGGAAGATGCAAAGAATAAGAGTTTTTGTTGATGCGCAAAATGCCGTGAATCTTTTTGGTTATAAAGGCTTTACTCCTGAAATTGGAGGATCACCAACAAATGCTGGAATCGATGCAAGCGTTTATCCTTTATCAGCTACTTATAGATTAGGTCTCCAAGTTACTTTCTAATAAACATAGCCATGAAATTAAATTATAAAAATAATTATATACAAAAGATTGGACTTGTCGCTCTGTGCACAAGTCTATTCACACTGCCTGCATGTAAAAAAAGTTTTTTAGATGTAGATCCCCAAGCACAGCAACCCGCCATTACATTTTGGAAAACTCAAGATGATGCAACTAAAGCTGTTAATTCAATCTATGGTATACTGCGAGCCAATGATAACACAGGATTTCCGGCGATAGCAATAGAAAGTGTTGGTGGTGATGACGCCGAAAAAGGCAGTGATCCAAATGATGCGAGTTATTACAACAGTTATGATGATTTTAGTGTCTCATCTACAGAAGGTCAGCTACAAGGATTTTGGAATGGCCAGTACAAAAACATTAATTTATGTAACCAAGTTTTAGATAATATACCTGCAATTAGTATGGATGCAGGCTTAAAAGCTAGATATCTTGCAGAAGCTAAATTTGTTCGTGCTTACTCTTACTTTCGATTAGTTAGAGCCTATGGCGATGTACCTTTACGTTTAAATGTTCCTAAGGATGCTTCAGAATTTAATATCCCTAGAACACCTAAAGCACAAGTTTATGCTGCCATTGAGAAAGATTTAGATGATGCTGCCGCCGTATTGCCTCAAACTTATCCAGCAGCAGATTTAGGTAGAGCTACAAAAGGCGCAGCCCTTGCATTACATGCTAAAGTGGCTATGTATCAACAAAAATGGACTGATGTTCTTAGCCTAACGAACACTGTGATGACGATGGGTTACAGTCTATTTCCTAATTACGAGCAAAGCTTTCGCCTAAATAATGAGAATAATGTGGAATCAATATTTGAAATCCAATGTGAAATTATTCCAACTATTGATGGTTCAGCTACATCTCAGTATAGCCAAATACAAGGCGTCAGGGGTACAGTAGGTGGTTATGGACTGAATGTTCCTACCGCTGCTTTAGCTGCAGCATACGAGCCTGGCGATGTAAGAAGAGATGCAACTATTATCTTTAGAGGAGAAACTACGCCGCAAGGTGATGCCATTCCTGTTACGGTGCCAAATCCGATGTACAGCCAAAAACCATATGTACCTTTTAATTTGATTAATTCAAGCTACAACCAAGGTGCTCAACAAAACGTACGAGTTATTCGTTATGCAGAGGTTTTGTTAATGAATGCTGAAGCAGCAAACGAACAAGGAAATCCAACTTTAGCCAAGACTTCACTAAATCTTGTGCGAGCCCGTGCAAGAGGAGGTGTTGCTGGAGTTCTTCCTGATGTTACATCAACAGACAAGGAAGTAATTCGTCAAGCTATTTGGAAAGAAAGATTTGTCGAATTAGCAATGGAGTATGATCGTTACTTCGATGTTATTCGCCAAGGTCGTGGAACCGCAGTATTTGGTCCTAAAGGCTGGAAAGCTGGCAAAAATGAAGTTTGGCCAATTCCTTCAAACGAAATTGATAAAAGCGCAGGAACTTTAACTCAAAACCCAGGTTATTAATCGCTTAATTTTAAGATAAATGAAAACAAAATATTTTATATTAATAGCAATGGCAACCTTGGGGTTATCATCATGCCAAAAAGAATTTGATCCGAATAGCTATGCTCCACCATTAAACATTGGAGGATACACCAATTCGAAACAAATCGCCACAAGTAATTTAGTTGCCTACTGGGCATTCGATGGCAGCTTAATCGATAGCATATCGAACACTGCTGGTGTGAACACAGGAACAAGCTTCATTACAGGTATAAAGGGACAGTCTTTACAAGGTGGAATTGATAAGTACGCTTTAAGTGCTCCATCTACTAAGGTTACAAGTTTAAAGAGTTTTACATTAACAGAATGGGTAAATACAGCTGCCCCAACTACTGGAATTATTGGGCTTTTCAGTCTTTCTAATAAATCTCAGTTTTGGGGTAATTTAGAAGTATTTATCGAAAATGGTAGCACTAACGACAATGCAACTATAAAAGTCGTGTTTATAAATAATGGAACTGGCGACAAAACCTACAATGTTAGTAATGTGGCTAACTTTTTTGGTAAATGGAATGCGTTTTCTGTTTCTTATGACGAAACAACCTCAATGGTAAAAGTATACGTAAATGGCTCTAGACTAAGCGCTGGAAAACTAGATGGAATAACTGGACCTTTGAATTTTGTTAATTCTGGAAATTTAGTTTTTGGTACAGTTCAATTTATGACAACACCAAGTCAAACAACAAGCCATTCAAAAGAGCCTTGGGCAAATTTCTTGACTGGTCAATTAGATGAAGTCAAAATTTACAATAAAGCCTTAACTGATGATGAGGTTGGTTTCTTAGCCAAATTAGAAGGAAGAGGAAAATAAATAGCCTAATCCAAATAAGCAAATAAAAGGGTTGCCATACGGCAGCCCTTTTTAATCAACAAAAAAATGAAATCAATCTACTCCTATATTTTAATCCTTTCAGTTTTCTTTGGCTGTAAGAAAACAGATAATCCAGCTCCTGTTGATCCAACTCTACCTACAACAACTACCTACACTTTCTCCGATTTAAAAGTAAATGGCACTTTTAGTGGCTTTACCTATTATGGCTTAAACAATATTCCCATTGTTAAAATCACTTTTTCCTCTCCAATTAATCTCACTTCCGTTAGCGGAAACGTTACCTTAACTGATGTTGCTGGCACTTCAGTAGCATTTACTCCAACCCTAGAGAATAACGATAATACAGTTGTAATTACGCCATCGGTCTTGCAACCTATTACAAAATATATTTTAACCGTTAATACGGGATTACTTTCAAAAACCGGCAATAAATTACAAACCAGTATTGCTGTAAACTTAATAACAGCGGTAGACGATACCGACAAATTCGCCCGCATTACCGATGATGAACTTTTAACACTCGTTCAAAAACAAACCTTTAAATATTTTTGGGATTTTGGTCACCCGACAAGTGGTTTGGCTAGAGAAAGAAATACATCTGGCAATACCGTTACTTCTGGTGGTTCGGGCTTTGGAATCATGGCTTTGGTTACTGGTGTGAGTCGTAATTTTATTAGCAGAGCTGATGGACTTGCCCGCATACAAAAAATCGTAGCTTTCTTAAAAACCGCCGAACGTTTCCACGGCGCTTACCCACATTGGTTGGATGGAAACACTGGAAAAGTAATTCCTTTTAGCACCAAAGATAACGGCGGTGACTTAGTTGAAACTTCTTATCTAATGGCAGGTTTGATTACCGCTCGACAGTATTTTAATGGTGCAGATGCCAATGAAACTGCATTAAGAAATGACATTAATAACATTTACAACGGCGTAGAATGGAGCTGGTATCGCAAAGACAATAGTTCTACGCTTTACTGGCATTGGAGTCCGAATTATAACTGGGATATGAATTTGCCAGTTAAGGGTTGGAATGAATGTTTGGTTACCTATGTAATGGCGGCGGCATCCCCTACTTATTCCATACCGAAATCAGTTTACGATACGGGTTGGGCACAAAACGGGGCAATGAAAAATGGCAATACTTATTACGGAGTTCAACTTCCTTTAGGTCCAGCGAGTGGTGGTCCTTTGTTCTTGGCTCATTATTCTTTCATGGGTATTAATCCGACGGGCTTAACAGATGCTTACGCCAATTACGAAACGCAAACAAAGGCACATACCTTAATTAATTACAATTACTGCAAAGCAAATCCATTAGGCTATTATGGCTACAGCGAAAATTGCTGGGGTTTAACAGCTAGCGATATTCAAAATGGATACACGGCGAGTTCGCCAACAAATGATGTGGGTACCATTGCACCAACTGCTGCGCTTTCCTCAATTGCCTACACGCCAACGGAATCGATGCAAGCATTAAGATATTTTTATTACAAACTAGGAAATAAAACTTGGGGAGAGTATGGTTTTTACGATGCATTTTCTTTAAAAGACCAATGGTTCGCCTCTTCTACCCTAGCAATTGATCAAGGACCAATTGTGGTAATGGTTGAAAACTATAGATCAAAATTAATTTGGAACCTATTTATGAGTGCGCCAGAAGTAAAAGCAGGCATGAAAAACTTAGGTTTCAGTAGTCCCAACCTTTAAATATTACGCATCCCTAAATGAAATTTACATTCCACCACATATTCATTATTTCTTTTATCTTAATCTCCTTTTCATCTTGTACGCAAAAGGAAAGCAAAGTTTATAATCCCGATCTAGCGATTAAAAAGAACCTATCGGATGATGAACTTTTAGATTTGGTTCAGAAACAAACTTTTCAATATTTCTGGGATGGCGCAGAGCCCACTTCTGGTGCAGCCAGAGAACGCTTTCATGTTGATGAAATTTACCCTGACAATGATAAAAGTACGGTTGCAACAGGAGCTACCGGCTTTGGATTGATGGCGATTTTAAGCGGAATTGATAGAGGTTATGTAACCAAGAAAGAAGGCTTTGATCGTTTAAATAAAATCTTAGATTTCTTGGCTAAAGCAGATCGCTTTCATGGCGCTTGGTCGCATTGGATTTACGGCGAAACTGGAAAAGTAAAACCTTTTGGTAAAAAAGATAATGGTGGAGATTTGGTTGAAACTTCATTCGTTGCGCAGGCATTAATTTGTATCGAAGCTTATTACAAAAATGGAACTTCTGAAGAAAAAGCCTTAGCAAAAAAAGCCGATGGACTTTGGAAAGGAATAGACTTTAGTTGGTATCGCAACGGCGGACAAAACGTACTTTATTGGCATTGGTCTCCAGAATATAAGTGGGAAATGAACTTTCCTGTTAAAGGTTACAATGAATGTTTGATTATGTACGTTTTGGCGGCATCCTCTCCTACTCATACCATTCCTGCAGAGGTTTACCATGAGGGTTGGGGCAGAAGCGGTGGCATCAAAGCCAATTTTGAAGTATATGGTCATCCTTTTACAATGGATTATCAAGGTCAAAAAAATGCTGTGGGACCATTATTTTGGGCACATTATTCTTATTTGGGATTAAATCCGAAAGGTTTAAAAGATCAGTATGCGAATTATTGGGAAAACAATGTGAATCATACTTTAGCCATTCACGATTATTGTGTAGCTAACCCTAAAAAATTTAAAGGTTACGGAGAAAACAACTGGGGTTTGACAGCTAGTTATTCTGTAAAAGGTTATGCAGCACACAATCCACAAGAAGACTTCGGAGTGATCTCCCCCACCGCAGCCATTTCATCCATTCCCTATACCCCAAAAGAATCCATGAAAGTGATTCGCCATTTATATGAAGATTTGGGCGATAAAGTTTGGGGAAAATATGGTTTTTACGATGCTTTTTCTGAAACTGATAACTGGTATCCAAAAAGATATTTGGGGATAGATCAAGGACCAATGGTGGTGATGATCCAAAATTATAGATCAGGTTTATTATGGAAATTATTTATGAGTAATCCAGATGTGCAAAAAGGATTAACAAAGCTGGGATTTGAAAGCCCAGAAATAAAAAAGTAAGGGAGCCACAGATTCGCAGATTAAAAATTCTAATCATGTATAATATAAATAATCTGCGAATCTGCGGCCAATAATAAAACAACAATATGATAAAAACCATACTTACTCTTCTCTTACTAACATCGTTTCTGGCCGTATTTGCGCAAAAGCAGAAAACGTATTGCAACCCTATTAACGTTGATTATGGTTACACGCCTTTCGAATCGTTTACCGAATGGGGAAAACACCGTGCTACTGCCGATCCTGTTATCGTAAACTATAAAGGCGAATTTCTGTTGTTTAGCACCAATCAATGGGGATATTGGCACAGTTCTGATATGCTGAATTGGAAATTCATAGAACGTAAATTTCTTCGCCCTTGGAACAAAACCAAAGATGAACTTTGTGCACCAGCTGTAGGAATTATTGGCGATACGGTTGTTGTTTTTGGAAGTACGTATACCAAAAATTTTACCCTTTGGGGAAGCACCGATCCATTGGGCAATAAATGGTTTCCGTTAGTTGATTCATTGAAAATTGGTGGTTGGGATCCTGCATTTTTTACCGATGATGACGGCAAATTCTACATGTACAATGGCAGTAGCAACAATTATCCGATGTATGGTGTAGAGTTAGATCGTAAGACTTTTAAACCAAAAGGAACACGTACGCCTATGTATTTGCTGCAAAGTTGGAGATACGGATGGCAGCGTTTTGGAGAATATATGGATGATACTTTTCTAGATCCTTTTTCGGAAGGTGCTTGGATGACCAAACATAATGGTAAATATTATTTCCAATATGGCGCTCCAGGAACCGAATTTAGCGGTTATTCTGATGGTGTGGTCGTCGGTACTAAACCTTTATTTTACGATAGTCCATCAACGCCACAATCTGATCCTTTGAGTTATAAAGGCGGAGGATTTTCTCGTGGTGCGGGTCATGGAGCAACTTTTCAGGATAACAACCAAAATTATTGGCATATCTCTACGAGTATTATTTGCGTAAAAAACACTTGGGAGCGCAGAATGGGAATCTGGCCTACGGGTTTTGATAAAGATGATGTAATGTGGACCAATACAGCTTTTGGCGATTATCCACTTTATCTTCCAGCAGAGCGAAAGGAAAATGGACCCGCAGGACCAGGTTGGATGTTGATCAATTACAAAAAACCAGTAACCGTTTCCTCAACATTAGGTAGTTTTAACGCCAACAATGCGGTTGATGAAAGCATAAAAACCTATTGGAGCGCCAAAACTGCGAGCAATGGCGAATGGATCCAGACTGATTTGGGAAGTTTAGCTACTGTAAATGCGATTCAGATTAATTATGCAGATCAAGATGCTGAATTTATTGGGAAGCAGATTGGCATTTATCATCAATATAAAATCCTTTCCTCAATTGATGGTAAAAAATGGACAACCTTGGTGGATAAAAGTCAGAACAAAACCGATGTTCCTCACGATTATATCGAACTCGAAAACCCAGTCAAAACGAGATTCATCAAAATGGTTAACATCCACATGCCTACCGGAAAATTTGCTATCAGTGGCTTACGTGTTTTTGGGAATGGAAATGGAGAAAAACCATCAACAGTAAAAAACTTAATTGTGCTTAGAACCGAGAAAGATAAACGCAGTGCTTACATCAAATGGCAACCTGTAGATAATGCTTTTGCCTACAATTTATATTATGGTACGGCGCCTGATAAATTATATAACTGCATTATGATTCATGATTTTAACGAACATTGGTTTAAAGCGATGGACAGCCAAAAAGCTTATTATTTTTCCATTGAAGCGATAAATGAAAATGGCGTTTCAGCTAAAACTGAAGTGAAAAAAGTAGATTAAATTTTAAAAGAATAAAACACACATATAATGAAAAGAGCGAAAATCCTTATTGTTTTTTTAACATCCTTAGCGCTGAACATTTCGGCGCAAACCAAAAAACCGGTTTCGGCCGAAGAGGCGAAGATGAATACTTTCATCACTAACCTGATGGCCAAAATGACTGTCGATGAAAAAATCGGTCAGCTAAACTTGCCTAGTTCGGGTGATATTACCACCGGACAGGCAAACAGCAGCGATATTGGCAAAAAAATCAAAGATGGCCAAGTTGGTGGTTTGTTCAATATTAAAGGTGTTGATAAAATTAAAGCGGTACAGAAGGTAGCCGTTGAAAATAGCAGATTGAAAATTCCATTGCTTTTTGGTATGGATGTAATTCATGGGTACAACACTGTTTTCCCAATCCCTTTAGGTATGAGTGCTACTTGGGATATGGCTGCCGTTCAAAAATCGGCAAGAGTGGCTGCAATTGAGGCCAGTGCCAGCGGCATCAATTGGACTTTCTCTCCGATGGTTGATATTTCTCGCGATCCACGTTGGGGAAGAATTTCTGAAGGAAGTGGCGAAGATGCTTATTTAGGATCGCAAATCGCAGCTGCCATGGTGAAAGGTTATCAAGGTAAATTGCAAGCCAATAACGAAATTTTAGCCTGCGTAAAACACTACGCTTTATACGGAGCTGCTGAAGCGGGTAGAGATTACAACACTACCGACATGAGTAAGGTGCGCATGTATAACGAATATTTCCCGCCTTACAAAGCAGCTGTAGATGCTGGGGCAGCCAGTATCATGGCATCCTTTAATGAGGTGGATGGTATCCCTGCGACAGGCAGTAAATGGTTAATGACAGAGGTTTTGCGTAACCAATGGGGCTTTAAGGGTTTTGTGGTAACAGATTACACCGGAATTCCTGAGATGATTGCTCATGGGATGGGTGATTTACAAACTGTTTCTGCCTTGGCGATGAATGCTGGTGTAGATATGGACATGGTTGGCGAGGGTTTCTTAGGAACATTGAAAAAGTCATTAGCAGAGAAAAAAGTAAGTATCAGTGAAATTAACCGAGCTTGCCGTTTAATTCTTCAAGCAAAATATAAATTGGGTTTATTTACTGATCCATATAAATTTTGCGATCCAACTAGAGCAGAGAAAGAAGTTTTTAGTCCAGAAAACCGCCAAATTGCAAGAGAAATTTCTGCAGAGAGTTTTGTATTATTAAAAAACAACAACAATATTCTTCCTCTTAAAAAATCTGGAACAATTGGTTTGATCGGTCCATTGGCAGATAATACAGCCAATATGTATGGCACTTGGAGCGTTGCAGCATTGTTCGATCAATCGGTTACGGTGTTACAAGGTTTAAAAAATGCTTTGGGTAACGATGCTAAAATTTTAACCGCTCGTGGCTCAAACTTTTTAGCTGATTCAGTCGCCGAACACCGTTATGTAAACGTTCACAATCCTACCTACAAACGCGATCCAAGAACTGAAGAAGAAATGATTAAGGAAGCTTTAAAAGTTGCCGAAAAATCGGATGTGATTGTAGCAACCATGGGCGAAGGTTCTGAATTTACGGGCGAAGCAAGTAGTGTTACTGATATTCAAATTCCTGAAACCCAGAAAAACCTGTTGAAAGCTTTGGCTAAAACTGGCAAACCAATCGTTTTGGTATTATTTACAGGTCGTCCATTGGCTTTAAAATGGGAAGAGGAAAATATTCCAGCCATATTAAATGTTTGGTTTCCTGGCAGTGAGGCAGGAAATTCCATTGCCGATGTGCTTTTTGGTAAAGTAAATCCATCAGGTAAATTAAGTGCGACTTTCCCTCAAAACGTTGGTCAGGTGCCACTTTATTATGCACACAAAAACACTGGTCGCCCATTGGCTGAAGGCAAATGGTTCGAGAAGTTCCGTTCTAATTATTTAGATGTGAGCAACGATCCATTATATCCATTTGGTTTCGGTTTAAGTTATACCACTTTCAATTACAGCGATGTGAAATTGAGCTCGAATACTTTAACAAAAGGCAAAACCATAACTGCATCCGTTACTTTGAGCAATACAGGCAAATATGATGGTAAAGAGGTGGTTCAATTGTACATTCGCGATTTGGTTGGCAGCATTACTCGTCCTGTTAAAGAGTTAAAAGGGTTCCAAAAAGTAAGTCTGAAAGCTGGAGAAATCAAAACGATCTCTTTTAATATTTCCGATAATGACCTTAATTTTTACAATTCAGATTTAAAATTTGTTGCTGAGCCTGGAGATTTCCAAGTATTTATTGGTACAAATTCAAGGGATGTAAAAACTGCTGCATTCACATTAAAATAATCGAGGTTAGGTTCGATTATAAACCCTGTACTATTGTAAAATAGGCAGGGTTTTCTATTTTTGTTGTATGAATAAAATATTTCTAACCATTTGTATTCTCTTTTCTGCATTATTTTTAAATGCCCAAGATTTAAAAAAGTATGATCGAGGAAGTTTCATTAAGGGTAAGGATTCAATTTATTATAGAGTTTTATTTCCCGAAAATTTCAATCCTGCCGAAAAATATCCAATTGTTTTCTTCTTACATGGAAGTGGCGAGAGGGGAAATGACAATGAAAAACAATTGGCTCATGGGGGTAAATTATTTTTAAAGGCCGATGTGCGCAAAAATTTCCCAGCTATTGTTGTTTTCCCTCAATGTCCTGAAAATGATTTTTGGGCAAACATTAATATTACCAACGATGAAAAAGGCAAGCGAAAAATAAGTTTTGTTGAGGGCGGAAAGCCAACCAAAATTATGCATGCCGTGCAAGGAATGGTAAAAGATTTCCTCAAAAAACCTTTCGTTAATAAAGAGCAGGTTTATATTGGTGGCTTATCTATGGGCGGAATGGGTACTTACGAGTTGTTGAGAAGACAACGCAAAACATTTGCCGCCGCTTTTGCCATCTGTGGTGGCGATAATACCAATAACATTAAAAAATATCAAACGATACCGCTATGGATATTTCAGGGTGCAAAAGATGATATCGTTGATCCTGCTTTTTCGATGGCGATTGCCGAAAGATTAAAAACTGTTGGTGATGAAGTGAAGTTTACGCTTTACCCTAATGCAAACCATAATAGTTGGGATAGCGCATTTGCCGAGCCAGAGTTATTGCCTTGGTTGTTTAGCCACAATAAGAACTAGTTAAGTCACTTTCGGTAAATTTAAAGAATAGATCTAAATTTAATTTGAAAAGCAAGGGCTGGTAATAATCGGTTACGATAGCCCTGCCATTCGCTTTACTCACCCGAAGAAAAATCGGGCTCGTGCTCGCTGCTGTCAGGTTTAATTTACTTCGGTTAACCCAAGTAAATTAGCCCCGACATAAATGGAAAGCCCGCATTCCGATTCTTCATCGGGAGAGGACTTGAAATGTTGGCGGGACAGCTACAACCGATGAGCATTGGTTTTGCGCTCCAAAAAATTTAATGATCATTTCAAAAAATGTGTTCTCTAAATTTTAAGACAACAAAAAAGGCTCGTAGAAAAATCTGCGAGCCTTTGCTATAAATATTCAATTTCAATTATTCAGCCATATTGTGATACACAGCTTGTACATCATCATCTTCCTCCAATTTATCAAGCAACTTTAAAACGTCTGCAGCTTGTTCTTCGGTAACCTCATGATGCGATAATGCTATACGCTCCAGTTTTGAGCTCGTTAGTTCTATTCCTTTTTCCTCCAAAGCTTTCTGTAAAGAGCCAAAATTTTCGAAAGTGCCTTGTGCTACTGCTACATCATTGCCCTCTTCATCTGCCTCTACATATAATTCTTCCAAACCTGCATCGATTAGTTCAAATTCAAGCTCTTCTAAATCTAGGCCCTCAGCCGGCTTAAATCTGAAAATAGATTTGCGGTTGAAGATAAAATCCAGCGAGCCTGTTTTACCTAAAGATCCATCGGTTTTATTGAAATAACTACGCACATTTGCTACGGTACGATTGGTGTTATCGGTAGCCGTTTCTATTAAAATGGCAACACCATGCGGCGCATAACCTTCGTACACAATCTCTTCATAACCAGCCATAGATTTATCAGAAGCACGCTTGATTGCCGCCTCTACCCTATCCTTAGGCATATTTACTGCTTTGGCATTTTGCATTGCAGTACGTAAACGAGAGTTGGTTTCTGGATGAGGTCCGGCGTCTTTAACTGCCATTACAATATCCTTACCTATACGCGTAAACTGAACGGCCATTTTCGCCCAACGCTTAAATTTTCTTTCTTTTCTAAATTCGAATGCTCTTCCCATTTTTAGTAGTAATTGTATCCTCCCCCAACCCCTCCAAAGGAAGAGAGCGCAAAATGATCCTCCTACCCTTTGGGGAGGCTGGGAGGGGATTTATTTCTTTAAATTATTTAACATGTCAATTGTGAGTTTCGATAAATCGAACTCTGGTTTCCAGTTCCAATCTTTTGCTGCCGTACTATCATCAATAGAACGCGGCCAGCTGTTTGCAATTTGCTGACGAGGATCAGTTTCGGATGTGTAAGATAACGTAAAATCTGGAATATGTTTCCTGATTTCTGCTGCCAGAACTTCTGGTGTAAAGCTTACGCCGCCAAAATTATAACTGCTGCGAACTGTAATTTTATCGGCCGGAGCATCCATCAATTCTATCGTCCCACGGATGGCATCATCCATATACATCATGGGCAATTCAGTGCCTGCATTTAAGAAACTTTGATAACTTCCTTTTTTTAATGCATCGTGAAAAATGTGAATAGCATAATCTGTTGTTCCACCTCCTGGAGCAGCTTTCCAACTGATTAATCCAGGGTAACGGATACTGCGTACATCCAATCCGTATTTTTGATTATAATACTCGCACCAACGTTCTCCAGCTAACTTACTAATTCCATAAACCGTATTCGGGTCCATTACACAATACTGCGAGTTATTATCCTTTGGAGAATTCGGTCCGAAAACAGCAATAGAACTTGGCCAGTAAACCTTTGCCGTTTTATATTCTAAGGCTAAATCCAAAACGTTTAGCAAACCATTCATATTTAAATCCCAAGCTAACTTTGGATTTTGCTCTCCAGTTGCTGATAACAATGCGGCTAAAAGATAAACCTGCGTAGGTTTATACTTCTTAAATATGCCGTTAATCATCTCCTTATCTAGAACATTAACAAATTCAAAAGGTGCCGAATTTTTAATGTCGTAATCGGGCCTACGAATATCGCATGCAACAACATGATCATCACCATATATTTTACGTAACATGGTAACCAATTCGGTACCAATTTGCCCATTTGAGCCCAATACAACAATATTTTCCTGCATAATTTCTTTAGAGATTGAGCAAAGGTAAAAAAATGAGGTAAAAAGGCATATAAAATATTTTCACTCCAATAAAAATGTGTTGCGTTAATTTTTATGCTGAGTACAAATACGCTTAAATTTTAGCAAAACTTTTATCGGGTCAAAGTCAAGAACAAATAATTCATTACATTTACCTTACTCATCCGCATAACCAAATAAATAATGACTCCCCAAGAGCCTGAAAAATCTATCGATTTACTTAATCTCCTAAAACAAGGCGACAAGCGGGCTTACGAAAAAATTTATTTTGCCTATAGTAAAGAACTGCTTTATGCCGCCTATAAAAAAACTGGTGATAAAATTATTGCGGAGGAATTGGTTCAAAATATTTTCATCTCCCTTTGGGAAAAGCGAATGACTTTGGAGATTAATAACCTCCAGGCTTATTTATTCGGTGCCTTAAAGCTGAGTGTAATTAATCACATCCGCAGTTTGGTAATGGAGAATAAATATATGGCCTATCAAACGCTTACCTACTCCGAAGATCATCAAGATACCGCAAACCTTGTCGATCTCCATGATCTATCTTCCATTATAGAAAAAGGAATTAATTCGTTACCCGAAAAAACGCAAGAGGTTTTTAGGTTAAGTCGTTACCAGCATCAATCTACCAAAGATATTTCAACTGAACTCAATCTCTCCGAAAAAGCTGTTGAATACCATATCACCAGATCAATTAAAAGAATAAAAGAATATATTAAAAATTTTTATATATTTTTTTAACTGATAATCAATTACTTAACATATTTATTCAATTAATTGTAATTAGGCTTTAGGGTTTCGCCTAGGTTGTGTTACTTGTATATTATAAGCCAAATATTTTATTATGAATCAAAAATCATTTCACGATTTACTAGCCCGTTATCAAGATGGTAATTGTACTGAAGCAGAAAAGCTTTGGGTAGATAAATGGTATCATAACTTAAATCATAAAAACTTCGTAGATCTTTCTTCAACTGATCTTGAAGAAATGCAAGACAACATTTGGCTTAAAATAAATGGCGAAAAAACAGTCACTCAATCTGCTCTAAAAATTAAAAAACTTTGGCCGAAATTGGCTATCGCAGCATCAATAGCTGTGGCATTTTTTATCGGCGGTTTATACCTTACAAACTATAACCGAGCCGAACAATCTTTTCTTGATGACAACAGCGAGCTAAGTTTTATTGAGAAAACCAACGATACCGATCGTCCAATGATTATTTCGTTGAGTGACGAAAGTAAAATCACATTAAATCCAAATGCAAGTATTACATATCCTCAGGTTTTTGCTTCAAATGAAAGAAAGGTTTTTTTAAACGGAAACGCATTTTTCTCAGTAAGCAAAAATCCTAAGAGGCCCTTTTATGTTTACAATAAACACTTGGTGATTCGGGTTTTAGGAACAAGTTTCTTCGTAAAGGAATGTGCAAATGCCCAACCTGCACAGGTAGCAGTGAGAACGGGCAAGGTTCAAGTAAACGAGAATGAGAAGACAACTATTTTTTCTTTGTCAGATAAAAAAAATGCTCAGCCTATTTTACTCACACCAAACCAAAAAGGTGTGTTTGCCAATCATAACTTAAAGAAAACGCTGGTAGAAAAACCTGTTCCACTGGCTGTTGCTTACAATATTCCAAGTAACATCTCCTACAACTTTAAGGCGGAGAATTTAAAGGAAATTTTTAGTGTTTTATCCGAAGCTTATGGCATTGAGATAAAAGTGCAAAATGAGCAGATTTCAGCTTACACCTTTACAGGAGATTTAAGTAAAAAGGGGCTATATGAGCAGCTAGATCTTATCTGTGGATCAATATCAAGCAAATATTACATACAAGGAACCAGCATTATGGTTTCGAATAACAACTAACCAAAATATATAAAATTATGAAGAAAAACCTGACCTCTTACAGCCCGTAATCGCGGCTCAATTTTCCATAATATTTTTCTAAAAAACAAAGCCGACAATGTGGGGCATTGCCGGCGAGTTAAATACAATAGAATGTATTCATGGTATTTCTATGTCCAATAAATCCAATCATTTAATGAACAATAACCAAATTTATGAAAAAAAATCAACTTATTTCGCTGGCTATATATGCAATGAGAGTTTCGATTTACCAAATACTTGCAATAATAATTTTTACTTGTGGTGCATTTGCCAAAAATGTCGATGCCCAAGATTTCTTGAATAAACCAATTTCGATCAAAGCTGATCAAACCGATATTAAAACCATTATAGAAAAAACGGAAATGCTGGCAAACGTGAAGTTTGTTTATAGTCCGCAATTAATTAATTCTGATAGAAAAGTTTCTATCAATGTAGTTAACCAAAAACTTAAATACTTTCTTGAGAATTCGCTAAAACGTTATGACGTGGGATATAGGATAGTTAAAGATCAAATTCTGCTCTATTCTATACCCGCTAATAACAATTTAGAACTTTTAAAAGCCTTTGATGGCACCGTTACAGGAAAAGTAACTGATAGCAAAGGTGAAGCAATTCCTGGAGTATCCATCACCGTTAAGGGAAAAACAATCGGTACCACAACCGATGTAAATGGAAATTTCTCTCTTAAAGGCTTAACCGTAGATAGTCGTGTTTTAGTAGTCAGATTTGTGGGCTTCATTTCAAAAGAAGTAAATTTATCTCCTGGCAATGCCGATGAAAACTTAACCATAAGCCTTTCTGAAGATAATCTTCAGCTGGAAAGTGTAATGGTTACGGGTGGTAATCCGAAGAAAAAATTGGAAAGTAGCGTTGCGTTAACATCGGTAAGCAATAAAGACATTACCAACCGGGCGCCATTAAATAGTACCGATTTACTTAAAGCCATTCCTGGATTAACCGTTGAAAGTACAGGTGGCGATGGTCCGGGTAATGTATGGGTGCGTGGATTTCCGCAACAAGGTGGTTATATTTTCTTAGGGATTCAAGAAGATGGCTTGCCGCTTTTACCTACAGGATTTAACACCAATCCATCTATCGATCAATACTATAAAACAGATTTAACGATCCAAAATATCGAAGCTGTAAGAGGTGGTAATGCATCTATCATCCAATCGAACACGCCTGGTGCGGTTGTAAACAATATCAGTTATGTTGGTGCAGATAAGCAATACGGTCAGGTTAAGTTTACTACTGGTTTTTCTCAGGGGCTATATCGCTTTGATGGAAATACTGGTGGAAAAATAAATGATCTAATTAAATACAACATTGGTGGTTTCTACCGTACAGATAATGGTGTTGTAGATCAAGGTTTTAAACCAGCCAACCAAGGTGGACAAATTAAAGGCAACATGACTTTTAATTTCAAAAACAACAAAGGTTTTATTCGTGTGTATGGTAAGTATCTGAATGACAAGGTTCAGTTTCTGTTAACCAGTTACTATCCTTATGATGGAACAGGCAAGCCTACAACTTATCGCGATTACGATATGGCATCGCAGTCTGTTGTTCCACTACAAACAGAGTGGAGTTATAACGATCCTGCAACTGGCAACCACAATTTTAGCTTAACAGA
Organism: Pedobacter frigidisoli; assembly: GCF_004331675.1. GTDB lineage: Bacteria > Bacteroidota > Bacteroidia > Sphingobacteriales > Sphingobacteriaceae > Pedobacter > Pedobacter frigidisoli. The sequence continues at coordinate 40,483 of NZ_SJSN01000011.1, read as the reverse complement.
TGGTATCCATACCAAATTAGGATCTGGTGGTTTCCAATTCAATTATTTAACAGATGGCGGATGGCAAATTGTAAATAATTTCCGCTACCAAAATACGCATACAAACTCTACCTATACTGTACCAAGCGGAATTACAGCCAGAACTGCTGCAACACCTTATTACTACCCTGGGGGTACAGTAGCTCCATTTGTTGCAGGTGATTATGTAATTACTTCCTCAGCCAATGGACAAATCAATAGCGATGTTCAAATTGTAGATTACCTCGATTTGAAAAAAACAATTAAAAATCATAGCCTAGGCATTGGTGGTGGAATTCATCAATATAATCGTGATGATTTACGTTATGCTTTCCGCTCATTCTCGGAGTTTAAGGAACATCCAAGCATTATTCTTCAATCGCCAACTGCTTCAGAAAGAACTGTTCAAACCAAAAATACCTTTATTGGCGATACCAGAACTTTATCGCTTTATGCCACTGATGAGATTAAGTTAACTGAAAAATGGCGTTTGGATATTGGTGCAAGGATTGATAATCAAAATGTTAAAGGCGATAGACCATATTATGCACTGAATACAAATGGAACTGTAAACACAACTGCGGCTGCAACGGCTACAATTTTAGGTTATACACCTTATGATGAAACGCTAACCAACTGGGCCGCATCATTAGGAGCAAATTATAAAATAAACAGTACTTCTAGCATGTTTGCTCGTATAACCAAAGCTTATAATGCACCAAATATTGGAGATTATAACGCAGCAGCATACAATTCGGCGAACATTAAGAAACGCCCAGTTTATTTAGCTGAAGTTGGTTTTAAATATGCTAAAAACAACTTGGCAATTTTCGCTTCGGGAAGTTACTCAGCAATCAAAAACACATCGTTAACCATCAATGTGCCTACAACTGCAGCTGGCACACAGGCATTGGTTGCTTTCGGTTCTACCCGTACATTTAGCGCTGAATATGAGGTTTCTTATAAAATAGCTAAACCACTAAGCTTGCGTTTAACTGGAACATTACAAGATTCTAAATACACAGATTATGAAGCTAATACGAGCGGCAATGCAGCGGTAGTGGCAGAATTTGGAGACCGTACATACAGCTTTACGGGCAATAGAACGGAAAGGGTTCCTGTTTTAAATACAGAGCTTGGTGCAAACTACGATTATAAAAACTTTAATTTATATGTGGCGGCTAACTATGTTGGCAGTCGTTTCACTTCTCCAAGTGATAGCTATAAACTTCCAGCTTATGTAGTAATGAAAGCTGGTGCAGGCTATAACTTCACAAAGAAACTATCTATAAGATTTTGGGCAGACAACCTGTTAGATGCAAAAGTGTTAACCGAGGGTGATGTTCGCGGAGATCAATTCAGGAATTTCGCAACAGTTACTCCAGGTCAATTAATGATTGGCAGAACTTTACTTCAACGTACTTTCTGGGGATCATTAGCTTATTCATTTTAACAATAAAGCCGGGGTTTAAACTCCGGCTTTTTAATTCAACCATCATGACAACCAGAAGATCATTTTTACAAAAAGCAGGTTTAGCAGGCGCTGCCGCTTTTATAAGTCCATCAATCATTACATCCGCACTAGCACATTCTCCCAAAGTTTCTAAAATAGGAATTGGATTATTTACCCTAAGAGAACAATTAACCGCCGATGTTAAGGCAACCATAGAGCATGTTGCCAAAATTGGTTACAATCAGGTAGAAACCTACTATGGCTATCCAGGAAAATATGAAGTGAAAGGCTTTTGGGGATTAGAAGCCAGAGATTTCAATGCCTTGCTTAAAGCCAATAACCTTACCTCGCCAAGCGGCCACTACAACGTAACAGAATTTCTTTCAACCGGAGATGATAAGGTTTTAAAAAGCCACATTGAGGTAGCCACAAGCGTTGGTCAAAAATACTTTGTAATTCCTGCCCTACCGACTGATATCAGGACAAATGGCACCTTCGATGACTATAAAAAAATGGCCGCAAGATTTAATACCGTAGCAGAACTTTGTAAAAAGTCGGGTTTAAAACTGGCTTACCATAACCATAACTTCGAATTTAAAGATCAAGGCAAAGGCATCACAGGTTATGAAATTTTATTATCAGAAACTGATACCAAACTTGTCGGTTTCGAGCTTGATATTTTTTGGGCAGTAAATGCAGGCTTAAATCCAGTTGATATGTTTAAGAAAAACCCTGGTCGCTATAAAATGTTTCATGTTAAGGATATGGATAAACAAGATAAGGCTATTTTTACAGAAGTTGGATCTGGAAGGATTGATTTCAAGAGCATTTTCGCCGCCTCTAAAACAGCTGGTTTAGATTATATTTTTACTGAACAAGATCTGATTACCAAAGAGCCTTTCGAAAGCATCACTGAAAGTTATAACTACGTAAAAAATCAACTTATTTAAAAGAAAAAATCTTATCTTTCTTATCCAATTAAGAGCAGGCCACTTATTTATTACTAAATGTACTTTTTACACGAAGTATTTGAAGAAGAAAAATCAATTTTAAACGTATTTAAGACGCATAAAAACACTTTATTTAGAATAATTCTATGTAGTAACAATCGCATTGCAGACCATATTTTAGACATTCAAATTTGATTTTTACGCCATAATTTTTCTAATATTACAATTCAACGCATATTAACCAAATCAAAATAATCATAAAAAACGATGCACAGAAGAGAAGCACTGAGAAACGTTGCATTTTTGCTTGGAGGAGCAATATCCGCCAGCACAATGGGCGTTTTATTTGAAAGTTTTACGCTCCCTGAAAACGAAAAAAACTTCGTATCATTTGCTGTTGGCGATGAAAAGATTTTTGCAGAATTTGCCGATGTTATTGTTCCAACCACCAAATCATCTGCTGGTGCTAAAGCTGCAGGGCTTGGTAAGTTTATCCCGATGATGATGCAAGATTGCTATCCAGCAACTTTGCAAACCTCATTTGCTCAGGGTTTCAAAGACTTACAAGCTAAATCAATGAAAGATTTTGGCAAAAACTATTTGGCATTAACTCCAGCCGATAGAACAAAATTAATGATCGATTTAAGAGCGATGGCGATTGCTCAGAAAGAAACAAAATCCGAAGAAAATAAAGATTTAGTTTACTTTTTCACCACGGCAAGAGATTTAACTTTATTAGGCTATTACGCATCAGAAATTGGTTGTACCAAAGCCCGTGAATATGTTCTTGTTCCAGGAAGATATGACGGCAATGCCAAGTTAAAACCTGGTCAAAAATCTTGGGCAACCTAATTTCAAAATCAACTACAAAACATCATGAATTTAAATACCAATTTAAAAGAAGAAAATACTTACGATGCTATTGTAATAGGATCGGGAATTAGTGGTGGCTGGGCTGCGAAAGAATTAACAGAAAAAGGCTTGCGTGTGCTTATGCTCGAGAGAGGAATGAATATTGAGCACATTACTGGTTACGAAACCGCAATGAAAAGCCCTTGGGAGTTTAAGCATGCTGGTAAACTTACCGAAGAGCAAAAACGTACTCACCCTGTTCAAAAAAGAGATTATCCATATCAAGAAGCCAATGAAAAATGGTGGGTAAATGATTTGGAATGTCCATATACCGAAGATAAACGCTTTGACTGGTATCGTGGTTTTCACGTGGGTGGAAAGTCGCTAATGTGGGGCCGCCAAAGCTACCGTTTTAGCGATCATAACTTTGAAGATAACAAAAAGGACGGTCATGGAAATGATTGGCCAATTCGTTACGCTGAACTTTCTCCATGGTACGATTACGCAGAAAAATTTGCGGGCATCAGCGGATCTAAAGAAAACTGGCCACTTTGTCCGGATGGAGAATTCTTACCGCCTATGGACATGAACATTGTTGAAAAATCGGTTAAGAAACGGATTGAAGAACATTACAAAAGAGAACGCATCATGATGATTGGTCGTGTGGCCAATCTTACTGTTCCACATAAAGGCCGCGGCAATTGCCAATATAGAAATTTGTGCAGCAGAGGCTGTCCTTTTGGTGCTTATTTCAGTACACAATCTTCTACCCTACCTGCTGCAATGGCAACCAAGAGGTTAACGGTTAGGCCATACTCTATCGTAAATCATATCATCTACGATAAAGACACCAAAAAAGCAAAAGGTGTGATGGTAATTGATGCAGAAACAAACAAAGAAATGGAGTTTTACGCCAAGATTGTTTTCGTAAACGGTTCAACTCTAGGTTCAACTTTCGTTTTGTTAAATTCAACTTCAGAAGCTCATCCAAACGGATTAGGTAATGGAAGTGGTCAATTAGGTCATAACCTAATGGATCATCATTTCCGTTGTGGAGCAAATGGAGAAGCAGAGGGATTTGAGGATAAATATACTTATGGTCGTCGTGCAAACGGAATATATATCCCTCGTTATCAAAATATTAATAATGATAAACGCGATTATCTCCGCGGATTTGGTTATCAGGGCAGCGCTAGCAGAAGCAACTGGCAGAGTGATGTAGCCGAACTTTCATTTGGAGCTGGTTTAAAAGAAAAAATGACCAAACCAGGTAAGTGGAGCATGGGCTTAGGTGGTTTTGGAGAAATGTTGCCTTACTACGAAAACAGGGTTTACATCGATAAAACCAAAAAAGACAAATGGGGTCAACCGGTATTGGCAATTGATTGTGAATACAAGGAGAATGAGAAAAAAATGCGTGTTGATATGATGAATGATGCGGCTGAAATGTTAGAGGCTGCTGGCTTGAAAAATATCAAAACGTTTGATAATGGCTGCTATCCGGGTATGGCCATCCACGAGCAAGGAACAGCAAGAATGGGTAACGATCCCAAAACTTCTGTCCTTAATAAATGGAACCAGATGCACGAGGTGAGTAATGTTTTTGTAACTGATGGATCTTGTATGCCATCAATCGCTTGCCAAAACCCATCGTTAACATTTATGGCATTAACAGCCCGTGCATGCGACTATGCAGTAAAAGAATTAAAGAAGAAGAACATCTAGACGAGGTAAAAGGCGTAGGGTTTAAGGTATCAGGGAAATCGCCCTATGCTCTACGCCTTACGCCTCACACCTTTTATAAAAATGAGAAGAAAATTAAGAATGGGCATGATTGGCGGCGGAAAAGACGCTTTCATAGGTGCCGTACATCGCCTTGCCGCCAATATGGATGGATTAATCGAACTTACAGCTGGAGCTTTAAGTGTAAATCCTGTAGTCGGCTACGAATCGGGCAAAATGCTTTTCCTGCCAGATAGCAGAATCTATAAAACCTATGAGGAAATGCTCACCAAAGAAAGTGAGTTATCTGCCGATGAAAGAATAGATTTCGTAACCATTGTAACACCCAATTTTGCACACTTTGCACCAGCAATGATGGCTTTAGATCTTGGCTTTAATGTGGTTATCGAAAAACCAATGACATTAACCTTAGAGGAAGCGAAGCAGTTAAAAGCCAAGGTTGATGAAACTGGTTTAACACTTTGTTTAACGCACACTTACTCGGGTTATCCAATGGTTAAGCAAGCCAAACAAATGGTTAGCGAGGGCGCTTTGGGAGCAATCAGAAAAATCATCGTAGAATATCCTCAAGGCTGGTTAAGTACCTTATCAGAACGCGAAGGAAATGCGCAAGCCGCATGGCGCACAGATCCTGCTAAAACTGGTAAAAGTGGAAGCATGGGTGATATTGGTACTCATGCAGCGCATTTAGCTGAATATATTTCTGGATTAAAAATCACTAAAATTTGCGCCGATTTAAACATCGTTGTCCCTGGAAGAGCCATTGATGATGATGGTAATGTTCTTTTGAAATTTGATAATGGATCTAACGGTATATTAATTGCATCGCAAATTGCTGCAGGAGAAGAAAATGCATTAAAAATCAAGGTTTATGGCGAAAAAGGTGGCATGGAATGGCACCAGATGGAACCCAATACCTTAATCGTAAAATGGTCTAACGCTCCTGCCCAGATATACAGAACTGGAAACGGCTACATGGGAAGTTTCGCTCAACACAATTCTAGAACACCAGGCGGTCATCCCGAGGGATATTTAGAAGCCTTTGCAAATATTTACAAAAACTTTGCGTTAACAGTTGATGCAAAGCTAAATAATGAGCAACCCACACCTGAAATGTTAGATTTTCCAGGAACGGCAGATGGAATTAGAGGAATGGCGTTTATTGAAAATGTCGTGGCATCTAGCAATTCTGATCAAAAATGGACCGATTATAAAATTTAAGAATAACAATGACTACAATAAAAGGACCAGCGGTTTTTCTAGCCCAGTTTATTAGTGATGAAGCACCGTTTAATTCATTAGATAGCATTTGCGAATGGGCGGCTGGTTTAGGGTTTAAAGGTATTCAAATGCCAACTCTAGATAGTAGATTTATTGATTTAAAAAAAGCTGCAGAAAACAAAACCTATGCCGATGAATTAAAGGGTAAAATTGCCGCTTACGGATTAGAAATTACTGAATTATCTACGCATCTTCAAGGTCAGTTAGTTGCTGTTCATCCCGCTTATGATGATTTATTTGATGCATTTGCACCAAAAGAACTACATAAAAACCCTAAAGCAAGAACTGAATGGGCCGTACAACAAATGAAGTATGCGGCAAAAGCTTCTCAAAACTTGGGGCTAAATGCGCATGCTACTTTTAGTGGATCATTATTGTGGCAATATTTTCATCCATGGCCGCAACGCCCTGCTGGCTTAGTAGAAGAGGGTTTTGCAGAGTTAGCAAAACGTTGGACACCAATCCTTAATGAGTTTGATAATTGCGGAGTTGATGTTTGCTACGAAATACATCCCGGAGAAGATTTATTTGATGGCGAAACTTATGAAATGTTCCTCGCTGCAGTAAATAATCATCCTCGGGCATGCTTATTGTATGATCCTTCTCACTTTGTACTGCAACAATTAGATTACATCCAATACATCGATATTTACCACGAAAGGATAAAAGCTTTCCATGTAAAGGATGCAGAATTTAATCCAACAGGTAAACAAGGCACATTTGGTGGTTACCAAAGTTGGGCAAATAGAGCGGGTAGATATCGTTCCCCTGGAGATGGACAAGTTGATTTTAAAACCATTTTTAGTAAATTGGCTCAGTATGATTTTAAAGGTTGGGCCGTTATGGAATGGGAGTGCTGCATTAAAAATCAAGAAGATGGTGCTCGTGAGGGTGCAGAATTCATTAAGAAAAACATCATCAATGTAACTGATAAGGCATTTGATGATTTTGCAGCATCAGGTAGTGATAGCGCTTTCAATAAAAAAATATTAGGTTTACAAGATTAACAAAACAACACACACACATGAAAACCTGCATAAGCAACAACTAATAAATAAAACAGCTTATGCAAGCTTGAATACCAATAAAAACAATAAACACACATGAAAAAAACATTTTTAATTTTAGGCGCTGTAGTCATTTTTATGGCGTCGTTTACAAAAGCAGATTTAGGGAAAAAGAAAACGGTTATTGCTACGGCAACAGTTACAAACCACGCTTTGCAAATGAGCGCAGGTGAAAAATTGATCAACAAATCTGATTGTATCGGTTGCCACAATAAGGTTAATAAAATTATCGGCCCAGCATACATGGATATCGCAAAAAAATATCCTGCAACTGAAAAAAACATCAACATGTTATCAGATAAGATTATTAAAGGTGGAACTGGCGTTTGGGGCACTATGCCAATGACTGCTCATGCATCCTTAAAGCCAACTGATGCAAAATTAATGGTAAAATATATCCTTTCATTGAAAAAGAAATAGTCAAACCAAATCAGCAAATCGATTTACTAATATGAAAACAGAGCAAGACAATAAGACCGCGAGTAACCGCCGTGATTTTATCAAGACTACAGCTATTGCAGCAGCTGCGTTTATGATTGTGCCACGCCACGTTTTAGGCGGACCGGGCTATTTAGCGCCAAGCGATCGTTTACTTGTTGCAGGTATAGGCGTTGGTGGAAAAGGCCAAAGCGATTTAGATATGTTTAACAAAAGCGGAAAGGCAGATATTGCCTTTCTATGTGATGTAGATGATCGCCGTGCAGCCAATAGTATCAAGGCTTTTCCTAAAGCAAAATATTATAAAGATTGGCGTGAAATGTTAGATAAGGAGCACAAAAACTTCGATGCTGTTTCTGTTTCAACTCCCGATCATAATCATGCAATCCAAGCTTTGGCGGCTATGCAGTTAGGTAAACATGTTTATGTTCAAAAGCCATTAACACATGATATTTACGAAGCTCGTATTTTAACAGCGGCTGCAAAAAAATATAAAGTAGTAACCCAAATGGGTAATCAAGGTGCATCAAACGATGGACCTCGCCAAATGAAAGAATGGTACGAAGCTGGATTAATCGGCGATGTACATACTGTTTACGCTTGGACAAATCGCCCGGTTTGGCCACAAGGTATTCCTTGGCCTACGAAAAAGGCAGATATTCCAAAGGAATTAGATTGGAACTTGTGGTTAGGTACCGCTCCAGAAAAAGATTTCGTGGATAAATTAGTTCCTTTTAACTGGCGTGGCTGGTGGGATTATGGAACTGGCGCATTAGGCGATATGGGTTGCCACTTAATTGAGGCACCTTTTAGCGTTTTAAATTTAAAATATGCTAAAGAAGTTGAGGCTAGCGTTGGCTCTGTTTATGTAGATGAATTTAAACGTGGATATTTCCCGGAGAGTTGTCCTCCATCTAGTCACGTTACCTTAAAATTTCCTAAAACGAATAAAACTAAAGGAGATGTTACCTTACATTGGATGGACGGTGGTATTCAACCAGAACGCCCTGAAGAATTAGAAGCAAACGAAACTTTTGGTGATGGTGGAAATGGTACATTATTCATCGGTACTAAAGGTAAAATGATGTCTGAAACTTATAGTGCAAATCCGAAATTATTGCCTTTAAGTAGAAACAAGGATATTAAAGTAGCACCAAAATATGCCCGTGTTCCTGATGGTGCAAACGGCCACTATAAACAATGGGTAGAAGCTGCAATTGCTGGTTATGGCAAACAAGAAGTAAGCTCTCCATTCGAAATTGCTGGTCCGCTGACAGAAGCTTTATTAATGGCCAACTTGGCGATTAGAAGTTTCGACATCCAAAAAACAGTTGGTGGCAAAACTACTTATCCTGGCAGATATTCAAAAATGCTTTGGGATAACGACAATATGAAAGTGACCAATTTCGATGAAGCCAACCAGTTCGTAAAACGCGAATACCGTAAGGGCTGGAATAATTTAACGCTTTAATTAATAACCATATTCGTCATTGCGAGGCACGAAGCAATCCTACAACGGCTAAAAGATTTAAATGTCTTTACTCTAGCATTAGGATATTTCCGTTCCTCACAATGATCTTAAATAAAAAAAAATGAAAAAAATCTTCCTTTCTGCATGCATCCTACTTGCAGTAACACAAATATCAAAAGCACAAAAAGGCTTCAAGCCATTATTCGATGGCAAAACCACAACCGGATGGCATACTTACAACAAAACGACAACTGGTAGCGGTTGGCAAGTTCAAGATGGTGCTTTACACCTAGATTTAGTTGCCAAAGGAAAAGATGGCGGAGGTGATTTAATTACCGATAAGGAATATGGCGATTTCCATTTAAAATACGATTGGAAAGTTGCTCCAAAAGCAAATAGTGGATTAATTTTCTACGTAAATGAAGCTCCAAAATATGGCGCTACCTATTCTACAGGATTGGAAATGCAGGTGATTGATAATGATGGCCATCCAGATGGAAAAATTCAAAAACACCGTGCTGGAGATTTATATGATTTGGTAAAAAGCTCATCAGAGCCAGTTAAACCTGTTGGCGAATGGAACAAAGCAGAAATTATCAGCAAAAAAGGTAAATTAACACTAATTTTAAATGGTGTAACCGTCGTTAAAACTACCCTTTGGGATGAAAGCTGGAAAACAATTGTTGCCGGAAGTAAATTTGCTACCTGGAAAGATTGGGGAACATTTAAAACTGGTAAAATCGCCTTACAAGATCACGGCGATGAAGTTTGGTACAAAAATATTTCCATTAAAGAACTATAATTTAATGGAAGATGGAAGAGGTATGATGGTTGATGTTATTAAAACATCAGCCGTTTTACAACTTTAATTTTACATCCCATAATACCTAAACCATTTTATATAATTAACTAGCCAAATGAATAGCACTACTCGCTTTAAACTTTCTGCCATGATGTTCCTAGAATTTTTTATCTGGGGCGCTTGGTTTGTAACAATGGGAACATTCCTGGGAAAAAACTTATTATCCGATGATGTTCAAATAGGCTCAGCTTATAGTACACAATCGCTGGGCGCTATAATCGCCCCTTTTATTATTGGGCTAATTGCAGATAAATTTTTCTCCGCTCAAAAGGTACTGGGTATCTTACACCTTGTTGGCGGAGTATTACTTTGGGTGGCAGGAACGTCATTAAATTTTGATGCTTTTTTCCCATTTATTTTGGGTTATATGATTGCATTTATGCCTACCCTCGCCCTAGTTAATTCAATTTCGTTTAAACAATTAAAAGATCCAGGGAAAGAATTTCCATCTATAAGAGTTTTTGGAACTATTGGATGGATAGTTGCAGGCTTGTTAATTGGATGGTTAAATTGGGAGCAATCAGGAAATCTAATTTTAACTTTCAAGACTGCATCAATAGCATCAATTATCTTAGGCGTATTTAGTTTTTTTCTGCCAAATACCCCTCCAATCAAAAAAGGAGAAAAAACTTCGATTGGTGATATCCTAGGATTAGATGCCATTGGTTTGCTTAAAAACAAATCTTATTTATTATTTTTTATTGCATCAGTAGCTATATGTATTCCATTAGCCTTTTACTATAACTTTACTAATCCATTTTTAAATGAGGTAGGTATGAAAAAAGCTGCTGGAGTTCAATCTTTAGGTCAGGTTTCCGAAACACTTTTCATGATATTAATGCCTTTATTTTTTGCTAGACTAGGCGTTAAGAAAATGCTTGCTATTGGAATGATTGCTTGGGTTGTAAGATACTTATTCTTCGCTTTTGGTAACGCAGAAAGTAATTATTGGATGCTTATTGGTGGAATCGTTTTACATGGAATTTGCTATGATTTTTTCTTTGTTACTGGCCAAATCTATACAGATAGGCTTGCAGGAGAAAAATTTAAAAGTGCAGCTCAAGGATTTATTACGCTTGCAACTTACGGGGTTGGAATGTTAATAGGATCTATCATTTCAGGTATGGTTGTTAATAAATATTCGTTAGACGGGGCACATAATTGGTATGCAATATGGCTCATACCAGCTGGTATTGCGGCAGTAGTAGCTTTATTATTTATTTTATTTTTCAGAGATAAAAACAAACCAGAGGTAGAACCAAAAATAGTTTAGATAAACAACACTAATAGATAAGCAGGACCTCAAGAGCCTGCTTATCTGCTTAAAATAAAGAATATGTTATCAAGAAGAAGTTTTATATTAAGTAGTAGCATGGCTGCAGCAGCAGCACTTTTAATCCCGTCTTTCGCCTGTATGGGAGATAAAAAGAATGTTGGCTTGCAGTTATGGTCGTTAAGAGATGAACTGCCTAAAGATGTAAAAGGAACAATTGAAAAAGTAGCAAAGGCCGGTTTTACTCAGGTAGAGCCTTATGGATTTTCTATAAAAGATCAATATTGGGGCTTAAATCCTATAGAATTTAAAAAGCTTTTAGATGATAATAGTCTTTATGCACCAAGTGGACATTACAGTTTAACCAATTATTTAGCTAACGGAGACACAGCAGAATTAGAAGAGGCAATTGTTGCAGCCAAAGTATTGGGAAGCGAATATATTACCATTCCATGGCTAGATCCAAGTATTAGAAAAAATGCAGATGATTACATGGAACTGGTAAAGAAAATAAACCAAGCTGGCAAAATGTGTAAAGATGCAGGTATAAGATTGGCCTATCATAACCACGATTTTGAGTTCGAAAAACAGGGCGATACCACTGGTTACGAAATTTTGTTAAAAGGCACTGATAAAAACCTGGTTGATTTTGAATTGGATTTATATTGGGTGGTGCGCTCTGGAAATGATCCGATAAAGCTATTTAAAGAAAACGCAGGACGTTTTACCATGTGGCATGTTAAGGATATGGATAAAAAAGACCCTATATTAAATGCCGAGGTGGGAACAGGCTCAATAAACTTCAAAACTATTTTCGCTGATGCTAAACTATCAGGAATGAAATATTTCTTTGTTGAGCATGAAACCAATTACAAGCCAAACCCAATGGAATCGGTGGCGGCAAGTTGCGCATACATAAAAAAGAACTTGTTTAATTTTAGTATATGAACTCTAGAAGAACTTTTATAAAACAGGCTGGCTTAGCGGCTGGTGCTGCAGTACTAATTCCATCATTTGCTTTCGATAAGGCTACCAAAAATGTTGGCTTACAATTATATACACTGCGTGATGAATTGCCAAAGGATGTAAAAGGAGTAATTGAAAAGGTAGCTCAAGCGGGATATAAAGAAGTGGAGACCTACGGTTTCTCTGATGGGAAATTCTGGAATCTATCGACTAAAGAATTTAAGGCTTTACTAGATGCCAATGGCTTGAAAGCACCAAGTGGGCATTATGGAATGGATGAATTTTCTAAAACTGGTAAAACCGATAAACTAAAAGCAGATATTGAATCTTGTGCGGCACTTGGCGGTAAATATTTCACTATTGCAGGTGCGCATGTAGACATGAGCAAGGGTGCTGATGGCTTCAAAAAAACTGCTGATGATTTTAATAAGGTGGCAGAAATTGCGAAAGCATCAGGACTAAAGTTTGCCTACCACAACCACGATTTTGAGTTCAAAAACTTAGGCGATACAACAGGTTATGAAGTTTATTTAAAAGAAACCGATAAAAAATTAGTGAACTTCGAAATGGATATTTACTGGGTTGTTCGTTCTGGAAATGATCCATTAGCATTAATTAAAAAATACCCAGGTCGTTTTCCAATGTGGCATGTTAAGGATATGGATAAAGCAAAGCCAGAATTAAATACCGAAGTTGGCAAAGGATCAATCGATTTTAAGGCCATTTTTGCCGAAGCTAAACTATCTGGTATGCAGCACTTCTTTGTAGAACATGAAAGCAATTATTACCCAAATCCAATTGGTTCAATTAAAACCAGTTGCGATTATATTAAAGCGAATTTGATATAAGTTTTCCCGCAGATTAAAATGATTCAGGCTAAAATCTGCCTCAATCACTTCAATCTGTGGGATAAATCACTTTATTATTAGTAATTTATCTCTTAAGAAAATCCTTAATTCAACTTTCCAGCCAACACACAAGTGTTTTTAAAACGTTTTGTATTTCCATTCAAATCGAAAACATCAAACAGAACAACATAAATTCCAATAGCTGCTTTTTGCCCATCATCATTTAAACCATCCCAAGTTAAGGCTCCATTTGTACCGATGGTTTGATTTTTAAGCAACTTTCTAACCAATCTTCCCTTATCGTTATATACGTTAACATTTGCCAGGCTAGCGTTTTCAGCAACCTGATATTCCAAAGTCATCAAATCCTCAAAATTATCTCCATCAGGAGAAAATGTCTTCGATAATAAGCGAGCATAATTTTCACCGCCATTTAGTTCTTGAGAATTCTTGTAAGTTGGTGATGCATAACCAACCGTTGCAGCAGCCGATTTAAAGTTACCCGATTCATTAGCGCCTACAGAGAAAGAAACACGCTCCAAAGAAATTCCATCTTCATCTTGAATTAATGGATGATGAATCTTTGCGTTGTAGTCTAACCTATCCAAGATCTGATTATTGCTCAATAGAATTACCGAGCCCTTATCATTATTGTAAGCTGGCAAACTGCTTAATTGAACAAATTGATTCGGAAATTTAGCTTGGTAATTCTGTTTGATATTGGCTTGATTTATAGTAATCACCCAGTAAGTACTGGGCGCAATCATCAATTTTACTGCAGAAACGTTTTTAATGCTTGCCGGTTCCCCAGCGGTATTTGCATTTGCGAGTTGCAATTCTTTCAAATCGATTTCATGGCCAGAGTTATTGTAAATCTCTACAAAATCCACTCCACCAGTTTTTGGATTAAACAAAACTTCAGAAATAAGAATATCGCCCCTATTGATAATTTGGTAAGCGAAAGTAGCCATTCGACTTTCATTTCGAATGCCATTCATTGAGCGGTTTATTGGGATGGATGAGCACACAATACCTATCCTTTTTTCGGTTATCGAATGAGGATTTAAAATAATGGATGCAATTTTAATGGGTAACAATAGGGATATAAGCGTAATTTTTACCATATTTGGGCTTATATCAAATGTTTAATAAATATAATAATTAAAATTTAAAATGAAAGTAGCAGTTGTAGGTGCAACCGGTTTGGTTGGTACCGTAATGTTAAAAGTATTGGAGGAAAGAAATTTCCCTTTAACAGAGTTAATTCCCGTGGCATCAGAAAAGAGTGTTGGTAAGGAAATTACTTTTAAGGGTAAGAAGTTCCCAATCGTTAGCATGGATACTGCAATTGGCATGAGACCAGACATCGCTTTGTTTTCTGCTGGTGGAAATACTTCATTAGAGCATGCACCACGTTTCAAAGAAGCCGGAACAACGGTTATCGATAACTCTTCTGCGTGGAGAATGGATCCTAATGTTAAGCTAATCGTTCCGGAAGTAAATGCTCACGAACTTTCTATTGATAATAAAATTATTGCAAACCCAAACTGTTCTACCATTCAAATGGTGGTGGTTTTAAAACCTTTGCACGATAAATATAAAATTAAACGTGTGGTGGTTTCTACGTATCAATCGGTTACCGGAACAGGTGTTAAGGCTGTAGAGCAGTTGATGAACGAGCGTAAAGGTATTGATGGCCCTAAAGCTTATCCTTATGAAATTGATCTTAATGTTCTTCCTCATATCGATGTTTTTATGGAAAACGGATATACTAAAGAGGAGATGAAAATGGTTAATGAAACCAATAAAATCATGAGTGATAACAGCATTAAGGTTACCGCAACTACTGTTCGTATTCCTGTGATGGGTGGCCACTCAGAATCGGTTAATATCGAGTTTGAAAACGATTTCGATTTAGCCGAAGTTCGTAGCATTTTAGAAAAGGCGCCAGGAATTATCGTTGTAGATGATGTTGCGAACCTTAAATATCCAATGCCGAAAGACGCACATGAAAAAGATGAGGTTTTTGTTGGTCGAATTCGTAGAGATGAATCACATGCAAGAGCGCTAAACCTTTGGATTGTAGCCGATAATTTGCGTAAGGGCGCCGCAACTAATGCGGTTCAAATTGCAGAATACTTAATTCAGAAAGAATTAGTTTAAGAGAAATAAAAATTAAAACCTGTGAATCTCAAAACTCACAGGTTTTTTTATGCGCTCCAATTATGAAAAATATTCCAATCGCCTTAATTTATTCTAGGTTACTTATTGGTTTTGGAATTATTTTGCTAAGTGTAATCGATGCAAATCATTATTCGTTTTGGGCAATTACACTATTGTCGATTGGCTTGTTAACCGATGTTTTCGATGGAATAATAGCAAGAAGGTTAAATATTTCCTCAGAGATATTAAGGCGCCTAGATTCAAGCATTGACCAGGTTTTTTTCATATCCGTAACTGTTGCCACCTATATTCAATGTCCCGATTTTTTTAAGGCAAACCTAATGAAGCTAGCGGTGCTTATTGGTGCCGAAGTGCTCATTTATTTTGTTAGTTATCTAAAGTTTAAAAAAGAAATTGCCACTCATTCTATCGGGGCAAAAATATGGACGCTAATTTTATTTGCTACGCTAGTAGAAATCATGGTTCACTGTAAATCTTTGGTCCTATTCGAGCTTTGCTTGTGGGTTGGCTTAGCAACTAGGTTGGAGATTATAGCCATTACACTTGTTCTTAAAAAGTGGACAAACGATGTTCCAACAATTTATCATGCAGTTAAACTAAGGCAAGGTAAAGAGATTAAACGCAATAAACTTTTTAATGGATAATGCTTACACAAACGGTTTCTCTTTAATCAATAATCTTTTTTTTGAGAAAGCAGTTTGAGTAGCTTTTAGGTTATACCCGCCCCGCTCCCGCTTCTGCCAATGAAGAATTGGCATCTCGCTTTGATCGGGTTTAGGTGGCTTAGATACAACTTCAAACTGCATAAATAAACCCGACTGGCAGCGGTATCCTGATTTAAGCATCTGTCTTTATTTATTATCAGGTATGCTTGCCTGTTGCACAGGTTTTCTATCAGGATTTAGCAAAAGGCGGGACTATCGAAACCCAAGAAGCACAGGTTTCGCTTTCCAAATAAAATAGCTATATCTATTTATTATTGGGTATGGGTTTTCAAATAATTTTATCTTTGTTTATCATCAAGAGATAAAAATCTATGCGTTCAAAAATATTTTCCCTATTCGTTCTAATCATTGTTTCAAATATTGTTAATGCTCAAACCAGAATCCAAAACCTCGAAAAAGCGTTTAACAATCTATTAAATGATGAACAGGCAAAACATGCCATTACATCGCTTTGCATTTTGGATGCCAATACTGGCAAAACGCTATTTGCGAAAAATGAGCAAATTGGTTTAGCTACCGCTTCTACCTTAAAAACCATTACTGCCGCAACTGCATTTAGCATTTTGGGCAAGGATTTTCGATTTCAAACTACGCTAGCTTATACAGGAACTATTACAGGCGACGGAACCTTGAAAGGAAATCTCATCATTATGGGAAGCGGCGATCCGACATTGGGTTCCTGGCGGTATCAAAACAAAGAAAATGCAGTTTTAACGCAGTGGGTTGCGGCTATAAAATCAGCAGGAATTAAAAAAATTGAGGGCACTATAATTGGCGATGATAGAATTTTCGGAACACAAACAACGCCAGAAGGCTGGGTTTGGCAGGATATTGGGAACTATTACGGTGCCGGAACCTCGGGCTTAGCTTGGCGGGAAAATCAATTCGATATTCATTTACGTCCGGGTTCTAGCACAGCTGATGGCGTGAAAATTGTAAAAACCGTTCCAGAAACCCCTTATGTGCAAATTGTGAATGAACTTAAAACAGGAAGTTCTGGAACTGGCGACAGAAGTTATGCCTTTCTTCCACCCTATAGCAATGTTGCGTATCTGCGAGGAAGTTGGGGAATGGGAATTAGTAAAACGGGTATTTCTGTTGCACTCCCCGATCCTGCTTTTGATTGTGCCTATCGTTTACAGGATACTTTAAAAAGATTAGGTATTCAAACCAATCTCCAAGTTACTACAACCAGATTAATGGCATTAAACAATCAACCAATTCCTACAGTTACTCAAAAAATAAGCACCATCAGTTCTCCTCCCTTAAGTGAAATAACTTATTGGTTTTTAAAAAAGAGCATCAATTTATATGGCGAAACCCTGCTAAAAACTATTGCGTTAAAATCTGGGAAACCAGCTACAACTTCAAAAGGTGCCGAAACTGAAATAGATTTTTGGGCAGCTAAAGGAATTGACAAATCAGCCTTGAACATTATTGATGGAAGCGGACTTTCGCCCGGCGATAGAATTACAACTTCGGCTATGGCCAATATTTTGTTTCAAGTACAAAAGGAAAACTGGTTTGCCGATTATTATAAAGCATTACCTGAATATAATGGAATGAAGATAAAAAGCGGCACCATAAACGATGTTTCTGCTTTTGCAGGTTATCACACTGATTCGGCAGGGAATAAATATGTAATTGTTATCAATATTAATAATTATAGCGGCAGCGGAATAAACAAAAAGCTATTTAAGGTGTTAGATGAACTTAAATAACTATTTAAATTATGCCATATTTTATTAAAAATCTTCAAACTGTAGATGGTTTGATTTCAAATTTATACGGAAATGTTTCAGTTGAAGAAATGACCAAAACGATTGTTTATCATTTGGGACGTCAAGGCTACAAAGTTATAGATCAAGGATTTGGTAATTTAATTCTGGAAAAGGGAAGTAGAATCAAACGCCTTTTACTTGGAGCCTTTGTTACTTATTACAAATTTAGTGTAACCATGACACCGAGTGGTGAAAACGAGCTTATGGTAAATATTTTTCAACAAACTAGTGGCTTTTCTGGAGGTTTGATTGGCATGAACCAAGTAAAAACAGAATTGGCAAGATTAAACTTTGTGTTTGCTAATATTTGATTTTCGCTTGAACAAATATGCTAAGATTCTGTTTGCGTTTACGATGGAAGCGGCATCCTCCGATTTTTCTTCGGAGATACAGTGTACAGCGTGTTAAAACGCCCAAATCCTATTTAAAAACTTTATTTAACTCAAAGGCCTAACCTGCAGATTAATTCCTGCTCCACTTAGCGCACTTTTCACATCAATCATGGCTTCGGTTCGTACTTCGCCTGCAATTGATAAATCGGCAACCCAGATTAAAGTTCTGATGCCAATTGCATACTCTCCAAAATCATAGCTGCCAATGCTCCTAATTGCATAAATGAAATCTGATGCAGAGATTACCAGTAAATCGTAAAGGGTAATATTCCTCACAAAAGAGATGAAGAAAACAACTGAAGCAATTACCCATAAATAGCGCTGCAAGCGATGTTGCAATTCTTTATAGTTGATAAAATCGGAAAACCTGCTTGATTGATAAGCCTCAGTTTGTAAATAAATTGCCTCCAAAACAATGGTGCAGAAAACTTTTAGGGTAATGCCTAACATTAAACATTGAATGGCACTTACACCAAAAATTTTGGCCAAAGATAGTCTTCCCGTAAAGTTAAAAATTAACAATAAAGAAACCTGAACGATGGTAAAAACCACCAATGCTTTTGTAGCTGGCGATGTTAAACACCTTATCACCGTTATTGCATTAATGAACAATCTTAATGAAAATAGTTTTTCCTAAAAATTATGAAAGCCAAACCAAAATTCATTGGTATTAAACTCCATCCATATCCAAATAAAATAATGATATAGAATATGCTTAGTAAAAAGAAAATGGTTATCAAAAAACCTTTTATACGCATTCCTAAATAGAGAATACTCCTAAATAATAGCATTGCAGCCAATATGAACAGAATAAGTATCCCAGATTTTTCAATGCCGAATTTGGTTATTAGCCAGAAAATCTCTGGCAAAAGAATAACAATATAATTTAAACAAAAGCCAAAAAATAATTTAAAATACGAGTATGGAAAATTTTTAAGGAAATTTAAGCTCGTATCATTAAAATCTCTCTCCCGATAAATTAAAAATGCATGAGATATTGCAATAAACGAAGAGATCAAAAGTAGCAAACGCAAATCATTCTGCAAATCGATAAACAAAAAAAATACACTCCAGATTAACACCCATGATAAAGCTTTAGTTAACAGATAACCCAGTTTTGCTTGATTAAAAATCATCAAAGTATAAAGTAGAAAAATAGGTTTACTGATTCTCTTAAACAGTAGTACAGTAAGTGGCTTTTCATCTACACTATATAACTTATTAATTTGATACACATACAGTACTGCACTAACATAAGCTAATAAAAAAACGAAGAGTAAAATGCAAGCGGAAATTAAATAATAATGAAATATTAGCCCTATTACTGCAGCATAAATAGTATAAATCAAAATTGGAGTAAATACTTGTAACTGAACCAAAAACCAACTTTTTAACTGAATGTTTTTACTATAAGTATTTACACTATAATATAAAAACTGATGATTAGGTTGGGTAAATTGAAAAATAAAATACTGCCAGCTTTTATAGGTATATATTAGGCAGATGAGCAAGTAGCATATCATTATGAGTGGATTGCTAACCAAACCTATTGTAAAAAAGAATTGCCAAAAATCAATCTCCTCTGATCGTACAGTACCTAAAGTATTGATAAAAAAACAATAGCTTATAAGCATGATAAAGATGAAAGCAAGCATACCTGCATGCGAGCGGTAAAAACCAAAAACAAAAATCTTTCTTAAAATAGAATTTAGAGCAGAATTCATTACATTTCAATTTTTAAGCTATTATCCTGAAGCAACGCCACTTTAAATAATATCCTTTTAACATCAACTTGCTGATGTGAAGAGAGAAAGAAACTTGTATTATCTGCAAGGTGTTTTTCTTCAATCCATTTATATAGCACCTCCAGCGATTCTACATCAATTGTATTTAAGGGTTCATCAAGCAAAATTAATTTTGGTTTACCTAAGAAAGCAAGAACTAATGATAGTTTCTTTAACATTCCACTGGAGTAAGTGCCTAATGGATTGTTAATATAGGCCTGCATATTCATTTCGGATATATATTTCTCCTCCTGGTGTCTTTCCGCAGCCTTGGCAGCAGCAAAAAGTTTTATCATTTCATATCCCGTTAAAAAATCAGGGTAAACAGGCTCTGCATCAGCAAAATTTACAAGCTTTCGATATGCAACACCATCTTTTTTTAAATTGAGTTCATCCAAAAAAATACTGCCTTTAAATGAAAAAAAACCTGCAATTGATTTTAGTAAAGTACTTTTACCTGAACCGTTAGCGCCTTTTATCCAATACACGCCCCGCTCTATTGTCAAATTATCAATTTTTAAGATTAGGTGACTCCCATAAGATTTCGCGAAAGAATTGAATTTCAGCATTATGAATTATTTAACTTAAGACTATTTGAGATTAAAAATGTTACCATCAAAAAAATAATCGGTTGTAACCCTTTCGAGCTGTTTTTATTTAAATTAGATTTAAAATCAAAATGATGCGATTTACTTTACGCCCTTTCCACCTCAACGATGTTAATGCTTTGGTGAAATATGCCAACAATTTCAACATCGCTAAAAACCTCACCAATAAGTTTCCATTTCCATATCAGGATGAAGATGGTGAAGCTTTTATCGAATTGGCGCTAAGTCACCGGCCCTTACAAATCAAGGCCATTGTTATTAATGATGAAGTTGTAGGTTCAATTGGTGTTCATCCCCTGTCAGATATTTATTCAAGGAGTGCTGAAATGGGTTACTGGATTGCAGAGCCTTTTTGGGGCAAAGGAATTGTTCCATTAGCGGTAAAGGAAATGCTGAAGTATGGCTTTGAGACATTTGACATTGAGCGCATTTTTGCAAGAACTTCTCATGTAAACCTTGCATCGCAACAGGTATTAAAAAAAATCGGGTTTATTTTAGAAGCTGAATTAAAAGGAACTATCTTTAAATATGATGAATATTTCGATGAGTTGATTTTCAGTTTCAGGAAGCATCAATTAAATTTATAATATGCCAAATAAACTATTATTTATCGCCTTAATATTTCCCCTCTTTTTATCAGCCCAGATTAAAGTTGATTTAACAATTCATATTCCGAAGAAAACTTCGGATAGTTTATTTATATCTGGAAATTTCAACGATTGGAATCCAAACAATAACACTTTCAATTTGAAGCAAAAGGATAGCTTAACTTATTTTATTTCGATGAATTTACCACAAGGCAATCAAGAATTTAAAATTACCCGTGGAAGCTGGGATAAAGCAGAATCTAAAATTGATGGCAAACCTATTGCAAACAGAACGATAAATTTGAATGTTGATACCACAATGAATATCGATGTAGCAAATTGGAATGATAATTTTAAACAAGTAAAAGAAGAATATCACTTCGGCGACCATGTTCATGTTGTTGATTCTGCGTTCTTTATGCCACAATTGAACAAACATCGCCAGGTTTGGATTTATTTACCAAAGGATTATTCAAAATTGAAAAAGAAATATCCTGTAATTTATATGCAGGATGGTCAGAACTTATTTCACGCAAACCCGCCACGAGCTGATGAATGGGCCGTTGACACGGTTATGGATAGTTTGATTCGCGAGGGTTCGAAAGAGATGATTATTGTTGGAATTGACCATGGTGGAAAAGACAGATTGAAAGAGTATAATCCATACGACAGTCAATACGGTAAAGGCGAGGGAAAAGCTTATGTACAATTTTTAGTTGAAACATTGAAACCATATATCGACTCAAGATACAGAACATTAAAAGATGTCAAAAATACGTCGATTGCAGGTAGTTCTATGGGTGGATTAATTTCCATGTACGCCATTGCAGAATACCCAAAAGTATTTGGCTCGGCTGGAGTTTTTAGTCCAGCGTTTTGGTTAGCGCCGAAAATTTATGATGAGGTTACGGCAAGATTAACAAGCTTGAAAAACAGCAAGGTGTTCTTTGTTGCTGGAGATAAGGAAGGGGCGGCAATGGTTCGTGATATGAAAAAGGTTTATGATATTTTGAATCCGGATGGCAAGAATAAAAATATAGTGCTGTTAGAGAAAGAAGATGGCAAGCATACTGAATGGTTTTGGCATCGGGAATTTGTGCCTTTTTATAAGTTTATAGCCAAATAGTTTACCGTTGACTGAAGTCAACGGTAATGAAATGGAGATTACTCGGGTTCATTACCGTCAGTTTCAACTGACGGAACATGAAATTGTAAGTTTAAATCCAAAAACATTGAATTATTTTGAGTTTGATGATTTTCGTCCCAAGCATTACAATACCTGAGTTATATAAACCCGATTGCTGTGGAAACCAAAAGCTTTTTCTGCTTTTGTTGTAACAAAAAGCGGGACTGCTTTAGCCGAAAAACCACTGCAATTGATTTCCAAAACATCAATATTAATTTAAAATTAAGAACTGATTAAACCTAAATTACTATCGTAACATTAACGCCTTAAACACTTTATTTATTTAAAAAATATACTAACTTTGATGTTACGCTTAGTAATTGTACTTTATACACTAAGCAGTTAAAAAAATCAACAAAAATCAAATAAAATGAGCATAATTGTTAATGTCCATGCCAGACAAATTCTCGATTCGAGAGGCAATCCAACACTAGAAGTAGAAGTAGTAACAGAAGCAGGCGCTTTTGGGCGTGCAGCTGTACCAAGTGGTGCATCTACTGGCCAACACGAGGCTGTTGAATTACGCGATGGAGATAAATCTACATATTTAGGTAAAGGTGTATTAAAAGCTGTAGAAAATGTAAATACTAAAATTGCTGATGCATTAAGAGGTATTGATGTTTTTGAACAAAATACGATTGATAAAATAATGTTAGACATAGATGGTACCGAAAACAAAGGTAATTTAGGTGCTAATGCTATTTTAGGTGTTTCTTTGGCTGCTTCAAAAGCTGCTGCAGATGAAATCGGTCAACCTTTATACCGCTACATTGGTGGTGTAAATGCAAATACTTTACCGATTCCGATGATGAATATTATTAACGGCGGTTCTCACTCTGATGCGCCGATTGCGTTCCAGGAATTTATGATTATGCCGGTTGGTGCTCCATCTTTCTCTGAAGCATTACGTTGGGGAACAGAAGTTTTCCATACTTTAAAAGGCATTCTACATGATAGAGGTTTAACTACAACTGTTGGTGATGAAGGTGGATTTGCTCCTACTTTTGATGGTACTGAAGATGCGATTGAAACAGTTTTAAAAGCAATTGAAAAAGCAGGTTACAAACCAGGTTCTGATATTTATTTAGCTTTGGATTGTGCGTCATCTGAGTTTTACAAAGATGGTAAATACGATTATACCAAATTTGAGGGTGATAAAGGCGCAATTCGCACTAGCGAAGAACAAGCTCAATATTTAGCTGATTTATCTGTAAAATATCCAATTATTTCTATTGAGGATGGTATGGATGAAAACGACTGGACGGGTTGGAAAGCTTTAACTGATAAAGTTGGCGATAAAGTACAATTGGTTGGTGATGATTTATTTGTAACGAATGTTACGCGTTTGCAACGTGGTATTGATGAGGCAATTGCGAATTCAATTTTGGTAAAAGTTAACCAAATCGGTTCTTTAACTGAAACAATCAACGCTGTTTCATTAGCACAAACGAATGGCTATACGTCTGTAATGAGTCACCGTTCCGGCGAAACTGAAGATGTAACCATTGCTGATTTAGCTGTTGCATTAAACTGCGGACAGATTAAAACCGGTTCTGCATCTCGTTCTGATAGAATAGCAAAATACAATCAGTTGTTACGTATTGAAGAAGAATTGGGTGAAAACGCTCGTTTCATCGGTAAAAACTTCAAATACGCAAAAAAATAAACCCCTAAATCCCCTAAAGGGGACTTAAGGAAATGCCGTAAAGCCCCTTTAGGGGTTTGGGGTGTTAAGAAGTTGAAAAACTTATTTGTAGAACATCCGGAGATTTTAAATCTTCGGATGTTTTTTTATACATTTACGTCGTTGCGAAGTACAAAGCAATCTTACTCAACAGATTTCTTCGTGCCTCGCAATGACGATTTTTCGAGAAAATTATGACACGTTTAATAGACCTTTTCCGCAATAAATATTTCCTTGCAACGGTTGCTTTTGCGCTGTGGATGTTATTTTTCGATAAAAACGATATGATGTCGCAATACGAATACCGCAGTCAGGCGAATAAGTTGCAAGAAGAAAAGGAATATTTCGAAAAAGAAACCGCTCAGGTTAAAAACGATTTAAACGAACTGAACACCAATCTAAATACAGCAGAAAAGTTTGCTCGTGAAAAATATTTCATGAAAAAAGATAACGAAGATGTTTTTGTTATTATTCGTGAGGAGAAGAAAGATTAAACCAGGATTTTGGAACAGGATTTTTAGGATTTAAGGATAAGGTAGGATTAAGGAGCAGATAAAATTCATAATTGGTTTTTAGATTTAATAATAAAGCATTTTAATTCGCAGTTTGGTTTTTTTAGTTAACCAATTCAAACAATTAACCACCTCTCTATGCTCCACATTTTATATATCATCGCCATTACTGCCGAAGCCATGACTGCTGCACTTTCTGCTGGCCGTAGAGATATGGATTGGGTTGGTGTTTGTATTATCGCTTGGGTTACTGCCCTCGGCGGCGGAACGGTTAGAAACGTACTTTTTGGTCATTACCCAATGAGCTGGGTTGAGCATCCTGAATATTTAATTATTACTGCCGGAGCTGCTTTACTAGCTGCTTTTATTGCCTCTGTTATGACCAAGTTGAAAAGGCTATTTCTTTATCTTGATGCAATGGGCTTAGTGGTATTTACGATTATCGGCTGCCAAGTTGCACAGCAAATTCATCTGCCTTACCTCATCGTATTATTTAGCGGAATGATTACAGGTTGTGCTGGCGGTGTTTTACGTGATGTACTCTGTAATGAAGTTCCATTCTTATTCCGCAAGGAGATTTATGCCAGTGCAGCCATTGTAACAGGAGCTGTTTATATTGGCGTTGAACATTTCCACGGAAGTGAATTAATGGCCACCGTAATAGCCGCTGTTGTTGGTTTAACCATTAGATTATTATCTATAAAATACGAATGGCAAATGCCGAAGTTTGTTTATAAGGATGAGTGGCACTAAAGGATGGAAAATGGATGAGGGAAAATGAATCAATAAGCACAAATTTTACGCACTAAACATTGTCCATCTTACATATTTACATCTTACATTACAACTCTCCATTTCTCTTCCGTAAAAACCATTCCACGCTAAGCAAAACCAAAATCAATCCGAATAACCATTTGATATTAATAAGCTCATCGAATTTACGGTCTTCGTAGCTAATGGTTTTGATGTTTTCGTTTTTCAGGATTTCATCAGCAATTTTTAGCAAATCTGCAGGCATGAAAAGTTTGCCGCTGCTTTGTTTAGAAATGGTATTCAGCAGTTGATGATTGGCTGTAGTCTGTTGATATTCTGCAACTAGCGCATTTACATAGAAACTACCAGTGGCAGTAAATTTCTTGCCTCCCAAAGTTGTGTTAGCTACATAAGAATAATTACCTGCAGGCATTGAACCGGCATCTAACTGATAACTATTTTCAGTTTTGGAAAACACATAATTAAAGACTTTCCCTGCATCATTTTTTACTTGTAAGTTAACTTCCGATTCATTTACAGGTTGATAGCTTTCGTTATAAAGTGTTCCATTAAATTGAATAGATTCATTTTCATCATAAGCAGATTTGGAAGTAAAAACCTTGAATCTTCTTTTATCATCCTTTACAGACAGATATTGAACGGTTTTGGAAATCAAATCATTTAAACTCGATTGTTGGTTTTCATTCTCAGCTTCAGATAATTTCCAACGCCACAAACCCTCTCCCATTAAATAACCAGCTTTTACACCGTTATCATTTGTGAAAAATAACAATGGTTGTTGCGTACTTACTTTCCCAACACGTTGATTAAAAACCGGGGTTGCACTTGCATTAACGGTTAACCTGCCGAAAGGCGTTAGTAAAGGGTCGAAAGTAGAGAACTGTTTTTTATCTTCTTCTGATAAGTTGAAACTCGTAAATCCACTCGCTAAATCAGGATAAACCTCTTGAATAGAACCATTAGCTGAACTTAAATTAACTTGATTTTGAATTTGATTAAAAGCACTCACATTACTTTGCGCACCCAAAACATACCAAATGGGTTTCTTTAAAGTCATTACTTTCTGTAAAAAAGTAGTCGAAATATTTTGAACATCGGGTAACTGATACAAAACAATTAAATCAAATTTAGAGGGGTCTGTTGAGTTTAAATCATCAGCCAAAGCCAGTTTCGCTTCATAATGTTTGTTAAGGGAAATGGCTTCCTTTAACACCGCCAAATCTGGATGTGGAGCCGCTGCCGCTAACAATACTTTTTGCCTGCCATCAATTACTTCGACATAAAGAGTTTGAACATTATTCTTGGTGGTAATTTCATTTGGGAGCACACCAAGCTGAACGGTATATTTCTGAACGCCAATTTTACCCGCGTGTAATTTCACAGGAACGGTTTTCACAAAAGAATTTCCATTAATTGCGATGTTTTGCTGCTCAACTTTCGCTCCATTTTGGTTAACTGTTAATGAGGTGTTTTCTCTATCACTTTGGAAAGCTTGAATCTGAACTTCAATGGTAAAATCATCATCCAAATAAACGATGTTATTGTAGTTTACATTTGAAATAAGTACATCTCGTTTCGGAATACTATCACCCAAAGCAATGCTATATACTGGTGCATTGATTTGGTTGATGCCGTATAAAGGATTGCCACCGTGATTGAAAATTCCATCCGTGGCTAAAACAATTGCGCCAACGTTTCTATTCGTGTATTCATCTCTAATCTTTTGGAAAAAGGCAGAAGCATCTGTTAGCTTTCCTTGATTTTTGAAATCAAATCCGTCGCCAACAGAATCACCGAAATTGTAGGTTTTTACTTCGTATTTATCTGATAGTTTTTCCTGTAATTTTTTAAGATTCTGCTCGTACAATTTTTGGTCGAAACCAGCAGCCTTAACCTGACCAACTGAAAGGGAATTATCTTGACCGATGATGATAACAGGTTTATCTAAAGTATAATTTAGGGTTTTTATTAATGGCCCAAATATCAGCCAGGCAATAGCCGTGACAGCAATTATCCGGATGGCAGTTAATCCATAAAGTAACTTTTTATCGAGATTTTTATTACTGCGATAAAGCAACCACGCATATAAAATACCCAATGCAAGGCAACCCAGAAAATACAAAATAGAAGTACCAGCAAAAAAGCCATTCATATTTTATAAAGATGCTAATTTTGTTATTAACCGCAAAGGCCGCAAAGTAAATACGCAAAGAAAGGATAAGGTTTGGCAATTAACGAACGAGTGAAAAAAGATAGATATAAAAGGCACACACATATTTTTTAAAATCCAACCTAGCGTTCTTTGCGACTTAGTGCTTAGAAAATCTTGGCGACCTTTGCGGTTAAATCGATAATTTATTTAGCTTTAACCAAACCAAATTTTATGAAATTAATCTGTTTAACGTTTTTATTATCCCTTAGCATCATGGCCAATGCACAAAACAATTTCAAGGCAACTCAAATTAAATTCGAGCGAGTAGAAAAAGCTTATGCGGAGAAATGGGAAACTTTACAAAAATTCATCAAAGCAGCTGGTTACGACAATGATTTTTCGATGGTAATAAATGCCTATAAAACTGAGGGTAAGTTGGAGGTTTGGTTGAAATCTAAATCAGACAAAAAATATTCTTTATTCAGAACTTACGATTTTTGTGCACATTCGGGCACATTAGGTCCGAAAGTGATGGAGGGCGATGGACAAACACCCGAGGGATTTTATTTTATCAATGTTTTCAATCCGATGAGTAGTTTTCTTTTATCGCTTGGTGTTAATTATCCAAACTCAGTTGACTCTGCCAGAACAGGAAAAGACAGAAAAACCGGTGGAGACATTTACATCCATGGCAAGTGTGTAACGGTTGGTTGCATTCCGCTAACGGATGAAAAGATTAAGGAAGTTTACGTTTTAGGTGTGGAGGCTAGAAATGCTGGTCAGGATAAAATTCCTGTTTACATTTATCCATTTAAAATGACAGATGGAAATATGAAAAAATATGCAGCTCAATTTCCTGCACAGATTAACTTTTGGAAAACTTTACAGCCGGGCTATTTGGCTTTTGAGAAGAATAAAACTGCCCTAAATATTAAGGAAGTTAAAGGAAAATATGTTCTGAAATAAAAAACCTACTAGACTTTTAGAACTAGCAGGTTTTCGCTTTTATCTTTGGTCTTTAAGCTTTAAGCTTAAATTATAGCATTCCGCCGCAAACCGATAAAGTTTGTCCGGTAACATAAGCGCTCATATCTGAAGCTAAGAACACACAAACATTGGCAATATCTTCTGTTTCGCCGGCACGCTTAAGTGGGATATCTTTTTCCCAACCCGCAACCACGGCAGGGTCTAAAACTTCAGTCATTTCGGTACGGATGAAACCCGGAGCAACCACGTTAGCACGAATATTTCTCGAGCCTAATTCCTTAGCTACAGACTTTGTGAAACCAATAATACCAGCTTTTGATGCGGCGTAATTTGCTTGTCCTGCGTTACCCGTAACACCAACCACCGAGCTCATGTTAATGAAAACACCTTTACGGGCTTTCATCATTACTTTAGATGCAGCTTTAGTCACGTTGAATACAGATTTCAAGTTGATGTTAATTACGTCATCCCAATTTTCTTCACTCATGCGCATCAACAGACCATCTTTGGTAATACCTGCGTTATTTACAACGATATCTATCGTTCCGAAATCGGCAACAATATCATTGATTAATTGCTCTGCCTGGTCGAATTTTGATGCATCAGAACGGTAACCTTTAACCTTTGTTCCAAAGCTTTGCAATTCTTGCTCTAAGGCCTCGCCTTTTTCTACTGATGATAAATATGTAAAAGCAACGTTAGCACCTTGCTCCGCAAATTTTTCAGCTATTTTACGACCAATACCTTTCGATGCGCCGGTAATTAATGCTGTTTTTCCTTCTAGTAATTTCATAACCCCTAAATCCCCTAAAGGGGACTTCTATATAATGTATAAAAATTTAAACTGTTGTAAAGTTAATATTAATTGTGAATGTTTAACACGATGGGTTTTATTCCCCCTTCAGGGAGGTTAGGGGGTTGGCTCCTGCTGACTCAAGCAATGGAAACTTCCCAATCCCCAAATAATATCTACAGAGTTAATCCCAATCACTTTTCTATCCGGAAAACAACCTTGAATAATATCTAAAGCTTTTTGGTCGTTCACATCATTAAAAATTGGAACAATTACAGCAGCGTTAGCGATATAAAAGTTAGCATAAGATGCAGGTAAACGCGTATCTTCATGAATTACCGGCGATGGCATTGGCAACTCCACAATATTAAGTGAGCGACCGTCTTTCAGTTTCATCGCTTTCAAAGCTTCCAAATTCTCTTGCAGCAGAATATAGTTTTCATCCAATGGATTGCTTTCTACAACCGTTAAAACAGTATCTTCATTTACAAAGCGAGTAATATCATCAATGTGACCGTCAGTATCATCGCCTACGATTCCGTCTCCCAACCATAAAACCTGCTCTTGTCCGTAATATTCAAGCAAGTATTTTTCAATCTGCTCTTTCGTTAAATGTGGATTACGATTTTTGTTCAATAAACAAGCTGTTGTGGTTAAAATCGTTCCAGCTCCATTAAATTCTACCGAACCGCCTTCCATCACTATATCAGGTGTAAATAAAGGCAAGTCAAAAGCCTTTGCAATTTTCGTCGGAACTACATCATCCAAATCAAACGGCGGATATTTTCCGCCCCAAGCATTATATCCCCAATCAACAATTGCTTTTTCATTTCCTTTCAGCAAAAATGCAGGACCGTGGTCTCTACACCATGCATCGTTAGTTTCGTTGAAATAAAATTCAATTTGCGATAAATCAGCATCAACTTTTGTTAATTCAGAAACAGCAAAAGCTTTCATTTCTTCATCCTTAACATTGATTCGCACCTTTTCGCCCTCGGCCACAGCTTTAATAAATCGGCAATAAGGCTCATAAATGGTTTCGATTTTATCAGGCCAGCTTGCTTCTTTATGTGGCCAACTTAACCAGGTTGCTTCATGTTTTGCCCATTCGGCAGGGAAAGCATAGCCTTGTTGATTTGGAGAGTAATCGAATTGATTAATATTTAAATGTTCTTTAGGAGGAAAATTTGACATTTGTGTATTGTTATTTTTAGTTTTCGTCATTGCGAGGCACGAAGCAATCTATTTTCACTTATCGAATAAGATTGCTTCGTGCCTCGCAATGACGATCGCTTATGAAGTTTTTCGCTTTAAGCTTTGGTCTTTAACCTTTCGACAACTAATCGTTATCTATATATCTTTTTGTAATCGGCTGGTAAGAATCAATTCTTCTATCTCTTAAAAACGGCCAATGTTTACGCATAAAATCGCTTTGGTCTAAGTCTAACTCCACAACTTCTGTTTCTTCCTTATCGTGAGATGCTAAATAAAGCAACTTGCCTTGTGCATTCGTAGCGAAACTTCCGCCCCAGAATTTCATAGCGCCATCTTGCTCAAAGCCAACCCGATTTACACTTACAACCGGAACGCCGTTAGCAACCGAATGCGAGCGTTGAATCGTTTGCCAAGCATCGTACTGGTCTTTGTTAGTTTCTTCAACTTGCGTAGTATCCCAACCAATTGCCGTTGGATAAAACATGATATCTGCACCCATCAAAGCGGTAATTCGCGATGCTTCTGGGTACCATTGGTCCCAACAAATTAAGATGCCGATTTTAGCAAACTTCGTTTCGAAAACCTTATAACCTAAATCGCCGGGCGTGAAATAGAATTTTTCATAGAAAGCTGGGTCATCAGGAATATGCATCTTGCGATACTTACCCAAATATGAACCATCGGCATCTAAAACAGCAGTAGTGTTGTGGTATAAACCTTCAGCACGTTTTTCAAATAAAGAGGCGATAATTACTACACCCAATTCCTTTGCCACCACTTGCAAAGCATCTGTAGATGGACCAGGAATTTTTTCAGCTAGATCGAAATTATCGTAATCCTCAACATCGCAGAAATACAACGAAGTAAAAAGCTCTTGCAAACACACAATTTGTGCTCCTTTTGCCGCCGCTTCTCTTACTTTTACAATCGCTTTCTCTAAATTTTCCTGCTTATCTTTAGTACAAGTCATTTGTACCAAGCCAACTTTTACTTTCTTCATGTTTTTCAAAATGATTGAATTAATGAATTTTGAATGAGTGAATGATTTTGTACGTTTCGCAAATCCAATCATTCAAAATTAATGCGCAAAGTTACTATTTTGTTTAAAAGTAGAACGGCATAATTATGTAATTGTTTTTTGGAAAGCAATTGAAGTGTTTCTGATTAGTTGTCAGTCGGGCTATCCGTTTTAGCTCCGATAGAAAAAATCGGAGGCTGCCACTTCTATCCCGTTTAGGTGGGAAATCCTTTGCAAATATTTTGGGTTGCAGAGTTTATTAATTTGGCTAAAGTCGATGGAAATTTATTTATGATCAAGCAGTTAAAGCAGCCTGCAATGAGCGAACAGCAGATTGCCCTATCGCATTTCATTGCCGTTTAGCTTCAGCCAACGGAACAAAAAAAAGCCCCGATTTTCATCGAGACTTCCACTATTAAATTCAAACTAGGGATTAATATTATCCCTTTTTGGTTTCGGTTTCGTTTCTACAATTTCCGCAATGGCAACCACTTCTTTACGTTTTTCGGGGTCCATTAGTTCCATTAATTTCAGACCTAATAACCCATCCATTGCCGAACCACCATTATTTCCATTGCCACCAATCAACACATCAGGAATTAATTTTACATTACCTTTTGATAACTCTTCAGTGATTTTATAACGGGTGAAGTTTTCTCCACCTAAAGCCTTTACAGCAAGTTCGTAAGCTTCGGCAGTAGATTTACCAACAGCTAGAATTTTACCAGCCTCGGCACTACCCGTTAGCGTAATTTGTTCTGCCTCTGCCGATGCCCTTAATTTAATCGCCTCAGAATCTGCTTGTGCTCTTGCTTTGGTCGATTCTGCTTCTGCGTGAGCCCTCATTTTTGTAGCCTCAGCTTCTGCACCAACTGCCAATTTTACACCAGCTGCATCGCCTTCTGATTTTTTAACCGTTGCACTTGCAGTACGTTCTGCAATCTCCACACTCTGTTGTGCTTTCACAATATCCTTTTGCATATCGGCGATAGCAGTTTCTTTCTCCATCCCCTGACGTGTTTCCTGCGCCTGTTTCTGGGTTTCGTAAGTTATCTTTTGCTCTTCCGCAATTTTACGGTCGGTTAAGGTTTTCATTAACGATTCTGGCGGAACAATATCACCAATTAAAGTATCAACCGCATTTACATTATATTCATCAAGCACTTTGCGAATATGTTCTTTTGCCGATTCCTGACGTTCTTTACGGGTGCTTAAAAAAGCAATTACATCACTTCCTTGTGCCGAGTTACGGAAATAGTTACCGATTGTTGGCTCTAGAACCTGCGAAACCAAATTCACCATGTTACCAAACCGGGCAATTACTTTTGGTGCCTCAGTTGTTGGAACGTGAATAATCTGCGCCACATCCAAGTTGAAAGGGAAACCATCTTTCGAACGAACCGTAATCGTAGATAGGTTTTTATCCAGATTATGTGCCTCGCTTCGAGCCGATGCCCAATTTAAAACCAGATTGGTTGTTGGCACCAATTCCACTTTCATAATGTATTTGTTAATGGCGTATTTACCTGGACCAAGTGGCTCCAGCCAAACACCTTTCGAACCTTTGCCAACGATGTTACCGTGTTTAAAATCGGCACCAGTTAAATCATTCCCATCAGTACCAATAAATGAAATAACCACACCAACATAACCAATTGCAATCTCCGTCATCGGGATTTCTTCTAACTGAATGGCCCAAGGATTAAGGTTATAAGAACCAGCCAAAATTACCTGAGGCTGCAAACCACGATTACCACCATTTTTGATAAAGTTATCGAAGTTTTGGAAGTTGTTATGCCCTTCAACCAGTTTACCGGCAATTTGATTTGCTTCAATCGGTAAACCATCCAAAGTCGTTACAATACCAACCATGCTTTCCTGAATACGAATCATATCGGTAACCGAAACCTGAAATAACATGATATTGATACGATAAGAGCCCGAAGTGATGTAGGAAGTCTGTCGGCCTCGCTGACCGCCGTTATCCAGAAACTTCACGGCATCCTGAAAGTTATCCGATTCTACCCTTTGTCCGAGAATATTTCCCGTCGGGATTTCAGCCCCGTCTTTGGCCATAATCAACCCAATTTTACCCTCTGGAATGATGGTAAACTGTTCCATGGTTACGCTATACTGCCAAAACCACATCCCGAAATATAGTCCTGGAGCTAAGGTTTTACCTTGGAAACCAGCTTCGCCTTTTACGGCAATAATTCGCCCATCAGGCAACTCCTTGTCTGAACCAAAGAGCACGAATTTTTTGGTAATCAACCCGATTCTATCTTCGGGGACGATAACCATCCCAAATAAGAAACGTAAAATATATTTGTATAAAACTACGCACAACAGTGCCACTAAAACCCACCAGTAACTAGAAATGAGCGCTTCCATAATATTATGTATTTTCTGTTTTTTTAACTTAATAAACCATTTATTAAGCATGATATTGATAGCAAATGAAGTGCTTTGTTACGAGATTTAACACCTATTTTCAATATATATTTTCATCGATTTTAAGGCCTCAAGGATGATTTGAGTTTGATTTAAGCAGAAATACCAACTGCACTTGACATTTTCTGAAATGACTAATTAAACGCAATAAAAAGCACCAAAACTAACGTTTTAGGTTTCCACATAAATACGCTGCAATAAATAAACAATATTTGTTAATAAGTCTGGAAAAGATGTCCTGTTTCGGACCTAGACACTTGGCTCAAAAATGATACATGTTTAGGGTTATAAGATAGGTGTTGAGATGAGCAGCGCATTCTGTTTATTAAACCCGATTGAATGGCTGCCAATTTTTTTTCTAATTGGCAGGAAGAAAAGCGGGACTGATACAGCCCAAAAGTGCAGAACCTTGATTTTCAAAAAATTAAACCAGATGGGTTTTCTTGAACAAATGCCTGAGGGATTTTGCAAGTTAATTATACTCCTATCTCTTCTCTATATTCTTGTTGTAACTCAAACAAACATTTAGCACATAAACAGCCATCGTACAATTCGGAGATGTATTGCACTTCATTGATGCTAAGTTGCACCACACTACATTGGCATTTGGTATAAGAGTTTGCCTTGCATTCAATAGCCGTTCCGCATCTTTCGCAGGGAATGATTTCGTGTTTGCTATGTTTGTGAGTGTTCATTGGTTCGTTGGTCATTAGTTCATTGGTGTTTGGCGCACTACACTAATGAAATATTGAGCTAAGAAACAAAAGTATAAACAAAAAATAAGGTTTTGAGCGTTTGCCCAAAACCTTACCTATTTTATTGCTTTGCAATGTTCATTGGTTCATTAATCATTAGTTCATTGGGAAATGGCGCTTTAGAAACTAATGAACCATTGTCTAATGAACTATTGAACCAATTTTTAACCTGAACAGCTAATACAACCTTCTTCCATTGAACAAACTGGTCCGTCAACGATTTCTTCTGCAACTTGGTCTTGTGTCATTTCAGCTGGAATAACTGCTTCAATGGCTTTACCACCTTGGTTTTCTACAGTAAATTTAACAGCTTGCGATGCTGCCTGAGTACGCAGGTAATACATACCTGTTTTCAAACCTTTCTCCCATGCGTAAAAGTGCATTGAAGTTAATTTTGAAGTATTCGGTGCATTGATAAATAAGTTTAACGATTGCGATTGACAGATATAAGCACCTCTATCGGCAGCCATATCGATGATGTTACGCATTTTAATCTCCCAAACTGTTTTATACAATTCTTTAATGTAATCTGGAATTGCATCAATTGCCTGAACTGAACCGTTGGCCAATATGATTTTGTTTTTCATATCGTTATCCCAAAGGCCTAACGCTACTAAATCTTTTAACAAGTGTTTGTTCACCACTACAAATTCTCCACTCAATACACGGCGAGTGTAGATGTTTGAAGTATATGGCTCAAAACATTCGTTGTTACCCAAGATTTGAGAAGTAGATGCTGTTGGCATTGGCGCAACCAATAAAGAGTTGTACACACCATCTTTAACTACTTTCTTACGTAATGCGCTCCAATCCCAACGACCGCTATCTGGTGTTACATTCCATAAATCGAATTGGAATTGACCTTTCGATAATGGCGAACCTTTGAAAGTTTGGTAAGGACCATTTTTCACAGCTAGATCATGCGAAGCCGTCATCGATGCAAAATAAATCGTTTCGAAAATATCTTTATTTAAACGTTTTGCCTCATCACTTTCGAAAGGTAAACGCAATAAGATAAACGCATCAGCTAAGCCTTGTACACCTAAACCAACCGGTCTGTGGCGCATGTTTGAATTTTCTGCCTCAACAACCGGATAATAATTATGGTCGATGATTTTATTTAAGTTTAATGTAGCTTGGTAAGTTACATCGTATAATTTTTGGTGATCAAACTGTCCGCCGATTACAAAACGTGGCAATGCTAATGATGCCAAGTTACAAACTGCAACTTCATCTTTTGATGTATATTCGATAATCTCTGTACACAAGTTAGAACTCTTAATGGTACCTAAATTCTGTTGGTTAGATTTGCTGTTCGCTGCATCTTTAAACAACATGTAAGGTGTACCGGTTTCAATTTGAGAATCTAAAATGGCAAACCAAAGTTCTTGCGCTTTAATGGTTTTACGACCACGACCTTCAGCTTCGTATTTAGTGTATAAAGCTTCAAATTCTGCTCCGAAACAATCTGCTAAACCTGGTGCCTCATGCGGACAGAATAAAGTCCATTCGCCATTATCTTTAACGCGTTGCATAAACAAATCGTTAATCCAAAGGGCATAGAATAAATCACGGGCACGCATTTCTTCTTTACCGTGATTTTTACGCAAATCTAAGAATTCGAAAACATCTGCATGCCAAGGCTCTAAATAGATTGCAAAGGCACCTTTACGTTTACCTCCACCTTGATCTACGTAACGAGCGGTATCGTTAAATACACGTAACATTGGTATAATACCGTTACTTGTACCATTTGTACCACCGATGTATGAACCTGTTGCACGGATGTTATGGATGCTTAAACCAATACCACCAGCACTTTGAGAAATTTTAGCGGTTTGTTTTAAAGTATCGTAAATCCCTTCAATACTATCATCTTGCATGGTTAACAAGAAACATGATGACATTTGAGGTTTTGGCGTTGCTGCATTAAATAAAGTTGGTGTAGCATGTGTAAACCAACGCTCGCTCATTAAGTTATAGGTTTTGATGGCGCTATCGATATCTTCTTTGTGGATACCAACAGAAACACGCATGAACAAATGTTGAGGACGCTCTACAATCTGACCATTTACTTTTAAAAGGTAAGATTTCTCTAACGTTTTGAAACCGAAATAATCGAAACCGAAATCGCGATCGTAAATGATGGTACTATCTAAAATATCCTTATTTTTTTCGATAATCTCATAAACATCATCAGCGATAAGTGGTGCTGCTTTCTGCGCTTTCGGGTCGTAATATTCGTACAACATTTTCATCGTACCCGAGAATGATTTAATGGTGTTTTTATGCAAGTTAGAAACCGCAATACGCGAAGCTAGCAAAGCATAATCAGGGTGTTTTGTAGTTAACGATGCAGCAGTTTCTGCAGCAAGGTTATCCAACTCTGATGTAGTTACACCATCATATAAACCCTCAATTACCTTTTTGGCAACATCAATTGGATCTACAAGGTCAGCGTTTAAACCATAGCACAACTTTTGAATGCGGGCAGTGATTTTGTCAAATTGCACCGCTTCTTTGCGGCCATCTCTTTTGTGTACGAACATAATTTATGAGATTTGTTTTTTAATGATTGAATGAGTGAGTTTTGAATGAGTGGATGTTTTGCTATCCGTCCTTTAAACCAACTCGTAATATTTTATTTATTTTATGAATGATAAAAGAGCATTCACTCATTCCATCATTCCTAAATTCAAAATTTCAGTTTAAAAGTCTTCATCTAAAGAAAATGCTTGTTTATTATTATCAGCAGAGGTTAAGACACCACTTTTTTGATAATCACCAACACGTTTCTCGAAGAAGTTGGTTTTGCCCTGCAACGAAATCATTTCCATAAAATCGAATGGATTGGTTGCATTGTATATTTTTGTGTAACCCAATTCCTGCAACCATCTATCGGCTACAAATTCGATATACTGACTCATTAATTTTGCATTCATACCGATTAAGGCAACTGGCAATGCTTCGGTAATAAATTCTTTTTCTATTTCTACAGCATCGCTGATAATTCCGTGAACTGCTTCTTCGCTTAATTTATTGCTTAACATACTGTAAAGCAAGCAGGCGAACTCGCAGTGAGAACCTTCATCTCTTGAGATTAACTCATTACTGAAAGTTAACCCTGGCATTAAGCCGCGTTTCTTTAACCAAAAGATAGAACAGAAACTTCCGCTGAAGAAAATACCTTCAACCGCAGCAAATGCTACTAAACGTTCTGCAAAAGTTCCATTATCAATCCAACGTAAAGCCCATTCTGCCTTTCTTTTTACAGCCGGAACTGTATCAATTGCATGGAAAAGGCGATCTTTTTCTTCTGGATCTTTAATATAAGTATCAATTAATAAGGCATAGGTTTCGGCATGAATGTTTTCCATCATAATTTGGAAACCGTAGAAACAACGAGCTTCTGGCAATTGAACCTCACTCATGAAGTTTACAGCAAGGTTTTCGTTAACAATACCATCACTAGCAGAGAAGAAAGCAAGAATATGAGAAATGAAATGTCTTTCGCCATCGTTTAAGTTATCCCAGTGTTTTTGGTCATCAGAAAGATCAATCTCTTCTGCAGTCCAGAAACTAGCTTCGGTTTTCTTATACATTTCCCAAATTGCCGGGTATTTGATTGGCAATAGCACGAATCTATCTTTGTTTTCTTGTAGTAGTAACTCCTGTTCCATATCCTGATATTATTTTAAGCTTCAATTTGCACAGAGCCGACAAAGGCACGCATCCACCAATTTTATATGGTGATTGTAATGTCTTTTATCAAAACGCTGTAGTGAAAGTGCTAACCTCGCCGCCTGGCAAACAACTTAGATTTTAGTTAGGTAAATTTAAACTTTCAATCAGAGAGATTGACTTATAAATTACTAAAAACTAAGCTTTTATATTTGTTTTAAAGCGCAAGAAGTTAAAGAACTTTGTTAAACAAATATATAGAACAGAGGTACTTTTTGTGAACCAAAGTTGTTAACACTACCTTAAAATCAGTGGAGAATTCAATCAGCTAAATATCATTTTCAAGCGAAAAAAAAGCTAATCATTTCTTTTTAAGGGTTTAGCAAACAAAAATCAGTGTTAATAACTTAAATTTGAGGTGTATAATAACTATAAAATAGAGCAAAATGGAATACTACTCTAAGGTATAACTTAGCTTTACACGAGCTACCCCTTTTGTGT
Source organism: Pedobacter frigidisoli (assembly GCF_004331675.1). Classification (GTDB taxonomy): domain Bacteria; phylum Bacteroidota; class Bacteroidia; order Sphingobacteriales; family Sphingobacteriaceae; genus Pedobacter; species Pedobacter frigidisoli. Next base: position 1,491 of record NZ_SJSN01000011.1, on the reverse strand, counting down.
AGATACCAATCTGTTTTGCAGCACTTTCCGAGAGATCAATTGCCAATCTTTTTGAGAAAGGACCTCTGTCATTAACCTTAACAATTACGGATTTTCCGTTATCTGGGTTGGTAACGGTGATCATTGTGCCGAATGGTAAGGTGCGATGAGCGGCGGTAAGTTTCTTTGCTCGGTATTTTGCGCCGCTAGTGGTACGGCGACCTTCGAATTTTCTGTGGTAATAAGTTGCTAGAACTGATTTTTTTATACTATCTGGTTCATTTGATGAATCAGAATTCTGTGCGTTGCTCTGCAAAAAAAGAAAGCAAAAACTTAATAACAGAAAATATTTCATAGGCTAAAATTTCTTTATCGAGCCTGCAAATATAAGCATTTAGTTTATAATCAATATTTTGTGGAAAAGTCGGGAGTATGAGGTCTAAGCTTCAATGACTAAAACCTACAAATTAGTGCGCCAAAACAAGTTCGTTTTTTAAAAAATTAAGCAGGTATAGCTAAAAAAAAAAGGCGTACAACTTATCGTTGCACGCCTCTACCTAACCCAACTCTATCCACCTTATTCTTTATCTGCCACGAAGTTCATCGAGATAGAATTTACACAATGGCGAGCATCTTTATTTGTAAATCCCTCACCTAAAAATACGTGACCTAAATGTGCTCCGCAGTTTGTGCATACAATTTCTGTACGAGAACCATCTGCATCGGGAATGCGTTTTACAGCTCCCTTAATTTCATCATCGAAAGCGGGCCATCCGCAATGCGCATCGAACTTGCTTTCCGAACGATAAAGCGCCGCGTTACAACGTTTGCATGTGTAAGTTCCTTTATCTGTTGTATGTTCATATTTGCCGGTACCTGGGTACTCGGTTCCTTTATTTACGATTACTCTTTCTTCTTCGGGTGTTAATGGATTCCAGTTCATTTTTTTCTTGGCTATAACTTGTTCTGCTTCCTGTGTTTGTTTCGTCTCTTTCTTGTCTTGCTTTTGCGCACAAGCCGAAAGCACCGTGACTAAAACAACAGTAGAAATCAAAAATAGTTTATTCAACATCGTTTTCATAATACAATATACGCTAGTTATTTTGTTTTGGTTTGTAGGGTATTAGTGTTTACAAAGGAATGATAAAAGAGCAGAAGCCTCACCCTTTGAAAGTTTGAGGAATAACTTCTATTCTGTTAATCCCTCTCCGAAGGAGCTAATCTTTACACACATCTTTATATTTCATTATTTCGGCATACACTACAAATTGTAGGTTGAATTTATCGAAGCCATCTTTGATGGTAATGTATCCAGGTGGACCGTGAGATTTGTATCCGCTCCATCCCGCCAATCTGGCTAATAACCAAGTTCCCCAGGCAAGCGTATGCTTTTTGTAGGGGTTTTTCTGCAACTCGGTTGCGCCTTCTACCCGCTGCCTTACTACGTCTAGATAATCCAATTGGTGAGGTGTGAATACTTCTTCCACCTGCATCATCTGGTCGTTTAGCGCA
>NZ_SJSN01000010.1 GCF_004331675.1 Pedobacter frigidisoli | reverse complement strand
TTTAACTTCGTAAACCAACTTTATGAAAGCACCTCATTTATTATCACCACCAACAAAATGCCTGCTGACTGGGCCAAAATGCTGGATGATGAGGTGCTGGCCACAGCTCTGCTGGACAGGCTTCTATTCCGGTGTGAGGTAATCAGTCTTGCGGGAAAATCTTACAGAATGGAAAATAGGAAAACAATATTTGCAAGTTAGGACCAGAAGATTAGCTTTGTAAAACTGTGCACACTTGTTGCCGTTTTCTGTGCACTCTTAATTGCCAATTCTTGTGCAGTGTTATTTCCCGATTACACCTGGGCTACCAGAATCATTAAGGCAATAAATCCATCAAAACATGTAGACATTTCCTCAACCCTACATTTTTGCAGCATATTGTCAGCATTTATCCCGGTTGATTTTTATGACTTAAGACCAGCCAGAATTGATTTAGATGATTTAAGGTCTCTCAAAGGAGGTTTAATGCAGTTGCCATTTGAGAATGATTCCGTCAAATCAATCTCATGTATGCATACAGTTGAACATATAGGACTTGGAAGATATGGGGGTCCACTTGATCCCGACGGCGATTTGAAACCGTTGGAAGAGTTAAAGCGGGTTTGCGCAAAATACGGGAATCTGCTAATCGTGGTACCTGTTGGGAAGCCCAAAGTTGTATTCAATGCGCACAGGATTTATGATCCACATACAATATTAACTTACATGAGTGGCTTTAGGCTCAAAGAATTCGCATTAGTAACCGATTCTGATGAGTTTATGTTGAACGCGCCACTATCACTCGGTACTATACAAAATTACGGATGCGGATGCTTTTGGTTCGTTATAAATTAGTATGGTGATAGTAAAACTCCAAGGAGGTCTTGGAAATCAAATGTTTCAATATGCTGTAGCCAAAAGTCTTGCAAAAAATTCTATGCTGTTAATCGATACCTCTTTTCTGAGCAAAAATAAATTCACCAATGACTACTTCACAGCAAGGGATTTAGCCTTAACTATATTTAATAATATCAAGCTAATCAAATGTAATAAATTATTGGGATACCTAGTAAAGCGATCGATCTTACCCAGAACCAAGTACATTCATCAAACCGAAAACAATGAATGGATAGCCTTTCGACAAACGGAATGGACTATCACGTATCTGGATGGATATTTCCAAGATGAGAATTATTTTAAGAAAATTAGAAGTCAATTATTACAAGATTTTCGATTCCAGGACGTTTCTGAAGCAAATAAGGGCTTGAAATTTAAGATTATGCCAGATAGATCTTCAGTTGGTATACATGTTAGAAGAGGAGACTATCTCCTACCTGCAGCAAACTCTTTTCATGGATTGTTGCCAAAATCCTATTATGATGCCGCAGTCGAGAAATTAGAGCAGCTAATTTCCAATCCCCATTTTTATGTATTTTCAGATGACCCGGATTGGTGCAGACTCCACTTTCAATCAAGCAAACACTTATTTACCATCGTATCCAGCACGAATAGCAAGAGCTGGGAAGATATGTATCTAATGAGTATTTGTAAGCACAATATAATTGCCAACAGCAGCTATAGCTGGTGGGCGGCTTGGCTAAATCAAAATGTTGATAAAATAATCATCGCACCAAAAAACTGGCTTGCGACAACAGAAACGAACATTGTACCAAAGGAATGGATAAAGATCTAATTTCCATTATTATGCCAGCGTTCAATGCTGAACTGTTTATAGCAGAAAGTATAATAAGCGTTATCAATCAAACTTATAAAGACTGGGAATTAATAATTGTTGACGATGGCTCAAAAGACAAAACAAAATACATAATAACTTCTTTTCTTAAAGATTCCCGAATCAAATATTTATATCAAGAAAATGGGAAGCAAGGAAAGGCGAGAAATTTAGGATTGGAAATAAGTAAGGGGGCATATATCTCTTTTTTAGACGCAGACGATAAGTGGATACCAAATAAGTTAAGTATGCAAATTGAGTTTATGCGAAACAATCAAAAAATAGACTTGCTATTTTCACAGGGATATAACCTAGAGGATGGTTCGATTTCAAATTTGGATGTCAAGATCAAAAACATCTGGGATAAAAATGACTTAGAGGACTTCTTGAATCAGAACCAAATACCGATTCTATCAGTTTTGATGAAAAAAGAGGCTATCATGAAAGTAGGAGGTTTCAGCGAGTCAATCTCCATACAAAATGTAGAGGACTACCATTTATGGCTTAAGCTTCTAGTTAAGGATTTCAAGTTTACATCAAAACCAGATAGGTTATTCTATTATCGCATTCACCCTAGCCAGTCTACTCACCAAGATAAGGAACTTAAGGTACCAATATTTTTTGCGCATAGGGATATTTACCTGCACTCACAAGATGCCAATATTCGTAGGATGGTAGTTGACAAATTAAAATGGTTCATTTACAGCGAAGAGCTTCACAGTACCTGCATTGATCTTTTTGCCTCACACTTCAAGAAAAGGAAAGCTGTTTTGTTAACTTATCTTATCGAGAAAATATTTTACCAGTCTCAACCCTTAAGTCAAAAAATCGTTTTTAAGCTCGTTTCTGCTTTCGCTTAAGCATTCTAAAATTACATGTACAAATTAACAGCCATTATATGTGTTTTTAATGAGGAAAGAAGTTTAATAACTGCCTTAAGGTCGTTGCGGATGAATAAAATTTACCATGAAACTGAGATAATTCTCATAGATGATTTCTCTACTAATGTGTTCACGAGAAAACTCTTGAAAAGGATAGCGAAATTCACACGTGCGAAAGTCTTATATAGCATAAAGAATGAGGGATTATCTCATTCAAGAAACCTCGGATTCTCAAATGCAAGTTCACCATATGTTGTTCCAATAGATGCAGATGACATTTTACCAGATGGAGCATTAGACGACATAAATGAATGCTTCATTGCAAACCCTGATGCTGACTTTATTTTTGGAAATTACCAAGTTGAGAGCCATGAGGGATTAGAGAGTAAGTTGGTATCTTGCAGTGATATTTGCACCAATGGAATCATTAACTCTCAAAAGCTTGCAGCAAACTGGAAATTACTGGGTACTAGTCCTTGTAAAAAAGCAACCTGGGAGGCTATTGGTGGCTATTCAATGAAATACAGCTATTCAGTTCAAGATGTAGATTTTTGGATAAGGGTCATGCAAAGGGGGTTCAAAGGTGTCTACACTGATAAATGTATTTATATTTGGAATAGGTCAGAGAAAGGCATGAATATGACCTTCGATCGCATCTTTATGACAGAATTACTAAATGATCATCAGTCTTTCTACTCACTAATTCTTCCAAGAAGAGTATTAGTCAATAAAATATTCGAAGGATATTATCCATATAAACAGAGCGAAATACTATTACCCTTTGCACATGAAAACCTCTTTCAATTGCAATTCAAAAATCTTTTGAGAGTTTTCTACTTTTTAATCAGTCATCACACAAAGAAAAATGCCTAACACATTTTTTTCAGTTATTATCCCCACCTATAACTCAGAAAAGACATTAGGCGATGCTTTGGAAAGCCTTTATAAACAAACCTTTGAGCAATATGAGATTTGTATAGTTGATGCCTGCTCATTTGATCGCACCCATGAAATAATTGAACACTATAGGGGAATAGGGCTAAACATCAATTTCATTCACGAGAATGATAAGGGAATTTATGACGCAATGAACAAAGGAATTGGTATGAGTAAAGGAGCTTGGCTTTATTTTCTAGGTAGTGACGATACCCTTTACGATAGTAATGTCCTGACCAGAATGAATCAGCTGATCACTCAGTGCAAGGCAGATGTTGTATACGGCAATGTATTAATGAACGGAAAAAATCAATGGAACCTGGATGGGGTAATATTTGCGGGAGAATATGACCTTTCTCGAATCCTAAATTTAAATATCTGCCATCAGGCAATGTTCTACAATAGGAATATTTTCAAACAATTGGGATGTTTCGATATAAAATATAATGTGGGCGCAGATTATGAGTTTAACTTAAGGTGTTTTGCCAACGTCTCGTTCCAATACGTGCCAATTACCATTGCTAATTTCTTTGTTGGAGGTTACAGTACCAAAACAGAAGACCAATACTTCCATCAGGAGAGAGGGTCAATTCTATATAGATACTTCAAATTACGGATTTTCGAAAATTCCTTTATACCAGCAAGATTATACCTCCAAAGGGCTTTTTTTAATCCACAAAGTAGTCTAACCATAATTGAAAGGGCTATATGTATATCCGCTTACCTCAAACTAAAGATGATGGCGCTAATAAAAAATCAAGCTTAACAATTATTAAGTTATGAAACCATTTAAGACAATTGTCAAGAACCAGCTTAAAAAAATTTATAGAAGGCCCTTGATTATCAAGGAAATCTCTCATAAGGATCAGGATAAGTTAACAGCACTCAATCGTTATGAGAAAGCTGAGATCACCTTCATGGGCAACTTACTTCATATTGTTGACGCTGTGACATTTATCGGATCTTATTTTGAGATTTTTAAAGATAAGGTTTACAATTTTGAGACTAAAACAGCTAAACCATTAATCATAGACTGCGGTGCAAACATCGGCCTGGCAACCATTTACCTGAAAAATAAATATCCTGGTGCCCAGATAATTGCATTCGAGCCAGATCCGAAGATATTCAATGCGATGCAAGAGAACATCAAATCTTTCAAGCTGAATGATATCACATGTCTCAACCAAGCTGTATCAAATGTTGATGGCTTTCTGGACTTTATTGTTGAGGGAGGGCATTCTGGAAAATTAGGCAGAAAGCACAATTTCCAAAGCATAAAGGTCAAGACGATCCGTTTAAAAACAATTCTTCAGCAACATGGTGCTATTACGTTTTTAAAGATTGATATAGAGGGCCACGAAATAGATCTTATTCCTGATATAGTTGAAGAATTACGGAAAGTTGAATTTCTTTTTTTAGAGTATCATTCATTCTTGAACGAGCCACAAAGGTTAGATGAAATACTTAAATATATAAAAGATGCGGGTTTTAGATACTATATCAAAGAAGCATTTAATAAACCAAATCCATTTATAGATAAGGAAATATTCTCCAATATGGATTTTATGGCCAATATTTATTGCGTTAGGCACGACTGATAGCAACGTTAGAAGTTATAATTTACCAGAAATATAAAGCGTGTACGACATACCTATATTATTCTTGATATTCAACCGTCCAAGCCAAACAAAGCTAGTTTTTGAGGAGATTAGAAAGCAGAAACCCAAATATCTATTTGTAGCTGCTGATGGACCTCGAAATTTAAACGGACTGGATGAACAGCTTTGCGCCGAGACTAGAGATATAATTTCTCTAATAGATTGGGATTGTGAATTGAGAACCCTTTTTCGCTCTGAGAACCTGGGAAGTAAAAAAGCGGTGAGCTTAGCAATCAGCTGGTTCTTTAAGCATCACGAACTGGGCGTAATATTGGAAGACGATTGTTTGCCAAATGAATCTTTTTTTTCCTTTACCAAATCGCTCCTGCACAAATTCCAGAATGATGAACGCATTATGATGATAAATGGATGTAGTTTTCAGCCAAGGCCATTAGATTCGAATTCTTATTATTTCTCCAAATATGTACATGTATGGGGCTGGGCCAGTTGGAGAAGGGCTTGGGATTTGTACAATGTAGACCTGATCTCAGAAACAAAGGAGGAGCGTAATACGGTTATCGAGCAAACTTTCAAATCGCGCAGAGAGCAGCAACAATGGAAACATAATTTAGGTCTAATTTCGGAGGGCCTCGACGCCTGGGACTATCAGTGGATGTATTGGATCTGGAAAAACAAAGGTATAACGGTCACGCCCTGGTTGAATATGATCTCAAATATTGGATTCGGATCAGACGCAACCCATACCTTTGATGAACGCTCAAGTCAATCAAGAATGAAACAGTACAAGCTAAATAATATTTTCCATCCAGAAGAAGTCTCTATAAACATTAAGGCTGACAGTATTGAGAGATCTAATACAATAGTATCACCATTGAGGCAAGCTCTTTTCTGGAAAATCAGGGCGAATATTAAATATACACTGTCAATTCTCAGCTATTGGAAACGCTAGAATATATGGTCTCTATCATAATCCCTGTTTATAAACGGGTCCCAGATGCTGACGAGGTGTTATCGCTTAGGCAATGTCAAAAAATCCTAAACCATTACAAAATCTATTTTGTTGCACCCAAAAGCCTAGATTGCACTGAGTACATCAATATTTCCAATAGTGATCTGGCGCAAGTAATAAGATTTGACGATTTTTATTTTCAGGATATCACAGGTTATAACAATCTTATGCTATCACCAATCTTTTATAAGACATTTATTAAGTATAGATATATCCTAATTCACCAATTGGATGCATTTGTTTTCAAAGACGATCTTTTGTATTGGTGTAAGCAAAAATATGACTTTATTGGGGCTCCGAACCTACCGCATCAAAATAGACCTGGCGAATTGCAATTTCTTAAAAACTATAGGCATCTTTTCAGTGCACTTAGAATAACGAGAAAAATAAGTAATGTTGGAAATGGAGGGCTTTCCCTACGCAAAACCAGATCCTGTTATCTATTAGTGAGGTTTTTGAAGCACCGTGTTAAGAAATGGGGGATAAATAATGAGGATGGTTTTTTCAAATATTGGGGAAATATCCTCCACCCACTTTTTAATTTACCGGATGATGATATAGCAATCCGTTTTGCAGTTGAACTTGAGCCAGAAAAATCCCTAAAAAAACTAAACAACCAACTGCCTTTTGGCTGCCACGCCTTTAGGAAATATGAATGGTCAGTCTGGAAGCCGTTTATCGAAAACCCCTACTAACATATTATGCATCAGAGAGAAGAAAAATTAGATAGGCTTTACGAAATAGATATTGATATCAATAACTCCTTATTTTTGCATTATAAGTTTTTACATGAAAAATTGTTTGAAGCGTTAAAAAATTATGCAACAGGAGCTCTCCTTGATATTGGTTGTGGAAATATGCCCTATAAGAAGACAATATTACCATATATAACAGGATATACCGGCTGTGACATCATTCAATCAAGCGACAATTGTGTGGATCTTATTTGCCCCGCAAACGAGATACCCCTGTCCGATAACTCGTTTGATACGGTATTGAGCACGCAAACCCTTGAGCACGTAGAAGATCATCAGGGACTTGTGGATGAAGCCTATAGATTATTAAATAAGGACGGGTACTTCATCATAAGCGCTCCGATGTATTGGCCACTACACGAGGAACCATATGACTTCTTCCGATTTACAAAATACGGCCTCACATTCATATTGCAAAAGGCTGGCTTTAGGAATATTGAAATTAATGAAAATGGAGGCAAATGGGCAGTAGCTGGTCAGGCATTGATGCATGCTGTGTATCCAACTGTAAAAAACATCAAAGGAACTAAGGGTAGGATCATAAGGACAATATTTAAAGCTTTTGGCGGTATCAAGACAATTAACAGGGTTTTCTCTTATTTGGACAAAAAGGTTCCAGATTACACCAACACCTTAAACTATGTCATAGTTGCCCAGAAATAAAACATGTCGAGTGGGTATTGAGTTAGGAAATCTAGATCATTACAGATCAACATTGATCAAAGAGGGTGCAATCCTGCCCCTGGAACGGATAGAAACTGATAACTATGGCCTTTTATCCAAGTTGCCCCTTATAGCAAGCGATAAGAAAGGCTGGCCGTGGACAGAAGAGGTAAGCCCAAATATCTACGATTGTAGAGCAGATTGGCCTAAGCTAACGATTGTCACCCCTTCCTTTAACCAAGGAATGTTTATTGAGGAGACAATTAGATCCATCCTGTTACAGAATTATCCCAATCTAGAGTTTATCGTGATTGATGGAGGGAGTAACGATCAAACCATCCAAATACTGGAAAAATATTCTTCCTTTATCAGCTATTGGCAATGTGAAAAGGATAATGGACAGGGGCAGGCCATAAATATGGGCTTTAGTATAGCATCCGGGAACTATTATGCGTGGATCAATAGCGATGACTATTATTTAAGGGACACTTTCTTTACGGTTATCTCCAAATTCATCACAACTAAGGCTAGCTTTATCTATGGCTATGCTTATAACTTTCATACGAAAGATGGAAAACATGAATTAATCAAGCCATTATTAATCTCAGATTACTTCATCAGAATACCCACCCTTGCTCAACCATCCTGTTTTTGGGATGCAAGGATACATCTACCAATTTGGGAAAAGTTGAGTTGTTCATTAGATTATGAGTTGTGGTTGCGCATGGTTAAGGGAGCAAGAAAAAAACTGATAAGGCAGCCCTTAGCAGTGGCAAATGTTCATGACGCAGCGAAAACCTCAAATCCTGCAATGGACGAGGCATGGGGAATTGATCATAAGTTAATCTGCAGTAATGATGCACACGGTCCCATCCCGAACTGGGACAGGATGGTTTTTATAAACCGGATCCTATTAAAACTCATTAATCTTCTTAGGTAGTGAGTTCAGCGAGCATATGAAAGTGATATTTTGTACTTATGATGATAAAGCAGCAGTTAATGGCATTAACACATGGTTATTAAACCTGCTTCCCTCTCTGAAATCAAATGGAGTGGATATAAGTCTTATTTACGATTCCTGGGTTTCCGAGGAAGACTGCACAACAATCCCGATGTTGAAAAAGCTGGGAATTCCATGCAAAAGAATTGGCAGCAATAGATATTTAGAAAGCCAGGTCACCTGGATCCTGAAGCACGTAAGTAACGAAAAGCCTGATATATTTGTTGCAAATCATATTTTACCAGCATGGTATGCTGCTGAATGGCTTAACCCTGTGGGGATTCCCACTATAGGTGTGATAAATAACGATGACCAGGAGTATCATACCCTCATAAAAGAGTTTTTGTACAGCAAAAAAAACTATATAAATTCGACTGTAGCAGTCTCAGAGACTTTATTCGAAATGTTACCATCGGATACAGCATTTACATGCAATAAGAAGATACCATACGGGACGCCGCCCTTCAATCAATTTAGTAGATTAACCAAAAACGAATCCTTTAGGATTTTTTACGTAGGTCGTCTGGCAAATGTCCAAAAAAACATAGCGATAGTTACCAAATGCCTGTGTGAGGCCGCCTATAGATTTCCTAACGTTGAGGTTTATATTTTTGGCTCAGGTCCCGACTCTGACCGCGTAAGGGAAATAGTCGATAGTTATAACTTACCTCATCAAATACACATTATGGGGATTGTAGAAAACACGACCATTCGAGAGCTGCTGCCAAAAGCAAATGTAATTACATTAATGTCTGATTTCGAAGGCTTACCGGTTGCACTGATTGAAGCTATGGCAGCTGGCGTTGTACCGCTATGTAAAAAGACCAGTAGTGGTCTTAAGGAGCTGATAATAGACGATATTACGGGGTTATATGTCGAGGACATTGAGGAATTTGTTAAAAAAATTGAGTACCTGCTAACCAACCCCGCACAATGGGAACGAATATCGACAAATGCAAGAAATCATATTGAAAAGGGTTATTCCTTTGATAAAGTAGTTGACGACTGGATCGGCCTCTTTGACATACTAAGGGGCAAGAACAAGCAGGAATACTTAAAAGTCCCATCAAAGATTCGGCTTCCAAAGAATAATATAGGTAAGATATTGGGGGAGCGCAGAGAACCAAACTTTTTTTTAAAGGTATTTAGTAAGATTAAAAGGGTAATGAGTGAGTTATTATAATAATAAATATGCCCTGCTTGTCCCCTGTTATAATGCGGCTCCGTATATTCATGGATTTTTAGAGAATATTGCCAAACTCGCTAAACCTTTTGATGAAATAATATTTTATGATGATGCCAGTGAGGATGACACCTTTAAGATCCTGATCGACGAAGGCCATACCGTTTTACGTGGATCTAGGAACAACGGGCCAGGATTTGCCAGAAACAAACTGGCCGAGATCTGCTCCTCCAATTGGTTTCATTTTCATGATATCGATGATTTTCTTGATCCACTATATCTAGATAAGACAGCAAAAATAGCTGAGTCTAATGATTTCGAGGTTATATTGTGTAATGTTAATTGGTATGATTCGCAAACGAACGACCTCACGCTAAGTTGGAAATATAACAATAAGGAAATAACAAACGATCCCCTAGGTTATACAATAGCAAACCCGATTGGCGGGATTAATGGTCTGTATAAAAAAGATCAATTTTTTAGAGCTGACGGATTTAATGCCGACATCAGAGTTTGGGAGGATGCCGATTTACACGTTCGGCTTGCTGGAATTGGTTCAAGATTTCATGTGATAGAGGAATTCCTTTCCTATTCTATCAGATATGCAACATCGGCGAGTGCGGATCAGACAGCTGGTTGGAAAACAAGGTTAGGATTATTGCAAGCATACTGTCATAAATACGAATTTAAAAAAACAAGGAAAATAATTGGACAACAGGCACAGAATACTGCATCAATGCTAATTCTTTCCGGCCAATTAACAGAGGCAAAAAACGCATTAAGATTGAGTGAGGACTGTGGGGTAAGAATTCCATTAACAAATGGCTTATTGTGGTTTTTTTTCAAACGATTTTTGCCCAGAACATTGAGAATTTACTTTAGAATGCTTCATTTGACATTTGCCTTCAAAAAATGATTACCCTAATGATTTTATTCGATAACTTTTTTAAAGAGAGCAATAATTCGTGAATTTAACATATCGAAAAAAAAATCCATCTTATGGAATAGGGGAAATGGGAAGTCGATGCGAAATAGGGTCTATACAGAAGTTATCTTGAATATCTACAACAGTGAGATAGTAGCCTTACCTAAACTTTGCTCAAAAGAGACATTTAGAATGCTTAATGCAAAATATTTAATCGGGGATCGGGCAGGCTCTTGCAGTCTGTCTTTTTATTTACTACAAACCAGATTTTCGAGATCATTTCTGACGGACGAGCATTGTCGCTATGTCCTCAAAAACTTTCATGTTTTTTGGGACTTAGAATGCAATAATAATAAGCAGGGGGGCGAGGCCCCCTATCCGCATTTGTTTAAAACTTTTGAGAAATTTATATGCTAAAGTTTTTTTCTTTTCTATATACCATTATTTTTAAGATTGCAGGAATCAGTGTTGGCAAGAATGTTTTGATAAAGCCATTATCGTTTATGTCCAGGGGCTTCCTCAATGGAAAAAAAGGGGAGGTAATCATTGAGGATGATTGTGAAATATCACAAGGGGCCATTCTAAAATCCTATGGGGGTAAAATACACCTAAAACAAAATACCTTTCTAGGGGAGTATGTTGTCATTTATGGGCACGGAAATGTTGAGATAGGAGAAAATACCTTAATCGCTATGCATACCTGTATTTTAAGCTCAAACCATACCATTCCCGATAGGAGAACGAATATAAGGTCACAAGGGGATATCTTGCTGCCTGTTAAGATTGGCGATGATGTGTGGATCGGAGCAGGAGTGAAAATCTTGGGTGGGGTTGAGATTGGCGATGGATGTGTAATAGGAGCTGGCGCAGTTGTTTCCAAGAATATTCCGCCTTACTCAATAGCAGTAGGTGTCCCGAGCAAAATAATTGGAACGAGAAATGATTGATTATATTTCTGTTATCTTACCTACATATAACCCAGATCCCCTTAAACTTGCGGCTAGTCTTGAATGCCTTAGGGCACAGACCTTGTCGAAGGACCAATGGGAATTGATAATTGTCGATAATAACTCTGATCAACCAGTCACCTCAGATCTGATCTGGCATACAAATGCGATCGTTATTCGGGAAATAAAGCCTGGTTTGACAAATGCCAGATTAGCTGGGTTTAAAAAGTCAAAAGGTTCCATCATCGTAATGGTTGATGACGACAATTTATTATTTAACGATTATCTAGATAACACCATGAAGATCTTTAACGATAATGTAAAAATGGGTGCTATCGGTGGCAAGTCGCTTCCGTTGTTCGAAACTGTTCCCCCAGGCTGGTTAAGGGAATTTTACAGTTGTCTCGCCTTGCGTGATTTTGGAGATGAGATTTTGACAGCTGAATGGAATAATGAATATCCAATTGCCGCACCAATTGGCGCTGGCATGGCAATCAGAAAAGCTGCGCTTAAACCCTACTTAAATAAGCAACATATTATTTTAGATCGTATTGGCAATGACCTGAGCTCCGGAGGTGATAATGATATTGTTATAGAAATCCTCAAGGAGGGATGGCAAGTTGGATATTATCCTGCATTGAATCTACACCATATGATCTCAAAGAAAAGGACAACGAAAGAATATATTTCAAAGTTACTGAACAATACAAATAGATCATGGGTTCAGTTACTTAAGATACATAGAATTAGCCCCTGGAAGACAATACCTCGTTGGACCGTCCCGCTTAGAAAGTTAAAAGCGTGGTTTACTTATGGCGCTTGGATGAACAGTACCAGGTCCATTAAATGGAATGGGGCATGTGGACACTTCGACGGCCTAGCAGATGATTAAAAAAATAAAAAACTCGCTAGCATATAGACTACCGGCCTTATACAAATTTTTGACCATGTGTAAGTCAGCTAGAACTTCCTCTAAACCCCGATACGATGGCTGTGTCCTCATCATGATGACTGGCAGATATCATCTGCCCTTACTGCGAATGTGTATCTTGTCAATTTCGAAAAACTGGAATCGCTTACCCAAGATCATCATAACAAATGATGGTAGCACCTCGATAGTAAGGATCAGGAAAGCGTTAAGGTTTTATAAAGGTGAGCTAATAGTTGAGGATTGGGAAGAAACCGAAATTTACCATAAACAGGCACAAAGAAATGGTTTGATTAAATATGCCAAGGCAGATCCATTTGGTAAGAAAATGGCGATCATCTTGAGGTATGCAAGCCTCTTCCCCACCCTTTGGGTGGATAGTGATATCCTTTTCTTCAAGGACTTTACTGTCCAAATACCCACTCTGGCAAAAGGCATTAACTTAGGTGGTTCTGAAGATTGGAGGGGAGCATACCATGAGGAAATGTTGACAGCCCTTGATGCAAAGCTACCTGAGAAGCTGCATTTCAATGCGGGTTTGCTCTACGCATCTGGAATAGGGATATATGAGGTATTTGAAATAGAGGACTTACTAACGGCAGTGCATCCCAATTATAATTTTCTTTCCGAACAAACCATATTTGCCCATATTGCCAACCGCTCACTTGGGATTATATGGGATAGAAAGATTATAGAGAATTCACCTCACGATATACAACAGCTGAGGCCTCAAGCTATAAAAGAGTTAATCGGAAGACATTATACGAGTAATGTGAGACACCTGTTTTGGCGAGATGCAATATTTCTGATTTAAGATAAGATCTTTTGCTTATACAATACCAATATTAAGTTGATCCAGAGATTTATAGATTTTTTTTACAGATACCCAAAGGCAGCAATTAAGAATTATAGCCGTTTCGGTGGCTATGTCAATTTTTGGATCATTAAGATTTCCAGAAAAAAAATGGAATATTGCTCAATAAATATTGAGCCGTTAAAATCCTTTGATGATGGGCTGCCTGTTTATTTTCTTACTGGAAAAAAACACCTTTATCAGACGCTCTTTTGCATTCAATCCTTAACAAGGATTAGCGATCAAAGGTTTAGATTCATTTTGGTTGATGATGGAAGTTTTAATAAAACGATTCTGAGAAGAATTGGCAGACAGATACCCGATGCGGAGATAATCACCAAAGAAATTATCGAGAAAAACTTAGAGGAACAGCTACCGAAAAAAGATTTCGCATCAATCCATCACAAAAGAAAGGTGTATCCCCACATCAAAAAACTTGTCGACATCCATTTACTTGGGATTACTGACTGGAAATTGGTATTGGATTCAGATATGCTATTTTGGAAAGAGCCAACTGCTATTGTGGAATGGCTTAAAGACCCAAAAGTGCCTTTATATATGAAAGATTGCGAAGAATCTTATGGATATAGCACAGATCTAATGCAAAGCTTAACCCTCCGAAGTATTCCATCCCTGATTAATGTGGGGGTGATCGGTCTAAATAGTCAAGCGATAAACTGGTCTTCTATCGAAGAATGGATCAAGGTTCTGGAAGGTGAGGAAGGTACCTCCTATTATCTTGAACAAGCCCTGACCGCAATGATAATCTCCGAGTCAGAAAAATTTACAATGTTAAACGCTCTAGAGTATATCGTTAATCCAAGTAAAAAAATGGTTGAGGATAGACAGGGCATACTTCATCATTATGTCGATCTCTCGAAAGAAAGCTATTTTAAATACGCATGGAAAAACCTGTAAGTAACTATGTCATTCAATCCCTTTGGATAGGTGATACACTTTCCAATGTAGAAAAACTCTGTATTAAGTCTTTTTTAGATTATGGGCATGATTTTCACTTATACTGCTATGATCAGATAGCTAATGTTCCAAAGGGCACGAAGCTGTTTGATGCCAGTAAAATTCTTTCTAGGGAGGCTATATTCCAAAATAAGAAAGGATGGGGAGGTGGATCTTTCTCCGGTTTTGCAGATTTTTTCAGAATCCTTTTATTACAGGCAAAAGGTGGTTGGTGGGTAGATATGGACATTATCTGCCTCAAGGAGTTTGATTTTGCAGAAGATCTAATCATTTGTTCAAGTTACGAGGGCGAGTATGGTGCCATCGCCAATAATTGTGTAATCAAGGCTGCTGCGGGAAATAAGTTTATCAATCATTGCGCAAATGAACTATCGAAGTTTGAGCCGGACAACTTAGGGTTTGGAGCAGCTGGGCCATTCTTGTTCCAGCGGCTTGTAAAGGAATTAGACATGAAAGAAAAAATCGTTCCCTATTACACTTTCAACCCTATTAATTGGAAAAATGTAGGGGAGCTCATACTATCGGACAGGTCATTTCTTGCTGAGGTAAAGGAGCTCATCAGGCCAATATTCAAACCGAGTACGATGGTAGGCAGAAAGATATTGCCCCAATCATTTGCTGTCCATTTTTGGAATGAGGTCTGGAGAAACCACCCATATGACAAAAACGCTACCTATCCCAGACATTCCGTATTTGAAAAACTAAAAAAAAAGCATGGAGTCTAGTGGGTTAGATCGATATAGCTATCCAGTCTCAATTTGTGTTCCAGCATATAACTGTGCTCTATACATTAATGAAACCTTAGACTGTTTGTGCGCACAAAGCCATTCGAACATCGAGATCATTATAGTCAACGATGGATCTGTAGATGACACGGAGAATAGGATAATCGCAAAGAATGATCCTCGGATAAGACTTATAAGTGTGGAAAACGGCGGAGCCGCAAAAGCTAGAAATATCGCTTACAAAAATGCAACGGGTAAGTACATTATTTTTTTTGATGCCGACGATTACATTGGGGCTGACTTTATTGAGGCTCAGGTTAAAAGAATAAATAGACGAGATGATGCAGTGGTTGTTTCTGGCTGGGGAAGGTTTTATGCAAATAGACTAAACACATTTAAAGCAGATAGCACACCTGGAGGAGAAATATCGTTTGCTGATTGGATTAAGGTTTATTGGCACAACGCCAACCCAATGACAACCCCTGGTAGAATATTGATTCCAAAGAAAATCATTGAACATGCGGGAATGTGGAATGAGGATCTGTCATTAAATGATGACCTGGAGTTTTTTACCAGAATTTTTATTGAGGCTAAAAAAATTGTGTTTAATCCAGATTCAAAACTTTATTACAGATCTTACATAAATGGCCTTTCGACTCAAAAAGGTCCAAGGGCTTATCAATCACTTTATGAATCGGTCATACTTTCTACCAAAATCGCACTAATTAAATACGATGGCGATCAAGAGGTGAGACAAAGTTGTTTAAATATGCTTAAGAGTGTTCTGTATGAAATATATCCAGATGAAAGAAGACTTTCAGTTGATATTGAAAAAAAGATTAACAGCTTAGGCAGACCCAATATCAAATTTCAATCAAGTGGTTTCACAAAGTATCTGGCGATTATCTTTGGATGGAAATTTGCAAAACGTCTAACGCGTGTCAAATCTTAAGTGATATTATCAATTAAAACCAATTTGAGTGTTTACATCTAGAACAGAATTGACTGTACGCATTTTTGTTGTCACCTATCGTAGGCACAAATTGTTAATACGAGCCTTAGATTCGCTAATTGAGCAGGTGCACAAAAATTGGTTTGCTGAGGTGCTAAATGACGACCCATTCGATAGAGAAGTTGCCGATATAATCAATAGTTTCGGAGATAGTAGAATTTCTCTATCCAAACCATCCGTTAAGCGTGGGGCCAATGGCAACTTTAACTATGCATTTGGCCATAAAGTAAATGAAGATTTTGCCAGCATTCTTGAAGATGACAATTGGTGGGAACCAGATTTTCTGTCTGTTATGATTGATGAATTGGGAAAACATCCAACAGTACAAGTTGCAGTTTCAAATGAAAAAGTATGGTTAGAAGAGTGTAATGGCGATTGGACTGATACAAATCGCACCATTTGGACGGAGACGACTTCTACAAAGTTATATTACTATCATTTTGCAGAGAAATGTGGCTCAGCCAAGATATGTAACAGTGCTATGCTTTGGAGAACAAAGTCATCTAAAAAATGGATTGTTCCAGACGACTTACCTGTTGATGTATCAGAACACTTTAGAGAACGCTTAATGCCACATCCAATACTCTTGATCAATGAGCCATTGGTTAACTTTTCACAAACCTTAGAAACGGTTCGTAGCAATAGTTCTTGCTTATGGGGCTCTTACCAAGTATTACTAATTGCCTCTATATTTAGCCTTATAAATAAAGCTCAAAGAGTAGCGCTAGCCCATGCTTTATGGACAAGCGCTAGGAATGGCAATAATCCCTTTAAGACTACACTTTTGCACACTGCCGTCGCATCGGGGCATTCAAGGGAATTGTTCAGGAATGCAAAGGTGTCTGAACTGTTAAGATACGTTATGACGTGGATCAAAAACCCCGTAAGCTGTTATAAGACAGTTAATGCATTGAAGAATAAAGAAAAACATTTTTCATTCCTAACTTCACAAAACGTGGTAAAAAACTATATTGATATTTAGCGGACAAAAAATCGATCAAGAAAAGGCGCATATAAATTCTGCTGATTGGATAAGGGCAATTGCTGCTTTAATGGTTACTGTTTTCCACCTAGGTGGTAAAACTCAGCCCATATTAAATCTAGGCTGGCTTGGTGTTCAGGCATTTTTTGTTCTTTCTGGCTTTATAATTTGTTGGTCTTTGCCAATGCATTACAGCTATAATAATTTAGCTAGGTTCATTTGGAAAAGAGTTATCCGAATAGAACCGCCATATATAATCTCCATTGTTTTGATGATCATGTTAAACTTTATTATTGAAAAAAATTATCAGATCGATTGGTTAGACATCGTTGCGCACCTTGGCTACTTGAATAACTTCTTGTCAAAAGATTATTTGAATCCAGTCTATTGGACTTTAGGGATTGAATTTCAATTCTACCTATTTATTGCATTTATGTTCCCTATTATCGTAAAACCTTTTGGAAATGGATGCTTTTGATGATCACTGTAGCAGGTTCATTACTGCCGATTCCCTATCAACAGTAATCAACTTTCTCCCGCTATTTGCACTGGGTATTTCCTATTTTTCTTACAGGAAAAAATTAGTTAACGGATTTTATTTCTTTGGCTTTGCTCTTGTTTATTTATTGATGACCTGGATTAACACAGGTTACCTGCAAACACTGTCAGCCTTAATTACCATTACGATATTGATTATAGAACTCCCGCGTAATAAACTGATCGCTTTTTTTGCAAAGATATCTTTCTCATTATACCTGATACACGATATTGTGGGTAGTCGGATCGTAGTTCTAATAGGTACGCTAATGCCAAAAAACATTTATTATAAAGGCGTTGCATTCACAACGGGCCTTGCAATCAGTATAGGATTTGCATTTGCATATTACCTTTTTATTGAAAGACCTTTTCTTAACATGGCAAAAAAAATAAGTTACAAAGGTGTCGAGTAAGATCTGTATCGTTACACATACTCATTTATCCAGAAACCCTCGTGTTCTGAAAGAGGCAATTACCTTGAGTAAGGCAGGTTATGAGGTTCACATCCTAAACTCGGTATATTCAAAAGTTCTTTTGATAGAGGACTTGGCTTTGCTGGGAAATTACAATATAGGAATTGAACACATTTCTGATCTTACAAAAAAAGACTTATGGAGCTTCTTTGATCGACTGTGTAAAAAAGTTGGCAATTTATTAATAAAATACTTTGGTTTTGAAACCCAGTTTGCACTAGGCTATGCTCCCTTGAGGTATATTGACGTTTGTAAAAAAATTAATGCCAATCTCTATATTTGCCATCAAGAACTTCCCGTATTCTTGGGAGGAAAATTACTTAGGTTAGGATATAATGTTGCTTTCGATCTTGAGGATTGGCATTCAGAAGACTTACCTGTAAGAAACAGGTACAACAGAGCTGTCAGATTACTAAGATCGGCAGAGAACATTGCTTTAAATCATGGAGCCTTTTGTACTGTAACGAGTATAGCAATGGCTAAGCAACTAGCTGAGGTATATTCGAGCAAAGTTCCACAGGTAATTTACAACACTTTTAATCTTAACTTAAAGACATTAGGGCTAAAGAAAGAATTCAATGAACCAATAAGATTAGTTTGGTTCTCTCTAAATATTGGACATGGAAGAGGTTTGGAAGAATTTATAAACATCTTGGCACATATCACAACGACTGTAGAATTACATTTAATTGGTGCGGTAA
Organism: Pedobacter frigidisoli; assembly: GCF_004331675.1. Lineage (GTDB taxonomy): Bacteria > Bacteroidota > Bacteroidia > Sphingobacteriales > Sphingobacteriaceae > Pedobacter > Pedobacter frigidisoli. Next base: position 223,849 of record NZ_SJSN01000010.1, on the reverse strand, counting down.
CAGATGATTATAAACAGGAAATTACTGGCCGCGTCCCATCTTTACATAAAATATTTTTTCACGAAATGGTTAAAGCAGATATGCTTGATGAAAAACTATCATCATTTGACATAGGGTTAGCTACTGAATTGAAGACACCATTAAATCGAAACTGCACAATAACAAATAAATTCTTTCAATATATACAAAATGGATTACCTATCATAGCCACCAATACTTTGGGAAATCTCGAGATTTTAAAGCAGTATCAAGTAGGTCTTCTCATAGATTTTGAACAGGAAAATCATATTTTATTGAACAAGTTTCTCAATGACTTGCCCGCATTGAAGAAAATGAGAGAGAATGCAATAAGTGCAGCAAAATTTTATAATTGGGAAAATCAACAGCATTTATTCCTGGAACTTATAAAAAAAAATATTCAGATTAAATGATAGGGTTCATTGTTGCATTTAAACCAAGGCAAAATTCAAAAGATTGGACCAATGATTGTGTTCTTTTAAATAGAACCTTAAGATCCATTTGCAACCAAACTTCAAATAATTTTGCGGTCTATCTAATCTACCATGACTTGCCTCCAGAATTATATCATCACCCAAATTTGAAGTTCATTAAATTTCCATATCCATTTTGTAAGATAGAAAACTTGGCCGATGTGTATGAGAAGCATTTGAATGATGAGAAAATGTATGTTAATGGTTATGATCAGGGTAAGAAGATACTATTTGGAGCTAATGAGGCCATAAATGATGGATGCAGCCACATTATGTCGGTAGATGCGGATGACCTTATTAGCAATAGAATAGTCTCATTCGTAGAAAATCAAAAAAGCAAGTCTGATGTATGGTTTGTATCTAAGGGATACATCTTTTTGACTAACCAGAGCCTGCTGCTTCGCAAGCCGTCTAAAATGTATGCTATTAATGGTTCAACATATATTATACCCAGGGAATATATCCCAATTCCAAATTTTGATAGCAATGGGATTGAGAGTTTTGGCTTTTTTTCGGCTCACAATTATTTATTCTACAATTTAAGGGAAAGGGGAATCTCCCTTAGGCCATTGCCATTTTATGCCATTGTATATGTTGCCCATACTAGCAATTGGACCAACATTGCTCAAACATTCGACCATCTCTCTCTTAAAAATATATTTCTGAAGATACTAAGGTATCAACCAAAGTTTCGATACTTATCAAAGCGTTTCAATTTTTGATTTCCCTTTTGCATTAGCTAATATTTTGAACAAGGTTTTAATTATATCACCATACTTCCCTCCTGCTAATGCCGCCGATATGCAGCGCGTTAGAATGAGCTTGCCATTCTACAAAGATTGCGGTTGGGAAGCAGAGGTAGTCTGTGTCAAAGAAAAATATACTGATGCTGTTTTTGATCATCTGCTATCCGAATCAATCCCAAAAGATATCAAGATCCATTATGTTAATGCTTTCTCCAAAAAATGGACGAGTAAATTTGGTTTGGGAAGCATTGCCCTGCGTTCTCTATTTTTCTATAAGACTTTTGTTAACAAACTACTCAAAAAACAGAAATATGACCTTATCTTCTTTTCTACAACCCAGTTCCCTGTTTGCATATTAGGTGCATATTGGAAAAAAAAGTTTAACATTCCATACATAATCGATTTCCAAGATCCTTGGTTTTCAGATTATTATGAAGACAAACCAAAGTTTAAGAGACCAAAAAAATACTGGTTCTCTTATCGGTTGGATAAATACCTAGAACCCATTGCCGTAAAGAATGTTGCTGGGTTAATGGCTGTATCACAAAATTATATAGATGACCTTCGATACCGTTACCCACATTTGAACAAGATCCCTGCTGCCGTGATCACTTTTGGTGGTTTTAATGAAGATTTAAAGATTGCTTCTGAACATTTTGAAAAACTAAGAATAGCTTTTGACAATGATCCAAAATATAAACATCTGGTTTATGTTGGTCGCGGTGGTTATGATATGCAAAAATCAGTTGGTATATTACTTTCTGCTTTTAAACAAGGTCTCGAGGAAAATTTTGAGATATTTAGTCAAATCAGATTCCATTTTATCGGAACAAGTTATGCGCCTTTGGGACAAGGCGATAAAACGCTTTTCAGTGTAGCAGAAAAACTTGCAGTAGGAGGATACGTTCATGAGCAAACTGATCGGATATCTTTCTATGAAAGTATTTACAATCTTCAATGTGCCGATGCACTCTTTATACCTGGACATGAACAGGCTGCCTATACCGCATCTAAAATATATCCTTACATCTTATGTGAAAAACCAATATTGGCGATTTTTAATGTAGAAAGTAGCGCAGCCAAGACCATCATGGCCTGTAATGCTGGAGTGGTAATTGATATCAATAGTGCAGGAGAGGAAATTCTTAAAATACAATCATTCTTAACGAGCCTGGTAAGTGAAAATATTCAACCGGCAGAAACTGATTGGGAACAATTTGAAGAATTTAGGGCTAAACCTCGAACGACCCAACAATGTTCGTTCTTTAATATATGTATAGGGATTTGAAGAGAATTGCTGTTATAGTTACGCATCCCATTCAGTACTATTCGCCGGTATTCAAATTACTCGCTGACCATGAGTATGTTACGCTGAAAGTTTTTTACACCCTCGGCCAGTCAAATGTCATCGATCTAGGTTTCAATCAAAAAATTGAATGGGACATTCCTTTATTAAATGGATATGATCATGAGTTCCTAATAAATTCATCCAAAGTAGCTGGAAGCCACCACTATAAAGGGGTTGTGAATCCACAAATAATCGATAGGATCGAGGCCTTTGACCCAAATATTATTATGGTTTATGGTTGGTCGTACGAAAGTCACTGGAAGACTATGAAATATTTTAATGGTACAGTTCCGATTTGGTTTAGGGGAGACAGTACCTTAATTGATGAGCAGTCCTACCTAAAAAAAATGGCTAGGAAAATTATCCTGTCAATTGTTTACAGAAAGATCAATAAGGCATTTTATGTAGGGCAACAAAATAAAGATTATTTCAGTTCATATGGCTTAAAAAGCACACAATTGGTACATGCACCACATGCCGTGGATAATAATCGCTTTAGTGAAGACCGATCAAAAGAAACTGAACACCTTAGGGTATCATTAGGTTTAGGCGACCAAGATATTTTGATCTTATTTGCAGGAAAACTGGAATCCAAAAAAAATCCGTTGTTATTATTATCTGCGTTCTTGAAGATCGACCAGTCCAATCTGCATTTACTATTTGTAGGCAATGGAGTGCTAGAAGAAAGTCTCAAATCTTTAGCCAAAAATAACGAGTCTAAAAAAGTTCATTTTCTGGATTTCCAAAATCAAACACAAATGCCAGTTGTATATCAAGCCTGTGATTTATTCTGTCTACCATCAAAAGGCCCGGCAGAAACGTGGGGCTTGGCGGTAAATGAGGCTATGGCTGCTGGAAGAGCAATCTTGGTGTCTCATAGGGTTGGCTGTGGGATTGATCTGGTGGAAGACGGCAGAAATGGCTACACATTTGAATCTGAAAACGAATTGGATTTAATCAATAAAATAGAGCTTTTATATGCTGATAAATATCTTTTGACTGAAATGGGCCGCAATTCTTATGAAAAAATACGACCTTGGAGCTTTGAAAATCAAGTGAAAAGCATAATCTCCGAGCTTGAAAAGATATGAGACAGGCAAACGAGCGATCAAAGACAATAGTTCCACTATACATTCCAGTTATACTCGCTTACCTATTTAGTGGTTTACCAATTGTTTCCTATTTTATTGCGTGGATTGGTTCATTATTTATTTTTTATTGGAGCTGGTTTTCTCCATCGGTCTACTTTAAGCTAGACCTTCCTATATACAAGCAGGTAATGCGCCCCATATTTTTAACACAGTTCATTTTTGCGGGTTTCATGTGCGTGACCTCCATCTTTTATTTCCTGGATCATTTAGGCTATCGATATCTGACTGAAGTTGATAAGGGCCTTAAATTCCAGGGCTCTGAAAAGACCTATATAATTGCACAGTGTCAGAGGATGTGCCTTTTAGCACATGCAGCCATTGTAACAGGAATGATCCTCAAGATCAAAAAAGAAACCATTCAGCCTAGGAACTACACATTTTACCTAGGGCACAACTATTTAATAGGCCTAAGCCTGATTAGTTATGTCATTGGATTTATCTGCCAATACCTACCAGGTCTTGTACAGGTTGCGCTACCCATTCTTGCTGTGTCCGTAAGTTGCGGAGCACTACTTTTCGTCAAGGGTGTGGTAGAAAAAAACCTTAATTACCTTGCCGTTGGATCTTTCATATTTATCGGCAATTTTCTAAATGCTAGTCTCAGCGGCTATAAAGAGCCTATTATTATCAATGTGATTATTCTAGCCTGCCTATTTCTGCCCTATTACAAGAAAACAATTATTTGGATATCAATTCCTATAGCCTATATATTACTTTACTTTCTTCCCACGTATAACTCGGTTGTTCGAGAATCCTGGGACAATAACAATATTTCAGCTGCCGAAGCGAGGACTGAGGCTTTTGAGACCTTATTGGGAAATGGAAATCAGGAGGAGATTGAGGAAACGAACTGGACATTCTTAACCAATCGATTAAGTGAAATGGAAATGTTCACGACATTCGTAGCCTATGTTCCTGCTCACCATGAATATTATGGCCTTGAGATTATCGAAAATTCCATTGAGGCACTAATACCTAGGATTTTTTGGAAGAACAAGCCCAATATGGAAGAGGTTTCCATGGAGAGGGTTTACGATGCAGGCGTTGTGAGTCGCTTTTCTTCCGTTTCGGCCAAGACCAGACCAGTCGTTGATGCTTATCTGAGCTGGGGCATTCCAGGTGTTTTTATCACTATGCTTGTTTATGGGCTTATTATGCAAAGCATGTGTAACCTTGCCGAAAAATTATTTGGAAGCTATGAACTGGGATGCGTAATTGTATTCAATAGTCTATTTCAGCAGTTATGGAGAGGGAATAATTTCGAGTTCATGATCAATAATTTCTTTTACAGTTATATCATCATGTTGGCCCTTTGCAAGCTTTTGGTCATGCTCAAGATATTGATGCCGAGATTCGCGGTAAAGACAGCCTGATGATGAAGATTATCCATATTACAGCATCCTACAAACCTGCCTATATTTATGGTGGGCCGATTCAATCTGTGGGAAAGTTGTGCGAGGCGTTGGTCAGCTCTGATGTCTTAAAGCTGGAGGTCTTGACTACCACCGCTAATGGTCAGACCGAACTGGATGTAGAACCTGGAAAGCAAATATTGATTGAAGGAGTACCGGTAAGCTATTTAAAAAGATGGACCAAGGATCATAGCCACTTCTCTCCTGGCCTGCTGTGGAAATTAACAAAAGTTATTCATGATGCAAATGCCGATGATGTTATAGTCCATATTCATGCCTGGTGGAATTTAGTTTCCATCCTATCATGCCTCATTGCTAGATGGCATGGGGTGAAAATAATTTTATCCCCCAGGGGGATGCTGACAAGTTATACCCAGCATAACCGGAATTCACTTGCGAAACGAATTCTACATACCATTATCGGTAAATCCCTGTTAAGATATTGCCATGTCCATGCAACCAGCGAACAGGAGAAAAGGAATATATTAAATATTGTTCAACCAAAAAGCATCACCGTAATTCCCAATCTCGTTAATTATCCCTTGAATAATCAGGAGCTAAAACATTCGGAAAGAGATCCAACTTTCAAAATGATATTCTTGTCCCGAATTGAGAAAAAAAAGGGTCTAGAATCCCTATTTAGTTCCCTGAAAATAACAGGTATCCCCTGGCAACTAACTATTGCCGGCTCAGGTAAAAAAAGTTATGTAAATAGCCTAAAGCTCAGCGCTGTGAAAATGGATATTAGCGAGCACATTCAATGGGTTGGACAGGTTACTGATAGGGATAAGTTTGATTTGATGGCCACTCATGATCTACTGGTCCTGACCTCCCAAAATGAGAACTTCGCAAATGTTATCATTGAAAGCCTGAGCGTAGGAACAGCAGTCCTGATATCTGATCAGGTTGGATTGGCAGATTATGTCGAGGAAAAAGATTTGGGCTGGGTAAGCTCGCTAAGTGCGGGCGATATCAGTCTTAAGCTAATGGATGCATGGAAGGATAAGATCAAGAGAAAAAGAATTAGATCCGATGCCCCTGAGATCATCAGCAACGATTTTAGTGATGAGGCCCTTGCAGACCGATATATTCGGTTATATCACTCACTGAAAGATAAAGCCAGCAATGAATAAGACTTTTAGCTTTATCATTCTTACCTACAATGAGGAGATACACTTGCCCAGGCTTCTGGAATCGATAAAGGGACTTGATGCACAAATTTTTATCCTGGATAGTGGAAGTAGCGATGATACCCTTAAGGTGGCGGCCGATTTTGGTGCACAGGTAAGGACCAACCCTTTCGTCAATCATCCCAAACAATGGGACTTTGCAATAAAGAACTTTGCTATCCAAACGCCTTGGACTATTGGCCTGGATGCGGACCAAATCGTCACTCCATCGCTCTATAGGATGCTTGAAGAATTTGATGATCTAGCATATTCGGATGTAAATGGTATTTATTTCAACAGGAAGAACTATTTTCAGGGTCATTGGATACGATACGGAGGGTACTACCCCATCTACCTATTAAAAATGTTTAGGACAGGAATAGGCTATTCCGATCTGAATGAGAATATGGATCATCGGTTTATCGTATCAGGCAAGACCACGATCTGGAAAAACGGACATATACTTGAGGAAAACCTAAAGGAGAATGATATCGAATTCTGGTATTCCAAGCACAGAAGATACAGTGATCTCATTGCCCAGGAGGAAATAGAGCGCGAACAAAAACTAAGGATGCAATCTATCAGGCCAAACCTATGGGGCAGTCCCGACGAAAAAAAGGCATGGTTGAAAAGCCTTTGGCGGCGACTTCCACTGGGACTGCGTCCCTATCTTTACTTTGGCTACCGAATGACTTTCAAACTTGGTATATTTGATGGAAAGAAAGGAAGACACTTTCATTACCTTCAGGGATTATGGTTCAGGTTGCTCGTAGATAAAAAGATAGGCAGCCTAAGGAAGCAACAAAAATCAGACATGACAGAAGTGGTCAACCAAAAAAAAACAGCGGACAAACGTGCATTAAGATTTGTTATCATTCTTTTTGCCCTATATGTAATATTTAGCCAGGGGAATCTCTTCATGAACAGCGTTCTCTCCCCATCTGGACATTATTATAGCTCATACCTAAGTGAGAACCTCAACTATGTACAATGGTTAAGGTCTGCTATAATAATCCCTTCCGTCTGGCTGATAAAACTTTCAGGATTCTACGCGATACATAATGAAATGGATATATTGGTAATAAATGGACCTCACATGCGTATCAACTACTCTTGTCTGGGACTCGGAGTGATGAGTTTTCTGATCGCCTTTGTCATTGCATTTCCACAAAGGATGACGTCGAAACTAAAGATGATTTTTTTGGGCATCGCAGTCATCTACCTGCTTAACGTATCTAGAATAACCATCATCGGAATTATATTGAGCGAGTTTAAGTCCCAGCGAAACAACTTCAAGTACCATCATGAGGCATTTAACATAATTGTTTATATATGTGTTTTCGCCTTACTGTATTTTTGGATCAAAAGAGATATTAAAAAAGACCTAACAACGTATAACTTAAAGTAAGCAGGAGTTGAATAAGACACAATTACGTAAGAACTTTGAGACTGGAAACTTTCAGATAGGTGCATCTGGCCTAAAGCAGTTCCTCTGGTACTATACCGACATCTTCCTTTTTAGGAGCAGGTTAATACCCTTTGGCAGTGTACTGGTAGCCGTACTAAGGATTTTTGGGGCAAAGGTTGGCAGGGAGGTGAGGATCAAGCCTGGCATAGCTATAAAGTATCCCTGGAAACTTGAGGTTGGGGATCATTGCTGGCTAGCAGAATGTATCATTGATAACCTGGATTGGGTGAGGATGGGGGCCAATTGCTGTGTATCCCAGCAAGCAATGCTGATTACGGGAAACCACAATTACAAAAAATCAACCTTTGATCTGATTACCCGTCCAATAGTCCTTGAGGATGGGGTGTGGATTGGTGCAAGAGCGACAGTTGGACCTGGAGTTATCGCAGGGTCACATGCGATACTTACCCTAGGGAGCACCATTTCCCACAGCATGGAGTCTTACTCAATTTATAAGGGAAGTCCAGCCATAAGGATATCGGATAGAGAGCTGGCGTAAAATCCAGATCATCTTATCAAGCCAATCTGGATCAACCAGCTTGGCTTGATTTGTTATGCGAGGATCTGATCTTAAAAAAAGCGGCCAATCCCAATATCCCCATTAGGTAGTAAATATTATCATCCAGTGGATAGTCATCCGGATCTATCGTACAGAATGGATCTAGATCGGGATCACATGCCTGTGCCATTACATTGTTTGATACCATCACGAGTAGCATCAAGCAGAACATCACTATTAAAATCTGTAGTCTCTTCATCATCTTACTGCATCTATCTTTTAATAAATTTTGATTTCCCGATCTGTAGCCCATTTGAGGCATCACTAACTGTAATTATATATATTCCGGTAGGAAGTTGACCTACAACATGTTTTATCCCGCTACCAGTATATACCCTTTTTCCAAGGAGGTCATAAATAGCAACATTTATCTTTTCTTGTGAGGCTCCCTTATTTAACAAGATATTAATTTCGTTCTCTACTACCGTTGGATATACCTTAAAGGAATCTCCAGACAACTCATTGTCACTAAGGGCCACGGAGACAACATCACTATAAGTGATCCTGCCGCTGGACTCAATCTGCTTCACCCGATAATAATTCAAGTCATTCAATTTTCCATCGCTTTTACTGTATGATCCAAGGCTTGATCCGGCAAAGCTTCCAGCAATCGTTCCAAGTTCGGTAAAGCTCAGGTTATCAGTGGATTTTTCAAGCACATAGGAAGTACTCGATTTCTCATTTTGAACTGTCCACTTTACTGTTGCAGCACCTGTTAGCTTCGTTGCTGATATAGCGATTAACTTATAGGGCTGCGTCTCAGGCTCAAAAATGAGCACAAGGCGGTCTGCACCATATGTTTGGGGCTTAAGCTTATCTATATCAAGCGTGATCTCCTTGTTGGCCATTACGTCGGTCTTGGTACCAAGGAAATTGTCTTGCAGGAATACCTTATAGGCATAAACCGGACTCAAATCCGTAAACCTCAAGGTTACCTTTCCAGTTTCACTATTGTTCAAAAAAAGCCTGACAGTCTTAATATCCTTTACCTCGGGCAAAAAGTTTATCGCCAGATTTTGATTATCCTCACTCACGCTAGCCAGTTCTATGATGGGATTGGTGCCATGAAGTGCATCAGGGCCAGCATATTTTGTACTATTCCCATTTTCGAATACCAGGGCGATCTCATCCTTGTCCAGCTCATTTGAAAGTTCCAACCTCATTACCGGCCTTACCTCCTTACTGGTCAGATCAACATCTGTAGGTGCCCCCATCAGTCTTGTCTGTGAAAGTCCAGATTGTGGTAGTGCCAGGAACTTGGGAGGTGAGCTGATCGTCGAGAGTTTCTGGGTCTCCTTAAAGACCAGGCCCGTACCATTTGCAGTGGACTTTGCCCTTACGTAAAAACCCTGGCCGGTCTGGATTCGCCCCTGATCTGCGATTGTTCCCCAATTGGTGTAAACGCCAGCCGAAGTGGTAGCCTGTATCCCACCAGGCTTGATAATGATCGCAAAGTCATCGATCCTAGCGGTATTGTCCGCATAAAGTTGTTGAAAGGAAATTGTTGATGGATAAGGATTTCCCACCACGTTATATCCGTTATATGCATCGGCTCCATTAGCGGTATAGCTTAGCGTTCTGGAAATATCAAATGCATTGATTGGCCCCACATAGGTTGCAGTTACGTTCTCTGGAGTTGCATAGATCTGTCCAGTTGGTGATCCGGCATCGATCTTGGAGCCGGTACCAAAGCCGCCAGAAAGGGCATAATTGGTAGTCCTATCTCCACGGTAAAACAGGAAAAACCCATCTCCCGGAGGGGCAGAATTATTTATATTCGTTAATGCAGGAAAACTTTGTGTTACTGGGACCTCGTTGAACTTGGTAATCGTGGTCGCGTAAGGACGCTGAGAATTCCCAATATCAAAGCCTCCACCCGAAGCCCCGGTTATAATCATAGTGCCCTGAAGTTGCTTGTAGGTTTTATTGGTAAGTGATGCATCGTTTATTGGCGAGGATACCAGCCGAGTACCGCGGTTAAAATTCTGTATTGCTGTTCCGTTCACGCCTCCAGTAAAATAGGACTCGATATTTATAGTTCCCGTTACGTTAGAGGTTCCCGAAACCAATGGCCCAATATTGGCGTTAGTTGTAGCGGTAGACTTCAACGTCAACGCCCCTGATCCTATAAGAGAAGTATTGAGGATACCCTTTGAGATTGAGACCAATTTAAGTATATCCAGCTTACTACCAGCATTGATATTGATGATACCGACTGCGCTCGGATGGGTATTGTTGATGGTCAGGTTATCAACGGTACTAACTGTAGAGGTACCGAAATATTCCTGGGTTGGATTAAGGCTGCCATTAAAATTCAGTGTAGAGTTCGCAGCATTAAGTATCTGGCCATTATTGTAAACATTACAGGCCACATTCAAGGTATTACCCGATAGGGCCAGAGTAGATCCAGAGGCGATGGATATGGCATAAACACTTTGTGCAGCACTTAGTATTGGGGATTTACCAGCAGGAATAATCACTGTTGCAAAGTTACCAGTAGGCGCTCCGGTGACATTGGTAATGGTATTGGTCCAGCTAGTTCCAGGAAAACTTGAGGTAACACCAGTGAAGGAATAGATTAATCCTGGATAGGTTGAGGCCACGCTGAGGTTAGCGGCAACGGTACCCTTTGTTAGTGATCCGGGGCTATTTTGGTTCTGATATTCTGTCAACAACCAGCTTGTAGACTTTGCGACATCAGAGACCCTAACCTCATCGATAAGCCCATTGAACCAGTATTTATTACCACCCTCTCCTACTCCAATGAATAGATTCCTGCCTGTTGAGGCTGCAATGGAATTCACACGACGCTGTCTCTCTACCCCATTTACATAGGTCACCACAATATTTCCATAAAAAACACTTTGTACATAATACCAGCTTCCGATTGCAAGCGTTGTCGCATTACCAGCAACATTTGGATAAGTTTGTCTGTTGCTATAGGTAATACCTCCAGCTACTCGATTCTCTGACTCTGGAATCAAGTTATAAAGGCCTATCTTGTAGCCTCCCTTCCTTGGATCGTTTGGTACCACATCAGCCGCTGATTCAATCTCCTGATTTGTTACCACTTTTTGATCAGGTGCGGTGCTTCCCACATTAATCCAGGCAGAGATGGTATACGCCGGTCCAGTAATTGCATAAACTGCGTTCGCAGCAACATTTATCTGTTGAGTGGACCCGTTATAGGTATAAGCGTTTCCAACCTTGCCAGTTGTCACCAGATTTGCGGAGGTCATCCCGACTGTTGTTCCAACAAGGGCTGTGGAGGTAGCATCAGTCGTGGTTCCCGAATAAGCTGATTCCTTAAAATGAAAAACGGCCTTATAATCGGTGCTCCAAGTGGTTGAACTATTATTTGCAGTCGCGGAAGGATTTCCGATGAGTATATTGATCTTTTTATTTATGGTACTTGAAACATAGGGAAGCTTTACCCAAGCCAGAAGCGATCCAGTGGCCGGAACATACTGTTCCACATCAAAGCTTAATGCCGCTCCAAACTCATCGGTAAATGCGATATCGTTTCCTACAGGAGAGGTCACTTTTCCAAAGACAGGATTGGAAACCGTCAAATCGCAGGAGCCAACCTGCTTTAGGTTATCATCGGTAATGGAGATCAGATACGGAAAATTTGTCTGGGTGCCCGAAACGATGGAGGTGGTATTAAGGGTTACTGGAAGCGTATAACCATAATTCCGATAAGCAGTCGAACTCAGCGATGCAATTTCGGCATTACTCAGCTCATAATTGGTTACCTGGATATCATCCAGCGCACCGGTAAAATACCAGTTTGTAGGCGTACTCGGCCAACCGTTTGTATTGTCATAACCTATCCTCCAATATCCCGTATACACCTGGGCGCTTGTCACGGTGGCATCAGTTCCCTGGAGTACCCCATCTATATAAAGCTTCATGCCCGATGATGATAAGGTGGCAATTGCATTGTGCCACACATTGTCGTTAAGTGAAGCAGAAGAATTGAGTGTTTTCGTTTGTCCAGGATAGACCCCGAAATAGACTTTCCCGGCATTGTCCATATAGATATGCCGATCGTATGAACCACTTGATCCCGATTGATTACCACCAAAACCAATTAACTTACCACCTGCAACACTAGTCCGGAACCATATACTAATGGAGAAAACCTGAGGGCCGGCCATTGCAGTTGTGGTGGTGATGTTATCATCTATCCCGTCAAACTGATAGGCACTATTGACGCTCCCATACCTGTCATTGGTTAATGAAGCTGCTCCTCCGTTCGTACCTTGAACGGTGCCATTATTGTTAGACCCTCCTACATCATTCGCATTTCCGGTAAAGGGATAAGCAAACAAAAAACTTGTAGACTGGGCCGGGAATTGAAGAAAACCATTACTTAATGATTCCCTCAATGTATAGATTCGCCAATAATATGTTGTATTGGGATTCAGATTTGTGGCCGTATATGAATTAGCGTTGGCGGCGGTGGTAAGCTCGATGTTATAGTTAGTGCCGTCAGTGGAGCGGTATATTACGTAACCATTATCATTGGCCACATCTGTCCAGTTCAATGTCATACTGGTGGTGGAGATCGCACTATAGACTGCAGAAGTCGGCAGATTGGGAGACACCGGAATAAAGCTGTAGCGCTGATTCACAGCAGGCTTTACACTTAAGGTAGTTGTTTCAGCAGCCGAACTGGCCGCAGCAGTATTTGTAGTTGCGTTCAGGGATTGAAAGATGCCATTTGCAGCACTTATTCCAATCGATGCAGAAGCAGCCGATGCAGCGGTGGCATTGGGTGGGCTATAATTATACTCAATTTCACCATTTGCCTCATATAATCTCACCTGAAAGGCCATGTTTACGGCTGCATCAAACCGCCATTTAACGTTGGTATATTGAATCGTGAATGTTCGACTCCCAACTGCACCTGTCAAAAAATAGCTAACAGCAGTAGTGGTATTCAATGCAAGGTCATCCCATAGCGGAGCGAGTACATTCCGCTGGAGGCTGGTAGCAAGATTATTTGTAACATGATAGTTATCTCCAGTATTTATAAGGTCAAAGCTCAAAAAGCCATTGGTGCCTGCAGAGATGCTCGTGAACCTATTCCCCATATACCAGAAATCAAACCCAATGGGGATGTTTTGATAGAGACCATCATCTAAACTTCCTACCAAGCCAGTAGCGTTGGTAGCACCAGTCAGGGCGATATAAGTAGAAGAACTCTGCGAAAAGCTATAATTGTTTATACTCTGCGCTGATGCAGCTATCGCTGAGAACAAAAATACTATCGATAAGAATAATCTTATGCGATAACTAACTGCAGTTTTATTCATGAACGGGAAATAACTCAACGGGATGGAGATTTATGCAAAAATACTATTTTAAGCTGATATAAAGAACTTTAAGACAAAGTTTATTCGGCTATATAATTGCTAATCTAACAGTTGTAGGATTGGTCACTAAAAAATCGACCTATTCAAGTTTAACCATCAAGACCTGGCACTTACATTAAGTAGCAGAGCCCTCGAACTGATTGTTTACACTATGATGCTATCATGATTGATCCGGCCCTTTGATGAACCGAGTTATTTCCTGATAAATTTTGAGGCTCCAATCTTGGCGCCGTTTTGCGCATCGCGAACCACAACGATATAAACTCCGGAAGAAAGCTCGCCAACACGCTGCTCGAGGCTGGAATTGCTCATAACGGATGCCCCTGACATGTTAAGAATAGAGACAGCTATTTTGTAATCCTTGATTGCGGGGTCCAACTCTATGGTTAAAAGATTGTCAGTGATAGTAGGATAGACCTGGAATAAGCTTCCATTAAAGTTTCGTCTGGTAAAATCCAGCGTTTCTCCCGAACTGTAAGTAATCCGTCCAGTTTTTTCTACAAGCTTGATCCTGTAGTAGTTTACTCCGGTAAAAGGCTGCGAATCCACCTGGGTATAGGTACCGTAACCCGAGCCGTTGAAGGAACCATTAACTGATCGCAACCTTGAAAATTCTTTTCCATCCGCCGATCTCTCCAGCTCATAGGCTATCCCTAGCTTTTCATTCTGAACCTGCCATTGCAAGCTGGCCGACGTCCCGGACTTATCCGCCTGAAAGCTGGTGAGCTTAAAGGGAAAGGTTTCGGGCTCCAATACCAAAACAAGCCTACTGCTGCCAAAACTAGTCGGCTGGCTCTTGTCAATCGTAAAACTATATTCCGCATCCTCGAGAACATTGATTTTCTTGTTCAGAAAATTGTCAATCAGGTAGAGCCTATGGTCATAGACCGCATTAAGGTCAGTAAACTTAAGCTTTACCAAACCCGTCTCGTTATTATTGACAAACAACCTGACCTGTTTGACATCTTTGACCTCGGGCATAAAATTTATGGCCAGGCTCTCACCATCCTCGCTAAGGGTGGATAGCTCAACTATACTCGCTGCACCATGTAGAGCGTCATATCCGCCATAACTACCTGAGTTCCCTTTTTGAAAAACAACTACCACATCCTCCTTATCGATAGCGTTTGCCAGCTCCATTCGCAGGCTGGTCGAGGCATCAGCCAAAACACTATTGTTAGCGCCCATCAGTTTGACCTGATCCAGACTACCATTAGGGGTGGAGAGAAGCCGCGCAGGCGTGGCTATCGATCCGGCCTTATGCGTTTCTAAGAATGAGAGGGTGGTGTTGGTCAATGCCTTAACATAAAATGCCTGTCCCGCCTGCACAAAGCCAGTCCATCCAATAGTCGAATAGCCGCCCGAGTGTGTTACCTGTCCCCCACCCGGCTTGATTACTATCGCGAAATCATCAATCTTGCCACTATTAGTAGCCAGGAGCTTGCTAAAATCAAGTGCCGAGGGATATGGGTTGCCTATAACATTGTATCCATTGTAGGCATCCCCAATATTGGCACTATTGGTGACGCTCTTGGTGATCGTTCCCTTGTTGATCGGGCCGGAGTAGGTCACCGTAACCGGATCGGCTACCGCATAGACAAGATTTGGTGCATCTATCCTTGATAAGATACCAAAGCCATTGGTTACCTGATAGTTTGTCCTGTCCCCCCTAAAGAAAAGAAAGAAGCCGTCTCCAGGGGCAGAGGATTCGTGTATGTTGGCTAGCTCGGTGAAGGCCTGCTTACTGGGAACCTCATTAAACCTGGTTACCGTCGTTGCATTTGGCCTTTGGTAGTTTCCTGGGTCAAACCCATTACTACTACTGCCTGCACCGGTGATAATCATAAAGTTTTGCAACTGTTTGAAAGTCTTATTTGCAAGGGTAGCATCATTAATCGGTGAGGAAACCATTCGGGTACCCCTCCAATAGTTTTGCAGTGGGGTGCTTCCATTGAGCCCACCATGGAAATAGGATTCAATGTTGACAATACCCGTAATATCAGCTCCGGCGGATAGTGTTCCAATATTCGCGCTTAGCACACTAGTGGACTTTAGTGTTAATAATCCGGCCGAGACAAGCGTACCGGCACTCACATTGACCAGCTCGGTAACGTTTAGCGCATTGGCCAAGGTGAGGCTTTGCCCGGAGGTATTGACAGTGATGTTTCTCAAGGTGTTGGTTACCCCCGGGGTTGACTGGTCAAATCTTAAGGTGGGGCTATATTGTCCATTGATTACCAATGAGCTCCCGGAAGTTCCGGATATTGTCCCCGCTCCGGTTAGGGAGGAGGAAATGTTAGCGACTCCAAGAGTAAGGGTCTTTCCATTGATATAGATTCTGGCACTAGCCTGCAACTCCAGGTTGGCGAGGGTAACATCCACATCAAGCTCAGGGTAGTTTGTAACCACCGGAACTATTACTGAGGCCCCTACACCGGGAATTCCACAGGAGTTCCAGTTTCCGGCATTAGACCATACCTTACTTACCGCGCCCGTCCAGGTATTTGTCGAAATTGTCGCAGTCACAGGCACCCGTTCTGAGCTACAGCTACCATTTGTGGCCTGAACAAAATAGGTCGTAGTAACGGATAGATTATTGATATTATAACTAAGTCCTGTATATAATAGGGTGCCTCCGCTTAATGATGAATACCAATTTGCACTACCTGCCGAAATGCTCGCAGATAATGTTACAGATCCAGTCCCGCACCTGCTGGCCGGAGTTGTTCCACTTACCGTGGGACTGGCCGTGTTGCTAATGATTACATTGATAGTTGAAACAGCGCTTTCTGAACCGCTCAAGCTTTGCGTAACATAATAACTGGTTGTGCCAGCGACTGATGTTAAAGGTATTGGGGCGGCTGACAAACGAACCGGTGTAGACTTAAAGGTCAGATTATTGAACAGATTGCCATTATTGAAGCCGGTAATGGAGACTCTATTGCTGGGCTCCGTTAGCGGATAGGATCCAGCACTTCCCGAACCAAAGTTACCGCCTCCCTGGGACAACATTATCAGATAGTCACCGGCAGAACTGATCTGATAATCAAATTGGGCAGTAATCCTAACCGCTCCACTTCCATTTGGAGCAGACTGGCTAATGGTTTGCAGGGATTGTGATAAAAGTGTTCCTGTAGATGTATATATACCAAGTCTCACGTTGGACACGGTCTGGTCCTGTGGAATAAAGAAATCCACGGAAACAACCGTAACATTTGCCTTTAGGGTAGTAAACTTCAGCGCCTTATTATTGTGGGTATTGTCGGCATACTGCGTATTGGTATAGGTGTTTGTCCCTCCAATCGAGGTAGAACCTGTCGCCTCAGTATACCAATTAAGTACTGCTCCCGGTACCGTGGTCGTTGCGGTCAATGGTGATGCGCCTGAATTCAGACAATAGTTGACAGGGCTAACCACTGTTGGATGAGCAATATTGGTAATGTTAACCGTGATCGATTCCGCATCACTCAGACAACTCCCCAGCATCTGTTTGACATAAAAGACCGAGGTACCAATTACTGATGTAGATGGAGTGATGGGCGTGGATGTATAGGATCCGTTAAGTGAACTGGACCAGTACAGGGAAGCCCCCGATAAGGCCATGGCACTAAGGGGTATTGCGGAAGCGAATTGGGTATAACTGATCGGTGTTGTGACAGTAGGTTTTGCGAGCGCGGCTATATTAACAATTACTGCGGAGGCATCACTGCTACAGCCACCGAGTATCTGCTTTACATAATATATCTTGCTCCCAAATGTTGTAGTGGCAGGTGTTGGCGCAACATTACTACCACTGCCCAAATTAAAGACGACGTTATTGAATACACGCTCTCCATTTATCGTCGTACCGGTGATGCTAACGGAATTGGAGGCCTCATTGATGGGGTAGGAATTTGATGGGTCCTTACCCAGATTCCCTAGTCCAGAGACAATCCCTATCATGTAGTTCCCAGGGCTTGTGATTACGTAATTAAATACATTATTAATCTTGATCGGCGTCGATCCAGCAGTCTGAGAGGTTGTGGTGGTAGAGGAGGCAAGAAGACTGCCTTGAGCATTAAATATGCCAAGGACCAGGTTGTTTACAGCCTGATTGGCGGGGATGGTAAAGTCAACTGAGGTAATTGTAACATTAGCAGCTATGGTCCTAAATGTCATAGCCTTATTCGAACTTGGATTCGTGGTAAATCCCTCAACGTATGTGGCGGCAAGGAAATCTGATGTTCCCCCGACCGAACCATTGGTTGAATCCAACCAAATTAATGTCCCCCCGGCTGAGGGAGTAGCAGATAAAGGAGACGCACTGGAACATTGAGCATAGTTTACCGGCGTAGAAACTGTCGGCGGTGAAGCCATACTGTTTATGGTAATAGCGCCTGAGGATAATGAATACTGAACCGAATTGGACGAGACGACCCTCACCCTATAAGTGCTTCCTGAAAGGGCCGCTTTTGGTATTGTACCTACAATCGTTCCACCACTCATTTGCTGGATATTGCCAATGAGCCTAGAGGAATTGTCTGCAGGGAAAGTGCCATTGGCATCCGAGAGCTGGATACTGAACTTATTATCGGAGTACCAGACAGAACCGGTGATGCTAAAAGAAACGGTGAAGTTTGAGCCAGCACAATAGGTTCCACCTAGTGAATTTGTTATCGTAATGTTCTGGGCGAGGGTAAATCTAACAGAAAAAAATAAAATAATAAGAGTTAGCGTAATTTTGTTACCCATATAAGAAAGACGTTTGCTTGATGGCAGTGCAAAGAAAGAGAAAAGAAATAAAAACTGAAAAAATACGTAGTATTAATTTGACATTTATCAATACATTTGAATGATTTTAACGCTATACAAACATATACATGACAATTAGCCACTTGATACGACCTAATAAAGGCTAGACTACCTGTGGATGCCTCATGTGGTTCCTGTAAATGGATAGTTCCTAAACATTACCCCCTGCGAGAATTGACTAAAGAATATGTTATGGGTCGATTATGGACAATTAACAACTTTGGACGATTTAACAACTATTATTAACTATTTCAGATCTTACTTTAATTATTTAATTCTTAATTTTGAAAATGTTTAAAAGCTTGTTCCCGAAAGCAACAATTACGCTATCTACGCTGTTCCTCTCTTTTTTGGGCGTTGATGCCCAGACGCAAACCAACGGTAGACAATCGAATAACATCGTTACAGCTGTACCATTTTTATTGATCACACCTGATGCGCGTGCGGGAAGCATGGGAAATGCAGGTGTTGCAGTTGATGGAGATGCCAATAGCTCTAGCATCAACGTATCCAAGCTCGCCTACATCAAAGAAGATTATGGTTTTGGGGTATCCTATAGCCCATGGTTAAAGAACCTGGTCCCGGATATCAATCTGGCTTACCTGACAGCTTACTATAAACTCGACGATCGAAATACCATTGCTGCAGCTATGCGGTACTTCTCTTTGGGAAACATAAATATAATAGACGAAAATCAGCAGGATCTGGGAAGTTTTAGTCCTAGTGAATTGGCCCTTGATGCCTCTTTTGTAAGAAGCTTTGGCGAGGAATTTGCATTGGGCACAACCTTGAGGTACGTTCGATCTAACCTCTCCTCTGGACTCTTCGGTACAACTCAACAGAGTGCTGCAGGACAAGCGGTAGCCGTAGATGTCTCGGGGATCTATAAAACCAATACACAGTTCTTAAATACTGATGCGATACTTTCCATTGGCGCAAATATCTCCAATATCGGGACGAAAATGAGTTATTCCTCAGGTGGTACAAGTTACTTTCTACCCACCAATTTCAAATTCGGTGGGGCTTCAACATTTTTGATCGATAGTTTCAGTGAATTTACCTTTGCTCTGGATTTTAACAAACTATTGGTTCCTACCCAGCCAATCTACAATGCAGATGGTACAATACAGAGCGGAAAAGATCCCAATAGATCTGTGCCGGCTGGCATCTTTGGATCTTTTAGCGATGCACCAGGAGGATTTAGCGAGGAGCTGAAAGAAGTCGGAATCTCTACAGGAATAGAATATAGATACAATAAGCAATTTGCCTTGAGGGCAGGATATAATTATGAAAGTCCACAAAAGGGCGATTCACGTTACTTTACTTTAGGTGCCGGCCTGAGGTATAATGTATTCAATATTGATCTTTCCTACCTGGTTGCCAGTACCCAGCAAAGCCCCCTGGCCAATACGCTTAGATTTAGCTTACTCTTTAATTTTGGTTCTGCAAAATCCGGTAATAGCAATCCGCAAGTAAATTAAGCATGGGTTTGCCAATTATTATGCTTCATCATGTATGCGATAACCCTTACGAAAGCTTAGCAGGATGGAGCATCAGTAGAAATAAATTTAGCTTACTCTTAAATGCCATTGATAAAAAGGGGTTTCAAACCACTACATTCGAAGAGATTGATACTAAGCAATGGTCAGGCTCAGTACTTAAAGATAAAGTTATCATCACCTTTGATGATTGTCCAAAATCGTTATTAGATTTTGCACTCCCTGAATTAATAGACCGACACATGAAAGCTGTTTTCTTTATACCTACGGCGGAAATAGGAGGTTACAATCGGTGGGATGTCGATTCTCAAGGTTTTGAAAAAGTTGAATTAATGGATCAGGCAGACCTAATCAAGCTATCAACATTAGGAATGGAAATTGGGAGCCACGGGCACCACCATAAAAATGGAAACCTTATTTGCGCCGCTGATTTTGCAGTTGAAATCGAAACATCAAAAAGCATTCTAGAAAAAATAATCCACAAAAAGATTTACTCACTTGCCTATCCCTATGGAGAAGTTCCAAAAAACTTTAAAGCATTATTGAAAGATGCTGGTTACCGCTATGGACTCTCTATTTATCAATCTTTTACTCATCATCTTTCACTCCGCCGAATCGGCATTCATGAGTCAGATGATGCAAAATCAATCGCTTTTAAACTGAGTAGAAGTTATCAGTTTTTACGTGTCTTTGCAGACCCCCTCCTATCTATCTTTAAGTCATCTAAGGCTTAAATACACCCACTCTCCATTTTTGATTTTTATCATTTTCAATCTCAGTGAGGGAGCGGAACTGATATTTAGTCTGCAATTTTTGCCAGATTATATCATGCCCCTTAAAATCACACATCGAAATAACCAAAGCTCCCTTTTCATTTAGGTTTTTAGCGATACACTTTTCTATCGTCCTTAACGGCTGATTAAAGTAGTATAGCGACTCATTAAAGATGATCAAGTCGAACTTCTCATCTAGATCCTGGTGATCAAAATCAACTTGAAGAAACCTGCTTTCTGGAAACGATGCGCTTGCAAGGGAAATCGCGCTATCGGAGATATCAATTCCCAGATAGTCAGAAGAAAGGATGTTGTGCTTTAAATAGCTATAGAGCACACCCTGTCCACAACCTACATCCAATAGCTTAGTTTCCTTTGACTGCTGCTTAACTAATTCTGCGATCAACTGATAATGCAATTTTTCATCTGCCGAATACAGATAATCCCAAAATCCGGATTGGAACTGTGTATCCCATATACTTTTTGATACCCTATTTCCAAAACCATATTTGGATAGCATTGCATTGTAGAGCGTTCGCCTTAACTTATTCTTTAGCTTATATAAGCGTATCTGCATGTGAAATGGGGGATAGTTCCCAAAATTAATAATTTTTGTGTATGAATGAAATATGGGCTAATTACCGATTTTTAAGCAAACTGATAGTTAATATAATTGAGGCTTATGGGATTAAATATGAAAAGAAGCTAAATAACCAAAGCATTCCATAAAAATTATAGCAAATCGGAATTAATTTGGTCATAAAATTATATCTTGGTTGCTAAATATGCAGTTCCTAAACTTTTTGGTAAGCACCACCTGCTTTTTTCTGCTCCTGTTCGCTCTTCACCTCTCCTTTTCCAAAAATGGAGATAAAAGGCAGAACATATTGCTCTCCGTCTTATTCTTTACCCGTTGCGGGCAAATCCTTACCTCGGTGATGATCAGTTCAAGTCAGCAAAATGGGCTATCTGTACTTTTCCAATCCTTTACACCACTTTATTTTGCGGCCCCAGCCGGTTTTTATTTATACATTGTTGGTTTTCTTCATCAACATAAAAGTATTAAAAGAACGGAATTGCTCCATTTCATTCCCGCGCTGGTCGCCTTTGTACACGTTATACCCTGGCCAGGCTTGCCTCCACTGGATTGGACAGCGATTTCAGAGCAGATGGCACAGAACGGATATCATTCCCTGAGTAGCCGCAGTGGGCTCTTCCCTGCTTACTTCCATTACCTTTTCAGGCCTATATTGACACTGAGCTATCTGATATTGAGCTGGATAGCAGTAATTAGGTCAAGGATAATCCCTCAGGGCAAAAATGAGGATCCCAGCAGGAACTGGCTCTTGTTCTTGGTTCTGGTGGCGTCCTTTTTTCAGTTGATGGGACTGCTGCCAATTCTGCTCAGAAGTATTCACTTGCCCGTCCAGAACAGTTACCTTATTACCCTAAACTGTCTTGCATTACTTGGAATAATGATTTATGCCCTGCACAGGCCCCACATCTTTTACGGATTTCTCTTGATCGCCATCGACTGGAAAAAAGGGGAGAGGCAGGAAGTAATCGTAATATCGCAAGAGGAGGTAAACCTTGAGCGGTCAATCCCCCCTATGCTTCCCAGTATGCCTGCCAGAAAGGTAAGCCTATCAGAAACGCAACTTGAGGTATATGCTAATCTGCTCAAGGAGCTGATGGAGCGTGAACGCCCATATCTGGCAATAGACCTGCAGATCATAGACCTGGCCAAAAAGATCAATATTCCGGTACACCACTGTTCATTTGTCATCAACAACCATATAGGCAAGAACTTTAGGGATTGGATCAATGGTTACCGGATTAATCATTTTCTGATCCAATACCCGTTATTGGCTGACCGGTTGACCATTGAGGCAATTGCCCAAGAAGCAGGATTTAAGAGCCCGGCGACATTCTACAATGCATTCAAAAAGGAAACAGGCCTCATGCCTACCCAATACTTTTCCAGGGAAATGGACGTCTGATCGTATTTATACCGCGGATTTATCTCCAACGCTTGAATGGTTAGAGAGGACCGCTGGTCCAGTTCAATGATTTGTTCCCAGGCAGGGTATACCTTTGTACCAAGCGGTTGTGGTCCGGCCTTGAAGGTAGAACCAGGCCGCTGGATAAATCCCTAAGCGCCCATGAGATTAAATTCCCAAAACACAAGGTATATACTGCCGCTGTTCAGTTATCTGGAAAGCCTTCATCCTTTGCCAGCGGCATTCATTCGGCATTATGAGCAAAACTGCCAGCTCATTACCGTCAGGAAGAATAAGTTTATACGCTCCCCCATAGACCTCAATAACTCGATGTACTTTTTACTAAAGGGAGTGGTACGGGGATTCATCAGGCTGGGTAGGGAGGAGATCACTACCTGTTTTACCTTTGAGAACCAGTTCCTTGAAGCGGTGGCTCATCCGGATAAACCCAACGAAAGTTCTACCGAAATCCTTCAGGCGTTGGAGGAGTGTCAATTGATCAGGATTCCCTATAGCTTAACTGACTTTTTGTGTGAACGTTTTCAGGAGGCGAACATTATTGAGAGAAAACTTCTGTCCATCCACCACCGTGCAGCAGCACAAAGGTCTATCCTGGCCAGGACCCCAACCGCATTGGGAAGGTACCTGCAACTCCAGAACAGCGATTTTGATTTGAGCCGGGTAGCCCAAAAGTATTTGGCGAGTTACCTTTGCATGAGACTGGAGACCCTGAGCAGGATGAGAAGTAAACAGGTGCATGCCAGGGTGCTCAAACTCGCATAGCAGATATGAGGCGCATGATTGGTCGCTCTGGAGTTTTATCACCTGGTCCTTATCGGACAATGCTCTGCAGTGGACAGTCCAGCGCGCTAACAAGATAATCCACGCCAAGGACAGAAATAATCTTACAATCAGGGATCGTTTTCACCAGGGAATCAAATAGCAGCATTCAATGCTTACCTTTTAGCGCCGCTCCCCTGCTGCTCTTGAACGGAGAGCGGATTGGGCACATTTCCACCCCTGGATGGGGTGGGAACCTGCGACTGTTCAACTGGAAATATCTGTTGTCCGGTGAGCGGGCGCATCTCCTGGTCAAAAATATCGAGTCGCCTTAACTCCGGATTTGCGCAAAGGTAAACCGGCACCTTTTTACCCTCAAGCTCCATTTCAAGCGAAATCAGGTTCCCGTAACGAAGCGCCTTTATCGCAGCCTCATTTTTCTCCGGATCGTCCATTCCGATAATGGGATATTTTTTAAAGGTAGCCTCCAGATCATAACCATATTCAGGAAAGAACCATTTTAAGGGATGATTGCCCTGATGATCGGTAACATCAAGATTTAATTTATACCAGACACTGACCCGCTTGTTCCGTTTTCCCTCTGGATCCTCAAGATCTAGCACAAAAATATCCTTTTGCAGCGATAATCCGCAAAGTAGCTTATAACATTGCAGCGCAGTCATGCGGTTATCCTTTTCCAAATCAAACCGCTTTTGCACGGGTGCACTGGCGTTATATCTGCTCAGGCTTGCCTCAATGGCATTTAAGTAATAGACGTCGCTGGTCCTGGATTTATTGAACCTGAGCTCAAAGTGCATTTGGTCCACCCCTTTTTCCGGACTGGACCTGAATTCCGCGGGAATGTACCGCTGATGGAGGCCAATAGAAAAGGACTGTAGCTTTTTATAGATGGAATCCTCCAGCACCTGGTTGAGCCGAGTACCAAAGCCGAGGTAATCTAATGATTTTTTTAGGTATTCAAGATTGTTTTGATCCATGTCTTATTGATTTAAACTGTTGCTTAAGCGCTGAGATCCATTCACCTTGACATCCCACGCATGAAATTGGCCTCTTGGGAGACCTTGAGTTTTATCTGCTCCTGTTGCTCAGGGCCTTGGCCCTGCATCTCTTGCAGTGCCCTAGAGAATGCTGGAGTCTGGTAATCGAGCTGATTGACCTTTTCGGATATCGAACGGATGCCGCGGAGCAGCATGTAAGAGATTCCCCCATCCAGAAATACCGAGAGGATAAGTGCATTACGGTCTGAACGCAGGCCCTTTGGCTCGCTCGCGCGGTGCTGCAGCATCGTACCATCAGGCATCTTGAGGGTCTCTCCACGCCTGAAGCTCGATCTTTGTTCCTCGCTGAGCAGCATTCCGTTGACCAGATCGGGCGCCTGCACCTCGGATACATCATAACTGACAAACTCACGCGTCTTGGGATCATATTCAAAATTCATCATAATGGATCGCCCCTCTTCCCGCTCAACGCGTTTACCCACAAAATCTACGTTTCCAGAGATCAGCTCCTGCGTTTCCTGCGCGCTGAGTAGCGGATGGGGAAGAACCTGGGTATAGATGGGGTGGATCAGGACATCGATCTCCCCGGTGGTGTTTCTTGCCAGGGATAATCTGGCATCCAGGCGTTCGATCGCAAAGCCATCACCCTTTAGCTCCCTGAGTGGAATGAGCTCGGTTCGCCGTCCGGAGAGCAGGGCGCTGATCTCATCGGGCTCTAGCATCAGCTGGCCCTGGTGATAAATCCCGAGTTTCTCGAGCTGGGATAGGGGTAGCTCGCTGGTGGAAAATAATGTTTGCATGACTTTATCTTTTAATTTTGGATTGATCTAATGTTTCGCCTGATCCGAGGTTAATCAAGCCGGGTTGAACGCCCCTGTCTACGGAAAGCTTGACCTCCAGAAGAGAGCTATATAGCTTATCTGTCTTGGAAAGAGTAAACCGCGTGCCCGAGGGCATGAGCTCCACTTTCAACCGGCCCTGCTTCAAGTGTCCCTGTATGCGGTAGAGTTGATCGTTATAGGAGATCTCATCTCCCGTGGAAAGGTAGTTCTGCCTGGAAAGGCTCGGCGTTGAGGCAGCCATATCCAATGAGGAAACCGGCTGGACCTGTACTAGGCGCTTTTGTTCCAGGCCAATCAGGTGGGCAAAGATCCGCTCCGCATCTGCCGCTGCCGAAAAGATCTCAAAGGGGGTATCCTGCAGAATGGACACCCAGCTCTCAATGTAAGAGGTATGTTGGCTCGCATCATATGGGATACGGAGCTCATCGCCCATCAGGATTGAGGAGATCTCTGCGCGAAGCTCTTCCCTCGCGTAAGCCTCTGCCCCACTATTCATTAGCGTAGCCCTATCCAACCTGTCGGGATGGCCTGTCCAATGCCCCAGCTCATGTAGCAGGGTGGCATAATAGCCTTGCGTGGTAGCGAACTGGGAACGCTCGGGCATGGTGATCGCGTCGTAGCGGATATCATAATATGCCTGGTCAATGTACATATGGCCAATATCAGCCCCGGAAGAGGCGATGAGGTTTTCCGCCCGCTCCAGGGGATCCCAGCTGATGGGCCTAGCAAGCCTTTCCCCGAGTGGCGAAAGACCCGAGACCTGCTCCCCGTTAAATAACCAGGCATTGCGGATGACTGCCCGCTCCAAGGGACGTGACAGCACAACGGCCTTTCCCAGTTCATCATGTACCACCTTTCCATGCTCATCTCGCATGGTCTTTTGCTCATGGGTCTTAACAAACTGTATCATTGTCCCCTTCTCTCCCTGATTGACCCTGAACCCATTGGCCTCGGCCTGCTTAAAGGTCATCCACCTGGGATCCTCACGACCGGCGAGCATCAGGTTCAGGATATTGATGCCCTGATAGCGTTTTCCGGTCTGCTCATTATAGGGCAGTGAAAATATTGGAACGCCCTCATCGCTCCATGGTTTCTGCCAAGGGACAGTCCCAGCCTTAAGCTGCTCGATCAGGCGCTGGGCTACCTGCATATGTAGTGGAAGCTGTTTAATATCCATCGTATTCCTCCTCTGTTAATGGTAATTGATCTGCATTTTCTATCCCGTACTCCCTGGCCTGGGCCTCGCTGAGAATGAGGTGGTCCTCAAAATTCATCACCAGCAGCAGGGTAGCTAGCGAGGGATCCTTTATCTTGTATTCATTCATGATCGTGCGGGGCTAGTAATAACTGTTTTTGCATCACCTCAGTGATAAACCTCAAGGGATGGATCGGCATTCCGCGATAGGTGATGGCAAAATGCAAATGCTCACCCGTAGCGCTCCCGCTTTGTCCGCTGAATCCAATGCACTGACCTGTCTCCACATCCTGGCCCATGTTCACCAAGATCCTGGACAGGTGCCCATAGATACTCTCGATCTGCCCATGTGAGATCCTGACGTAATTACCCAGAAGGGCATGGTAACCGCATCCAATAACCTTTCCAGACATCATGGACTTGATCATTCCCGAATGAACGGGCAGATCGACACCTGTATGCTGGTCAATTTTTTTTGATATCGGATGGATCCGGTATCCATATCCGCTGGAGACCAGCAAGGGAGCAATGGGCAGGGTAATGATGACCTGCGCAGATAGCCACTGCGAAAAAAAGGCCATGCAGCAGAATGTTAATATCAATTTGCTCTTCATCTCGTCACCCCCTCTCTTTTGACCTGGGTGGCCAGGTCTTCCCTGATTCCGATCTTTTCTGAAAGGCTTGTGGTGGCAATCATCGCCGCACTGGGATTTTTCCGCAGCAGCTCCATTGCCTCCATTATCGCGCTCACCCCACCCCGCTCCTGCAGCATATTCACCCTTAAGAGCACCTTAAAGTCCTCCATATTAATCTTTGCGGTATCGGTTAGCAGCTGTTGATATAAGCTCCCCTTTTCCTTTAGCATCAGCAGATTGGCTGCCGGGTAACTGGGCATCGAGAGATCCCCATGGGTTACCCTTGCACTAGCCCCGTCAGCAGCCAGCAGGCTAATGAGTCCGAGCCTGAGTTTTTCTGGCTCCCCACTTAAAAAAGTGAGGACCAGCGTTCCGTTATATTGTTCCATAAAATTTCTTATTTAATGTTGAAAGGGAAAATCTTAGCTATACCTGTGGAAATCGCTTTAGCAGCCCGGTAACCTCAGCGTTGATCCGGTTAAAGTTTTCCAGCAGTACTGCTGACTTTTTACCCTTGAAATCATAAAAGATGGGCATTGCAGGGTAGTTTGCTGATTCTTTTTCGATCTCCACCATATCCAGGTTTACCCGGCAGTTTACCGCCGAGGTCAAATAGTTCCCATCAAAGTCACTGGCCGCCTCTCTGGCCAGGATGCCTACTAGCTCTCCGGTCCTGAGCGCAGAGATCTTGCCCGCGGGAATGAGGTGCTCCAGGCGCTCACTGAGTGAGATCGAGGTTTTCGAGCGATCAATGGATAGGCTCTCTGAGGTCTGCTTGATCTTACCGAAAAGCTTTTCCAGCCAGTCCAGCGTCTCCTTGTTCCTGACCGAGCCAGAAAGCACATTGCCAACTACTGAACATATGGTGGCAGAAACCTCTTTCCCGTAATGCTGGTGAAACTGTGGCAGCTCCTGAAGTCCCATCAGGACGGCTACCTTGTTGGATCTTGCCGTAGCAATCAGGTTCTCGATGCGGTGTACAAATATCGTGGGCAGCTCATCCAGCAGCAGTGCACTGGGCAGATTGCCCTTGGAGTTGATTAACCGGGTGAGCCTGTTGAGTACCACCGAATAACAGGCCGAATTGATATTCTGGGTATTGGGATCATTGGCCAGCACCAGCATGGCGGGCCTGGAGGGATCGCTGATCTTTAGCGAGAAATCATCTCCTGAGAAGACCCAGAAAGTTTCCTTGGTCGCCAGTCTGGAGATAAAGATCTTGAGCGTTCCCACCTGCCCTTCCAGCTGATCAAATGCCTTGGCCCGGTAAGCGCTCATAAATGGGGACAATAGGGAGTGCAGCTCGGGATTACTCAGCAGCGCAGAAAAGATCTGGTCGTAGGAAGCGTTCAAAAAGGAGAGCACATGGGGCAGCGAGGAATAGCGGCCACTCTGATAGCGGGAGAAAAAGTAGATACAGGCGGAAAGGAAGTTCACCGCACTCTGGGTAAAGAACTGATCGCTTCCCCCTGACTTATCCCCTTTCTTTAAGGCCTCGATCAGCGCCTCGGCAGTCTCGGAGGCATCAGCCAGGGTCTGGATATAATCCGGTCGCAATACGTTAAGCCTCCTGCTCTTTTCTACATCATTGAGGTTAATGACATGAAAATCATGTCCCTTAAGCTTCCCCTTGGACCTGTTGGACAGATAATGGGCATAGGCGAGCTGGGAGAGATCGGGAAACTTGAAGTCGTACAGGCATATGCAAAACTCCTTTGCCATCAGTTGGCGGATGAAGGGCATGACGACCCCAAAACTCTTTCCAGATCCGGGGGTGCCAATGAGCAGGGTTCCGCGAAAGATATTCTCAATATTGATATAGCCCTTTCTCACCTTGCCCCGGTAATAAAACAGCGAGGGAATACTCACCTGAAAAGGCCCGGTCTTTTCCCTTGTATCCTGCATAAAGGACTCTTCCTCCACGTTCCAGCGGTCCTTTCCAAGTTTGGAGCTGATGATCTTGGATATGTTATCCAGGGCGATGTGCAGCAGGATGACCCCAAAAAGCTCAGTGATCCCGTATCCGGTCGCCCACCACCCGCTAATGAATTCACCTGTTTGATGTGAAAAGATAAAGAGTCCTGCAGCTAACATTCCTCCGCCCAGGGCCAAGGGATATAGGATCGAGTACTTGGCATTGAGGTCTCTTTCCTTTTTGGCAAGCGTACCGATCGAGACCAGTAAGACCAGCAAGATCGTAAAGCACCTAGAATACAGGGGCTGCTGATAGATCATGAGCCTGGATAAGGTTATGAGTAAGCTTTCTGCTGCCCCAGTGATCCCTCCGGGCAGAAAATGCACCTGCGGTAGATGGATAAAGATGACCAGATCCAAGAATACCGAAAGGTAGATGCAAAACTGCAGGCCACGGTGCAGGCCCTGTTGCTCCTTTGTTTCTTCCATAGCTTATCTGTTTTTTTCTGTCCAATCAAGGTCAGAAAGTGTCTGCCTGCAGCACTTGCCTATAATCAATCGACAAACTCGCGGTCCTGCCCGAGAGCTGCGTTTCGCTCAGTGAGATCAGTAGTTGCTTGAATGCGGGAAAGGTGGCCTTTTTTAGCACGTAGATATTCCTGAAAGAGGACTGAAAGCTACCTAAGGGATAAAGCGAATAAAGGATGGGCAGCGGAATGGACTGGTAACTGGTCGCCTTGTTGATCTTTTTGTCTACGATCTCAAATTTTAGCTGATCGATCTCATAGGGGATGCTGCCCTGATTTGTAATGTTAAGGTCCAAGAATACCAGGTCAGCTGCTGTATAGATCCCGTTGAGCGAAAGGGATATCCCGTTCTTACTGACCGAGCGGAGCGGCCTGGATTCCCGGCGGGAGAGCAGCGAGCGTGCATGCGAGCTGATCTGCGCGGAGGATAGCGAGATATCCGACCTCTCGATTGGGCGCATATGTTGCTCACCAATCTCCATCTCCACGCAGGCGCGGGATAGATCAGCATCATCAAGCAGGAATATCTGGTACTGGGCAATAAAGGTCTCTCCCACTGCGGTAATACTCCCAATGAGCCCAGGGGATAATTGACTGCAGGAATCCTTATCCAGCCTTAGGCGCAGCAGATTGGCCAGTGGCAGATCCCCTTTCAAAAATCCGGGCGAGATATCCACATAGGAAATGGGCTCCGGGGACTGCAGGTGAAAGGAGAGTCCCGGGGAGAGAAAGATCTTTGGCAGATCAGTGATCAATCTACTGGTGGTCTCTTGCGCAGGGCAAGTGGCGCCGGTTAAGATCAGCGCAATAACAAATATGATATTCTTCATGGTCTTTAGGGTTTAGCTTGTCTTTTTTGGAGCTGTTCGGGATCGATC
Source organism: Pedobacter frigidisoli (assembly GCF_004331675.1). Taxonomy (GTDB): domain Bacteria; phylum Bacteroidota; class Bacteroidia; order Sphingobacteriales; family Sphingobacteriaceae; genus Pedobacter; species Pedobacter frigidisoli. The sequence goes on along the minus strand of NZ_SJSN01000010.1, from coordinate 193,271 downwards.
AGCAGCACGTGAGTGGCATAGCTGATCTTGGCCTTATTCTGCCGCATCATCCGGTTAAGCGCAGCACTGGTGGATTGGAACATACGTCCCATAATGCTCATCAGCTGTTTATTCTCCTCGCCTGAGCTTTCCAAAGAAAGTCCCTGTGTGCTATTGCTGCCAAGCTCGCGGGTCAGTTCGCGAAAGGCAGAGGCCGGAACATATATCCCCTTGATCCCGTCAAGATCGTATACCTCCAATCTCACTGGCAGCAGTTCGCCCTGATATCCAAGCGAGCTGACTGAGATGAATACCCTTTGGGCAGAAAAACCGCTGATGATGCCATAGAGCTCTGTATTCTTTTTGACTTGGATCCTGCCGACCAGTAGATCGCTGAGTACGCGAATGCGGATCCGGGAACCGGAAAATGCCGTAAGCGGCTCATCTATGATGGCTGGGATATGCGCCTGGGTTAGCCGTTCAGCGAAAATGGTATTGTCCGGATGATGGGTTAGGGAAAGGGGGTAGACGGGCAGGATTGAGGTCTCAGTCACCTTTAAGCCAGGCTTTTCCCTTTCGCTCTTTCTGATCCGGGACTGGTAATCCGGATCGTTTGCCTTTCCCATACTGTCCACCAGCGCCATCTGCGCTCGAAAGAGGCTCATGGGGTCTGCCTGCGGGGGCCTTGGTCTTTCCCGCTCAATTCCCCGCTGCTGCTGATCAATGGCATTGAGCGCGGAGGCAAGGGCCCGGTCCCGCGCGAGTATCTTCTGGCTTGGACTGGCCCTCAGCTGAGGAGTTTGGAGCTGGCGAGCCGGCTGGCTAAAAGAACGGGCCGGGGAGCCTGCGGACTTGAGCGCATACTCGATGGAATCAAGCATCCGCTTTTCCGCCTGGTTATAGCCCGATGAGCCTTTCTGGATCGCCTGGTCCGCTTCCTGCACGGTCCCTATTGCGGTATAGCCGTCGCCCTGACGGTATCGCTCACGATAGGCCTCTAGTTTATCCACCAGGCCCTTTTCGCTGATGTCGGTGGATACCTTGGCGATATCCGGATTGATCTGGTCCCCAGAGATCTCTGGCGCAGGCGATTTGCCAGCGCTTTGGGTATAGACATAAAAAAGGATCAGGATAAAGGGCAGGGACAATATCGGCAGTACATATCTTGGACGGTTAAGGTTTATCTTTTTCATAAGGTCTTTGATTTTGGAGTTGTCTGAGCCGCGACAACAGGTTTTCTAGATGGATGCTATCTGAGGCGCTCAGGGAGTCCTTTCCGCTCAGGGTCTTGAGCTCGGCCTGCAGGGACATAACTACCCCTAACCTGCCCAATATATCCATGGCGCCCTGAGCTTCTCCCTTAGAAACGGGGATCTGGAGCGAAGTATCCTGAGCGGGAAGCTTTGGCTGCCTTAATATGGTAAAGCAGCAAAGCGCTGAAATCACTATAGAGATGAGCATTAATGTAAGGATCCTCACTGGGTGGCGGAGCATGAGCTTTCTAGAGCGGGTCTTGATAACATCTATTTTCTCAGAGGCCAGGCTGGCCAGCCCCTGGGATATCAGGTTGTTCTTCATGGCTGATGGGTTAAAATGGGTTCTTGGCAATAGTAGTCTTGTCCCTGTTTTCCAGGGTCTTCCAGCCGGTAATGAGTACCGCGTGTGGATTTTGCTCTGATCGGGCGGCCAGATCGCTCAGGTGTCCCTCAGTGATGAGCGAACGGGTCAGCACCGAGCTGCGACGATCGATCCGCTGGGTACCGTAATAGCGGAAGTACATTCGCTTTTCATCCAGCAGGATCGAATCGGTCTGCAGGGTCAATACCGCAGAGGAGGATAGCACGGAGGAAAAAAAACTTCGCTCCTTGAGGTTATTGTACTGCTGCGCACCGCTCTCATCAATCAGGTACATCGCCTGGCGCATCTGGCCCTCGATATATTTCTCATCGGGAATGAGCGAAAAGAACAGTTGATGAAACCTGGAGATGTGGGCCCTGTACTCTGCGCCGCGGTTGAGCGCCAGATCCGTCTGGCCTGCCCGGATGGGCGTGCCATTCTGATCGAGTACATAAATCTGCTTTCTGGCCTCACTCACCTGCCGGTAGGCAAAGTAACTGACCAGCCCGGTAATGATCATCGCCATGAGCAGGCTGCTTATCGAGACAAAGGTGGCCAGACGGATCTTGCCTTCAATATTCTTGATCAACATATCCCTACCCTCCCACCGCATGCGCGGCCATTGTACCCATGCTCGAGGCCTTGCTGCCCATTACGCTTGCTGCATTGCTGACCCCGGTGGTGCTCACGATCCAGGTGGAGATGCTCGGTACGGTGAACATGGTGAGCGCCCCGATAATGAAGGTGATGATGACTATCCCAAAGGAGAGCACGCCATTGGCGGCAAACCAGCTGAGCTTTTCCATACTCTCCCCATCACTGGCAAGCAGTTCCTGATAACGGGTAATCTCCGCCTCCAGCGCATAGTGCTGAAAAAGGGAGGCAATATACATCACCAGATAGGCGATCCCGGAATACAGGTTGACAGAGATGAACCTGGCAATCCATTCTGGAAATGAATTGCGGAACATGGGCAGGATGCTCGCAGAGACCGAAAAGGGCCCCAGGATGATCAGTATCGTGGAAAAGATGATCTGCACGATAAAGATGACATATACACTGATCCTTAAGATCCATATCGCAAGGGTTTCCAGCAGCGCAGCGCCATAGAGCTGCAGGGAGATCTGCAGGCGGTTCCTCATCTCTACAATGGGGTTCCAGACCTGGGAAAAGCCCTCCTTGACCGAGCTCTGCACAGATTCCCAGGCATTTTCATACCAGGTATCGGCCTCGGTCTTGGCCGTCTCGGTCTCGGCCTGTACCTTTAGGAGCTGATCGGCCACATCGACCATGAGCTTTGCCCGCTCCATCCGGAGTTCATTGATGTTGCTCTGGCTCTCATCAAACATCTCTGATGTCCTGTTTTCCACCACTTCGGTAGGAAAGGCGACCACCCTGGTAAAGATGGGCCACCAAAGGATGATCATCGAGAGTCCAAAGGGGCGAAGCAGCGGCATGACCTCCAACTTTCTGTCCCCTGAAATCATCTCGTAGCTCTTGATGGCAAAGAAGATGAGCATAAAGATGGCGGCAAGGGCCTGCGCATCAGCAATAAAGGCATCGTAATGGGTCCAGATCTGAGACTTCATGTTCCTCAAGAAATGCATCATACCGTCATCATAGACCCCGTTACCCTGCAGAAAGTTAAAGGTATCCTTAAACGAGCCTGGCACGTTAACGGGCGTATGCTGTACCTGCAGTAAGCTGGCACTGATTATATTTGCGTATTCCATATCCCTAAAGTTTTGAATGTGCTAAAATCTCGTCCGCAATCTCTATATCGCTCCTACCCTTGAGCCTTATCCCAGAAGATTTTCCGTGCATTCGCTCGCTAAGGCCAGAGAGGCTAACCTGTTTGCTGGCAGCTGACTTTCGCTGCTGCCAGGTAGCCTTAAGCTTTCGGTACTCAGAGAGAAGCCGGTGATACCCCATGATCCTGGATCCCCTTTCCATATCTGCATTCCTGATAATCTCTAGCCGTTCGAGAAGACTTTCCCGCTCCTGGGTATACCAGGAATACAGGCCTGAGGAAACCAGAAATCCACCGAGCTGAGCATCCAGTCCGTCCAGGGCACTTCTCGGTGATCCATTTATGAGCTCGCTGAGCTGCGCGCTATAATAAAGTTGCCAGAGCGGATCGGCTGGACTGAGTGCCCCCAAGTGACCGGCGGCCCGTATTGCGGCTGTCTGGGCAAGGGTATCGCTGTGCCGCTTATAGGCATTATCGGTCTGCCCCATGGCCAGCACGAGCGAGATCCGCTGGGTCTGTGGACCAAATGGTGAGAGCGGGCGCAGATCGGTCTTGGGATAGTTTGGGTGCAATGCCCAGGTCAGCCAGTATTCCGGATTTAGTCCCAGAAAACCAGGGGTCGGGGTAAACTTAGCTGGGTCCCAGGACTTGAACACCATGCGTTCCTGCTGGTTGATGATGTTCCGGTCGGTAATGGTACGCTGGGCAGATAGCCCCTTGACGGCTAAGAAAAACGTCAGTAATAAAATGATCTTTTTCATCTCTTTAAGGTTTTGTAGTTTGATAAAATCTGTTCGGCCAGGCGCCTATCGGTATTGATGAATCCACCATAGGGATTTGCGCTCTTGAGCAGTCCGTTGACCTTTGCCCAGTACATGGTCTTGCTGATGCTGTAGAGCAGTGCCCGGATGACCTTGAGCTCCAGGGATATCTTTTTGAGCAATGCATCGCGTTTTTGCTGATCTAACAGGAGCCCATATTGCTCCTTGAGCGCGAGCTCACCCACCTCACTCACCAGCCTCATCCCCCTGGACTTCAGTTGACGGCAGGACTCCTCCGCAAATAGCAGCAGCTGGGGATGATCCCTGGCCAATGCCAGGATCTGCTCACTTTGAGAAAATATGCCTGCAGCAATCTGGCCAATATCACGCACGATGAGTGCATCGCGAAGCCCCTGATTCACCTCGCTCAGCGAGCGGTAGATCATCTCCTCGCTCAGTGCCACCGCGCCAAGATTGAGCTTAATATCTGCAAGGCGCTCACCAATCCCTTTAAGCTGAGCAGTATGGGCCATCTCTGAGGACAGGCGGACCGCCCCGTTCTCATTGACAATGGCCAGGTGTTTTCGGTCGATCACAACCCGCTGCGCATGGAGCTGGATGCAGCTAGATAGCAGCAACAGCAATAGGATCAAGTTTTTCATAGGACCTTAGTTTTTGAGTGTTCTGGAATTGCGCAGGATGTTCTCGATAAGCACGCGGTCCCTTTCCAGAAAGGAAGGGAAAATGCCCGAGGATCCTTTTTTGGATCTTAAGGCGAACTGCAGGCATGACTGCAGGCCACGCGCTGCGCCACGAATCTCCTTTAGCTCACTGATGACGAAGGAAAAGAGCAATTTTCGATCGCTCTGCCGCATCTGTCCCAGGTCCCCGGCGCTCAGGGCGAGCCCATAAATGTACCTCAGCAGGAGCTGGGAGCGGTCCACCAGGTCTATCTGTCCCGAAGCGGCCAACGGGATGAGCAGTGGATCTGAGCTGCAATAGGAGATAATGGCTGCTTGACTTTCCGCAATGTGTGAGAGTATGGGGCCGCTCTCTGATGAGATCTGCAGCAGATCGATCGCGCTGCCCAAAGTGGTAAACCTGGACTGGATCCTTGCATATTCGCTCTTTAGCCGGGAGAGCGAGGAGCTGTTCATGGACTCATTTGCGCTTGTCAGGGCCTGATGGTCTCGCGCAGAGATCTGCCGCTGGTGCTCGGACTTGCTATCGGCAATAAGCTGGTGTAAAAGCGCAACATTGAGCTGGGCGAAGCTGACTGCAGACCAGGTACTTAGCAGTAGTAGAATAGGTAGTGCTTTCATGGCCTGAGGGTCTTTGTTTGTGAAAGGATCTGATCGGCAATGCGCCTGTCGGTATTGATAAAGCTGGCATAGGGGTTCAGCAAATTCCAGATCCCGCGCTGCCTGGCCCAGAACATCGCCCGGTAAATCCCGTATGATACCCCGCGGATGATGCTGAGCTCGTTGACGATCCTGTTGAGGAGTTTGGCCCTTTCACCTGAATCCATCAAATTGTTCTTGCCACCAAGCAGCACAAAGCTGCTGACCTCTGCCGCCAGCCTGGTGGCGCGGGCCTTGAACTCCCTAGCCCCCGATTCGGCAAATAATAGCAATGCGGGATTATCTCGGGATATGGCCAGGCTCTTGTTGAGATCGCTTACGATATCCTCCGAGATCGAGTAGATATCCTGGACCGAGAGCAGCGAGCGCATGACCGAGGAAACCTCGCTCAAGCCCCGGTAGATGTCCTGCTGCAGGCTGTTGACCACCACAAGTTCCCCGGTAATGGCCAACTGGGCACGCTGAATCAGCGTGAGCTTATCAGTGGTTGCATTCAGCTGTGAATTGATGACGCCTGCATGGGCGGCAACCGCTGCGGAGGTGGCCGGATCCACATAGATCTGGCCAACAGCACGCTGGCCCGCCAATAAAAATAACAGGTAAAACAGTAGTATTTTCATGATGTCCTTAGTTAATGGTCTTATTGACCTTTGTGATGAAATCTTCTAGGGTATCGCCTGAGCTGAAAAGATCCTCAATAAAGCTGTCGAGTCCCTTACGATAATCTTTGAAGCGTGCAATGTAATGCTCCAGGGCCCTCTTTTCTGGTTTTTCGGTTGAAAAGGTGAGGTATTGCCTCAAGCTTACCTCTACCCCATAGACCTCTCCGATAAGTCCCCGGCGAATGTAGACCTCTTTAAACCTAGAGCGGTGCTGGCCCTTGTCGAGCTGGTTTATGGTAAAGATCTTATGCTGCTCCACCTCAGTCAGGGAGAGCAGGGATGCGACCTGGCCATAGTTTTCCTTGAACTTTCCCTGATCGAGCAGACAGATCGTATCGGAGTTACTGATGATGCTGTCCTTGACTACCGCGTTACCAATAATATCGCCCAGTTCCTGGGTCACTACGATCGCCTCGCCCCAGAACTTTCTAACCGTTTTGTACATGTAGACCAGATAACCAGCCATCAGCGGGGAGGCAATCGCCTTCCAGGCCTCCTCCAAGATCAGGGCCTTTCGCTGGGTAGCCCGATGTCGCATCTTTTGCAGGAAGACATCCATGATGATCAGCGTGACGATCGGAAAGAGCACCTTGTGCTCGCGGATCGCATCGATCTCAAAGATGATCAGTCGCTGGGTAAAGAGTGAGGCCGCTGCGCTTTGGTTCAGCAGGGTCCCAAATTCCTCGCCACGGCAAAACTTTCGCAGCACATAGCGGTACTCATCCAGATCAAAGCTGACCTGCTCACTGCGCTTGATCTGGGCAATGGCGCCGATGGAAAAGTGGTAAAACCCATCAAAGCCCAGCGGATCGCAGGCGCTCTGCTCGAGAAAATGGGTCGCGTAATAGGCCGAGATCACATTCGAGATCACCGTATCCTCCACCTGGGAAATCTCTCCATCCACCCCCTTTAGCAAAAGGGAGATAAGGGTCTTTAGAAAATCCCGCTTTTCGATATTGTATTCCTCCTGAGAGATCAGAAAGGGATTCATCGTAATTGGAGCCTGCTCGGAATAGGTCAGATAGGTGCCGCCTAGATAGGCGCAAAGCCCGCTATAGGAATGCCCGGTATCGACGATGACTACGTCCATATTATATAACAGATACTGCTCGATGAGCGCATTCATAAAAAAGGACTTCCCGGAGCCGGAACCCCCGAGCACAAACTTGGAGCGGTTGGAGATCCTGCCACTGCGCATGGGCAGATCCGATGGATCGATACCGATCGGGATGCCCTGGCGGTCAGTGAATCGAATCAGGAAATCGGACTGCTCGTCAAGCTGGTTTCGCTCCTTGAACATCAGGCATATCGCCGCCTCGCAGCTCAGCAGAAACCAGTCATAGGACTTTAGGGAAACCCCATTTCCAGGCAGCGCGCTGCGAAAGAGCTCAAGCTGGTTATAGGCATTCCTGGAGGCAATGATCCCGATCTGAAAGAGGGATGATTCGATAAATCCACTGGCAGTGGAAAGGGAGGCCTGGTCTGCTGAGAGCAGTATATTGTAGTGGGCATTGACCAGGAGCTGGTTCTCACGGGCGACCTCGCTGAGCAAAAGATCAATATCCTCCATACACATTTGATTGGCCGGATCCGGTATGCCTGCATGGCGCTTTCTTTTTAGGGAAAGCTTACTTAAGGTAATGGATTGATGGGGAATCTCGAGCACCTGGTTATACACCATGCAATCCACATGGGGAACATCATAAAGAAATGACAGGTTATCCATAGCAAAGCCCCTAAAGGCCTTTCCGTCATGCCTACTCTGAAAGGTGGCAAGCGAGGAGGGCAGGTCAATGGAATCGATATCAACAAGGGAGATGCTCCTGATCGCTCGGTCCCCGATGGAAAGGTGGGTATCATGGGGCCTGATATTTTCCATGGCAATCCCCTTTTTGGAAAAGTCCATCGATAGTATGCGCTTGGTGTGCGACTCGATCTGGGAGGCAGTTAATACCTGCGGGGAGAGTGAGGCCTGCTTGAGCAGTTCCACCACCTTGATCACCCGCTGGGAAAAATCGAGCTCCGCCTTGGCATCATATACATAGAAAGCCCCTTTTTTGATCACCCTGGTCAGGATTAAAAAGGTCTGCACCTGCAGAAAGGCCCTGCCCTGAAAATGGTCATTGTAGCTTTGCTGCAGGTACTCACTATGATATGGTGCCTGATAGCGCTTTCTGGCAAGGATATCCTGCTTTTGTATGATATGCCCCTCGCCCAGTATCTTGATGATGTTCAGCAGCAGGTGATGAAAACCGGTATAGGCCGATGGATCCGCGCAATAGCGGAGCGCTGGATTCTCCATCCGGATCACAATGGAGTAATCTCCCCTTTCCCCGTAGAGAAAATCCATTCCCTCGCGCGGAGCGATACCGATATAGGGCAGCTCAAAGGTCTTGTTCTTTTTCATAACGGATCTTTAGTCTATTGGGGTAGATCACAAGTGAACGCTCGCGGGACTTGGAGTGAAGTCCCGCCTTCTGTCGAAAAAGGGTAAAGGCGAGAAATCCAGCTGTCAGTATAATGCAGGCCACCCCACCCAGGTAGATATTGATCAGCGTACTCAGGAGTCCGCCAATCAGCAGTCCGCTGACCAGCGAGATCACTCCCCAGGCGATGAACTTTCCCTTTAGTCCCTTGAAGCTTAGGGGCTTTTGGAGCCCCTTATAGATCGGGTATCTTTTCATCTCGCGAAAGCTATACCCCAAAAAAGGCCTTGATCACTACCGATACCAATACCAAAAAGAGGCAGGATCCTCCCCAGCTCATCACTTCCTTATTGATGTCCCTGTCGCCGGAATTCCATTTGATATACACCATTACCCCGCCGATGATCCCCACAACTGCCCCGATGGCCAGGGTTAGGGTTGATACCGGATCGATGTAGCTGGTCAGGCTGGATGCGGCCGCGTTGATTCCAGTTGTACCGCCACTCACTTGGGCATTGGCGAGCTTCGCGCTGCCCATCAATAATGCGGCAGCGATGATTCTTGTTGATTTTTTCATGATGTTGGTTTTTTTAAGTTGAAGATTATAGAATTAGAGTCCAAATAGGCCGCGGAGAAATACGCCACTGAGTAGCAGGAATAGACAGGAAAAAAACCAGCCCATGACCTGCGCATCGATGTGGTGATGGCCAGCCTGCCAGTTTCCGTATACCCTGAGCCCACCCAGGATGCCGGCAATGGCACCGATCAGGAGCGCCAGGTCAGAAAAATGGAAATAGTACTGGTGCATCTCCCCTGTAATAGAATGAAGCTCATTTATACCAGGGGGCACCTGCGCCAGGGCCATCACATGGGAGAAAATGATAAGGGGCAGGGTGATTTTTAGGCGGTGGTGTCTCATAGGGCGAAAAGCTAGGCAGCGATCTGCTTGGTAAATACGATGGCATCCTCAGATGCCAGAGAAAACAGTGCAGCCAGGCTTACCCCTCCGCTCGAGCTGGTCTCTCCGGAATGGAGCAGATCGCCAGTTGAGCCGCCGCTCAGCAGATCTGCATCCGCAGGATCAATGATGCTGGCATCAATAGGTTCCTGCAGATCCTGCACCAAGAAGACCGGATCCTCATCCAATCCAGCTCCATTGGAGGGGCTAGATAGCAAAAGGTCAAAGAGTAGGTTGATCGAATAATAGATCAGGTAGATCAGGCTCATGTAGAGCAAAAAATTGGTCCAGGAAATCATAACGGTTGTTTTAGGGATATAAAGAGAAATTATTTGACATATTATTCTTGAGGTATTGGTGATAAATGAGCTCAAGGACCGGAAGTACCCTTTGGCAAAGTTCAATGGGCAGATCAAGCGAGCCGATACGCTGAAAGCCGATATGCTCCAGGATCGCCGGAGATACTCCGCCCATTTTTCGAAGAACGGTATCCACTTCCTCCCTGAACTCATAAATAGCGGAGTGGTGGATGCGATTGGGAATAAACAGTATGGAAAGGGATGGATTGATGCGCCTGCAAAAGGCTGCAAAATAAATGCTCGCATCCAGCGTCGCCCGTTCATAACTAAAGGGAATGATCAACTGATTGAGCTTGGCAATCAGCGCTGTAAGTTTCTCATCATACAACAATGCGGGAAGATCCAGCACCATCACCCCTTTAGCGCTTTGACCGAGTCTTTGCATCAATGGATCTAACCGGGACAGATCACAGGCAAAAAAATCAAATATCGGCTGATGCTCGACCAGGCCAGAGCGGGAGGAGAGTCCCTCCAGGCCCCTGTTTTCCCTCAAATCAATGAGGCTGGTGTGCAGTCCCGGCACCGAGGAAAGGTATTGGGCTAGCAACAACGCCAGAGTGCTCGAGCCTACCCCACCCTTGGTGTTTCCAAATGCGATGACCATAGCAAAAAAGGATTTAAGTGAATGAAGACTATCTGCGGTACGGGCCTGAGCTGAGCTCAGGCGATGGATGATGAGAGCGGATCAGCTCATTGAGCGGCATCACCGCTGCTCCATCGATAAGCTGCTTATGAGGATGGTCAATGAGCGTAAAGCCTATGAGTGCTCCATTCCTTAACGAATAGCAGATGGATATATTCCTGGTCCTTTCTAAAAACTCGGATAGCGCCGAGCGGTAACCAATGAGCCGCTTTCTGTTATTCCCTGCAACCTTTTGATAAACAGCAATGGGGCTGGGGTTATGGATGAGGGTGCCGCTTTGGAGCATTGCATGCAGTTCCTCAATACGGGCATGATCCAGGGAAGCGCCCTTAAGCCCATTGAGCAATTTTTCAGCCTCCAGGCGGAAAAAGGTTATCCCATATTTTCGGATAACATATTGCCCGCGAACCTGATAAAAGTGATAACCCCTTTCCCTTAGTACCAGCGAGAGCTGATGGATACTTGTGACGCGGTAGCTAAGCAAGGGCGCGATCTCTGCCGAGAATTCCCTTTGCTCATCAACCCCACATATCTGGTTGAGCAGCCGGATACCCCGGATGCGGTCAAAGGAATCAGCGATCTTTGACCGATCAATCCTGACATCAGTGGAAACGATATGCAAATGATGATTTTGGGTATCCTCATGAAAGAATATCAAAAGCGGCTGATCCTGATAACCCATCCCTTTCAGCCATTCCTGTGCATAGCCCAGGAGCTCTTCGGGCGGCACTCGCTTTCCCCTTGTCGAGAGCACTGCATGGAACTGATCATAACGGCTGCGCAGGTTCAGCGAAGATACCGCGCCAAAATAATGGGTAAGATCTGCGGCGCTTGGACCTGAAAAGGCATACAGGACGCCAAGGTTGGCAACGTGCAACAACTGGGCCTTGCCAGATAGCACCTTGTTCATATTATAGGCGATTGCAGGGAATCCCCTTGCAGTGGTAAACAGGCGTAAAACAATTCTGGACATGGCTATAGGTTTTTGTCATCCAAACTGATGAGCAGTTTTCGCAAGGTTCTTTCCAGGACCTGCTGCTGATGGAGATACTGTTCAAAAAGCCTCTGTAGACCCTCCATAACGTGAGGATCCGTGAACGTGCATTGATCGGAAAGAAGCGATTTTTGGAGCGATTGGATCGCCTGATTGATCCCTGAGATATCAATGGCGATTGCCGATAGACTGATCAGTAACGCAGAGGGATCGACAAGTAGTATACTGGGGTTGAGTAGCCGCTTTTTGATCAGCATAGATATATTGATGTTGAGCTGAAGGGCTACCTGACTAACCCTTTCCAGCTCATCATCACTCAGGTAGCTCCTGATGCAGTTTGGCCTGGTTGTCTGCTGCTTTTTTCTTCCCATGGCATTTGATTACTGAATTGCAGAACTTATCTCTTTTTTATTTTTTCGCAAGGGGCATCCGAGCTACGCTGCTGCCGGGCATCCCCTAGCTGATGCTGGATCTTTTCATTATAATCATTATGCCCCTCATAGATACCCGAACGGTCATTAGCATAGGAAACCTGGGCCAAAAAGGCCGCTGTCGCCTTTCTACCCGAGGGGTCATGGTCAAAGAAGACCGAGACGCTTCTGTATCGGGCCGCTCGCTGGATCGCTGGAGCTAAAAAGGCGACCGAGTTCAGAATCAGTATACTGCTCTCATTCCCAGGATGCTCCAGCCGCCAGCTCAGAAAGTCCATCATCCCCTCAAAAACGGTCAGTTGGTCGGGGCTCCCCGGGATGGCGCTCATTGATTTTTTTCCAAGACATCCCTTAAAGTGCTCATTTCTCACCTCCCAGCCCCCTGCCTCATTCTGCCAACCAGCGGCAAACATTTTCCTTTGTTCTCCGGTGGCTGTCTTGACCGAATAATATAACTCTCTAATAAAGGGATCAGCCTGGGAGAGGATACCGCGACTTCGCAGGTAGGCTGAGATGGAATGGTTTGTTCCAATGGGCCTGTCCTCCAGGATCTGATAGCTGGGAAACTTAAGGGACATCTCGGTTTGCCTCCCCCCTGCACTTTTAGTCTCCAGCACTGGGTTTCCCGAGACCTCTAGTATTCTTTCCATGGATTGCCTGAAACCAAGCTCTGGCCAGAGCAGTAGTGCAAGATCAATGATACTCCCTCCCTTTGCAAGCCCATGGTCATACCATAAATCCATTTTCTCGTTCACGCAGAAAGAGGGCGCGGTATCATTGTCCCTAAGCATGGACAGATAGAAAAGCTCTCCGCCCGAACGCCTGATGGGCACATGACCGAGTTTCTCCAGAAAGCCAGCTAGGGGAATCTCTGCCCGGAGCTGAGCGAGGTCTAATTTATGTTCATCCATAAGGGTGGGGATTGATCGGTAATCGTGGGTATCATGACTACCTATATTAGGGCAAAAAAAAAGGGCATAACGCCAAGCGTCTGCCCCAATTTATATATTGCCGGGATTACTCACGTCGGTTTATACAAACCGGGCCCTCGCCTGCCAATGCGCTTTCGTAGTATTGATACGATCTCAACTTCGCAAAATTTCCCGCTCTCGCGGGATAATGTTTCATCCCCAAATGTCAAAGAATCCTAGGCATCAGTGCTCAATAATAGCGATATAGCTCACCCATAATGAACACCTTGACTAACCAGGAAAGCAGTTATATTGCTTTCCATATCCTTAAATTAGGGATGAAAATATGCTTTATGCACAAATGGACTACATTGGGCCTTTTATGAGCCATAAGGGATAAAAACTCTTCGATTTGAGCCTCAACAAGATTGGTTGAATTGATAGCTCTGCCAAACAGGCCATACCAAGTCCAAGAAGCATTTGCTGCCAAGGCCATTCAGGCGCTAACGATATAGCAGTATGCGATGCAGGCCAGAACAGTTGGTAACACCTCAGGGAAAAGTTACCCGCACTTTTATTTGAGTCCTACCAAGCTGGGCAGCTATCAGGCAGGAATAACTGATTGCCACATCTTGACCGATTCAGGAGAAACAACGGACCACAGGATCGCCTCAGAATTGACTTGGAGCTTCTAAAGGCACCAGATTTTTTAGCAGCATACCCACTCAGATTCGGCCCCGACGTATGCTCTCCTTATATTCCTGGTACAGCTGGCTCTTGTAAAAACGGTCCCCACCCGGCAATTTTAATGGCTTTAGAGAGCCATCCTTAACCTTTCTCTTATAGGTACTTTCACTGATGCCAAGGTAGTCCTTCGCCTGCTGCCTGGTCAACTGCTCGTCTTCAAGGTATGGGCGACTGCCATCGAAGGGCCCCACATGGTGTTCTAAAAGGAAATATGTTTTATAGAGTATATCAATAATGGCATCTATCTTTGTCATGGAAATATCATTTAATGATTGGATCAACTGTTTCGATTGAAGTTGTTTAGCGCGGAGGCCCGTATATATCCCTATCACTCCAATAAGCGTATCACGGGTCATATCAAAGGGTACTTTCTTTTTGGTTTTTATTTGCCTGACCGGACCAGGCTTGAGATGATCTGATGATAGGGATTTGTCCGGAAATCATATATCTTGGTGGATCTATCATGTTTGCCTCAGCGCAATGTTCTCAAGATACTTTCCGTTGGGTCATTATAAGGTGTATTAAGGGATAGTTCGCCAAGCTCGCCCCAGCATCCGGGCCTATCCATCCCTACCCCTCACTTTTGACTGCTCACAACGGTGAGGTCCGGATCCCGGTTCTGTAAGGAAATTGTGGTCTCTGGCTCGCCAACCTGTATGGAGCGATACATCAGTTTCGCACCTGGAGGCTAAGGTCAGCTCCAATCTGACTTGAGATCCCTTCAAAAGCTCAATATGCATGGGGAATCTGGCAAAAACATTGTCCTTTCTGGAAAATCTGAGATCCACTTCTGAGGTTTCCCCGATCATCATGGTTTCAAATATCTTGGCCTTTATTAAATAAAGCCCGCTTAGGACTTTGACCATCTTCCTACTTATTTGTTCAATCATCTTTCTTAGTTTAATATTCATTCTACATGCATTAGAGTCGTTATTCGGGTTACGCAAAGTTAGCACCGATGGCAGCTGTCCATCAAGTTGCGCAACGGTTGCGTCCATTAGCAACCCCTGCTCAAATTGATACAGAATAACCTTTTATGCCAATGGTGGGTTGACGGAAGTACTTGCGGTATGGCCTCTGGTCATCTATAAAACAACATTCATCATCCCTGGGAACATTTTGGTGTACAATACTTTAGGCTGCCATGTTCGAGCTCTAAATTGTTTAAAAAAATGATCATGCAATATGAAACCTACTACCTGGAACCCCTAATTTTGGAATGTCTTTCAAAAACGACCATTTCCACCGGATATGTACGTACAAGGATTGAGGAACTGAGGGCAAATCAGTTTGATGTGAGGATGAGATTCCTTTCGCATGTATTTGCTGCTAGGTCTAAAGCAGGACTAGGACGCTACCTAAGCATTCATCAGACCATATTGACAGGCATGATGGACGACCTGTCAATCAAGCTTGCAGGGGAAAAAGAGGTTAAAACGCTACAGCCGCTTAGGATAACCCTTCTGGAACATATACATGAACACTGCGCCTCACTGCTCGCATTTCTTTTAATAACTTTTCCAAACTTTATCGATAGCAGTGCTAATTATCCGGAGAGGGTCAACAGGGATTGGAAAATGACGCTGATCAAGCGGATTTCCGCAATAGAAGATAGATCAGTGACCAACGAGGTTCTTAAAGGCCTTTGCGGACTAGCTGAGGGCTTATTGACGAATGAACAGCTTAAGATTTCTCCAAGAACCGGGCGCAAATGGGTCAATTTGCTTGATGACATTGAGAACATCCATCAGCCTGCGGCAATAAGCTATGAGGAGATCGCCTGTCTGCTGATTAGCCACGAATTCAACTCAACAGCGGTACATAACCTATTATGCCGTCATCTTGAGCTGCAGCTTCAACTCTCAACAGACCCATCCCAACTGCATGGGTTGCTTCGCTACCTTGAAAAGATTTTCAAACAGGCCTCCCTAAACAGAGAGAAACGGTTTTTTGAGAATCGCCCAAAATTAAGCTCCTCGCTCCTTGAGTACATCCGCGCGGAGATCAGGTTGATTGAACTCCTTAAGGATCCCGTTTTCCAAGAAATGGGCAAAGACCCCTTTCTTGGAAGCTTTACAGTCTCACTTTCTGTAAAGCAGCTTGCATTCTTTGTCTTCCTACAGGTTGAAACGGGCATTCTTCTTACCAGAACAGCCAAACAGGTCCACCAATACTTTGCCTCGAGGTTCAGTACGCTCGAAGGTGGATCCATTTCGGAGAAGAGTTTCAAAAATGCCTACTACTCACATTCTCCCGAAGACATCCTAAAAGTTATAGACAAACTCTCCCAAATGCTGGTCATCGCAGAGGAGTCCTACTGAAGGCTGCTGTCCGAAGGGGTTGCTGAATATTGCTTTTTATGCAACTTGACAGGTTTCCAATATCTATTTTCTTTGGGATCAAAAAGATATGGAAACAGAAAACTACATTGATCATCTAGAACGCTATGCACCAATTTCCCAGGGGATCAGGGCCTATCTGCGCATCATCGTCAAGATCAGCCATTACCACAAGCACCAGCGCATTGACATTGGCCAGATTACGCATGGCTGCTACCCTTTGATCTTGAGGGGGGCGATAAGGCTTTATGCCAGTGGAGCGGAAAACCTTTCTGAGCATACGCTTGCATTTTGGTTCGAGCAGGACTTTATCCCCTGTTTCGCTCATCAGCAGACACCATTTGCAGGAAATCTCCAAATCGATTTTCTCGAAGAAACGCAGGTACTATCGATCCCCGAGAAACACTCGCTGAGTATCCTGAAACTCTTTCGTGAATCTGGGCAAATGGTGCACGCCTACCAATGGGAACAGCAGGCACGCCTGATTGATCAGCTGCTCATCCGCAACGTCCTGAATGCCGCGGAGGGGTATCGGACGATACTGAGTCTGCAGCCTGAAATCGCAAAAAAAGCGACCGTTAGGGATATTGCCTCCTATCTGGGCGTTGATGAGCGGACACTTAGCAGGATTCGGGCAGTCAAATAGGCGGAGCTCTGGCGACAAATGTCATTACAAGACAGCTACAATTCATTGATTAAGTGACCTTTGTCTACCAGATTTTCACATGGGACAACTGACCTTTATTCCATGATCAAGAAATACCTCTGGACCAGAGAGCGTTTATCAGATATATGTGCGGCGCTACTTGTGTTCCTTTTTTCTTATGCAGCAATTTCCAAATTGATGAGTTATAACATTTCACGCAAAGAGATGCTTAACCAAGTGTTCCTCCATGATACGGCTATTGTGCTAACCTGGCTTATTCCTGTGATCGAGTTTTGTATTACTATCATGCTGCTTTTTCCACAGCTAAGAAAGTTGTCGTTCTTAAGTGCACTTACGCTGCTTTCTACATTCAGTTTTTACATTACGATCTCCATGTCAGGGATATTTGGCAGGATTCCCTGCAGCTGTGGAGGGATCCTGGGACAGATGAGTTATGGAATACACCTGCTTTTCAACACCTTTTTTATGGCCATCGCCGTATTGGGAATGAAGATCTCAGCTAAAAAAACGAAACGGAAAATCCGTTCATATCAAACAAACGGAAGGGAGGAACACGCACAGATTTTATAACTTTTTATGCACGGAGCGGACATACTGTGCAATCAACAAACCATATTTTAGGTCGAGGCGACGTCCCAAGGGCTATCGGCCAATTAACCTGTCGGATCTAAACCATATCCGGCAAAAACACTATAATTATGAAAATCTTCTCAAAAGTAAAAAATGCGCTAAAGGGCGCGAACAGATTTGGAATCGCTGCCATTTTGGTAGCAGGGGTTATGGCTTTCTCATTTAAGCCAGATGCAAGAAGGCTAGGTGCATTACGGTACAATCCCGCACCGCAGACATGGAATGCCACCTTGGACCAGACTCCAGGTAATTACTCTACCATAGGGTCGCCCAGTTCGGTATCTTGTACCGATAGTGACAAGATCTGTACCTATGATCTTGTAGATGGAGAGTATGTTCAGTCTACCAAAGGCGATTTTGCCCAGTAATACCAAGCATGAGTTGCCGGCAATAGCAGGCAACTCATGCCTTTTAGCTAATCCTTATGTCGGCGGATAAACTTTATAAGATCCATGGGCGTTTCATCTGGCCTTGGAGGATTCTCTGATATAAGAAGTCCCTTATCATCAAAAAGGAGCAGTTTTGGATAAATATTCTTTGGGACGTACGCTCTCCTAAATTCATTATCATGGCCGCTACCGGAGGTATAAAGGGTAATCGTTCCCTTAGCCGGCACGTACATTCCGGCCCATGGATTTAATGAGGATTTCTGGGCACCATGCGTTATACTAGCCATCCACTTTTCCCGCTCCCTATCTACCGAGATACTCAGGAAGACTACACCTTGCTTTGAAAGCGAATCATGAACGGTTCGCATTCCCTCATTTGCTGTTATGCATCCCCCACATCCAGAATACCATAAATCGACCATTACCCATTTTCCCAGAAAGTCGGACAGTCTTACCTGATTGCCTAGGGTATCTGTAAACGTATAGCCGGCGAGCGCACCGATGATTTCTGGTGTATTTAGCGATGACACCAAGGGCTTAAATATATCTTTAAAAACAACCTGTTGCTGCGATAGAGCCCTTTCAGGAGCTAAAAGGACAAATAGGATTAAGGCAGTAAAGATAAATCTTTTTGTTAGTTCAAGTTTCATAACATTATAAATTAGTGGTTTATCGTACATTCTGTTGGATTCCGGTTAGGGCGATGACATTTGGCGGGATAGGCAAAGTGTATTTCGGACTATTGGGTTGTAGTTCAAAGACACTATTACCAAGGTTTCTTCTTAGCACAATATTATGCCCCTCTTTATTTAACCTACGCAGATCGTTCCATCTTAGTCCCCTAAATACCAGTTCTTTCCTCCGCTCGAGGAGTATCCGGTCCAAGAGTAATGCTCCCTGCAGCCCACTAATAGGCACAAAAGTCCCTGTTTTCCACCTATTAAAAAGGAGGGTATTAAGGTCAGTAATTGCCCTGATATCCTGCCCAGCTCTTGCCAAACACTCTGACCTGATGAGGTAAAGCTCATCCGTCGCCAGTCCGTTTGATAGGTTAATGCCCCCCGAGTATCCCCGCTTCTTGTTGATGTACTTTCCGTTTATCGAGAAGTAAATGGTTTTACGAAGATCATTCGCCTGATAGCTTGCATAAAGCAACGTATCACAATGGAGTAGCCCTGAGAAGTAACAACGTAAACTAGCGGGTTGGCCGTTACCAACGTACTCTGATAGATACTTTCCGCGTGATCCGTGGTCAGGGGTACGGTGGCGGAAGTGCTAAGGGTATTATAATTGATCAACGTGGCCTTGATCCCCAGGGCGCTGTCCGCATACAGACTTGCCCGCGGATATTCCCGCATAGTAAGATAAACCCTGGAGAGGAAGCCATAAACAGATGCCTTTGATGGCATATAGCCATTTATGGGTGACTTTTCGATCCTTATTAGCCTGCCGGCTTCTCCAATATCGGCTAAAATCCTATCGTAAGTATCCTTTATCGAGGCTCGGACAGTTGGCGCGTCAATATCTGCGGTCTCTCTTAAGGGAATTCCAAGGTCAGTAGCAGCGGTTTGGGCATCATAAGGTACAGCAAAAACCTGGGCAAGGTCAAAAAATGACCATGCCCTCATAAATAGAGCGGTTCCTTTCAGTTCATCATAAGCTTCAGCATTTCCTCCATTTCGCTCCACTTTTTTCAATCGGTCCAAAACCACATTTGCATAAAGCACCTGGGTATAGGGTGTATTCCAGTCCAAAACACTTGCAGCCCCCTGATAGATGTCACTCGACCAGACGTAGCTGTTTGAGAAATAAGGTAGGAACTGTCCAGACCATTCGGCTTTTTCCATATAATAGTCATCACCAGATAGCTCCCCCAGAGCGGGACTTCTGCGTATATCAACTGTATTGATCAGCAATAACCGCAGCTCCTCAATTGTCGAGGGAACACTAATGTTTGAGGCTGGCTTTTTTTCCAGGAACTCTTTCTTGCATCCCATGAAAAGGACACATAGCAAAAGGATCTTCGAGTATTCTAATATCTTTTTTTTCATTTTTCTAAAATTATAATCCGGCACGGATGCCAAATGCATAGGTTCTTGGATTCGCGAATGCGGAGGTGAGGTAATCGGGATCAAGGCCAAGTTTGTTAACGCTCCACAGTATACCAAGGTTGTTCACATAAGTGAAGATTCGGAGGCTCCTGAAAAGTTTACTGCCACCTTTTGGCAGAGCAAAATCATAGCTCAGGTTAATGTCCTGCAGGCGGATGTGGTCACCTCGTTCAATCAATATGTCAGAATAGTTATAAGCCATATCCCGATTTGCATTTGCGGGATATATCATGGATGGAACATCGGTAATGGCCTCATCGCCCGGGTTCTTCCATCTGGAAAGATACTGGCTATCCATATAAGAAATATTGCCTGTAAATATGTTGCCATAGCCAAGCCCAGGATTTCTGAAATAGTTTCCAAACTTATAGCTAATATTGATCGATATATTCCAATTGCCACAATCAAAATCGTTCCTTAAGCTTCCAAACACTGGAGGATTGACCGGACCAATATATTTCAGGTTGCTTAAGTCGGCCGAACTCAAAATGGCCGAATAGTTTGTGGATGGCAGCCCATTGAGCAATACCTGCGGGTTGCCGCTGGTGTTTAGACCGGCCCATTCCAACGCGTATATTGAATATAGTGGATTGCCTTCTATGGGGCTTATGCCTCCAGTAAGCGCGGCGCTAATTGTAGGTGGGCTCAATAGGTACTTTGTGACCCTGTCCCGGGCTATGCTAAACAACAACACAGATGACCAATTGAATTTCCCAACTAGGTTCCTGGTGTTTAAGGTCACGTCAAGTCCACGTACGTTCATGTTTGCCGAGTTGCCCTTAAATGTCTGCACCCCTGTAGTCGGATCTATTGTGCTTATCCCGATGAGATCCCTGCCATTCTTACTAAAGAATTCAAATGTTCCCTGAACCCTGTTCTCCCGGAACCTAAAGTCCAGGCCTAGATTGATCATACCTATCCTCTCCCAACGGAGTTCGGGATTAGGCGGATTTGAAAGTACCGAGTATGGACTTCCCGCAGTGTTCAACGATATTGGGTTTGTGGTAACCGTGACCTGCGGAGAAAGGCTATTGTCAACATTTCCCTGATACCCCCTTGTGATGCGAAAACGCAGATAAGGTATTTCCTCAAACTGATAAAATGGCTCACTACTGATTTGCCAGCTTGCCCCAACAGACCATAATGGTATTCCTTTCTGGTTGGTTGTCGCCCCAAATACATTGGACTCATCCTTTCTTGCACTCGCGGATAAGGTATAACGGTCAGCATAGGTATAGGCCGCATTTGCAAAGGTAGATACGAACCTATTACTGGTTTGCAGCTGGGAGAGGCCCGATTCGATCATACCGGTTGAATTTGTAGGAAGCATGACGAAAGTTCCAAGGTAGTTTACGGCCCCGGCCGCTCCTACCTCTGAATATCCATAAAGCCTGTTTGAGGCAGAGTTTCCACTTACCTCCCTAGCCTCCATGCCAAGGATAGCGCTTAGATCATGTTGTTTGCCGAATTTTTGATTGAATGCAAACTGTCCCCTTAGGTTTTGGGATACCGAAAGGTTGTTGCGATTATCAAGAATCGCTCCTAAGGGCACCAGCCTCGTATAAACACCACCCGAGGAAATTTGTGTAAATCGATTGATATAGTCCCTTGTGTAGAACCTGTCCTGGTTATAAAGCGTCCTAAGGATGCCGTTACCCTCATTGTACTGGTATTGCACTGAGGCATCAAAACCCCTAAGGATCGTGTACTTGAGCAAAGTATTCAAACGGTACTCTGTGAGCGAGGTTACATTGTCATTTTGAGCAAGCTCATCCAAGGGCCGATAGCTCCAGTCCAGTAATTTACCATTTCCTAGGGTATCAACATATGGCTTACGGTATTGGTAGGGAATACTTGCATTGCTACCATCAGCATTTTTGAGCTTCAGGTAGGGATAGCCTAAAGTCGCACTCAAGCCGTTATTCTCTGTATGATTTCGCGTATAATAAAATGCGGTTGTCCACTCCAGCCTTTTTTTGGCAAACAAAAAGGTATTCGACCCATTTATGTTTATTCGGTCGAAACTGTTGCGTTCCAAACTTGTCAGATTGCGATCCAGTCCGGCGCCGAGGTAATAAGAATGACTGTCTGCCCCTCCTGATACACTGAGGGAATACTGTTGGTTAACAACATTACGGTAATAATATTCAGCGAGGTCACTCCTGGTATCATTGCCCGCATAATCGCCGATTAGTTTGGCAGAATCCAATGATGAAATCTGTCCGCTTCTCCGGCGTAAAAGAATCTCAACTACTGGGGAAAGCACAGGATGGGTAGAACTGGTAATTCTTGAATTATAGTACCCTTTATCAAAAAGAAATTTTTCCACCTCGATAAAACTCGAAGCACTCAACCGTGGCGCCTTATAAAGATCCGGACGTTCACCTATGGTCAGGTTGGCACTAAAATCCACTTTTGGAGCGGTTCCCATAGTCCCCTTTTTGGTGGTGATCACAATCACGCCATTACCCGAGAGTGCACCCCAAATAGATGCTGCGGCTGCATCTTTAAGTACCGTAATAGAAGCAATATCATTCGGATTAATGGCAGAGATGTCGCCACTGAAAGGAAAATTATCGACCACGATCAACGGATTTGGATTCGCAAAAATCGTACTTCTTCCCCTCACGCTCAACGATGAGGGATTGCTTCCATTTGAGGAGATTGTATTCCTATTAAAGCTAAGTCCGCTTGTTACACCCTCTAACCTGTCGAGAATATTTGTGCTCACCCTCCTATTCAATAGCTTGGTATCCAGTTGCACAAAGCTGCCCGTGGCACGTTCCCTTGGTACTTGCTGGTAACCGGTGCTCACAATCTCAACATCCATCAGTTGTGTGTTATCTTGTACGAGAACAAGCTCACCCAGATCATCGCCATTGCCGACGCCAAACTTTGCATCTTTAAAACCTACGCATGACAACAACAGTGTATCGCCTCGAGAAACATTCTGCAGTAAAAAATTCCCCTGAATGTCTGATAAGATAAAAATTTTCTTTCCTAGCACCCTGACGGTTGCGCTGGGTATAGCCCTTTTGCTTTCATCCAAAACCTTCCCTTTTACCAGGCCAGAGCTTTCCTGAGAATGAGCTTCATTGGGAATACAGGGGATTATAAACATTATGGCGATAATTAGACAGCAAAGCCCCATCTTTCGCTTTAACTTTTGTAGTCTTAGCTCATCTTTGCAAAGTTCAGCCAGCTGGTTGCTGTCCGGTTCCCTGGATTGCATGAACTGTTTGTCTTTTCCGAACGATAGCTCGAAAAGCAATTTTGGAATGTTGTCGGGCTTTTGCGCCAGCTTAAAAAAAAGGCATGGCAGGGCCCTGACAATAAAATATCTTATTTTTTTCATTGTAAGTTAGTTAGTTTGCGTATATATGGCTGGTTAGACCCTGATCGAATTTAAAGAATAAGCAAGGGCGAGTACATCATTAAAGAACCTATCTTTTTTCGACCAAAAAAGGCCAACCCGCCCGCTACCAACAGCTTATACAGGATTTTTTGGCTTTAGCGCATAAAGCCTATCAAATGGACAGGAAGTTGTTGAACTAATAAGATTCATGCTCTTCGAATTAAAAATTAACCGCGATCCTGTACGCATTATAGCCGCACTCCAACCACCAAGCATCATTATTTTGAACTTGCCATAAAAAACGTTAATTTTAAGGAATCGCTAAATACCAAAAAACGGCAGCTATAATGGCTTGTTGATTTGAATACTTAATGGAATTTTTAAGACATGACGAATTGGCACCAGCCCTTTTCTGCGAAAGCCTATTGTCTTCTCGTATTTCAGGCTTTATCCATACATGTCAATTAGTAATAGCGAACACTTATTCTGGTGTGCAGAAGACGTTCTTTATTAATAACTGTTGAGCAAACCGGATATAAATGCGGTACAGGCATTGAATCTTCGCGGTTAATGTTTTTGTTTCCATATTCGGCTTTATAAAGGTTTATAAAACGAAATCATCTCACAAAAGCTTTGACTGCTTTATTGTAAACAATAAGGCGATCTCAATGCTTCTGTTCGTGGTATCGCCAGACACCGACAGAATTCCTTGCGGATTCTGTTCCCTCAGAAGACTAACATGAGAATCGCCCTATTGAATATAATATCACAAAGATAGAAATATCCAATAGAAATGGCGAACTCACGGTACTCTCGAGGGTAAACTGGCGATTTTCGAACGAGAGACATCGTTAAAAAGGAGGAATTGTTTTCCCCTTTTATGATTGTCGCAATAATTAATACAAGTATACTAAAAAATAATTAACGCTCCAAATAGACGGAGCATAAATTTTAAATTAAATGCCTAGTCTTAAAGTAATTATTTCAGAAATTGACTACAATGTGATCTTAAATGTGAAGAAATTACGTGAGGAGAGAGGTATATCACAGCGGGAGCTAAGCGAACTTATGACACTAAGTCAAAGTTTTGTTGGAAAAGCCGAAGCACTGGGACAGCCAGAAAAATATAGCCTTCGGCATTTGAGACTAATTGCAAAAGCTCTCAGTTTAGATTCAATAAAAGAAATTATGCCTCCGAGTGTTCCTGAGAACGACATGATCGAAATTACCTACGAAAAAGTTTCGAGAATAAATGAACGCGGAGTCGTCGGCAAGAAAGTTGAGGACAAAGTAATCAGTATAAAAGCGACAGAAAGAAGTAAGTGATTCGGTAGTACCAACCAAACCATGCTATTGTGGTTAACCTACCTATCATTGATATATTAAATGCTGATCAATAATTATATTTATGGAAAACTACAAATGCGCCATCATTGATGATGAGGACTATGCTATTGCCACACTAACAGAGCATATCAAACAAATCCCAGGATTAAAACTTGTTAAAAGCTTTACCGATCCGATACAGGCACTTGCTGAGATAAAGCTATCCGACAGGATCGATATCCTTTTCATTGACATAGATATGCCAGGCCTTTCAGGTATAGAGCTTGCAAGTATGCTTCGGGATTACACCAATCTAATCGTGTTCACAACCGCCCATTCACAGTATGCGATCGATGCATTTGGAATCCATGCAGATGATTACCTTGTTAAGCCTATTGGCAGCGTAAAATTCATTAATTCAATTCGCCGTCTAATTGAAAAGAGGCTTTCCAAATCAATTTATCAGGAAAAGGATATCTTATTTATTCGGTTGGCGGAAAAAAACAGAATACTTAAACTGTACATCGAAGACATACTATTTATCCAGGCGCTAAAAAACTATGTAAGACTAAATGTCAGTGGAGGCATTACGCATGATATGAAAAATACGATGGGCAATGCAGAGCGGGAGCTGGCTAACACCAAATTAATGAGGGTCCATAGAAGCTATATCATCAATTTGGACAAGATCCAACATGTGCTAGGCAATAGTATTAAGATTTCAGACAATAATATCATCCCAATTGGTAACGAATATAAGGAAGCAGTGATGAAGTACGCTGAAAAAAATCTGATAAGATCCGGCCGGTAGTCTTGATCAGTGGTAATTGCTACTTTGTCGTCCGAATCGTCTCGGTGGCAATAATGGTCACACTGGTTGCGGTCGGATCGGTGGAAGCTCCACGCGAGCTTTGATTTGGCCTGAAAACGAACACTGTTCTCTTAATCAGCTTTGATGGTTTCTGTTTCATATTCCTTTTTTTTATGAAAACTATCACCATCGTACTGACAAAAAAAAATAGTACACCAGAACCACCTGAGCGTACACTAAAGCATATCCTGAGATGACTAAAAAAATTCAAAACTGGGCCATTGCCAATAAGATTCACCTGATCGGATGGTCGCTTTACATTTTTTGTGAGGTTTTACTAATCGGATTTGCATCCGGGAGGTTTGGCAAACCCGAAGCCTATTTATTTCATTATTCCCTAAACATTATCTTATTTTATCTCAATACTTTCATAGTGCTAAAGAGCGGTTACGATAGATCGCGGTTGCATGTAGCTATACTCAGTAGCTACCTGATTATGGAAATCGTTTTGTTCATCTCATTAAAGGTCTTGGTAGACGCGGTGCTTATTGGACCTCAAGCTGGTCAGCTCTTCGGTTTTGTTGATCTTCCATATTTTCTGCAAACATTATGGCGGGTTTTGCAGTTTATCGGATTATCCTTTTTTCTTTTCATGTTTATCCGCTATAAGAGAGAGCGACTGGAAAAGGAGCAATCTAAGGAGAAAGAACATGAGGGATCACTGCGGAACAAGGAACTGGAGGTTGCCCTGCACGAAGCAACAAACGCTTATCTTAAGGCGCAGATCAATCCCCATTTCATCTTTAATATACTTGGGTTCATTCATGATAGCGTGCTTCGAACAGACGCACGAGCGGCTCAGGCTGTCATTGATCTATCCGAGCTCATTCGATTTGCGGTCAATTCGGATCAGAATGATCAAGAACCGCAGATGTCACTGGAAATTACGCAAGTAGAGTCTTTGATCAGGCTTTATCAGTTAAGATTTAAGGAAAGGGCCTTTGTTCAGTTTACCTACCAGAATGGCGCTGGGGAATCCAGGCTCATTCCGTTGGTGCTGCTCACTCTAGTGGAGAACTTGTTCAAGCATGGGGACATCCATATCAAGGACGATCCTGCCAAGATAGATATAGCGGTAGATAAACAATCACTTAGGATCTCTACTTATAATCGCATTATGAAAGGCAACCAGCCACAAGGATTTAATAAGGGAATGGAGAATATTAGGACCAGGCTATTACTAAATTATCCAGACAGATGTGATATGAAATACGGCCAAGCCGATGTTGACCACTTTTTTGTCTGGATTAATATTAAGGCGCCAACCGTATCTTGAAAAGAACAATTCTTATTAGATTGTTTGTTCATTGGTGATACTCTAGTTTAAGTCAGAGAAAAGGCAGTTACATTCTGCATTCGTGGGTGGAGCACGACCCAGGTTTCTGGCATACAGATCGCAACAAGCTGATACTTTAAATTATTTTAATGCTAAGTAAAACCTTACATACATTTTTCTGATTAGTAGAAGCATATTTATAATCAAGAAAAAACCAGAAGGTAAACATCAATTAAACGAATCACAGTCCTATGTAGTCAAATTTATTTGCACAACCAAACATCTCATAACAGAGCCAATTTAAACAAACATCCATAAGATAAATCACCAAATCATAATTAGAATAAGGCTTTAGATTTTAACTTCGACAAAGATTGCTGGATTACGCAGGTGAATTTTTTATTTGGACAAGAAGACCGGGATGATTTTTATGCTGGTGTCTAAAAAAGTCATATACCTTGGTGCCCGATTTCTCCTATCGAAACGAGATGTCCTTGGTAATGTAGCCAAGTTTGTTCCAGCCGTGGTCGTGGATTTCGCCTTTCTTATTGATGGATATTTTTTCAACTTGCACTTTTTCTGTTTTGGACTGACCGAAGACATTGCCTGTAAAAACCGTTAATGCCATTAACATTAAGGAGAATAAAAAACGAGTTTTTTTCATGATTTCTATAATTTACCTACGAATGTACGCTTAGATACAATCTGACCTATTGACCCTCATCAACTACTAAAATGATGTGTATCACTAAATTATATATTGGAAAAAGGCCATTTCTTACTCCCCTAAAATAAATTAGTACGTCAATGTGATTCCTCCTCCATAACCCATATCGCTATCATAATGGGTAGAAAATGAAAAGTATTTAGTTACAATGTATCTAAGTCCAGCCATGTATTCCTTATCCGTGTTTCCCATAATATTTAGCCTTAATCTTTTGCTCAATGGCATATCTTCACGCATCAATTGAAAACGAAACTTACCCTTACTGTCCAATCGGGCTTCGGCAGTAACCAACATTGGAAGAATGTATTGCGCACCGATCACAGCCGCCTTTCTGTTCATCTGATTGCTGAGCTGCCCAAACATATTTTTCCCAGCCATATTGCCCATACTGTTGTAGTGATAATCAAATCCAATGAAAGGCATAAAACACTGCATTTTTCCAATATAGCGACCGAAGTAAGCTTCTACCTCATTTCCATGTTCCGACTTTAGTCCCAACCTGAATTCAGTCGAGAAACGATATTGCGTATTCGCCAACATCACTTCCCCATCGCTACCGTTGCTTTCTAATCCAATGTTTCCCATCAAATGGAATTCCCTATCGTCGCTGAACAATTTGCGCTGTGCAAGTCTTGGATTTGGGATTTCTGGGTTCGCAGGTGAATTTTCATAACTAAAAACCCTGCCCATTCCACTCGTCATGTGGTAAAGGATATGGCAGTGGAAAAACCAATCCCCCCCTGGTTCTGTCGCCGCAAATTCGATGGTATCCCTTTCCATAGGCATGATATCAAGAACATTCTTCATAACGGCATGATCTCCCTGTGCATTCACTACCCTAAAGTCATGGCCATGCAAGTGCATCGGGTGTCGCATCAGGCTATTATTGTAGAGAATAATCCTAACGTTTTCACCCTTTTTGATCAGTATCTTATCAGTTTCGGAGACTGTTTTATTATCAAGGCTCCAAACATACCTGTTCATGTTCCCAGTGAGCTCAAACTTAATTTCTTTCCAAGGTCCTTTTGGTAAAGTGGTTTTTTTCGGATCTCTCAACATATCGTAGTTAAGTGTAACAATATCCGAGCTGGTAGCCCCCATTTCCGCCATGCTTTTGTCTACGGCTTTTGAGCCTTTTTTAGGGGTTTCCTCACCAGTAATTTCAGGATACATCACCGTATTCATATCCATGATCTGGTTCTGCATCTTCATGCCATCCATCTCGATCATGTTGCCCTGCATGTCCATCATGTCGTTCATCATTTTCATCCCTGCGAAATACTTGAGTTTCGGAAGTGGCTTAGCGGGAACTTTTTCGCCCTTGCCCAGCCAGAGGGATGCAGATTTTGTCCTGTCTTCCGGAGTCACCAAAAATTCATAACTTTTGTTTTCTGGAATGGTCACTACTACATCATAGGTTTCTGACACGGCAATGATCAGCCTGTCAACTTCTACAGGTTCTACATCATTTCCGTCGGTAGCTACCACCGTAATCTTTCCGCCCGAATAGGTAAGCCAAAAATAATCGGATGCTCCGCCATTCGCTATGCGCAACCTCACCTTATCTCCAGCCTTGAATTGGGATTGAAGGTTCTGGTTCTTTCCATTGATCAAAAAAGCATCATAGTAGACGTCGCTCACATCCATCGCATTCATCCGTTTCCATTCGTTGTTAACCTTGGTCTTAAACTCTCCAGATCGGATAGCCTCGGCATAACTTTGTGTAGCACCTTTTTGGATGGCAAACCAGTCGGTTGCATTCTTTAGACTGCGATGGACTTCTTCTGGCTTCATATCTGTCCATTCGCTTATTACAATTGGCAATGTTGGAATATCCCATTCTTTATTACGCTTGTTCATTATAAATGAACCATACATTCCGATCTGTTCCTGAAGCTTGCTATGGCTATGGTACCAGTGGGTGCCATGTTGAAAGATTGGAAACCTATATACATAAGTAGAATGCGGTTTAATTGGCATTTGGGTTAAAAATGGAACACCGTCTTCCTTGTTGGGAAGAAAAAGGCCATGCCAGTGCAATGAGGTTTCTTCGTCCAAATTATTGTGTACATAGATCTCAGCAGTATCCCCTTCTGTAAAGGTCAAGGTCGGCATTGGTATCTGTCCATTAACTGCAATCGCACGTTTGGGTTTCTTTCCAAATGTTACCGTTGTATCCGCAATGTAAGGTCATACCTAACGGTTCTTGGTTTAGCATTATTTGTAATTGTTCTGATCGGGCCAAGGTTAATCTTTGCTTTTTTGATATTTGCCATTGTCGCATCAGTATCTCCCATATCCATCCCTTCCATACCCACTTTTTGTGTACCCTTGCCCATATCCATTCCATCATGGTCGTTTTTCTCGGTCTTAGGTTTTTCTGGAATGAGCTTCATGCCGCATTTTGGACATTTGCCCGGAGCATCCTGACGGATCTCTGGGTGCATCGGGCAGGTATAGGTTGTACTTTTCACATCGGTCGATTTATTATCGACAGCCTTGCTGTTGTCCATTTCCATCTTATCAGTTGCCTGCTTAGTAGGAGGAACTGGTTTTTTTGAAGTCGAAGACTTTTTAGGGGGCGTTTTTTTAACGGTGGCAGGTTTTTTTTCTTTACCAGCGGCATTCCGCATTTTGGGCATTTACCCGGTTTCCCCTGTTGTATTTCCGGATGCATGGGGCAGGTATAGATCTCTTCACTTTTAACAGCGGTAGATGCTGTTCCATGCTGGTCATGTTGGGCATTGGCCATCTGCAAAGTGCAGACTGCCAAAATAAATAATATTATCTTTTTCATTTGTTATCTGTTTTTTCCAGACTATCCAGTACTGCGCTGGCCCAATCTGTAATTATTTTCTGCTCACCTAGAGAAAGCTTGTCTGCAGGATTGATTACACATCTGAATAAGAATGTTTTTATTTTAATAATCATCTGTTGATGAAAGATCTAACACGCTTACAAGTCCCTGCATATTGTCAATGGGATTTCTTAGATCATGAATCACTTTTTGATAATTTTGATGGTTATTCTTTATTGCAAGCTCGAATCCTTGGGTTAAATTCAAAAGAGTTATAATTCCAATGAACTTATCGTTATGATTGACTGGTAGAAAGTCCGATTGCGACTGTTTCATAAGAGCAAATACTTCAGACAAAGTTTGTGTGAGCTCAACGATAGGCTTAAAAAAATTTACATCAAGTAGTTGTCTACTCTCAGGGTTTTTTAGCAGGTCATTTTGCGTAATAATTCCAATTATGATTGAATTCTCGTCAATAACAGCCATGTATTGATGCACTAGAAACCATTTTTTAGCATCTCGTGTGTCTTCTAAAACTGAAACTGTGTGAAAATCCTTGTCAATAAGGTGCGTTATATCCATTTCCTTTTAAGTCATCATCAGCCTTTGCATATATTCATGCAATATCAGTTTTCAAATCATGCCAGGTGTCAAAGAGGCAAATAATTCATGAGATGTTCAATTCTATCTCCTAATACATTTTGATTGATCGAATTTTTTAAATATAAACAAAAAGGGGCTTAGCGCCCCCCTTTAAAAACCAAACGCTGTTGATTACATTTTAGTGGTGTCTTTTTTCATTTTAGTGTCTGACATCTTTCCCTTTTTACCAGGATCCATCTTTCCTGACATTTTACTATTATTCATTTTACCTTTGGCCATCTTATCTTTGCCCATTTTGCCATGTGCCATTTTTGATTGCGAAGGTTTGCTCTTCATTTTTGAAGTGTCAGTTTGTGCACTTGCAGAAAATGTAAACAAGGCTACAATTGCAAAAGCTGCAATTACTTTTCGAGATGCTGATACGAAATTTTGAGTTTTCATAATTAAGTTTTTAATAAGTTTTATTTTTCATATTAGACGAATGAACCAGACTATCCTTACAAAAAATAAATTTTTTGTCAATACTTTCTCGATAAGTGAAGCAACTAAACTGGAATTAGCACACTAGCTGTAAATCAATGATCGTAAAGTTTTGCAATAGCTTCTAGTTATTGTTCAATTTTTTTTCGATCTGTGCCTGCAATTCTTTTTTAAAACTTTCATCCAGTCTAATCTCCCGCGAATCAGGGGAGGAGAATAGATCTTTTACCATGTTATTAATAAGGCGGCTTTGCTTTTCGTAGAGCATGCATACCGAACAGCCGGCCAGGTGAATTTTTAGTTCCAGTTTTTCGCGCAAGGTTATTGTACTGATCTGCTTTTTTTCAATTAGAAAAGTAGCCTTTCTACAGTTATAAGCAATTTTTGTTATTTCGTTTTCTTCCATTTCCATCATTACTTTTCAATTCATATCCAATTTTTTTGTAAGCAAGCTCTTAAGTTCACTTTCGCCCGATGTATTATTACCCAGCAATTTGATGCCGTCACGTTTAATTCAGAGCAGATAATGTCCGTTTCCATATCATCAATGTGTTTCATTGAGAAAACAGAAAACCATAACGCCGGCAGTTTAGCCATGCATCTTTGCAGGATTTGATTAAACTCCTTACTGATCAAGGGGTCATGATCGTCCAATCCAAATGGCCTGGGTTGCTGCGCTTCTTTCCAATGCCCATCGTTTGTGTTAAAAAAGCCATCCTCTGTACCCTCATCCGGAAGTAACTGGATCGTTTCCGCTCCTGATGACCGTTTGCGATATACGTCAATGATCTTGTACTTTAATATGGCAGTAAGCCAGGTCCGTTCAGTGCTGCGACCATGGAAACTACTGACTTTCTCAAGAGCACCCAGAAACGTCTCTTGAACAATATCCCTGGCAAGTTCGGAGTCATTTAAGCGGGTAATCGCAAAGTTATACAGGTAATCCGCGTGCGCACCTACCCAATTGTGGGGATCAATATTATTCTTTTTGCTTTCGGTTTCGTCTTGGTGCATAGGAGGCTTGTATTATAAATTATTTTATCTGCATTGGTAAACTTAATAAGTTTCTTTCTCATCATTTAGTCGGTCAGTTTGCGATTTCCTTACAAAAAAATAGAAATTTTTGTAAGGACTTATAACTTTTTACGACAGAAACAGAAAATTCATACATATGGCTCCGTCAAAAAAATCCTCGATCATCACCGGGATGCTACTTATCGCATTGGGATCATACTCTTTTATAAATAAACCAGGTTCCAAGGATAAACTTGCTACTAGTTTCGCTGTAATTGAGCTTTTTACATCAGAGGGCTGTTCAAGTTGCCCTCCCGCCGATGAACTTATTTCTAAAATCGAAAAAGAAAGCAGGGGAAAGGATATCTATATCTTAAGCTATCATGTTGATTACTGGAACAGGTTGGGGTGGAAAGACCAATTTAGCAGCGCTGCTTTTTCCAAACGCCAAAATAATTATAGCATTTGGCTGAAATTATCCTCTGTTTATACGCCACAGGCCATAGTAAACGGTAAGAGTGAATTTGTAGGCTCAGAAGAAGGGACATTGCGTACTGCTATCAAAAAGTCCCTCAGCATACAGTCACCTGCCAGGATCGTCCTTTCTAACATTAAAAAGTTGGGTGAAAAGATTGACTTTCGCTATCAAATTGACGGAATTCCAGATAATACCTCGCTGGTATTAGCGCTAATCCAAAAGAATGCGGTCAGCAAAGTTCTGCGCGGTGAAAACGCTGGAAGACAATTATCACATGTACAGATTGTTAAAAATATTCAAACTATAGAAATCAGAGACAAACATACAGGAGAGGCATCCATCAGCATTCCTGCCGAAGTGAGGGGCAATGTCGAAATTATCGCCTTGCTGCAAAAAAACAACACCGGAGAGATCATTGGCGCTGCCAGGTCACCCTCTGGTATTTCAAGCAAAAATAGTGGAGTGAGCCAAAAATCTAAGTAGTAAGGAATAATCAATAACCTTAAAAGAATTAACCGCATATGAAAATAATCAAAGAAAAGCACCCACTGCTCATGCGATGGACACACTGGATTAACTTTCCAATTTTAACCATAATGATCTGGAGCGGGATGCTGATTTATTGGGCAAATGATGAATATAGTATCACGCTTTTTGGTTACACCTTTTTCAGCTTTTTTCCCGAATGGTTTTATACCTTTTTACATATTCCGCATAGACTAGCGGAAGGGATGGCTTTTCATTTCTTATTTATGTGGTTTTTTACCTTAAACGGCATCCTGTATGTGCTTTATACCATCATATCTGGCCAGTGGAGGTACCTGGTACCTCAGCGTAATTCTTTTCGGGATGCCTGGCTGGTTTTACTCTATGACCTCCACATTAGAAAGGGAATACCTCCCCAGGACAAATATAATGCAGCCCAGCGGATTGCCTATACCGCGATTATTGTAATGGGCTTAGGTTCGGTCATAACCGGGCTCGCAATTTATAAACCGGTTCAATTTTATTGGATCACGTGGCTTTTCGGAGGGTACCATCTGGCGCGTATCCTGCATTTTGCTTTAACAGTTGGATATATGTTTTTCTTTCTTATCCACGTCTTCCAAGTTGTTATGGCCGGCTGGAATAACTTCCGTTCAGTGGTTTCAGGGCTTGAGGTTACTGAAGAACCTGAGACACTTAAGGATCCGATAATCGATATGCCCGAAATTAAAACACCTGATACAAAAAAGCTTTAAAAGAAATGGAAAAGAAAGTAAAAAAGGTAAAAAAAGAGTTAACTGTAGATCAGAAGATCAACAGACGCAACTTTATATCATTTAGCACATTCTTTGCTGCCGGCGGAGCAGCTTACGGTGGGTGGAGGTGGCTGTATAAGTCCCCAGAAGAAACATCCGGTATAACCGCGGGCGCAAGGAAACCTCTACGAAGAGCTTTAAATAAAACGGAGCTGTTCTTTCGTAATTTTTTCAGCAATAACCACCTTGTTAAAACCTATCCCAAAGAAATGGCAGCTAAAAAGGTTAGGGTAAATAGCGACATTGGAATTGATGATAAAGATTTTGATCCGGCAAGCTGGGCATTGGCCGTAAGGAAAGGAAATGGCCAGGTGACAAAGATCAGTATTGATGAAATTAAAGCGCTCCCTAAAACAGAGATCATTTATGACTTTAAGTGTGTGGAAGGATGGGATCAGATCCAGCATTGGGCCGGAGTTAAATTCAGCGACTTTATTGAACATTTCGGATTAACTGACCATGCAAAAATGCCATACATTGGAATGGAAACGCCTAATGGAGAGTACTACATTGGGCTGGAAGCAGAAAGTGCCCTGCACCCGCAGACAATTTTAGCCTACGAAATGAATGATCAACCTATTAGTCTGGAACATGGCGCCCCGCTACGTCTTATTGTACCGGTAAAATACGGCATAAAGAATTTAAAGCGAATTGGAACGATATCTTTCAGCAATCAGCGTCCAAAAGATTATTGGGCTGAACAGGGGTATGACTATTATTCCGGCCTATAATTGATTGAAGCATTAACCCTAAAATAGGCATCACAGATTTAAGTAAATATTAAAATAGACATAAACATCATGATTTTAGAAAAATTAGGCTATAGAATTGGCGTAATCGCTACAATTATAGTATTCCTTTGGATTGGAATTTTCAAATTTACACCAGGAGAAGCAGCAGCAATTAAAAATTATGTTTCAAACAGCTTCTTGATGAACTGGATGTATAGCCTGTTCTCTGTACAAACCGTATCGAACATTATAGGAGTATACGAGATAACAACCGGAGCACTTTTAATTGCGTCTTTTTGGAGCCGCAAAATAGGTTTTATAGCAGGAATCTTAACCTTAATTATATTTGTTACTACATTGAGCTTCCTAGTCACCACACCCGGAATCTGGAAAATCAGTGAAGGAGTGCCGGTAACCGACTTTTTTGTAGTAAAAGATCTCGCCTTTCTTGCAATTGCATTACTAGTGATAGCAAAAAACAGGGGTGACAAGATGATACTCACAACCAAAACTAAAATCTAATATAGGTTAATCTCCAATAGGTTTAAATACATGATCTGACTTTATTGGCCATAAAGTCAGGCTGATGTATAGGTTTCTAACCCATTTAGTAATTGTGAAAGTCTAATTAGCACTCAGAGATATTTACAGGTCTTATCATTGTCACAACGATACTTTCAAACATTGCTTACCGCAAATGATGATCTGTATATTTTTAAATTGGCCAACCTGTTCTTTGGTCATTTTTTGCGACAAACCAGTGTACAGGGTCCCGGTTTGAATAATGCTCATATTTTTTCCAGTAAAATAATCCGTTTCTACACTTGAAAATGATTTAAAAAGTTTTGTAAGTAATAGGTGGTAATCGCGACAAAATCAAAAACATCATTATGAAAATACTAGGTAAACTAAAGACCTGGAGCTTTGTACTCCTAATCCCCATTCTAGCTGCTGCATGCAAAAAGGATAACGATGATTCGGCAACAACCGATGATAATCAGCAAACTACAATAACCGTAGAAAACGTTTTAAAATCCCAGCCGCTTGTAGAGTCAGGCACATTTCAGGGTACTGGAACGCTAGCGGTAATTTTGCCGGGACAATCTACAACTATTACGTTTTCCGCCGCCAAAGGCGAAGCCCTGACTTTTGCTACAATGTATGGCTGGTCTAACGATTTATTTTTTGCTCCTTCAAGCCCGGGAATTCAGGTCTATGACGACAAAGGAACCCCTATTGAGGGGGATGTTTCTTCACAAATCAAGCTTTGGGATAATGGTACCCGGGTCAATCAGGTTCCTGGTGCAGGTGTAAATCATCCGGGCACGGCGGAGCTTAAGAACATTACTGAAGTAAACGGGACTGATGCTCAGGGCAATACCTACCTTGCTGCAGCCAAACTTGTAAAGGCAACTTTGAAGTATGACGGAAACTCGGTATTTACCCTTACCATTCAAAACACTTCAGGTGGTACACCAAACGAGACACCGCTCAGTCCCGGAGTTTGGGCTGTATCTTACATTGTAGGCGGCACCTTACTAGCCCCTAATCCTTTGTACACCAGTGGACAGCCAACAGCTAATGGCCTAACGGGTATTGCTGAAGCTGGTGATAACACTTTGCTAAGCACTTACGCAAAATCAATTACAGGGATCTTTACCCCCTTGTCACCAATATTGGTGGTAGTTTATAATGGCATAGACAATCCAATTTATAAGGATGGCGAACTTGATCGCGCGCAGGGATTAAAATTACTTGCCCAACAAGGGAATGCGGATACATTAGCTTCCTTTTTGAAAGGCAAACCAGGTATTAAAGCGGTTTATGTTTTGCCTGCCCCTACAACAAGGGTACTGCTTCCGGTAATAAATGGTCAACAAGGAGGCCAGGTATCTCAACAATTGACCGTCGGCAAGGGCGACCGCCTGGCTATAGCAACCATGTATGGATTTTCGAATGACTGGTTCTTTTCTTCAGCAGATAATGGCGTTGATCCTTTTCAAAAAGGCGATATATCGACTTCCATTAAACTTTTTGATAATGGTACCGCGACCAACCAGTTTCCTGGTGCGGGTATCACGCAGTTCAATCTCGCGGGCACACCATTGAAAGAAAGCCAGGTTATTGCACCGGTACCCAATCCTAACAAATTCACTACTTTGCCCGAGATTTCAGGGATCATTAAAGTAACTCTTAAGTAATAAGCAAGTTATATAACAGTGACCGGCTCGTTGTCGGTCACTGTTTTTAGTAGTAAGCGTATCTTAAACAGCGTATCAGTCAGGATAGTGAACCGCTGTGATCTGTTATGCTAAGCCCCAAAGCTTATTTGCAACGGCTTTATCCAAGGCGTTTTCCTTTAAAGTTGCCAGCACCGGATAACCGCGAAATCCCTGATCAGGTTCGTACATGTTTCCGCCCTTTGCCTTATCAGATACTGCAGCATACAAAGCAGATAATGCACCTTGTGCAGGCTCCATAAACTGTCCGATACGTTCTTTTCCTGCTAACATTTCCTCCGCTGATGAATGTCTTAATAAATCTGTATCATTTGCGCCAGGTTGCGCTGCAACTGACAGCACCTGGTAGCCCATTTTTGTGATTCTTCGTTGCAGTTCTAAAGAAAATAAAAGGTTAGCTAGTTTACTCTGGCGGTATTCCCGCAAAGCATTATATCCTTTTTGTAATTTTAAGTTTTCAAAATCTATGGTGGCATGCTCGTATCCCATGCTGCTTACTGTAATTACACGCGAGCCCTTAGTTGCTTCAATTACCGGAAACAAGTAACCGGTCAGCGCAAAATGGGCCAGAAAGTTTACGCCGAATTGGAGCTCATAATCCTCTGCGGTCTTGGACTCCGGAGTATTTGCTACACCTGCATTATTGATCAAGATATGCAGCTGGTCATGCTGCCTAAGAAATGTATCCGCAAATTGTTTAACAGCCTTAAGGCTGGATAGATCGATAATGCCGATTTCAAGGGTTCCTTTACTTGCCTGCGATTCCAGTTTGGACTTTGTTTGCTGAGCGTTCTTTTCATTCCTGCAAGCCAGTATAACATGCGCGCCTGCCTCATATAGCGCAAGTGCAGTTTCAAATCCTAGACCGGTATTTGCGCCGGTCACGATGGCTGTTTTGCCGGTTAAATCCGGCATGTCTTTCTTTGTCCACATTGTTATTAAGATTAAGGGACAAAGGTATCTGCGTATTATTCGGTATGCTTACTAAATTGAAATCGAAAACTATAAATATCAATCTTTACTCAGTTTCCGGTAGGTTTTTGCCGTGATTTTCGCCATGCTCTTAAAGAAAGCGGAGAAATGATTGGCTTCTCCGAATCCCAAACTAAATGCAATTTGCGCGATAGTCCAGTTTGTGCCCTTCAATAAGATCTTTGCTTCTTGTAAAATTCTTTCATTGATCAGCTGTGAGGTTGTAAATCCTTTTATTGCCTTGAGTGCTTTATTCAGGTGATTTACATGAATGTTGAGCTGAGCTGCGAAAGCGGCAGGAGAATTAAACTTAATAACCTGGTAAGTTAATTCAATCGGAAACTGGCGCTCCATCAGTTCAGTAAATGTGGTGGCAATTCGTTCGGCGGCATTAGAGTTAGATAACGGACTTTCCATTAAAGGAACTGTTTTTTGTGCCTCATGTATCACTTCCATCAGCAGACATTGCAGCAGGTCATATTTAAATTTATAATTTCCCTCCAGCTCGGTACACATCTTTTCGAAAAGCGATTCATATGTTAAGACTTGCTCCGGTAATAAAGGTAAAACAGCTTCATCTTTAGATTGAAATACAGAGTAATCCTTAATGTTCCCAAATTTGCGAAAAAAGGTGTCTGTAAAGATGCACATGTAACCTGTTTGTCTTTCGCTGATCGTCTCCCAGTGGTATTGAATGGAAGGATTTGTAAAAACGATAGCGCTTCCATCAACTTCTATATCCCGATCGGTATAGTGAATCATACTTTGTCCGCTTACCAGCGTGATTTTATAAAAACTACGCCTGGTGTACGATGCTTTTCTGTATTTAGGAAGTACAAGGTCTTCAATCTTAAAGATATTAAAATGACCGCACTCACTATCGTTACCTTGATCAGATTGATCTAAATTTTTATAAAAAGAGCTAAGTTCAACAACTTCAAGCATAATTTAATATACAGAATAAAGTCTATAATCCATAACAGAACTTATTAAACAGTTTAAACCCACTAGGATTTTGATTTCTTAAGCGCCTGCTGTCCAAATTTAATCAGGTCTTGCGGCTGTAAAAATCCGGTACTGGTCAGGACCTTCTTGCCGCTTGAATCAAATATCATTAGGGTGGGATACTCCTGAACGCCCCATTGATCTGCAAGGTTTACCCCTTCGCCTTTTTCCATATCTATGGAAAGGTTCACAAAGTTTTTATTGAAAAACGCAGCTGCTTCTTTATCATTAAATGTGGTGTTTTTAAGTTGCTTACAGGGCCCGCACCAGCTCGCATAAGCATCAACAAAAATATATTTGTGTTCGGTACGTGCCTTTTTTAAAGCAGCAGTCCAGGAGTTTTCAATAAAATTAATCTTGGTACTTTTAACTTTTTTTATCGGATCGGTTTTTAGTGCTGCTTGCACCGTTTGCACTGAAATCAATGAGCCGATCAACCAGACGGCAAAAATAAAATTATAGCTCGTGTTTTTCATTTTATATTATTTATAATAGGTTTAAAATTTTACAAGTTGTGGTAGGCAGATTTCCCTTCGTCAAGAAACAGGATATAGTTTGATATATCCAGGTTAAAGGCCTGTGGTTTGGTTAACTGGGTTCCTAAACTATTCACAATAACATAATACGGCTGGGAATTTGTTCCGAAGGTGGTTGCCTGGAAATCACTCCATTTTTGTCCCAGTGTTTTTATTTTTTTTCCGCTGAATTTTGAAACATAAATATCATGAGGGTCAAGGTCAGTCTTATCATCGACATATAGAGACACCAGTATATAATCTTTCTTTAGCCGTTCCAGTACTTTAGGATCGGCCCAGACGCTTGCCTCCATTTTACGGCAATTGGTACAGCTCCAGCCGGTAAAGTCAAGTAATATCGGTTTATTGAGCTTTTTTGATTCTGTAAGCCCTGGCTCATAATCATAAAATGCATCCAGCCCAAGTGGGGCATGGAAAAGTGAAGCATATTTTTTGTCCGGAGTTTCTTTTGAATCGGTTCCTGAACCTAGTCGGGTCAAATCAAAGGCCTGATCGGTTTTTGGAGGAAGCCACCCGCTTATGGCAGGCAATGTCGCTCCCCATAAACCAGGAATCATATAAACAGTAAAAATAAATGCAAGCATGCTGGCAAACAAGCGGCCCAGTGAAATGAACGGTGTATCCGAATCGTGTGAAAACCGTATTTTGCCCAATAGATAAAATCCAAGAAAGGCGAATATGATGATCCAGATCCCCAAAAACACATCTCTGTTTAAAAATCCCCAGTGATAAGCTAGATCTACATTGGAAAGGTATTTAAAGGCAAGCACCATTTCCAGGAATCCTAGGGAGACTTTCACGGTATTCAGCCATCCACCAGATTTAGGGAGCTCTTTAAGCCATGAAGGGAAGATCGCAAACAGGGTGAACGGGATGGCCAGGGCAGAAGAGAACCCGAGCATGCCCATAGCCGGGCCCAGGTATGATCCTTTGGATACTGCGTCTACCAGTAAGGTGCCGATAATGGGCCCGGTACATGAGAAGGATACAAGCGCTAAAGTAAAGGCCATAAAAAACAAGCCGATTATTCCGCCCTTGTTCGACTTTTCATCCATCTTGTTAACCAGGGCAGAAGGAAGCGTAATTTCAAAAGCCCCCAAAAATGATAAAGCAAATAACACTAAAACAGCGAAGAAAATCAGGTTGAAGGTAGCGCTGCTGGCTGCTTCGTTTAGGGCGGATGCCCCGAAGCTTAAAGTAATCAACAGGCCCAGGGCCACATAAATGCTGATGATGGATATTCCGTATAAAAATGCCTTTTGGATCCCCTGCCGCCTGGAGCCGGCCTGCTTGGTAAAAAAGGAAACAGTTAATGGAATCATGGGATAGATACACGGCATAAAAAAAGCGGCAAGCCCACCCAGGAACCCGGCGATAAATATCGCCAAATAAGAGCTGTTGCCCGCATCTTGTCCGGTAGGTTGCTGATTAACCTGCACCTTAGCTGTCTTTATGGTATTATCAATTTCTTTACCGGCAGACTGGTCTGCTGATGAGACCAGGGCCTGATCACCTACGGTAATCTTAAATTCTTCTTCGGTTGGCGGCAAACATTTATGATCGTTACAAACCATGAATTCCACCGAGCCACTGATTACCGTTGGTTTGTTCACCTTTATCCGCTGCTTGAAGACGACCTGTTTTTCATGCCA
The DNA here is from genome assembly GCF_004331675.1 of Pedobacter frigidisoli. Lineage (GTDB taxonomy): Bacteria > Bacteroidota > Bacteroidia > Sphingobacteriales > Sphingobacteriaceae > Pedobacter > Pedobacter frigidisoli. The sequence goes on along the minus strand of NZ_SJSN01000010.1, from coordinate 152,172 downwards.
GGAAATCTCCATATTAAAATTTCTATCTACAGCAGAGCTTGGCTTCGGGCTTTCAGACACCTTGCCTGTCAGGGTGTAATCTTTATTGGTACTGAATTTAAAAGAGGTAGGAATGGGGCCGCCCTGGGGGATGAACTGCGAATAGACATGCCATCCGGGTTGGATGACTGCTTTAATTACCAGATACGCTTCCTGATTATTGATTTTTTCTGAAGAAAAGCTCCATGTAACCGGCTTTTCAATCTGCGCAACTGCTGAAACAGAAAACCATATTAAACTGATTATGATAATTAACGACCTTTTCATTTGAATTTATAAAGTATAGCTGCGCTCTGTTTGGACGCAATACTGGTTTGGTCGGAAAAGCCAGCAATCCTTACAGATCTAAAATAATAACTATAGAAAGGGAATAAAAGCGATTATTCCTCCTTGAACGTGGCCGAAGTTATGCGCTTTCTATTGACTGAGAGCTGCAGGACATCTGGCCGGGAATAATGCCCCGAAGGATCAAAGTTCTGCCGCTCTTCCATTACGCGGTGATGATCGATGGTTGCGATGATGAGTCCTTCTGTCTTTGCTACAGGTGCAACAATCCAGGTGCCGTCAGGACCTGCAATACAAGAACCACCATCGGCCAGCCATTCACTGCTTCCAGAGATCATCCGGTCCGCATAGGGAAGGGAACTACTGATGTCTTTTTGCTCTAGCAACCCGCCAACAGATACGACAAAAGACCTGGATTCAAGGGCAATAAACCGGGTAATTTCAGAGGTATTTCGCACATTGCCCGGCCAAAGCGCCACGTGCAAGTCCTCGCCCTGGGCATAAAGAGCAGAACGAACCAATGGCATCCAGTTCTCCCAGCAATTTAAGGCGCCAATTGTGAAGGTTCCAAATTTGCTCACCTGAAGGCCGTGGCCATCTCCGCCTGCCCAAACTAGTCTTTCTTCATATGTAGGCATCAGTTTACGGTGGATATACTGAATTTCTCCATTGGTGCCGATATTTACCAGGGAGCAGTGCAGGGTATGATTGCCCGTGTCGGGCGTCCTTTCAATAAAGCCAAAGACGATCATGATTTTTCTTTCTTTTGCCATCCTGCAGAACACGTCCAGGTCGCCTGAGCTCACCGATACTGCCTGGTAGGCATAATAAGCATATAGCTCCTTTTGCACTGGTGAATTAAAGATCGCACCTCCTGTTAACTCTACCCAAAATGGATACCCGGGAAGCAATGCTTCTCCAAAAACCACAAGGTCGCAATGCTGACTGGCGGCTTCTGCGATATAGCCGAGCATTTTTTCGGTAGTTGCCTCCCGGTTTAAGAAAACAGGCGCGATTTGCGCCATTCCAATGGTAAGGGTAGTATTCATTTCAAGATGATATTATGCTAAGATAGCGATCATGAATCGGTTAGAAAAAAGGTATCATTTAAGTTGCGGTAGAGGTGCTAAAAAAATATAGAAATTAATGTAAGGCGTTCCGCTTTTTTGCGACCAACACAAAACATAATATCATCAGATTCAAAATGAGAAATTTAAAACCCGGTTTTTTCCAAACTATGACGATTGCTCTTGCAGCTGTAGGCCTGACAACAGGCGCAGCAGCTCAGACAGCCGTGAGCCCTAATCAAAATAAAATGATGGAAGTATCTGCAACCGTTCCCGGAGTTCCGGCAAACCCGGCCGATATCAGCCCGCTGTTGATCGGTGAAACAATCCCTTCTGTAATTCTGCCGGATGCAACTGGAAAATCATTTAATTTGAATGAATCCATGGCAAGTAAGCCTACAATTGTTGTTTTTTATCGTGGCGGATGGTGCCCTTTCTGTAGCAAACAACTTTCCGGAATGCAGGCTATTGAAGGTGACCTTGGGAAGATGGGTTACCAGATCATAGCAATCAGCACTGACAGCCCGGAAAACTTGTCTAAGACCATGGGTAAGGAACATTTGAGCTATACATTGCTTTCAGACAGTGAATTATCGGTGTCTAAACAATTTGGGATTGCTTATGTTGGGCCAAAGAATTATGGAAAAACACTAATTGAAGGATCTAACGGCAAAAACGTGGATAAGCTATTGCCCGTTCCCTCTGTTTTTATACTAGATAGTAAGGGTGTGATAAAGTTCGAATATATTAATCCTGACTTTAAGCAAAGGATTAGTCCTGAATTGTTAAAAGCTGCTGCCGGAGCGCTGATGGCAGAAACAAAAACAAAGGGCTAAGACGCTGGTTATTTAGCAGGTACTTTGATATTAAACAGAACCTTCCTTAACAAATAACGGCTTTACCCATCTCATCTCCTCTGTTAGGGAGTATGATATGGGTTACTTCAGCGACAGAGAAGCCACCCACTGTTAGTTATTAATCCTTAAATAAAGATGATGATCATTACTCCAATTAAGATTACGCCGGATCCTTACGAAAAGTTTCATCTTTCCCAGGGCTATAAAGCAGGACACCTGCTCTTTATATCTGGCCAAACGGCAGTAGATGAAACAGGCCAGTTAATCGGCCTTAATGATTTTGACGCCCAGGCGGAGAAAGACTTCAGTAATTTAAAAATAGTATTAGAGGCCGGGAACTCAAGCCTTAAAAACGTTATAAAAGTTACGATCATACTAACAGACATGTCAAACTTTGACAAGATCGTTGCGCTCAGGAAGAAATATTTTTTAGCCCCTTATCCGGCTGACACTATAATGGAGGTGTCTTCTTTATTTTCGCCGGACGCATTGATTGAAATCGAGGCTATTGCAGTAGAAGATCAGGCTGCTCAACGTGTATAGGTCATGAGCTGGCTGCTGCTTTTAATCGCCGGGTTATGTGAGATCGGCTTTACGACCTGTTTGGGCAAGGCCCAGCAGGCAATCGGGACTGCATTTTATCTATGGATCGGAATTAGGGTCAATTAATTACTTTTCCGTCACAGAATTAGGGTAAATATATTTGATAATTGTAATAGAATTAGGGTAAATGTATGTGTTTTCAGCTCTATTTACGTAATTAAATCAACTAGGCATCTATATGCTTATTATTGGAGACCGTTATCCTAAATCAAGTTACAATTTTTTCATTATATTTGTTGGCATAAATCATCATTAAGGCATTAATAAAAATTTAAAGATGGAAAAGAACGACATATCTATATATGCTAAAAGCGACAACTACTATCTTCAACTAATTGGCGCTTACATAAAGTCTGTTAGAATAGCTCAACAGAAAACGCAAAAAGAAATAGCAGAAGCCTCAGGTATAAACCGAAGCACACTGGTACAACTTGAAAAAGGCCAACCGGTAAATATGCTTTCCTTTATACAAGTATTAAGATCCTTGAAGCAACTAAATTTTTTGCAGACCATGGAAATCACACCACAAGTAAGTCCCTTAAAACTAGCTGCGGCTGAACAGAAACAAATAAAGAGGGTTCGCTCTAAAACGAAGCTTGAAAAAGTAAAACCTAAATCAGATTGGTAATGGTTACAGCATATGTAAATTTATGGGATAAAAGAGTAGGTGCAGTACTCTGGGATGCCGATCTGGAGTTGGCTAGTTTTGAATATGATCCCAATTTTATTAGACAGGGGTTGGACATTGCCCCAATAATGATGCCTTTGGAGGAGAAAGTAATCTATGCTTTTTCCAACCTATCAAGAACGACAACTTTTAAGGGTTTACCTGGCTTACTGGCAGATGCGCTTCCCGATAAATACGGCAATACCTTAATCAATGAATGGCTGGTGAGAAATGGAAGAGAAATGAACAGTCTTCATCCTGTCGAAATGTTGAGCTTCGTAGGAAATAGAGGAATGGGGGCAGTTGAATTTGAACCAGTAAATCCCAGGAGCTCTGATAAATCTACCAGAGTCGAAATTAGTAGCTTAATTGATATCGCAAGGAGTATATTGAACGCTAAGGAGTCTTTTCGTGGCGAACTTACTGCCGATAAAGAAAAGGCCTTACTGGATATTTTGAAGATTGGAACCTCTGCTGGTGGCGCCAGGGCAAAAGCGTTAATTGCCTATAATGAAACAACAAAAGAAGTTCGCTCAGGGCAGGCAGATGCTCCACAAGGTTTTCTTCATTGGCTAATTAAATTTGATGGTGTTCATGATAGCCAGTTTGGAGAAACCTATGGTTACGGTCACGTGGAAATGGCTTATTACCTTATGGCAATAGATGCTGGCATTGAAATGATGCCAAGCATGCTTTTTGAAGAACATGAAAGAGGCCATTTTATGACCAGACGTTTTGATAGGATGCCGGGGAAAGGTAAAATACATGTACAGACCTGGTGTGCAATGACTCACCGTGACTTTCAAGACATCAACTCATTTAGCTATGAGGAACTTTTCCAGACTATGCGGATTCTAGGCCTACCATATCCAGATGCTGAACAGCTTTTTAGAAGGATGGTATTTAATGTAATTGCTAGAAATTGCGATGACCACACTAAGAATTTCGCATTTTTAATGGATAAAGATGGCCAATGGGGCTTATCTCCTGCATACGATGTATGCCATGCCTATCGCCCGGATAGTGTCTGGGTGAGCAGGCATTGCCTGAGTATAAACGGAAAAAGAGATGAGATTGGGCGGGCTGATTTGATTACGGTTGCCAAACAAATGAACATCCGAAAAGCAGATGGAATTATTTCGGAGATACAGAGTGTAGTTAATCGGTGGGAAGATTACGCCAAAAAAGTTCAGGTAAAGGTGAACCTTAAAAAGGCAATAGGAATGACCCTTCTCAAAATTTAATCACTAAATCCAATAAAAGGAAAATACTCTAATCTTATTATTTTTAATTTTACCAATTCAAATTCAGTAGAAGCAAAAAATAAAGGGGAACGGCCTTTTAGTAAAGATTTCTATAAGCAAAAAATGAGCACGGCCAAATTATCTTTAAACTACTTCTATTTACCCCGAATAAACGTGTAAAGATGCCAAACGATGAGCGGGCATAAAGCGTTTATGAAATTTCATACAAATGAATAATTTTGGCTGCTCTTTCTAATACAGAGTATAGAGCCAATGAAATTTACCACAGCCAAAGAAAGTTTTTTTCATTAATTTCTTTGCGCAACTGGGTAATGCCCCTATGGAGCAGATTGTAGACCGTTCTTACGCTCGCATTCTTGTATTCTGCAATTTCTTGCATCGATTTCTTTTGCAGAAACCTCAATTCACCACTTCCCTTTGAGCAGGGGTTAGTAGTTTGAGGCACTTTGAAGTTTAGAAAACTGGGCGGTTATGATTTCCGCTTCAAGCATTTCGGATTCATCCAATTCAAAATCTTCAGGAAAATTGGCTATTGTTTCTATTTTTTTCTCCCGCTTCCATTGGTACACTAGTTGCCTTTTAAATGAAGTTAAGAGATAAGCTTGATAATAATTTTCTTGTCCTTGGGTTTCCATATTTTTCAGCAGCATATCCTAAAGACGTTTGAGGCGCCCTTGTATCCATGAACTTTTAACAGAACTGTCAGGTAAATATAATAAGGGCATTGCCCAAGTCGTCTTGCGATGGTTCATTCAAAGAGAGGTCGGTGCTATTTAAAAATCACTAAATAAAAGATTAAGGAAATTTTAACCTATTTGACTTCGAACTATCCGCCGATGATATGGCAGCCATCAAATCATTAGATATAGGACTTATTTATGCAAGTCTGGCTATAGAATTCGCAACGGTTCGTCTAGAAATTACAGGCGTTGGTCTAGTGGTTACCGACGCTGGTATATTACGGGATTTTTGCCTGAAACGTTTGATGGACAGCTGCGTCATAATAACAAACAATAGCAAAAACCTAAAATATAAACGATATGAAATCTTTAGCAAAAACAATATTCGCAGCAGCATTAACAGCAGTAGTATTAACTTCATCAATGGTGGCAACTTTTGGCGCTGAGGCAGTTAAAGCAGAAACAAAAGCTTCTTCATTATCAAGATTCAACAGGATCTGGGTGAGCGGTAACGTTAAAATCATCTTAAGACAAGGTGACAAACAAAATGTAGAGGGTATGAGCAACTATGACGCTGCAAAAACCTCAGTATCAACAGATGGGAAAACATTATTTATCAATTCATTAGAAACCAGTCAGGTAACCCTGAATATTACCGTAAAAGATTTGGAAAGAATCGAGGCTTATGGTCAATCGGTTGTGGTGACCAGCAATAATTTCGATGTAAAATACCTTCAGTTGTTTTTGGGTCAAAATGCTACAGCTGAGATCAAAACTACAGCAGGCAGTTTATATACTGTCGTTAAGGAAGATGCGGTATTAAAATTAATTGGTACTGCTGATCAAAGTACAATGATCGCAAGCAACATGAAAAATGTAAAATTAGCTGACTTTGCCAATCTTAAATCAGAATCATATGCCTCTGAGAGCATTATGGAAGCGGAGCTAAATGCAATGGTTTTAGCCAAATAAAAAGTATTAACCAGATAAGTTGAAGCTGCCCATTGGGTGGCTTTTTTTTGTTATTGCTTAGCAAAAAATTTTTTAGATATTGCGTTGATTTGCAATTGGCGAATTGCAAATACTTCTCAAATCTAAAGGCTATAAAACTTTCGGTCCTTATGCGGGGTATACAAAAGGTCGAATTACAACAAATCTAAACGGCCTTAACGCCTTTGATATAGAGCGCTCATTTTTCTATCTAATCATTCAGTGAAATCATAAGTTGGGCTAAGAACCTCTTCCGTGAACCAGCTAGACTCCAGAAAATGTTTAATTTCCTGAATGTCATAACTTGTGCGGTGCTACCTACAATTAACTCAATAGTACGCTAATCTATCGCTTTGAATCTAAGAATAGTATTCCGCTAATGTTAAAAGTTAATGGATATTGTTGATCAGCACACTAGACTCCTGCTCCTTGAAGATCGGGATGACCGCATGTGCTGCCTTCTTATACCCAATTAGATTGGTCTTGACTACCTGATGGCTGAGCTCGACCGGCATTCCTCAATTTGCCCACTGGCCATCAACCCTGCATTGTTCACCAAGAATCGATTTTCCCAATAGGAACCAATGCATGGCTGGCCCTAGGTGTACCTCTTGCATACACGCATATATCTTTATGTATACCTAGAGTCATTGCTCCAAGGGTTTGACAATATTAAACTGCATTGTTCACAGCATCCCTGACCCTGGAAGCCAGGATCAAGTAGCATTCAACTCTGGCAACGACCCCCGCCGGTGCATGGCCCTCTACTTGATGCGCCAATGACTACTATGGTTTAAATGAACAATGAGGTTATTGTCGTTGGTGATATTCCCATATTCAGAAAGTTTGAAATTGAGTCATTCAGCAGTAAGCAAACTCAAAATGATCTAAGATCAACCCCAGCTATTACCAATCAGTCTGCAGGAAAACAAAAAATTCCTAATGGTGTTATATTTCTATCCCTTGATAATTATTTAATTGGCGATATCTAGCCTAATCTTGATAAATTAAGAGCATACAAATAAAAATGTTACTCAATAAAAACACAGCATTATGAGCAAGCAAGTCATCTTCATCTGTTTAGTTTTAACAGGTATAGCTAAGCTTACCCATGCACAGGAAAACTTAAAGATTGCCTGGCCGGGTGAGTACAAATGGAAAATTGGTTCAGAACAAAAAAGTGGAAACGCACGTATGGTTGAACTGATTCCTGGAAATGAATCAATTAATAACTGGACAATCATCGGCACCATGTTATCTATTACGGGCAGGACATCAGGTTCTGTAGAAAAGGCTATGAACACGACCTATAACCAAACACTCGGTAACGCGCCGAAAGCCAGGCTCAAAATAATTGAGAAAGGTATCAAATCAGGCTCTCCGTGGATATTGTTCCGTGTCGAATCGCCTTATTTTAACAACAGCAAGACGCCCGAGTCGCAGCTCTATTACATCATTCAGGGCAATCAGGCCTTGTATTCCAATTTTGTGGCTATAAAGCAACCCGCCCTAGGCGTGCTGTTCGTAGAAAAATGGAGCAAGGTCTTTAAAAATAGTATGATCGTAGGTAAATAATTCCCGTTTTATAGACAATACTGGGTTGATTTTACTTATTTAAGTGAAAGTTTAAGCTTGGTCGCGCCGACAGATATTTCTTTTGACAATACCTTGGCATTCGTCTCGGCATCCTCATCATCGTATCTCATGTATTTCCAGGTGTTGCCTGTATTGGCGTCTTTTATAGCCAACAAATAGCTTTTACCCTTAATTCTCAGTTTGTCTGTGTTAACCCTCTCTACCGTGTTGTCTTTCATTTTGGCCTTGGCCAGCATGTCGAGCAGGGCAGCTTGCGACGATTCCAGTATCATGCTTTGGTTATATTTTCCCAAGCAAATTGTTGCCGCACCTAACTTGGTAACTAGGCTAAGCGTAAGCCCGATAGGCACTTCTTCGAAAATGGTCTTTATCCCCATGCCGCTTAAGGCTCCATTGGCCATTGCGCTCATTTGCACCTTTGGCATGACCTTAAATAAGGGTGGGTATGTCATGTCCAATACCTTATCAATTTCCATTTTACGGGTGTAACCAATTATGGTTTGAAAATCTTTTTGGATAAGTTGCTCCTCTTGTGCTAATGCAGCAGCTACTTGCAAAGAAATGAGCAGGCATAAGATAAGTTTTTTCATAAAATGTCGTAAATAATTAAACAATCAACAATCCTGGCCAATTTTTGGTTTGAAGTTTACAAAGGAAATATTGTCCGCAACCACCGTTCCACTTGCGAACCATGATAATCCGACCTGGCTCCTTGACTATCAAATCAGATCGTCATGGGAAATCCCAATACAATAACCGACCAAGTCCCTATCAATGGAATCCATATAGAACAATTGTGAAATATGGTTTAAAATACAGCAAAGCCTGTCTTTCCATGTGGCAAACAGAACCAGATATCCAGTATCAATTGTTCATTTGTTTTCGAGTTTGAAAAAGCCAGTGCAGAATTTCCGTCACTTCTTACCAGGCGGACGAGTTTGCCATCGCCGGCATACTCGACATTACATTTATTTTCCAGATCCATAACATCAAATCCATTATTAAGGTCGTCTGATATAGCCTTAACCCGGGCCTGCAGGTCGTCTTGTCCAAGATACATCGTTTTTGCATTTCGGGTCTCAATAGTCTTTATTGCCGAGAATAAAACCTCGTAATTGGATCTTCTTGAGTTATCGATAAGGTGCCTATACGTATTTTGTAGGGGTAGATAAAGGTCTGATTTCAGGTTGGTAAGTTTCTGAAGGCTTCCCCAATTTTCTACCTGGTAAGGAACCTCGGCGTTGAATGTGGTTTTGTGAATGATAAATGGCTCGCCTTGCTTAGCCAGTGGCGTTTGAAATTTCTCGGAACTATTAACAACTGAAAACTGATCATTTTCCACATCCTGTTCTACAATTTTATAGCGGATATAGGCCTCGCGGTTAAGGACAGTCGTTCCTTCTAAAGGGTAGCCCTTCACCTCGATTTCCTGCTTCCCACTACCGAATATCGCGGCATTAATGGGGATATCCGTCGAGGCTTGGCCATCGAGATTTAGTGACAAAATTTCGATGTCGTTCACCTTTATCTGGAATTTACATAACAGGGCGCTGAAATCCAGCTGATAATATGGTTGTTTCATCTTAATATAAAATGAGGTTGTCTAGGTAATCCCTTTTGCATTGAATTTAAGTAATTTAAGCTCCGTCAAATGAGTGCAGTCACGTATTAAAATCCAGTTTTTACTTAATAACCTCCGGATACATCATCTTATAATAATCCTTTATCGTCATTACTTTTGCGTCGGAACTGTTCTCCATTCTTGTTCCTTTTTTTACAAAAATGAAATTTGTACTGAAAAAGTTTTTGCTATTTTTGTCTGTTGAGATGGCCTGGTAGGTAAAGATCCAAGCATTGAGTTTTGGAACATCCCAAAAAAAAGATTCTCCGCTTCCTTTGGTATCGCTTTGCTGATAGGTATGGAAAGTTTTCTTTAGATAAGCAATAATCGCCTTCGTTTCATCCTGATTAACAGAACTGTAATTAAATCCGAGGTAATTAGTTGTCTCTTTCGAGTTTACAAATATCGAAAGGCTACTGTAATCCGAAACGTTTCCGTTGGGATAGTCATAAGTGCTGAGTTTTACATCTCCGATTGCATAACCATCTAATTTCTTTGTTGTGAGGGATGCCAGGCCGAGGTTAGGATCCATATCCTTCTTTAGCTCTTTATCTTGCGCCGCAATTGCCGAAATGTCTGAGTCGGGTTTTAAGGAAAGCAGGTCTGTTTTTGTTTGTGACTTACAAGATAGGATAGTCATACCTATCACGATTGATAAGAAAAGTTTCATGTTCTAATTTTTAATTAATGGGATATTGGCGCTGGTTTCAAATAGTTTTTCTAAATGTTCAATAACATCAAATTTCGGTATGACCTGGGGGTAATCGCCTTGTGCAATTACGACTTTATCTTCTTTTGCATCGTTTATTTTTGTTTTATCAATAACAATCTTCTTAGCGAGGCCCACCGAAATCGATACGACATACTTTGCATTTAGTCCATCAAATCCGAGTATAGGCCTATAATATAATCCTTTTTCGTCATATACAATCTTGTGTCCGAATGTGATTGATGCGTCGCCGGATGCAGACGCTTCGAAATATGCAAAAGCTTTCACAATAACCAAAGAAACCTCGCCTTTAACTTTAACGCCCACTTTCAGCTCAATTTTGAGTCTGGCATCTGCACATACTTCCAATCTGGAGTCTGACGGTTTTCCAACGGTATTGAATTTAAAGGTTGAGTTAACTGCAATCTGACTGGTAATAATCAAATCCATATAAATGTTAACGCTGGATTTAAATCCTACTTCGTCGGTTCCTACATTGATTCCTTTCTTTAACTTATCCTGGATCTGGTTATACAGCTTGAGTACACCCGGGGCCGCACTGCCACCACTGATTACGCCGGTTACACCGGCAATAATTGCACCAAGTAAGTCGATGGTAACCTCAAGTCCAATTAGAGGATTAGCGTTTAGGGTTATCTTAACATCCGTACCTACTTCAAGAACGTTACGGCTATTTTTGACTTTCTTGAGAAACCACTCTGCTGTTAAGGAAAGATTAGGTGGCTTTACTACAAACGAGGCAGGCACTCCTGAAAGACTTTTTTTGACCACGCCTTTCGTTGCACCTGTCACCCCATCAGCCAAGGAGTTAAACGAAGAAAAAATGTTGTAAAGCTTTTTAAACTTTCCCTCATATTCCGCTTTGAGTTCTTCCTGCTGCCCGTAAACTTCTCCTGATTTGTCCCACTGCGCTTTCAAACCGAAGTTAAAGGTCGCATCTTTTTGTTTCCACCGGCGTTCTGCGCCCTCTTTACCTGCTTTGCTCTGAAATTCCTTATGTTCTTTTGGTGACAGATTCTGCCATTTAACACTTAGGTCATTTGTCAGGTTTAACATGAAGTCCAGGTTCCATTTTACATCGGGGTAAACTTTTACCAGTACTGTTGGCTTGTTTCTAACAGAATAATATCTGCAGGTATGAAAATGAATTGTATAATCATTCGCAGAGCTGAATGTCCCTAACTCTGTTAAATTGTTCATTGGCCAAATGTAGTGCAACGGCATGGGATGTTCCTTGCTCATTGTTGATATCGCAGGTATCGTTATCGTGCCAACATCCTCACTTTTAAGATAGATATTGTCTAGTGTGATTTTCTTTGTATGCTGCGGACGTTCAAAACAGGCCTTCGTCTCAAATTTTACTGGTTCAATTTTGATATTTCTGGCTGTAGGGCCACCGATCGTCTGGTAAATAATGGTCTCCGCATTGTGGCCATAATAATCAAATGAGATATCAACCCTTCGATTACTTTTATAATTTTCCTCGTCCCTGTATTTAACATTATCACGACCCATTTTGTCATCGGTTGGATTTACCTCACCATGACCAGCAGCCTTCATTCGCAAAGGATCGAGTTTGCCCTTGATAAAGAATTCCCTCACCGTTTTTGCTCTGTTCTCTGAGAGCAAATTATTATAATTCTGTTTTCCGATAACACAGGCAAAACCATCTAGATGAATTATGCTGTATCGGTGTTCCAAAAGAAACTGGAGGATATTGTTTAGCTTTCTCAGGCTTTCAGATGATAGTTGTGTACTGTTAAAATTGAAAACTATGGGTTCAACAACTTTTTCCTTCCTGTCCTGAAGATTCTTAACTCCAGCTCCATTATCAAAAACGAGATTGGTTTTCCCTTCGTCAACAATGTTTATCTGCTCAAACTTACAAAGCTCAAATCTCACGGAGTTCTTATCTGGCTCATAAATCGTCACCGGAGTGCGGTTCTGCGGCATCTCCACAACCTGCGATACGGTCTTGTCTTTAATTCTCAAAAAACGGGCATGTGCAGTGTCCTTTTTGTTATCTTCAATGTACTTTCCGGTTATGGGATGCACAACCCTTACATAAAATTCCTCTACACCAGATACATCTTTCATGCTTTGACGCCACGAGTAAGTATTGGGAATTTTGAGGTTGATCTCTCCACGGATAACCTCTACACGATATATTTTTCTGGTTACCTCATCGTCTGCAGGCAGCAAGCCAAACGCCGAACGGAGTTTTCTATATACACGCACCTCAACGTTCTTGTATCCGTTCAGGCCTTCAGTTAAAAGCTTCAACCAAATGATTTCACCGTAAGAGAACTGATAGGTTTTTCTAACATCAGCACCGCCTTCATTTATAGACCAGCAACTATCGGTGATTTGGGCAGGCGTTTCGCCCCTCATCTGTATCCCTGATTTACCATCAAACGTTCCAGTTAGGGAAGCTTCAATGTAATAGGTGTAAGGGCCACAAAGTGCTCTTGTAATTCTATACCCGTATTTATAGTTGCCGGGAATTGTTTTCTGATGGTCTATGTATCCCTTATTGTTAAATATGGCCCATTTCACATCCTTTGATTTTTCCTGTTCCTTTGTACCCTCAAACCATTCCCCCACTTTGAACCAGACCAATTTTTCGGGCGAGGTTACCAGCAGTTTATTGGGAATGGAGCCCTTTTTATAAACTATACCCTCGCCGGTCCAGACTATTTTTTTGATTCCCTTAGCCATAAATTATAATTTTACACCAACCTCAGTTCCTTCAAAGTTTGTTGCTGTGGCCATGAGCGCATCTGACATTGGATTAAGCTGCGCCTGTACATCTTTATTGGCATTTGCAACATTCTGTTTAGATGGTTCGGACTTTTGGCCGTGGTGAATAATTTCTATACAATCAGGTCCACCGATTGGACAGGTTGCCTTACTGTCTTCCAGCAATATCTTTCCGTCGTTAGACAGCACAGTTTTTTCGTAAAAACCCGACCACTTGGAAGCCACAGCATTACAGGGCCTGTTGTTCATTTTAGAACAGGATCCGAACGTATTTTTTTCGAAAGTAGCACCAATATCAACAGTGGTAACTATTGGTTTTGAACTTGCTGCCTGATCATTTGCATATTCTTTCTTATGCGTTAAAACCTTTAGTTTATCTGGTGCAGATCCAAATTTGCACATGCATTGCGCTCCCTGTACTACGATATGTTTTTCTGCCATAGTATTAATTGTTAAATAAACGCTCCCAAAAGCTTTTTTCCCGGGGGCCATCGAGTATAATGGCTTCCCCTGTCGTAGTCTCACTTTCCAGCGCCTCCGAAGCAAAATCCTGGTCAAAACTTTTACCATTTTCGGGGATTACAAAAACTCTAACCTTAACCTGGTTGCTTAAATAGTGCTGAACAGCGAAATCTGACACTATGCCAACAACGTGCCTCGTTAATGGATGCAAAAAGTACCGACCTTCATAAGTGCCGGATAATCCTTTTTGTCGATCAACGTTATCCACCGCGATAGCACCTTGTTGTTTCATTTCAATTGATCCGAAGCTGTATTCATCTTCAGTTATTGTTTCGTTCACATCATAGCCCTCAATGTTGAGATCATTTAATATCGGAAAGTTTATCGCTTCCAGTTTATCCGCCTCATAAACCTTGTAAATCGGTTTAAAAAAGGTGTTGATGAACCAATCGTTTCTGGCAAAGGCATTGGTAATCGTTACAGGCATAAGCAAAAGCTTTTCCATGTTTGTCATGTACTCCTCTGCAAGATCGCCATCGAAATTTTGTTGTATGCCTGCCTTAACTTTTTTCCACCTGCTCAAAATTTCGCTATGATTAAAAACCGATTCGAAACCTCCATTATTGTTCACTGAAATGACCAAGGGGTAAAAAACTTTTCCCGCTTCATAACTCAACCGATCTGCGATGAGGTCAGGAATAATTTCATTTACGTAAACATCACCGATGCGTTCTATTTGAAAGAGCTGCTCATTATCTGTTGAAGGTTTCAAACGGGTGACAAGCACTTGATACTTTACCTCATTACCACTTCCCTCCAAACCAAAATCTATACGCACACCGTACTGTAGCGACGTTCCCGGAAGCCACTTCAACCGGAGCGCCTGCTGCGGCCTATGTTTTGTAGAAGAGTCGATAGCACCCATTATTTCGTCTTAAATAAATTTAATACCTCCATTTGAGACATTCTGGCTTTTTGAACGAAATTGGTTTCTCTTTTTGAGATTTCTGTCGCAAGCGTAGTCTCCAGATTTTTTCCCGTTTCAATCACTTTGTCAGTCCACCTGAGTTTTCCTGGTTTCTGTGAATCTATAACCATTGTCCGCTCGGTAATCTGCCGGTCTTCTATATTTCTGTGTGATTTAAGAACTAAATTTTTTGGGTTATAGGTTAAGGTTTTAGAAAAACGCACCTCTTCTTTATTGAACGCTCTTACGGAAAGCATTTTTCCAGCTTTATCATATGCATATCTACAGCTCCAGTTATCCCTGGTATCATCGGACTGGCTTCTTAAAGTGTTGACCTGTGCCTGCCTGGTTTTGAAGTTCGTTTTTTCCTTTGAAGAAACCATGATGAGCTGAAGCAAATCTTCTATTGGGTAATCACCGATATTATCTTCCAGCAAACCTGCCAAACTCAGGACTTTGTGCCTGACATTTACCTCTTGTTTAAATTGGCTATAGCTGGCTGGAAAGAGCATGTATTGGTCAGTTTTTCCGATCCGAACAACACATTGCGCATCATCAAAAGCAATGTGTATGCTATCCGCTTCATGCTGGCCCGAAAATAACCGCTCAGATATAAAACTAAGACCGGCTGGGGTATTGGCCAAACGGTAGCCAATGGCATCGGAGATGGCCCCGTTTGCAAAAGTGTAAGCGAAATACTGATCTCCGGATGCGGATGATGTATACAGAATCTTGCTTGTGCTGGTTTCGCTCCCTGCAGACGATGTTGATTTTACCGTTTTGGTTAATAAAGTGCCGTTGATGGCCACAGCAGAATCTTTGTTCATCTGCATGGCCCAGCTAGAAACGAAAAGCAGGCTTATGGTTGTTATATTTAGGATTCTGATCATTTTAAGGTGTGGCAGGTGCAGCTGCTGTTAAACGTGTTGGTGTAATTTTCCAGAAAATACTTTTCCCGGCCGTGATGGTTGCCGAAATTCCATTTGTTTTTTGTGCCCCCGTTTCATAGTAGAAACTACCACTCGTCCAGTACTGCTGATCGGTAAAATCGGCTGCCGGGATTGCATAACGAATCTTCGCTTTCTCGTTTCCCTTCTTATCTTTCACTTTTATGTGTTCATGGGTTCCGGCATCCTTTTTCAAATCGTGATTGCCTGAATCGCCATAAGTTGTTGTGGTTGAGCCTTGGGCCGCCACAAAGTCATCGTATATATCTTTTGGTATTTCGATGAAATTATATTCATCAAATTTATTCTGCCCAAGTTTGTTGTAAGGATTTTGTTCAGAATTGCCCCAGGCAAGAAAGTCTGTACCATCCCAAAACTCCGCGCCATTGGTCAAATCCTCAATCCCACGCAGAACGTCAATTACAGCGTATCTGGCCAATTTAGACTTATTTCCATTACTATCTGGTAGCTCGATTTTATTTGGCACAGAGGAGTAGCCAGATGCCAGCAAGGCCCTCCAGGTTTTCTTCGTGGTCACTGAACGATTATAGCTTGCAAAAGCTACACACCTTAATTCCTTTATATCCTCATCGCCAGATTCATGACTAACTACGTAGGCGATATAACGTAAGTCTGAATGGGTAATTGGCTTTTCATCATACTTCAGCAACTGCGTCTCATCATTTACGGCTTCAAAGTCTTTAGCTGCTACAGCCTGATCGTACTGTTCCTTAGTTGTTGTAAAAATTTTTGCACTACCTGCTATTCCGCCAAGATATTCACCTTCCCGGGTGTAGTAAACATATTGCGTAGAATCTTTGGGTTCTTCAGTTGGACTGTAGTTTCCGAATTTTACATTTGCCATATTAACTCGATTTTCCGCCTTGCCCTACGACTTTTTTGTTACTGGCTAAGGTGAGGTTATCGCGCCTTGCCTCCACATTGATCTTATTAGCCACTTTTTGCATACTTCCATCTACAGCCAGTTCATAGGCCGATCGGACGCGTATCCGCATGTTTGTGCTCGTTTTCTGAATAGCCATACTTAAAACATCTTGGATTTTTCAGCACTGTTTACCTCCACGGTCTTACCACTTTGCAGGGTCATATTTTCCGACTGGCTGAACATAGTTATGGCGCTAGCGAGTTCGTTGGAAGATTCTGACTGCCGCATGAAGTCTTTTGATACCGTTTCTTTTCGGTTGTCAGAATTTTCCTGAATATCGCCCGTTGCACTTAACGAATAATTATTTCCCGCAGTTATTGCAATGTCTTTACTTACAGAGGTACTTTGGCTATTGCCAATACTTGAACTCTGATCTTTTCCAACCTGGATATCCATATTCTCTTCCACGTTAATCTGCATGTTCTTGCAGTTAAGTCGCATATTTTCAAGGGCAGTAATGGTAATATTGTTTCCTTTAGTATCGATATGAATGATGTTGTTATGCATATCGGTAATTTTTATCCCCTGTGTGGTAGGGTCGTCATCAAACTCTACCAAATGGCCGCTCCTGGTAATAATACTTTTGAGATTATTTTTAATTAGAGGGCTACTATCCACGCTAGAACTGTGAAAAACACTCCCGATAACCACCGGCCGTGCAACATTTCCTTCTTCAAAAGCAACCATTACCTGATCATCAATTTCCGGTACGGCGAAATATCCTCGGTTAGTTCCCCGCTCTCCGTTCCCTGCACTCGGACTCACGACCCGCAACCATTCTGTCACATCGTTGGTCATACATTCCCATTTGAACTGGACTTTAATCCTGCCCTGCCCTTGAGGATCGTTGTTATCAATAACATCTGCCAACTGCATGTCAGGCTGAGGTTTATCCGGTTTCCTTACCAATAAACGTTCTGTTGAAGAAATCTTCCCTTCAAAGGTGTTATGGTATTTTCCATTTTCATCAATGTAATGCCTGATGTCTGTGATTAGAAATTTGCCTAAACTTTCGGCTGTAAAGGAAAGTTCCTTTCTAAGGCTCATGGTAATCTCAGCGATACTACCAATACTAAGCCCAGCATTGTCGCCCTTTGCCGTTACCTTTAACAATTCACTGGTATTTGCCTTCTCCTCATTCTCGACAAGATTTTTTATATCTTCCCCACTGTCTACCCGGATTAAAGCAGGCTGGTTAAAGGTTTTGCTGTAGGTAAGGTTAGAAGCCTTGATGGCGTGCGTAAGGTCAGGTGTTCCCTCAACTTTTCCGGTGCTCTCACTAACGAGCATTTCATTGTTTTTAGGGTTATAAGAAAATCTCTTGTTTTTGATAGGCGCTATTTCCATAGCATATTGCATTTCCTGAACATCCCTGCCATAAAAGAGCGCAATCTCCTTTTGCCCTTCTGGTTTTCCAAAATTAAGCTGTTTGCCATCATAGAAAAACCATTCATGATATTCAGCCGATAAGCGGTTGAGAAATCCAAAGTCACTTTCTCGGTATTGGATGATATAATCAATTGGCGTTGTTCTTGAAGCGTTGGCTACAACTTTCAAATCATTTGCCGGAGTATCTTTAGTGGCCAGCTTAACAATTTCGTTAAGTTCTTTATCTAAATAGGAGCCCAAATCAGGGCCGCGGTCAATTAATATTGTGGGGCTATAGCCACTAACAATAAGTATACCATGGTATCCATGGCTTTGTGAGAGTTCAACTTTTGATACCAGACCAATGAAGTTCTGCATGCCCTCAGCTGAATGACCAAAAGACGCCGTAAAGGTTTTGCCAACAAAATCTCTGCTGTCATCCAAACTGATTAATCCGGGCGCGCCCATCTGATCATGATTGAAACGCAGCTCAAAATAATGGTGGTCGTTAAAGGCCTGGTGAAGACTAAAAGAGGCGAAATGCGTAATCTCTTTATCCTCTATATTGATTTCTGCTATCAGTTTTTTTTCCATATTGGTTTTGAGTCTTGATCATAGCAATTGCCATTAATAAAAACATTCAATCCGCAGGAATATTAAAGAGGACATTAAACCAATTCTCCTTAGTAAAGGTTAAGTAAGTGATCATGGAGCGTCCTGGAAATCTTGCGTAATCAGAATATTTGCCTTAAGGCTTCAATAATTCAATATGTTGAGTTCGTATAAAATTAAATCGCTAAGTCATAAATGCAGTATCGTCTCTAAATTCAATACTGAAAACTCCATGCGACCTGCTAAATCGGACGCATGGAGCTTAAAATGTATTCCGAAAATAACTATCCTTTTGGCCAGTCATTTTCATGGTGCGCATTTCCTAGTTTCAGCGTACGTGCAGATACTACGAAGCTCAACGTCATTGGTGTATTGTCATTAACTGCAATGCCCTCATTATATTGGATAATATAACCATCTTCAAAGGTAAGTTCTTTCATTTTGGCATCTTCTTCGCCTTTTTTGAAGACAATCGTTCCCGACTGTGGCTTGTATTGATTATTCACCATTGATTCAATAACTGATGTATCTTCAGTTGATTCAATTTCAATGTTAATTGTACCACCGTAAACACCTGATGAGGGACGGCCTTTTGCGTCAACATCTCTGTTTAATGAAAAGCTGCATTGAAGGACATCAAATTCTTTTGAGCCCAACGTTAATCTGGTTTTAAATGCCATGATAATTTTTTTAAATGATTGAAAGAAATAATGATTTAATTACGCAGAAGGATTCCTGTACTGAATAAATACAGATAAGAAATCCGGTGAAATGGTTAAGCTTTAGGCCAATCATTTACGTGTACTGCATTTCCTACTTTCAACTCTCTAGCAGAGATTTGAAATTTCAGTGTCATTGGATGATCACCCACAATGTTAATTCCTTCGGAATATTTAACAATGTAGCCATCCTCGAAACTGACCTCTTTCATTTTGGCATCTTCCTCAGATTTTTTGATCAGAAGAACTCCAGTAATCGGCTTGTACTGGTTGTTTACCATAGCCTCAATAATCGAAGTGTCCTCTGTTGATTCGATTTCGACATCGATAGTTCCGCCATAAACACCGGAAGAAGGTCTTCCCTTGGCATCTACATCACGGTTTAACGCATAGGCACAGTGAAGCACATCGTACTCCTTGCCCGAAAAATTTAATCTAGCTTTGAAAGCCATAGTTTTAAAATTTAAAGGTTAAAAAATTGATTTGAGTAGCCTCTGCTACATGTCGAAGTTAAACCAAATATCAAGCCAAATGCTATGAGATTCAAATAGATAAAGCGGAGAAGTTTACTCCCATTATGTTTACGGGCATGGAAAGCAAGCTAAAAATAAAAATGAATGGGATGTTGGAATAGTCAGTTTGCAATTAATTCTCTGTAACAAAATTATCTCAGTTGCCTAACTTGACTGACATGACTTGAAATGTGTGGGAAATCTGGGCAATTTGTTGCATAATGCTACACTGCCAGTTCAGTTAAACAGACGAAAGGGCTAGATTAATTGTACGCCAAATTTTTCCATCTTGGTAACCCATTTTTTACTGTAATGATTATCAAGGGAGTGAAGCTGCCCGATCGTGTTGGTGAGTACCGGACTAATGCGGCACTTTTCAAAAGTATTTTTCTTGATGGACAGGTAAGTCGTTTTTTTGCTTGCTTTCCAGTCTTTGAATGTTTCCTCATCAAGAATAGAGATAATCCTTGCTGATTTACCGCTAAAGTTATTGTCTGTTTTCTGCTGCTGTGCGTTAAAAATCTGATCGGGCATAAAAAGGCGGTCAAAAAATCCCTTAATTTTCGTAGGAATGTGATCTACATATACCGGACAGAAAAGGACAATATGATTACTCTGCCTGATGACACTCAGCGCTTTCTGCAAATCCGGTTCAAGCTCAGCGATCTGCCTGTTATTAAAAAGCTTATTTGCATTGAAAATAAGATCAATAATAGCAATCTCTCTCACCATTGCGCCAGCACTCTTTGCGCCCGTTGTGTAGGCGTTAATCAAAAATCCTGTTGATATTGTCTTATCTATATCCCCATTTAGGATAAGTACTTGCTTCATTATTCTTTGGTGTTAGATTTGAGGCGGGAGATGTGTTACAAAATTATAAAGATTTTGTTAACTCGACGTATCATAAACGAAAAAAACCCGACCGGCATGGTCAGGTTCTTATTTATGAACGAGGTTAGGTTTTTATTGCTGGTTGTATTCCGAGGCCCAGGTAGTACTTTCGTCTTCACCTTTATGCCCATCAAGCTTTACTACAAAGCTTTTTGCAGGAAAATACGGCGTGATATGAATGTCCAGATGAATCCTGTCTTTTTGCTGTTCATCGCGTTCAAATTTCATAATCTTGAAACGCTCAATTAAGCGGTCTGCACCCTGAATACCATCCAGAAACTTAACAATTTGTCCCCTAAGATCCTGTTCGGTTTTCGATGTCCAGTTTTCAAATGCTCTTCTGTTAAGAAAATCGAATAACACTTTTGTGATGTAATCAAATACGCGAACTACTGAATAGGTTTGTAGACCAACGTTGTCGCCGTTAAAAAGGGTTTTGGCCGAAAAAGCCATTACCTTTCCATATTCATTCACCATTGGTACAAGTCCTACTCTTTCCAAATGTGAAATCTCGCTCTTTTTAAGGTCAAACTTAACCCCATCAACCTCATTAATGGCTCCGTGTTTTTTACCAGCGGTAACCTGCGACATGAGGGTGTAGTACATTTTACCAGCTAAAGCTGCCGAGCCGGGAACAGTTAAATCATCTTCTTCGCCTACTTCTGCTACTTTTCCGCGCCCAACAAGCCAGTTGCAGGTCATGATAACATTTGATCTGAATGCATCTGCTCCGGTGAAATTCGCAGCGGTAAATAAGTCTAATACGTCATCTGGCTGATCCAGATCGGCAAAGTCTGTTACCAGCATCGCTTTGTTGCTGTGCGCAATTTTACCCCATCTCTCTAACACTTTGTTTGATCCCATATAACCCGGCACAACCATTAAGGAATAGTTGTTACGAAGATCCAGACGGTCATAATTTTGTTTCAGCTCATCATCCACGTACTCAATAAAGCGCGGATTGTCTAAATCCTTTATCTGATCCATAGAGGCGTTCAAAAGCACAACGTTTTTAAGCTTATCAGATTCTGTGTTCTTGTAAAACAAGTGTACAGAGCGATAAGCCTGCTCAAGTTCTCTGGTTCTTTCCAAGGCAGTACCGATATTCTTGTTCAGATTTTCTTCAGCAGAATTCAGTTTTTGCGTACTTTTTTCCACCATATCGGCAACAGATGTTGAAGCTTCCAGTACATCAATCCAAAGCTGAATTTTCTTTTTCAGTTCTTCGCGGTCCTTCTTTTTCTCATCACCTGTCAGAAAAATTTGCTTTCTGGCTTTTCTTTCCGGGTTAAGGTTTTGGAGGCCGTCTACGGTGGATTCGAGCAAATCGAAACCTCCAACTCTTGCCAGCTTTTCCAGATTATCCTTCAGGGATGTTTTTTCTATGGCTTTACCCTCTGCCGGTTTAAAGCCAGCTGAGGAATTATTTTGTTCTGATTGTAGTTCTTGAGGGTTTGACATCTTTTCTAGGCGTTTAATTATTTATTTTGCTCCAATTCGTCTACAAAATTCTTAAGGGCGCTGATGAATGCAGACTTGGTTTCTTCATCATCCAGTGTAGCTTTTAAAGTTTTGTTTGATTTAAGTTGCTTAATAACATTAAGCGACATCTCCCTTTCAATGTTTACATTAGTCAGGTAATTGCTTTGACCAATGATATTTTTAACACCAAAATCACTCAGGTCATTAAAGCTAATGGTTTCCGCAACGGTAGAACCATCATCCTTTTCGAAGGCAACCTTTACATTAGGTTTGTAATGTTCGAATACATCTTTTACTGTTTTCAAACCCTCAACCTTTTCCGGTTTGATGGGCTCATTATCGGTCAGCTTCTGTACGAAGAGTGTTTTGTTGTGGGCGATTTCTGCGAAAGCTTCTGAGGTATCAATTTTTCGCTCATTTCCACCAATTTCATAATTAAACATAATATGTCGATTTAGGGTTATGATTTATTTTTTATTGTAAATATAGTAGTTTAACGCATTAACTCAATTTTTGTTCTGCTGATACAATCTCAGGCTCGATAATTTCCCATATCAGCTGATTATCAGCAGGTTGTTTGCTTACTTTTACAGTAGCACCTTTCTTCAATTCGCCTGCAATTATGTATTTGGATATTGGCCTTCTCAATAGATTTCTGATGACGGCCGATAGCTGCCTTGCACCGTATTTCGGTGTAAAGCCGTCAAGCGCAATCATCTTTTTAGCATCCTCTGAAATTTCAAATTCAATACCAAGTTTGTTCAGAGACTGGATCAAACTGTTCAGCTGGATTTCAAAGATCCGTACCACGTTACTTTCATCTATCGGGGCGAATGGAACAATTTCTGAGATTCTGGCCAAAAATTCTGGCCGGAAATGACCTGCCATTACCTCCATTAGTTGATTTGAAGCAGGAATAATTCCTTTTCCTATCTGTTCTGCGATCCACTCACTGCCAATGTTCGAGGTAAAAAGAATAAGTGAGTTGCTAAAATCACCTTCCTTTCCTAACCGGTCATGCATGTGGCCTTCATCAAGGATCTGCAGAAAAGTATCGAACACTGATGGATGTGCTTTTTCAATTTCATCAAACAACAACACCGAATATGGCTGTTGCCTGATTTTGTTCACCAGAAGTCCGCCTTCTTCATATCCGACATAGCCCGGGGGGGCTCCGTACAAAAGCGCTGCGCTGTGTTCTTCTTTAAACTCCGACATGTCAAACCTGATCATCGCCTTTTCATCATTAAACAAAAATTCTGCAATTGATTTTGCAAGCTCGGTTTTGCCGGTTCCTGTAGGTCCCAACAGAAAAAAAGATCCGATGGGCTGCCCCTTTTTATTTAATCCACTTCGTGATTCTAAAATAGCATCAGAAACTGCTTTCAGTGCTTGATCCTGACCAACAACCCGTTTTTTTAGGTACTGTTCCATGTTGAGCAGTTTTTCCTTCTCGCCTGCCTGAAGCTTGCCCATTGGAATGCCTGTTTTGTAGGCAACTATTGATGCAATGTCTTGCTTGGTGATGCGTTCGCTTTTCTCCAGCGCAAAAGTTTTAAGCTCAGCAAGGCTCTTTTGAATATATTGCTGATATTCCTCAGCAGTTTCAAAGGCATCTGTTTGCGTTTCATCGGTTAACCTTCCCAACAGAACAGGGCTAAGTTTATTTTGCAAAAGGGAGTAAAGCCATTTGTAGTCCTTGTATTTATTTTGCACTCCCTCATCTGCCCTCAAGTCTTCCAAATCTTGCTCCAAAGTTGATATTACCAGCTCAGAAGTATCATTCATCATCTTCATGGCTGCCATTGTGCGGTCAAGCAAGTCGAAAGCAGAATCCGGAAGCCTTCTATCTTTCATATAGCGCTTGGCTAACCGTACACATTCTTCCATTGCATCTGGCTCGATGCCTAAACCATGGTGTTCTTCGTATTTCACTGCCAGCTTTTGGAGCATTTTTATTGTGCTCTCCTCATTTGGTTCATTCACTTGAAGTACTTCAAAACGCCTGCTGAAAGCCTGTTCTGGCTCAATAATCTTCCGATACTCATCGATTGTGGTTGCACCTATTACCGTTATTTCGCCACGCGCAAGCTCGGGTTTCAGCAGATTGCCAATTCCAGCGCCCAATGGGCCTTTACTATCCAACAGGGTATGAATTTCATCGATAAAAAGCACTGCCTTTTCGAACTGTTTAATCTCTTTAATAATATTCTTTAGCCGATCCTCTATCTCACCTTTGTAAGAGGCTCCTGCAATGAGCGAGCCTAGATCAAGCTCATATAGCTGGACTGATTTTAGACTTTCAGGTACAGACTGGTTTACAATATCAATCGCAAAACCATCGACAAGTGCAGTTTTGCCCACACCGGCATCACCAGTAAGAATGACGTTTGGCTTTGTTCTCCGGCAAAGAATTTCCATCATCATTCTTGTTTCCCGGTCCCGGCCAATTATCGAATCAGTTTTGCCATCCCTAACCATTTGTAACCTGTCTACACAGTATTTCAAGAGTGCATTATTAGTAGGTTTTTTTTCCGAGTGGTCAGCGTTCGAATCTGGTGCAACTGCCCTGGCAATTTCTTCATCTTTTACATATAGCTCCAATATTTCCTTCTCTTTAATTGGAAAGGACTTAAGCTGGTCTACCTGAAAACCAACACCAGGTTTCGCCAACGCAGTTAATACGCAGACAGGTGTAATCAAATCAAGACCAAGCTTTATGCGTACGTTATCTGCCTCTTCAAAAATGATTGGAATTTCTGGTGCACCCGTTACCACGTCATTATAACTAGCTGATTTTGGTTGTTCGTCAATCCTCACTTCCGCCCACTCGCTAATGTATTCTTCATCCTTCCCTATTGAAGTGATGAAAGACCTCAGTCCGACGTCTTTGTGCATTAACCCTTTGAGTAAATGCGCCGCTGAAAATGTCGGGTTGCCATATTCTTTTGCTAATGACTGGGCGATACGCAATGCGGTTTTTACCGATTCGCTAAAATTTGTGATTGCCATTATCTAATTGGTTTTTGGCATCACTGCCGGATTAAAGTTCTTTTCGGTGATGTAATAATATAATTTGCCATTCGAAACAAACTGTTGCTCAATTTGGGTAGCCCTTTTGATTTGCTGAACCGATTCATTGAGTAATCTGATATAATTTTCAAATTGGGCTAATGGCATACTTGAGGTTTTGTTCAAATCACCTATTTTGTACTGGTTCAAAAACTCATTATTCAGTGGCAAACCAGTAACCAGCTTTAAATAACTGGCCAGGCTCATCGCTTTGATTTCACTGGAAGATACCTTAATTCCTAAAAGCTGTTTGGGCATTTTTACATAGTTTTTCACCAATTTACTCCTAAAGGAGCTTTGATCGGCTTGTAGATTTTGGCCCAACATCATTGAAAACACATCTGTTATCTGCCTATACTCCATATTGTTCAGCACAATGGCGTATTGCAGTGCCGAATGATTTTTATTGACGAAGTCTGCAGGAAGGGTTGCGGTACTGTAATATTTAAATTCATTGTGCGGCATCCGGTCTGCCACCTCTATTCCCACAGGCGGAGGCAGCAAGTCCTCAACGTTTTTCGACAGATTCCTACGTGCTATGCCCGTTAAACGGAATGCGCTGTCTAAAGAACTTATCTGGTTGTAAATGTCTGAATTGGTTTCTTGCACAAAACGTTTTAATGCAATGGTCATACTTTCGTTTGAATTTACAGTTCCCTTGGTTGGGAAGACGACTCCTCCCTGAATCAGGCTGTTCTTCGGGTAATCCAGGTAATAGGAAATCGAATCCTGAAGGCTTGTATTATACGGTTGGAAACTCTTGAGCCCCTCACCCCTTACCATCGTATTCTTCCTGTACTCTGCAGATCGGATAGCAGATTCGGAAACCAATTTACGAGACTGAATTACAAAATCATTAAAAACAGAATTGTAATCACTGTATACCTGCAAAGCCAGAATCCTAGCGTCGGCAAGTGCAACCTGCTCGCTTAGTTCATTAATCAGGTAATTGTTTGTGCCTCCGGAATTTCCGGTGCTGCCTACCAGAACAATAAGATTGGTTTCATTCTTTTTTCCCTTAAATAAGCTTAAGCCTGCTTTCATTGCGCTGAAAACCGGCGACTCAGAAATTGCGCTGTTACACTTTTCCGTATTCTTTGCTTCATTTGATAAGAAACTCATAAGCTGCCTGTAGTCATTTTGGATGGGACTGGTTAATAGACCATTTATGGGGCAGCCATCTTCTCCGCGATAAACCACACCTCCATAACTAACCTGGGTACCTTTCCCAAAATTATCCAAAATACCTTCAAAAGATGCAATGGTATTGGTCATCCCGGAGAGGTATTTGCTCATCGAGCTTCCGCCATCTACAACAAAGACAACATTAACTTTTGTCTTATTTTTTCGAAGGGCAACATAATCACGATAAGAAAATGCAGAGCCGTTAATGGTCAATATTTTATTGTCTGTTTTATTGAAAACATCTGTTGCAATGCCAACCGTATAATTGCTCTCATTTTCTGAAATAACAGGAAAGCCTTTTAGAATCACATTTCCTGCAGGTAGCAAGGGGTCAGCCATAAATGGGGTTCCATTACTTATACCCACTGAAATGGCTGCTGCAGTTGAGTCTTCAAGACTATAGTCGCCAGGTTTAGTGGAACTGATGTACAACCTGTCGCCCCAGCTGTGCATGGCTTCCGCCGAAACCCAGCCATAAACACTTTTGCGTGCAGAATCTGCAAACAACTGATCCTCTGAACCTATCAGGTATTTCTTTTCATCCTCTGATTTTTTATAGATATAGGCAATTTCGTGGAGCCTTACCTTGGTGCGGCGGTCTTTGAGTTCAGGCGTGCTGTAGACAAGAATCGAGTCCGTAGTATCGAAATAAAATTTTGGCTCGGTAAGGGGATTTTTGCCATTGACAATTCCAATAGCTTTTTCTGCATAGCCTGTTTTTTGGTTGGAAAAAGCACGCTGCCACAGAAGCAACTTTGATTTGGATATCCATCCGTAGCTTATTGCGCTTTTTTTATCATTGATCTTACGGCCTCTGATCATCCCCGCCTTGTACTTTATGAGTTTCAGGTACCCGTTTTCTTCTTTGGATACATAGAAAGGCTCCATAAAACTGATCTTTTTCATAATCAGACTTCCACCGGGTGCAGTGGTAGTGTAGTTGTCTTCGCGGTCTGAGAAAACTATCCAGGGTAGGCTGCTACCGGAAGTATTTTCATTGATATTTATTGTTTTGGCGGGCCGCTCGTAAGATTTTGGCATATATTTAACCTTTTTACCAAACGACGCAGGGGATTGGGCATTAGCCATTGATATTCCTAAAAGGATGATGGTTAAGAAATAATATTTTTTCATATTGAATAGGATGAGCTTAAGCGTTAGGATACAGTATTGATCTATCTTGTCTTTGCAGGAGCGTCTGCCTGGGTTGCCTCAGCAGGCTGTGTAGTACCAGAGTGCTGTTTTATGTTTAAAAGGCTTGCACAGGTAGAATTCGGTTTAATTGAAAGCTGTGCCTCATCTACTGCTATTTCACCGCCAAAGGTGAGTCCCATACAATAGGAGTAAATATCGGTCTGTTTTTTCTTTCCGTTCATTTCTACGTTCACGGTAACCTTCTCATTGCCGCACATATACTTTTTAATGAGGTAGTAGTAATTGGAATTGAAATCTGCACCGTTGGCGATAGCCTGTAACCGGGCTCTGATGTCATCGATAGTTTTTCGTTCTCCATCTCCCGGCGCAACTAAATCTTCAACAATCTCTGCATTCGGATCAGTAATTAAAACGGTTAGATAAGCAGGCTTTCGGCTTTTATCAGACCGCAGGCGCACAACATATTTTCCCGGTGCACGATACGTGTACAGGGCGGTTTTTCCTTTTACATCTACACGTCCGGTTTCTCCAAAAGACCATTCAAAATCCTTTCCATCGCCATCTCCCTCAAGTCTGATCTCCTCGTTTACCAGGCCGGCTGTTGGCCCGCTAATGGTCAAAACACTATCTACGACTGCCGCTTTCACCGTATCCCTTACGGTAACTGGAAACTCCTGGCGGAGTTCTCCATCAACAGTCAACCGCACAATATAGGTGTCTGGCTTGGTGTAGTGATAGGAGCCGGTTTTTGTAGTGGCCTTAGCACCATTACCAAATTCCCACAGCCATTTTGATGCCTTGGGTGTGTTGTCTGTAAATACTAGACTCTCATTTAAATAAATTTCATCTTTGAGAATCCTTGCGTCAATTTTACGTTTGTCGAAGAAAGAGCTTTTGAATAAAAAAATAAGCCCTGTTAAGAGTAATACAGCCAGCAGGATGTAAAGTATAACGTATCCCTGTGAATTAGAGCTGATCTGCTTCGTGTTGGTTTCGGACATATTAAGCGTTTTTGATGGTTTTAGGATGGTTTTGGTATTTTATCTTGATGAGATGGTTTGCTGCAGTTGTCGCCTGTTGGTTATGCAGTCGTCAAGTTGTCTTTTATGCAGTTCAATATCTGAAATATTTCTGTTTTGTTCCTGCCTGTCGTAAAACAGTCGGTCGTAAAGTTGTGCAGTCTGCACAAATATCTTGTATCGAGAATCAGATGCTTTACGGTCAAATGCCGCTCTGATTGAGCCCAACGAAAGCTGAATGTCGTTTTTTAAAAACACGGCCTGTACATTTGGGTTGTAGCGAGTAATCTGCTTGAAAGTAGTGTCTACGGTTGGCATGGTTTCTTTAACCATATTTTCGAAAGCGTCATTTTCGTTGATTTTCACCTCGAGCTCTGATTTGGAAATTTCGTAGCGTGACTTGTCATTGTAAAAAATCCCAAAGCTTAGCAGCCCAACAGTGAAAATAAACAGCGCTGCGAAAAACAAAAACTGTTCGCGTCTTTCTTTTATACTTAGTTTTATCATGTTGTTTAATTACCTGCCGTATCTGCCATTTCTAATCTTGTTAGCCGCAGACTGATTTGCACGCTGACAATCGTTTATCTGTTCTTTATACCTTTGGATATCACCTCTGGACTTTAGGAGTGAGTCTTGCAAATCTGCCATTGCGCCAACATTATTATTGATTTTCTCATACAAGTCAAAACTGGCACTGGCTTCTGGTTTTTTCGAAATCAGGTCTTTAATTCTGTTGTTGGAAGTTTGGATATCATTGAGCAGAATGCCTTGCTTGCTCATTTCGTTGGCATTATAGTCGCGGTATTGTGCGAGTTCCTTGAAACGGACCAAAATAAGGTCAAAGTTGGTATTGATGTCTTTTCGTAAATACGAAAGTTTTTCAGCTTCTTTTACTTTCTTATCCAGGAGGGCGTATTCAAAATCTGCCGCGACAAAGAAAAGGAAGATGCAGAGTATAGAGAAAAGGGTTAAAAAGACAAAATTTGAGATAAACTTGATATAAGCTTTTCTAATTTCAAGGGCGTTAATGGGTTTCATAGGTTGTTATGGATTTCACATATTACTGGTCTAATAATTAATTCTACACTCACCTGCCCGCCACTCTCCCCAAAATCACATCACTATCAAATCAACATTTTACAGTAACAATTTTTAATATTCGTTGTTTGGTTATTTAAACGATTTATTTAAATTACTTTTAACAAACTTTAAGCCAAACATCTATGTCTGATAAATTTTTCAACAAACCTTTCAGATTGAGTTCTTTATTTTCGGGCAATGGGATTCAATCTACAGACCTTGGAAAATCGATTTCTAACCACATAGAACTGATAATTTTCACCAGATACGGCGAACACCGTTACCAGCAAAACTTCGGTTGCGAGATATGGGACCTGGATTTCGAGCTCATCGTGAGCGAGAGTATTTGGGAAGAAAAGTTCCGCAAATCGCTTCTTAAGTCCATTACTGACCACGAGCTTCGCATATACAATATGTCTGTAGATATTCACATAGCCGAGGTAGAAAACGTTTACCCTATGCGTAAGATAACAGAGATCAAAAAAAAAGTAGATATTAGCGTAAGAGCGCTAATAAAAGCGACGGGTGAAAAATATTTTTTTAATACAGCTTTATTTCTCAGTCCCTTATCTACCTAATTAACCGCCCCAAATAGCGTACATATGAAACCAGTTTTTTATTCATCAAAGGATGAGATCCGTAACCGAATATTAAAAAATGCAGAGGATTTTTGGAACATAAAAGATAGCAACGATTTTGATCCTCTGGTTAAACTGATAATTGAGGCTTTAAGCAACGAGTTATTTAATGTTGCCAACGACGTAAAAAATCTAGAAAACAGAATCTTTGATAAGATAAGCAGAATCCTGGCGCCCGACCATTTAACCTCCTCCTTACCAGCCCATGCGATTCTCCATGCCCGCCCAAATGATCTGGAAGATCTCGTTTCTCCTTACCACCAGTTTTCTTTCAAAAAAGATGTGCAACTGGAAACTGATCAGACAAAGAAGACAGATATTTTTTTCAGCCCCTTGCATACAGTGAAACTGCTCAATGCCTCGGTAAAATATATGGCCACGGGTAATACCATCTTTAGTGTGGAAGGTTTTAACAAACAGCCTGCTGTTAATAGCTTGCCTGGCTTCTCCATACCCCAAAATGTTCTTTACATCGGCTTTAGCGGGATAAAGGACTGGATGGACTTTAATAAACTAAATTTATTTTTCGACTGGAAAAATTATGCTGTACCGGAAAATGCATACGACCTTTTAGCGCTGGGCAAATGGTATTATAAAGGTAATGAGCTCACATCATACACAGAGCGGTTTATGGACGAGCCGGTAACCGGAAAAACCCAGGCACCATTTTACCACAAGCAGTTGCTCAACCTAATCAAATCTGATGTACTGCAGTTTTACAGCAACAGGTTTCTAACGCTTGGCGATCTTAACAACTTTAACATCGAAGAAACTAGAGAAATGCCATCAGATTTTTCAAACCTCTTTCAACAGGCGGAGTTGAACAGGATCGGTAGCGAAATAAAATGGTTGAAAGTTGTGTTGCCTGCTGCAATCAATCAGGATATGCTCAACGAACTTCACGTTCATATCAATGCGTTTCCAGTGGTCAATAAAAAACTGAGCCAAATAAAACACCGCCTCAAAACGATGAACAATGTGGTGCCGATAAAAACTGAGGGATTTGACCAGATGCTTACCGTTGAAAACCTGAAGGACAATAAAGGTAAAAGCTATAATGAGATTCCCTATACCAATGAAAACGAAAAAGGCGACGGCTCGTTTTCAATCCGATATGGGGGCACCGAGCGTTTTGATACCAGAAATGCCAAAGAGCTTGTAGAATATCTTTTTGAACTTTTAAGAGATGAGAAAGCGGCCTTTTCGGCATATGGGCCAGATTTTTTAAGCACGGCACTTAAAAATTTGGAACAAAACATGGCCTTGATCGAGCAAAAAAGTCGCTCTGCATTAAAAGACATTAAAGAGCTGCCAAGCTATGTTATCATTAAGCCTATTGATGAGGCCGATATTCTATTTTTAGATATTTGGGTTACGCAGGCAGAAGAGGCCAACCATATCAATGCGGGCAGCCGTTTAGTGGTTTATGGCAACAACAGGGTCAACCCGGAGAGCGTTTTTCTATTAAGTCAATCGAAAGGCGGCCGTTCGAAGCTTAATGCAGCCAACAGAGTACAGGCTTACAAATACGGCTTAACCACAGGAGATAAGGTGATCACCAAAGCAGATGTCATTAATTTCTGCCACTACGAACTTGGACCCAAACTAAAAAGCATAACACTGGTTAAGGGCATCATGCTGGATAATAAACCAAAAGGTGGTTTCATCAAAACAACAGATATTGTGATCGAACCTTCAGAAGTCGCGAGGCTAACAAAGTCTGATTGGGAAGAATTATTAGGTATTACCCTTTCCAAGCTAAAATTGCGAAGTGCCATGAATGTACACTACCGTATGTTTTTGAAGAACGCCGCGGAATATGCCTATCAGACCTGAAGGAAAATCCTTAAATGTAAACGGTATAACCTAAATAAGCGCTGCTTCCTGTTTCGCTTAGAAGGGTTTCCTGAAAATCGGGCGCTGTTACCAGTTCTACATCCACTTCAGCATCAACGGGCATCAGGTAACTCAGTGCCATATCGAGAATTTCCCGGTTCTTTTGGCCGGGCATAAATGCAACCAGTTCATCTGGAGCAGTTGGTCCAACACTTATTTGAAAACATTCGTGGTCTGGAGCAAAGCTGTTGCCTATGATGGTATCAATACCCAGAGCGCCCACTCCAAGTTTAATCTGCATATCATCTGAAACATCAATCCCTGTGAGTTGTGCTGTGGCGTTGTTAACGGCGATGGGAACGTTAAATAACGCTGTCAGCACTTTTGCGGCAAAATCGATATCGTTTCTTTTTTGCTGTATTTCGGGCAACAGGTGCATCCAGATGATGCTCTGTTCTTTGTTCAGGAGATTAAATTCGTTCCATCCAAACTCAAAGATGCGGCTTAATTCGGAATAGGTAGTCTTTTTATCGAGCTTATTTTCATAAAGCTCCGTCATCACCCGAACACGGTTAATTTCGGTATCAAAAGGAGTAAAAAACAATCTTGCATGTTTTTCTTCTTCTCGCCTTTCCCTGATATCATCAATCATAGATTCCTCATCCATTCCGGCACTTCCGGTAGGCGGCCTGTGGAAAAGGCCTTCAGGAAGCATGTCATATAAGCTTTCGCGATTGGTGGTAATCCGTATGCGTTCGTGTCTTCTGTTTTCCGAATAATAAAACGTAGACGATTCAATATCTTTCGCAAATGCCCGTTTATCGGCCCCAATTGGAACCACCTCTATCTGGTCGGCATCAACTATCGAGCGCTCTATCAAATCGGCCGCCTTAGCTATTGCCTTGTAGTCTGTAAATAGTTCGTTATTAATCAAAGTTTCTTTTTTCATTTAAACTTTAAGCTTGCATTTTTGTTGTAGATAAAATTTTATTTTTCGAACAAAATAAGGAATATAATCAAGTATTAAAGATACTATATTTGCAATATCACACATCAACAAAATTAATGGACGTTCAATCATTTTTTATCCGCTACCTCTTATTCCCACTGATCATTCTGGTATCTACCGCAGTTTTATCAATCCTAAATAAAAAGAATCAGATTCTAGGCAACAAAAGATTGATAGTAAGCGTTTTGCTCACCGGACTGATTTTAGCTATCCCGGGCTTTCTGGGCTTTCTAAATTTCAATTTCCTGCCCTGGGGCTACATAATTTGTTGTATTCTCTATTTGTTAATGGGTAGCTTATTTGTTTTCCTACTCACTAAATATTATGCGAATGATTTACTTGAACGCAAGGTTTTCATCTTTTTTTCTACATTAGTATCAACAATCCTTGCGGTATATTTATTTCAGTTGGCGTTCAATTGGTTAAGTTCTGTTAATTTCGGATGGTACGGTGCGGGCAGCATTATATGTTTTTTTGTACCCTTGATTTTCTGGTGGGCATACGTGGCGCTGCTTGGTATACCTTCAGAAATATTCAAGATCTGGAAGTATCCTGAAACACCGCTAGACATTAACATGGATCATGTTGATTTCAACAGATTACTTGTTTTGGAATTGGAACTGTATAGAAAAAGTAGCGATCCGGAACCGTTAAAGGTGAAGGTAAAGGCAGTTGAAAACATGAATTTTGGCATTTGGTTCCATAAGTTTATCGATGATTACAACCTGAAATTTTCCAAGAGCCCGGTTGAGTTTAAAGGAAGTGATCAGGACAATTACAAGTGGATTTTCTTTATTAAAACTTCTTTTTTCAAGCGTAATATCTTTATAGATCCGGATCTCGATATTATTGAAAATGGCATCACTGAAAAAATGACTATTTATGCCAAACGCGTTTCAGAAAACGTAAATAAGCCTAACGAAGTTGGGGAAAGTGCTATCTTTATCTAAATCATACCTAAAAAACATCTACCATGATCAAGCCACTTAGATATAAGCCCATCAATTGGGTGAATGGCATGAAGCTTTCCAGCGACCATTTTACAGTTAGCGATCTGTACATACAGGATTTTGTTAGAAATGCGGTATCGCTGAATATCAATGCTAATAATTATGGATTCCTACCACCGTTCGCCGGTTATAAAAGTTCGCACGATATTGAAATTACAGAAAAGGCTACCAATCATATCGAAGTACGAATAAGGTATTGCAATGCCGTTACCCCTGAAGGTTGCCATATAGATATTGAACAATCCGATAACATGGATTCGTTGGTGCACAATCATTATTTTGGGCAGTCGGAACCCAGAAATTATCTTATTCTGCTTGTTGTTAACCCGTACAATCGCATACCTTCGGGCACGCCGAATCCTGACGAAAGTCCGATTAGGTACCCCGAACTTGCCAAATCTTATTCAATTTCAATTCTGCCAGAAAGTGAACTTGGTTCACAAACCGTCGACAGCTTTTTTTTAACAATTGGACAAGTTTATTACGAAAATGGAAGGCTAACCATTAATAACAGTTATATACCTCCTAGCGCTACGATAACTAGTCACCCCTCGTTGATAAGATACTACGAGTCTTTTAGTGTCCTGTTGAACGAACTACAGTTATCCGCATTTAAAATTATCGATAAAACTGGTGGCCGTGACAACATCACGCCTCTGGGAAAAAACATACGCTCCATTTCAGAAAAAATTGCAGACTACATCGCAGGATTGTTTTATTCTTACCGAAACATAGCTCACCGTGAATCCCCGGCTGTTCTGGTAGGATATTTCTCCAGCTTGGCTCATGTGTTTTTTACGGCGGTTAAATTTATTGATCCCCGGGAGCGTGAAGAACTGTTAAAATATTTTTATGAATGGAAAGACGTTACTCCTGGTAATTTCGAAGAACTGCTAGCCAAAACAATCGAACTCGTTTACGACCATAAGCAAATTAATACCAGCATGATGATGTCCAGCGAGTTTATGAACGTACTGGTTGCACTTTGGAATAAGCTAAGCAGCTTAGAATATATCGGCCAGCGCAAGGAAAACATTGTTGTTGCCGAGCAACAGGTTGTGCAACAAGTTCAGGCACGCAAAACCTGGACACTACTTGATTAGTAAATACAGCATGATGTTCGGAGTGGAACATTTCCACTTGTTACATAATCTCGCCGAAATTCTTAATCTTTTCCAGCGACGCTTATCACTCTTAACAGCCAGCCAGTTACTTTTGTAACTGGTGATTCAATTTTTTTATGTTAGCTATATGTAACTATCTTGCTATTACAATTTTGGCGATACTGGGTCAAATAGATTGGATTTTCCATCTAGATACCCATTTCCAGTTTTTTCCAAGATTATTTCTAAATAACACCTTACAAAGATTCAAATTCTGTTTTTCTTTTTATATACGTGCATCGGCGGAAGCCGAACCAATTTCCTCTATACTTGCATTTACATCAACACTTAGATTAAGATATATCTAAATGGGAATATAAATTTGGACTTCATCACCACCCCAGCCATCAACGCGATGGTATTTAATGCTTTAATATCTACACTAAAACCACTTTCTGCCCCTACATTCATATAATAATCAATATTTAAAGCCCCTAAAGATAAATGATTTCCTTTTTAACCATTTGTGACAATCTGTACATTGCTTGGCCAACAGTACTGATAAACTTGAGCAAAGATTAATTAAAATGTCTTTAACTAATCTTACCTCTTGCAAAAATCTCATTTAAACATTATTTCTTTAATAATATTTTATGCTTCAACATTACGCTTTTCAAACCCAATCCCTCCCTGCTGTATACAAGTTTCATTTGGCTAAATTGCCCTCCGTCATCATAGGTCATCCATGTAAAGCTATGGGCTAAATCCAAATCCCCTGTTTCAGTGAGTGTAGGAAGGTGCGGCTTCAACAAACTGAACATTATATCTTTTAATTGAAAGATTCTCTGAAAGTTACGGGTGATAGATTGGCTTTGCTTTTAAACATCTTAGTGAATGATTGCGGGAGATCA
This sequence comes from Pedobacter frigidisoli, assembly GCF_004331675.1. Classification (GTDB taxonomy): domain Bacteria; phylum Bacteroidota; class Bacteroidia; order Sphingobacteriales; family Sphingobacteriaceae; genus Pedobacter; species Pedobacter frigidisoli. Next base: position 116,088 of record NZ_SJSN01000010.1, on the reverse strand, counting down.
AACTCTAAAGCATAAGCAATTTCATTGATGGTCAGATCTGTGGTCGATAACTTTTCTTTGGCTATATCGACAACTCTCCTAATGATAAGATCTTTGGTGCTCTATCCTGTAAGTGTTTTAAGCAGACGCCTTAGATAATTCGGTGATAAATGCATCGCATCTACAAATTAGCTCACTGAGGGCATACATTTGGATTGTAATTCATCACCTTTGAAAAAATCAATTAATATTTCCTCCATTCGGCTTATAATTTGATTATTGCTTAGCTGTGGAGTTATAAACTGACGTTGAAAAAACCGCTCAGCATAGGTAAATAGGCCGTAATGCTCCGAAATCTATGGCCCATCAACGCCGTTATACAAAGATATTTGTATCACAACTGACCGACATCAATATCAATCAGTGATTTGGATATTAATAACGAGGTCGTTGGAATTTCCTACTTTATTTAAGTCTATCCAAGTTGGGAAACGGACATATACTTACCATAAATTAAACATATATGTTGAATTTATTAAAAAAATATAAACATATATATTTAAAATAATTTTTATATTTAAACTTATATGCTTAAATTAGTTTATGGATAAACGCAAAAGAGAATTGATCATTGGGCAATTGGATAGTAAGTTAGCCGCCTTTAAACCTGCTGCCGCTATAATAAGGCCAGAGAGAGGATGGGTAAATGCAATACGTACATCTTTAAATATGCCATTAAATGCGCTTGGCATAAAACTCAATACCACTCCACAGGGTGTCAAAAATCTTGAATTAAGAGAGCAAAGTGGAAGTATCACACTGAACGCACTTAAAGAAGTTGCAGAATGCCTGGATATGAAACTAGTTTATGCATTAGTACCCAAAGATGAAAGCCTGGGCAAAATGATAGAACAAAGAGCGTATGAGATGGCTAAGAAAATAGTTATGCGAACTTCAGCGTCCATGAGACTTGAGGATCAGGAGAACACCAAGGAACGTCTTAGCAAATCGATAATAGAAAAAGCAGAGGATATCAAAGATGAACTTCCAAAATACCTATGGCTTTAGAGATCGAATATCAGGAAGGACAAACCCCACTCGAAGAAGAAGAAAAGGCGGGACTTAGGATTGATACCATTACAATTAGAGAAGAGTTGGATGAGTTTGAACAGTTAAATATCCAAAAGGCAGTCGAGTGGACTCTCAAAAATAGATGGCCCGCAAAAAAAATCATCACCGGGGATTTTATGCTAGAGTTGCATGCAAAAATGTATGGTGATGTTTGGACATGGGCGGGTAATTTTAGAAAATCGAATAAAAACATCGGGGTACCATACTACAAGGTAGCAACAGATCTTAGGTTGCTACTTGATGACGCACTCTACTGGCATGAAAAAGAAACTTACCCTCCCGAGGAAATAGCCATCAGATTCAAGCACCGAATCGTAGCTATACATTGTTTTCCCAATGGAAACGGGCGCCATTCAAGATTGATTGCAGATATTATCATCGCGAATCTTTACAAGTTTGAAGTATTTAGCTGGGGAAGTTCGACATTGGTTAAAGCTGATGACATGCGGACTAATTACATTAGCGCATTACGCAAGGCAGATCGCGGTACTATCAATGACCTGATAAAATTTGCGCGAAGTTAATCGCACAGTATATACGTTTAAGTAGTTGACTGAAATAATGAGGTAAGAATTGAAACAATCTGTGCAGGAGGTTTTGTGATCCCAATAAAGCGTCAATGACCGGCCAAATCGGGATTTTGACAGCCGCCCTAAAAATTGATTGATTAAGGTAGTATGTTTATCGTCTAAATTGTCTTCATGACATGATACGGTAAATGGGCTCTCCATCCTGAGCCACAAAACTCTGGTCAATTGGCCATTCCGGTATTTAAATATAATATGGTTCTTCAAATAAAAAATTAAAAAGTACATAGTCTTTTTCTACTCTAATAGTAGGTTAAATAGACCAATAAGTATTAGAGTTTGGCTGAACGTCAGAAAGAATTATGGGACTGGCCAGGTAGAAGCAGATCTTATACTGCTTCTATGGTAAGCATTTAGATTTAGATTTACATTTTATGATGAATTATGACAGACCTTCGACTGTCTCCTGAATATCTATGTTCATTTCTTTTTAAAAAGACAGCATTTGGTTACGTAAAAAACACTGCTAATATTGATAAAAGCAGTATATTTTTACAGATAAATATTACAGTCACGAAATCAAAATGGATATTCCGACCCATACTGCGCCACCCATTGAGAGGCATGGGTGGGAATATCCACTCCCGGGGGAAACGAAGTTCTATGCCGGCTTTGAATGCCAATTCGTCCTGTGAGAGCTTAAGTAGCTTACGTTGTGTTCTTAAAAATGTTGATAATGGATTACTCATGTTTATACCCTGTGTGGTATAATAAATTTGAGTGTTCAAAAAATCACTTTGTTCATGTTTCATGAACAAGCTATTAAAATGAACATTGCCATATTTTTTAAATAAAGCGGACAGCGAAGGACGAGTATGACCGCAAACTCTGGATTTAATACTGGTTGGGATAGAAAGTTGGAAAGTGTTCGTCTAGAAATTACAGGCGTTGGTCTAGCGGTTGCTAACACTGGTATAATACAAAGTTTTTGCCTGCAACGTTTGATGCCCATCGGCGTCTTAATAACAAGACAATAGCAAAAACCTAAAATATAAAAGATATGAAAACATTAGCAAAAACATTATTCGCAGCAGCATTAACAACAGTATTATTTACTTCAGCAATGGCAGCTTTTGCCGCTGAGCCAGTTAAAACAGAAACAAAAACTTCATCATTATTAAAATTCAACAGGATCTGGGTGAGTGGGAACGTGAAACTTATCTTAACGCAAGGTGACAAGCAAAATGTAGAGGGTACAAGTAACTATGACGCAGCAAGAACCTCAGTATCAACTGATGGAAAAACCTTATTAATCAATTCATTATAAACAAGTCAGGTAACACTGAATATTACCGTAAAAGATTTAGAAAGGATTGAAGCTTATGGTCAATCAGTTGTGGTGACCAGCAATAATTTTGATGTAAAATACCTTCAGTTATTTTTGGGACAAAGTGCTGCAGCGAAGATCAAAACTACAGCAGGCAGTTTATATACTATCGTTAAGGATGATGCGGTATTAAAATTAAATGGTACTGCTGATCAAAGTACAATGATTGCTAGCAATATGAAAAATATAAAATTAGCTGACTTTGCCAGTCTTAGATCAGAATCATATGCTTCTCAAGCGATTATGGAAGCGGAGCAGAATGCAATAGTATTAGCAAAATGAGCAAATCCTTTATGATTAATTAGAGCTGTCTTTTAAGGGCGGCTTTTTTTTTAAAAATTATTAGATGAAGCATTATTAGTAATTCTTAAAGATTTTTTCTCTACACCATGTTATTGCCAACGGATTTTCCAGTTCAGAGGTGGTGTTTACTACGCTTATTCGCATGCATATGCAAACAAGCCTCCCAATCAGGAGCCTTTTGCTCTTAATTCTTCTTTTGCTGTCCCGGGGCAAAAGGTTTTGCCGATTTGGAACCTGTTCCTTTTTTTGCCTGTCCAGGGGGAATTTTTCCGCTATTCCCTGCAGTTCGGGCGGTATAACATCCTGTTGAAAACATCAACCCGCATAGCGCGAAAACTAAATAAATATTTCTCATCTTATCTTTTTCCTTTTTACGCTCCATAAGTGTGCCAGTTTTAAATGAATTTTCCATATTCTAAATTGTTGATTTTATGAAGTTATATAATGCCACGTAAATCATATGGGTAATAACGGGACAATTTGCATAGCGGATCCTAGACTTACATCAACTCGTAATCCTATTAGCTTAATTTTTTTATATCTTCCCACCTAGCCGATTTAGCTATGATATCACCACTTCTTAGGACTAAAAAAATTTCGGCTCTAACCGACTTTGTTGTTAAAAATTTTTCAAAGTATGGTTTCAAAACCTCAAATTCCGGCCTTATCGTCAAATTTTCAATATCCAAATTGATTTCCTTTCCATAATCTTTCACTGATATATCAAATGCAAATGCTCTTTTTTAGCATCTTCAAATATCTATTGACAAAAGTCCTAATCTGTTTATCGGAAGATTTACCTGCTTCATGAAAAAGTGAAATAACCTTAAGTTGATCTTCTCTAACCACTTCTAAATAAGGCTTATCAAATTCAGCACCAAATAATGCCCTAAGTCTTTCAATGGAATCGGAAACTTCAACCTCAGAAGTACCTAACATTATTTGCCCTTTGACAAGTATTTCCTGCTTCGCCACCCACATTTTTTATTTTCGAAGTATCCTGCAGGCTTCGGGTTGGATTGGTAATTAGTTTAAAAAAGTAATAGATTTAATATAGGGAATCTAGCTTGCAATGTTATACACAAATATTAATTCTAAATAAGACGAACTGGGGCGCAGACCCGAGGTAAAGAATTTACCTAACCTACAGAAGTTACATTACTATCGCCAAAAAAATACTAACAGATTGTTGCAAATTCAAACGATCTTATGGGTTTGAAAAAAGAAGGCATCTTCCCATTATCACAGTCTTTTGCTATGTATGTTTCTGAGATCAATTATGGCGAAGAGAACATATTGCCTGCAAGAGCATCCCTTTCTAGACAACTGAGAACAAAATAGTGCCTAAGAAAACGTGATATCATTTTTTAATTATTAATTAAGCTTGTTTAGCATTAATAAAAGCCTTATTTTCAACCATCACATCCAATGAATGACGGATATTATAGCCAACTTACCATTTGTTTAAAAATTGCAATCAATGAGAAACATGTTATTTTTATTTCTTATCTTTTCTATGCAGTCAAATGCCCAGGAGATTGATGTTTTATTGATTGGAGTTTCTCATAACTATAGCAAATATCCGAAACAGGATTTTTCTGATATTTACCGCAAGATTGAAAATTTTAAACCTGAGGCATTTTTTGGAGAATTCTTGAGTAACGATGATGAGCGAAAGGTGATGGATTATTGGTGTAAGAGGGATAACCTGATCCGATTAAATAGGCTAAGAAATAACAGAGATATTGATCCTGATATTGTTGCTTACAAGATCGACAGTCTCCAAAAACTATCAAGGAAACAACCCACTAATTATGAGTTAAAGGTAGACTTGGCACATGCCTACTATATTGATCAGGATGTATCAAATGGCCATTATCTATACTGGCAGATTTATGAGCGCCTTCAGCAAGCGCCAGATCGTAGCTTACAGGAGTACACTGACCAACTGCTTAGTCCAGATTTGGATACTACAGGGCGGAGCATGAGAAGATTGAAGACTTCAGAATATGCATTAATAGGGTTTCCAATGATGCAAAAGCTGAAAATACAGGAACTTCTTCCAATGGACTGCCAGGATTATGATTTAAACTGGAATGCGTCCTGGGCTGCATTTGATGTAAAGTTTAAGGAGTTTAGGAAAGATGCCTCACCTATGGTCCAAAAGGAACTAAAAGAAAAGCTGGCTAAAATGAATCGAGGCTTTGAAGAATATGATAGAATTGAGAAAACCTCCTATAAGGTGACTGAGTGGCTGAACAGTCCTGAGGCCTCGGAGATTTCTGCATCGGGTGACTTCTACTTGCCTGAATTATATGCGATGAAAAAGTTTCCCAAAGAGGAAATGCTCTCAAAGATCCACTGGTGGATAATGAGAAACAAAGGCATGTGCAGCAATGTGGTAGACCGTGCTAGGAAAAATGGTGTCAAGCGGGTTGTTGTAATAGCTGGGGCCAACCACCGCAGATATATGCAGGAAATTTTTGATAAGATGCCTGGAGTAAAAGTTAGAAATATAAATGAAGTAAAATAGGTTACTAAAGCCTTAGAATTACCTCTTTCAAGTGAGAATCTTATTCCTGACTTCTAAAGAGTTGGTTAATCTGTAGATCGATAAGTTTTTTAAAATCAGTTTATCTGTCGATTATAGTATGCTTTTAAAACTGAAAAAAGATGGGAAGGTATAGGTTGGGATGATGTTCAAGTTGGTGACTCCATTTTAAAACGAAAATATGAGCGAAAAGCTTATTGGTAAAGAAAAGATAGAAATGGAAAATTCCATTTCAAAACCCTGAACTATTGGATATTGTAATCACTGAGAGTAACAGTGTTTTCTTGCTAGACAATTTCTAAAGAGTATTGCTCATATAAGAAGGTCGCATGTAAGATGTTTCAAATGACTGAACGCTTAAAATTCCCAGGCAGACCCGCAAAAAAAGTTAGGGAATATTTAGCTACGATAGCCCCACCAACAAATATTACATCTGGGCCAAGCTCTTCCAAGGCACAATATCTACCTATTGTATAAATTCCATTAATGCGTCTCTAAATAATCTCTTAATCATAATAAGCCAGCCTGCTCGCTCCTGTTTATTGATTCAGAAATTTCAGGGATCCTGATCTTTAGCGAAAAAAGATAAATCCCTATACTGCCAAAGTTCACTTCCTATGGAAATGATCTTTAGCTAGATTACTATATTCTGTGGACGCTCTCCGCTATGTGCTCTCATAAAAAATATTGGTAAATTGTTTTTTGTTCGCAAATCGCGAACACAGAACAGGATATTAGACTCTCTAGAAAACGGGCAAGTGCTCAATAAAGGCCATGTGCCAACTTTGTTTAAATCATCCACTGACAAAATGTAAATTATGGAATTGGGCAAAAGTGGGCAACAAACCACTTTTCTATAAGAGATTCCGTTAATCACATCAATTAACGACCTGCAATAAAAGAGATTTACCTTTACGAAATATCATTGAAAAACCTATTTTTGAGTACATCTGTACTTAAAAATGAAAGACGAAATTACCAGCAAGAATTTTAAAACCAAATTGGATAGTGAGTTGATCAAAAAATCACAGCGGTGCACAGTCAGAGAGTGTGATGAGGTTAACCCTAGCCATTTTGAATCCTATGTTGATGAACTTGATAAAAGTTATGATGTGAGGATACAGTTAGAAAAAGGTACTGTGATCATCTCTAACTGTGAATGTATAAGTCCTCTCCCATTCTGCCAGCATAAGATTGCACTTTTAGCCTTTATTGCCAGAGGTACAAAACCAGCCCCCAAGATCACTGCCACAAAAAAGATCGATCCTGTAAAACAGGCCTTAGAGCAAGCTGATCCCGAGAAAATCAGGGACTGGATTTTAAGGACGTTAAAGAAAAACAAAGATCTGAGTATTGCTTTCATGAATGAATTCTCTGATAAATCCGAGAATTATACACCAGAGGAAATTATTGCCCTAACTCATAATGCAGTGATGGCAGTGACTGGTAAAAGACGAAAAGCCGAGGTTTTTGAGGTAAAGAAGATCATCGATCTGTGGACTGAGCTTCATAAGCCAATTTTGGATCAATATTTCGCTGAGCCTGCCAATGAGGATTATTTTAAGAAGGTCCATGTCCTGATTGACACTGTGGTTGAATACAAATATCGAATACAGACCAATAGTAAGAGGTTTGAGACCTATTTCAAACAAATCCTAACTCAGATAGAGGAGATTATCTTGAATATTCGCGATGATGATACCTGCACTAAGTGCCTATCCCTTCTTTCGAAAGAATTTTTTCTTGATGGCTATGGCGGGATTCGCCGGGAATATACCAATATATTCGTAAATATATTCAATTCAAGCTCAGCCCAGATGCGCGCTAGGATTGTAGGCATAACAGCGGAAGTTTATCAGGCTAGGAAAGATGAGAGAGTCACGGATTCAAAAGAATTATTGCAGTTGTTGCTGCACATGGTGGTAATCAATAAAAACTTTCCTGAATATAAGGATGTATTCCGGCCATTAAGACATGCCTTGGTGTATAACATTAGACTGATAGATTCGCTAATCGAGCTGGGGGAGTTGAATACTGCGGAAACCTACTGTATTGAGCAAATCGATCAAAATACCGATTCCACCTACGACAAGGATTATATTTCAAGATTGAAACAGATTTACACCCAGACAAAGGATGACAAGAAACTTATTGGAGTGCTTTCAAGGGAACTGCTGTACAAGCCTAACTTTGACAATTACATACTTGTTCGTTCCAATACTGAACCTGATGCCCAATTTAAAAAATGGAGAAATCAGGTCTTGGCAAATGCAAGACAGCTCGCTGGTTTTTATAAAAATGCTGCAGATTTTTCCCTCGCACTTCGAAATTCGGAAAAGGATTTTAATGGGCTATTAGCCTATCTGGATGAAAATGCAGATTACGATAGTATTGCACTGTATTCAAAACAGTTAATCCTATATTCGGCGGAAGCTTTTATAAAAAAGCTTATTACCAAGATTGATAGTGACCGCGATAATAGGCTGAACATGGATAATCCTGCTATGCTTGACGAGATATTGGAAAGGGTATATCAAATTGCAGCTTTGAAATATGGGGTGGAAAATCTAATGCTTATCGTTAAGGCGAGAGAAAAGGTTTATGGGACATGGGCCAATTTATTCGTGAAATATGTGGGTAGAAAGTCATCGGCCAGTTAATTCCTCTAAGTTTAAACGGTGAGAAAATAATCAGAACAGAAATAAATTATTTAAAAGCTTGGTTGTGTATTATAAATTCTCTCGAAAAGGGTGCGTCGATAAAATCTGAAAAACCAATAGCAACTTAATAATCTAGGTATATATGCATATAAATCTACTGTTTTCAACCAGGGTATCTCGCCCACGGTCAAGACAATACTTGCTCCCTATAAACAGTGATGTACAATAATACCATTCCTAAATGCGCACATTGGTTAATTATTTTCTTGAAGAGAGATACCAAACATCAACAATTGAATAAGTAAGTTTGCAATCAGTTTAACCACCCTAATCGTGTTTTTGCTCCGCACAAACTATTCCCTACATATCGTCACGAGATTAGCGTATATAGATTAATGATTTGACATAGAATTGGTTAAGTACATAAGCTATCTGCCAAGGATTTTGGTTTTTTAGTGAGCATAACAAACTGATCAAAACAGCTTTTCGAATACTTTTGATATATTATATTAAGGTAGAAACAAATCATCCATGATAACTTCGTTCTCTACCAGACCAATAGAATACATATTGTTTTTAGTGCCATAGGTGGAACCATAGCTAGGAACAGTGCTTTTTTGGTTTTACGCTCTCGACGAAATATATCAAGTTTGTTCTTTAACTCAGCAGCATAGGTTTTATCTATAGCAAACTCAGCGTTTGAGAATTTCATTTCACATATTCTTATCACATTATCCTGTCTGTCCAGCAAAAGATCGACCTGTGCGCCGTTTCCATCCTTAGAAGAATGCCGCCAGGCTGATGTTTCCGTGAACACTCCAGAAACACCAAACGCCTGTTTAATATTATCTGTATGCTTCATGCAGATCCTTTCGAATGCGTAGCCGCTCCAACTCCTCCAGGAAGACGTTGATGATTTTTTTAACCATGTACCTGCACCCGTGGCGCGGGAATGTTCAATAAACTTAAGGTAGAAAAGGCTGTATTCATCGCTAAGTTTGTAAATGCTTTGATTGGCATTCTTCTGGAAGGGCAGATGCGGGGAAATGAAGCCAGATCCCACAAGTTCCTCAAGTAAAAGACTGGTAGTCCCCCACTCTGTAGGTTGCATGCCCCTATGATTTCATTTCTTGTCAATCCCGATGGTTTATCCGCGAGTGCTTTCACTACGGAAATATGCCTGTCTGCGTTTTCGAACAGAGAGCGGTACAGGTTTGCGAACTCTGTTGAAAGCAGGCCATCCTTGGTGAAGAAAAGCCTGTCAATGGCCTGGGTAGCGCTTTCCCCTTTCCTGAGCTCTTTCAGGTAATGGGGCACACCGCCCATTGCCATATAAATGGTTAGGGCCTGATAACGGTCAATATGAATATTATTGCTTATCAGATACTGTTCTGTTTCATGCAAGGTAAAAGGTAACAAGCGGATTTTACGCGTTAAACGATTGTGCAGGCCTCCTTTACTGTTGACAACTTTTTTGATCATCCAAGTGGCCGCAGATCCACAGATAGCAACAATCAGGTTCGGCTGCTGTGAGGCCCATTGATTCCAGAAATATTCGAATGCAGAAAGAAAGCCTGATTTATGCGAGCTTAGCCAAGGGAACTCGTCAAAGAAAATTACAGCTTTTCTTTTTTTAAGTATAGGGACTGCAAATTCCCTGAGCTGACAGAAAGCCTCCGTCCAGTTCCTAGGAGCTGCAGGAGTTAACCCTGAACCTAGAGCATCTGCGATAGCCTTGCTGAAATTGAGTAGTTGCTTGGTAGCATTCGCGTCGTGAACCCCAGACAGTTGAAAAATGAGCTGTTTCTGGAAGACCTATCGGATCAAAAGAGTTTTTCCGACTCTTCTCCTGCCAAAGACTGCCAAGAGCTCTTATGAGGACGAGGCAGGCGCCTCTGACAATATTTTCTTTTCCGTTGTTCTTCCGATGAGCAATTCCAGCAAGCGCTAGATTGAGATAGATATATTCCCTTATTTTTTTTAAACTGTCCAACAATTAGCATGTATTTCGTCACAAAATTAGGGTGAATTAATTGATTTTTTGTCACAGAATTAGGGTAAATAGGGGTGTTTAGTTCTAAAGTTATACTGATAAATAGTTAATATCATGTTCAGGGTGATCACAGAAAAACAGATGCGCCCCGCCCGCCCTGTCAACCTCAAGGTATACCGTAACCAATAGTATTGTTTGAAACAACAGATTTCAGATGAAATAACGCAAGATCAAAACAGCAGTTAATCGCATTTTTTGCCTATTTTAGTTTACCTTATGCGGAATATGAGAAAAATCATCTTGTCAATCCTATTGACCTTGGTGGGCAACAGTTTGTTTGCGCAGGCCGAGCTTCCTTTTAGCCAACGGGAAACAACCTACGATCGCCGCGATGGCGCCTCGCTTACCCTCACCATACTTACACCAAAAAACGCAAATGGCAAGGGTATCATAAGCCTGATGAGCGGAAATTTCGTTTCCGATTACAATTCCTTTACTGCATACAGGGAGCGCGCCCTGCCATTTGTGAGGCATGGCTATACGGTATTTTTGGTGATGCACCGATCTGCGCCACGTTTTGCACTGCCCGATATGTTAGAGGATGTACAACGCGCAGTACAGTTTGTCCGGTACCATGCTGCAGACTACAATATAGACCCCGCGCGACTGGGCATTACCGGCACCTCCTCTGGCGGACACCTTGCGCTGCTCACCGCATTGAGTAAAGACGTAGCCGACCCGATCAGTAAGGATCCAATCGCAAAGGTTTCTACCCGACTGCAGGCCGTTGCCGTCTTCTGCCCACCCACTGACCTTCTGAATTTCGGCCGGACCGATTACAATTTGGCAGCAGACAAACCAACCCTGGTTAAGGTTGGTGTGCTCGGAGCGTTCGGTTATACCAATTGGGATAGTGCTACACGCACCTATATACCCATCGATAACCTGCAACAACGAAGAAAAATCGATTCATTGATGTCCCCTGCGCAAGTGGCAGGGAAAAATGCGCCGCCCACTTTTCTGATGCACGGCGATAAAGATCCTTTGGTCCCAATTCAGCAGTCTCAAACTTTGGCCACAAGACTGCATTATTTACATGTTCCTGTCAAGTTAGTAGTAAAACCTGGTGCAGCGCATGGATGGAAGGGCATGGACGAAGACGAACATGAATTCAACGCGTGGTTCGATCTGCACCTCAGGTGATCAACAAACTGAGTAATACAAACCGCCATCGTATTGATTTTCAAAACAAGTCAGATTGCCGAATGATTTGGAACGCGGTTACCCCCCGTTATTCAAAATTCCTACCTCCATGGAAAGCTTTCCCTGGCGCCTCCCCATGAACCCGTGCTCTTTTATTTCCAAAAGGGTAAGGTGATGTTTTTGTTCAGCGATGAGCGAAAGTTAATACTGGAAGATCACCTCCTGGCGCTGAAAATATGCCAAGAAAATGTGAACCAGGAGAAGGACATCATAATGGATATTTAAACCCCAAGACAAATCGTCCTACATTCTTCGCTCAAGATTAATCCTAATCATTTGCGTCTGTAATATTTTTGATTTATAAAACCATACGATCGATCCAATGTTTAAATTAAAATTACTTGCTAATCAATAGATTAAGGCAGCTTTAAGCCAATACAACAAAAGCATGAGCGATAATAATACAAAACTTACCAAAGAGGAAGAAAGGCTTTTCGGCGATCTCATGCCCGAAGAGTTAAATGAAATCATTCAATCTGGTTTAAATAGGCGACATTTCGTGAAATTAATAGGGCTTGCTTCTGCTGGCCTATTAACAAGTCACCTTATAGGTGCCGAACAGCTTTTTGCCAGGGCGATTGATATGGAGATTGAAGATTTGCCTCCGATTGCGATTGAGAATGGCGTTACCGTAAACCTTAAGGTTAATTCTGTAGGAAAAATAGTACTTATCGATTCCAGGACAACCTTACTTGACACACTTCGTGAGCGACTTAGGTTAACCGGATCCAAAAAGGGATGCGATCACGGCCAGTGCGGAGCCTGTACGGTTATTCTCGATGGAAACCGTGTATTGTCTTGCCTGACCCTGGCTGCATCCTGCGAGGGCAAATCGGTAATTACCATAGAAGGTCTTGCGAGGAACAATGAACTGAATCCTATGCAATCGGCTTTTTTGAAGCACGATGGTTTTCAGTGTGGGTTTTGTACACCCGGCCAAATCTGTTCTGCAGTAGCATTAATGAAAGAAGCCAAAGAGGGACAGGCAAGCTATGTATCAACGAATATAAGGGAGACAGAAGTGGGCATGATGCTTTCTGACGATGAAATTGCTGAACGGATGTCGGGTAATATTTGTCGTTGCGGCGCCTATCCAAACATTGTAGCGGCAATTAAGGAGGCACAGACAGGAAAAAACATTGAACAGACTTGGCTTTTTGCCGGTTAGAAAGATCAAAAAATTATGAGACCATTCAAATTTACCAATACCAAAAATAGTTCTGCAGCCATAAACCTTTTGGATAGAAATCCAAATGCAAGCTTTTTGGCAGGCGGCACAAATCTCCTCGATCTAATGAAAGAAGATGTGGAACGACCCGATGAACTTATTGATATTACCAGATTGGATTTAACATCAATCTCCTCTATCACAAGGGGTAAAAATGCAGGGGGCGTCCTTATCGGTGGGCTTGGAAAGAACACAAATGCGGCCAATCATCAATTGATAAGAAAAGACTTCCCACTACTAACGAAGGCAATTTTGGCGGGCGCCTCTGCCCAAATAAGGAATATGGCTACCAACGGCGGGAATCTTATGCAAAGAACCCGTTGTTCTTACTTCTACGATACAGCAATGCCATGCAACAAGAGGTCTCCCGGCTCAGGTTGTAGCGCAATGGAGGGCTTTAACAGAATGCATGCAGTATTTGGCTGGTCGAATGAATGTGTTGCTGTTTATCCTTCGGATATGGCTGTTGCCTTATCTGCGATGAATGCAAATATAAACGTAATGCAGAAAGAGGGACAGATAAGATCTATTGCCATCAATGATTTTCATCGCCTACCAGGGAACCATCCAGAAAAGGACAATACACTTAACCATGGTGAGCTGATCACCTCAATTGAGCTCCCAAAAAATAATTTTGCTGCGCACTCGGCATATGTAAAGGTCCGCGATAGGAATTCGTATGCCTTCGCCCTTGTTTCGGTTGCAACAGGTTTGGTATTAGATGGAAATAAAATTGTTTCAGCACATATAGCTATGGGCGGTGTGGCGCATAAACCCTGGAGAGCCTCAATTGCTGAGGCATTATTAAGAGGCAAAGCTGCAACGTTGGCTAATTTCAGGTTGGCAGCTGAGGCAGAAATGAGCCACGCCAAGCCTTTGTTTCATAATAAATTTAAAGTCGGGCTAGGAGCCAACACGATTACCGCCGCCCTGCAACTGGCATCGAAGGGCACAGATGCCGTAGCGTAATTTATCGCTGAACCAACATGGAAGAAAAAAACAATTTGATTGGAAAAGCCGTTAACAGGATTGATGGTGTACTTAAAATTACAGGTAAAGCTACTTATGCAACTGATTATCCTGCAAAGGACATGGCTTATGCCGTACTGTTCAAAAGTACAATTGCATCTGGTACAATTACAGACATTGATACAACGAAAACCCAAGAGTCTCAGGGCGTACTAGCAGTAATTACGCATAAAAATGCACCACGATTAAATGTTAAGGGTGGTCTGCGTGGAGGCGCCTTGCTTCAAGGTCCGGAAGTTTATTTTTATGGGCAACATATTGGGATCGTAGTTGCAGAGACCTTTGAACAGGCAACACATGCGGCTCACCTGATAAAGGTTGAGTATCATAAAAAAGAAGAGAAGATAGATTTTGAAAAATTAGCTCCATCGGCAGGCATGCCTCAGGGAAAAGAGCTGGCCGATCTGTTTCGCGGGGATGCTAAAGCCTCGCTTGAGGAGGCTGCGGTGAAAATAGTGGAAACCTATGAGACCCCAATAGAACACCATCATCCCATGGAACCACATTCCACGGTGGCGGTTTGGGAAGGTGAGAACGTCATCTTATATAATGGTTCACAGATCATAAATGGTGCTCAAGCCTCAGCAGCGGCTACCTTAAACCTTAAGCCAGAACAGGTAAGGATAATATCGCCCTTTATAGGTGGCGGTTTCGGCTCAAAAGGTGGACAGTGGGCAAATCTGGTTTTAACGGCTGTTGCCGCAAAGATGGTGAGCAGGCCAGTAAAATTGGCATTGACCCGCCAGCAGATGTTTAATTCTGTTGGCCTGCGACAAAGGAACAAGCAAAAGATAAGTTTGGGTGCGACCAAAGATGGAAAGCTAATCAGCCTTGCGCATGAAACCACCACACATACCGCGATAGATGGCGAATATATAGAGCCGTGTGGAGATTGTTCCAAAATCATGTACGAAACCCCGAATTCCCTGATCTCCTACCGGGTCGTCCCTATGAACATCATCTTGCCAACCTACACGCGCGGACCGGGAAAGTCTACAGGAAGTTTTGCTCTTGAGTCTGCAATGGATGAACTTGCCTATAAACTGGATATCGATCCAATAGAATTTCGCTTAAAAAATCAGCCTGAAAGAGATCCATCCAATGGCAAACCATGGTCTTCGAGAAAAGTCATTGACTGTTTGAGAGAAGGTGCAAAAGCCTTTGGTTGGGAAAAGCGAAATGCCACGCCAGGAAAAAACAGAATTGGAAACAATCTGATTGGCTATGGTGTTGCATGCGGCAGTTATCCTGCACGACAGCGGGATAGCTCAGCGGTAATCAAGCTAACTAGAAATGGCAATTTGGTTACTGCAACCGTAGAAATTGCAGCTTCAGATCTTGGCACTGGCACAAATACGATATTGGCACAAACCGCAGCCGATGGCCTTGGGATCTCGATGGAACATATAACTGTAAAAATTGGGGATTCTAATTTGCCACCTGCTGCAGGTTCGGTGGGCTCAGTTGGTGCTGCGAGTTTTGCAAATGCCGTTAATGATGCATGTACCAAGATTACTGATGAGCTTCTGGTTAAATCCAATAAGAAATTCTTTGTTCGACCTACCGCCAGTCAACTCATGATCAGTGAACATATCAATAGTTTCGACACTCGAGCAGATGCCAAAGCGCCAATGGAAGCAGAGCAGTATTCGGCACATAGCTTTAATGCAAACTTTGCGGAAGTCCATGTGAATATACATACAGGCATGATAAAAGTGACCCGCTTCTTAGCTGTAACTGGCGCTGGAAAGATATTAAACCCTAAGACTGCCCGCTCGCAGATTATAGGAGGTAATATTTGGGGGATTGGAATGGCATTGAGCGAAGAATCAATTATCGACCCAAGATGGGGTAATTTTGCCACCCGTTCGTTTGGTGATTATCATGTTCCTACCAATTTTGATATCGGCAAACTTGACGCCATGTTTATTAAGGAGGACGATAAAATCCCAAATAAAATGGGTATAAAAGGTATCGGAGAGGTTGGAATTGTTGGCGTGGCAGCAGCTGTTGCAAATGCTGTATTCAACGCTACCGGTAAGCGTGTCAGAAGTTTACCAATCACCCCAGACAAATTACTTTAGCATCGGCAATTCACTAAACGTTCGCGATTTCGGCGATAATTGCCGAAAATAGCCCGTTCTTAAAAAGAACTGGATTTACGTATATCAAGAGGCGGTAAAGGCCTAGCGATCTTTCTTGCGATCTATTTCCTGATAAAATAGGTGCTTTTTTGGTTAATCCGCTCTAAGGTCACTTCTTCATTTTCTGGATCTATATCCATAACGCTCGATTTTAGGTTTATGAAACAACCATATGTCGCTGTAGAAGGTTTCAAGAAGCCTCAGAAACATCTGGATTATTATTGGTGTTAAGCCGCCGCTTGCACACTAGGTTATTGCGATATTTTCGATAGCGTCAAGAATTTGTTTTTAGCCAAATCATTTTCGCATTATAAATGTTTGTTATGAAAAAGACTATGTGGATTATATGGGCGGTACTAGCTGCAATATCAGCAGCACTTGTCATCGTATTGACCAAGGCGGGATTGAAGAATGTAGATTCTAGCCTTGCCTTTGCCATCCAGGCGATATTGATATTGTTGATTACCTGGTCCGTGGTGTTCTATCAGGGAAATCAAGGGGATTGGAGCTCAATAACGACTAAAGCCTGGGTATGCTTGCTTGCAGCAGGAGTATTCACCTCCCTGTCAACACTTTTCTCCTACAAGGCCCTGTCGATGGGGCGTGCATCTTACGTTGCTACCATTGAACGGTCATCATTGGTTATCGCGATTGTCCTATCGGTCATCTTTCTTCGTGAAAAGCTCACTTGGCAAATTATTGTGGGTGGCACGGTCATGATAGCAGGCGCGGTCCTGATTGCCCTTTCAGACCCGGGTGATTGACCCATCAGGCCTTAGTTAGTAAAATAAATCATTACCTAAAAAACTTTTCAACGTTACATTAAAACTTATAGTTGCTTTTAATGTTAGCATGATTAGGGGTAACACTAACAAGTAATTCTATGTTAACAAAAAATCAGGCACCTAAGCGGGGAGTTGACAGCCAATCGATCTGCTTCACTATTAATGGGAGAAGAGAGTCCATCTCCATCGAGCCTTGGGTAAGTTTATTGGACTGCCTAAGAGACCATTTAAACCTGACCGGATCTAAGAAGGGATGTGATCACGGCCAATGTGGTGCCTGCACGATAATTTGCGATGGCAAGCGAATATTGAGCTGCCTTAGCCTTGCCGTGATGAAAGATGGGGCTGAAATTACGACCATTGAGGGCATCGCGAAAGGTGATGAGCTTCATCCTTTACAACAGGCTTTCATTGACCATGACGCTTTTCAATGTGGCTATTGTACACCTGGACAGATATGCAGTGCCATTGGCCTACTAAAAGAGGGAAAGGCCAATTCCAGAACAGAGGTAAAGGAAATGATGAGCGGCAATCTCTGCCGTTGCGGTGCAAATGTCGGAATAATTGATGCGATCATGCAGGTTAAGGATGGAGGCGGCCATGAATAGCTTTGAATATAAACAGGCCAAAGATATCCCTGAGGCATTAAGTCTGGCCAGGGCAGATGGAACGACAACATTTGTCGCTGGTGGGACGAACTTATTAGACCTATGGAAATATAATATCACCAATCCATCTCAGCTTATCGACATTAACCACCTTACGGAACTCTCAGAAATTAGGCTGCTTGAGGATGGCGTACTCATGATAGGTGCGGGCGTCAGGAATGCAGAAACTGCCTACCATCCTATAGTTGAACAAAATTATCCCTTGCTTTCTCGGGCAATCTTGGCCGGTGCGTCTCCGCAGATTCGAAACATGGCTACAAACGGAGGTAATCTATTGCAACGAACACGATGTTATTATTTCTATGACCACGAGGTTCCCTGTAATAAAAGAATTCCAGGATCTGGTTGCCCAGCGATGAGCGGGTATAACAGAATGCATGCCATTTTAGGAACAAGTGAACATTGTATAGCAGTCTTTCCCTCTGATATGTGTGTGGCATTAGCTGCATTGGATGCAGTTGTAAACGTCACTGGACCTGAAGGTAATCGGAGCATTGCCTTTGCTGATTTCCATCGACTGCCGGGAGACACGCCCCACTTGGATAACAACTTAAAAGAAGGTGAATTAATAACGGCTATTAAAGTGCCTGAAAAAGGTTTTGCAACGAATTACGCTTATCTAAAACTCCGTGATAGACATTCTTATGCCTTTGCCCTGGTTTCGGTAGCCACAGGATTGGCCCTTGATGGTAATAGAATTCTAGAGGCCAGGATTGCCCTTGGTGGTGTAGCACACAAACCTTGGCGGTCTTTATCCGCTGAGGCATTTTTAAAGGGCAGGGAGGCAAATGCTGAAAATTTTGCAGGTGCGGCAGATCTTATCCTAAAGGAGGCAAAAGGATTCGGGCACAACGATTTCAAGATCAAGCTTGCCAAAAAGGCAATTATCAGGAATGGCTTAATGGCCCTGAAGCCTGAGTCACAACTGCCCGGTGCACAGCCATCTGCTTAAAATCCAACATACAGATATATTGATATGGGAATAGACAAAATTGTAGGCAAACCGATCAGCCGACTAGAGGGCAGGGAAAAGGTGACTGGTATGGCAAAATATGCGGCTGAATATCAGGCCGACAACCTACTTCATGGATACGTTGTTAGCAGCCCAATCACCAAAGGTAGGATTATTGACATTGATATCACCAAAGTGATCGATATACCGGGCGTTGTCGAGGTCATCTCTCATAAAAATCGCCCAAAATTAGCATGGTTCGATCTACAGTATACGGACATGGATGCCCCACCTGGTACGGTCTTTAAACCGTTATATGATGAAAACATCCTGTACAACGGTCAGCCAATCGCACTAATCATCGCCAAAGATTTCGAAACGGCAAGGTATGGCTCAACCCAGATCATTTTCAAGTTTGAGGAGCAAGATTTTCAAACGGTCCTGAAGGATAACCTTACAAGGGCAAGACCTGCTAAAAAGGGTTTTGCAACAGCATTGAAACCACCTCCCCCTCCCCCTACGGGAGACTTTGAAAATGCTTTTGAAAATGCTGCAATTAAGGTTGAATCTGAATTTCAGCATGGTACCGAACACCACAATCCTATTGAGCTTTTCGCGACAACAACAATATTTGAGGGAAACGGAAAACTAACGATCTATGATAAGACACAGGGCACTATTAACAACCAACTTTTTGTAGCGAATCTTTTTGGGCTTCGCTACAAGGATGTCAGGGTACTGGCGCCTTTTGTCGGGGGTGCGTTCGGCTCAGGACTTCGTCCCCAATATCAGCTTTTTCTCTGTGTAATGGCCGCACTTCACCTTAAACGTAATGTGCGTGTGGTGCTAGACCGGAAGCAGATGTTCTCATTCAGTCATCGCCCGCCGGCAATCCAAAAGTTGCGATTCGCATCAGATATAAATGGCAGGATAACAGCCCTTGGCCATGAGGTTTTCGCAGAGACCTCAAACTTCGAGGATTATACAGAGCCCACAGCTTCGTGGAGTCACCGCCTTTATGCTGCGCCGAATACATTATTTGAACATCACCTTATTCCATTGGATGTTTATACGCCAATGGACATGCGGGCCCCAGGAGGAAGTACAGCCCTGCATGCTATTGAGTGTACAATGGATGAGCTATCCTATAAACTCAAGATCGATCCGCTTGATCTGCGCTTAATTAACTACTCGGACATGGACCCATCGGCAGAAAAGCCCTATACAAGCAAGGCGCTCCGGGCATGTTATCTCGAAGCCGCCGAAAAATTTGGATGGGATAAACGCTCGCCAGAGCCTGGAAGTATGGCCCGAGGGAATAAGTTGGTAGGTTATGGAATGGCAACGGGAATTTGGGATGCCTTTCAGTTTCCGGCACGAGTGGAGGCAATGATCAGCGCGGATGGAAAACTTATACTAAACAATGCCACAACAGATATTGGAACCGGGACATTGACCATAATGACCCAAATCGCGGCAGATGAACTTGGCCTTAACATAGCAGACGTAGATTTTCGTTACGGAGATAGCAAAAAGCCCTTTTCAATGTTTCAGGGCGGTTCTGCAACAACCTCCTCAACAGGAGTGGCAATCGTAATCGCAGCTAGGGCGCTTAGAAAAAAGCTGGTGAGGAAAGCTGGTGAGATGAAAGACTCCCCTTTTAAAAATGTAGCAGCCGAACAGGTTGTTTTCAAAGGGGGGAACTTGCTTTTAAAAGAAGACATGAAAACATTTATCTCCCTAAAGGAGATTATTGCATTTAACGCAGGACGCCCAATAAAAACCACCAACATGGGTAAGCCACATGTGCTAAAGCTCAGAAAATATAGTCTGGCTACCCATAGTGCATCTTTTGTCGAGGTCGAGGTAGACAAGGACCTGGGTGTAGTTACGGTAACCAGGGCCGTTACTGCCGTAGCGGCAGGAAAGATCATCAACCCGAAAACGGCAAGGAGTCAAATTCTCGGATCGATGATCTGGGGTATCAGTAAGACGCTGCACGAGGAAACCATTATGGACGCCAGACTAGGCAAATATATCAATGCAAACCTGGGCGAATACCATATACCCGTGCATGCGGATATAGGAGAACTTGAGGTGATCTTCACAGAGGAGAAAGATGACCTAATAAATGAAATTGGAACAAAGGGTGTGGGAGAAATCGGCCTTGTTGCAATGCCTGCAGCAATTTCAAATGCCATTTATCATGCAACGGGTAAACGTATCAATAAACTACCGATACATTTCGATGAGCTATTTTAAAAATAGCATTGGACAGATTAATCATTCATGGGATAGCATTTGGGGATGAACTGATTGAGCAGCAAAATCTTTATGGTTATAGGATGTCAAGGATAGACGACATCCCTCCCATTTTGATTAATATGGGGGAGGATGATTAAGATGCTGGAGAATTTAACAAGCATGGCCTACCCCCTTTGCCCTTGCGCCATGTATTTGATCTGACCGAGAAACGTGTCAGAAAATTACCTTCCTATTGGGAAGTGTTCAATGATTTTAAACAGGGATTGGTATATTGCTGAAATTTAACAATTGGGACAATGAAAGAGATTTCAGATATTTTGAGAGCCTACCATAAAGCCGTAAGCGGAACACTCCGGATGGCGCTGGCAACGGTTGTCAAGGTAGAGGGGTCTTCATACAGACGGCCTGGCGCCAGAATGCTTATTACGGAAGATGGCATATTAACCGGTGCCATTAGCGGTGGTTGCCTGGAGGGAGATGCGCTGCGAAAGGCGCTTTCAGCAATCTATCAACAGGAGAATAAGCTGGTCGTCTATGATACAACTGATGAGGATGATGCAAAATTTGGGGTACAACTTGGCTGCAATGGCATTGTACACATTCTATTTGAACCCATTTTAGTCGGCGAAAGGCTTAATCCTATTGAATTGTTGATGGCGGCCAACGGCAAACGGGAAGACTGCGTAGTGGCAACGCTCTTCTCAATTGAAAACAAGAACCAACCTGGTACGGTAATGTCCTTTATAGGCGATAATGTTCTAGAAAAAGTATCTTCTGAGATTTCCGGTTCATTAAAGAATGATGCTTTCGATGTGCTGAAGCTAAAAATATCGCGATTTGAAACCTATTCGATCGAGGGGAGTGAATATGAGGCCTTTCTGGAGTTTATTCCTCCCCCATTACGCTTGATTATCGCAGGAGCGGGAAACGATGCCCAGCCATTATCATCCATAGCGAATACCTTGGGCTGGGAAACCATCATTGCAGACGGCAGACCTGCACATGCAACGACACAACGTTTTCCATGTGCGAACCACGTCCTTATAGCCAACCCGGGGGAACTTGTAAGGCAGGTTGATATTGACGCCCATACGGCATTTGTACTGATGACCCATAACTATAATTATGATCTGGATCTGCTAAAGAGGTTAATCCCAACTCAGGTGTTATACATCGGCACCCTGGGGCCAAAAAAGAAGCTGATCAGGATGCTTGATGAACTGGCATTGAATACGGTGGAAAATCAGGAGAGGATACACGGCCCAATTGGATTGGATATCGGCGCTGAAACTGCAGAAGAAATCGCAGTCGCCATTGTTGCAGAAATCAAGGCGGTTTTTTCCGGTGCATCTGGCATCCGGTTAAAGAATAAAAAAGAGCCGATACATATCCATAATCAAGGATGAAAACAGGAATAATTATATTAGCCGCAGGAAGTTCCTCGAGATTGGGCAGGCCGAAACAGCTTCTAGACTTTAATGGAAAACTACTGATAGATATTGTATCCCAAGCGGCTATAAAAGCCAATTTGGGCCCAATTATTGTCGTATTGGGGGCACACAGCTCCCTACTCATCAAAAAACTGAACCTAGATTATATCATTAACGATAACTGGGTGGAGGGAATTTCGTCAAGTATTGCCACAGGGCTATTGCATATATTAAAAGTGAATGCGAAATTAGAAAATATAATCCTATCCGTTTCTGATCAACCATACATCAGTACTGCTATATTTGAAACGCTCCTTGAGCAAAAGAAGAAAACAGGGAAAGGTATAATTGCCAGTTGCTATTCAGGGATATCCGGTACGCCGGTATTGTTTGATAAAAGATACTTCGCTGCATTACTGGCTT
This sequence comes from Pedobacter frigidisoli, assembly GCF_004331675.1. Lineage (GTDB taxonomy): Bacteria > Bacteroidota > Bacteroidia > Sphingobacteriales > Sphingobacteriaceae > Pedobacter > Pedobacter frigidisoli. The sequence continues at coordinate 93,370 of NZ_SJSN01000010.1, read as the reverse complement.
TAAAGGGTGATAGTGGCGCAAGAGCGATTTTACTTGATAGTTCAGCGGATATGGAAACGATTGATTTTCCATTGGGCCAACTGGATGTAGATACACAGGAAGATTATAATAAATTAACTAAAGAACAATGATAGCAGATTCCTTTGGGCGTGTACATGATTACTTAAGGATATCCTTAACGGATAACTGTAATTTCCGCTGTTTCTACTGCATGCCGGAAGAAGATCATGATTTTACACCCGCATCAAGATTAATGCAGACAGATGAAATTATTAAGCTGGCGAAAATATTTGTTGATCAGGGCGTAAGGAAGATACGTTTGACCGGAGGTGAACCTTTGGTAAGGAAAGATGCTGCGGCCATTATCTCAGCATTGGGAAAGCTTCCTGTAGAGCTGGTGATTACCACAAACGGGACCAGAATAGCTGAAATGCTACCCATCTTAAAGGAAGCGGGTATTAAGAGTATAAATATCAGTCTGGATACACTTCAGCCAGAAAAGTTCCTGCTCATCACCCGACGCGATGTGTTTCATCAGGTTCGCAGTAATATCGAATTGCTGCTTCAGGAGAGAATCAGTGTCAAGATAAACATGGTTGTGATGAAAGGGCTGAATGATGGCGAAATACGGGATTTCATAGACTGGACAAAACATAACACTATTCAGGTCAGATTCATTGAGTTTATGCCTTTTACGGGCAATAAATGGACCAGCAATAAGTTATTTTCCCTAAAAGAAATCTTAAACAGGATCGAAAGGGATTTTACGGTTCTACCCGTTGAGGGAACACCTCACGATACGGCAAAACATTTCATGATTCCAGGCCATGAGGGCTCATTTGCAATTATCAGTACAATGACAGCACCGTTTTGCAGTACATGTAACCGCATGCGACTGACTGCTGATGGTAAGCTAAAAAATTGCCTTTTCTCTAATGGGGAAACAGACCTACTTTCTGCACTTAGAAACAACGAAGAAATTTTGCCGCTTATCAGGGCATCTATCATGAGTAAGAAGAAAGAATTGGGCGGGCAATTGATTACCGACTTTGAGCATATTGACCCAGGGGCGATCAAAAACCGAAGTATGATTACTATAGGAGGCTAGAGGACATGATTAGCGTACAAGAGGCCCAAGGTCTCATTTCCGAAAACGTTTACCCGCTTAGCCCAATAAGGCTGTTACTACATCAGCTTTGCGGTCATGTGCTGGCTGAGGATGTTTTCTCCCATTACGACATTCCGGCGTTCAGACAATCATCAATGGACGGTTATGCATTCAGCTTCGATAAAAAGTTAAGTGAATTAATTCTGGTTGGTGAAATGGCCGCTGGCACAGGTCACCATCTAGAAATAAAATATGGAGAGACCAGCCGTATATTTACCGGGGCTCCGCTTCCCGAGGGCGCCGATACCGTTGTGATGCAGGAAAAAATCGATAAATCCGACAACAGGATCACGCTAGATGATCCCCAACTTTCAGTCGGAAAGAATGTTCGGGAGAAAGGTTCGGAAATAAGGGCAGGTGAATTGGCCATGCAGAAAGGTGATTTAATTGGCCCTGCTGCGATCGGTTTTCTTGCAGGAATCGGTATCACCGAAGCTGAAGTTTATCCGATGCCAAAAGTAGCTATTATTCTTACTGGTAACGAATTGAAACAACCCGGCACACCATTGGATTTCGGTCAGGTTTATGAATCCAATTCATATTCCCTATCTGCTGCAATGAAAATTCAGGGAATTACGGACATTGAACTTTTTTGGGTGGTCGATGAGATAGATAAATTGACAGACACCTTAAGTAATGCTTTAGTTAACAATGATGTTGTCCTACTCACGGGAGGGGTTAGTGTTGGTGATTATGATTTTGTTATTGAGGCATCCAAGAATTGCGGAATCGAACAGATCTTTCATAAAGTGCGACAGAAACCGGGCAAACCGCTATTTTTCGGCACCAGGGAAAATAAGCTCATTTTTGGACTGCCTGGGAATCCATCCTCAGTTTTGAGTTGTTATTATAATTATGTTTTACCGGCTTTAGCAGGATTGGCCTGCAAAGAGAACTCCCTAATAACTGTAAAGGCAAGTTTGAGCTTCGGCTATCAAAAACCGGCAGGCCTTGCTCATTTCTTAAAGGGTATCTATGAAAATGGTATGGTGAGGCCATTGAACGCCCAAGAATCTTATCGCCTGAGCTCCTTTGCGCAATCGAATTGTCTAATCTGTTTAAGTGAGACACAACAAACTTTTAACCAAGGTGAGGGTGTTGATGTTCTGCTCCTACCCCAATAGCCCATGCAAGAAAGTTTTTTACTGTTTTACATCCTACTCTTCATCGTGGCCTTTCTTTATGCCTCGGTCGGTCATGGAGGTGCAAGCGGCTATCTGGCGCTAATGGCTATTTTTGCAATCTCACCTGCCGTTATGAAGCCAACCGCTCTGCTATTAAATCTTTTTGTTTCCTCTACCTCATTCATTCAATTTTACCGGGGAGGACATTTTAAATGGAAAATGTTCTGGCCTTTTGCCGCGGCCTCAATCCCACTATCCTTCATGGGCGGTACTATGGCTATTGAAAGTGCGGCCTATAAAAAGATATTGGGGGTCTTGCTTCTAATTCCGGTAATCCGATTTTTCTTCTTTGAAGATACAGATCCGAAAGATTTTAATAAGGCCAGTATCCCGCTCTCCCTGGTCATCGGCGGAACAATTGGTTTACTATCGGGTATGATCGGCATCGGTGGGGGAATTATACTCTCTCCAGTGATATTGTTGCTGAAATGGGCCGATCAAAAAAAGACTGCAGCCATTAGCGCAGCCTTTATTTTCGTCAATTCGCTAGCAGGTTTAGCTGGGCAGTTAATCAAGGGACTTTATTTCAATGCCGACATGCTCACTTTTGTGTCCATCGCATTCTTAGGCGGGATATGCGGCGCTTATTTTGGTGCGTTGAAGTTTCCTCAAGCCGTACTGAAGAACGTATTGGCCTGCGTGCTCGCCTTGGCCGCTTATAAATTATTATTTACACAGGCATAAATGAGATACATTCTTCCTATTCTTCTTTTCTTAAATCTTGTCGCCAAAGCGCAGGAAAGCAAACAATTTGTTGTCGATGGAAAAGTAAAGAACAAGTCAACATTTGATTTGGGATCATTGACACAGTACAAAACGGTCAGCCTGGATAGTATGGTAATTTTCGATCACCTCTTACAGCGTAAGAGCAGTATCAAGAACATCAAAGGTGTTGCCCTGAAAGATATCCTATCGAATATAATCATTGATGAACCGTCCCCAAAAAGACTGAGCGAGTATTATCTGGTCTTCACTGCATCAGATAACTACAAGGTCGTTTTTTCATGGAACGAAATCTTTAATGCTAAAGATGGGAACAATATATTGATACTGATAAGTTTTGATACCGATCCGAAAAAATCGGAGAAGGGGAATATAGCAATGATTTCTACAGGTGACCTGGCAGCTGGGAGACGATTTGTTAAAGGGTTAAATAAAATAAGTATTTTGCAGGCAAATTAGAATGGAAATAGAACTAGTAACCTTCGGAAAAATATCAGAACTTATACCAAATCAAAAGATTGAAGTAGAAGCGTCAAACACAGATGAATTGCAGACAAATCTGGAACAATTATTTCCAAATCTTGCGAGCATGAAATATAAACTTGCCCTGAATAAGGACATTGTTCAATCAACCCAGGAATTAAGGAACAATGATATTATTGCGATAATGCCACCATTTTCTGGAGGATAAAAATGAGATACAACAACGAACGATATAGCAGGCAACTCATTTTGCAGGGATTTGGGGAACCGGCACAGAGTCGGCTTGCCGATGCCCGTGTGCTCGTGATCGGGGCCGGAGGCTTGGGCTGTCCCGCCCTACAATACCTTGTCTCCTCCGGTGTCGGATCGATTGGAATTATCGATGATGATATTGTTTCTGTATCCAACCTCCACAGGCAAGTGCTCTTCACCACCGATGATATTGGGCGTTTAAAGGTAGAGGTTTCAAGCGAGCGCCTACAAAGAATCAATCCCGAAGTTGATATCACCATCTACCCTTTTAAGATCGATAGCAGTAATGTCATTGAAGTACTAAATGGATATGATTTTATTTTCGATGGATCAGATAACTTTACCGCCAGGTATTTGGTTAACGATGCAAGCACGCTGCTGAAAAAACCACTTATCTTTGCAGCGGTATCGGGCTATGAAGGTCAGCTGGCAATATTCAACATTGCCGGCGAAAGAGATGAGCGCACCAACTATCGCGATCTGTTCCCCATACAGCCGAAAGACGGTGAGATTCTAAATTGCGCTGAAAATGGAGTTCTGGGTGTTCTACCGGGGATTATCGGAGCTATGGCCGCCGGAGAAATTATCAAGCTGATTACGAAGATTGGCAGGCCGTTGATTAACACATTAAGGCATTACAATTTATTGAGTGGCGAACAATACGAGATGAATATAAGCCCCGGCGCTAACTATACCCTGCCAAAAACCAAAGCGGAACTATCTTCAATTCAGTACGGGGATGTAGACCAGGATGCTGAAAACTATACTGAAATAAGCGCCATCGATCTGAAATCGTTACGGGAACAATCCACGACATTGGTCATTGATGTAAGGGAGCGGCACGAGTATCCCAAATTACATGATAAAGAAATTCTGCCGGTGCCATTATCAGAACTGGAATCACTACTGGCAAAGGATATCAGCGAGCAGAACATCGTTTTTTTATGTCAGCATGGTATCAGAAGTGCAACAGCGGCTGAATTATTTAATGAAAAATATGGCGATCTTAAAAACATCTACAGCGTGAAGGGTGGAATTACAAAATGGAGCAATTATTTTTAAGCAACCTGGTATGAGCGACAAAAAAATCAAGAATATATTCGTAAATGGGCCAATAGCACCCGAATTTATCGCCAAAAGCATTAGTAATCATAGCTCGAAGACCGGTATTGGTGGGCACAGTATCTTTATGGGACAGGTGAGAAAGGATGAGATTGATGGCAAAACAGTTTCGGCAATTGATTACACGGCGTTTGAGGAGCTGGCGTTGGATAAGATGCAGGACATCAGGGAGGCTATTTTCAATAAGTATCCACTTAGCTGCATGCATGTCCACCATAGTTTGGGAACCATTTATGCAGGGGAGATCTGTCTGTTTGTGTTTACTTCGTCAAAACACAGAAAACCGGCAATTGATGCCTGCGATGAGATTGTTGAGCGCATAAAATCAGCACTTCCAATTTGGGGAAAGGAAATATTTGCTGATGATACGCATCGATGGAAGGAGAATCAATAAAATGGTAAATATTACAAGAAAATCAAGTACCTTAAGGATTGCTATTGCAAGTGCAACGGTAAAAGTATCACGGCGGGAAACCATTGACGCGGTCCTACAAAGGAAGATACCAAAGGGTGACGTTTTCGAGTTTGCCAGGGCCGCAGGTTTGTTCGGCGTTAAAAGGACTAGTGATGTAATCCCGGATTGTCATCCCTTACCAGTGGAATACACATCAATAACCTATGATGTTCAGGACTTAAGCATACTCATTACAGTTGAGGTGCATACCATTTATAAAACAGGGGTTGAGGTTGAGGCCATGCATGGTGCATCTGTAACGGCCTTGACGATATACGATATGCTAAAGCCAATTGATAAGGGCGTGGAGATCCAAAATATCCGACTGGTTGAAAAACACGGTGGAAAATCGGATATAAGGAAGTTAACCTACCCTGAGCTAAGTGCAGCAGTCGTTGTATGTTCTGACTCCGTTTACCAAAAAACAACGGAGGATCGCTCAGGCAGAGCCATTATTGCCAGCCTCGAAAACTTTGGAATTGCCACGAAAAGGTATGAAATCGTTCCTGATGAAATCGAGCTGATCAGAGCCAAGGCTATTGAACTGAGTAATGCAGGGTATAGCCTACTCCTGTTCACGGGAGGCACGGGTCTTTCTCCAAGGGACGTAACGCCCGAAGCCGTTGAACCACTGATCGACCGTAATATTGAGGGTATTATGGAAACCGCTCGCAGATATGGACAGGAAAGAATGCCCTATGCCATGTTATCACGAGGTATTTCAGGCTTTATAAAGGATACATTGGTCCTTACACTTCCAGGGTCAAAAAATGGTGTGACTGAATTTATGGATGCATTATTCCCTCAGGTTTTACACTTATTTGATGTAAAGGGAGGGCAAAAGCATTAGTTTGATGCTTGGTTTAGGATGCATCTACAATTTGATTGCCCACTGTTTAAGTGGATAATCGGAAAGGGAAAGTATCTGGCCAGCTTTATATTTCATTTGAAATGGATAAATTTATCATTGAAGTGACGGACGTTATCGAAAATAGGGCTTCTGAAAACGGTGGTTATTGAAATTGAAAGTTATGATCATTACAACCTAGTTAAAACTTCCATGTGGATATTTTTGGAATACACTCGAACTTAACCACTTATAAATCAAATTTTTGAAAACCTTTTGTACTTGTACTTGTCATCATTATACAAATATGTAATCAGGAAAATTATGGAAGACAGTAAAAATGATAATGATATTCTTAGAGATATCAAGGAGGTTCATCAAAAGATTCAGAAAGAACCCGGGCTACAATACGATCCAAGTGATGAAAGGGTATCATCTGGCGATTTGGAAGAACAAATGGAGGGAAGTGATGCTGATGGCGATGAAGCTCTCATTGACCATCCCGATCAAGACCAGAAGCGGGAAGAGCGAGACGGAGGCGACGTAGATAGTGCTTAGAATATGAAATATTCTGCGATAGGCACCAGTTATGAGCAATTACCTCGGTGATCCAATGTGATTTGGCCCGACAGGTTTTGGTGTATATATTACCACTAAGGATACAGCTCTTGAAAAATCATCGGATATGCCTTAAGTTGGTATTACAACCACAAACCACCAATCTTCATCTACAAATGGAGTTACTGCCAAGGATCCACGGGCCATTCTATGCCCTCTGTGCATCCGCCGAATTGAGGATATTACACATTTAATACCTAACATCTAGTTTCTTTCCATTTATAAACTTTTGTGAACCTTGTTTAGATCTTGAATGATGATTCCAGTGGATCAATCAAAACTATCCGCTGTATCCTAACAGATCTTCTGCAACTCCTTATTTGGCAATTTAAAAACCATTTCAGCATTTTTAGTGTCTTAAGCCTATCATAACCCACTTAAACCACCCATGAAAATAGGAGTCATTTCCCATCTAAAACATCCGATTAGTGCTCCGTTTGCCGGCGGGCTTGAGGTATTCACCCATCAGGTCACGAATGCCTTAACGGCATTGGGACATCAGGTGACCTTGTTTGCAAGTTCATCATCGGATCCAACCTTACCTCTAGAAGCTATACTTTCCGACGATCATTATGATCAGGTGAGCAGGACCAGGAAAGGACAAAGAAATCTGCCCTCAGAATACATCGCTGAGCATCATGCCTATTTTGGGCTAATGTGCAAAATTGATGCGTTGGGCCTCGATGTTATATTCAATAATAGCCTGCATTATATTCCAATCACTATGGCCAATACCATCAGAACACCCATGGTAACGGTACTACATACACCCCCCTTTTATGAGCTTGAATTGGCTATCGCAGCAGAGCGGCGACGACCTGTTATGAATTATGTGACTGTATCATATCAAAGTGCGTTCAACTGGCAAAAGCTGATAGCTGAATGTCCAGTTATCCTCAACGGGATAATGCTACAGGACTGGGACTTTTATTCTTCACCAGCTAAGGAGCAATATGCAATCTGGTTTGGAAGGATTCATCCTGATAAGGGCTTACACTTGGCCATTAAAGCTGCTAGATCAGCAGGTATAGCCCTACATGTAGCTGGAGCCATATCTGATAAGCGCTACTACGACCGAGAGATAGTGCCTATCCTTGACACAGATATTACCTTACTGGGATTGCTTAACCAAAAGCAGCTTAACCAAGAGATTGGTGAGGCAAGCGTATGTCTTATCACCCCATGTTGGCAGGAGCCTTTTGGTCTTGTAGTGGCAGAGGCTATGGCATGCGGCACACCAATAGCTGGTTTTAATATGGGGGCCCTCCCGGAATTGGTTACTGCTGAGACAGGGGTGTTGGTAGAATTTGGCAATGTGCCTGCACTGGGAAATGCCATTTGCCAGGCTATGGGCCTTGAAAGAAAAAGGATTCACCTTCATGCAGTTAATCGTTTTGATTTTCACCATATGATTGCGGCCTATGAACAGCTTCTCGAAGATATTATCGAGGAAAAGCGAAATCTTAACTATGCCATATGATGACCCAAGACAATAGCATAAATCCAGCTACGGAGTTTATCCAGCATCACTTTGAGGAGGTTTTGGATAGGATAGCTAAGCGAGCGTCAAGTACCGAAAATGACCCCTTAGGACCAAAAACCGAATTTGAGTGGCTTCGTAGTTGTGGTGCGCTTCAGTTGGTACTCCCAGGGGGCTTATTGGATTTTAATACCCCAAATATGCCTGCCCTACTCAAGTTGTTAAAGGACATCGGAAAAGCTAACCTTTCGGTGGGAAGAATTTTTGAGGGCCACATTAACACGCTCTACCTTATTCACCTTTATGCCGATGTGGCACAACAGGAGGAATGGTATAAGGGCGTGAGGGAATACGGTCACTTATTTGGCATCTGGAATACACAGGATAAAAATGGGATAACGTTGATTCCTGAAAAGAATGGATTTATCGTTAATGGATGTAAGACTTTTTGCTCAGGAGCCACCCTTGTAAACAGGGCCTTAATTACCGGCGATATCAGTTCAGCGGATCGAGAGGGTTGGCAGATGGTCATCTTGAACATGGATAGCCTGGCTGATGATCGGATCGATCGTGAAAGCTGGAAGCCCTTGGGCATGAAAGCCTCTGGCAGTTATAAGGTGGACTTTTCGGGTTATCAGCTGCGAGGCGAAGAGTTCCTAGGTTGCCCCGGCATATACCTCAATCAACCTTATTTCAATGGGGGAGCTATGCGGTTTTCCGCTGTTCAACTGGGCGGAGCAGAAGCCATCGCAGAAGCCACGATTGCCTATTTAGATGAGCTTTGCAGAATGGGAGATCCGTTTCAGCAATTACGGCTCGCCAATATGATGTCTGCAGTTGTGAGTGGCAGGCTCTGGCTCGAAAAGGCTGGGCAATATTATGATAGTTGGGCAGATGGAGGCGAACATAATGAGGAGCTCATTGCCTTTGCAAACATGACTAGGGTAAATATTGAGGAAATTTGCCTAAAAGTAATGGATGACGCTAATCGTTCCGTTGGGGCAAGAGGCCTCATGGAACCTTATTCCCTGGGTAGAATCTTCCGTGACCTAAGTTTTTACCTGAGACAGCCAGCACCCGATGCAACTAGATTAAAGGTAGGCGAATTTTTCACAAAATATCCTGCAGCATTTGATGAACACATTTGATAAGATCGGATTCTGGCAAAATGCTATTCCGGTTCTGGGCACTGAATTGGAACACATTAAACGCTGCCTGGTTATGGTGCCACATCCCGACGATGAGTCATTGGCCTGCGCTGGTCTGATTGCTACCCTCATTGGGAACGGCGCCTTGGTAACCATCATCCTAACAACAGATGGAAGCAGGTCACATCCAAACTCAAAGCGATACCCACCAGATAAACTTGCTCTTCTACGTATAGAGGAACTAAGGCTGGCCATGGATCTGCTTGGACTTGGGGCGGATGCGCTCCGCTGTTATGGGGCGGTAGATGCCAGTATGCCCTCTCAGGGCTTGGATGGATTTGACGAATTGGTCACTCGGCTAAAGGCTGACTTGATTCTAATTCAGCCAGACCTTATTCTGGTACCCTACGAACTCGATCCACACTGCGACCATAGGGCTACTCATCAGTTACTTATCTCCGCCCTGGAGCAGGCACGGATCCCCCGTCCAAGAATTTGGGAATATCCGATATGGCTTTACGAGAATGCGATGGCCAGTGATATCCCAGACTTGATTGCCGGAGAACTACTAGCGCTAGACGTGGCAAAATACCTTAACCTTAAAGTTGAATGTATCCAGGCGCATATCTCGCAGACTACACGCTTTATAGACGATGATCCTGATGGATTTATACTATTGCCGGAGGTTATCGCGAATTTTACACAGCAAAAAGAATATTTTATGGAGAGGAAAAAAATTAATCCCAGCGAAACGCTCCCTAAGGGTTATTTCGAGGAGTTGTACCAGAAAGACACAGATCCATGGGACTTTGAGAAAAGCGAATATGAAGATGCGAAATACCGCTCTACGTTGGCAGCTATACCACCTGGGAACTACTCCAGGGCATTGGAGATTGGTTGTTCAATAGGTGTATTTACCAGGTTGTTGGCGGATCGATGTAAACAATTACTGGCGATGGATATCAGTGAAACAGCACTCGATCTTGCCCGCAAGCGATTGTCAAAATCCACCAATGTAGAATTTTTACTCGGTGGCATCCCTCAGGATTTTCCCTCTGGTGAGTTCGAACTAATTGTCATGAGCGAGGTCGGCTATTACCTCTCTATCGAAGATCTGCTAATTGTAGGGGAACAGATCGTGAAAAGCCTGAGCCGAGGCGGCATACTAATCTTGGTTCACTGGACACATTTTGTAGCAGACTATCCACTGACTGGGGACCATGTACATGATTTTTTTAATGATCTAGGGATGCCGCACCTAGATGTTAAAAGGCATGAGCACTATCGCTTGGACGTATATAGAAAACCATAGGATATGTCATTTACGATCGCCTTTTATGTCCATCACCATGGGTCGGGCCATTTAATACGCACATTAAAGATAGCTACCCAACTTACGGAATATTCTGTTATCCTCTTGGGAAGTGAGCTGAACAACACTGTTCATCCGCTACCAGAAAACGTAACCTTAATCCATCTTCCACCAGATTTTACAGATCAGGAACTACCCATAGGTAACACTCCAGATACCTTTCACTATGCACCTATTGGACTTTCGGGCATTCGGGAGCGCATGTCCATCATGGCGGATCTCTTCAGGCGAATCTCCCCTTTAATACTTGTTGTCGATGTTTCTGTTGAGGTTGCCTTATTCGCAAGGCTCTGCTCTGTACCCACAGTTGTTATCCGACAACACGGAATACGAGATGACCTGCCCCATTTAATGGCCTACCAAAGTGCGGCCTTAATTATAGCGCCGTTTGCTAGGGCAGAACATCTTGGATCGGAGGATTGGATCTACAGCAAAACAGTTTTTACTGGGGGATTTTCCAGGTTTGACCACATACTAGATCAGTCATCTGAGGTTAGGGGCCAAGTTGGGGTGCTCATCGGCAGTGGTGGTTCTTCCATCAATGCCGAGCTGATCGAAAGCATTGCTGAAAAACTCCCAAATCATATTTTCCATGTCCTGGGCTTGGATAGAAACGAAATTTCAAATCCCAACGTTTACTGGCACGGTCGATTATTATCGCCTGAAAGCATATTGAGATCCTGTCAGTTCATTATTGGAAATACGGGACACAACACCGTAATGGAGGTGGCATCTCTCAATAAACGCTTTTTGGGAATCCCCGAAATTCGTCCTTTCGACGAGCAGCTCGAAAAAGCACGGGCGATTCAGGAGAGGGAGGGCATCAAGATTATTGGCCTGGCGGATCTAGCTGACCAAGACTGGCCTGTTATTTTCCAGGAACTGGAAAGTGAAACACCAGACTGGCAAGGTGTCACGGATGCTGAGGGAGCTTATCGCATGGCCAAGGCGATCATCGATACAGCTGGAGAACTTTTTAATCCCTAGGTTTTTTTTGATTGCTCAATCTCCCCAATATTAGGCAAGCGATTTATCTGTATGCTATCCGTACCAAAAGTAATCAAGCCCATTTTTGCAAAAGCCCTTAACCAACCTTCCATAGGCCATCTATTCCATTTTAGAAAAAATTTGCCTGCGTTGTCCACAATATCGATGAAATGGTTGAGCGGAGGGGCATAGCCATCATGATATTGATGATAGGCGACTGCATCAATCCTTGTCATTCCCATTCCAAGCGCCCTTGCCATAAAGGCAAAATCAGTATCCTCGCCACCATATCCTGTAAAAGCCTCATCAAATCCGCCAATTCTATGATAATCATTGGCAGAACAGGAAAAGTTTAGTGACCAGAAAAGTTCATGGGGCAAATGACCGAGATTGGATCTGACTGGATCAGGACCACTCATCTCATTCAGCCTGTCGCAAAATCCATCTACATCCGTTGCGCCTTTTTTAAGGTAGCGTACTATCCCATTATTCAAAAACCCCGCCTGGCATTTGACGGAATACAACTCAATAAGATCAGGTGCAGGTATACAATCTACGTCCAGAAATACAAGTTGGACAGCTCTGGCATTTTTTGCTCCAAGATTTCTGGCAGCTGCTAATGGCAAGGTAGCGGAATGGTTAAGAATCAACTGATTTATTGGAAATGGAGCCTCTGGTAATTTCCGCACCGGTTCATTCATAAGTATGATGACCAGTTCGCTTGGAAGTTGTTTATTATGCGATAAACCCAAGATCAACTGAACAAGTGCACGCTCTCTTCCGCGAACTATGGTAATTACTGAAATATCCATTAGATTAAGTCAACAGGTATAATGGCATTGATCAACGCACTTGGCTTGGTAGTGGTGCGCTTAGAAAAATATGCCCTAAAATCCTCTATAGCAACCGAAATAGGCTGTAAACTTACAAAACTGGGTTGCAACTGAACCAACTGCAGTTCTATCTTCTCCCATAAGGACTCAAAATAAGCGCTTGTGGTGAGCATCATATAAAGCTCCTCGCCATCACACTGTAACTTAAAGGCAAGCGCGTTAATTTCCAACAATACATCCCTGCCAGCAATTATAGCCAACCATAACTTGCGAAGATCATGCTTAAGACCCAATTGGAGATAAACGCTCTGAAGTGATTCTACCATTTGCTGTTCCTTGTTCAAGCTCATATTCGTCCATTGTTGTAATTGTACCGAAAACCCAAAATCTACTCTTCCTACAAGTCTAGAAGATGTATAGATCCGGACATTTGGCGCATGCCTTATCTTTGCATCGATACGCTTGAGGGCCTTTCGAAACTCCTCGTCCTCTAAATATGGAATGGCAGGAAGCCTACCCGCCCGGTCATAGATATCACAGGTAACAGCAAGGCTTGGCCCATAACATTGGAAATGTCTGGGCCAGGGATTAGATTGGCAAGGATCTAGCTCGGCCTCCAATCGCGTTCGAAGAAAACGATAGGCGACATCCCTTAAGTGGTGTATTCTCGATAAGATTGGCGTTGCTCGTGGCAGAATTCTACCACCGACAACATCCACTCCCTTATCCATTTCCGAAATTATATGATAGATCCATTGCGAATCTACCTCACTATCTGCATCGGTAGAGACAATTATCCCCCTATACCCCGCTATGAAACTTAAGCGTTTATAGGCTGCATCCATTAAAAGGCGTCTCACCGTACCAATATGCGCTATTGACGGGGCAAGTACCACGTTCTGAATGAAAAGCCGAAAGTGGGGATATTTAGCTTGGTAGCACTGACAGATCTCAAATGTATCATCTGAACAATTGTTAGTCAAAACCAATACCTCATAGGTATTGTCAGGAATATCATTTTCATACTTATCCACTTGCATGCGTAATGCATCCAAGGTTGTCGTGATGAAATCGGCCTCGTCCTTGGCCGGAATAATAACTGATAGTCTCAATGCCGGGTGAGCAGGTTCCTCAAAACATATTTCTGCACTTAGTGGTAAATTTGCACTCATGGGGATAAAATGATCTTGGTGGTGTAATTAGAACATGATTTGGGGGATAAAGTTCTGTGAATCTCTATCTAATGAATCCCTTCGATAAGCCTAAATTAACACTTGGCAAACAGCTGATTGGATAAGGGAAGTGCGAGGTGATAAGGCGTTATTTGGCAACAGTTGAAATCCAACGGGCCAGAAACCTTTAATGAATCTGCAATCGTCAAAGGTACTAAGACCTATTTAATGGGCTGGCCGAATGAGTTCAGTGAAATTGGTCAACCAAGTGACAGCAGGCCCTCCGGCACCCCATCTGCAAATATATTGGACATCGCCTTGAAAATGATCAAAGTCCAACACTCCAAAAAATGGCCACCGACCCACCCTTCCAGGTCATCTTAGATCCACTAACATGAACAACTACACAAGAACTACAGATCGTGAGAAGATGGAAGAATATTCTCCAGCAGATAAAGGGTTTTATTAAGAGTGCACTCATTATAGGAGAATACCTTAACGCAATGGAATAATAAAGATAAAGCTTAAAAGGCGTAGTTGGGGAATGAATGGAGACTCCGTACATTTTTAGAGACAAAATGGTGTGGACAGATTGCACTTAGACAATCAACCCATTCCTAAAGGCAAAAGTGATTAGTGATGCGGTATTCCTTGTCCGTGTAATGATGATCAAATCAGCTCTTAACTTCTCAATAGTTCTTTTACTCAAAAAGAGTTTTTCACCAATCTCTGCATTTGTAGCACCTTCAGCAACCAAGATCAATACCTGTTCCAGCTTGTCAGATAATTTGTTTACGGCATCTGGGGGGATATTGTTTTCCATCTGTGGAAGATATGGATTATCACTGGGCAATTATTCTATATAAGAATATTGTTACATGTGGCGGATAAGCTCATTATGCCCTTTGCAACCTGACCTATTATGAAAATTGTTCAAGGGCTCAATACGACCGAATATATATGGGGTAAATTGATTTAGCTATTGGACAAAGCCTCGACTGGTACAATAAGAACTTTCACCAAACAAGCCATTCTTGAAATTGTTGCCGTATCCTCTACAGAATCTAGTAAAATGAGGATCGCTAATACTGGAAATATTTCTGAAGGAAGTGTTTTTGGACTGCGGCCCATGAGTTTCGCATCCAGAATAAAAAGACACTAACCCGTTCAGGGGTGATAGTAAATATACATCACCCGAGAGCTTGTCGGATTATTTTGGTTTAGCCTCTTATGGTTGCATCTGTAACTCCAAATGTTCTCCAAAATATTTGATCAGGATTCTGTGACTTAAGGAATTTGAGACTAATACCAAAAAAGTACGTCAGTTGTTCAATAATATATCATCAGGGATATTAGGACTGTTCTGACGATGCCAATAAACCTATCTGGATCAATCAAGACCTCATCCTACTCTCAAGTATTTAAATAGCGCAAGCAATTCAACGATCATAACTATAAATATTCTGTAAGGTGCATTTAGGCTACGAGAGCCTTGATATTCATTGCCGTAAGACCGTAGTTGGTCTTGACGATCTCAAAGAGTACCTCATCTGCAATTCCCAGGCGATTGTCTAGCATCTTCAGGCAGAATGGAATCTCCTCATCATTCTCATCTATTATGAATCCCCTTCCCTCGGAAAGGGTTATATTAATTATCTTACCTCTTCTCATTTTTTTTAGTTGAGATTGAATAACAGGTCTTTGTGGATATGGTTTTAATACATGCTAATTGTTACAATTATACCTGAAGTCCAAAACATTGAGCCTATCTTGTTGATAAATCGGGACAAAGTCTCTTTGCTCAACGACCAAAATAACTGAACAGCTCGCCCAACATACCATATCTCCCGCCCGCTGGTCTGTGGTCGATTCATATGCGCCTGTTTTGGATCTACCAATTACCGCGCTTCCCAGAGCAGCATTAAAAAAATTAGGGATCAATAGCATTTAGCTATCGGCGTTGGAGGGTCACTTTCCATATCACTAATGGCTCAAATCTAACTTTTTCCTTGCTATATCCTCCCAGGGATAGAAATGAAAGGTTATTGGGGAGCGAATAGATTCTCAATTAATGGGTATAACGTTCGGTGGTTACTACAATGTCGGCCTTTACCCTTAATGCTCAAGCCATAGGCGATGTCTAAGTTATTAGGCCTGTTTAAGTCCATAATTGTTTTGGATGTAATAATATTCCCCCATAGATCAAACGCATACAGACCTCCATTTGTACGCTCATCTGTACCTATACCCCATAGATTTGGCAGCTAATGTTAACGAATGAATCAAATTGATGATTGGTCAAGCTTGGAATTAGGATTTATTTTAATATCGGGACAGTTGGGTTTAGCTGCCGAACCCTCCTCAGCATTTAGAAGAATTAAATAAATGTATTCTAGTCCATCACAAATGTTGAGATTGATCTGGCAGGTAATATAATCGACCTTTGATCGTCTTTTATTACTTCGGATAACATATTGATGTTTAAATCAGCTGTAGTGAGGTATCTGCTCACCCAACTGTATTTTTTAGCATTCAATATGTTCATTTTCAACCGAATTTTTTCCCTGCCTGCGTTTGTGGCAACAACTACCAATTTCCCGTCTAAATTTTTGAATGCCGAGATCATCAGTTGATTATTTTTCAGTTTTCCATCTTGCTGCATTTCCACCCTAATCATCCCTGGCCGAATAAATCTGCTGTAATGGCCCAAGGCCCAAAGGTTTTTGGTGTCTTGAAAACTTCCATCCTTAAAATCTGGATTTCCTTGTAAGGCAATGAGGTAGTATCTCGTGTTTTTTTCTGCGCTGCCCGGTTCATAGGCATTCCAAAATTGCCAAGCCGTGGCATTGCCTACTGTGAGGTCGGCATGAATCACTTTTGAGAGAAATATAGCGCAGTCCATTGCAGTTCTGTCGCCCATGTTGCCCTCCTTAAATCCATCGGCCAACATGGAGTATTCCGATTGCCAATATTTTACCCCATATACTTTTGCTGTATCTGCCAAATGCTTTCTTATATCGAATAACACACTATCGTTAGATTCGGTGAAATAACCATGCCCCGCTACGATTTTGGGCACATTTTGAAGACTACCCAAATAAAGTGGGCTTTTAGGATTGAAGAACGTTTGGATCTGATTGGCCGCATGACCGCTGCCTCCATACAAATAGTTGAGCATTCCAGCCTCGGTTACCAATATTTTACTCGTCAGCCTTTCATTCCCTAACTCGGTATTTAGGGCTTTGGTGATTTTATAGATCTCCTCATTACTCCATGGGCTTCCCTCCTGATGGGCCTCCATGTATTTGTGCGACCAATCCCACTGTGGTTCATTAACAGGGCTAATGTAATCGAAATGAAGTTTTTGCTCATCAAAATGTTTGATTACTTTGGTCAGGAATTTTGCATAATCGCCATAGGCATCTTCCCTCAGATTGGATCTGTAGTCTTTTTCTGTTTTGTAGCCGAGCTTATTCTTTGTGAATTGTACCGGTGGAGAATTGGAGAAAGCGATGAGGGTTTCCACGCCATAATCCTTGGCTTTTTGCGAAAAGAAACGGTAGCCAGCCTGCTTGGTCAAATCGTAAGATCCATCGGCATTTAAAAAACCATCTGCCCTGCGTCGGAAATCTTTAATGCCACTGGCATCGCCCTGCTCTAAAGTGCCGGCGCCGATGTTAAATCTCCAAGCAGAAAGACCAATGCCTTTTGGCTGGCCTTTTGCATCTAGTTCCTGGCTAAATAGCATTTCGGCAATGCGCTCTCTTTTTGCTACCGGCCAATACTTCCCGATACCCTCAGAAAACCAGCAGCCCGATGAGCCAATATTTTCTATGGTTTGATAAGTTTTATTGAGATCGATACTGATGGCGACCAGGGAATCCTGCTGCTGGGCAGATGCCGTTATGGTAAGTCCGAACGACAGGAGTAAAAGTGCCACTATCTTATTCATATTGAAATGCATAAACGTTAAGTACAAATAAAGCCATTTGAGCTTGTCTTCTATTGATTTTAATTAACAAAATATGACCATATTTTCCCTCAATCATATTTCAGGATTTTAGGGCTTAATTTTACTAACGCAATATTAATTCTATAGGGATATTGGATTCTAAATTGAGATCACAAATTGCCTTTAATACCTTGGCAATGATATTGCCAAATTATAACTTTTCTGAAGAAACTGATCACCCATGATAAAGAAATTGATATTTTCATTATTAAATTTCGCTATTGAGCGCAGGTCACGATTCGGTAAAACCAAGGAGATATCTTGAGTAGGTTAACCACGTTGATCGGAAACCCAATGACCTGCTTAAGCAACGAAAGGCCTTGCGAAACAGGATGAAAGAGTTGCAAGATCCATTAAAATTTTTTCTGTTCATTGTAGCGATTTATATATTTAAGTCGTTTATATTAAAAAACCAGCATCATGAAAAGAACATCTCTCGTAATGCTTTTTATAAGCTTAATGATTTTCGCCTGCAAAAAAAACAAGGATACTGTTGAAGATGGTCCGGGAGAAATTTATGGGAGATGGAAGCTTACCGAAACGTTGGCAGATCCCGGAGATGGCAGTGGTAGGTACATGAAAGTGAAAGGAAATCCACAGTATCTTAACCTCGAGCGATCGGGCCAGATGAATGGGGATGCATTATCTGATCTACAGACTTTCAAGATTTTAGATAGTGTAACAATGGAAGTCTATTCAAAATCCTACATGAGGTCCATACCTTATCGTTACAAGGTTTCTGCAAGGTCCCTCACTCTAAATCCACCTTGCTTTGAGGGATGCGGTTATCGTTTCGTGAGAGAATAGTTTGATACGGATTTTTGCCCACAATAACTTCGGGCCCCAATCTACTAAAAAACTTAAAAGAAGATATCGATATAATCGGTGGTCTCTCCATCGCAATTGAGCAGGTGTTGCAAGCGCCAATATTTCCGCACTCCACTCGCCTTAAATAGGTAAAGCCCATTAAGTTCGCAGGGCTGTCCATCATTATTGGAATTGATCTTGGAGACTATATTTCCATTGAATTTCAGTGTGCGCCCTTTGTTAAGCAAGGTGCCATTTATCTTCACATACTCTTTTGAATCCCTATCTACTTGCTCACCCTGTATACTATACTCATCTTTACCAATTGACCTAATGTAAACCCTTCCAGGTTCGGCCTCATTAAAACTTATCCATTGAATGGTAAGGGAATGCCACCCTGTTCGTATTGGGGTTACCTGAGCCTGAGCTCGAATGGTAAACATTAAAAAAGCAGCAATTATTGGAATAATATATTTCATGAATTTTGGTTTTAGGTACTCTCCTACTAACAGTATGAATCAACTAATATCGTTTTTAAGGCTTTTCTGCGCAATACAAAAACCATGCCTTAGTGAACTGGATTTCTTATCAAACAATAGCCCTAGTCAAATTAGGATTTAGTTCTTAAATATAGCTTAAATGATGAAACAAATGGCCAGTATAAGCTGTTTCTAATAAAACTGAGCAACAAATGCCCCAAAAGAAAATCATGATCATAGAGGATGATCTGGTACTACTGGAAACCATTCAGGAAATACTTACACTGGATGCCTATGAATGCCTCGGCATATCCGATACAGAACACGTATTTTCTCATATGGAGCAATTTAAACCCGACCTCTTCTTGATCGATTACATGCTACCTGATTGGAATGGAGGAGAACTTAGCGGGGCAATACGCGGGATGGATCTATTTGAGCAAACTCCAATTATCATCATGTCTGCCTACGCCAGGGTACTTTTTCCCATGACAGAATATGGCTGTAATGCTGTATTGGAAAAGCCTTTCCATATTGATGAATTATCTAAATTGGTAAAATCCTACCTGCGTACCCCAATTATTGATAGTGGCCTTTTTCCAAAGATCAGGACCATTATGAAGAAACGATAATGCTATATCAAAACTAAAGCTTTTGCCCTCATAATAATTGGTTAATGTTTGAATATCGCTGGCATGTTCTTCAAAACTTCATTGATTTGCGCTAAATCATTATAATTGAATTACTAATTCATCACCTCAATCTTCACTGGACCTAAAAGACCTGACGGCTGCAATTTGCTATCCGGTTTGTAAGGATTAACGGTTAGCGAAGTTTTTCTTTGCGCTTCGGGAAGCTTGCTATCGCCTATCAATCGGTTTACCCAAGTATTAACGACAGAAATTTCCAGCTTATTTTCTCCTGCCTTTAGGACACTGGTGATGTCGATGCGAAATGGGGCGATCCAAGCACCACCAACAGCAATACCATTTAATTTCACCTTGGCAATTGCCGTAAGGTTTCCAAGATCGAGCATAATGGTTTCTCCCTGCTTTGCCTGATCGAAATTAAAGGATTTGGCGTAAATGGCATGACCAGAAAAATATTTGACGCTGTCGTTCTCACTTTTGCTCCAATCCTGTAAAGTTGTAAATGCTATTGGATTTTTTGGCCCACGCCCCTTTTGATCAAACTGTACCGACCATTCCCCTTCAATTGCCAAGGTACGCGATGGCTTTGGATAATTAAGTTGTTGCTGGCTGGGTAAGGATAGATCTTCATCAGTAAAAATGATAAAGGCACTTTCCAATGGTGCTAGTTCAAGTGGAATTTCGGTTGAGGGCTCTAGATTTTTAACATGAGGGAGTTTTCTTATGTGTCCGGTAACGGGATTCCAAAGCTGGGCGTGTTTACCAGCTACTCGAAACTTAGCGTTAAAACTTACAGGTGCATTATTTTGGTTAGAAAGAAAGAAAATCGAGCCTCCGTTTATTTCCCTATGGATAAACGGTATGTCTTTTTCGCTTGAACTGTAATCTGCAGGAATCTTCAGGTAGTCCATTGCCTGCTGGAGATCCATACCACTCATTACCATTCCCTTACCTAAGGGATTCACCTGAACTGTTTTTCCATCGATTGCTCCCCAAAGTTCGGCAGCTAGTTTTTGTACTTTTTGATCGGCTTTTAGGCCATTTTGCATACTTGGTGATTTTGATGGTTTTGGCCCCAAAACTACCGCTCCCGATATTACCAAATTTCGAATCTTTTCCAGTAGTTCTGGTCGCATGGTCTGTAGATTGGGCAAAACCAAAATACTGTATTGCATGCCATCTGGCAGCACCATCTTTCCGTTTTTAACCTTCATGCGGGTTTCAATTACCTCCGCATTGATGTAATCGAAATTGTAACCATCTGGCAGTTTTGGATCTTGAATCCCCGTCATCTTAGGCGCATCCTCCCCGATGAAGTAAGCTATGTCGGCCACGTATTTACCTTGTTGCAGCATCATGTTGCATCGCTTAAGGTACTGCAAGAAAATATCCATATCTGCAAACCAAGTGTTGTGGCGGTTAAATTCATTACCAAACCAAGCATTTACACCTGGTAATTTATCTTCATTTGGTTGGTGGATGTAAACATGGAGTAAGGAGCTATTAATGCCCTCAGTAAAAAAGCGATCGGCTCTTTGTTTCATACCCGCTGGTGTACGTGAAAAGGCAGGATCGGCACTGGTAAATGATTCGGCAGATACCTTGGTTTTTCCATAAATGTGTGCTGAGGATGAAGCCGCACGATTTTCGATATTCCCAAGATCGCCCAGGCTCCAGAACTCACCACCAACCTCATCTGCCTGACCGCCGTATTGTAAAAATTCGCCGGGAAAGCCCCAATGCCCATAACATTCCAGCCAGGTGCGAAGTCCGTTTTTATGACTGATTTTACCCAGTCCGCCAACGTAATCGTGAGCAACCTTATCGGCCACCAAACGCCTTAAATCCCAAAGAAAGCGATTAGAATAATCTTCGCTCTGCACTACTTTTCCATGAAGAACGGGCAAGAATGGCATTGGATCGTAATGGTAACGCTTACGAAACTGTTTAATAAAATCATCTGTCCAGTTTTGCCCACCAGTCTCATAACTATCCTGAACTACCATTTTCCAGGTTTTTCTGTCCTCTGCAGGAATGCGTCTAAGCACCTCGCCCATAAAGGCATCAAAATGGGCAGCTATGCTCTTTGCTCATCTTATCGGTCTCCAATCCCTTTCCTTCCGGAGCGGCAGGACTGTTGGTTACGTTTGTGGGCGTCATACCGGTACGCTCGATAATCCAGTTTCCGGCGGGAACTTTCCATTTAAGCGTTCCATCGGCAGACATCAGTTTCGAAATATCAATTACCTGATTGGGGTTGATCAATAATTTTTGATCAGTTGAGGCTGCCTGATCTTTCCAAAGATAAGCATCCCAATAAGGGAGTGGCGTTTGCCACATCTTCGCCAGTGATTTTTCGATATAATCTTCTACGATTGGTGTTTGCGAAAGTTTTAGTTCAGTTATTCCAAAGGATGAGGATATTTCGCTAAACACAATTCTGAACTTTTTACCCCTGCTTTCCGGAAAGGAAATAGCCGCTGGTCCGTAGGGAGAGAAACCCACATTGAGGTTGCTATTGGAACGGTTAACCTTAATATTTTTTACTTCCTCGTAGCTGCCATTTGTTTCTGCAAGGATTTTCACCCTAAAGGAAGTGGCATTATCGGCAAAATAAATGGTTAAGCTTCTCGCTGTAAAATTTTGATCTACATTAATATCGAGCGTAAAAGGTTGCTCTCTTTCTAATCTAATAGCGGATGTAAATGAATTATCCATTAAAGGCCTTAAATCCTTTGTTGATGGCGTGGAACTTAAATTGGGTTTTAGCAAAATGATATTGTCATTATCGCCAGCGGGATAGGCAATCACTTTTACATCTTCAAAAACTGGATTGGGCAATGGGAGCTTCTGACTGAAATTTGTTGGGCCAGTTGCGCTTACCTGAGCAGAAGTGAGGTATCGCATGGCCTGTGTGGACTTTACCCATGGGCCACCAGATTGGCTCCAGCCCGGGCTGTTAAAGAGTCCGATTTCGATATTTAATCGGGTGGCGGTTTTTAACGCCGTATGCATAATGTCCCACCATTCTTCAGAAAACATCTTCAACTTTCCGAAAGGCATATCCTCCAAACCGATATTCCCAATGAAAGCCCTATTGATGCCGACTTTTTTCATCGCCTCCAGATCGTTAATTACACCTTGTTTAGAGATATTATCTGATAACCAATACCAATAAACACTGGTTTGAATGGTATCGGGTGCATTTATAAAGGCGGTTTTAATTTTCTCTAACTGCTTGATTGAACGATCTTGCTGCGCTAATAATGTACCAGTGCTGAATAGGATAAATAAAGCAAAGGCGCAGAGAAATATTCTTAAATCTAATTTAGTCATTCGTAGCGTGGATTAGGGTTCCATCAAAATTTAAATCTACAATTTACACAGATAAATTTATCCTGCGTAGCAGAAATGATATTTTTTATCCGCAAAATCATAACTTATCCATCTGCCTACAATGAGCGATCTTTATTTAGGAATTGATACTTTCAAAATTAATTGCGTGAACACGCCTAAATTGTTCTTAAGAACTTCAGCGGCCAAGGATATTGGTATATGAAATGTTAAAAAAGCTTGGTAATGAGTGCAATTGAATTATATGTTGTAAATTGAATTAACCAAAATATAGAAATTATGAAACTGTTCAAGAAAATTCAAGACTGGGGAGATCACCATCACCCAAAATGGCTCGATTATTTCAGAATCCTGCTTGGAATTGTACTGGTATGGAAAGGCATCGACTTTTACATGCATATGGAAGTTTTCAATCAGCTGATGCGGGGCACGATGCTAGGTACAGCTTTTAGCATTAGCTTGGCGGCACATTTGATTATTATTGCACACATTATTGGCGGCGTAGCAATTGCCCTTGGCACACATACCCGATTGTTTTGTATAGTAAACCTGCCGATCCTAATCGGTGCGGTTTTCTTCATCAATATATCAGCAGGAATATTTAAGCCTTATTCCGAATTTTGGTTTTCATCATTGGTATTAATCGGATTAATCTGCTTTATTGTGGAGGGAGACGGCGTTATTTCAGTAGAAAGGGAGAAAGCTATATCCTAAAAACAATTGAAAAAGACGAAAAAAGATCAAATTTAAGCTGTTTTTTATTTGATAAATAATTGATTATCAAATATTAAATACTTAAATAAAATAATAAAGTAGAAATGATTTGCAGATTTGCTGCAAGTTCGTACTTTTGCGGCGGAGAGTTGGCAGAGTGGTCGATTGCGGCAGTCTTGAAAACTGTTGACTTGTTAAAGGGTCCGCGGGTTCGAATCCCCCACTCTCCGCCGAGGTATCAAAAACCTACTAAAAGCTTGGAATTGCAAAATTTCAGGCTTTTTTGCTTTTTAAAACTCTTCCTTCATCCTATGATTAATCAATAAGCTGGATCGGCCATTGTCAAAATATGCCCGATAAGGTATCAGTTTATTGATTATATCCTTTTTTTACTAACCTACCTGCAACAGCAGTCTTTAAATATAACATTAGTTAGCACATTACTTTCGGTCTCAACTAAGCTGAAAATATATTGACACGCCCCTATTTTTGAATGGCAGATGTTTAAGCGACCATATCTAATGAGCGCTTGTCTAGGATAAATGCCTGTTGGTCGAGAATATATCCCTCATGGTATAAAGTACTGGAAAACGCTGCAACGTTTCTATTGGTTTAGCGTCTTATCATCAGAAAACAAAATAAAAAACCAACTAAAAACCTAAAATAATAACGTTATGAAAACTTATATCAAAACCATCATCGCAGCATCAGTTTCAGCAATCATGCTTTCAACTAGCGCATTTGCTACCACTATCCCAGTAAATACCATAACAGTTTCACCTGTAAAGAAAGCTAAGCTAGCCAATTTCAGAAAAATCTCAGTAAAGGGAAATGTAGAGGTTACCTTGGTGCAAGGCACTAAGATGAGCATTAGCTATAGTGACGACAATTTAGGCTCGGCCAAAGTAATAAGGAATGGAGACCTTTTACAGATTAGCGCCAGCAGTAATGAGCCTACCAAACTGATTCTATGTGTGAATGACTTATTTAGGATTGAAGCATCGGAAAATGCATCAATTAAGACCCAAGGAAAACTAAATACTCAATTTTTGCAGATATTTTTAAAGGAAAATGCCGTAGCGGATATCAATACCACTAGTCAAGGACTTTATACCGTAATTTCGGACAATGCCAACTTGAAACTTAGCGGCGCTACAGATGACCATACCTTAATAATTAGCGAAACGCCAAAGCTTACCATGGACAGGTTCGCAGCATTAAATACAACTACCAGTTCGTTTCAAGCTAACGCAGTGGAAAAAGAAATCGCAAAAGCGAAGTAAAAATAAGCACACCATCATATATCAAGGCTATCTGAATAAAACAGATGGCCTTTATTTGTTTAGGGCTCACTAGTGGCGGATGCTAGTTCCATCCAGAACCAAACAATTGTGTTTAGCTGTAGCATGGGGAAAATAAGGCTATACAATAACCTAAATCTCTTTAGATCATAAAAGACTATTTCAATCGCCGATACTCTCCTTTTAGATTGATCTTAAACAAAGACTATTCTTTTTTCTTCTTGAACCACTCCCAAGTGGCAATTCGCCTAACATTTTCAACAACGTCTCCATTACTTAATATATAATTGAACAATTGAAAGTTAAATTTTGTTGATTAAAATCAATTCAGGAATAAATGGTGTGAAAATTTAAATTAAATAAGTTAATTTGTATTAGATTTTAATAAAACCTTAAGAATATACCATTTCTACCTGAAAAATCTGTCTCATTTTTTATTAATGGCTGAATATTAGTAATAATCCTGTAATTAGCGTTAATATTTAAAGAAAATTTACCATTACAAAAATGACTCTGGTAAAATTTAAGCTTGCGTCCTTTTAAACAGGCCAAGCATAGCTTTTATGAATGAACTTTTTTAACGACTAGCAAAATGTTTTTCTGTAAACATTCATTAAAAACGACTGTAAAACAGCATAGAAAAGATGTACACCATTATAAAGTAGATGAGCAGCAAATAATTGTCTTTTAAGGATTAGCCTGGGCAAGCAAAAAGGTTTAATTTTAAAGTTTTAATAATATCCCCTATTATGATTTCATCCCCTGAATCTACCATTGAAAAAACCTGTCCGATTTGCCCAAAATGCAAGAATCAAGAAACTAGCCGGGTAAGAAGGGGCTTTCTCTTTAAAACCATCTTGCCTTTTATATCCATAAAGCGATTTAAGTGCTACCGATGCTTTAATAAATTCTATATTATGTAGGCAAAATAAGCCAAGCACAACATTAATTGATTATTAAAAGCCGAGCAGAACAATAAATGCTTGGCTTTTATCGTTTATGAATCTGTTAAAAATGGATTCGACACCTCATTCATCTTATCTAAGAAATTGATTTAATCGGCGCGATTAAAATTTCATCTTTATTATTACCATAAAGTATAGAGGTAAGCGAATTAAATGATCAAACAACAAATATCATTTTGAGCCACAAACGGTGAGACATTTTACATACCCAATGCTTTTTGCATGCGTGGTGATAGGTTTTTGATGTTAGCTGGTCCTCGGAAAAGAGAGAAGTTTTGGTTATAATCCCAGATGATACCCGGGATGCCTACCCTTAAAAGTTCAGTTCTTACCGTGGAGATGTAATTGGCGATATGATCATCGGAAATATGCTTACGGTAAGCACCATATTCACCACAAAGTACAGGGACCTTATATTTTACCGACCATTGTTTAGCAATCTGGATCTTGTCCCTAATAGAGCCTACCTTACCTTCATTGCTATAATTATTGTAGTTTGGTTCTCCACCAGTACCAATAGCATTCCTGCTCATTTTTGGCATTAGATTTGGTAAATAGGGAAATGGAATCCCAATAGTGGCAACCTGCTTATCTACCCATTCGGCACCCTGATGTGTAAAGATAAATGGTTCATAAAAGTGAAATGTGTAAAGTATATTTTTATGGTTTATGGGCTTGATTCTGCTAAGCTCATATAAACTATTGTAATTTGATGCACCAATAATGATGGTTCTATCAGGAGAAAATTTTCGGATTACAGACACAACCTGGGCCGCGGTGGCTAACCAGAGTGTGTCTTTAATCGTGGGCTCGTTCAACAACTCAAAATAAAGATTTTCAGTAGATATTTGTCGGTATCGTTTTTCCAAATCGGCCCAAAGCCTCACCAACCTGTCGCTATCTTGTTGAAAATTCTTTTGGGTTAGCTTACCATAGTGATTCACCAAAATGAGCTTTAATTTGTAAGCTTTGCATTTTTTTATCATGTAATCGATGCGACTAACCAACAGATTTTTCTGTGTTGGGGAGGCATTTAGGTAGAAATGTTCAAAATCGACCGGCAATCTGATGGTGTTAAAACCCATTTTTGCAATGAGGACAAAGTCTCCATCTTTTATCTTTAAATCTGATAAAACATGAGAATCCCAGTAATGCTCCAACCAAGAGACGTTAATCCCTTTTGCTATCGCCTGACTTCGTCCGATTGCTGTAACATCTTGGGAAAAAGTGCGAAAATTAGTTACAAAAAGCAACATAACGCATATAAATTTCATTTTCATAGCTCAACTCTTAATACATTTAGGGCGTTGTCACCTATTTTATTATGAAGTTTGAACCCAAAGATAGTATATTCCAGTACATCCATATAGATACTGCTGTATTTAGTAAAGAGTTGAGCAAAAAATCTCTTTACTACGCTAACATCATCATCTGGATGGTCATTTTCTTTTATCCCCTTTTGGGAATACTTGATTATGTGTATGCCTATGAGCTTTACCAAACCTTGATCTTGATCAAGGTGATATCGGTACTCGCAATTTATGCTGTTTACGATATCTGCTCGAGAACGAAAAGCTCACCGCTGATTGCCTTGCATATGACATTTGCAACGATCGCCGTAAATGCAGCTATATTGTGCAACATTGTTCCCTTTGAAGTGGCACCCATTTTCTTCCTGCTTTATGCCAGTCTTTTCATGCTATTTAACCTAACGGTGTTTTGGCCTGCCTCTTATTCATTTGTGCATTTCTTTTTAACCCTGTTGATGATTGTTGTTTCCTTTCATCTTTTTAATACCGGAAGCATACAGATTTTTATTACCCAAGGAGCCGGACTTTTTATTATGACGGGTTTTTTCTCTTGTTTTATTCCAGTAGTGAGATACAGCATCATTAAGAGAAATGCATTAAACGACATTGTTGTTAAGAATACTTCGGCTCAGCTACAATTGCTTCATAAAGAATTGCATGTAAAAAATCTCTTAGTAGAATCATCAAACGCCCAATTAACCGAAGTGGTGATGCAACAGGAAGCCTTTTTATCTCTAGTAAAGCGTGATATTGAAGTTATTGTGGAGGCTTGCAATTTTGATACCGTAGATGCAGGCTACCACGAGAAACAAGAGACCGCCAATATGATGGGGGATAATATTTCTCGACTAGAACAATTGATAGCACTTTTCCCCAATGAGCAAAATATTCAAAAGCAAGGGGCAACTACAGCAGCTGAGCCAATAAGCATTGAACAAACATTTAACAAAGTTGCCAAATCGATGGAGGAGCAGTTCTCTCGTTCTGGTATCAATTTTATTTCCTTACCGAACGATCGCAGCCATATCTTTCAAATTGATCAGCTTGATTACGAACAGCTTCTTTATAATTTATTTGCGAACTGCATAAGGTTTTCATCAAAAGGCACCCATCTTACGGCTTCGGTTGCCAACGAGGAAGATGGAACAAGCCTTTTGTTAACCTGTTCAAAATCGGCTACAGAACGCAAAATAAATAAGGCTGAACGCCAAGCTAGTGATACAAGGGCAGGCAGCCCGGCACCAGGCTTATATATTGGCCGCTTATTGGCAAAAAAAATAAATACTCGGTTATCCTTTCATGAGGGCGACGAGTCCGTCACTTATAAGTTAACATTTGATCAACCCACCTCTCTTTAAAATTTTACGCTCGCATATGAAAAAACTCTACTTTATACTTTCTCTTCTACTACTACACTGCGGCCTATTCGCTCAAAAATCATTTAAGGAATATGGTTACGCCACCCAAACCTTAAGGGGAAGTGATGGATCTTACACTTATTATTTTAGAGTGCTTCCGAACCAGCAGATAGATGGAAGTACCCTATCGCTATCGGTTTCAGTACCGAGAACGCTGAACATGGCTAAATCATTTGTTCATGTTTTTGTTAACGACGAGCCCAGCTACAGTAGCCGCTTTAAGCCAGATACTATCAACAAGCTCATCATTCCACTTACTTACAATAAGAACGCTAAAGCGCCCTTTTTAAAACTGACGGTAAAGAGTCAGCTTTTTATTGGGAATACACCTTATCAGGAAGAAAACAACCCATCACTGTGGCTAAATATTCTTCCACAATCGAATATTACCTGGGCTGCAGATCAAAGTTATGGCTTGGCATCGGTTAATTTATCCAACACTACATTTTCAAAAACAGCAATTGTATATCCCAACAATATTTCTTCGGGAGAGCTACAGGCCGTTGCCCTAACCTACGCCAAACTACGCAGATCGGGACAGCGCAACATAAAACTTTATGCACAGGATGCTGTACCCAGCGGATTATCAGATTTTATTTATATTGGGCTGTTACATAAGCTAAAACCTGCATATCGCACCATGATAAGCGCCAAGATCAAATCTGGCGATGGCTTATTGTACATCCATAAAGGGTTGATTGGACAAAGTGAGCAAAACGTAGAGCAGATATTGTTCATGACCGCGATTGATGCATTGGGTTTATCGAAAGCATTAGATGCTGTTTTAACACCTGGAATATTAAGCGCCAATTTCCAGAATCAGCTAATCATCAAAACATCAGGCTATAAACCCTTTGAAAAAGACGATAAGTTATTTTTATCAGATCTGGATGATAATGCCAACCAAGAACCAGGGGGCGGAAGTAACTCACACGATTTTAATTTTAAAACATCGGCCTTTGCACATATTCCGGCAGATCTTAATATGGAGCTACATGTTAAGTATACAGGAATTGGCAAAAACGACCGTGGCTATTTTAACGTTTATTTAAATAACACGCTCATAACCTCACGCCAATTAAATGAATCTGGATCGCTAAGGGTTGCCGCTTCTGTTAACCGCTACCAGATTAAAAAGTTTAACACCCTAAGAACTGAGTTTGTGTACAATACAGCTAATGGTTTGCGCACTGGCACTGTAAGCAATTTTGTTGGGCAGGTGGATGTTAAATCCTCCTTTTTAGATGTGGGCTCGAACCTAAACGAGAAGCAGATCAGTTTTTACAGTTATCCTGATGTATTCCAACAAAATGCTGCCATTCTAGTTTCGAAAGATGCGCTTTCCTCGTCTATTTCGGCGATTGCAGATTTAGCTTATCAGCTGAATGATCACTATAGCAATGAGGTTACCTACCGGCCAATAATCGATTTCAGTAATAATGCCAATAAATACACGGGCAAGAATGTTATACTGCTGACCACTCGAAAAGATTCTCTTTTAACAGAGCTAACGCATATTCCCCTTCAATACAGTAAAGGCTTTACCATTTATGGCGATAACAACAATGAGATTATGTATCAATTGTCGTCCCCAGATCAATCTACTATAGCCCAAATATTCGAAGATGGCCGTTTTCCAGCGGTATTATCAATTACCATTCCCAACGATGGCTTTTCGAAAGCGGCATTACAGCAAACCGTAACCGATATGAGCGAGCAGCTTAACCAGTTCTCTGGAAATATTCTCATTAGCAATAAAAAGAATCACCAAATTTTCAATCTCGCTCAGAACAGCAATAACATCAAATATAGTGGCGATGAAAATGGTCCATGGATTAGCTTTTGGACGAGATACAAGTTGTTGTTTTTGGCTGGTGTACTTTTCATGGTTTTTTTAGGCTACATCTACGTGCGTACTAAAGTTAAACACTCTCAAACCATTGTTAACACTTAAAATTATGTTTATCAGATCGATCAGTCTTTCTTTAACGGCCATTTTCTTAATGTGCATTTTCCAGGAGGCGCATTCAAGTGGCTTTCCAACGGGCAAAAGAAAGACATTGCTTTCGCCATACTTAAGTTATTTCGTTGCCAAATCTTACAGAGATTTAAGCGGGAACAAATTTAACTATGGAAATGGTGGCAAATACAGTTCCTTTACCGCACAGTTATATCTGGAACACGGCATAACCGATAGGCTTGACTTTGTGTTGAAGATGCCCTTGAGCACAGCACAGTTTAAAGATGATTTTCAAGGGAACAAGAATACCTCGTTAACGGATTTAGAGCTTGGTTTTAAATATAATTTCTTAAAATTTAATAAAGATCGGTATTTCCTTACGGCTCAGGGGTTGGCTAGTATTCCACTTTATGGACTTAAGAAAAATCCTGTACCTGGGTATGGACAATTCGGAACTGAGTTTAAACTTATGTTTAGCGGCCTGGTTACCGAAAAAGCTTATTTTAATCTTGAAGGTGGCTACAGGCACTTTTTTGGTGGGAAAGGCGATATCGGGCAGCTAACATATTTGGCCACTTCTGGAATAAAAATAGGGAAAAATAATCAGATCATGGGCGAATTGAGTGGCGTAAGTGCTTATCGATCTAGTCTTTTCGATCCTGAAAATTTAGCTTCCAATACACAGTTTACCTTTTTAAAGGCAACACTCGGTATTGGACAACGGATAGTTGGTGACAACTGGATTTATGCAGGTCCATTTCATGATATCCTTAACCGGAATTCGGGAATTGGCCAAGGGGTAATGGTAATGGGAATTTTTCGCTTTTAATATGACAGATACCTACTTAGAAAGCTTAGAAGATCTACTGATCTCAGCCGGACTGCTTACTGCCGAACAATTGGCGCATATCAATAATTTTTCGCGTTCAAACCAACTCTCGTTCATTAAGATCGCTCTCAATTTTGGCTACATCAGCAGAAAACAATTTAAGAAGTGTTTGGAAGAACAGGGCTATGTTTTTATCGATGTCCGAGCTGAGCAGATCGATGCAGCTGTAATGTCGCAAAATGACTTGATGAAAGTTGATGGAAACTTAATTCTTCCACTTAGAAAGGAACATGGCAAGTTAGTTGTTGCGGTTGCTTCCCCTTATATTACTGATGATCTTATTGAGATTCAGGAGAAATTCGGGATGGAATTGGTGGTTCTGGTGGCATCAGATTTGGATATATTGTGGCTGGCCCACAAATTACTTGGCGAAAAATATGTTAAATCAGCAGTTTTCGAACTGCTTAACCGAGATCCTGATAGTTCTGCCTTGGTTACCTTTACCCAAAAGCAGCTGGTTATAATCTTTTCGCTAATTGGTGTGGTGGTGGTTGCATTGTTCTTAAATTTCATTAACACCTCCATTATCATCAATATCCTGATGAGTACATTCTTTTTAATCGCCATTGTGTTTAAGCTTTACCTAGCCCTATCGGGATCGAAGCTAGAACTTTATCAAGCGGTGAGCAAGAAAGAGCTAAAAGGGATTGATAACGATGATTTACCAGTTTTCACCATTCAATTGCCAGTTTACAAGGAAGACAAATTGATTCGTAAGCTGATCTGGAACCTGCAATCGTTGGATTATCCAAGGGAAAAGCTGGATATTAAACTGCTTATTGAAGAAGACGACGACAAAACCCTCAACGCCGTAAAAGACCTTGATTTTCCGGCCATTTTCGAGGTGATTGTAGTTCCTTTCCACATGCCAAAAACAAAACCCAAGGCCTGCAATTATGGGTTGCACTTTTCTCGTGGAGAATACCTTACCATTTATGATGCTGAGGATGTGCCTGATACGGATCAGTTGAAAAAAGTAGTTGCCCTTTTCCGTAAGCTACCCCAAAACTATATCTGCATTCAGTGTGCACTAAACTATTTCAACAGGAACGAGAACTTCTTAACCAGAATGTTCACCCTAGAATATTCATATTGGTTCGATTACATGCTTCCAGGACTTGGAACATTGGATATTCCAATCCCATTAGGCGGTACCAGCAATCATTTTAAAATGAAGAACCTCATCGAATTGGGCGGCTGGGATCCATTTAATGTTACTGAGGATGCCGATTTGGGCATTCGGGCATTTGCTAAGGGCTATAAGGTTGCTCTGGTTAATTCCACCACTTATGAAGAGGCAAATAACGAGACTTTTAACTGGATTAGACAAAGATCGAGGTGGATTAAGGGCTACATGCAAACCTATTTGGTGCACATGCGCAACCCCGCAAAGTTGATCCAAAAAATTGGATGGAAAGGATTTCTAGGGTTCAATTTCTTTATTGGGGCAACTCCCATCACCTTTTTGGTTTATCCAATCTTACTCCTTTTATTTATCAGCTACCTCGTATTTGATATCCAGAACATTAAGACCATATTTCCAGATTGGGTACTTTACATTTCTACCTTTAATTTCATAATCGGCAATATATTGATGATATACGTGAATATGATTGCCGTTTTTAAACGCAGGTATTACGAGCTGATCTTGTACGCCATCACTAATCCCGTTTACTGGCTAATGCACTCCATTTCTGCCTACAAGGGGCTTTGGCAGCTAATTACCAAGCCATTTTATTGGGAAAAGACAAATCACGGATTGAGCAAGGTTACCACCACTCAAAATCAAAAAGCAGAATAATGAAAAGTTTGATACCATTTAAGAATAGATTATACCCCATATCGGCAGTACTTTTCTTGTATTACCTTGCGTTAGCCTATGCACTATTCTCTAAGGGCGTATACAGTAGCGAGGGACTTTTCTTTGCCGAAAAAGCAATTCTATTCAGTAATGGAGGTGTAGATCGACTAACCATTGTGGGGCTAACCTTCCCTCAGCTTTCCTTTTTCTCTACTTGGTTATTCTCCATTTTCCACAGTACGTTTGCGCCATTTATTGCCTCTGCCGTAGGAACAACGGTACTATTTTATATCATTGCCAATTCCATTGAAACCCATCAGTACAAAAATTGGCTTTTTGCGGGGATATTGGTAACTTTTCTTTTTCACCCTACCTTTTTGTTCATAGCTGTATCTGGCAAGAGCGATTATATGATGCTCCTCTTTTTTTACCTCTTTATTTCTGCCCTTTACAAATACTTCAAGTATAATACTTCTTATCATATTTCTGTCGCCAGTATCTACTTTACGATGCTGGTATTCTGCAATTTCAAATTTATATGGTTGGCCTTGTTTCTTCTACCCGTAATCTTTGTTGCCGCACTACAATCGATGCAGATTGCCAAAAGCGATCCATGGGAAAGAATTGCATTCGCCTTTAACAGTCTTTCCATTAGAAGAAAGTTGGGAAATAAAACCTTTGCAGTTTATTTAATCGTATTTGCGTTACCACTTACCGCAATTTTTGCCTTTAGGCTTTTGAATGAAACCTATACCGGTGATTCTAATTATTTTTTAGATAGCCCTTATGCCAATTACCTGGCGGTGATAAACCAGAGCGAGAATTTTACAGGTTTTGCGAAAGATCAGGTGAGTTCGTTTATTACTGAGACCAGCTTTTTAACCACAATTAAGATCTTGATTTATGCACCGATGATACTTTTGTGCTTTTCGGTTTTTAAAAGTAATTTACGAAATACTTTCGTGGTATTTGCCCTGTTCCTATTTATGGAGTTCTTAAAAATCAAGTATCCTGATGTTTTTCTTCAAGTTGGTTTTTATGCTGCATTTATCTGTATGTGCTGGGGAATTATCTTAAACGCCCAGAATTTTAAGAACCTGAAATATATGGGCCAGCTGTATTTATTCATCATTATTTTACAATTGGCTACAGGTTATTTTATGATGAACAGCTCATCTGTTCCAGAGGAAAGAAAATACGTAACCGAGTTTAAGCATTTGATCTTCGACCAAAAATTAATTACTCCTGATGAGGATGGTACAATGGCAAAGTACATTAATAACATTCCGTCTACGAAAACAATTTTAGCCGATGATGCTACAGCCTACCGAATTATTGCAATCTCAAGTTCATGCAAGCGTTTTCTTATCCCTGCACAAAAAACATTTTTGGCTGCACTTGCCTCTCCAAGAGATAATGTAAACTATATCCTAATGCCAAGCGTAAATAATCCTTACCAAAATTTCAGTCTGTTAAATACCGAAGCGTTCGATAGGTTTCAAAAGGATGGTTTAACACTTACAAAAGTTCAACAGAGCAAAAATTGGATATTATACAGTGTGCTTTAGCCGTGGTTATAAGTGGTTGGAGATGGTGGCCTAGAGTAAATCCTTAAGCACCACCCAAACATTATCTGCCAATATTTTATCTCCCTCGGCTGTTGGATGAATGCCATCTGCCTGATTTAACTTAGGAATGCCTCCAACTTTATCCAAGAGAAAGGGAATTAATACCATATTATTCTTCTTGGCCAGATCGGGGAAGATGTTCTTAAAATCGGCAGCATATTTCGCACCCATATTGGGCGGCATTTGCATCCCTGCGATCACCAATTTCACATCTGGATATTTAGACTTTACCCGATCTATGATATCCTGAAGATTTTTTATGGTTTGTTTTACGGGCAGGCCACGTAACCCATCGTTTGCACCAAGCTCAAGCACAAAAATATCGACAGGTTGTTTCAAAAGCCAATCAATTCGACCTTTCCCACCTGCTGATGTTTCTCCACTTAAACCTCCATTAATTACCTTATAAAGCAGTTTAAGCGAATCAATTCTATTCTGGATTAATGCTGGGTAAGCCTCGGTTGGGTCTAATCCATATCCGGCGGTTAAGCTGGTTCCAAAAAATAGGATATTTTTTTGCTGCATTTTTGTATTTGCAGTAGTTTGGTCAGCTGAATCTAATGTTTCATTATCCTTGCCCTTATCTTGTTTATTTCCACAGGCTGCAAACATCAAAACCAAAACAAATAGGCCTATAAAGCGTTTTCGTAACATATCATCTAATTCTATCTCTAATAAAAAAACCATTATCTTAACAGGCAAAGCCTTGTTATGTTTGGCAAATATCCATTAAGCAAATCCTTAAAATAAGAAACTTGGAAAGCATACTGAACATTCGAAATGTAAGCAAAATTTACCAAAGTGCCGGAAAGGAACTCACTGTTCTCAACAATATCAATTTCTCTATAGATGCAGGTTCCACAGTTGCCATTACGGGCCCATCAGGGAGTGGAAAAACAACGCTACTTGGCCTTTGCGCCGGATTAGATCGGGCAAGCAACGGAACGGTAGAACTCAATGGCATTGCCCTTGAAAAATTAAATGAAGATGAACGTGCGGCAGTACGCAATCAATACGTTGGCTTCATTTTCCAAAACTTTCAACTGCTTCCAACCTTAACCGCATTAGAAAATGTAATGGTTCCGCTAGAGTTGAGGGGTGCAAAGAACATTAAGGCACACGCTATGGATTTATTGGATAAAGTTGGTTTGGCAGATCGCTCGCATCACTATCCCGTTCAATTATCTGGCGGAGAGCAACAACGTGTTTCCTTGGCCAGGGCATTTTCTAATGCACCTGCTATTCTATTTGCCGATGAACCAACAGGAAACCTCGATGCGGAAACCAGTGAAAAAGTAATTAAATTACTGTTCGACCTTAATAAAGATGCTGGAACAACCTTGGTAATTGTTACCCACGACTTAGAATTGGCGGCAAGAACCTCAAGAACCATCAAAGTAAAAGGTGGCATAATCCTATCAGACGAGAAAGCAAGCTATGCCTAATCAAATTCCGAAGCAGAATATTAAATTTTCCTGGCTATTTAAGATGGCCTGGAGAGATAGTAGAAAGAACCGCTCTCGCTTGTTGCTTTTTATATCCTCTATCGTTTTGGGTATTGCGGCGCTTGTTGCTGTGTATTCTTTTAAGGATAATCTTCAACGTGATATCGATTCGCAGGCAAAGGAACTAACGGGAGCAGACTTAGTTTTAGATAGTAGAAAAGGCGTAAGCAAAGCGATGCAGAAAATGCTCGATACGCTTGGCGATGATCGCTCTCAGGAGAAAACCTTTGCATCAATGATCTATTTCCAAAAAGGTGGCGGAAGTAGATTAGTGCAAATGAAAGCGCTGCAGGGAAAATATCCTTATTATGGAATTATAGAAACCATTCCTGCAAAGGCAGCGGATGGTTTTCAAAATGATCAATATGCATTGGTTGATCAAACCTTGATGCTCCAATTTGGCGCCAAGGTTGGAGATTCGGTAAAAGTGGGCGAGCTTAACTTTAAGATTTTAGGCACACTGATTAAGGCCCCTGGGCAAACCGGGATCGCCTCAAGTGTTGCGCCAACAGTTTATATTCCCTTAAAATACTTAGATAAAACCAACCTGATTAAAACAGGAAGTAGGATTAACAATAAATTTTACTACCGCTATAATGATCCATCGGGTGTGGATGAGTGGGTAAAAAAGAATGAGCCCAAATTAGAGAAAGAGGGCTTTGATGCCGATACGGTTGAATCCAGAAAGGAGCAAACAGGAAGATCATTTAAGGACGTAAATCGCTTTTTGGCATTATCGGGATTTATTGCATTATTGTTAGGTTGCGTTGGCGTTGGAAGCGCCATTCATGTTTACATCCAGGAAAAACTTAGTGCAATTGCAACCTTGAGGTGCCTCGGACTAAAGTCTCGCCACGCTTTCTTGATCTATCTTGTCCAGATTTTTTTTATCGGACTTATTGCAGCGCTTCTCGGCTCTATATTGGGGACAGCAATCCAGTTTTTACTTCCATTGGTACTAAAGGATTTTCTTCCAGTTGAAATTACCATGCAGGTTTCATGGCCAGCCGTTGGTCAGGGTATTTTGCTTGGACTTATTATCTCGATCCTGTTTGCATTGCCCTCGCTGTTAGCTGTGCGAAAGATTTCCCCATTAAACGCAATAAGAATCTCATTTGAAAAAGCTGGCGGAAAAAGAGATCCCTTAACCTGGCTGGTATACATTCTTATGGCTGCCTTTGTAACGGGATTTACCCATTTACAAATGAAAACCTGGGTACAAACATTGGCTTTTACCTTAAGTATTGGCATTGCTTTCATCTTGCTTATTGTTTTATCGAAATTGTTGATGTTCTTGGTGAAAAAGCTTTTACCTAAATCATCTAGTTATTTGTGGCGGCAAGGTTTTGCAAATCTTTATCGTCCAAACAACCAAACCTTAATGCTTACTGTTTCGATTGGATTATCAACCGCTTTTATCTGCACACTGTTTTTTGTTCAGGGAATTTTAATGAACAGGGTTACGCTTTCATCAGGAAGTAATCAGCCAAATATGGTGATGTTCGATATTCAGAATACCCAAAAAGAGGGTTTAGATAGTTTAACGAAAGCTTTCAAGTTACCCTTGATGAATCAAGTTCCGGTGATTACGATGCGGATTGAGGAGATTAATGGAAAGAAAGCCAATGCTGATACCAATAACCGTCGTGCTTATCGAAATGAGATTAGGGCAACTTATCAGGATAGCCTTACTGCTGCTGAGAAAATTGTAGAAGGAAAATGGATAGGAAGGATAAAATCTGGAGAAACGATTTACATTTCATTGGATCAGCGCTATGCGCAACAAATTAATGTTGGTCTTAATGACAAAATATTATTCAATGTACAGGGAATGATGATTCCTACTGTTGTTGGAAGCTTTAGAGAAGTAAATTGGAGCAAAATGCAAACCAACTTTAGGGTGGTATTTCCGGCTGGTGTATTAGAGGAGGCACCGCAGTTTCACGTCCTGATGACGAGAGTATCCACCAGCGAAATGTCGGCGAAGTTTCAAGGGGAAGTTGTTCAAAAATTCCCTAACGTTTCGGTAATAGACTTAGACCTCGTATTAAAACTATTAGATGAATTGTTGAGTAAAATCGGTTTTGTAATCCAGTTCATGGCAGGCTTTAGTATGGTAACCGGTTGGATTGTATTAATCTCTGCTGTACTTACCAGTAAAAATCAACGAATAAAGGAAAGTATATTATTGAGAACAATGGGGGCCAGTAGAAAACAGATTTTGGCCATAAACGCTATTGAATATTTCTTTTTAGGTGCTTTTGCAGCAGGTGCAGGATTAATTTTGGCACTAGGCGGAAGTTGGGCATTGGCCAAA
Organism: Pedobacter frigidisoli; assembly: GCF_004331675.1. Taxonomy (GTDB): domain Bacteria; phylum Bacteroidota; class Bacteroidia; order Sphingobacteriales; family Sphingobacteriaceae; genus Pedobacter; species Pedobacter frigidisoli. The sequence continues at coordinate 54,417 of NZ_SJSN01000010.1, read as the reverse complement.
TTTACTTTCGATGCAAACTTTGTTCCGCCATTTGTACCTACCCTTTTATTGTTTGGCTCTGTTATGTTAATTGTGGTGGTTACCGGAGTATTAAGTACTAGAAGTATCTTAAATCAGCCTCCACTAAAGATTTTGAGAACCGAGGGTTAAAGGAAGATTTTTGCCACAGATTTGCACAGATAAACACAGATTTGGGTTATTAATTTTTATATGGATAATTATTTAGTGACGCCAGAAGCTTAACTTTTCCCGCAGATTTGCACAGATAAACGCAGATTTGGGTTGTTAATTTTTATGTGTTTTATCATTTGGTAAAGCTTGGGGCTTAGGTTTTAGCCGCAGACTACACAGATCACACAGACTTGGGTTGTTATTCTTTATCTGTGCCTATCCTTTCTTATCTGTGGTTAATTAATATCCCTTTTGCCAAAACAATTCGCTTTTAAAAAGGATTGTATTTAAATACCAATAAAGTTGAACATGAAAGCAAAAATATTAATCTTAGTTGCGTCCCTTGGTTTGGGATTGGCAGCGTGTAGCGGTAAAAAAGCAGATCAGGAAAATGCTGATAGCATGTACAAATATGCAGATACCAATAAGGTAGTTGATAGTACAAGTGCTGATACCACAGCCGATTCTACTACAAATGCTCCTGCCGATGTGAAGCATTAAAAACAATAATCAAACAACTAGCGCTCATACCGATAAGGATGGGCGTTTTTTGATACTGTAAAATATCAAAAATCAATATTCCTTACCATAAGAACAAGTATTAATTAAAAATTTCATTGTAAATTTCTTACATTTTTTGAATCTCCTCATCCATTAACTTAACGAAATCAGTTCTTCTACGCTTTGGAAAACATCCTTTATTTTGGTGATGAAATACAATCATACTATTAATTTCCTTATCTGGCATATCAACAATATTCTGAATTGCATGCTTAAGTTCATCGTAACGCAAAATAAATTGTAGTTCTCAGAAATATCTTCCTGAATGGTCTCTTGTATTGTTTTGCTAAAAACTCACATTGAAACGTTAAATCTGGGTATTTGAAATAGCTTTCTACCTCCAAAGGATTTTCTACCAAAATTTCTCCATTATCATTTTTAACATACAGATTTTTATGCAGGGAAAATTGGCATTAGCTCTAAGCGACTGAATCAGATTCTTAAGGAAAAGCTGAATAAAACCGGTATGCAGATTATTCATGATCGCATCATTTTGGAGGTCAAAAGAAAAATCATCCACAGCGAGCTTACCATTAAGGAAATTGCTTACGATTTAGGCTTTTCTGATCGACCATATTTCAGCAGGTTTTTTAAAAAGCAAACGCAGCAAACGCCAGAGGCATTTCAAAAACAAGCTAAAAACCATATCGAATCGAAGTTTAATACGCTTATTTGACTATTTGGAACATTTTTCTGCTGGTGATGTTATTCTTTGAAAATTAGAGCATGATGAATAAAAAAACCAAATTATTACTCCTAACCTTAGGAGTTGGGGCAATAGCGATAAACCTCGTTTCCTGCGTTTCTATACCAAAGGGAGCAACCGCAGTAAAGCCTTTCAAAAAAGATAATATCTGGGCAAATGGTATGAGATTGCCCGAATGGATTTCAAGTTTGAGAAAAACCTGAACAATGTTACGGCGACGTATTCACTTAAAGATGATGGCGCCATTAAGGTGGATAACCGTGGTTACAACTACGTGAAAAAGGAATGGAAGCAAAGTGTTGGCAAGGCGAAGTTTGTAAATAATAGCGATGAGGGGAGGTTAAAGGTTTCCTTTTTCGGTCCTTTTTATGCGGGCTACAATGTTATTCAAATTGATGAAGATTATCAGTTCGCGTTAATTGCTGGCAATAACCTGGATTACCTTTGGATCTTAGCAAGAAAACCGAGCATCCCCGAAAATGTCAAGGCAGAATACCTTAAAAAAGCACAAGCTTTAGGTTATGATACCTCCACCCTAGTTTGGACAAAACATGATCAATAATAATTTAGGCTTTAATTCAATTAGTAATACATTTACAGCATGATTAGATTGAATAACGATACACCAAGTGATGTACTTCAAGAAGTTAGGATTGGGAATATGGTGACCGATACCTTTAGCAAAACGGGATTGGTAGAAACCATAGAGATTAGCGATGACGGTTTGTACAGAATTTACGAATTTCATCTGGTTACAGGAAGAACCATCACCGTAAAAAAGTAAATTAGACCTAAAATCCCTATCGATCCATGTCACTATTCTTCCTACTTTTCGGTATCCTATTGTTATTTGTGCTGATCTTAAAAAAGATAAACCCGATGATTGCACTTTCAGCTGTTGCAATTATCACTGGTTTATTATTGGGCATGCCTGCAGTGAAAGTAATGGGATCCATCAGCAATGGAATTGGAAGTACCTTGGGCAGTATGGTTATGGTACTCGCCCTTGGTGCAATGATGGGTAAGCTGATTGAGGATAGTGGTTCGGCCAAAAAGATCGTCTTTATACTAATTAAGGCATTTGGAAAGAAAAATATTCAGTGGGCCGTTTTGTTAACCGGTTTATTGGTGGGGATTCCACTATTTTACAATGCAGGTTTTGTGGTTTTAATTCCATTGGTTTTTGCCATTTCTGCCGCCACTGGTTTATCAAAATTATATATTGGCATTCCGATGGCTGCTGCACTTTCAGTAACCCACGGCTTTTTACCTCCGCATCCTGGGCCTGTTGCCTTGGCCGGAATTTTCCATGCCGATATTGGCAAAACACTTATTTATGGATTGATTTTAAGTTTGCCGATCGCCGTAATTGCCGGTGTTTATTTCCCAAGGCTGATTATTAATCGAAATCAACCCGTAGCAAAGGATTTTATTATAGACGACGAAGCCCACCTGCCATCGGGAACCAGAAGCTTTATCACTGCCCTATTACCTGTATTCCTTATTATTGCAGGAACCATTGGAAGCGCAATTAACGCCAATTATATAGGAAAACCTGTCCTTGTTTTTTTGGCAGACCCTACTGCGGCGTTATTGCTTTCGGTTATTATCACGCTGTTAGTACAAAAAACATCCATAGAAAAAGCAATGGAATCCTGTACAGAGGGCGTAAAGGGCGTGGCCATGATTATTCTCATTATTGCCGCTGGAGGTGCCTTTAAGCAAATACTAATCGACAGCGGTATGGGTGAAACCGTAAAACAATTAACAGGAAACTTAAATTTATCGCCGCTATTATTGGCTTGGCTCATCACGGCATCGCTTCGTGTAACCCTAGGCTCGGCAACAGTTGCTGCACTTACAGCATCGGGCATGGTTTTACCATTAATCGGTCCGGGTGCTTCTCCAGAGCTTATGGTGCTTTCTGTTGGGGCAGGTAGTTTGATGTTTTCTCACGTAAACGATACCGGCTTTTGGATGTTTAAGGAATATTTCAACCTTACACTTAAGGAAACTTTCCGTACGTGGACAGCAATGGAAAGTATTGTTTCTATTTTGGGATTGATTGGAGTCTTATTATTAAACCAGTTTGTTAGTTAAGGCAAACTTGATTTCTGAAGCCTCAAACTGGCGTATATTCTATATAAAATAAAATGGCCTTAAATGAGATAGGCCAGCGAATCGCTGGCCATATCTACGTCATCTAAATCGTCCCATTGATTTAATCTGAATGATACAAAGATGCTCATCCAATAAACCAGCGGCAATAGCCCTTGTGGACTATAATACTGCGTTATTTCCTTAGTCCTCTCGTATTAAAACCCATCAATAAAGTAGTATTAATTGCATTAATTTTATCCGATTAAGGTATGCGATCAAAAGTTAGTGCTGTGGTTTTCTACCGAGAAGTTGTACATTAAGGAATGGCCCTCATTTTTTAAAAACTTTTGCTTGTACCTTTTCTGAATTTGGTCATTCTGTTTTACACCATTTACAATCAAATCTGTTTTGTTGAGCTTGTACGATAACTTATTTGTGGTACTGATAATTCCGTCATTCAGCAATTCTTTATTGATTTGGTTCGTATAATCTCTCCCATCGCCATTGGTAACACTTTTGGATGTTGACACATGCTCAGAAATTGTTTTTGTTGTGGCCGCTTCTCTATCAATTCTTGGTGGTGCTGGAGGTGCAGGTGGCATTTTAGAATTAATATCCCTTGGCGCTACAGGCGGCTTTGGTGGCCTTGGCGCTCTTGGAGCTCTCGCCGGTTTTGGAATTCTATCTCCTATTGCATCCTGCCTAGCAAGCTCGGCATCATCTTTTGCTTGCATAGCATCAGCAATAGCCTGCTTTGAATCTTCTTGCGCCTGCTGTGAGTCGATAATTGCCTGCTTCGAATCTTCCTTTGCTTGCTTGGCATCAAGAATCGCTTGCTCAGCATCTTTTTTTGCTTGGTCGGCATTAACGATGGCTTGTTTGGCATTTTCCTTTGCCCGTTTAGTATATTCCTCTTTATCAGTTTTATACTGTTTTTTAGCTTCTTCCTTACTGGTTCTTAGCTTACTCTTGTCCGTTGATTTTTGTTCGGCCAATTTAAGTTTTTGTTCAATCTCTTGTTCTAACTGTTCAACTGACTTTGTCTTTTCGTTTTTTGCCGTTTTTCTTGTGGTATCCTGTACAACTTGTGTTTCGGTAAACATTTCCTTTTTGTTCGATGGTGTTGCTGCATAGCTAACACTTTTAAATGCGGCAGTGCAAAACACAACCGATACCAATGCGATGGTTAATATTGTTTTTTCCATTTTGTTTAAAGTTGAATTGGTGTTAAATAACATCCTACTTGCCCTATGTAGTAGGCTACCTTTCTTGCCCGTAATGCCCATTGCGTAAGCAGGTGCGCACTGCTTAAACTCTTGACAAAATATTAAGGCCTTAACGTAGTTTTTGCGATCGTTTACACAGGCGATGGCCAAATCATCGCAACAATGTTCACGTTCTGTTTTTATTAATTGCGATACCCAAAGTACCGCTGGATTGAAGAAGAATACGATTTCGATAAAACTCTGCAACAGGTTAACCAAGTAATCTCTGCGTTTAATGTGGGCCAACTCGTGAGATAAAATTGCCTCAACTTCTGCGTTAGACAAACCATTTATTAAGCCCAAGGGAATTAAGATTAAAGGCTTAAAATGACCGACAACCAATGGCATTTGCGCTAAACCAGACTGCATCATTTTTACTTGTTGATGAATACCCAATTTTTTGGCCAGCGTATCCAATTTATCATCCCACTGCTTACCTGATGGATAAGTTTGATTGTTCCTTAAATGATAAACGCCATTTAGTCCAACAACAAGTTGAATACTTTTACCACAGATAATCAAGAACCAAACCATCACAATTTGGTAAGCATACTCATTCCAAATGTTTAATAAATTGCTTAAACCTGCATACAACTGATGCTGAAAATCTGAGATCACTGGTTGCTTAACATCTACTTTTTGAAGATTGATTTGCGTCTCATTTGCCAATCCTGCCAAATTAGCCGATGCAGGCTTTTGAAGTTCAACAAAGAAAGTAAATCCAATGACGCCAACAAATAAAAACAAACAAATGGTTAGCAAATTATAGCGCAAACTGGCACTTGCTTTTCGGGTAGCAAACATAACTACGCCACAAACTAGCGACAAGATAACGCCAAGCCAAAGCGAATGAAATAGCGTTGCCCCAACTGCTTGTAGCCAGTTTTCTGGCGATAGATTAATGAGTTTGAATTCCATTAAGTGGTTCTTTAATGTTTTAGGTTTCCTTAATTATTCCATGCTATCCAATAGCCGCTTAATCTCTTCAATTTCTGCTTTCGATGTTTTTTCGTTGCCCAAAAGCTGCATCATTAATTGCGATGCCGAACCTTTGTAAAGCGTACTCACAAAACGATCTAACAACTGAACTTTCGTTTTTGCCTCTGCCTCAACAGGAATATAAATGTGCTTCATTTGGCTTTCATCACGTTTTAAAATTCCTTTTTCGGTTAAGATTTGCATTTGCTTAAGGGTTGAAGTATAATTCACTTCCCTATTTTCGTTCAGTTTATCATTCACAAACCTTACTGTAGATGGCCCGAATTCCCAAAGCACCTGCAGAATTTCTAGTTCAGCTTTGGTTGGTTCTGGCAAATTATTTTCAGCTCGATCATTCTTCATAATCTAAAGGTACGATAGTTTTCGTACGATGCAAATATTACCTAAATTATTTTTTAATATTTTTTATGTTGATCATTCAAATAAGCACCAACGTAGGTTTAAAAGGCATTTATAAAAGATAATTATATAAAACATTTATAAAATGATGTAACAAGGATTGGAATATTTAAAGTCATTTTTGCATCACACCAAATGAAATAATAAAATGAAGCTCAAAGTTTTGTTATCGGCGCTACTAATTTTCGCGTTCGCCAGTGCAAATGCACAACATGAAATGCATACCAAAAAGGATTCTACAAAAAATGATTCCCTAAAAATGGATCATGATATGGGCGACATGGATATGGAATTTCCCATGAGCCATTCCTATTCCTTAAATCTTCCCATGCAAAGAAATGGATCTGGTACGGCATGGCTTCCAGATGCATCGCCAATGTATGGCATGATGATTCATGCTAAAAAATGGATGTATATGTTGCATGGAAATATCACACTGCGTTATACCAATCAAGATCTTGAAAAGAAGGGAAGTCGTGGTAGCGATAAATTTGATGCGCCCAACTGGTTTATGTTTATGGGTCAACGAAAAGTTGGCGAAAAAGGTCTATTCCATTTCAGTTCTATGCTTTCCTTGGATCGATTTACAGAAGGCGGCGCTGGTTACCCGCTTTTATTTCAAACTGGTGAAAGCTGGAAAGGTCAGCCTTTAGTTGATCGACAGCACCCACATGATTTATTTTCTGAACTTTCTGTTGCTTACACTTATGCTTTTTCAAAAAAAACAGACTTTACCCTTTATCTTGGTTATCCTGGAGAACCGGCACTTGGTTCCGTGGCATTTATGCATCGTCCATCAGCATTGGCTAATCCCGATGCGCCAATTTCCCACCATTGGAATGATGGAACTCACATTACTTTTGGTGTGGCCACTTTAGGTTTTAGGTACAATAAGTTTAAAATAGAGGCGTCTTCGTTCACGGGAAGAGAGCCTAACGAAAATCGTTTCGATTTTGATAAACCTCGATTTGATTCTTTCAGTGCTAGATTATCCTTTAATCCAAACAAAAACTGGGCCTTGCAAGTTTCGCAGGGCTGGATCAAAAGTCCTGAAGAGTTACACGAAAACGAAGATGTAAACAGAACTATTGCCTCGGCAATATATGCGTTGCCAATTGGTGACGAGCAAAACTTAAATGCTACCGTTTTATGGGGCATGAATAAAACCAAAGGACATGAAAGTGAAAATGCAGCTTTGCTGGAGGCTGCCTATCGCTTAAAGAAATTCTCCTTTTACAGTCGTTATGAGTGGGTGCAGAAATCTGTAGAAGAATTAAATCTAGATGAAACCATTTATGGTCATAAACTTTTCGGCGTAAATGCGTTAAGCTTGGGGCTTAATTACGATGTATTTAACTTAGGTAAATTTAGAACTGCCATTGGCGGGCAAGTTTCGCTTTACAAGGCAAATGCGATGTTGGATAATCTTTATGGCAAAAACCCAATCGGCGCTCAGGTTTTTATCAGAATTTATCCTGCATTAATGAAAATGTAAGTTAGAGTAAAGCCTATGAATTCATGTTATAATCTTTATTTCTTGTGATTACATCATATTCAACCTGATCTAGCCTACCCCTTGAAAGACCGTATTTGGCAAAGTTTTGAATATAATTCAAGTTGTTACTAATGTATTTATCCAAGGTTGCATGCTGAAAACTCACGATGTTTTGGTTTACGGTATCGACACCAGTATAGATAAATTGAGTTCGATTAAAATAAAGAAAATACTCGCTTACATTCTTAAAGCTTTCATTAAAGTTGAGCTTAACATTACCCTCAGAAATCAGAAGTCCTGTTTGTGCAATTGCTCTTAAACCAACCCTTTTGAATGATTGCTCCATGCTATCCAAAAACAGAACAATTAATGAAGTTTCGTATCCTAACGTATTTGCCAAATCTACGAGTTCTCGAAACGAAGCATCATTAAAAACCGTTTCCAAAATGATATTTTTACCCGATTTTAAGGCAATGCTGACCAGTTCCTTTGTCCTGCTTTTGTAAACATCAGTCATAAAAACCTCATAGCCTTCTAGAGAACTAAGTTTTGTTCTTATGAAAGTAGATTTTCCAGCTGCATTACATCCTGCTACAAAGATCAGTTCGGGCATATTAATTTTTACGCAATTTGTCTTATAATGGTATCCTTAATTTCTTTTGGCATACCTTGATCATCACAAATAATTTCCACCTCAACAACGAACTTCTCACCGGTTGGAAGTTCTTTCCTCCAATAGCCACCATCTTCAGAAAACTGTGCATAATAAGGATTTCCTCTTTCAAAAGCCAATTGCTTGCCCAATTCGTCCATATTGGTGTTTACCTCGAGCAGCTTATCTACAATGGAATTCGTTTTCATCACAATTTATTTAAGGTGTTAAGTAAAGATACAAAATCAAAAAATGTTTAAATAGATAATAATCCTCAGTATCAATATAAGAACAAATCCAAATTATTTCAATGCCTTAATTACGGCTATCAAATCCTCTTCACCGAACTCAGCTGCTGCATCTTCAAAAGTTTTTAAGGCTGTTTTAGCCAATGGCGATGAAATTCCTTCATCCTGCGCCAACCTTAAATCCTTTACAATATGTTTTAATGCAAAGGCCGCTTTATAATTGTCGTTCAGAATAGCATCGCCTTTAATTTTGGTAAAAATATTTCCAATTGCTGCGTTATTGATGAGGCTTAACAGGTCTTCGGTTTTAATTCCGTTTGAGTTCGCGAATAGAATAGTTTCGGCCAAACCTTGGGTATAAAGCGCTAACAATGAATTTATGGCCAATTTAGCCTGATTTCCAGCGCCATTCTCACCAACTAATAAAACCATTTTACCCAAATTCTCTAATATTGGCCTTACTTTCTCGCAAGCGTTATTTTCCCCTCCAACCATAATCACCAACTGACCAGTTTCGGCTTGCTTTACACTTCCAGAAACCGGCGCATCCAGATAATTGTTTCCTTGCTCAACACATTTTGCTGCCATTTCCTTGGAGATTGTTGGCGAAACCGTACTCATATTGATGATGACTTTTCCTAAAGTTTTTGCTTCCAACAAACCGCCATCGCTTTCAAAGATTTGTTTAATGGCTTCATCATCAGAAACCATGATCATAATTACATCCGTTTCCTGAATCAGTTCTTTTGGCGATTGCGCTATGGAAGCACCCATTTCCATTAATGCAGCTTCCTTTTCCTTGCTTCGATTGTAAACCGTAACCGCATAACCGGCTTTAATCAGTTGCTCCGCCATCGGAATCCCCATATTACCAAGACCAATCCACCCTATTTTACTTGTACTCATTTTTGTTGTTTTGATGATTAACAAATTTGCAAAAGAAAAGGCTTAAATGGTGGGGAAATATTTTATTTTTCTAGAATTAAGCTTGCCAAAAAGGTTTTTGAATGTTTAAAACATTTAAGGAATATCACCAACACAAAACCTAAATTTGCTCACATGAGCAGCTTACTTAAGGATTTATATTCGCCTACTTTTTACAATCGATTAGCCGATGCATTGGTGATTACGGTTCCCGATTTTGATAAATCAAAGTTTATCAAGAAGATTTACACATCGGGTTTTGAATCGAAAGAATTAAAGGAAAGGATGGAACATACGGCTGTGGTGTTGCATCAATTTTTACCGAATGATTATCCTCAAGCCATTGCGCTCATCAAAAAAACCATTTCGCAATTGCGAATCGAGGGAATTGGGGAAGATGGATTGGCCTACATGTTCATCCCCGATTATTTAGAAAAATATGGAATTAATCATTTCGAAGAATCGGTTGAAGCACTCGAATTTGTAACCCAATTTGTAAGCTGTGAATTTGCTGTTCGTCCGTTTATATTAAAATACGAAGTCAAAATGATTCAGAAAATGAATAATTGGTCGTTACATACAAGCCACAAAGTGAGGAGACTGGCCAGTGAGGGCAGCCGTCCACGTTTGCCTTGGGCAATGGGCATTCCTTTCTTGAAAAAAGATCCAACCTCCATTTTGCCTATACTTGAAAACCTGAAGAAAGATCCATCTGAATATGTGAGAAGAAGCGTGGCCAACAACTTAAATGATATTGCTAAGGATCACCCGCAAATAGTAATGGATATTGCAAAACGTTGGTCGGGGTTGGGTACCGAAACAGATGCAATTATTAAACATGGCAGCAGAACATTATTAAAGCAAGGCCATGCAGAAATTTTAAAACATTATGGCTTGGATGATAAGGGAATTTCTTTAAGCAACTTCAAAATTTTAACTCCAGAAGTAAATATTGGCGGAAGTTTGTCATTTTCTTTCATCATTAAAAATGAAAACCTGACTGAACAAAAAGTGAGGTTGGAATATGCCATTTACTATAAAAAGCAAAACGGACAAAACACTAAAAAGGTCTATAAAATCTCTGAAAGGATTTATCCAGCCCATGCTGAAGTAAGTATTATACGAAAACAAAAGTTCGTTTTAATTACCACCAGAAAGTTACATCTAGGAGATCATCAAATTTCGATCATCATCAATGGATCAGAAAAGGAGATTTCTTATTTTGAACTGATGGCCTAGCCAATAATCGAAATCAGTTCATCAAGCAATGGAATCTGTCGATCTTTTATCGCTTTAATAGCATCTTCATAATTAAACCAATTCCCTCTATCTACCTCAACAAAGCTTTGCTTTTTGCCAGATTTTGGCGGCCATTCCATTTCAAAAGTATTGCTCACTAATGTTGCAGGATCTATATTGCCCTCAATAGCCCAGCACAAAACTCTTTTTCCTCCCTTTTGGATGATGGGATTTAACTCAATAAAATCTCCATTTATCCTTGTTCCTACTTCTTCTTCAAATTCTCTAATGGCTGCATCGAGTGGTTCCTCGTTTGCATCCAGTTCACCTTTTGGTACTGACCATACGCCCAAATCCCTTTTTGCAAAAATAGGTCCACCAGGGTGAATAAGAAAGAACTCTAATCCCTTATCCGTTTTACGAAAAAGTAATAAACCTGCACTTTGTCTCATTATGCAAGTTAACTTTTCAGAATTTAAAATCTTAATTAATCAATCAAAAAAGCCACCTAAGTTTTTCTCCTCCGGTGGCTTTACATTTGTGTTTTTGGTTGATATATTGATTTATTGTTTGGTAATTTAAACTCCGTTCTTCTATTCAGCTGGTGGTCTGCCTCAGAACACTTCACACCATTTGAACATTTGTTCAACAACATGCTTTCTCCATATCCCTTTGCCGTGATCCTGTTCTTCTCGATACCACGATCGATGATGTACTGCACCGCCGAGTTTGCCCTGCTCTGCGATAGCCATTGGTTATATTGGTCGTTGCCTCGGCTATCGGTATGTGATCCCAGTTCGATCCAGATCGTTGGATTGTCCTTCATAATCTTCACTAACTTATCCAATTCTATAGCTGCATCCGGTCTGATGTTAGATTTATCGAAATCATACCTGCAACGTGTGCGGTTAATGGAAAAGCATTGGTTGTCGCCTTTAGTGTTACCCTTACATGCAAAAGCCCCTTATTAGAACTTTCAAGCTCTAGTATGGCATCTTTATTAGGCAAATTTGAACCGGTTACGGTACCATCTTTTACTTTCTGCTGGGCAACAACAGTTAAAATACTAAACATTAAGCCCAAACTTAGGAGTAGGTGTTTTTTCATATCATTGAATTAAAAAAGCATTCGCAATTGATGCTCGATTTAAGGGTTATATAAAATTCTTCGCTGAGCGCAATTGGCTCGACAATATTTAGAGGTAAGAATTATGCGCTTAGCTTTCAGCTGCAAGAGGATCCTTATTAGAGTGGTATGAAATGCATTGAGAGGATAATACTTACTTAGTCAAAAAAATTATTTAAAATATTGCTAAGGATGGCCAGATGTGTTTTTATAGAGCGCTACCTTTAGTCGCACGATTAAACCAAAAACCAATCCAAATACACCGATAAGCGCTATTTTGGGAATAAGACATGATTAATGGTTTACGGAAAATTTAGGTGAGGAAATAAATAACCACATCGGGGAAAACGGGATTTGAAAATGAGGAAATAAATACCCTTAACTTTTATGTTACCTAAAAAAATAATTATGAAATAGGCCTCATGCAAAACGAAAGGAATTTACAAGGCGTCAGGAGTTTCAATGATTTCAGACTTTGGGAAATAATTATGGGCAAAAAATTACCCTAAATTATTTTGAAATACGCAGAGCGGGGAAATAATTAATCAAAAAAAGAGGCGGAATCTAGTAAGATCGCCTCTAATAATTTTAAAAGAATTTGATGGTCGGTATTAAAGCAAACCATATAAGCCATGCGCATAGCTTTTCAATGATGCTGATACTGACTTCATTTTATCGGGCGATGGCCCTTTAACTTTATAGGCTTCTGGATGAAGTTCTAAAAGTTGATCGTTAACTTCTTTTACTGTGCTTCTATTGCTTAATGTAGCATGCTGTTCTTCGCTTAATTTTAAAGGTGCCATGTCGTATCGTTTTATATATCAAAAACATGGATTTGGTGAATTTGTTTGTCAGAGTTGATCAATAAATTCATATTTGGGATCTTCCAAACTCGACTTACTTTTCTATACTCGATATCCAATTTTCGGTTGTAGAGATCTTAACAGGCGTTGCTGATGAAGCAATCTTCAAAACCCCTCCTGCATAGATTTCAGCCTGTGTAATATAATTTTTGTTGAAAGGCTTTCCATTTAGGGTAACTGATTTTATGTACTTATTTTTAAGGCTAAAGTTCTCTGTTATAATTTTAAAGGATTTTCCCTTTGGTAAATTGTATGTTACTGTGGGAAATAAAGGGACATTTAGATAGTACACTGGCCAGCCGACACAAGCTGGAGAAAAACCACTCGCTGTAAAAACATACCAAGCGCTCATCGCTCCAGCATCATCATCCATGGTTCGCAAATAGGCTTGTGGTTGATTTTTATAAATCTTCCCGATAAACGAACCTATGCCTCTACTGTTATCGTTAAAGTAATTTTGGATAACCGTATCGGCAGCTATTTGATGCATCCAATATTGAGATTTATACCCAGCTTTGGTTACATTATACATTAGTGGAACCTGAAGATCGGGCTCATTGGCATGGTTATATAAATCCTTGGCAAAAAATTCATCCAACTTTGCTAGATAAGATTGCTCTCCACCATCTAACTCAATTAACCCCTTAAAATCGTAAGGAACAAACCACCTATATTGCCAAATGGTCCCTTGATATAAACCACGAGCCTGCATTTGATCTACATCGCGTTTACCCATATCCTTAAAATCCTTGTTCCAATATTTTTTGTACTCTAGGGCCTTATTTTTGTAAAAAACGGCTTTCTCTTGGTTATTCAATATTTTAAAAATTTCTGAAAGCGCCCAATTATCATAGCTTGATTCTAAAGCTTTATCTGGCGATTTATAATCCAAACCATTAACCTCTTTCACCAATGAATCTGCGATTTTGCTAAAATCTACTGGATAACCTTTGCGATAGGCATCTACCAAAACAACGATTGCATGTTCAGACCGAACGGTGTTTGATGGCTCATTCTGCCCCGCATAATCTTTCTTGCCAGAATTATAAAGATCGGCAATTGAGCTTACCATTCCTGCATATCGATCTTGCGCTATCAATGAAAGCAATGGCAATTGAGTGCGGTAATTATCCCAAATTGCCCAGCCATTATAACGAATTTCCTTATCTTTTTGCAGTTCACCCTTTGTGTTTCGATATTGTCCATCAGCTTCTGAAATTACATAAGGCGACTGCATGGTGCGGTAAAGCAAGGAATAGAATAATTTGGCACTTTCCATATCGCCAGTTACCGCAATTTTAGAAAGATTGGTGTTCCAATCTGTACTGCTCTGCGATTTAATCTCTTGTAGCGTTTTCTTATTGATGGCTATTTTTGCGGCTTCAGCGCTCACAGAAGAAAGTGCAATGTTAATCTCTGCCGATGTAGCATTTGGATCTAGTTTCACAACCAATTTATGATCGGATAACTTCTGCCAGTTCGCATTTCCATTTAGTTCCAAATAATAATAGATGCGATATTTCCCTGCACCGCAGGTTGTTTTCGATTCTACCCAACCGCTAATGGCATTTCCAACGAGAGTATGCTCTTCGGCCACGAAAGCGCCATTAAATGCATAACCCAAATCGAGAAAAACTCCCTTTTCTCCCTTTGGAAATTGATATACATGCTTGCCAGCATTACCTAAAACAGCAAAACTTGCCTTAATCTTATTTTCAAAACCAACCTCATAATAACCTGGCGAAGCTTTTTCTGATGACTTAATTAATACGGATTGATCGGCATCATTCCCTAAAAAAGGTTTAATGAAAATATTTCCTCCAGATCCTTGGCAACCTACGCCCTCGAAACGGTTATGCGTAAAACCCTCAAATTTCTTGGCCAGATATTCATAACCGGTATGTGTTTTTGGATAGGTTTGTGGACCAATGCTTAACATGCTAAATGGATAGGAGGCCGCAGGAGACATTTGCCCATGATCGGCTGAGGAACCCAAAAAGACATTGACCAAATCAACAGGCCTTTTCTCAAGAATTGAAAAATTATCCGCTTTCTGTTGCGCTAAAACGTTTAAGTGAATAAGTGAAAGAAAGATAATTATTGTCGTGGAAAACTTCATTTTATAGGATGTTGCTTTTTTGTTTCGCCTAAAATAGCATTTTAAGATGAAGTACATATTATGTTTTAGGTTCTTTACGTAAGAGATTTAATTCTGCTCTAATTGTATTTAAAACCCGAAGATTTCGATAAGAATGGTAGTTAAAACATTAAATAGTTTTTTGCGGTTTGCTAGCGTTAACGATGGAAGCCTACCGTGTACCCACAATATTCTCTTTAAATTATGATTTATCTTTCTGCTGATGCCGCAGGGCACAAACTTTTGAGGCATCAAAAGTATGCAAAAATGCATTTCAATCCAGCAAGGTGGCTCCACACAATCCACCGCTCATCAAAAAAACAGAGGCACTTTGTTTTGTTCGTGCCTGCTAAATGAAAGTTTTGTAGAGTATTTTCACAAAACCACTGCGTTTTAGGTTTGGTAGTGCTGGTTGTTCTTTAATGCACCTGTTTTTTTGATTTTCCTGCCACTTGGGATTGACGGAGTTCTTCGGTAAGACCTGCTTTTAATGTAAGGAAGTCAGCAAATCGTTCAAAAACTCACAATAAAAGATGTGGGTACACGGTAGGATGAAAGGGGCAAACTTTTGGCTTTTTCTACCAAAAAAAATACAGCGGATCCCGATTTTTCGGGATTAAAACGCCCAGATTAAAATTTACATCAATATCTAAATTGAATCAAGGTTTCCATAAAACAAAAAAGCCATTCCGATAAATCGAAATGGCTCTCCTATAAATTTGAAGTTCTTATTTGATCATTACTGGAACTGAGATTTTATCCCAATCTAAAGAGAAACCGCTTTTGGTAATTTTATAAACCAAGCGCTCTTGTGTGGCTTTTAATGCTTTGGTTTTCACATCAACACGTAAAACATCTTTTGCTTCTTCATATTTGTAAGCGCCCCATTGCTTAGGCTCTTTATTGAAAATCGCCGTCCATGTTCCACTTTCTTTAGGGATTAGGAAGAAACTGTATTTTCCAGCAGCAAGTGCCTTACCTTCTACCATAATATCCTTATCGGTTTCGAAAGTGGTTGCTTCGTTTGCTCCAGCACGCCAAACTTTGTCGTAAGCCTCTAAACCACCCCAAATTTTACGGCCCTTTACGGCAGGGCTGCTGTATGAAATTGTAATTGTTGCGCCCTTAACTTTACCTGTGGCTGTAGCAGCCGGACTTGGTTTTGGTTGAGCATCTTGTGCCATCGCACTTACCGAAATCGTTATTGCTGTAAAAAGCAAGGCGATAGATTTAATCATCGTTTTCATAGTATTATATTTATCTGTTTTTGTTGTTTTTAATTTTACGAATTTAGCGCTTTGGGACGATAAAATAATAATCCTACGGTCGAAAAAATGATAACCGCTGCGGCACCAATTACATTTAACCAAAGAAACGATACAATATCTAATTCATAAACGGTAATTACGGCAATTTCTGATAAGATGGCAGAAATAAAAACCAACATTCCATCTATCTTCTTAAAATAAAATGCAACCAAGAAGATACCTAAAATCGGTCCGTAAAAAAGTGACCCCAAAACATTAACGGCTTCAATTAACGAACCCATTTGCGTGGCGAACATGGCTACTGCGATGGAAAATATCCCCCAAGCTAAAGTGTGGAGTCTACTGTATCGTAATTCTGTAGCATCATCAAGTTGTTTTTTATTGAAAATTAAGTGTACATCTTTTAATGAACATGCCGCGAGTGAATTTAAGGCCGCAGAAATTGAGCCCCAACTGGCCAGAAATATTACGGCAAATAATAAGCCGATCATGCCAACAGGTAAGGTGTTTTTTACGAAGTATAAAAAGATATAATTAGTATCGGTTTTCTCTGCATTATAATTGGACTTATTAATGGCTTCTTCTACCCTACCGTGAAGTGCTTTTATAGCCGTTTGAGTGGTTTTAAAACTTGCTATCGATTGGTTTAGTTTTGCCGATTGATTTTCCTTTTGATCAAGAATCAACTTGGATTGATTATTAAATTGCTGTTCTAAAACTTGATGTTCCTTTTCGAAAACGTCCGCTTGTTGTGGCTGACTTTCCTTTAAATATTGATAAGAACGCTCGTTAAAATATATTGGTGCGGGTTTTAAGGAAAAGAAAGCAAATAGCAATGCACCTATTAAAAGAATGGCAAACTGCATCGGAATTTTAACCAAGCCATTTAACAACAAACCCATTTTTGCATTGGTATTATCTTTAGCGGTGATGTATCGCCCCACCTGACTTTGATCGGTACCAAAGTAAGAAAGTGCAAGAAAAAAACCTCCGATTAATCCACTCCAAATGTTGTATTTATCTTTCCAATCGAAATCGGTTGTAATTACATTTAACTTACCAGATTTGCCTGCAAGGTATAGTGCATCACTAAAACCAACACCATTTGGCATATTTTGCACCAATAAATATCCTGCAAAAGCCATCGTTCCAATAATGATCAAAAACTGAAGCTTTTGGGTATGAGCAATTGCTTTTGCCCCGCCGACATAAGTGTAGATCAACAGTATTCCACCGGTTAAAACATTAGTTAAATAAATGTTCCAATTTAAAACACTTGAGAGGATTATACTTGGTGCATAAATACTAATTCCGGTTGATAATCCTCGGGAAAAAAGGAAAAGTAAGGAAGTTAATACCCTTGTTTTTTTATCGAAGCGTTGCTCCAGATACTCGTAAGCGGTGTAAACATTTAAACGCTGAAAGATGGGAATGAAAGTAATACAGATCACGATCATTGCCAATGGCAAACCGAAATAATACTGTACGAAACGCATTCCATCGGTATAGGCTTGGCCAGGTGCCGATAGAAAAGTGATAGCGCTGGCCTGAGTAGCCATAATACCCAAAAGCACAATGTACCAAGGCATTTTATTGTCTGCCTTAAGATAAGATTCATTGCTTTTTTGTCCGCGGCCGATGAAAACACCGTAAGTAACAACGGCAAGAAGTGTAAAAATGAGTACGAACCAATCGATATTACTCATGCCCAAAATTTAGTAAAAAGGTAATAGAAAATGATTTGAAAAACCAGTGCGAGGGCCAAAAGTATGTACCAAGTATTCCAGTTTTTGAACCGCTTATTCATGTATTTTTGGATTGATATTATTTAGCTAGGATTTTGTGAAAATCATTTGCCATAAAAGTAGAAATTGTAGTGATCGTGGTTTTTCCATAAGGATTAAGAATTAATAAATCCTTATCGCCTGTTAAGAGAAAATCTACATTACCATATTCAGAAAGAGATAGCAAAAAATTATCCTTTTCGTCTCTACAAATTTTTGTGGCTGTTGTAACTTCAACAAATTCAGCATACTCACCAATAGCTTCTAGTATATCTTCCAAATCTGTTTGAAGAAAATATCTTTTAAGCTTTGGCCGTTGAACCACTTGCAAAAATTCATCTAACAACTCTTGGCTGAATATGAGTATGGCCTTTTTTGAGAAAATAATTTTATCGAGCTTGGAAAAATCTTTAGTAATTAAGAAGCTAATCCAAAGATTTGTATCAATAATTATCCTACTTCTCCGATTTTGCATAACGCTTAGATCTTACCAACTCTACCTCCTTTGTTATTTCTTCAAGTGTGGGTGTAGCTTTAGATTTAGATCTTAATTTTCTCAATAGCGCTGCAAAACTATTTTTAGAAGTATCTTGAATTGTGATGAGATTTAAAGCTGCTAAATCTTTTAATAGCCTCACGGCTTTTGGGTTTAATATATCAATTCGCATGCTTTCCATAGCTCAAATTTAATTAAAAGAAAACAATTTTCTATTCAACGGAAAATGTAACTCATTATATTTTTATTTTCCTGCCGAGATAAAATTAAAAAACAACCTTGCTGCACCAACATTTCCGGCAGGCAACTGTCTGAAAAATGCTAAAGGGGTATAAATAAAATTCCCTTTCCCGTATTTCGCATATAGTGTCGATCCTTTCAAAGGCTCTTCTCCAGTATCATTCATTTCAAAAAGAGGCTCATATTTATCATCCCATTTATCGGGGAAATAAGCACCACGTTCTTGCACCCAGCCTGTAAAATCTGCATCCGTTATTTTGTTGGGATAGTTAAGAAGTTTATGATTAGGGTTTAAAAACTTTACGGCTGCATTTTCTTCCGTTACTCTTTTGCCGCTGATACTGAAAGGATAAACTCCAAAATCCTGCAGGGCCATATCTTGGGTGGTATTATATTGCATTACAATTGTACCTCCATTTTCTACATAAGTTTTTAGCGCCACTTGCCAATTTTTGATTCTCTTTTCAGTGTTGATTACCCGAACGCCTGTTACAACTGCATCATAACTGGCCAACTTAATTGGATTAAGGATATCGGCCTCATTTAATACATCTACCTGAATGCCCGCTTGTCTTAAAAATTCCGGAATTAAGTCACCAGCGCCCTCAATGTAACCAACTTTTTTAGCGAGCACTTTTACATCACCTTTTAACAACCAAGTTGTTGCTGGCACGAAATATTGCAGTGTTGGCAAATGCGGATATTGAATAAGCACTTGCCCTTTAGTAAATTCATTACTTTCTGAAGAAAAAACTGCCTCCAATTTATTTTGGCTAGTCTTAATCTTCGCTAAATCCTCCACCGGAATAAGAAAATCCTTAATGGTAACGGTATTTTCAAGCAGATTTAAACCTGTGAAAGTTTTCACTATGATATTTCCTATTTTGAAAGTTACCTTACCATAATTAATATTTTTATTCGCTTTTAATTTTAAGGATACTGATAAACCCTCTTTCTCCCTTGCGAAATAAACAGGTTCGGTAAAACTTAAATCTAAGGCAGGAACAATCCTCAAGACTTCTACAATATCCCCTTTAACGGGATCTAGTTTTTTATAGGAAAGCGGCAATTTGATCGCGAATTTTTCTGACTCTATTTTTAAAGAAATGATAACATTCAATGCAGATTCTGCTTCTGGCAAACCAATTAATGTATCGTTGGCCACGCTAAAAGTTGCGGCGTTTTTCGCTGGCTCTTCTAACCAATAAGGCTCGGTTGTGGCAGCATTAGCAGGAAGTTGAATTTTGCGCTCTATCGTAATTAATGAATCTCCAGAGATCTTTCTATTTAAATTATCAGTTTGATTGATCCAATTTATCTGTTCCAAAATTACAGCGGTTGATGATCTGGCGATTACATTTAAGCGAAAGTTATAACCATTTCCAGCGATGGCCTCTGGCTGGTTCGTAACCACTTCGCCCATAAAACCTGTACAGCTTAAAATGATGTGATCGATGGCTGCAAGTTTTTCTTTTCTCAAATTCAAATCTTGAAGCTCCGCTATCTTTTTCCTAAGCATTAAAAGGCCGTGTAAACTTTTATCGGGGTGATTATAGTCGAACGATAAAAGAACAATGTCGATCAATTCATCAATATCTCCAATTCCTTTTTCCGACCAATTCATCGGGATCCGATCAAATAAAGATGTTTTTGCTGGATTTCCTAATACATGTGTAAAGTATTCCGTCCGAATGCCCGCAACAGATTGCGTTCCGGCGCCCTGACTTTTATGCAAACTTCTACTTAATCCTGCCAGTTCGCCATAACCCATTCCCAACTGCGCATCGTATTGACCAACATTAGCCTTTAGCTGATTTTCTGCTGTAGTATTTACCGAACCAAAACGGAAAGTATTCCAAAGCACTCTTTTGGGTTGCCAAACATCAACATATTTCAATTGGTTAGGAAATGCAGTTTTATCTCCAGCCAACTTAAATGCTTTTTCAGCTACAACTGCAGATGCAGCATGTTGGCCGTGGCCTGCCGCAGCGGTTGGCGGGAAACGACAAATAATTACGTCTGGACGAAATTTACGGATTACCCAAACTACATCGGCAGTGATACTATCTGCATCCCATTGTTTAAAGGTATCTTCTGTATTTTTAGAGAAACCAAAATCGATAGCTCGGGTAAAAAACTGTTGTGCGCCATCTAGTTTTCTGGCTTCTAAAAGTTCATGTGTTCGGATTAATCCTAAAGCTGCACCTTGTTCTGTTCCCAGTAAATTTTGTCCGCCATCTCCTCTGGTTAGTGATAAATATCCGGTTTCTACATTTTGATCATTGATTAACCACGATAGTAAACCTGTATTTTCATCATCGGGATGTGCGGCCAAATAAAGAACCTTGGGAATATGCCTCAATGTTTTCAATTCTCGATAAATTTCTGACGATTTTGCTGGCCTTATTTGTTGGGCCGATGCTGAAATCGTGAAAAAACCAAGAATATATATTACGGTTAGTCTCTTAAACATAGAATTTGCTTTGTGTAGCAAATATGCTTAAAATGGTTTTATTTCGAGTAGTTGGAAACGAAAAAGGTACAAACCCCCTTGCTCCCTAAAGGGGGAACTGAAAACCTAAAGTATATTATGGGCTACATAATAAAATTTTAAGCCGGAATTATGGAAAAAATTTTAAGAACAGTTGCATTTTCTCTGAAAACAAATTTGATCATCAAAGGAAATATCAATTTCAAATATCTAATATTGCACCATAAATTACACCTATGAACGGGATCGTCCTCATCATTGATGATGAAAAAAAAATCTGCAGCTTGCTTTCCAGAATTATTGAACTAGAGGGATTTAAAACCTTACAGGCAAATACTGGCAAAGAGGGATTGAAGCTATTGAAAAACAATGACGTGAGTATCGTAATTAGCGATGTTAAACTGCCTGATGTGAACGGTGTAGCAATGGTAAAAGATATTAAACTGCTTAAACCCTTTGTTGAGGTAATTAACTTAACCGCATATGGAACCATTGCAGATGGTGTTTTGGCCATTAAAAATGGTGCATTTGATTATTTAGTTAAAGGTGATGATAACGACAAAATTATTCCCTTGCTATATCGGGCGATGGATAAGGCAAATATTCAATACAGAATTTTTGAACTTGAGGATAAGGTGGGTAAAAAGCATCATTTTTCTACAATAATTGGCCAATCTAAAGCTTTAAAAGAAGCCATTGATTTGGCAAAAAGAGTGAGCAAAACTGACACCACTGTTTTACTTTTAGGCGAAACTGGAACTGGGAAAGAGGTTTTTGCCCAGTCGATTCATTATGAAAGTCCGAGATCTGCCAAGCCTTTTGTAGCCTTAAATTGCAGTGGTTTTAGCCCTGAATTATTGGAAAGTGAGCTTTTTGGGTATAAAGCTGGAGCTTTTACTGGTGCCAATAAAGACAAAAAAGGTTTGCTGGAAGAAGCCAATGGCGGAACGCTTTTTTTAGATGAGATTGGAGAAATGAACCTTGATTTGCAGGCTAAATTACTTCGGGTGTTAGAAAACCAAAGTTTTATTAAAGTGGGCGATACCCTAACGCAACAGGTTAATGTTCGGATTATCGCTGCTACCAACAAAGATTTAAAGGCTGATGCTGCCTCGGGAAGATTTCGATCGGATCTTTACTATCGCCTTTCCGTTTTTACGATTACTCTTCCGCCCCTGCGAGACAGAAAACAGGATATTCCGGCTTTGGCAGAACATTACTTGAATGAATTTTCAATAAAAGTAAATCATACCGATCTTAAACTAGACGAGAAGATTTTAAGTATTTTTCAAAAATATAACTGGAAAGGAAATATTAGGGAATTGAAAAACGTGATCGAGCGACTGGTCATTCTGTCCGACGGTGACCACTTAAACGTTTCCGCTTTACCACAAGAATTTTTCGAATTTGCTCCTCTGGAGAATAATTTCAATCTTCAGCAAGTAGAAAAACAACATATCCAAAAAGTGCTACTTCATACCAAAGGTAACAAAGCGGAAACTTCTAGGTTGTTAGGAATTGGATTGACTACGCTTTATCGAAAAATTGAAGAGTATGGAATTGGCGAGGCGTGAAATCAAAAACTCATTTTGAGCCAATAATAAAATAAAAACAAAATTCAGCTTATTTTACAGAAAAATACAGCTCAAATTCAAATCAATTTGAGCTGTATTTTATACCCTATTGAGCCGAATGGTAGTAAACCAATCATAAATCTTAGTGATCTATTATCTGTTTAGTCATTCCAAAACGATAAAAACCTTTCCAAAATGGAAAGGTTTTTTTTATGCCCAAACTTTTGATTTTATACATAAATAAAATCAAATATCTACATATCAACAACTTACAAAAATTTCATTCCACTCGGCACAAGAGTTGGCAATAGGCATTTCATAAATCAATAAGTTATGACAATTATCCTATTTCTAATTATCCTTTTGCTCTGCTGGGCAACTTACAAATCAATCGATTGGTTCGAAAAAATCTAAAGCCATGTTAGCACTATTCATCATCGCAATCGCCGTATTTATCTATATGATTTACGTGTTGATTAAACCCGAAAAATTTTAGCCCCTAACCCCTAAAGGGGAATTTAAAAAACAAAAAAATGAACACTGAATTAATTGGCATCATCGCCACATTCCTGCTCACCTTAGTTATAGCTATCCCTTTGGGTAAGTATTTGGCTAAGGTTTTTGCAGGAGAAAAAGTTTGGACAGACTTTTTAAAACCGCTCGAAAACGGAATTTATAAACTTTCGGGCATCAACATCAAAGAACAAATGAACTGGAAACAGCAGTTAAAAGCTTTGCTAACCATCAATATTTTGTGGTTAGTTTACGGCTTTTTCGTGTTGATATTTCAGGATAAACTGCCTTTTAATCCTGATGGAAACCCGGGCATGACACCTGATTTGGCTTTCAATACGATTATCAGCTTTGTGGCAAACTGTAACCTGCAACATTATTCGGGCGAGAGCGGCGTAAGTTATTTAACGCAGCAATTCGTATTGATGTTTCTTCAGTTTGTAAGTGCTGCCACCGGAATTGCCGCAGCAGTTGTATTATTCAAAGCTTTCAGAGATAAAACCACTACCCAATTGGGAAATTTTTGGGAATTCTTTGTAAGAGCAATTACCCGTTTATTGTTGCCTTTATCAATCGTAATGGCGTTAATTTTAACTTTTAACGGCACACCGGCCAGTTACGATGGAAAAGACCAATTCGTATCCGTTCAAGGGGACACAGTAAATGTTTCCCGCGGACCTGCTGCACAACTGATAGCCATAAAACATTTGGGAACAAATGGTGGTGGTTATTTTGGAGCGAATTCTGCCCATCCATTCGAAAACCCAAGCTATTTAACCAATATGGTGGAGATGATTGCACAGGTAATTATACCTATTGCCATGATAATTGCCTTTGGTTATTTCATCCGCAGGAAAAAATTAGCATGGACAATTTTCGGCGTAATGACCATTGGTTTATTTATGCTGATGATTCCGACTTTAAGTTCGGAACTAGGTGGAAACCCTGCCTTGGCTAAAATGGGCATCTCACAAGCCACAGGCGCTATGGAGGGTAAAGAAGTTCGCTTCGGACCGGCAGCGACTGCATATTGGAGTACCTTAACTACTGTAATTTCTACAGGATCCGTTAACGGAATGCATGACAGCACGATGCCACTTACCGGTTTATGGCAATTATTAGCCATGATGATAAACGGTTTTTACGGTGGTTGCGGAGTTGGTTTGCTGAACTACTTCATCTACCTGATTATTGCTGTATTTATTTCAGGCTTAATGGTGGGCAGAACGCCTGAATTTTTAGGTCACAAGGTTGAAGCCAGAGAAATTAAAATTGCGGCAATTATTACTTTGTTAAGCCCCTTTTTAATATTGGCAGGAACGGCAATTTCGAGTTATGTTTTTACCAATCATGGCGATGCAGCTTGGGCCGTTCAACCTAAAGCATGGTTAAACAATCCCGGTTTCCACGGCTTCTCCGAAATGCTTTACGAAGTCACCTCTTCAAATGCGAATAACGGTTCGGGTTTTGAGGGCTTGGGCGATAACAATGTTTTCTGGAATGTACTTACAGGTGTAATTATTTTCCTTGGTCGTTTCTTACCGATTATCGGTCCTGTTGCAATTGCAGGTTTGTTAGGCGCCAAAAAATTCATCCCTGAATCTGCAGGAACCTTAAAAACAGACACCAAAACATTCGCCTTAATGACTTTTGCTGTGATTTTGGTACTGAATGCCCTTTCATATTTCCCTGCGCTGGCCTTAGGTCCGTTGGCAGAATACTTTACACAGTTGAGGTAAAACGTAAAATGGAAGATGGAAAAAGGTAATGCACCAGACATCATCCATATTACATCAAACATCTTACATAATTAAAAATCTGTGAAATCATTTTAATCTGTGAAATCACTTAATTAAAATAAAAATGAAACCCAATAATAAATTGTTCGAACCTGCTTTAGTGCAAACTGCATTGAAACAATCTTTCATCAAACTCGACCCACGGGTAATGGTTCGCAACCCCGTTATGTTTACCGTTGAAGTTGGAACACTCGTAATGGCTTACGTTACGGTTTATTCTTTCAGCCATAGCGGACAAGGTTCGCCATTATATAACTTTTTCATCTTCCTCGTGCTTTTGCTAACCGTTCTGTTTGCCAATTTTGCGGAAGCCATTGCCGAGGCAAGAGGAAAAGCACAAGCCGACAGCTTACGTAAAACCCGTGAAGAAACACCTGCAAAAGTGCTTTTAGCGAACGGAACGATTGAAATCCGTTCTTCTAATCAATTGAAAAAAGGCGATGTTTTTGTTTGTGAAACCGGCGATACCATTCCAACTGACGGAGAAATTATTGAGGGTATAGCAACCATCGATGAATCGGCCATTACAGGAGAATCTGCTCCGGTAATCCGAGAATCGGGAGGTGATAAATCTTCAGTTACAGGTGGAACAAAAGTACTGTCTGATGAGATAAAAGTTCAGGTAAGTACCGCACCCGGCGAAAGCTTTTTAGATAAAATGATTGCTTTGGTAGAGGGTGCATCTCGTCAGAAAACACCCAACGAAATCGCCTTAACTATTTTATTGGCAAGTTTCACTTTGGTATTCATCATCGTGTGTGTAACGTTGAAACCTTTTGCTGATTATGCTAACACGCCAATTACGATTGCGGCTTTAATCTCGCTGTTTGTGTGTTTAATTCCAACAACCATCGGCGGTTTATTATCAGCCATCGGCATCGCCGGAATGGATAGGGCTTTAAGAGCAAACGTTATTACCAAATCCGGTAAAGCAGTAGAAACGGCCGGCGATATAGACGTTTTGCTTTTGGATAAAACCGGAACGATAACCATCGGGAACCGTAAAGCAACGAACTTCTACCCTACTGCAGGCGTGGTAATTAAAGATTTTACCGATGCTTGTGTATTGAGTTCTTTAGCTGATGAAACCCCTGAGGGAAAATCGATTATTGAATTGGCAAATGAGCAGGGATTTAAAAATCCAGGAACACCTCAAGGTTCTGCATTCATCAAATTTACGGCCGAAACCCGCTCAAGCGGATTG
Source organism: Pedobacter frigidisoli (assembly GCF_004331675.1). GTDB lineage: Bacteria > Bacteroidota > Bacteroidia > Sphingobacteriales > Sphingobacteriaceae > Pedobacter > Pedobacter frigidisoli. The sequence goes on along the minus strand of NZ_SJSN01000010.1, from coordinate 28,164 downwards.
GATACAGCCGACGGAAGACGAATTAGAAAAGGTGCTTTTGATTCCATCAGGAATATAGTTGAAAAAGCGGGAAATATTTTTCCATCTGATATTGAAGACCACGTAAAAAGCATTGCTACTAACGGCGGAACACCTTTAGTAGTTTCAGAAAATGAAAAAGCTTTAGGTGTAATTGAGTTGCAGGATATTATTAAACCCGGCATCAGCGAACGTTTTGAGCGCTTGCGTAAAATGGGTGTTAAAACCGTAATGGTAACGGGAGATAATCCTTTAACAGCCAAATACATTGCCGAAAAAGCAGGTGTAGATGATTTTATCGCAGAGGCAAAACCTGAAGATAAAATGAATTACATTAAAGATGAGCAAGCCTTAGGCAAACTTGTCGCAATGATGGGCGATGGTACAAATGATGCACCCGCACTTGCGCAAGCGGATGTTGGTGTAGCGATGAACAGCGGAACCCAGGCTGCAAAAGAGGCCGGTAACATGGTGGATTTGGATAACGACCCTACTAAATTAATTGAGATTGTTGAAATTGGTAAACAGTTGTTAATTACCCGTGGAACGCTAACTACTTTCTCTATCGCCAATGATGTTGCTAAATACTTTGCCATTGTTCCCGCATTATTTATTGCATCAATTCCTGCGCTACAAAGCTTAAATATTATGGGTCTGCATACACCTGAAAGTGCGATTATGTCGGCAGTTATTTTCAATGCGATTATCATTCCGATTTTAATTCCACTGGCATTAAAAGGTGTGGCTTATAAACCAATCGGAGCTACAGCTTTGCTTCGCAGAAACTTATTTATTTATGGCATTGGAGGTGTTGTCGCTCCGTTTATCGGCATCAAATTAATTGATTTAGTCGTTGGATTATTTGTTTAAAACATCAAAAGCTTTGACAACTTTTCTGTGCAATTTGCACTTAAAGTTGTCAAAGCTAAATCTTCATAATCATTTAAAATCTGTTTAATCACATAAAATCATGAAAAAATACATCATACAATCGATACGCTTAACCTTAGTTTTAATCGTATTGTTATGCATCATTTACCCCATCAGCATTGCATTGGCAGGCAAACTTTCCAAAGGGAATGGCGGCGGAGAAAAAATCGCGAAAAACGGCAAAACAGTTGGGTATTCATTATTAGGTCAGTCGTTTACCAAACCGGAATATTTTTGGGGAAGACCATCAGCCGTTGGTTACAATGCCGCAGGTTCTGCAGGTTCAAACAAAGGCCCGTCAAATCCTGATTATTTAAAAGAAGTTCAATCGAGAATTGATACGCTTTTAAAATACAATCCAGCCTTAAAGAAATCAGATATCCCTGCAGACATGGTTACCGCATCGGGTAGTGGTTTAGACCCGAACATCTCAGAGCAAGGCGCAGCGATTCAAATTGCCAGGGTTGCTAAAACCAGAAATATCAGCGAAGAGAAAGTTAAAGAACTGGTGGCAGTGAATACGCTAAAACCATTAATGGGCTTGTTTGGTCCATCATCAGTAAATGTTCTGAAACTGAACTTGGCATTGGATAATTTGTAGATAAATCACACCATGCGCACATTAAAAAACCACCCCTTACCCCTCCTTGAAACTAAGGAGGGGAGTTGGACATTGCCGGTTAAAATTTGTGGCAATATTTTAAGTAGATGGGTTTAAACCCTAAAACAATAATTAATGCTGAAAATTTCCCTCAGCACTTACAACTCCCCTCCTATTTTAGGAGGGGCAGGGGGTGGTAAATTTTGTCATCCTAATAATAAATAATCACATCATGAAAAAACTAATCACCCTTATAACAACATTAACAGCAACAATAACGGCGTACGCACAAGACGAACCCAAAGTAAAATTCTCCGGTTATTTGGAAACTTACTACGGTTACGATTTTAATAAACCTGCCGACCATAACAGACCGGGTTTTATCTATTCACATAACAGAGCCAATGAGGTAAACCTGAATTTAGGTTTTATTAAGGCTGCTTACGATAGCGGCTCAATCAGAGCGAACATTGCAGTAATGGCCGGTACGTATTCCAATGCCAACTTAGCGGCAGAACCCGGTGTGCTCAAAAATATTTTCGAAGCCAATGCAGGTGTTAAACTTTCAAAATCAGAAAACTTATGGATTGATGCCGGGATTTTCTCCTCGCATATTGGTTTTGAGGGTGCTGTTTCTAAAGATTGCTGGGTTTTAACCAGAAATATTTCTTCAGAAAATACACCTTATTACGAATCCGGAGCGAAAATCACTTACGGGACAAAAGATGGAAAATTAACCGCAGCCCTACTCTACCTTAACGGATGGCAAAGAATTACCCGTCAGAATGGAAATGATAAACCAGCCGGAGGGTTACAATTGACTTGGAAACCAACACCTAAAATCACGGTAAACTACAGCAATTACTTAGGAACCGAGGGCGCTGATTCAGTTCGTGCAAATCGTTTCTATCATAATATTTATGGTATCTTTCAAGTTACCGATAAATTTGGTCTAACTCTTGGTTTCGATTACGGTACACAACAAAAAACCAAAGGAAGCAACGATAAAAATGAAGTCATCTCTCCAGTTGCTATTGCACAATATAAATTTGCGGATAAATGGGCTGTAGCCGCAAGATTTGAATATTACGAAGACAAAAATGGTATTTTTATATCAACAGGAACACCAAATGGTTTCAAAACAAAAGGTTACTCATTAAACGTAGATTATTCGCCAATTCCAAATGCAGTAATTCGTTTGGAGGGTAAAACTTTTGATAGCAAGGATAAAATTTTTACTAGAGAAAGTAATTCAGTCAATGCGAATACAACTTTAACAGCAAGTATTGCGGTAGCATTTTAGGGATGGAAGAGGGAAGATGTAAAATGGATGAAGAGAGAAGTTCCATCGTCCAAACTACATCTTCCATCTTACACCTTTACATTTTACATAAATGATAAAAGACGATTCGGTTAAACAGTTCCTCGAACTCATTCAAAAATCGAGGAGAGGCAAGCTCAAAATTTATATTGGGATGAGCGCCGGTGTGGGTAAAACCTATCGAATGTTGCAAGAATCTCATGCACTTTTGCGCAACGGCATTGATGTTTGTATCGGATACGTAGAAACCCACAAACGAGCCGAAACCGAAGCTTTGGTTGCAGGTTTACCTTTAATCCCAAGAAAAAATATTTTCTATCGCGGTAAGGAAATCGATGAAATGGATTTGCAGGGAATTTTGAACCGTCATCCTGAAATTGTTGTGGTTGATGAACTGGCTCATACCAACGCAGAGGGAAGTAAAAACGGCAAACGTTGGCAAGATGTTTTCGATTTATTGGAGGCAGGAATTAGTGTAATATCCGCGGTAAATATTCAGCATCTGGAAAGTATCAATGAAGAAATTGAACACATCACAGGCATTAAAGTAACGGAAAGAATCCCAGACAAAATATTAGAGCTTGCAGATGAAATCGTCAACATCGATTTAACCGCTGATGAATTGGTTACCCGATTGAAAGAGGGAAAAATTTACGATAAAAGTAAAATCGAAAGGGCTTTAGAAAACTTCTTCCAATCGGATAAAATTTTGCAATTACGAGAACTGGCACTGAAAGAAGTGGTTCATCAGGTGGAGCGGAAAATCCAAACGGAAATTCCAAAATCAATAAAGCTTAGACCGGAAAGATTTCTTGCATGCATCTCTTCTAACGCCGAAACAGCTGGCGTTGTGATTCGGAAAACAGCAAGGCTGGCCTCTTATTATCACTCGCCGTGGATTGTACTTTATGTGCAAAGCGATGCAGAAAGTTTAGATAAAATTAAGCTCGATAAACAGCGACATTTAATCAATCATTTTAAGCTGGCAACTGAATTAGGCGCAGAAGTGATTAAAATTAAAAGCAATCAGGTTACACAAAGCATTATCAACATGGCAACAGAAAAAGAAATCACCACCATTTGCATCGGTAAGCCCCATTTAAATATTTTTCAAGTAATTATGCGAACGGCAATTTTTAATCAACTGTTGCGTAATTTAGCCGCAAAAGAAATTGATTTGGTTATACTGTCTTAAAGTTTAACCGCAAAGTACACAAAGATAAGGCGCAAAGAACGCAAAGTACAATGCCTAATTTTGCCTTCCGAAAGACTCCATATCCTTTGCAAAAAAAAGAAAAAACTACAGTATGAATTTAACCGTGAAGTACAAAAAATGGCGCAAGGTGCATATATTATATCGCCTGGCTTTGCGTGCCTTTGCGAAAAACTTCGCATTCTTTGCGGTTAATAAAACATCATCATCATGAAAATAAAAACCAAGCTTCGCCTCGGATTCGGGTTTCTCTTCATCATCGTTTTATCCTTTGGATTGATTGCCTTATTCTTTTTGAATGAACTATCTGATAAATCGAAAGTAATCCTGAAAGACAATTACAAATCTTTAAAATATGTTGCTCAGATGCGTAATATATTAAATGAAGATGAATTTCCATTCTCTGCCCAAAACGAAGAAATATTTGAACTCAACATAAAAAATGAGGCCAACAACATTACCGAGCCGGGAGAAAAGCTGGAGGTAGAAAAACTTAAATCAGCTTATTTAAAGTTGAAAAACACAGCCTCAAACAATGTAAATATACAGGTTATTAGAGATTTGCATTTGGCTTTGCGAAACATCGAGGGCTTAAATATGAAAGCCATTTATGATAAAAACGAGCTTGCTACACAAGCATCAAGCAGGGCAAATTTGTATATCATGATTGCTGCAACTTTGAGCTTTATCATTCTGTTTACTTTCATTGTTAATTTCCCTGGCTTTGTAGCCAATCCTTTGGCAGAATTTAGTGCAGCAATTCGGGGCATCAGTCGGAAGAATTACAAGCAGCGTTTAAACTTCGAAAACGATGATGAATTTACCGAACTGGCAGATGCCTTTAACGGCATGGTGGTTAAATTGAACGAATGGGAAAATAGTAATCTATCGAAAATCAAATCTGAAAAATCGCGTATCGAAGCCATTATCGCACAAATGCAGGATGCCATCATCGGGTTAAATGAAAAAGGCGAAGTTTTGTTTTTAAACCATTTAGCAGCAAAGCTGATGAGCTTGGACGAGGAGAAAATCATCGGTCAGAATGTTGCCGAACTGATTAAAAAGAATGAACTATTAAAACGAATTATCAAGCCTGAAACCGAAGATAAAACCCTAAAAATTTATGCTGATGATAAGGAGTCTTACTTCCTTTTAGAGCATCGAGAAATCGTAATCCCTAATTATGAAGAACCCACAGAAGAGGCATTAATAACCTCTTCAAAATCTGCAGGAAGTGTTTATGTCTTAAAAAACATTACCCAATTTAAAGAACTGGATGAAGCAAAAACGAACTTCATCGCCACCGTTTCGCATGAACTTAAAACCCCGCTTTCCTCAATAAAAATGAGTTTAAAGTTGCTAAATGATGCACGTGTAGGCGCCATGAATGAAGAGCAAAGCCAGCTTTTAACGCACATTAAAGAAGATAGCGACCGTTTGCTGAAAATCACAAGCGAACTATTGGATTTATCTCAGGTAGAAACCGGAAATTTAAAACTCACCTTTGCGTTAACAAAACCCGAAGAAATTGTTCAATACGCTATTGATGCCGTTAAGTTTCAGTCCGAACAGAAATCAATTAAACTGGAATTAAACTGCGACCCTAACTTACCGAAAGTGAACGCTGATATTCAGAAAACCGCCTGGGTTTTAGTTAACTTTTTATCGAATGCTTTGCGTTATAGCTCCGAAAAATCGAAAGTGGTAATCGATGTTTTTCAAAAGGATAAATTCATTCAGTTTTCTGTTCAGGATTACGGAAAGGGTATCGATGAAAAATATCAGAAACGTTTGTTCGACAGGTATTTTCAGGTTCCTACCGATGGCCAAAATAAATCAGGCTCTGGTTTGGGGCTAGCGATTTCTAAAGATTTTATCGAAGCTGAAGACGGGAAAATCTGGGTAGAAAGCGCCATTGGCGAAGGCAGTAAATTCTGCTTTACGCTACCAGTTGTGGATTAAAACTCAGGAAACTAAAGTAAAAATAAAGTCGTAGCTTTTCACCACGACCTTGTTTTTCTATCGATTATTTTTCTAATGCATAAACTGCAAAAGAGGCTAACCAATGATCTCCACCGTAATTACCTGCAAACACCAAAGGCAATGCATTCGATAAAAATTTATCTGCGGTTATTTCAAAATGTTTCTTCCACTTATGGCCAGCAGGCAATTCGTTTGCTATTCCTTTCATACACCAAGCTCTTGTAAATGATAAACCAACAAGGTGAACACCTTGATAATCATTAATATCGCTGATGATTGGCAAATCACTAATCCGATCTATACTTCTCTTTTCGTAAAATTTATTTAGCCAATTCACAAAGGTTTTATTGGGCAAAACCCTTCGCATTAAATCTGCTATTTCTAAGCTAGGAGAAAAGAAATCTGATCCATCGGGCTCTAAATAAGCTGGCGTCTGGGTATTGCTTAAATAAAATTCCTTCGCCTTATCGTCAATTTGATTCTCGAAAGCAACATCTTTGAAAGTTCTTGCCCAATCTAATGCAAAAACTAACCCAAATGCAGTATTTGGATGTACACCAGTTCTATTCGGGTAAGTTTGTTTCGGCAAATAGGCTTTCCAAAGCTTTAGGATCTGCTGTGTCAGGGGTTGCATGGCAGCATACCACTTTTTAGCATCAGGATTATCCCAAGTGTAAAGTTCTTGATCTAATTTTAACAACCAGGCCCAACCGTAAGTGCGTTCATAAGTATTGGCTACCTGATATTTTGTGAAATATTCCGCCTCTGCCCTCATATTTTCTGGCATAAGGGTTTTATTCAATTGAGCAATAATTTCTGCCTTATTTTTAAGATCTGGAACAGTTTTCAACAACCTTAAAAGCATCCAATGGCCATGAACCGAGCTGTGCCAATCTAAACAACCAAAAAAAGCAGGATGCAATTCGCTGGGCAACAATCGACCATCAACGGCAGTATTTACCACATGCGAGGTTTTGTTTGGGAACTCCTGACCTATACAACCTAAAGGCATTTTGGAAAGTTTTTCAGCAACATCAGCTGTTAATGTTGGTACAACCTGGGCATTTGAAATAAGAAATGATAGGACAAGAACGCTTACAGCAAAGATTTTTTTCATGGTTAAATGAATTTGAGAATTTATGATACTGATCAACCTAGAACTGATGAATGTTTTCAGGAACGATTGTCCATCATCCATTTTTTTTTATACTCCAAATCTAATCCATTTATCACCCTCGTGGCCAAAAATAAATGAACCAGGATGTAGCATTTCCGCAACATCCTCAATGAGGGCAACTGCACTTTCTGCCGATCGCTCTCGGGTTATATCATCATTCAATAAGATAATTCGATTATTTTTTACCGCTTGCCAGTCTGCACTTAAAACAGCTGGAACTTCCCTCATTAAATCTGTCAAGGTTTTTTCTGGTTCATAATAAATGATAAATGCTGCACCTAAAACGTCGGTTTCTAACCTACCGCCTGCTAAAGCAATTTCTTCTGAAAGAAAATAACTTGGATTATTGTTAGTATCCAAACAAGCTACTGGCATTTTATCCATAAACTTAATTTTGTGTTCTACTAAATCTAAACGTTCTTGTAATTCTTCCTGTTTAGCGGCATCGAGGCCAATAAATAAATCGTTTAAAAAAGACATTTGCATTAAATTTATTAATTTGTGCAAAAATAACATTCCTTAACTCATGCGAGGCTCATTTAAATATATATTTTGGATTTTTTGCTGTGCCCTAATCTTCTCTTGCAAGGAAAGTGCCGATAATAAGAACAAAAAGGTTTTTAATATCAACCTCGATCAAGGTTTAACCTCTATCGATCCTGCTTTTGCCCGAAACCAAAATGCCATTTGGATGACCAACCAGATTTTCAATGGCTTGGTACAAATTGATTCTTCGCTGCAAACCATTCCTTGTATTGCAAAAACTTGGCAGGTTTCTGATGATGCACTTACCTACACGTTCAATCTTCGAAGTGATGTTTATTTTCACGATGATCCTATATTTAAGAATGGTAAGGGTAGGAAAGTTGTAGCCAGTGATTTTGCTTATAGTTTTTATCGCTTAATCGATCCAAAAGTTGCCTCTTCTGGTGGATGGATTTTTAGTGATAAGGTAAAAGATCAAGAGAATTTTATAGCGATAAATGATTCTACTTTCCAAATCAAACTCGTTCGACCTTTCCCGCCTTTTATGAGTTTGCTTACCACACAATATTGCTCTGTTGTACCCAAAGAAGTGGTGGAGCATTATGGCAAGGATTTTAGAAGTCACCCAGTTGGGACAGGGCCATTCCAGTTTAAATATTGGAAAGAGGGCGAGATTTTGGTGTTGCTAAAAAATGATCGTTATTTTGAAAAAGATGAAAAAGGCATTCAGCTTCCTTACTTGGATGCTGTTAAGGCAACTTTCATCACCGATAAACAAAGTGGATTTATGAGTTTCTTAAAAAAGGATCTCGACTTTTACTATAATGTTGATGGCAGTTACCGCGATGATATCTTGACTAAAAGCGGCAAGATGAGTTCGAAGTATAAAGGGAAATTTACCTTGACAAAAAGCCCGTATTTATGTACAGAATATGTTGGGATTTTGGTGGATAGTAGCTTAGCCATTGTAAAGAATTCGCCTTTGAGAATTAAAAAAATTAGGCAGGCCATCAACTATTCTATTGATAGGGATAAGCTGATTAAATATTTAAGAAACGGTATCGGCATAGCGGCTACATCGGGGTTTATACCTAAAGGAATGCCCGGCTTTGATAGCTTAGCCGTTCATGGATATGCTTATAACCCTACCAAAGCAGCTAAATTACTGGCCGAAGCGGGATTTCCGGAGGGAAAGGATTTACCTGAAATAACACTAAATACCACCACAACTTACAAGGATTTGATTGAGTTTATCCAGGGTGAACTTACTGCGGTTGGAATTAAAACCAAAATTGACGTTAGTCCGAGTTCGAGTTTACGGGATTTAATGTCGAAGAACAATGTGAATTTCTTTCGTGGATCGTGGCTAGCTGATTACGCTGATGGAGAGAATTTTCTTTCCATGTTCTATACCAAAAACAAGGTTCCATACGGACCAAATTATACTGCCTTTTACAATAAGGAATTTGATCAATTGTTTGAGCAAAGCTATTATGAACCCGATAACGAAAAACGATTTGAGCTTTACCGTAAAATGGACCAAATGGTAATGGATTACTCTCCGGTTGTTCCGTTGTTTTATGATCAATCGGTGGTGATGCTCCAAAATAACATTAGTGGCTATGCTTTTAATCCGCTGAGTTTAATGACACTTAAAAAAATAAAGAAAAACTAGTTTAAATTGACCACAAAAGGAATAAAAGAACACATAAGTTTGCTTTGTCTATTGGGGGGATATATGATTTGTTTTAGTCTGAGTTATTTGCCGGAATTAGGTTGCTAAACCTTATTGCAGCGGCATCCCCCGATTTTTCTTCGGGGATACAGCGGAAAGAAAGAACAAATCTTAAAATTAGCACTGTCCTTGCTTTGCAAAAAATCAACAGTAGCCTTTATTTCCCATTTAACTTGCGGTTCAAAAATTCTGCTGTTGCTTCACTCACGTTTAAGCCATTGGAGAATTTCATCCAATGGTGTGTATCATCGGGAATTGCCAAAAACTCAAACTCAAATTTCTTATCCTCAAAACGTTTAACTAGATCTACACTTTGGCTAAAAGCCACATTTCGATCATCATCTGCATGGATAATCAGCGTAGGCGAAGTCCAGGTGTTGATGTAGGTAATAGGTGATGAGTCTGCAGCAATTTTTGCAGCCAATTCTGCATCTGGTGCAGGAGCCTTTCCTTCGCTTGCATTATTGCTGAATCGATTGTTTACGCCATGAATATCTACTCCCGCAGCAAATAATTTCGAATTTCTACCTAATGCAAGTGCGGTTAAGTAACCACCGTAAGAACCGCCATAAATTCCGATTCTTTTGCCGTCGATATTTGGCTGTTTGGCCAACCATTCTCCCGCGGCCTTAATATCCTGATACTCTGAAGCACCCTGTGCGCCTGCATTTAAGGGTTTGTGAAAATCGTAGCCATAGCCCAAACCTAAACGGTAATTAACGGACAAAACCGTAAATCCTAAGTTAACCAAGTATTGATTTAATGCATAATCAATAGAATAATAATCCATCGGGTTCCAACCCAAAAACATCTGCCTTTGTGGTCCACCATGAACATAAACTATTGCGGGGTGGTTTTGTCGAGCTTTTTTTGGCGAAAATAACTGACCGTAAACTGTATTTCCATCAGCTGCCATAAAGCTTACATGTTGAGGAATAACCATTTCTTTAATCGGAAAATCATTGGGGATAAGCTCTTCACCAATCAATTTAATGATTTTATTAGGCCCAAGAACTGCTGGCAAAAGCGGTCTTTCTGCAGTAGAACTCAAACAATAGAATGTACTGTTATCTCCAGAAATAATTGGATAAGCCTCAATCCCTTTTCCAGAAGTTAAAGCTTGCATATTAGCCTTATTTACAGCAACTTTATAAATGTGCCGTCGATCGAGATCATCGCTATCAGTGCCAGAATTGGCAGCGAATACCAATGTTTTTTTGTCGTTACTTAGCCTTACATTTTCTACGGCGAAATTGCCTGGGGTAAGTAATACTTTCTTTGATCCATCGGTATTCATAGAATATAAATGTGGCCAGCCGTCTTCATAAGAGCTAAATATAATTTTTCCATCGCCCCAATTGAGGTTTGCACCGCCGTCGATTGATGGATAAGAGCCGCGGATGGTTTCGGGTGCTTTCCAAATCTGCTTGCCCATTCCACTTGTTACATCCACTTTCCATATTGCCCAAGGTTGATGTTTTTTGGATAAAACCGAATCTATTTCTCCACCAACTCCTGGTGTTCTAATAAATGCCAATTCCTTTCCATCTGGAGACCAAACGGGTGAATTATCTTTAGAAAATGATGCCATTAACCATTGAATGGGAGATTTTTGATCAGTGTAAATACCAATAAATGAATGGTCTGTTCGGTTACTTACAAAAGCGATTTGCTTACCATCGGGCGACCACTTATAACTCGAGGTGATTCCTTTTGCAAAGAAAAGATTTTTAACTGGCGAAGAACCATCGATAGCAACAGATTTTACTTGGCCAGCAATTGCAAATAAAACCTCAGTATTATTTGGAGATATCGTAGGATTATCTCCCTCGCCTAATGTATTGATATTTCCACCTGTATAAGGAATTGAAAATACTTGCACTTTGGGGGCAATTGGTGAAGAGCCTGCATTTACAGGGCCACCATCCCTACCGCCATGATCTCCACCCTTTACAAAAACAATCCATTTTCCATCTGCAGAAATAGAAAGACTTGTTAATTCCTGTCCATCGTCTTCGGTATAATTAGTAAGCTTTACTTCCTTAAAATATGGGGCTTCGGCAATGTAAATATTTCGTTTTCCTTGCTCATTTGCTGCCCATGCAATTTTAGAACCCATTGGCGAAGCAACCAATTGCGTGGGAAATGGATAACTTAGGACAGATTTCAGTGTAAAAGACTGGGCAGATGTAATGGCCGAGTAAAAGAAGAAAAGCAAAATAAATAAGGGCTTTTTCATTGTTATTGTTTGGAAGATAAATTATAAAAAAGTCCTAACCAATAGATGATTAGGACTCGAAAGGTTCGTTTTTTACAAGATTGTTACTGATCCCACCATAACTTGGTAGTTCTTAGCACTTCTACTGGAACGTTAGCACCATTTTTACTTCTTTCGCCTTGAGGATAATCCAATCGGCGAATAAATGTTGGAAGTGCTGCATTCATTGGCATACCAAAATCTTTATACTTGTAATCAAAGCGGCGAGCATCATTCCAGGCCTCTGGATTTAAATAGGTTGCAATATATTTTTCCTTAAAGATTAAATCCTTTGTTAATGCTGCAGCGCCTACAGAAACACTTGGCAAAGTTACATAAGCTTCTTTATCAGCAGCTAAAACCTGAAATTTATCCATATTAGCACGTATTGCAGCTAAATAAGCATTATACGATCTTGTTCTATCCGTATCAAATGCAGCTTCTGCCTCGATAAACTTCAACTCCGCATAAGTAACAATAAATATTGGAGAGGTAAGCCCACTCCATGGAGAACTTTGAGAAATATAATTTTCATTTTTTAAAGTATTTGCCCCTGGCGGACGATTACCAGCTCCGTTAACTGTACCGATATAAGTCCCATCAACGGTCTTATCAGTGATCTTTGCAAGCCTTGGATCAATAACTCCTGGGTAAGTAACACCTCTCAATGCATCTATCAATTGCTCAGAAAGCCATCCGCCTAATGATTGGTTTGCATTATTTAGCGCAACGTTTGCCCAAGGATTTCTTTCTCTAAAAGTTTGCATTCTGGCATCTTCATCATTATTTGCGAAAGACTTACTTACTGCATCCAAAACAGCAGTTGGATTGTATGATGATGTTTTACTCACCTTGTTTAAAAGTCTTGCTTTTAATGCGTAGGCCATTTTTAGCCAATTTGACCTTTCTGTAGCTGCAGTTGTACCATAAATTAAATCGCTTGCTGCTGCCAGTTTAACAGCTGAATTTGTTTTTGCCAATTCTACAATTGCCTCATCAATAAGTGCCATTGTAGAAGTATAAACTTCTTGCTGCTTATCGTATTTTGGCACTAAATTGTTGATATTAAATGCTTCAGAAAACGGAGCATCTCCCCATAAGTCGTTTACCATCATCAAGTTGTAAGCAATAAGTACATCGGCCACGCCCTTATATTCACTTGAATTGAGTGTGATTGCCAATTTCTTCATTTCATTTGCATCAGCCATGGCAAAATAAAGCGCATCCCAAGTACCGCTAAAATCAATAGATTGATAAGTATCTCCTGCACCATTAGCCGCTGGATTAGCCGTATATTGAACATAAGGAACAATAATACTCGCCACATTGAAATTGTTATTACCAGCTTTGTAAGTTGAGGTAGCCAATAGTGCATTTAAGGATGGGGCGGCTACTTGATTTGGATTGTTAGACAATTTATCGAAGTAACTATCCTTACAGCTTTGCAAACCCAACATTGCAATTGCTGCTGAAAGCAGTGTATATTTTATAATTTTTTGCATCGTTTTTCTATTTAAAATCCAACATTAAGCGTAAACATAATGGTACGGGCTGATGGATAGGTGAAACCTGCTGATCCATCGTTGTTGCTACCAGAATCATAAGAACTCGATTCAGGGTCAACTCCGTAATATTGTGTCCACAACCATAAATTATTTCCAGTTACTGATAGTGAAGCATTTTTAATTGCTTTTTTAGGTAACCACTTTTCTGGGAAGCGATAAGATAAGCTCGCTGAACGTAAACGCACCCATGAGGCATCACTTACAAATGGTTCAGAAACATTTCTGTAATAGATACGGTAATAGCCTTCACCATAATTAACTCCATCAGGACCGGTTGTTTGCCCTAGCCATACTTGCTTGGTATTTGGTGTTCCATTTGCAAGCACTCCTTCAAAAGTTTTAAACGATCTTCTATCAGTGGTATAATCTGGCAAACCAAAGGCCGAATAAAAATCTTCTAGCCAGTTATATTTCTCAAAACCTAATCGAGCATCAAACAACACATTCAAACTGAAATTTTTGTAGTTGAATGTATTCCCTAGACCAATAATATAATTTGGTTGAGAGTTGCCTAATAATCTTTGTGTTCCGCCAGAGATAATTGGAAAACCATTGGCTCCGATTAATAAAGGTAGATTTTTATCTAATAAAATTGGATCTTGTGGCGTTGCAGAATACCTCTGGAAGTAACTTCCGTAAATGTTACCATAAGGTTGTCCTTCAATAAGTTTCATGGTTACCCCTGCATTTCCATAACCCCTTGCTGCACCGTAAACAATTTCTGATATACCATTAGGCATAGAGAGCACTTTGTTTCTGTTTGCAGAAAGATTAAGGTTAACACTCCAATTGAAATCTTTACCAACTATAGGCTTGCCATTTATAACCAATTCCACACCACGGTTTCTAATATCTCCAGCATTAATTGATTTGGTTACATAACCCACAGCTGAGGAGATTTGGGTTTGAATAATTTGATTCTGACTCAATGAATAATAGTAGGTGAAATCAAATCCTAAACGATTTTTGAAAAATGACATTTCCAAACCTGCCTCATAAGTATTGGTAAACTCTGGCAGCAAATCTGGATTACCGAGGTTAGATGCAATTGTTAAACCACCTGTACCTGTTGGCAAGGCAGAGTATGGCGTATAGCCTGTAAAAGTTGAATATTCCGAAGCGTCTTTACCAATACGGGCATAAGATAATCTCAATTTTGCCTGGCTGATTACGGTAGGCAATTTAAATTGATCAGAAAATACGTAACTTAAACTTGCAGATGGATAAAAGAAGGATCTACTTTCTTTTGGCAAGGTTGAGGTAATATCATTTCTTCCGGTTACAGTAAAAAACAAATAGTTTTTATATTCAAAGGTGGCTTCACCAAAATAACCTACCAAGCGTTTTTGTCTAATATTTTGACTTGGAGTAAGTACGCCGGCGTTAGAAAGATTGAAGAAATCATAAATACCTAATATGCTACCCAAGGTTCCAATTTCTTTAATCCTCCTGTCATAAAGTTCTTGTCCCAACCTCAATGTACCGGTAATATCCTCGCCCAATTTAGAAGTAAATGTGGCCACAACGGTACTGTTCAAAGTTCTAAATTTCGTATTGTATTCTCCATAAAAACCTTGAAGGTTATCATACATGGCCTCACCCGTGTACATTGGCCCACGAGCAGTTCTTACGCGGTTATCATTGTAGGTATCTATCCCAAAACGGTAAGATAAATTCAGCCACTTTGCAGGATCGTAGCTTAGGCTGGCTCCACCAATGAACCGATTAACATCGCCTTTGAGCTTATTATTCGCGGTACCCCAGATTGGATTATTAGTTCCAAGATATTTTTGAGAACCATCTGCATTCTGGTAATCCGACACATCGTATCGCGGCGAGAAATAGGCTAAACCCTCTCCAAATCTATCAGCTGCATAAGTATAACCGCCAGAATTTGTAAAATTCATATTAACGGAAGCTTTAAACTTAGGACTGATGATCAGGTCGGTATTTAATCTTGCAGATAAATTCTTATTATCCGTATTGGGCATCATCCCTTTTTGATAAAGCTGAGAAATAGATGAGAAAAACTTAATTGCATCGCTTCCACCAGTAAGTGAAACCGAATTTTTTACTTGTTGGCCTGTACCGAAAGCTTGATCATAGTTGTTAAAAAGCTGATCAGGATGTGTTGGATCAATTAATTTAGCTTCAGCAATTGTTGGACCCCATGCTGGTCCAATTCCGCCAGGAGGATTGGTATAAGCACCCAACACACCCTGAGTATATTCTGTTTGTACTTTTGGACTGATCAATACTTGATCAAAACCATAACTACTATTAAAATTAACTTGTACACCATTCTGCTTTCCTCTTTTGGTAGTGATTACTACAACCCCATTTGCCCCTCTTAAACCATACAAAGCAGTTGCTGCACCACCTTTCAGAATATTAATGGTTTCAATATCTTCAGGGTTTACATCGGAGGCCCTATTGGTTACGCCTCTGGCACCATAAGCACTACCATCTGGATTTGCCCCAAGGGTTGAGGTTGAATTATCAATTTGAACACCATCGATTACATAAAGTGGATCGCCAGAGATATTTGGATCGATGGAGTTTACTCCCCTAATCCTAATACTTGCGCCTTGCCCTGGGCCACCGCCTGTACTGGATATTGTAGCACCAGCAACTTTTCCTTGTAAAGCATTTACCAAGTTGGGTTGATGATTAAAATTTAAATCTGCACTATTTACTTGCTGTGCCGAATAACCTAAAGATTTAGCCTGACGAGTAATCCCTAAAGCAGTTGAAACCGTAACCTCCTGCAATTGCTGCGAATCAGAAGCCAGCAAAATTGCAATGGTTGTTTTATCTCCAACGGTAATTTCTTGTGTCTTATAACCAATAAGGCTAACCGAAAGAATAGCACTGTTTGATGGAACTGAAATCGTAAAATTACCATTTCCATCGGTAGAGGTACCTATGGTAGTTCCTTTAATTTTTATACTTGCCCCTGGTAAAGGCCCGCCATCATCTGATGCGGTAATATTCCCAGTTACTGTTCTTACCTGAGCCATTGAGGATATGCCCATAAGTAAAATAAACAGGAAAAAGAGTGATGTAAAGATTTTTTTCATATCTCTATTATTTAGGTTAACGATTGTTAGTTAAATGCAATATATGGTTTTTCAGAACAAAAAACACGCACAATAAAAGACCAAATAACAATATTATATGCGCTATTATTGCATAATCCTGCATATATACTGCAAAAACATGCATTTTTACTAGCAAACCTTATTCATCATACCAAGAATAGAAGATTAAGAAAGTTAGAATCACAAATCCACTTTACTGCTTAAGGCAAACCCAATAAAAATTACGATTAACAAAAAAAAAGCCTCTCTAAAAAACAGAAAGGCTTTACAATATATATTAAATTGGGTTTTTAATTTTGTACACCACCCATTCCACCACCTTGTTGCTGCTGTTGATCTTGCTTCACGTCGTCGTTTTTGATTTTCTTTTTCTCCGTAAACTTAAGCTTACCGAAAGTGTAGCTAAAGTTAACTCCAAAGGAGCGTAACGGATAATAAATGTTGGCACTTTGGTAAATTTTACCTGTTGCATTTACTGCATTATTTACTGTTTTTATGTGTAAATCTTTAGTGAAAGGATTTAAAACGTTAAGACCAATGCTTCCCTTTTTCTTTAAGATATCTTTTTTAATAGATCCGCCATAAATGTAGAATGGATCTGTTGACCCTTGATAAGTACGTCTTTTAGAGGTAATAACATTGAAAAGCTCAAAATTATAGCCTTTACCAAAACCATAGGCAGAACGTACAAACCAGTTGAAATTAAAATAGGTACCCGTATTGATATTGGTCTCATTGTTGGTTACCGAGTAAGTATTACCAGCAAAATTTGTCATCAAGGTCCATTTTGGTTTAATGTTGTAAGATGCAAAAAGGTTAAAACCATAGGTTTCTGCCGTACCCACGTTAATGTAAGATGTTAAAGTTTTATCAACCAATAAATTTGTGGTTGGATTTAATTCTTTTATTGGCGAAATAGAACTTTCGATTACCCCACCAGTACGGCGATAAAAAATCGATGCATTGATAACTGACCCTTTAATAAAAGTAGAATAACCAAGCTCTAAATTATCACTTAATTCTGGGTTTAATTGTGGGTTACCTTGTTGTATATTGAATTGATCGCTTTCATTTCTAAATGGATTTAAATAAGATTGCGTAGGTCTTTGTACCCTCCTGTTATAACTTAGTTTAAGTGTTGTACTTCCTTTTAATGTTTGCGATACAATAACACTAGGAAATAAATTAAAATAATCGTTTTTCTGAACGCCACTGTTTTGAGTATTAAAATCGATCTGTGTATATTCTGCCCTTAATCCTCCCTTAACTTTTATCTTTTTTGTTAAATCGAAACTAATTACACCGTAACCTGCACCAACGTTCTGGTTATAATCAAAATCTTGGGCAGAAACATCAAACTGGCTTTTTATATCACGGAAAATACCTTTAGCTCCAACTTCTAGAACAACAGCTTTGCTAAATGGATAGGTATAATCTGTTTGAGCTGTATATTCATTATTTTTACCAGTATTATTGCTTATACGCTCTATACCCGTTGTAGCACCATCAGGAATAAGGATATTGCTAAAACTTGTTGGCGTACGGCCAGATGAAAGCTGCGCAGAAATTGAAAATTCTTCCCCTTCCTTTTTGCTTGTTTTTCGATAATCAACATTCCAATCTAAGTTATTAAAAGTCATATCCATATCACTGATATTGGTAGATGGAAAACCGTTTATGTTGTAGGTTGATGAACCTGGGCCACCGTTAGAAAAGTTATTGAGCTTAACTGTGGTGCTAAGGTTATTGTAGGCATTAAAATCGTAATCTAAACCTGCACTTCCATTATAACCATTTCGGCTCCATTTAGAAACACCATTTTGCACAATGTTATTAGTAGTTCCATTTGAGTAAACGGTATTGGTTATAAACTCTGTTCTCGAATCTTGGGCATAGGCCAAATTAGTGCCTAAACTAGTATTAACGCTTAACCTTCCGGTTTTTGCTGTTAGGTTAAACGCACCATTATTTTGACGCGTACCTGCTGCGGCACTTATACTACCAGAAACTCCTTGAGCATTAGATTTTTTTGTGATAATATTAATAATACCACCTGAACCTTCAGCATCGTATTTAGCCGAGGGACTGGTAATTACCTCTACACTTTTAATCTGCTCAGCAGGAATCATTTTTAATGCATCGGCAACACTGCTTGCCATGGTACCAGATGGTTTTCCATTAATTAAAACCCTTACAGCTGCACCACGTAGTTGAATATTTCCTGTCGGATCAACCGAAAGCATAGGTACTTTACGCATTACATCGGTAGCATCGCCACCAGCGTTGGTTCCATCAGCCTCGGCATTGTAGACCATTCTATCTATTTTATTCTCGATAATTGCTTTTGTACCCTGAACCTGAACATCGGCTAAAGCGTTTTCTGATGAAGAGATATATAAAGTTCCTAAATTATTATCGGGTTTTGTCGGGGTTGTAGTAACCAAGATAGATTTGGTTTTGTAGCCCATAAAGCCAATCATTAATTTATAGGAATCAGGAGCCACATTAAGTAGTGATAGCTTTCCTTTTGGATCGGTTACACCTCCATTTACCGATTTATTATCCTTAACCTTGATTAATGATATTGTAGCATAATCAATTGGTTGCTTGGTTATTGAATCCAATATTACGGCAGTAATTCGACCCGTAACAGTTGCTTTTTGTGCACCTCCGCCAAAGCCACCTGCAGGAAACTGTGCCTGAGCATTAATAAATATACCTAAGGATAGGATTAGGAGTAAAATTCGTTTCATGTTAGTTTGTTAATCTTTGGTTATTAGTCGACACAAATTGCCATTTGTTACAATGGTGAAGAATACTTTTTATGCGACTGCGTAAATTTAGTCGGCAAAGGTGCGAATTTTATCGGCAAAAATTTAAGGAAGATGACAAAAGATGGAAAACGGGAAATCATGGAAGATGGAAAATGTAAGATTAATGGCGGCCAAATGCAAAAAATGGATAACAAGCTCCTCGCCCATTATCCATCTTAATTTATTCTTAGATCAACTATTCCATCATCCATCTCCCATCTTACATCATCTGGAGATATTATTTGGTCTCGAATAAACCAGTTGCATTACGTTAATGTTACGCATGGCAAATGCCGCCTCACAATAATTTAGGTAATAATTCCATTTGCGAATGAAAGTTTCATCGAAGCCTAAGGCTTTAACTTTATCCAAATGTTTGTTAAATTCCAAATACCAAAGGTGAAGTGTTTTGGCATAATCTAAACCCATATCTTTTAAATCGACCATGGTTAAGTCGCCTGTATTATTGATAGCTTTATTTATTGCCGCAACCGATGGCAATAGAGATCCTGGGAAAATATGTTTTTGAATCCAATCTACGCCGCTTCTTAGCTTATCATACCTGCAATCCGGTGAAGTAATCACCTGAAAGGCAAAAATCCCTTCAGGCTTTAAAAGTTGCTGGCATTTCTCAAAATAGGTTTCCAGATATTGATGACCGACAGCTTCCAACATTTCTATGGAAACAATTTTATCAAAGGTTCCTTCAATTTTACGGTAATCCTGAATGATAATAGTAACTTTATCCTCCAAATTCTCCTCTTTTACGCGTTCAATCGCCAATTTTTGTTGTTCTTTTGAGATGGTAACAGAAGTAACTTTGCAACCATAATTTTTAGCGAGAAAGATTGCGTTTCCGCCCCAGCCGCTACCAATTTCCAAAACATGGTCAGTAGCTTTAACCTTAAGTTGTTTTGCTAACCTATCGTATTTGGCATATTGAGAATCTTCCAGACTTAAACCTTCGGGGTTAAAATAACCACTAGAATAAGTCATTGTATTATCTAAAAAAGTGGCGAAAAAATCATTATTTAAATCGTAATGTTCTGATATATTTTTTTGTGAACCTGCTAAAGTATTTGCTCTTCGTACATGAGTTAACTTATTTACGAATTTAAAAAGATTCAAAGCAGCTGATTTTACTTTGCTCCCTGTAATAGAAGGAGCGTTTTCTATATTTAGAATAACCCACTTAATTACATTGGTGATGTTTGAAGTATCCCATAAACCAGATGTGTAACCTTCACCGAAACCAATATCGCCATACAATGCTATCGATTTAAAGAAATCTGGGTGGTTTACTTGAATACTTGCCGAAATCTTATCTTCACCGTTCCCAAAAACTAGGGTTTCACCACATGGTAAAGAAAGTTCCAATTTTCCTAAATTCATTTTAGAAAGTGCATTTAGCACAACCCTTTCATAAAAACCAGTCGATGTTTTAGTAGCGGTAAGCGTATTCATAATCTTTTAATCTATTTTGTTTGCGGTTTATAAGGTTTATATACGTTGCGTTGTAGTTCAGGGTTTTCGGCCTTTGGATGGAAAGAGAGTTTTTTTAACCATAATCTAAAAGCTTGCCAATGGATCATACCCATAATTTGCAGTGGAATTAGTGGAATGGAGAAGAAACATTTTAACAGATTGGCATTTGTAAGTTGTTTTTCATCTCCTTTTAAAGTGGTAAAAAAGAACTTTTTCCCCGATTTATCCAAATCATCAATCTTGATATCCAATTTGTCGGTTGGTACTTTTAAATTGAAATCGAACGAATCATCATGATCTATAAATGGAGAGACATAAAAATATTTTGTAGTAATTTTTCTGAAAGTATCACCATCTAATTCTTCTTTTCCAAAGAAAAAAAGCTTCATTTCGCGATAGGTATTGCTGATTTCGGCCACACAACAAACAGGGCTTCCATCCTCATCAAAGCAATAGTAGAAAGAAACTGGATTAAAATTATAACCTAAAACGTTCAGGTTAGTCAGCAGTTTTATTTTATAACTTGCAGCATTAACTCCATATCCTTTCAAATAATCTTCCAAATGCTGACGAGTATTTTTTGCCTTATTAGGATTTCCCTTAGGCAATTGCAAATGCTCAGCATCTCTAAAAGAAAATAGGTTAAACTTAGTTCTACTGAACCACCGAAGTTTTTTTGCCAACAAATCTATCTCATCCAAATCGATATAAAACATATACACGTTGTACCAAAAAGAATGCTTTTTTGGCGCAATACGATGATGCATTACTTTGGCGGTATAGATAGACGAGTTTAGTTGCATTTCCATTCCAATTTACAAAATTTTCTTATTTATCCGTGGGCTGAAGCACGACGGCAATGAATAGGCAAAATGCTTAACAACGTGCATTTCCATCTAACTAAGTCCAACCATCCCATCTCCGTTCTACTTTAATCCGGCCTAACAAATTTTTCGGAATAGCTTGTCAAAGCCAAACCATTAACTTTAAAAGAAAAATTTTCAGCCGGTTTTTTTTGCGTTTTCACAAGTTTATATTTTTTCATCTGTGTTCAAGCTTGCTTCGCAGGTCTTTTTTACATCAAAAAGAAAAAGCCTGTCTGGCTAGGACAAAAAATAGTTATTTTGAAAGACTTCTCCACTGCGGTCGAAATGACGGTAGCAAATTAAAGTTCCCTACACAAATCCACCGCACTTTTGTACGCATCTTCATGAAAACCATACTTAAAATAGCTCCCACAATAATAAACAGGCCCGTTCTGATTTAATTCATGCAACCGTTCTTGCGCCTGCATGGCAGGAACATCAAACAATGGATGATTATAATCGATTTCCTTTAGGATTTTATTAGGATTTAAGCTTCCCGTTGGGTTAATCGAAACAAAATAATTTGTTTTTTTAGAAACGCCCTGCAAACTATTCATCCAATAGATCGTACTCGGCAAAAGTTTTTCTCCTTGCTTTTCTACCCGATAATTCCAACTGCTCCAAGCCAATTTAGCTTTAGGCATTTGGTCTTCATCGGTATGCACCACTGCTTTATTTAATTGATATTTAAACTTCGAAAGAAACTCGATTTCTAAAGCTGTCTTATCTTTGACAATATCGAAAGTTTGGTCGGCATGGCAAGCCATTATTACCTTATCAAACTCGAATTTTTCGCCTTTTGAATTTTCTACTTCAGCCTTTCCATTCTCCAATCTACGAACGGAAACGATTTTATTATTGATTTTGATTCTATTACGAAATGGCGCAATCAGTTTTTCGCGGTAAGCCTGACTTCCGTTTTTCAATGTGTACCATTGGTGTTGTGTATCTAATCCTAAAAAGCCATGATTCTTAAAAAAACGAATCAGCGAAACTGCAGGAAAATCTAAAATCTGCTCTATTGGCGCACTCCAAACCGCGGCACTCATCGGAATCAGGTATTGCCAAAGCATATCATCGCTGTACCCAAACTCTTTAAAAAACTTCCCGATAGAATAATCCTGATACTCTGGTTTATCTAAAATTTCAACGCTTTGCTTGTTGAAACGGTTAATCTGCATCAACATTTTCAAATAAGAAAAATTGAACAAATTCTTCCGCTGTGCGAATAAATGATTTAAACTAGAACCACTGTATTCTAATTTTTTTGGCAAAAACTGAACACTAAAAGACATATCCGTTTTGATTACGGGCGCATCGATTTCTGTGAACATTTCTGTCAAATTCGGGTAGGTATGATAGTTAAAAACCATAAAACCACTATCCAGATAAATGGGTTTGCCATCTTCTTCGAGCGTAATGGTATTCGTATGACCGCCAATATAATCAGCTTTCTCGAAAACTGTAATATCGTATTTGTGTTGCAGCTTGTGGGCACAACCCATTCCTGCTATCCCAGAGCCAATAATGGCGAGCTTGGCCCCTCCCGACCTCCCCAAAGGGGAGGAGTTTAAATCGTTCATATAAAATTAACCGCTATTTGTAAATTATTTTTAGGCTCCTTATGCTCCTCCCCTTGAGCTAAGCTGGGTGGGGCTGAACAAATAATGACAAACCATCCATTCGTTACCCTTATTATAATTAAACAATTCGGCGCAACTCATGTAAAATAACCGCCAGTAAACCCACCATTTCACGGCTTGGTTTTTACCATAAGTATTTTCTAAAATCGGCATAATTTCTTTTTTATGCTTATCCATGTTACTTAACCAAGCTTCGGATGTTTTGCCGTAATTCGTTCCGTTTACTACCCAATGCTTATCAATTTTAAGGTCATCATTAAAGTAGAAAAACAAATGGTTCGAGGGCATAATTCCTCCCGTGAAAAAGTATTTACTCATCCAATCGGTTTCATCAATAACCTCAAATTTGTAGGCTAAAATCTTGTGGGTAAAGATATGAACGAACAATTTTCCATCAGGTTTTAAGAAACCAGCAACTTTATTCAGCAAGAATTTATAGTTACGCATGTGCTCGAACATTTCTACAGAAACAATCCTATCGAAAGTATCGGCGATGGTAAAAGTGTTCATATCGGCAGTTAAAACCGTTAAGTTTTGGATGCCTCTTTGCGTTGCAGTTTCATCAATGAAGATTTTCTGTGTAGCCGAATTTGAAACAACCGTAAAAGTGCTTTTAGGAAACTTCGCCGCCATGTATAACGATAAAGAACCCCAGCCACAGCCCAACTCCAACACATTCTGTCCGCTTTGTAAATCTGCCCGTTTGCAAGTTAAAGCCAACATATCATCTTCTGATGTATCAATATCTTTAACACCAGGTTTCCAATATCCACTACTATATTTCAGGTTTTTACCTAAGCAATATTGAAAAAACTGAGTAGGCAATTCATAGTGTTGCTCATTGGCTTCAGCAGTATTAACGGCAATTGGCGATTGTTTTAATTCATCAACCAAATCCATAAATTTCTCTTGCTGCAGCTCTTCATCGCCTAAAGTTTCATCATCTAAACGCTGTTTGCAAAGTTTTCTAATGCCCAATCGCAAAGCTGAATCAGGAAGTTTATCGTTTTCTAAAAGTTTATCGTACCACATATCAAGGTAGAGGGTTGTAAGGTAAAAGGTTTAAGGTTTTAAGCTTTCTTAAACCACGGAAAAAAGGAAGAAGTTGTTTGTTGATATTTTTTATAAGCCTCGGGCTTACTCCTTAAATTTTGTTCTTCATTATTGGGAACGCCCGTTACTTTGGTTAATAGATATAAAATAATCGCAGGACTGATGATGGCCAAAATTCCCCAAGGAGATGCCAACGCAAAGATGAAATAAGCCATCCAGGTTAACCACTCGAAGAAATAATTGGGGTGGCGACTATAATACCACAACCCCGTATCGCAAACCTTGCCTTTGTTTTTCGGGTCTTTCTTAAAGGCGGCAAGTTGTCTGTCGGCAATCATTTCGCCTAAAAAAGCAACTGCCCAAATGGCCAAACCAATATATTCTAAAATGGAAATTTTAGTTGAAATATTCGCCGTGATAATGAAAAATGGAATAGCAAGGAGCACATTTGAAATGGCCTGAAATTGGAAGAAAACAAAGAAGTTTCTATCGGCTTTATCGCCCCATTCGCTGCGCAGTCGTTGGTATCTTCCCTCTTCTTCATCTAAATGACCAATTACTCTTTGCCATAAATGAATGCCAAGCCGCAGCTCTGCAAGCAGAAAAATAGAACAGATTAATATTTTTCGGGTTTGAAATCCCTCCGCTAAAAAGAAAGTAATGATGGTGATGACAGGGAAGTTTAACGCCCAAAAAACATCGACAACACCAGCGTTTTTGATGCGTTTAGCCCAAAGCCAAATAACAGCCATTATGCCACAACAAGCAATAAGGGAGATAAGCGCAATAAAAAGTAGATTTCTATAGTCCATTCGGGTTAATAGTTTTGGCTTGATGGTTAATGGCTATAAAGCTATCAGACCATTGCCCATTAACTTTTAACCTTTATTTACCAGCAATTCTTTAACACCCTCGCCCTCTTTTAGTTTGAATAAATAGACCAAAACATAGGCCAAGGTTGCTATACTACCTAAACATACGAACAAAACTGTGATAGAGATTTTAAGAATAATGCTTTTTTCCTTATAAAACATCCACAGTGTGATAATGAAGATGTTGGCGTAAAAATCCCAAAGGGTGGCACGCATCCAAGGGATACTACCAAGAAAATCCCACTGTTCAAAAAGGTTGCTTTCTAAAGAAGTAGAAATTACCTTATAGCACATGAATACAAACAATGCGGAGAAAACGATTTTCAAGAAATTTATCATGATGAGGAAATTTAAATATTATTAGAAAAGCAAGGTTCTATTAAATCGGTTCCGATAGCCCCGCCATCCACTTTATCCCGATAAAAAAATCGGGACGCTCGTTCCTGTCCCTTAGTTAACACAGGTCATTGTCAGAAAACCGATGTGCAGTTCATTATTTAAAATTGCCTCTCGACAGGTCCAAGATAAAAAACGCTAGGAAATTTGCGTTACCTACATGTTTTCCATCATATCAAGCCTAAGTATTACATCTCCATTTAACTTCAATCCGGCCAAACAAATTTTTGGGTACGCAGTACTCAAGCCAAAGTACAGACTTCAGAACAAAAATTTTCAGCCATCAATTTATTAATCAGCCCTTATTGTTTTAATTGCATTAATGAGCTCGCTGCAAAGCTCGGTTTAGTTTATTTTTGTTGTAAAAAAGAAAAAAGCCTGTCCGGCCAGGACAAGGGCTATACCTTTCTAATCTTAATAATTCTCACCCAATGCAAGAATTTCATCACAGGATAAGTTGGGTCAAACTCCCACCATTTAGTCGCAAAATTAGGGCTATTTGGTTTCTTGTGGTGATTATTTTGAAACAGCTCGCCCATCAAGAGGAAATCCCAAGGTAAAGAATTCTTACTATGGTCATCGTTATCATGGTTTGAGTAACCATATTTATGTCCACACCAATTTACGATTGCACCATGCAAGGGTCCCATTAAAAAGTGGACTGGCAATAAAATAAACAACCACCAATGGTTGGCAAACATGATGTAAAAACCAATGTAGAACAAACCACAAGTAATTCTCCACCACCACGAATTTCCAATCTTATCCACAACAGGCCACTCGGGATAATTACCTTGAAACGCAGGTTCTGGCTGTATTTTAAACTGCAGATAATTCATGTACATGTTTTTTGTAGCTATCATCATCCCAAAAACATCCTTAAAGAAATGAGGCGAATGTGGGTCTTTCTCTGTATCGCTATAGGCATGATGCATACGGTGCAAAATGGCATAAGCCCTTGGATTTAAGAAAGATGAACCTTGAGAAATCAATAATATCAAATAAAAGAATTTTTCCCAAAAAGGCTCCATTTTAAACATCTTATGCGATGAATAACGGTGAAGAAAAAAGGTTTGACTAAATAGAGATAAAAACCAATGGCAAAGAAAGAAAATGAGGATAATCATGTATTGTGTGTATGCTTAATAAACGTAAATCTATGACGTTTAGTTTTCGATAGTTAATAAACCACCTGTTTAGGAATATAAGAACAAGAAGAATCCTGTTCAAATTTTTCGAACAGGATTCTAAACAAAAAATTTATTATCTACCAAAATCGTCTTGAACGCGAACGATATCGCTTTCATCTGATGGGTTTGAAGCATCAGTATGTTGCCAAATCTCTGCAACAACACCCCAATCATCTAAACCAATTAAACGGTGACGCTCACCTTGTTGTAATTTAATCTGGTCTTTTGGTGCATATTTTTTCACTTCACCTTCTTCATCGGTTTCGCTGGTTTTAATGCCAACGGTACCTGTAACCACTTGCCAAATTTCGGCTCTACGGTGATGATATTGCCACGAAAGGCGTGTGTTTGGGGCAACTATTAAAATCTTCGGACTTAATTTGCCTCCGATTTTTAAGCTTTCAACATCTAATCCATCGAAATAAGTATCTGCAAATTGTTGTGCCTGTGCTTCATCAATTACAAAGAAACCACCCCAAGGACGAGTTTCATCGCGGTTTACTACATTAAAACCTTCAATTTTTAAACGTTGTGCAACGCTATCGAATATTTCTTTTTTGTCGTTTGTCATGGGTAAAGAATTTATTTTTTATAATGATTATCTGGTTATTCACTGGCGGCAAAGTTTGCCAATGTGGTTCTATAATTGCCGCAAAAATAATGCTTATAAATTAAAAAACCCCTTTCGGCCATTTTATTTTTTAAATTGTATAAACAGTGATCAAGATCTTTCAAAAACTGAATTCTTTTTGACTCCAAACTCAACATATCTTTTTACCAACAACCCGTAAAATTTTTTGCAATTAATGTAAAATGCAATTCCACGATCTAAATTACTTTCAAACCATATTGTTCCGCCATGTACTTCTACAATTTGTCCTGACTTCGCCATGATTTTTTAATAAATTTCACAACGACTTGATCTTATGTTAGTTACGGTATTTGCATCACCAATTTGGGTGACGCAAGGCGATTAAGAACTATCTTTAGGCATGTTTGTTCGCAAAAAAAAGAACCGTTCTGGCACCACTAGCATTGTGGTAGCGGTCAAGGTTCAAGGTAAATTTAAGGAGGTTAAGACAATTGGTGTCTCTAGGGATGAGGCCGAGATTGAACGTTTTTACAAGGAAGGCAAGATCTGGGCAGATAATCAGGTAAAGGGAGAAGGTTTATTCGAGCAGCATACCCAGGAGACAGATGAAGCGTACGTTACCAACCTCCTGCTTTCCAATATTGAAAATATCCTTCACAATGGCACTCAGCTTATACTAAATAGAGTATATGATTCAATTGGATATGATGCGATAGATGATTATATCCTGAGACAACTGGTTATCTCAAGACTAGATCAGCCTATGAGCAAATCTGCAACGATTGAATACCTGAAGGCACATTTTGACGAAGATCTTCATTTGGGTAAAATCTATCGTTATATGGATAAGCTCTATAATACGCAACA
>NZ_SJSN01000001.1 GCF_004331675.1 Pedobacter frigidisoli | reverse complement strand
TGTCTAATCTTATTCATGCTGAGCAGTTTGTTCGCCATATTTATAGGGGTAAGCTTGATGCTTACCAAACCTATATAATTGGCGGGTTAAACTATGCCCAATTGCGTGATATGGTAAATATAGTGGTGCAGTATGTGTCGGAATGGCAGAGTGAAATAATCCTGCAATAAACCAAAAGTGGTGCACTTTGCCTCGGAATATTTAATTACCTCAAACAAAAACTGGTGTACTTTGGCTCGGAATGACTGGTGTACTATGCCTCGGAATGGGTGGTGTAGTATAGGTCGGAATATCCAGTTCTGGAATCCAAAGGTTCATCAGGCGAAATAACTGTTTTTTGTATTCATCTTTTACATCGCGGTATTTATTAGCGGTTATACCTGCAGTTTAGATTCGCTTTACGCTGTAAAAGACGTTTTACTACGCTTAGGTTAAGTACCGCGTTAGGGAAGGTGTTTGGGAATGAACAAGGCAACTTGACTTAAGACCATGGACTAATAAAAATGCTTAATGCTCAGCACAATCCTAAATTATACCAATATCCTTACAATAAGCTATCAGCTGTTCATTTTTAGAGAATCCCAACACTTCTTTCATCACGTTGAGGCGTTTTTCGATGCTGCTTAGTCCGGATGGTTTAATGTTGTTTTCCTGTAGATAATAGGGGATGTTTTTTTGAGGTATTCCATCAACCAGCTGCGAGATGATTGCAATATCAAGTTCTGTAAAATCGTGGGAGTTATTTTCTTTTCTAGCAAGCTTTAAATCTGGTGACCGGTATTTTTTATCATTATTGATTGCATTGATGGCCAGTTTTAGGTAATGGCCATCGTGACGTGCTTTTCTTACATAACCATCAATATTCATTTCCTTAAATAGCATGTCGATAACTGCGGTTTTACTTTCCCCAGAAAACACCAAGGTTTTTAAATCAGGTTGCACCTTTTTTGCAGCTTTTATGAGTTCAGCGCCTCCCTCGATTTTTTGCCGATTATGGTCTTCTTCAAAATAAAGATCGGTAATTAGCAGATCGTAAGGTTGCACCGTTTTCACAGCATTTTTTATCCAGGTAAGTGCATCATCACAATAATAAACATATTCAGGGTTTTCTGCTCCCAGATCTGCCAAAGTTTTCTGCAGTGAAATATTCTGTGTTTCTTGATCTTCGGCAATAAGTATTCTTTTAAACATATATAGTACAATTAGGAAACCGGAAAAGAGATTTGGATTTTGAGTCCCTTTTCAACTTTCGTATCAAAGGTAATTGTACCGCCAATTGCATCAATACGGGTTCCCGTATTTGTTAAGCCATTTTTAGGTCGCGGCTTATCTGCGATACCAATGCCGTTATCGCTATAATAAATGTTTATTTTTTGCTGTACCTGCTCAAATTTAATCACCACATCGCTTGCCTTGCTATGTTTACCCATATTTACCATCAGTTCCTGAAGAATATGTTCTATTTCGTCTTTGGCTAGTTCAGAAACCTTTTCCCACAATGGGGCCGAATTCCCAACCAGTATTACCCTGGTACTTTCGGAGGCGAAAGATTTTAACAGATCAAATATTTTTTCGTGGAAGTTATGATTTTCGGATTTTGGTCTTTCGTATGAAAGATCACGCGACTGCTCATAAAGTTCCTCTATCTCGTTAACAATAGGGCTATCTTTTAACGTTTCCTGATTATCGAGTTTGCTCATGATCCTATACAGTCCATTGGCCACCACATCATGTACCTTTTGGGAGGTTTTAAGTTTGTTATCGCGGATAGAATTTTGAGCTTCAAGCTCTATTCTTTGCTTTCTTTTTTTGTAGAGAATGGTACCTGTAAACAATATTAAAATAATGCCGAAAGCCAAAATAATGATTTGGTACCTTTTGCCGTCATTATCCTTTTGCAGAATAAGGTTGTCGGCTTTGCTTTTCTCCGTTTCATAACGGATCAGTGTGAATTGGTTTTTGGCAGTGTTGCGTGCATTTTGCGAACTATCAGCCAATTTCTCATAAACATTGAAAAAATGTTTAGTTTCCTTGGGCGGACTTAGTTTGATGAGTTTTTGTAAGGCTTCAAGTCGATCAGTTACACTTTTTACAGTTTGAGCCACAGTATACATATTGTAAGCATAGAAAAGCGCAGTATCTGGCTGTTTCAAAATATAATAATCAGCAAGATGTGCGTAACTTGAATTTTGTCCCCATAGATCATTTTCTTTTTTTCGAATTTGTAGCGACTTTAAAAAATCTGGTACTGGATTGTGATTAGAATCTTCAAGCCATTTCGTCTTGGCAATGTTTGTTAGTACGCGGGCATATTCTTGTTCATTTTTAGAGGTTTTTGCTAAAATCTGGCCATATATTTTCAGTGCTGATTTGTAATCTTTTATTTCTTGATAAACCATAGCTTTATTATTTAGATACATACGGGTATCTAAGGAATCGTCAGAAAATTTGATTGCAGAATCGTATAGTTTTAGTGAATTATTATAATCTTTTAGATTGTATGTGGCAATGCCTAAATTATTATAATTAGATCCCAGATAATAATGATGATTTGTATCATCTTCATTCAAATATTTATTAGCCTCTATTGAGGTTTCCTGACCTCCGAAATAATCACCTGCATTAGTTAGCAAGATGGCCATATTAATTAAGCTACTAGCTGTGCTTAAACTATCTTTATTTTCTATTCCAAACTCTTTTGCTTGATTGAAAACTCTAAATGCACTATCTGGGTTTCCATTATCCCGATATTTTTTGGCTATATCGTAGTATGGGTTATGAAATTTCCTTTTAATTCTTTCTTTTTTTGAACAAGAAAGTAGAAAAAGGAGAAAGATAAATAATGAGAGCAGTTTCAAGGGAATTATTTTTTATTCGAAAATACAAAAAAAAATCCCTGATTAATTTAATGTTTTTACTATCAGATAAGTTATGTTAATCTGATAAATTACTTGTTTGAAATTTGTTAATGTTTATTTAGGATGTAAACAGTCTGACTGTATTGAAAATAGTTAAAAAAGTGAAGATGGCAACTAGCCATCTTCATTAAATGATACTATCTTGGAGGATTTTGTCCTGTGTCTCCACCTGTACCATCGTCACCAGGGTCCGTATCTCCCGGGTCACCTGGATCGCCAGGTGTGCTAGTGCTTGTACTTACCGTTGTACCGTCATTTTGGGTACAGTTGCTGCTTGTATTTGACGGGTTTACCAAGCCTAATAATATGGCAATAAAAATAGGAATAAACATAATTCAAAAATTTAAAAGTGACGTACACGTA
Source organism: Pedobacter frigidisoli (assembly GCF_004331675.1). GTDB lineage: Bacteria > Bacteroidota > Bacteroidia > Sphingobacteriales > Sphingobacteriaceae > Pedobacter > Pedobacter frigidisoli. The sequence continues at coordinate 665,220 of NZ_SJSN01000001.1, read as the reverse complement.
GTTCCCCACGCCCCATGCGTGGGGGTTGCTACAAACTGTAAATCAGAAGGCCTTCTGAAATTTTTGGGAAGTGGTGAGTGTCTGTCGCGGGAGTAAATAACTGCTTCCCAAACCGGTTAGTAACGACCGCGATTTTTAGTCTTTTTTACATTTAGTTCTTTGCTCGGATTATAGTTGAGCCGTTGCTCGAATTAATTGTTGGGACAAATATCAAGGCTTCAAATCACTAGTTTTCAGATAATTCCAATGATTCCAAAGAATTCTTTTTAAATTCCAAAGAATTCCGGAAACCCGTAAGAATTTCAGAAATTCCATTTTTACCTTTACATTAAATTTTTGAAAAATGCCTGAAGATTATCAAGACTTAGTATTGGCTGCCTATGAAAAGATGAGAGATAATGGGAAGCTGGACGCAATTTTGTCCAAAGAGACAACAACCAAATTAAGAAGAGCCTGTTTGAAGGTTTACCAAAGTAGGTTTGATCCAAAGGATAAGGATATACTTGCAATGTTCTTTGGAGTAGATAAAATGGATTGCGATTTTCAGAAAATTTTAAACAAATCTGAGCCTGGGGATTATAGAGCTCTTTGGAACCACGTCAGGGGCGAGACAGATACAACCGATGAAAGAAATAGTAATCTTTTGGCATGGTTAATAGATTTGGAGCCCAGACCGAGAAGTTCTTATTATTTGAGCCCTGATAAGACAATTACCATAGGTGGGAGACCTATTGATGATTTCTTTCTGCCTCCAACAAAAGTGGCTTCAACAACATCCTCGCTTGGTGGAAAAACTATAATGCCTCAAGGAACTAGTTTCATTCCTCTCTTTTCATCGCTACGCATCAGTATCTTCTGCGCTATTTTACTGTTTGTTGGAGCCTTTTCTTTTGGCATTTGGGAAAGTAGCTCCAGAACCGTTAAAACACCTAAGGACAACGAGAAATTTATGTATTGGAATGGGGATCACTATGAGCCGATTAAAGATGACAAACAAAATATTGGTACTCCTATAATTCCGTTAAATATTCAGACTTTAATACAGCAAAGAAAAATCAGCTTACCTGATACCCTAACAAGTTATTCGATTGGTAAGGTTTGGTACAAGGGATATGGAAATAATCACGAATATTTTACTGCTGCTGGCGTTTACCCTCCTGATACGGCTAGAATACTAAAAAAACTTTCTTCCGGTATCCTACGAGATCATATTTCTTATTACCGCTATTTGTTTACCCGTTTGGTTTGGTTTATATGCACGGCCTTTTTTATAAGTCTTTGCGGTTTTGCAGTGAGTAAGCTAGAGAAAAAGGTTGACGTAAAGGGCGATTCCCGAAAGCAGGTTGTCACAGATACATCTTTTGAGATAAATGCACCTCCCATTATGGAACAAAACAAGGATTCCTTATCGGTGTGATGATTAATAAGTATATCTTGTATACTTACCAGCATCAATTTGGAGCTTTAAATTGTAGCATATGTTCAGGATTTTTCTTGATAATATTGATATTTAAAACCCAGGAAAACCCTGGCTTATGAAAAATATCGACCATTTAATAAGAATAAATCCTCAATTGGGAATCGAAATGTTGGTTGCTGCATTTGGAAAATCTGATGCCTCCGAGGAAAAGGCCCTGGCTTAGAAAAGTTAGGTTAGCACTATTGATCGAATTAATATGTTCATCTTTCATGTGGGTGATGCCGCCATGATTGTCAGATTATTCAAATAAATGATGTATGTGTAAGATGAGTTTTTTTATCAAGTTCTAATGAGCTAGGCGGCGAGCCGCAAACCCTAATCAGTTCGCCAGATGATTGATAAAATAAGGTGAAAACGGCTGGCTGATTACCAGCCGGGAAAAAGTTGAAATTACAATTTACTCATTACGCATTCAACAAACGCTTTCCTAGGCCTTGGAGCAGCAACGGTTCTACAACACGAGGCGATTGCGTTTCGAATTTCCTGCTCGGATCTTACTGAATGTTTTTTGATTTTTTTTACAAGATAATCAACTTCCCAGGGTTCTTCACACGAGAAGAATCGTCCATCTCGGGAGTCGCGAATCTTACGATTATCATAATCTTCCCAATCTTCGTTCAAAATTCTTTGTGGCATAATTTTAATTTTATGTTTAATAATATTTAATGGCAAAATAGCCAACAGTAAAACTGGCTATTTTTGATTATCTATTTTTACGGGAAACCTTTTATGCTAGCTTTAGTACATCGTTTGGTTATCCTAATAATATACAACCAATTACAAGCAATACCCACATCGGTTGAGACTTTGTGCATACCAATAACAACTGGGTCGAGCAGTACATGAAACTCCAATTCGCACCCAGCTTACCAGAGACTTATAATTTTATCATTACCCTTCGATCGAAACCAGATAATTAGTGCTTTACGCTGCCGACTTAATCATGTGCTCGAGGAGGAATTCCTATAAGCTAAAGAATGGTGACCGGTCTACACAGGTCTCGATATTCTTTCTAAATCCAATCTCGCATCCATCGAAAAGTGGCATATTCGAAAGCAACTTCATCTGTTGCCAAAGTAACAAAAGGTGGTCTCGCTTTCATGTCCTCAGCAATCCACAAACTGTAAATAAATAGCGATGTCGTATTAATAGATGGCTGTTTGAGTATAGGAAATTCTGACACACACCCGAGATTTAGACAGCTAAATAAAAGTTAGTCCTTAGTCACCCACATTATATTCTAAACAGAATTCTTTTGAATCTCTTTTAACGGGATACGGATATTCAAGGAATATTGATTTAGTAAATCTGTATTTGATTGAAATACGATATCAGTACCATAGGCATATATCAGTCTCTGATGTATATTCTTAATGCCTTTTCCGCTCGAAATTGAACGGCTGTGATTTCCTGTCCGATTGGTACTTTCTATATAGAAGTTTTCCCTATCAGTATATAATCTGATGCATGCTCCATGATCTCTGTTTGAAAAATCTCCATGCTTCAAAACATTTTCTGTAATTGTTAATAGTACAAGGGGAATGAATGTCAAGTGTTTAGTTTCTTTTCCATATTCAAACTTGAGATTAAAATTATCGTTCTTTCTCATGCGATAAAGATGAAGTAAGGTTTCTACATGTTTTAACTCTTCACCTAGATTTATGAACTTCCCTTGCTTATCTGAATCTATCGCGTACCGCATAAGCCTGGACAGGTGGATAATTCCCTCACTGGCAATTTCGGGGGAGCCTTTAATATTGTGATATATGAAGTCAAGGGTATTGAAAAGAAAATGAGGGTTTATCTGTGACTTTAGATAGGCATTCTGGGTATCAGAAAGTTCCTGCTCAGTTCGCTGGTGTTCTATTATGTTATTGAGATGTTCCTGGCGAAGAATTTCCTGCTCCCTACGAACTTTAAAACGCTCTTTAATCAAAAAATACCCACATGAAAAACCCATAAAGTATAAACCACGATAGATGTTCTTTAATACAAACTGATAGTTTAACGGGTTTTTTCCTTCATCAACTATAGCGCCCGTATGGATTAGAAGAAGGTCTGCCAAATAATGGAAAAAAATATAACCTAATAGATAGATTGATAACGCCACCGGTAGACGCCACCACCTTGACACTTTAGTGTTTACGGACCACGGCAAAAGATATTCACACAATAGATAAAAGAAAGATATAATGACCGCGTAATGCAATAGGTAGGTAAACGGATTTCCAAAAATATTATATACGAGCCCGATTACCAAGGTTTCATAAACAATGAATAATGACCAGGCAATAAAATGTACTTTATTGCCAATAAGCTTTTTGATTAAAAGTTTTTCATGCGGAATCCCCATTTGGTATAACGGATTAGGTAAATGGTATACAAGTTTTCTCTTAGTGCAATTTGAAAATTAAGTTGCGTTAAAAAATGTTATGGAAACAAAGAAAACTAATTTAGTCGCTCGAACAGTATTTATTTTCAAACGCAGCCGCGCATCATCTTCGGCAGATACAACAGAGCCAACAACATCAATGCTTACCACCACAGTTACCGGACACCCACCCAGAAACTAGGAAGCTATCAGGGGCGAGTATTATCTTTTCCCTGATTTAATGATTTTCCTAGATATAAAATCAGCAAAATCCTTTCGGTAATATTCCCCGACGACGATTTGCGTGCCATCAGTCATCTTGATCGTATTTCCATCAATCGACATAATGTAACTTTCGGATATGATGAAGCTTCTCTGATATTGCACAAATCCAGTATGTTTCTTTAAAATTGAAGAAATTTCAGATAGTGACATGTACGTAAGAATATTTTTTTTTGTTGTATGGATAAGTACATAGTTTCTTTTGCTTTCCACCGCGATAACATCCGCAAAATGAATGCTTACAAGTTTTGAATTGTCTTCCTTGCTTTTTACAAAAAAGAAATTATTTGGAATCGGCTCTTTTTCCTCTTTTCCCTGGAATAACTTATTCATTGAGATGATAAATTCTCCTAGCGTGTAGGGCTTAAGAAGGTAATCGTCTGCATTAAGTTTAAACGCCTCATATCCGTATTTGGTATGGCCGGTAGTAAAGACAATTTTTCTCGCATAACCCCGCAATTCCTTAAAAAGTTCAATTCCGTTAATGCCCGGCATGTCAATATCCAGTAGGATAAGATCAACTGGTGGAAGCTTTTGGATTTCATTCAAAGCGGTGAGTGAATCATAATATGCGGATACAAAATTCAATAATGGAAAGGCCCCGATATAGCGTTGGAGCCCTTCGATAGCATGGGGTTCATCGTCTATAATAATGCAGGTATACATGTCGTGTTCATGAGTCTTAAATGTAGCTAAAATTTATTTACGAGCACAATACATAGATAAAAATTTAAATGCACTACTGATTGCTTAACCCTTTGATAAGCAAAAAAAACAGCATGTGAATGTAAATCTATTTCCCCAACCTACCGATTTTGGAATCGGGTTAAGCCAGTTTGGTATAAATAATTTCACATCCTCCACGGTTGGGTTTATTATTATAAAACCATCAATATAAATTCTTTTAACTTAATGTTTCTCAAATGAAATTTTTAATCGGTGATACCCTTCGGATATTGAGAAAGAAAAGAGACCTTTCCCAGCAGGAAGTGGCAGATTTCCTCTGTATAAGCAGGCCTACCTACGTCCGTTATGAACATAATATTGTCGAACCAAATCTTACCCAGTTTGCCAATCTAGCACAGCTTTACAATATCGGACTGAAAGAGATCATAGATTTGATAAGTGTCGATAACCAGCAGATGCATAACTGAAAGATAAGCTGAATGTTGAGCCCGTTTAGAGTTGTTATAGCCTTTCTGGCAATTTCTGTATTATCCTTTTTGTGTATTCCAAGGCTCAGGGTAAACCTTCTTCCAGAAGAGCAGGGGAATACTCTGGTAGTGAGGTATCTATTGCCCTCATCCTCCCCTGAACAGGTAGAACAAGAAGTAACCTCTCTTCTTGAAAATGCTTTCTCGCAATTGAGGAACCTAAAGGCCATTACATCTTACTCCTCTTACAATTCAGGGAGAGTAGCATTGGAATTCTCACATGGTGAGAATATCGCCTATCGCAGGTTTGAAGTTGTGACTATTCTACGGCAACTCCGTACGGCATTGCCATCATCGATGCCATTTCCAGAGGTAGGCCTTAATTCGGAGAGCAGCTCAAGGATTTCAGCGCCAGTACTACTTTATGCTTTCAATGGCCCTCAAAGCAGCTATAAGATAAAGTACTTGGCTGAAGAAATTTTCAGGAAGGGCATAAGTGCTATGCCAGGTGTGAGCGAGGTAAATGTGTCAGGCACCAAAGGCAGGCAGCTAAAGGTTGACTATGATCTTGAGAAACTCGCCGCTTATCATTTACAGGAGGCAGACATTAAGAAAAAACTAGTGGAAGTATCTAAAAGCACTTATCCCGGTAGTGTAACGGTAGATGGAAAACGTAGTCTTTTTTTGACGATAGAAAAACCAAGGCTAACAACGGAGTTTATCTCTGACCTAAATATTACGGGAACAGGAAATTCAAAGGGAGTTAGGCTCCGACAGCTTGCCAATGTTTATATTGAGGAACGAAAGCCAGTAGAGTACTTCAGGGTTAACGGCATTAATGCAGTAACTATAAGTGTCTTCTTACAGTCAAAGGAGAATGTCATCATACGTTCCGAACAGATAAGGAACGAAATCGAAAAACTGCGTTCCGAGATGCCTCAAGGTTATGGCTTGTCTTTAGTTCATGACGAATCTGTATTTCTTAAAAAAGAGATATCCAAGAATTATAAAAGGACTGCAATCGCAATTTTGGTCCTGACCATTTTCATATTTATTGCATACAGAAACTGGAGGCATATTGCCACCCTTCTGCTCAGTCTTTTTGTTAACCTTAGCCTGACGGTAATTTTAGCATGGTATTTCAATATAATAGTGCATCTATACACACTAGCCGGACTTGCAATTTCATTTGGGATCATGATAGACCATGCTATCATTATGCTAGATTATTATCATCAATATAAGAACCGAAAGGTGTTTATGGCCCTGCTCGGAGCTACGATGACAACTATCGGGTCATTACTTCTCATTTTTCTATTACCCGCGGCAGAACGTAAGGAATTCTCCGATTTTTCATTGGTGATAATTATGGCGCTGTCATCATCATTGTTGACAAATCTTTGGTTCACTGTCGGTATGCATAACCTGCTTTTTCGTGATGGATCAAGATTACCGATTGCAATCGGTTTCCATAAAAAACGGAGGGTATTTATTTTTTTTAATCGATACCGGTCAGTGATCAGTTATATCGCTGGATACAGGAAAGTATTTGTTGCAGTAATAATATTGGCTTTTGGCATACCCCTATTTCTATTGCCTGCGAAGATTGAGGGTATGAACTGGTATAATAAAAGTATTGGCTCAGAGGTTTACCAGTTAAAACTTGCCCCTGTTTTGAACAAATGGCTTGGTGGAACCTTTTGGCTTTTCAAAATAAACAGCTATGAAAAGGGAAATTACAGAAATATTGAAAGAACCAAAATTTTCGTCACTGCGGAACTTCCCGTGGGAAACAGTTTGGAACAGATGAACTCTTTATTCTCTGAACTCGAGAATTTTATAATATCCTTTAAGGGGATTGACAAATACATTACGAGAGTAGAATCAGGACAGTCAGCACAGATTGAAATTACCTTTAGGCCCAATTATGATGACGATTCGTATCCGCTTTTAATAAAGTCAAAACTTACGAGCAGGGTGCTGGACTGGAGCGGCGCATCCTGGGCAATAACTGGGGTTGGTGAGGGGTTCAGCAGCGGGGTAACTGATGAAGCCCCATCCTATCGAATTCAAATGACGGGCTATAACTACGATGAGCTTGAACGGCAGGCAAGACAACTGGAAAAGATTCTTCTGGAAAACAGGAGGATAAAAAATGTTAATCCTGATGAGAAAATAAACTATGCCGATCGAAAAGGCCAGCAATATGTCCTAAATTTCAACACAGGCTTGCCCGGTATTAGGAGCAAAAGTCCCCAGGCATTATTTGCTGGGCTCCTCCCTTTCTCTGAGCAGCAGTTGGCCGTATCAAACTTGAGCATTGGTGAAGAAGCCGTGCCGGTTATGGTAAGCGAGAAAAGCGCGTCCAGTTTCTCAAAATGGGATGTCTTGCATGGACGGATTAAGAGCGGACAGATGAACATTGATCTCAAAGGGGCAGCGACGATTGAACTCGAGCAGACCGCAGGTACAATTTATAAGTCAGACCGTCAATACGTGAAAATTGTCAGCTTTGAATATAACGGCACTTCCTCCTTCGCATCCGATCTTATGGAGAAAAAAATAGACCAAATGAAAAAAAGTATGCCTGCCGGTTACGGAATAGAAATTAGAGAAACTGATTGGGGAGTGAGAAGAAACAATGAAAAATATAGTCTTGGCTTCTACCTTCTGATGATAAATTTTGTTATCTGTGCGCTATTATTTGAAAATTTAATACAACCCATCTACATTATCGCTTGCATACCCATCTCTTTTATCGGCCTCTTCCTTGTATTTTATATCAGCGGATTTCCCTTTGACCAGGGTGGATATGCCGCATTTATTATGCTTGGGGGATTGGTGACCAATGCTGGTATTTTTATCGTTAATGATATCAAAAATATCACAGGGAATAAAAACAATCAAAAGATGATAAAAGCTGTACTAAACCGGTCAAGAACTATAATCCTGACCACTATTGCTTCCATTTGCGGACTAGTGCCGTTTTTGATAGATGGACCATCTGAAGTTTTCTGGTTTTCAATGGCCGTTGGTACCTGCGGAGGACTCATATTCTCTTTTTTCGCAGTATTTGTTTTTCTTCCTGCCTGCCTCTGGAAAAGGGCGTCACATACATTATAAAATGTAAAAAAATAGAGCAAAAATTGTCTCGTTCAATATTTAAATTTGGTTAATTCAATAATTATTAACCCCTTAAAAACTTAAAGTTATGAAAAGAAGTAAAATGTTTTTCGCTATTGCAGTAACCTGTCTGACCTCGTTGTCTGCTTTTGTTCCACAAAAAGCAAAAGCGGTGACTGAGCCTGAGTATGTTTGGGCAACCCTGAGAATGGTGGCAGGAATTGCAGTTTGTGATGGTGCATCAGACAACTGTACAAAACCTGTAACGACTCCGACTACGCCTACCGTTGCACCTTAAGTTTGATTTTGACTAAAATCAAATGACAAAGAATTTAAGTAAAGTTATTGTGTATGGTTTCATCATGGCTGCTGCACTACTTGTTTTGCCTAGACCAGATTCATTTGCGGGTGAACAGGTTCAATCAGATGATTTGATGATCTATGGTTCGCCAAGAATTGTTCAGGGTATCTATGTTTGCGATGGTGCACCGACATCTTGCCAGCACCCATTTCATGCAGACCCTACACAGCCTATTACGCCAGTTGATCCTGGGACCACAACGTAATTAACAGGAAAATTAACTTTAAAACCAGAGGAGTTTGGGAAGCCATACTCCTCTTTTAGCGACCAATGGACAAAAGCAAACTTTTTATAACGATTACACTGTTATCCGCACTTTATGCCTGTAACGGTAAAAAAGAAAAAACTACTTTTTCGGGGAAGCCCAGAGAAATTTCATTTGAATCCCGAGATACCTTAAGACTTTACAAAGACAGCCTTAATTTTCGATTTGCCAATCTGGACAAAATCAGTAAAGATTCTTTACTTGCTTTTAATTATCCATTTTTGGATCTTACATTAATTAATACAAAGCTTGATATCATAAAGAGAATAAGCAAGAAGGCAGACATCAAGGACGGATTTACAGGAGATTTTATCGACCCAATTTGGACAAAAAAAAGCATGGTTGTCTTTCAGCAGGGAAATGCTTCGTCTATCAGTATATATGATGGCCATCTTAACTTTTCAAAAAATATAAAGCTATTTAATAAGATTTACCCATATTTCCTCCCATCAATAAGCTCACAGGCCGTAATGACTAACTTCGGACCAAATAGGTATGATTTTTTGCTGTCTGTTTACAGGCTTGATGTTTCACAGAATACTGCCGAATTTTACAGTAAGTCCGCAACCTTTCTACGACTGGCTATTGATACATCTGGAAATATCCTTGAAAAAACATTTTTGGCTCCATACAATTCTTTTACTGAAGTGAAAGCTGCACTGGATGACAATACTAAAGACTGGGATGGCCCTTCTCCAAGCTTTGATTATTTTAATGGGGAAACATACGTCTTTTACGAATTCAGCGACAAATTATTTATATATGACTCTTCTTTTAGGAAACCAAAAGAAATTCCGCTGATGTGGCCGGATTATAACTGGGAAAGAAGCAACGTTTCTTTTACAAAAAAAGGGGTAAAGACTGATATCGGGGAGTCTATGAAAACTAGTTTTAAGCTGAGGTTTTCCAAACCATTTCTTATCGATCTAAAATATAAAGATGGGTTGGTCTTTATGCATTTCATTAAACCGGTAAAAGATGAAGCCCTTCCCCAGACTTCAATTCAGGAACGTGACTTTATATATCAGACATTTCTTCTGATCATCGATCCAAAGGCCCCGACCAATCAAAAATACATTGACCTAAAAGATGATTTTTCTCCTTACAGTAAGATTTATCCACTCGACAGGAACAATATTATGCTCTTCGGCAATTTTAAGAAAACAGATAATTATGAACTTATCAAAATCAAGCTTAACGATAAAAATTAACCCAGGTCTAGTGTTGATTTTTTTAATTTTTCTTACCGCTTCATGTAATAGGAACAAATTCGGCAAGGCAGGTCAATTAATCCCAGCGAAAGATAGAGCCATATACCAAACGATATACCTGATCGGAGAAAACTCCTGCAACGCCTGCTATGGACATATTCTAAACGCAGACAAGAAAAACTCGATCGTCTATATATTTTCCAAATCCGGTGATGAAAACAGCTTTAAAAGCTTTTTCGATAACCTGAAAGTACAACGAAGCTTCACCCTCCTGGATTTTGCAGCAACCTATACCAAAGATTTTAAAGGACCCTATAAAATTAACATACAAAATGAAGAAATTATTGATATTATCAGCTTTAACAATTAGTCTCATCTCGGTCAGGGCGCAGGATAAATCAAAAATTATCGGCCCAAAGGAGCTAGCTGCCCTTATCTCCTCGGAGTTAAAGCTACAGCATTCCAAAGCAGATTGCCTGATTATACTTTCCTGTGATGACGCGGCCGCCAATACAAAGGCTATGAAAGGAGAAACCGTACAGATGTTCAATAACAGGGCTACATTGATGCTCAGTGACTGTCAGGGAAGGGCTGCCGGAGATTTTAAGACTTTTAGGCCAAAACAGCAGCCTATCATTGAAGGCCTTCGCAATATCTTAAAATCAAAAGGCCCTTATCTGATTGATTTCAAAGATCAAAAATTAAACATGATGATAGATTTGAGCAAGACAAATTAATGGTTGATTAGACAAACTGCAGCTGACACGAATAGAAATTTTTTATGCGCATTTATAGAGTGATTGCCTTCCTTGGACTATGTGGTGTTGGCTGTAGTGGGCCTAAGGATGTGCAGAAAGAGGATTCTAGAGAGCCGGTAGGCTCAAAAGAAGAAACCATTGTTTCCACCTATCAGGTATATCCAAAGCTTTTTAATTATATGGTTAAGGGGAGTGGAAAGATAAAACCGGAAAACCAGCAAATCGTAATCGCAGAAAGCAATGGGCAGCTTACTTATTACGGACTCAAAAATAGCGAAGTGGTGGGCGCGGGACAAATACTGTTGAAATTCGACACAAGGGCCCAGCAGATTAAGATAGAGCAGGTTAAGGAAAATATCTTCAGTAGCAGCCTGAACTATCAGAGCGATTTGCTTAGTCAGGAAAGTCTTTTAAAAAGCAAGAGTAAGGGCATCAGAGACACTGTATACCGAAAAATAAAATCCAGTACAGGCTTGACAAATGCTGAAATAGAAATGAAGGACCTGCAGCTCGAAATTTTCAAATCTAATCTTCGTGCACCATTCTCTGGAAAAATCGCAAATATAAAGGTTCAACCCCACCAGTATGTAAGACAGGGTGACGAACTCTTCACAATCTACACGGACAGATCCCTGTTTTTAGAGACAAAAGTCCTGGAAAGTGACATACTGAGTATCAGGGTAGGGCAAAAGGCCGAGATTCAGCCCATATCTGACGGCAGTAAGTATCTTGCTGTTGTTGACGATATTAATCCAATAGTCGATGATGCCGGCCTGGTACAAATCCGGCTGAAGGTATTAAACCCGAAAGGGCTCATAGCAGGGATGAATGCTATAGCTACCATCCTTATCCCTGAACAAAAATCCCTTTCGGTACCAAAGCAGGCTATTGTAATGCGTAGCGGTAAGGCTGTCGTATTTACCTTTAGGGCAGGAAAGGCCAAATGGAACTATGTAAGTCTTGGTAGGGACAATGGCCTGGAAGTCGAAATAAAAAATGGTTTGCAAGCAGGTGAAAAGGTGATTTTGGAGAATAATTTACAGCTTGCGCATGATGCAGTTGTGAAAGAGCAAAACTAGCCCAATGGTTAAATTTTTACTTCACCGCCCCATAGCAGTCTTTTTGTCATTTATTGTAAGCGTTGGATTTGGACTGTTCTTTTTTACAAAAATACCTACCTCCCTCTTGCCCGCGATAGATGTTCCAGAAATAATCGTCAAGATTAACTATCCCAATACCTCGGCAAAGGTGATCGAACAAAATATTACTTCCAAAATGCGAGACTACTTGGTCACCTTGGAGCACCTGGAAGATATCGAATCTCAAAGTGCCAACCACAATGCCCTGATCAAGCTAACCTTTAATTACGGAACAAAAATGGATCTCTCCTTTATAGAGGTTAACGAAAAATTGGACCGGATTTTAAACGAACTTCCAAAGGACCTGCCAAGGCCTGTTGTTACGCGGGTAAATACCGCTGATATACCGATCGTAAGAATCCAGGTTATTCCAAAATCCCCTGCTGATTATTTACAGATTTCCGCACTTGTTCAGAAAATAATCAAAAAACGGATAGAACGCATACAAGGCGTATCCGTCGTTGATATCAATGGGGCCCAAACCGGGATGATTGCGGTTGAGCCGGACAGACTGGCTCTGAATGCTGCTGGTCTTACTGAGGAATCTATCGCGTCGGCCATCCGTGGGGCTAATGTCGGTACGGGGGCAATGTCTGTTAAGGATGGCCAATACAGGTATTTTCTAAAGCTTAAAAACAGTTTGGATGATGTAGAAGAGATTTCTTCGATCCCCCTAATGCTTTCTGATAGTTCCACGACCACACTTGGAAAATTCGTTCGGATTGGCATACAGGCCCAAGTTCCCCAGGGATACCATCTTTATAAGGGGAAGCAAGGCCTGGTAATGACGGTTCAAAAACAGGTCAATGCCCGCATGGGAAGCGTGTTGAAAGAAATTGAAAATGAGCTTCAATCCTTTAAGAAGGATTATCCGAAGGCAGACTTCTACACCACCCAGGATCAGACCTTTCTTCTTGATCAAGGCATTCAGAATCTGACTCAAGACCTGTGGTTTGGCGGGATTCTCTGCGTAGTTCTTCTCTTTTTGTTTCTTGGCAACTTTGCATCGCCGATTTTGATGAGCATAAGTATTCCCGTCTCTCTTTGCCTCACATTTGTATTTTTTTATTTTCTCGACATATCATTTAACATCATCTCTCTCTCGGGGCTGGCCCTTGGCATAGGAATGCTTATCGATAATTCCATCGTTGTTCTGGATAGTATTACCCGTAGGCGCAAAGAAGGCTTTGATGTTGACCAAAGTTGTATAATTGGCGTTAAAGATGTTGTTTCGCCGGTAATTAGCAACGTTCTAACAACTGTGGCCATATATGGTCCGCTAATTTATCTGAGCGGTCTGGCGGGTGCACTCGTCTATGATCAGGCAGTTGCATTAACGATTTCATTAGCGGTTTCGCTATTGGTGGCCTTCGTGTTAAATCCCGTTATGTACAGGTACTTTCTCAGGGGGAAATCTGCAGCGCTCAGAGAGGACACCAAACTTTACCTTCGTATCCTAAATGGCTATCATAGCATGATTACCCACATATTCAGCTACAAAAAAACTTATTTCTGGATCACAATCGCAGTTATGCCCCTTGGTTTTTTCCTTTTTAAAATGGTGCCCGTGGAAACCCTGCCCAGAATTACCGAAACCGAAACTCAAGTTAAAATTGACTGGAATCAGTCCCTCGACGCGGACGGAAATCTAAACCGCATGTTGAATATAACCTCGAAATTAGAAAACAAGACAATAGCCTGGGAGGCCGACCTGGGATTGCGACAGTTTATGTTGCAGCATGATGACAATAGTCTCCAGAAAGGGGAAATTTATTATAAATGCAGTTCCCAGACAGCAAAAAATGATTTGGACTCGATTATATCTAAGACCATCAGGAAAGATTATCCCGATGCCCGCTTTTCGGTTGAGTCAGCACCAAATGCATTTACACAACTTTTTAAAAATGATGAACCCTACCTTGAGGCTAAGTTTAAAGCCTATAGTTCCCTGGAGAATGACTCCTCGGAAAGCAAGATCCAGCTGGTAATGATGCAGGTAGGCAGGGGTTACCATCCGGGGATCAGTTCATCCTCCGAGGCCTCAATATCTCTGAAGCTTGATACTTACAAGATGAGTATGTATGGCATAAGTCAGGAACAGCTTCAGAAAACCTTGTCACGTATTTTTGGCGTAGGGAATATAACAGAACTGAAACGTTTCGCGGAATCAACGCAGATCAATTTCAGCGCTGGTGAAGGGAATCTGCAGCAAAAACTCGAAGAACCGGTCTTTTCCGCAAGCGGTGCAGGTTATCCGATAAAAACCTTCGTTTCCTATCTGGCACAGTCGGATAAAAAATATATTGTGGCGGATAAATCGGGAATTCATAATTCTGTTTATTTTTCTAAGGGAAAGGACGAAAGCATCCCCTTGCTCATGGAGAGAATAAGCAAATCAGCGGCAAAACAGGGATTATCTGTTTCCTATGCAGGAAAATATTTCTCTGATTCAATCCTGGCAGGGGATATGCTCATTATATTTTTTATCTCCCTGGTGCTCCTTTACCTGATCCTCGCCATTCAGTTCGAAAATCTTGTTCATCCTTTTTTGGTCATGTTCACCATTCCGCTTGGGATCGGTGGCGCCATGCTTCTCCTATGGCTTGCAGGGGGTACCTTAAATGTAATGACGGCAATTGGCTTCGTGGTGGTATTGGGAATTATCGTTGACGATCCCTCACTCAAGGTGGAGACCATAAACAGATTAAGGGAGGAATATCTCGCAGATGGAATGAAAAATAAGCGGGAGATTTTACTGAAAGCGTTGCATAATGCTGGAGAAATATGTCTAAAGCCCCTATTGATGGTCTCGTTAACCACAAGCCTTGCATTATTGCCTGTACTGTTTACCGGCGGTATCGGCAATGATCTCCAAAAACCCATGGTTTATGTGATTGTGGGCGGACTGACACTTGGCACCTTTTTAACGTTATGGTTCATCCCACTGGCATATTGGTTTATTACTAAAAAAAGCAAATGAAAATCACCTGTATTTTTATATCCTGCCTTTTCATTTGTCATTTGGCATATGCCCAGGTGAAAAGAAAAGTTACCCTTAAAGAACTCATTGCCTACACTCAGGAATCCTCGCTCGATCAGCTTATTGCTAAAAGTAAAGCCCTCGAGGGAAAGAATAATTTCATTGCCTATAAAGCAGCAATTACCCCGAAAATCACCCTATCTGGCAATATAGCAAATTACACCAATGCTTATCTCAATGTCACCCAGCCCGATGGAACAATTGTATTTCAACCTGTGTCCCAAAACTACAGCAATCTGATGCTGAGTTTGTCGCAGAATATTAATTACACCGGCGGCACGCTAACAGTAAACACAAGTTTGGCCAGGTTCGATGATTTTTATTTCAACAGAAATCAATATAACAGTGTGCCGGTTAACATTTCCCTGGCCCAGCCACTATTATCCCTCAATCCTTATAAGTGGGACAAAAAAATTGAACAACTTAAATTGGAAGGGTCTGAGAAAGAGCTCACCGCCGCCTCCTCGAAGCTGGCACTTTCGATATCGAGATTGTTTTTTGATGTCATCGAAGCACAGGCGGATTACGAACTGGCAAAAAAAAATATCGAAAGCCAGCAGGCCATCTTTGATATTGAAAACAAGCGCATCAATCTGGGTACTACAAGTAAGGAGAAGATTTTACAAATCAAGCTCCAGCTGATAAACTCGCTTCAAAATATGGAGACTGCTGAAACAGAACTAAAAAAGTCAAAAAATAATCTCGTAAATTTTGCAGGCTGGAGGGATACCGCCACTTTTGATGCACTGCTCCCTGAGGTCTTGCCTGATACCATTTTTTCATTACCGGAGATGCTCCGAGCTGCCCATGATAACCGTCCAGAATTTAGTGAGTTTCGGTGGTCGTTGATTGAGGCTGAAAAAAATCTTTTGACAGCTAAAAAAGAAAGGTTTGCTGCAAATCTGGTCGCCAGTTATGGTTTAAATAATGTTGGCACCGGGATTCCTGAGGTTTATAATAACCCCAACAGGCAGCAAAACTTAAGTATCGGATTGGGAATCCCAATTTTTGATTGGGGCAAGAACAAGGCTAAAGTCGGTGTTGCAAACGCTTCTTTTGAGACCCTTAAGTTGAACGTTAAACTTCAGGAACGAAATCTGGACCAGGAGATAACAAATTTGGTTATGGACCTGGCACTTGTGCGGAGCAATGTACGGTTTGCAAAACAAGCAGATGAAATTGCGCAGGAAAGATACTCTCTTAGTGTTGAGCAGTTCAGGTTCGGAAAGATTACCATAACAGAGCTCAATATTGCCTTGGGTGAAAAAGATAATGCCAGGCGATCATTTATAAATCTTGTAAGGACATTTTGGCAATCCTATTATTTGCTGAAATCCTTAACCCTGGAAAAGTAATTGGCAGATCCGGATTTAACCCTTGAGTATTTTTTCAAGAAACTCAATGACGCTTTTATCACTCGGGGCTGGTGCGCCCGTGGTTTTAAGGATACCGTTTCTATCGATGACCGCATATCTTGGAAAACCCTGGCTGACGCCAAAAAAATCATTGAAATAGGGTAGATCCCTTGCCTCCGCCTTCAGGTTTATACCATTGATTGAATGTAGTTTGATTGCATTTAGCCATTGGCTCTTGGAATCATAAAAATCCAGATAAAGGAACACAACATCCCTACCTTCAAACTTTTCTCTGAGCTTTGCAGCCGCTGGCATTTCCTCAAGACAGGCTTTACACCAGCTTCCCCAAAAATCCACATAAACCACTTTCCCCAAAAATTCATCAGTGCTGACCTCATTGCCTGATGTATCCCTGAGGGTAAAACTGATTTTTTTATTTTGTCTGGACGTTTTCTCTGACCACTTTTTGTCGATTACCGTAACATATGGGGAGATTGGATAATCCGCTCTAAAGCTTTTTATAAGTTCTTCGAGTAAAATCTTATCGTCGAAGTATTTGATCAGGAAAAGTGCAAGCTCTCCTTTGATTGCCTCCAATGTTTTAGGTCGCTCTGATAATATTGAATCCAAGAAGGCCACTTCATGCCTTATCAGCATGGCCCGGTCTTCCATCGCTTGTGGATGATTCTTTTTCGCTTTAAACTCCGCATAATCCAGCAGTGCATTCATATATGCTCTTTGGTTTGGGTCATCATCAAGGATATGGAAACCATCCCAAAAACCAAAATAGTCCTTGGGCAAGGTATCTGTGGTGATACCCTGTAGAGAGGGGAATTGATTTTTTGCATACATGGTGCTGTTCAGGATTTCGCTGCGCATTCGCGAAACAAAGTCTGCGGGCAATCCATTCTTTTTCTCTTCTTCTAATCGCTTTAGGCGTTCATCTTGTAATGAACTCCATTTGGAAATATACTCGTCGAGCTGGGATGGCTTGTAGGCAAGCGGACTTGGAATTAAATAGGGCTGCATAAATTTTGCATTATAAAGGAATCTATTTTCTCCGGCAAGAGTTCCCTTGAAATCCAATTTCGAACCCGATGAAGAGATTGCCAAACTGCCCTCACCTATCCAAAGCCTAAAAAATGTTTGATCAATATATAAAATGGCCTCCCCTGTTTTCGATACTTTCAGCAGAGATTCAAAATTTCCATTCTCGTCAATAATGCCCTGATCCAGTAAATTTCCATGGTATTCATTTAAAGCTGATTCAAGGTTTCTGATATGAAATTTGGCACCTTTATAAACTGGTAGATTACCCGTGATTTTGCAACTGGCCTGGGCAGAGAACCTAAGCCCGAGTAAGACAATAATCAATAATAGTTTAAATAGGATGTTTTTCATATTAAGCATCTAGCAGTACAATTAAAAATACGAAAAAATAAGTTCAAAATCGTATTTGACAATTAATACATGGGTTTTTCACTGTATAAGGTCACTGGAGCTATTAATTGTCGGGTGGCTGAGCTAAGCTCTGAAAATTAACTGGGTTGATTCTTATGTCCGATAGTAGTATATTGAATTTATTAATGTGTTCTCTTTCTATGTTACGAATGAGAACCTTCAATCAAGGAATCATGACAGAACGTTTTTTTAAATTTCGGGGAAGATTCGACTTCTCTCCACATCCATATGAGATAGGTAATCCAATATTCTCTAACAGAAAATTAGAGGATAATTTCTTTGCCCTGAAACTTTATAGTTTGCCTGATGGTGAATACCGCGCCTTTTATGATTTCCACATGGCTTATTATCTGCTACGAAATCCTAACGGAAAGGAAGCTTTCTTTAGAAAGGTAAATCGGAGCATTCAAAGGAGAATTACTTTTTATTCAGCTAAGGATCCATTCAAGAACGTATATGAGATTCACTCGGCCAACCTAGATAAATTAGAAGCCTTTCAAAAATTCTTAAATTCCATTGATGAGTGGAATGTAAATACTTCTGTAGAAAAGATGCTGAGTCAGAGAGATGCAGAAATTGGGTTTCTTAAAGGCAATCTGGCAGACCTTCAGGCCCGTCTGGATGAACTGTTGCAGTATGAGGCAAGTGAAAAGATTGTAATCAATAGCGGAAATATAGCGGCATTCATGGATGTGATGCGGCAGATCCGAAAACTGGTATTACCAAACGGTAAAAGATTGGTTACTACGCAAGGTCATAGTCCATGGTATAAGATGATTGCCAAAAATTTTGTCCATGGAGAAAAGCCAATTGCTTTGGCAGCAGCCCAGAATTATTTTTCTTCCGAAGATTCCTCCAAATATATATTTATAGCTGATAAAGACAGGGCCTTTGATATTGTTCCGGTTGATCCCCAAACCCAACATTAGACTACTTCAAAACGGAGTTATGCCCAAACACCTGCATTGGGCATCTGATTGCCTGTTTCTGTACTCGCCTTTGATGTGAAATTTCCAAATAGATAGCTTGTTGTGCAAGCTAACTGTGGAAGATTGAACATTAAACTTTAAGAGACATGAATTTAGACCTGGTAACCAAAAGTGATCTGCTTGAGCTAAAAAGCGATCTGATCGAAGAGATCAAAAGAATTATTCCACTCCAAACGGCTGCGCCTGATGAGTACCTCAAAAGTTCTGAGGTGAGGAAACTGATGAAAATTTCTGCCGGCACCCTGCTGCACCTGCGGGTTAGCGGCAAACTTCCCTTTACCAAGATTGGCCGCATTGTATATTTTAGCCGTGAGGATATCAGGCGGATATTGGGTAAGGGTACGCCTGATGATGCGGTTGTCAAAAGATTATTTCGGGGGGAGGCCAATGAGGAATGTAAATAAGAAACTTGAATATCTTAAAGACCGGATTCAGGCAGATCAAAGGCTCTCAGCGTTTCACGCCAGCCTGTTAGCTGCGCTGATTTTTGCCTCGGAAAATTCTGGGCTGACTCACCCTTTTCAGGTGAGCCGGAGCAAGCTCATGCGTTCATCCAAGATCTACTCGACCTCAACCTATCACAAATGCATCAATGAACTTCAGGTCTTTGGGTACATCTCTTATAGTCCATCCTATAATCCTTTTCTCGGAAGCGAGGTATCCTGGAAGCTGCAAAATGATGGTGTGTTTTTGTGAAATTTAGTTTAAAGGATGGTTAAGGATTCCGTGAGTATAACATAATAGCAGGAGCATTTTAAAATAGCGCTTATTGAATATTCTTATGGGAGATCTGTTGGGATCGGCCTCCCACTAAAAAACTTTGAGAGATCAAGGCAATATGCAAAAAGTCCTTTTTCATTTTCAGAAAAAGGAGCAAGCGGTGGTTGGGCAGAGCCTCACCATCTTAGCTTTACGCTAGCGTAAAGGCTGTTTGGAGAACCCTCCAGGGGTTCTCTTGGCCACTGGAGGCGGCAGGATTAAAGAAAAAGGAACCTTGGGCAGGGTTCAGGATATTTAAATATATGCATAGGCATATAGCTGCATATCTATGGGGTAATATATACTGTAATGTATATAACAAGTTAATTAATGAACAATGAAGAGCTGAAAATGGAAACGTTAAGAACCATAAAATATAATGCACAGATCGCGGTCAAAATGGATAAGATTGCGCAAAAGCTTGGCCGTCCGAACCGGCTGATATTTACGCAGATGGTGGATTATTTCTTTCGCAGTAAGAAAGATCCACTGGACATTAACGATGAGCTACTGAAGAATACACTGCTCAAACAGCACAAGGATTACATCGGTTTTATCAAGACCCAGGAAAATGACCTGCTTATTCCGATCAAAAGAGAGGTGGATCGGATGACGGGTGCCCAGCTAGATATCAATAACCTTCTTAAAGAGTTAGAGAAAAAAAGTGGTACGCTAGCTAGTGGACAAAATGAACTTTTGTCAGCCGGAAAAAATTACAGCAGCAAACTATCGAATACTGATGAGATACTCAAAAGTATCCTGGTAAAGCTATCGACCAGAGAGCAGCTTAAAAAACAGTTCCTGTACATACTCGGCACTTATATCAAAAGCAGGGATGCATTTAGCATGATGACTTCAGCCAAGGAGAAAGAGGACCTGATCAGGATCGCCAAAAACCAGATTGATCTTTTATAACCATGTACATCAATATTACGGACAATAAGGAAGCCAGTAACAGGGGCAGCAGTGGTGGACTGGTAAATTATCTTGAAAAGGAGAACCGTACCGAGGAGCTAAAACAGCCGGAGCTATGGTTCAACGAAAACAGGCAGGATGTGGAGGCATATGAAGTACGCCGCGCAATGGATGGAAACAATGCAAAGCTCGGGAGAAATGAGGCCAAGTTTTTCCTGATCAATATCAGCCCAAGCCAAAAGGAACTGGAGCATTTAAGGAAATCGGTTGGGGATGCTGATATGAAAAATGTGCTGAAAGTATATACGGAGAAAGTAATGGATGAATATGCAAAGAATTTCAGACGCTCTGGGATAAACAGTAATAAAGATCTGCTCTGGTTTGGTAAAGTGGAGCACAACCGATATTATAGCCATAAGGATGCAGCGGTTAAAGATGGTAGCCGGAAGCGTGGAGAAAAAAAGAGTGGAAACCAAATGCATATCCAGGTGATCGTCAGCCGCAGGAACATCACCAATAAAATAAAGCTCAGCCCCATGAACAGCTCAAAAGGCAGAAATGCCGAGCACTCCAGAAAAATGGGGCAGTTTGACCGGATGGCTTTTAAGCAATGTGGGGAGCGTTTGTTTGATGAACAGTTCGGCTTTGAGCGAAACCTGAAAGATACGCTGGCCTATGCCAATATTTTAAAGAACGGCACTTTACAGCAAAGGGAGCAGTTGGATGTTCTGCTGGAGGCGTCTATGAAAAATTACCAGAGCAGGTCTGTGGTTAATGAACTTGCTTTAGGTGTCGCTGAGGGAATTTTTTCTTCTGTTGGGAGCATGCTCGAATCTACCGGTAAAACTGTAGGCGAATTTTTGGAAGTTTTGATGGAGCCTGCTTTTATTCCGGATATCGCATCTGATACGATTGAAGAAGCGGAAAAGAAAAGGAGGAGAAAAGCAAGGCAACAAGAGCAGGGTATGCAGCGTTGAGCGGATGGGCTATAGTTTTTATAAAAAATCAAAAGGTCAGAAGAAGAAATTCCCTCGCGCCTTGCGGCCTGCGAAACCCCGGTTGCACTATCTCAGCATGTTTCGCTTTAGCTTCTACAGGAAAAAAATAGTGGGGGTTAGTCAAATGAATTTATTTTCCCACCTGATCATTCTTAGAGCTTATTCGTACAGGATATTAGTTTATTCCTGCCAGATTACAATAACCGGTCGTTCCAGAGGACAGGACTTTCACTTTTACCCACTCTCCCTTTTTTGCAAGCAGTTTCACTTTTTGGTTGCGCTTAAGCGTTTCTACAACAGGATAGGATAATCCCGGCCCTGAGCGAAGACTGATTTCTTTGAGCTTTACCGCTGATAAAGATTCAGAAACGTAACTTTTTATATTACTTTTTTCAGCACTGAAGGATTGCTTTTTCTGCTGACCAGATGCAGATGATCTCGGCTTGTAGCTAGATGCTTTTTTGCGGGGGCTGGAGTATACCGGGGTTTGCGATTCAACAGGTGAGCATACCCCACAGGTGCCTCCACTCCCACAGTGGGCACAACGGGAACAGTTTTTACACGCCGAACAATAAGCTGAACCGGCGCATCTTCCTAGTTTGCTTTCATTGACTGTGCCAAGTGAAGATATCTTTTGGCAATTGCCAAGAAAATAACAGCACATCAGTGCTATTGACAAAATAAATGCTTTCATGATTTTGTTTTAATATAACGATATAAACGTTGCTAAAGTAAAATGGAATTGAAGATATGCCTGGCAGTCTATTTATGCTGCCAGCATCTACCACCTCCGACAACCATCCGTTTGCAATAGCCTCCGGTCTTGTTTTTTGCCCCGCAAACTGAAGAGGTCGGCGCGGTGGTTCCGCCTGAGCTGTTCCCGCCAGTTGGGGTGGTGGAAACATAACTGCCGAAACTTGATGTGCCGTTTCCAGAAACGGTGTTGTAAGAAATATCAGCACGGTTGTAGCCGAGATTTCCGTATACGGCCTCTTCGTCCTTCAAGATATAAGCCTGAATGGTCTGATAACTTGAAATGATTGATGAAACGCTTAACTTCAGGTCAAAGGAAACCTTTTTCTCAATTTTATAAGTCCATTTGCCTATGTTGCTCGTTACCATTTTTGTCTGATTGCTTGCATCGATGTAGGAAATGTTACAGTAATCACAGGTCACCTCATAAGAAAAAACTACCGGAACTTGCTCCTGCTCCTTTGCAGTTTCCTGCGCTGCTTTCTTACAGGAGCTGTGCATCATCACGGCTAAAATAACTAGTGCGGTAGACATTACTGATTTTTTAAAAATTGTGCTCATATTTTGATTTGAATTAACGTGAGCCAAGGTATGAGAAACTAAAAAGACATCATTACGGGTTTCCGTAAAGTTGTGATGAATCTTTTGCAAACTTTACTAAGGGTCGGTTTTTAACCAGTCTATAAATCCAGGGGCTTTTGAACGGCTGACGTTTATGGGTTCTTGGGTTTCTGGTCGTAGTCTTACTTTAAGGCCTTTGTGTGGAATCTTTACATAGCCATCTACTGCCGCAAAAGAGACTATATAACTTCTTGTTGCTTTGAAAAAGGATGATTCGTCTAGTTTTTTATAGATACTGTCTAAAGCTATAAAACATACATCAAGTTCACTGTTATGATGCTGGATATAAGTTGTCCCATTTTCTACATAAATATAGGCAATAGTTGCGGTTGCAATCTTCTTCTCTCCCTTCCCATCAGGGATAAATAGATACAAAACCGGCGCTGGTTTTGGTTTTCCAGCGGTATCACTTAGCCATTCCGAAGATCTATAGATATAATAATAAACCATATGTAGGAGATTGATCATGATACAGATGAGCACAAGTAAGCTGGACATATTCCGGATATACCTTGTTGAGCTGATATTGACGTTGAGGAAATAAAAAGAAACCCAACTGAAAAAATAACAGATCAGTATAGGTGACATAAATCCTAATAGAATCTGAAAAACAAGCCTTTTCCATAACTCTTTCTCCCAGAGCCACTTTGAATCTAGATAACTTGTGAAAATATTGATAAAGGTTATCATGATGAAAACAGTTGCAAATGTATTTGCACATGCAATGTGATACCAATCTTGGGTAAAGGTATGCCAAAACCGTGAGTTCATTGTTGGCCAGTTTAAACAAAGCGTTATGCATAGCGAGATCAGCATCATCCAGCCAAAGCTGAAATAATCTGGAAGATTTTTGCCATCTGATTTCTTGCTATGCATAAACTGCCTTATTAGTTTCATAAAAATACAAAAAGCCCTTTTTATTGGCCAGTCATTGGGGGCAATTCATCAAAGTGAGTGACAGTTCACCTCCGAAATTGGTGCAGTTGACGGAAAAACGTCCTTTTTGCCTCTATTTTTCTGAAAGGATAGGCCTAAATTTATTCAAGCAATCCGATAGGCAATGAACAATGATTTTAATGAACAGCCGTCAGGCCCTGAAAAAAAAGAGTATAAATTTCTTTGGATGAGATTTAAAAAGCCGGAACGCGGAGAAGTTTATCAAAGCCTTTTTGGCATTATCGCAGTTGTCATTGGCGTTGGACTGGCTACACTATTTCCTCAGAAAAATTGCACATGTGAGGATCAGATAACAGACCTGCGACTGGAAACCCTGGCCCGTCAAGGTAATAAACAGGTCATGTACTATCAGCGGGAGCGTGAGAGTGTCATTATTTGTGCCGCTAAGAGGGAAGAGCTCCTCGAAAAGCTTGAGCAAGAGAAAAGACGACATCCCAAAAATGAAAACAGGCCCGATTGATTGGGAAAAAATATTGAACTATGGTGGGTAGCACCTGTTTTCAGCCGCCCTTCCCGGGCGTTAAGTACAAAGCGCTAAGATAATCTGCCCAGAAGTTGATTAGGTTATTGGTGCGGAAACCGGCAGGTGCTCGCAAGTTTTGACCGGACTTTATACAGGGGACGCAGGCGCAGCGATAAGCGCGTATATTTTTAGAGTGGGCATGCAACAGCCAGGTTGTTGCAAATGGGTAAATGTTAGGCAAAGAGAGGAATTATGAAAACTTTAAGGGTAGCTATATGGATTGAACGGATACCGGAAATAATTTTCCGAACCGGCCTTTCTGTGCTTGCAACGCTAATCCTTAAAATGATTAAGAAACGTTTAGCTAATGTAGAGGCAAAATTAGGTTCGCCTGCATTAAGTGAGCCCAATAAATACCACGCCCAAAAGAGAGTAGTTGTTTATTTCCCACATGTTCGAAAATATGCGCTCTTCCCGGCGAGGCCGTGAGGCCTGATAAAAAGAAAAAGGCTGTCCAAAGCTGAACAGTCCTTTTCGGAATGCCCGCCACAAGGGCGACCATAATTAAAATCATTTTAAATTTAAACAAAATCGGTATGTATACCAAATCATTTAATACTAAAAAAACATGGCTTGGAGCTATGTTTTCTTTTGCACTAGTTGCAATTATGGGTTTAACTTTTGCATTTAAACCATCGGATAGTAGCGCCAATAACAAGAAAGTACAACCAAATCTGTACTGGTATCAGATCAGTTCTTCGGGTACATTACAGACGCAGCTTAACAGCACCCCTCAGACAAAGGATGATTCTATGCCTGGTGGCAGCAATCCCCTTACCTCTTGTGAGGATCAGACTGCTGCTGATTGTATCAGAGGCTACGAAACTGTTCAGACGATTGATGATATCGCTCCCGCTCCAGCGGACAACGACCATCGCGTAAGGTTCAGTAATTAATGATTAAGGGGTGGTAATGGATGGTTATTCCTTCACCACCCCTTTTTCCCTTATTACCAGGACATCAATTGGCCTTTTCTGTTCAACAAGGTCGAGCCCATATTGCTTTAATTGTGCTCTGATTTTTCCCAGATTAAAACTATCAACAGCATTTCCGTTTAATTCAATGTCCATGTTTCCTGAATAACCGGTTTCGTCCACAAATGGCTTTTCTAGTCTAAGCGCTACCCAGGAACTTAAAATATTTGAAAAAGTCTTAAAAGGACGGTTGATCAGTCTCCTAACCGAATCAATTTGACTGGTCCGGATATCAGACATCCTAAAATTTGAAGGCCCTGTTTTCTGAGACTTTAGCTTATCCATGTTTCCTACCTTTACTAAAATCATACTACTAATCAATTTTTTTTCTACTCTTGCATCAAATCCAAGATATCGCTTCAGATCTGAACGCATCATAATGAACCTTTCTTCGGCCATATTTTCCGGCAACAGCAGTGCATAGTTGTATAGGTTTTTTCTCTTCCAATCGTGAGCCAGTTCTTCCTCTTTAGGTGAAATAAACCGTTGAGTATCGTTCACATCCAATACAATGTTCCATTTCTTGGAAAAATCGTATTTCCCCTGTTCCCCGAAAGCTTCCCTGTATAAATTCATGAGGTCATAGTTATGGAATGATAACCCATTCTTTCCTATCGATCCATTTAAATTCACCCCTGGAATCGCTTTTGAAAGATAGGAATAGCTAATTACGCTAGGCTCATATTCCTTGTCAAAAAGAGATGTCAAGTATTTACGCCTTTCCCGGTAATCTTCTAAATTTACCTTGTTTCCGGCAAGGAATCGACGAATGGATGCTGCCGTAAGTTCATTGGTCATCTGGTGAAACTTCCCTTCTCCGTCAATCCACGCATATGCAGGATTGGCGCGATTCGGGAATAATTTGTTGATCGTGACATCACTGGTTGCAAAAGGAATCTCTGGCCTGAAAAGAAATTTGCGGGTCTCAAAAAACCTTCTTGTTGAATCAAGACTTTCCTTGTTAACCAGCACAATCGTTACCTCTTTTGCGAAAAGTCGCTGCAGGGAATCTATTTTTGGGAACGACTTTAAACAGGAAATGCAGCTTGGGCTCCAAAAATCAAATATTATCAACTTTCCTCTAATCTTGCCAAGGTCAAACGCTTTCTTAGGGTAGTTATAAATATTTTGAATCACTATATCAGGAATCTGTTCGCCTTTTTTTAAAGCGGCCTGGGCCATACTTAGCAGTGGAAAGAAACCCAACATTAAAAGTAGGACAATTAAATGTTGGGTTTTAGCTGTTTTAATTTGTCTAATTTTCATATCCTGGATTTTGGGTTAAAAAAATATTGGTCTGCGTTTCTGAAAAAGGAATGGGATATAATGCCATGAAAGGTTTCCAGTTTGGCTTAAGTCCAATAAGTTCTTGGTCAACTCTGCCGCTTCTTTTCAAATCAAGCCACCGATGGCCCCACTCACAAAAAAGTTCATTCTGACGTTCATGAAATATCGCCTCAGTCAGCTCCGCTTTAGTCAGTATAGTAGAAAGGTTGGGGAGTGGGTTTGTTATGGCAGGAGTTGCAGTTGCCCTAGCCCTGGTTCGAACCACATTCAGATCCGAGACCGCCCCACCTATGTTGTTCTGGGCTAACCGCGCTTCCGCTCTAATCAGGTACTGCTCAGCCAGGCGCAGGACAATAAGACTTTCACTTACTGTGGAGTTGGTCCTAACCTTATACTTGTACGGATAGCTATAACTTATACCATTGACAATATTGCTGGACAACCACCTGCTTTTTCGAAGATCTCCTGGCTCAAATTCATTAAGCAGGTTATCCCTGATCACAAGAGGAGGAACAACAATACCAGAAGACGGGAGGAAAACGGCTGCTTCTGCTGTATTAGCCGCTTCCCTTACCAATTGCCAGATGGTTTCATTTGAGGTGTTCAGAAAGGTTTTATTTAGATCCGGCTCCATGTTATATAAACCGGAGGATATTACTGAAGATGCTTCAGCCTCTGCCTCAGCCCATCGCTGGCTGTAAAGATAAATTCTGGCCAAAAGTGCTCTGGCCGCGAATAGATTGGGCCTTGCTTTTGCGCTACTCGGGTAATTTGCAGTCAGGAGAACTTTAGCTTCCTCAAGGTCTTTAATAATCTGGGCGTAAACAATGGCTGATGAAGTCCGTGGCATCACTGCGTTCTGCTCAAAGTCGCTTGTGAGCGTAAGAGGGATATCACCAAAAAGATTAACCAGGTAAAATAGATAAAATGCCCGAATGGTAAGGGTTTCACCTGTTAACTGTTTTTTTGTTGCTGTACTTAATAAGTTTGAGGCAGCCAGTCCTTCCAGAATGGCATTTGCGTGGTAAATGTTGCGGTATGCCGTGCTCCAGAAGTTATTGCTGATTATCCCGTTTGAAGAAAGGAGCATATTACCCGAAAAAGGATCATAACTGCTACTTGGCGCAGGATTGAACAGTTCATCCGCTGACAAGCCGGAATATACACTCAGCCCGCCATTACTCATGCTCAGGTTTAGTGTCACCATCTTGCTATAGAGCCCCATCACCGCTGATGTTGCGGTCTCATTTCCAGAAAATACATCTTTGCTCAGGATCAGATTTCCGGCCTTTGGCACCTCAATTAGCTTTTCACATGCACTCCATAAAAAAGCGGTTAATAGCAGGCTCCCAAGAAGCAAGCGCCTAAGATGGGAAATAGGCCCTGGGTATATTTTAATTACTGTTGTTTTCATAATTATAGTGTTAATTGTAAACCAGCGGTTATTGTCCTTAAGGGTGGCAACACAAACAGATTCTGGCTTTCCGGATCTGCTCCTTTATATCCTGTCATGGTTAGTAAATTCTGACCATGAACGTATATACTCAGCTGTTGCAGTTTGAGCTTTTTCACCCATCGCTCCGCAAAGGCATAGGTCAGGGAAACATTTTTGAGCCTGATAAAAGATGCGTCACTAAATACAGCACTTGAAGCCGGTAAATAACTTCCCGCCGGCGCATAAGCAGAGCTGCTGCCGGAGGCTACGAAACGCTGAATATCTGCAAGGTCTCCAACAGCTTGCCACCGATCCAGTACAATAGTGGGCTGGTTGAAATAAAAGTAGCCCGGTATGAAGGTCGATTGGGTATATAAGTAGTTGTATCCGATCTGTTTTCTGAATTCCAGGAAAATGTCCAGCTTGATATTTTTATAGGAAAAGCTGTTTTGAAGGCCTCCATAGAAATCAGGCTGAATATTTCTTACCAGAATTCTATCAGAAGCGTCATATAAGCCATCGCCGTTCAAATCACGAAAGGAGTAAATTCCTGTTGATTGATCTACCCCAAGGTATTCGAGCACTCTTTTTGCCGAAAGTGGTTCGCCGATGATATAGGTATTAGCATAGCTGGAGCGATCAAGGCCACTGAATTTAACAAGCTTGTTTTTTGGAATGCTCAGGTTTGCATTAGATGTCCATTTAAAAGCGCCACTGAGAAAGTTGGTACTTTCAAGACTGATTTCCAGTCCTGAATTCTGCACTACAGCATCGAAGTTTCTAAGAATCGAGGTAAAGCCTGTTTGTATGGGTAGCTGATAATTGATCAGCTGGTTTCCGCTATGGTTTACAAAGTATGCCGCGCTAAGCATGATCCGGTTTTTCAGCAGCCCTAGCTCCAGTGCCACTTCAGCTTTATGGTTTGTCTCCCAGGAAAAATCCGCATTATACAGGCTCGAAGGCTGGAGCCCTGCATTTCCCTGATAAAGCAAGCTGGAATTCGTCCAGGTATCCAGGAACTTATAATTCCCAATCTGGTCATTACCGGTTGTGCCGTAGCTGGCCCTTATCTTTCCGAAACTAAGCCAGGATAGTTTTTCCCTTATATAATCCTCTCCTGTAAATATCCATGCCGTTCCAAGGGCGCCAAAGTTTGCAAAACGCTTTCCCGGTCCGAACCTGCTTGATCCATCACGTCTTCCCGTCAGGTTGATGAGATACTTATCCGCAAAATTATAATTGATTCTTCCATAAATGGCCGTATAGCGGTAAGCGTAATCACTATTGCTTGTGGTAACATTCCCGGCTGCGGCTATTGAGGAAAGCAGGATATCATTCCTGTAATTCTGTGCGGATACACTCAAGGTGTTGCTGCTTGTATTCTGTAAGGTTCCCCCGGCAAGGATGTTCAATTTGCCCTTACCTGATGTATTGGTATATTCGAGCTGCGGCTCCACAATCCAGCTGCCTAAAAATGATCGGCCAAAGTTGGAATAAGGAAGTGTTCCTGAGTTTGGATTTATGGAACTTGAGGGATTAAGCGCCTGGTCATTACCAGATAAGCTATTGTACCCCAGGCTTACCTTTCCTTTTAGTCCGGCTAAGATTTCATAGGCCATATTAACGCTTGTTGTCAGGTTACTGAACTTTCCGGTATATTGTCTGTTGGCTGCGGCCAAAGGGTTGGTAATTGCCCCGCCAAAAAAAGTGCCGCCCTCTTGCCAGTTCAGGTTGCCCGCATCATCGTATAATCGCATATTTGGTGGCATATTGATATAGGCGGTAAGATCGCCCGAACTCATCTTATTGCGGTCATATAAAAGCCCGCCATTAAAATCGAGGCTAAAGCGCTCGTCCGTTGAGCGATGATTCAGGCTAATCCGGCCTGATAGTTTATCGTCACGCTGTTCACCAGGAAATACAGAAGTCTCTCCATGGTAGCCCCCGGAGATCAGAAACCTGGTTTTCTCGGTCCCGCCGCTTATTGATGACTGCACATCGGTGGTTTTTGCATTTCCTCCAATCAGAATATCCTTAAAATTAGTATACCTGGTCTGGTTCCATAGCAGAAGATCCGGGGCGTTTGCATTCGTCAAAGTAAGCCCGTCATTTTTAAAACCTTCCTTGCGCATAATAAGGTAATCTTCTGTTGCCAGCATAT
The DNA here is from genome assembly GCF_004331675.1 of Pedobacter frigidisoli. Classification (GTDB taxonomy): domain Bacteria; phylum Bacteroidota; class Bacteroidia; order Sphingobacteriales; family Sphingobacteriaceae; genus Pedobacter; species Pedobacter frigidisoli. The sequence continues at coordinate 634,848 of NZ_SJSN01000001.1, read as the reverse complement.
CCATCGTTCTGGTGATATGGCTATATCCGTTGTAGATATTCAGGTTTAATCTACTCTTACCTGCGACACCTTTTTTTGTTGTGATCAGAATTATACCATTCGCTCCGCGGCTACCATATATTGATGTCGCATCAGCATCCTTTAAGATTTCAACACTTTCAATTTCCGAAGGGTTGATGGTACTGAAGGGACTCACTCCGTTACTTCCTGTTGCATTGGTAACGGTGTTGATGGCATTGTTGCCTGGAGAAAAGGGAATGCCGTCGATAATAAATAACGGTTCAGAGCCTTGCATCAGCGATCCCTGTCCTCTGATCTGTACCTTCAGCCCAGCGCCATTGATGCCGCTATTTTGTGTGATGGCAAGTCCTGGTATCCTACCTTGGAGTGCACTTAACGGATTTGACACAGGTTGAAGCGCGATTTCTGAAGCACTTACCTTTCCGATAGCGCCAGTGTTCAGCTTTATAGTCGTAGTGCCATAAGCGATCACCACCACATCATCAAGAGATCCTGCTGTCTCATTCAAGATGATCTCAAGTGTTAATTTCGGTCCAAAGGGGATATTCGCAGTCTGGTAACCGACACTGCTTATCGTAAGGATTCCATTAAGTTTGTCAACCGTGAGGCTGAACTTCCCATCTTTATCCGTATAGGTTATCCTTTCTTTTTCAGCGGTTTTTATGGTTACGCCAGGAATAGGCTTCCCGGCTTTATCCCTTACGGTGCCGGAGAGTTTTATCGGAACAGTTTGTGCAGCAGCCCAAAAATTTAGGCATAGCAAAGCCATTACGACTATGTTTATCGTTTTTTTCATGAATTTAGTTTGTTGATTTAAGAAGAAATAATTCCGAAAGGATAAGCAAAAGTGAAGGCAGGGCACATTATAAAGAACCTATTTTACCATTATTACTTCCCGCCTTGATGAACAAAGCTATTCTGGTGCGCAGATCACCAAGGAAATAAGGTGATTGAAAAGGGTAGTTGATTTAAAATTCATGCTCGTATGGGCTTATACGAGTCTTGTTTAGATTGCTAATACCTGTGGGGGCCGCAAACCATCACCACTTAAAAGTTTCTGAGGCCTTATGTTGAAATGGAATTACAGCAGTCCCCACAGTTATTTCAATGTACAAATATAGTACATCCAAAACAAGCTGTGGGTATTAATCTGCTGTCTTGCTTCAACGGCCTCAGATTTTGTGGTTGCAAGACTCTTATTAATACCTAATTATAATAAACAAATATATTATTTTGACGTCAAAAAACAAATAATTATTTAATTATTGTCTCCAAAGTTATAATCTTTTTTGCTCTTAATGGACAATAAAGAATACACTTTGATTAAAAAGCAATTGACTTCCTTAATGGATCAATCAGATTTAACGATAAATGGCTTAGCAGAGGGAACAAACTTGTCATCAATGACTATCCGTAAAATATTGTTGCAACAAACGAAACCTTCAGTTCAAACTTTAGAAAAAATAACTGCGTTTTTTGAAATTACAATAGCACAGCTCTTTTCGGAAAAATTAATAAATATAAAACGGATTGAAGATATTGAAGCTTTAAAAGATTTTTATGAAGACAATAAGTCAAATCCAGAATATTTTAGTTCGCGTTCAAAAGAGGGAATTGCTACTTATTTTTTAAGGAATGTATTAATAAAGGACCAGTATTTTTCGGAACCTAGACGAGCAAAGGAGATTCATGTATATATAAAAGAAAACCCAAAGTACTCCAAAAATTTTAATCCAAAAGTTATTGCTAAAGTATTAGACAGGATGTATAATGAAGGAATTCTAAAACGAATGGATAAAACAGGTAAAAAATCGGTGTTTTATTATAGCGTTAATAGTTGAAATATCGATCAATAAAATGCCAATTATATTAACGATGCTTTTCATAAAGCATTCATATTGGATGACGCGATTGCTAACGCTCCTTAATCACAGTCTCACTTAGTGGATCACTAGCTAGCGATCCGATGAGTTTCGCTACATCCATGACGCCTTTTTACCGGTTAGAGAGGGCATAAGTGATATTAGCTTTTTAGCTCCTCTAAATCGTTCAAAAAATCCTGCTGATCTTAATGGAAGAGATAATGCCAATTCTGTTATGTTTGGTGCAAAACGGAAGTGAGTGAGATGGCGCTTTGAAACGAAGATTTCCGAGAGATAAATTTTTCGACCTTCTTCTTTTTTTGAGGGCTGCGGAATTTATTTCCGGGCAAAATCACTTTAGCATATCGTTATAAATCTTACAGACGACTTCCATCTTTGGAAGACAAAAAGAAAAAAATGCCAAGAGACGAATTTTCAAACACAACTAAAATTGCCCTCGCTCAGCGGGCTGGCTACCAATGCTCGATTTGTGGGCTGATCACTGTCGGACCTTCCCGGGAGGGACTGCAAGCTGTCAACCTGATTGGTGTAGCCGCCCACATTACGGCTGCTTCCAAGGGAGGTCGTCGTTACGATGAATCGATGAGCCCTGCCCAACGTTCAGGTATTGAAAACGGGATATGGTTGTGCAATAACCACGCGGATTATATTGATGGCGACAAAGATACATTTTCAGTGGCTGAACTTCAGAGCTTGAAGCGGGACCATGAGGAAAAGGTGCGGCTTCAGCAATCGGGTATCCGAACAGCCAATGGGGCGATTACCAGGATCGAGGTCAACAACGTTGGCTGGATATTGAACTCTTTTGATCTGAATTTGGCGGAACGGAACGTTATCATCGGCGAAAATGGGGCCGGCAAAACGCTGATCTGTGAATTCATCGCTTCGTTATCCAACCGGAAATACCTCAAACGCTGGGCCAGAAAGAACAGGCAAGGCCTGAGCGCATTTTGCAACATTTGGTTCTTTAAAAACCAGGCTGAAAAGTTTTCGATCCGGATAGATCCAAAGGGCATAATATCTTATGCATTAAACGACTTTACCATTCCCGTATTATTTCCGGCGATAAATGTATTTTACATGGATACCTTTTTCTGGGACTTTGTGAACTCGATGAAAGAAGAAAAGCGCGAAAAGAGTTCCAATGTAGAATTACTGGCTGGCTATTTCCGACTGACCAGGCATGAATTTATTTCGATTGTATCGAGCATCAACACGGACAGAAAATTTTTTGTCAATGACCTATCCTTCAGCGCTGACCAGAAAGATCTTCTGACGAAAGTAAGTGATTCCCCAACTGTGCCCAAAAGAAGGTTTAATGCATTATCAGGTGGGGAGCAGGATCGCGTAATGGTCGAAATTATGCTGAAGATCGCCACTTATTACGCTAAATTCAATTTTACCATTCTACTTCTGGAATACCATACTTTCAAAAGCATGGATGTAGCGGGAGTAAACAGGTTACTGGAGGTCATCAAAGAAGAAAACTTTGGATTCCAGACTATTTTCACCTCTACCGAGAATCCAAATTTGATCATTGAAGGTTACAAAGTCCATCAGCTGGAACTGAGGACCGGAAAAGCAACACAATGAACAGATTCAATTACGGTCCCTATAAATATCGTTATATTACCACCATAAACGCACCTCACATGATCTATAAAATTTTTATTTCCAGTAGGAACAATGATACCCTGAAACTGGATAAATCCCCTAGTTCCACACTGACGCAGCTCAGGTTGTTTTTAAAAGCAGAGCTTGAAAAAGAGCAGTTTCGGGGAAAGGATTTCCTGGAAATTTCCATCAACGAGAAATTTGTGACCGATGGCAGCGAAGACAGTTATAACCATTGCCTCAAGGAGATCCAAGATTCAGATCACTCCATTGCCTTTGTTTGGAGGAAGTTCCGGTTGGGCACCCTATAACATCGGTATCTGCCATGCGGAAGTTGCCCACGCACTGGAAATCAGCCAGCGGCAGGTCACTATTGTGGACATCTTTGAATTTGTATTATATCCTAGCCCCGTGCCGCTGCAAGCGGCCAGGGATGTAAATTTCAACAGCTACCTGTTGGAGCAGAACCGTTTTAACCATCCTTTTAAGCTGTATGATGTATTTGAATAAATTTATATTAGGATGTGACGTTCAAATAAATTACACCACAAAAGATGATCAAAAAAAAATATTTTAGCACAAGTCAGGAGTTCCTCAATGTAAATGCAAAAATAATTGACAAGAACTACTTTGCTTTTTATAGTAGTCTTATGAACATGCTAGCATCAAAACAATTGTTTCAGCTATGGGACATATATGATCGTGGGCAAGAAACCGCTTACTGTATGTGGTTTGACGAGAACATTGTAGTACACTCTTTTGGCTGGACGGATGAGACTTTGGAAGCAATTGAGAGGGATCTTGATTTCCCTACCCTAACAGGATATACGCTTTCAGGACAGCGAATTGTAATCACAGATCTTTTGGAGTTTAATGATGTTCCTTACGAAGTGATTAAAGACCGCATCGTATATTCCATTGATAATGTAAGTCCACAAGAATTTCCTGATCAGCAAATACAAAAGGCTTTTGTAGAAGATAAGTTGGAAATAGCTGAAATGTCCCATCAATATTATATGGAAGAATATCAGGGTAAAGGCCCTAGAACAGCAGAATACTTCTATGATATTACTAAGTCAGGCATCGAAAATGGCAATATATATAAATTGACAATTGACGGAAATATTTGTAGCATTGCTCAAGTTATCAGTGAAGAGAAATTTTATCCTCTCATTGGGCAATTCTTCACTAAATCTAAACTTCGTGGTAAAGGATATGGCTATTCACTATTAACTCAGCTCAGTTCACTCCTATTATCTAAGGGACACCTTAAGGTCGGTCTCCTTGCTGACAGGGCAAATCCTAGGTCAATTAAAATATTTGAGAGAGTTGGATATCTTCCTGTCTACGATCACCTAGCAGTGCTAATTAAATAGTTACAACACTAACTTTCGGAATGTTCTACAACATCAATTTGCATTATCCACATAAAATGCGGGAGCAAATTTTAATATTTCATTTTCAACAAATGCTATTCCTTCTTCTGTTAGCTGGCCAACTTTTTCAAAAGGTCGCCACTCAAGGCTCTTAAAAAGTGGATTCCCTACAATAAGGCTTCTATCAAAGTAAACCTTATAGTTCTTTCCATTAGCATCACTTTTTTCAAAATGATTTTCCTCTAATTCAATATTATTAAACCCTTTGGCATGCGTTATCATTGCTCCTACAAAATAATGAGCATCGTGTGGCTTAATAAAAACCATATAATGAGCTCTTCTACCACTTTTGTTTAGGTTATTGTCGCTCCAAAGAATATTTCCCTTTTGCGCTTCTTTATTTGGGTCATTCATAACATTAAAGTTATCTATATAAAACTAAAAGCCATAACAAATTATTTCATCATGGCTTAAGTAATCAAAATCATAAACTAGCCCTTTGGTGGATAAAGATCGTTACCATATGAATTACGGTCTCTAATCTGTCCATTAGGTCTATGGATTATAACTTCAGACCTTTGATTAATCGCAATCCCTCTAGCTATTTCCTGTGCTTGAGATTGTGTTGCGGCTATTCTGGTGACTCTTTCGTTCCCTGCACCGCGCACTGCCCAACTCCCGTTGTGCGGCACTACATGTTGATTTTTACTCATTTTCTTTTCGATTTTTTAACTGTTTGAACGTATGTTGTTTTTGGACTGCGCTTAACTTGTGCATTTGACACAAATCTTCCTGTAATAGCACTCTTATTAACCCTTACTGTTATCTTGCTCATTTAAAATACCTCCTTTCATATTTTTAGTTCTACTTAAATCCGAGAAATGAAAAAAAAGATTTCAAACTCCATTTTTTTGTTTTTCTATTTAGTTTAGTTCCAGGTTTTTCAAATTTAGGCTCTTGTGACTTTTCATCGTAGAAGCTTTTCTTGTTCATTTTATCTGCATCTCTTCCTTGTTGAACCTCTCTATCGTTCCAACTTTCGGCATGTTCAATCCGATTTCTAGTAATCCAATAATGAGACCTACATTTAAAACTCCAGCTCCCTATTGATGGATATATAGAAACACTATCTCCATAGAATCTTAAATGCCAATCTGTAGGAGAGAATGGAGTAATTACTTCATTTCCACATCCACAAACACACATATGAACTGCGGTTCTATATTCCATTGTGATATACAAAATGCCTTCATCCAGTACTTCAGGAATAAATTCCACGAACCTATGCTGTAGTGTCTCCATTTAAAAGTTGTGCTACGTTAATTGAATAAGTGGTTTGATGTTCTTCTACAAGATCTTGATAAAATGCACTGAGTTTTTTCCATTTAATCACTGCCATGATTGCGTTAAGTGTATTTAGGTCAGCAATTTGTATGTTTGTACGATACTCATTCCCTTCAGTTTCTTCAATAGGAATTCTTTTGGTTAAATGATCATTTTTTAAATCCGTTCCCGTTGTAGTTCTTACGATACCTATTAATTGATCATCTACCAATGTAACGCCGAGCCCTACATCGATGAAAGAAACCTTTAACTTAAGTAGCTCATCGATGATGCATTTCCTCGCGGAGTTGTTATCTATGCAAATGAAAACATAAGATGCATCTTTTAATAGCTGAACATTTTCTACCGTAATATATTCAACATGAGGAATAACACCTTTATGCATCTTCGAGTATATATCCGCAAAATATTCCGCTTTGCTTTTTTTCAAGTCCAATTCCTCGATAGAAGGAGCACCAGGTGAACGAAATGCATTGTGCTGAGAGAAAACATCAGCATCATATAAATGTATCTCCGCTACTGGAGTTTTAGCAACTTGGTCAAGAATATAAGAACCTGTACCGCCCAGGCCGATAATCACTATTTTCTGCCCACTCAGTTTGGCATTCACCTGAACTATGTTCGCCCTACTTGCGTTGGTATCAAAGTAATTGAAAGAACTATCTTCTATATCATCCCTGAAAGGATTAAATGGAGTTTCAGTTGCAGTCCCATCAATTGATTTTGCTGGTGCAGATATTAGGCTTGCATACCTCGTCAATTTATCATAAAAGTCATCATAATAACCACATGCAGGCTTGCTAGATAAGTAGTGATTACCTATATAGCCATCAACTAAGGGAGTCACTTGGCTATTATTTACAATGGATGTGTATGGGACACCATCTTTATGGCACGGCATTTCCCCCATAAAATATGCCGTATGGTCAGCAGGCTTGGAAATCGAAGTAGGAGAAGTTATGCTAAGGGCGCATATAAGCTTACCATATTTCACTTGCATTTCTGCATTAACATAAGGGATGTGGTGGATACAGACGTATCCACCTTTCACCTCTAGATCGTAACCCTCATCCCTGAGGCGTTTCAGATCGGGACTATGATTTATCAGTTGGTGTTGCATTGAAGATCATTTTATCGGTTACAAAAACAATATCACCTTTAGCCATTTCTCCCTCAGGATTCTGTTTTGGGCCCTTAAGGTACGTAACGGTGTAGGCTTTCTGCTCGTTATTGGCATTACCTTCCGCAAGGGAGACAACTTCCTCAAAAGAGATTTTTCTCTTGTTCCAAGTTCTTGGTTTACCATTCACAATGATTACTACTTCCCGATCAACCTCCTTTGAAAAAAAATGCTCAATCCCTGGTCTGGCAAGATCAACACTCGTCTCGTTCTCCACCAGCTCATTTTCCCAGGGCTTTTTAATACTCAAATAAAGCGCATCTTCTATTGGTATCTGTGCCAGAACCTTTAACTGTTTACCAGTGATATACTGTTCATACCATTTGTACTTTTTGTCGTTGATGGTAAGTAGAAGTATATCCTTAAAGAAAAACTTCTCAATTCCTGGTCTAGCCAAGTCAACCTTATCCTCATCAAGGATTAACTCATCTTCCCACGGCTTTTTGATAGCTAAGAAAAGTTCAACTTCCTCGGAGGCATTCACAAGGTCTCTTACTTGCCTGCCCGTAATGTACTGTTTACCCCAGTCGAAACTTTTAGTCCCAATGATTAGCGGTAAGCTCTTAATGGCAGTTGTAAGGTCTGCCCCCTTTTCTGTATCTTTCATAACTATATGATTTAATGATACAAACATACACAATATTGCTTGCTTGAGCAAGCAATGCTTGATAATAATTAAATATATTTATCAAGTGCTTGATAATGTGCTTGATAATTTTTATCTTGCTATACATACGCTTACTGAAATTAGCATTTGCTAATTAGAATAAGTCTACTTAACTTTGTACTGCTATGGAAACTGTAAACAAATCACTAGGAAAAATCCTAAAAGATGCACGAGAGCTAAAACAAATCTCATTAAGAGAGCTCGAAATTCAGTCAGGCATATCTAATGCCTATTTAAGTCAGTTAGAAAACGATAAGATAAAGAAGCCTTCTGCAAATACCTTATATAGATTATCAGAGCTGTTCAACATGAATTTTGATGATTTAATGGTTACTGCCGGAATAGTAGAAAAGAAAAAAGATTCAACTGTACAAACAGGAAGTTTTGCATTTTCTTCGGCAATGGGAGATTTGACAGATGAAGAAAGGGACAAAATTATTGAATACCTAAAATTTTTACGACATCAAACTAAAAAATGATAAGTGACAAGAAGAAATCGGACATTGAGAACATCGCGTTAGATGCTTTGTACAAAAGTAATTCACTGGGTGTTTTTCCCACGCCCGTGGATAAAATTCTTAAATATGCAGAATTGCGAGTTGATTCTTCTGTAGATTTAAGTAAAGCTCCGTCAAATTTCTTTTTGAAAAAAGGCCTAGCCCTAAAAAGTGGTTGGGCAAAGATAAGAGGGGTATTAGATCGCACTGAAAAGGTGATTTACCTAGATTTAAACCAACACGCTTCAAAGCAAAAATTTGTAAAATTGCATGAAGTTGGACATGAGCTTTGCGGATGGCAAAGCAATATGTTGAAATATTTGGATGATGATGAAACCTTAGATCCTGATATCAACGATATGTTTGAATCCGAGGCAAACTATTTTGCTTCTTCTGCATTATTTCAAGTGCAAATCTTCAATGAAAAAGTCGGCGAATATCCCCTTGAACTAGCAACTTGCCTTCAATTACAGAAATTATTCGGTGGTTCATTTCATGCTACAATAAGGAGATATGTTGAGCATTCAAAGAAAAGATGCGCTCTTCTAGTACTGAATAAGGAATCTAAATCACCATTTTCAACCGTAAATCTTTCACTGAGAAATTATTTTCAATCACCTTCTTTTACTAAGGAATTGGGACAAATTGAATGGGAAACAACCTTTGATTACGATGTGCCATTCGTACAAAACTACCTATCAAATAGGAGAATGATGAAAAGTGAACTTGTAATTGAATCGGGGGGAGGAGAAATTCCCTGCGATTATCATTACTTTGATAATAGCTATAATATATTTGTCTTCATGTTTCCAAAAGGTGAGCTCATAAAATCACGCACAAGCTTTGTGCTAACAAACTGAAACGGCTAAGCTGCCTTACCCTTACTTCTCACGATTTCGTATTTATTACCAAATTCCTTAAGGGTTTCTTTATATACATCTACTATATTATTTGAGTCTATGACTTCAATTATTACGGCGAAATCCTGCAAATACTTATTAGTTAAAATACCTCTGGTAAACAACCTTAATCTAAGTTCCCAATATCCACATGAAAACCCCCTGGTGAATTCTTTCTCGAATTGAAGAATTGGATTCCAAGGTAAATTATACTTTTGATCAGCATCCACGCTTATTTCCTTGAACTCTGTTCCCTGAGCTTTAAATAGGCTGGCACTTATCCTTGCCATACTATACTCTAGGTCGTTTACTGGATTTACAGATGGGTCAAAAACAACTGTTACCTTAACCTTTAGCTTAGTTGATGGGTTAGTCTTAAAAATACTCGGAATATGAAATCCGACATATTGATATTTTGTTTGATCAACCGAACCTTCAAAAAAGTAGCTAAATGCGTTTGGAGCGGAAGAAAGTGATTGTTCAATATCTGGTTCGCCGAAGCCCGTGTAGAAATTATGTGGGTTAATAATAGTGCTAGGTATCGAGCGTTTCTGAGCAAAATGATATAGTAATGCCTTTATGAGATTCATAGTTACTTCGGGAAATGCATCTATTAGGCGAATAACATATTGTGAAACAAGAGGTGCAGAAAAGCTGGTTCCAACATCTATTGCAAGTTCATTTCCAGTATTGTTAATTCCGTAACTCGAAGTACGAGCAGTTGCTTTGTATTTCTTATCTAAATTGCCACCATGCGTTACAATTTCAGGCTTCAAACCACCATCGGCACCTGGACCAATTCTAGAAAACGGCGAAATTTCATTTTTGATAGCTAAACAGTTCAAATTATCATATTTTGCAATGGATCCTACAGTAATTGCCAGTAAAGATTCAGCGGGCGAACCCAGCCTTGACCCATTATTCCCAAAATGATCATGTGGATAGACTCCTAATGGCACATCGATGTTGCCTGAGGCTATAATAAAAATTACGCCGTATGTTTTTGACAAGTAGTCAATTTGCTTAGCAACTTCTGAATAGTCAAAATCTTTTATAGGTTCAGGCTTACCCAAGGACAGATTATAAACTTTGATTTCTTTGTGATGTTTTTTGACAACTTCTCCGATTATATTCATAAGTGAAAAATCATCTGGACCTACGCTTTTCCCCAGTTTATCTTTGCCAAATACAGTTACATCCATAACTTTGCAATATGGTGTAAGAATATTGGAACTTAAACAACTATCAATTTCATCACCATACAGACATCGACTTGCCACGAAAGTCCCATGATCTTGATCAACATCAACTGCGGATTTTGGAAGATATCTTAAATTGGTGGTTACTAAGCTTCGAAAAGGAACAGAAGAAGATTCAATCCCCGAATCAATAATTGCTACAATGGAATTAGAAATAGGTGGATTTACTATCAGCATCGCTGGTAATTTGGAGGCTGGCAACGATCTTTTGATGTAAAATGAAGAGTTTAATTCGACCTTGTTAACAGTTGAATAAGATTTTATAACATGCTCGAGGACAGCATAGTCTGCTTTGCAAGATATGGCAGTAGTACCATTCGCAAAAACTTGGCTTTCGGTATCTATTGATAGTTTTTGAAATTCGGATTCTAGGTGATTTAATATAACAAATCTTTCTTTTTGGCTAAGTGAGTTATAAAGGTATATGATTACCGTCAAATCGTTTTGTAATTTCGCTAGACCAGAAAGCTTTTCCTCTGCCCCAACCTCCTCGATATCATCTAAAATTGCCAGATTGCTCTTCCCAGGATTGCCAATCTCGTTCGCATATCGTTGGATTTTATTTTCTAGTGCGTCAAAATTATCTTTTGAGATTTTCGCAAGACATACATTTTTATGAAATCTGTTTAAGCTTATTATCTCAAACCCCAACGCTTTTAACTTTGTCTTTTCACTTTTAATTACTGTAGACTGAGGGGATTTAATATTGAGATATAAGTGTTTACTCCAATTATAATCATCTTTTTGAGTAAGAGATGTTCTAACAAGCGAACTTCTCTCCAACAAATAATTTGCATGATCGGCATAGTCATTTCTTTTAAAAGACCGCCCTCCCTTAGGAGGCACAACTGCTTCAAAACGGACATTTTCATCCGGAATTCTATAGTGTTTTTTGGGAGTTTCGAGATCCAAGCGTAATTTGGTTTAAACGAATATAATTGTTTTTCCGAAGAATCTCATTATTAGTAATAATATAAAATAACTTATGCTTCCGCCACTACTTCACCTATGTACATTTTCGCAAAAGTTAATGCCCGCAAGGGCCTCCCGATATTTCTGTAATATCAGGCAACCCCTGCCAATGTTAAAATAATCGCTTAATTTAGCCCATTTACAACAATCCTCGCAAAATCACAGCACAAATCAATATAGCTTGTGCCTTTCCCGACATAATTGATATGAATTCTGTTCTTGTGGTCTGCGATATACAAAGCTCGAACCAGAAATAAGGCTATAAAATTCTCAATAACAGCAAGTTGGGTGTAATTTTCAGATTTGATTTTTCTTTGCACCGTCAGGGTACGCATACAGGGCTCGAAACCAAAATCCGTCCTTATCTATGTTATTCAACGATTTGAAAATAAGCTAAATTAAAAAAGCCCTCTAAGATATCTTAAAGGGCTAACGGGTCGCTGATGGGGCTCGACCCTTTCAGTGATCGTTCGCGCTTTTCCTTTTTTGGAGACTAGTTTTTCAACTATAACTTACTTAAATGTATAAATTAACAATGAATTTCTTTTGTATTATTAACCTGATTTCTTAAATTTGAGAGCTTACATTTGAGCTGTAAAAGGGTCATTTTGACAGTTAGTGAGTCGAAATTGTGTTTTTCAAGTATTTGATAGTCAGAAAGTTATTTAAATAAAACTTGTTCTGGTTTCGTCGGATTTTTCCATAAATTATTGATTTTCAGTTAATTGATGTCTTTATCTAAACAAAAAGATGATGTCATTTGTTTTGGTATAATGGCAAACTCTCCAATTGCTACATTTAGCTATAAATTATTTCTATAGTTATTAGTAAGATTATAGATGGCCTATTTTCAATTGTTAAAACATTTAATAAACATGACCTTTCAATACGCATCTGATTTACATTTAGAATTCCCTGAAAATTATGATTATCTGAATAAATTCCCAATTCAACCTAAGGCTGATGTATTGATTTTGGCTGGCGATATTGTAACTTTTAGCCAGCTTGAAAAACGCATGGATTTCTTCAATTATGTTTCAGATAATTTTGAGCAGGTATATTGGATCCCAGGTAATCATGAATACTATTACGGTGATATCGCCAGATGTACTGGCCCCCATCAAGAGCAGATCAAAAATAATGTTGAATTGGTCAACAACATTACGATCAAGGCTACAGATTACGATTTAATCTTTTCAACAATGTGGTCTCGCATTAGTCCTCCAAATGAGAGACAGATATTTGATGGGATGTCTGATTTTTACGTGATCCGGAATAACGGGCAAGTTTTCAGGCCAACTGATTACAATAGACTACATCAGGAAAGTTTAGACTTTATTCAGAGAGAAATATCAAATGAAAATGGACAGCAAAAGATTGTAGTTACTCATCATGTACCAACTTTAATGAACTATCCTTCCAGGTTTTTGGGAAGTATACTGAATGAAGCATTTGCTGTAGAATTAACTGAGATGATAGAAAAATATAATCCTCTTTATTGGATATATGGTCACCATCACCAAAACACCTCACCTTTTAAAATCGGTGAAACAATAATGCTTACCAACCAGCTTGGTTACGTAAGATCAGGAGAGCATACAAAGTTTGATTCAGCTAAATTACTCGATATTCTAGACTAGATTTTAAAGATCTGCTTGATTATGGGGCAGGAAATACTTGTATTTAGTGTATGAACTATTGTCCCGAGATAATCAGATAATTGTTCTTCAAGATTGTCTTTCCTGATTACAAGCCTTTCCAAATGTTTTAGAGATTAAGCCTAAAATTTAGTCAATTTTAAATCTTTGAAAAATTCGTGTAAACTTGCTAATCTAGATTTGTGTTTTGAACCAGGTTAGGTAATTCTCGATTTGAGATACCAGATAATAAGGGAGATTCAATAGTTTGTATTTCTTGCCACCGGGGGTAACGGCATCAGTAATGTGCAGCGAGCCTGCATAAAATCGGATGGCCATATTATGTGGGGACAGATCCATAAACATATGCAGAGATTTTAATTTACCTTCAGCTCCTGATTTCACTTCTACCGGAATTAGTTGCCCTTCAAAAGGTACAACGTAGTCCACCTCCGCACTTGAAGTAGTCTTCTCCCGTACCCAAAAATGGAGTGCACTTAAAGATTTAAACTGTGTGGCTAATAACTCTTGACCAACCAAGTGCTCAATTAAGGTCCCTTGATAGACTTTATTTAAATCATCGGTTCCTAAAATCTCGGTCTGTATACCAGCAAAATAATTAAGCATTCCAGTATCCAGCACCTGAAGCCTTGGAGATTTCCGATAGTCTGGCAGCAAAGGCAGTTTTACATCACTTGACGGGTAAATGAGCTCAATTAACAGGGCCTTTTCCAGCGTTCTTAATGCTTCTCCCATATCCCTGGACCGGTAGGGCGAATTTCCGAAACCTTCAAATTTAATACGCTGACCGGCCTGTCCAAATGATGCCCTTATTGCATGACCTATATGTAATGCCTGTGCATTTGTGCCAGCATATTTCTCAACATCGTCCATATATGCCGTAATCAACGAATCGAAGATTGCTGACAACTCCAGTAGATCTTTATTTTTACTATACTCTTTAATAACTTCTGGCATTCCCCCTATAAGTGCATAGGTATGAAATAGCTGCATGAGTTTATCATGTGTAAAGGTTGGTGCGGGTACCTGTTGTAAATAATTTATCGCTTCCCGCTCATCCATAGCACTCAAAAACTCGGGAAAAGAAACAGGTCTTAAAACCATATATTCCACTCTACCAACCGGAAAGCTAATGTTTTTATCAAATAAAGTTTCGAGCATACTGCCCGCGGCTATTACTGCAATCCCTGGTTGGTCTTCATAAAAATAACGTAGAATGTTTAAAGCCTCAGGCACTTCCTGTATTTCATCAATAAACAAAAGCGTATCGTTTCTTTGGGTAAGTGACTGATTTTTAATAAAAAACAAAGACTGCACGAGTAGTTCGATCGTTGTGAACTCTTCAAAAGGCTTTCTGTCAACAGCAAGCTCGAGATTGAGATAGATGTACTGCTTAAATTTTTTTGAAAATTGCCCAACAACGGTCGTCTTACCCACCTGTCTAGCGCCTCTTATCACTAATGGCTTACGATTTGATTTGGTAAGCCATTTTTCTAACTCTGTAAATATTATCCTATCGAACATTTAACAAACTTTAATTCCTAAACTACTTGTTGTTACAAAATTAGGGTTAATTAATTACTTTTCTGTCACAGAATTAGGGTGAATTTTATCAGTAATTGTAATAGAATTAGGGTAAATGCATGTGTTGTTGTTACTGAATGTTCGCGAAAATCATTTATTAATTTTCTTAATATTTTGTAGCTGGTTGTATTTAGATGATTTTTCTTGTGTTAAACGAATTCATTTCGTAAATTTGAGTGATAACATTTGAGCCCAATAACAGTCATTTTGGATCGTTAGTGAGTCGTAATCGTGTTTTGCAAGTAATTGTTAGTCAGTAGGTTGTTTAAATAAAGCTTGTTCTGGCTTCGTCGGGACCACAAAAATGACTTTCCAAATGTTAATTATGGGATAGAAATTGAAAAGCCTTTAGATGAAGATTTAAAGGCTTTTGTTATTTTGTGGAGTCCTAAAAAGGTTGATCAAATCTCAAAAAAGACTTCAAAAACTGCAGCTTCATTTCTTCGATAGCAACAATAAAATGCATGGCCTATTCAATTTTTCTCTGTGTTAATAAGCAATGGCCAATAATTTTAACTTGCTTATTCAAAATTGAATTTTACTTTTCTTACCACTTTCCAAACCTTTTTTATTTTTATTGGTTTATCTCCCAATATCTGGCTAAATATTGTCTTGTTAGTGCATGCGCTGCTTTCAACAGGCTTAGGTAGGTGCATTAAAATATCCCATAATACATTCGGCTTGGAAAAACAACAAAAATATGTATCGGAGAAAAGATCGCTTTTATCGAGATTGATGCTCATCCTTGCCCTAGGATTGCTGCTTTGTGCAGAGGGTTATTTTGGTTTTAGATTGCATCAGCTTTCTGATCAGCAGGAGCGTATAAAGGAGGATTACTCCAATATCAACAATATTACTTTCGGACTTTTTTCTGTGCAGCAATGGAAAGATAACGTTGCGAAAATAGTGCACCATCAGGTTGGAAATCTCAAGATGAGCCGCAAGCAGAAAAAAGTGCTACAGCACGAAGTAGAACAGGTTATTCTTGCTCTTATCAATAAGGCAGAGGCTTTGGTAAATAAACCTAAGAAGACTATCAGTGGGAAAATCCAGAAGTTTGCCATTCGAAACTTTGTTAATTCTGACAGCATTAGGGCGCAAGTTCCTGGCTTTGCCAAACAAATAATTGCCGAGGTAGACGATCCAAAAAATAAGCGGCAACTCAGCAAAATGGCCATTGGCGAGTTTAATGAGTTGGCTGCCGAAGAAAAAACAGACAGTGCTTTTTTGGCAAATAGTGGTGCCGTAAAGGCCATGTATGCCAAATATCAGGTGTCTTCTACTGAAGATCTTAATAGAAAGCTTAGGGCATCACTTGCAGAGATCCGTACGCAAACGTACAACTATTGTTTTGGAATGCTCGGCTGCGTAGTGGTTGTACTTGGCTTTTGGTGGGGGCTTCGTAAACGTCGTGATCTACATGTATCCCTCTTTGTTATGTCGTTACTTTTCGCTTTTATTCTTTTAGCCGTTGGGCTTACAGCTTCCATGATTGAGGTAGATGCCCGCATTCGCTCGCTCGATTTTGTACTGCTTGGTGAGCATGTGGTGTTTAAGGATCAGGTATTATTCTTTCAAAGCAAAAGTATCATGGATGTAGTAAGGGTGCTAATCAGTCAACCAGGAATTGATTCCATTTTGGTAGGGGCGTTGATTCTTGTATTCAGTATTTTATTTCCAGTGGTAAAACTAAGCTCAACAGGCTTTCACCTATTGGGCAATAAAAAATTAGCCGAGAACAGAGTGATTAAATACTTTGCATTTCAATCGGGAAAATGGAGTATGGCTGATGTAATCGTAATTGCCATTTTAATGGCTTTCATTGGGCTTAATGGATTGCTAGAGGGTCAACTTCAGGCACTAAATATCAAAAATGATTCGTTAACGATTCTCACTACCAATAATACCTCCTTGCAACCAGGTTATATCATCTTCATTAGTTTTGTGCTTTACGGCCTCATTCTTTCTACCATACTGAAGTTTATTACACCACATGATGCACACTAATCTTTTAGATTGAATTTATGGCAACTACAATAAATCATCCACACAATACATCAGTAGAAAAGAACAGATTCGCACCTACCGCATTGATTATTGGTCTTTCAATACTTCTATTGGTGGCTGCATATTTTGGATACAGCTTCCGTCAGCTTGCTTATGAGCAAAAGCGGATCAAGGAAGATTATAGCCTATCAAACAACATTACTTTTGGTATATTCTCAGTTGATAAATGGGGTGAAAAGATCTCTTCCGTGGTAGATCGTAGGGTGAAAGGCTTTAATTTAACGGCGAAGCAAAAGACCGAAATGCGCAAGCAGGTAGAAAAGGAATTGCATGGCTTGGTAAACAAGGCTGTAGCGGAAGTTACTAAACCACAGAAAAGCCTTGTTGGAAAGCTGAAGAAATTTGCCTTTAAAAGCTTTGTAGATGTGAGTGAACTGCATGCTCAAGTGCCATCATTTGCCAAAACTATTATTTTGAAGATAACCAGCCCAACCAGTTTAAAAAAAATTAAGGGCATTGCCTCTAGCAAGGTAGATGAGTTGGAGGCGCAGACTTACGATCGTACAGATACTACAATTACCACCGTAGAACGTAATATTTACCGAAAATATCATGTAGATAATGAAGCAAGTTTTGATCGAGTAGTGCAGGCAAGACTTGCAAAGATTAAAAAAGCAAGCCTTTCTTATGCATTGGGTATGCTTGGTTGTGTAACTATTGCATTAGTATTGTGGTTGTTTTTGAGAAAACAGGTTCAACTGCATGTAACGCTATTTATCATGTCAATACTATTTGCCATTATATTGCTTATTGTTGGGGTAACCTCACCAATTATAGAGGTTGATGCCCGTATGCAGTCGCTCGAATTTGCATTTTTAGGTGATAAAATCGCCTTTACCAACCAAGTTCTTTTCTTTCAGAGCAAAAGTATATTGGGTATTATTGGCACTTTGATTGAGCAACCTAAGCCTGATGCTGTGTTGGTAGGTGTATTACTGCTGATTTTTGTGGTTATACTGCCCTTACTTCGCTTAGTGGCGAGAGGGATTCATGTTTCTTGTAGTCACCTTTTTGGGAGTAGGACAGTGCTGCGGTTTATGGCCTTTGATTTGGGTAAATGGGATATGGCCGATGTAATGGTGGTTGGCATTGCCATGACCTATATCGGGTTGAATGGCATTTTAAAAAGCCAACTTTCTGGGCTGAATATGGAAAATGATACCTTAAAAACAGTTACGGCCAATAATTCTGCCCTGCAATTGGGGTTTTTTATATTTGTGATCTATGTGGTTTATTCCATCGTGCTCTCTTATATCTTAAAAAGAATTGATGAAAGGAATGGGCCATGTTAGGTATAAGATGACCTGATTTTGGCTGGATTACTGTGATCTTTGTAAACTATTTGTGAAGCTTGATACACTTTACTTCGAAGCCAAATTTATACCACTTTCTTAATTGGGTAGATGCAAAAAACCAAGTACACGGATTTGGTTTTTTAGATTTTTTTCTACCCTTAACTATGTCCCGTACCGCTAAAATTATCAGTTAATTCATTCGCAGCATTTATTTTTGGTACAGTTTCATGATAGGAAATTGAAACAAGTTCAAGGTATTCTTTCAGCTTGGCAAGCTTTTCATTTACAATACTTTGATCTTCAATACTGTGCTCTGGAGCACCATCCATCGATTTAATTACATCAAGGGCGTAATCCATAAAATCTTTTACATTTTCTGATAGGAGAGGTTTGGGAGTAATCATATTTTTTCAATAGTTAAATTTGTAAATAAGCAACAATATATAGGAACTAAAGTTTTGGGTTGATAAATAAAAGCAATTTATATATTGGCTATGAAACGGTAGGGTAGATTTCTTTACAGATGGTGGAACTAATCCTGCAGATACAAATTTAAGATTGTGGCCCTCATTGGTTTATATGCTTGATAAATACGGACACTTAGTAAATTAATTGCAATTTTAACTTTAACCTTCGTTATTCCGGTTGTTGATATTTAGATCGGTCGATTAAATCGTGGATGGTTTCTTTTTCAGCCTCACGATCGCCTAATTCCGTTTCATCGGCAATAGAATTTTGATCTTTGTTTTTTCGTTGATAAAACCTTTCCTGATCAAAGTGATGGTGACTATAAAATTGTGCCTGATCAAACTCGACAATGGTTTCTTCCATCCGCAAAGCAGCAGGACTGCCAATTACCGCCCAAACCTCTTCTTCTAAAGCTTGATTTACTGCCTCTAAGCTGTAATGTGGCAATTGCTTAAATTGGTCAATATGGATATTTGGTAAAATTACCTCATCTCTTTCATCGTGAAGGTGTGCTAAGCCAATTGGAATCATGACTATTTTGTTCGCTAAATCGACACCTAACTCATCAAGTACAATAAGTAAATATCTTACTGCGTTATTTGATGAATCGAACAATAACTCTTTAACTGTTCCAATTGCGGCATCAGCTTCATTTTTTACCGGCCAGCCAATAATATTTGCTTCCCCAGCAGTGAGCTTATATTCGCTATTCGATAGTTCCTGTAGGTTGCGATAAGTATTTCCTGCTTCTGTCATGTTGTTGCCAATTTTGATCTATATACTAAACAACAGAAACACAAGAACAATAGTTTTGAAAACGTTTTAAGCAATTTGTCCTGATTTTAAGTTAACGCTCCAGGTTACCTTTTTGAATTAAGAGTTTTAATTGTGAATTTTATTGAATCTCCTTACCTACAATTTTATTAATACCCTGCAGTTCAAATTCTATATTTTGACCCATTGAATTCATGGTTCCAACCAATTCAATACGTAAGTGACTATTTAAGATTAAGCCAGTTTTGATGTCAAGCTCAGCATCTCCAGAATTTGTACCAGTTAAATTGGTTTCCATTTTGTTTCCCATGGTTTCAAAATTGCCTTTAGAAATCAAGGTGCCACTTACACCTAAGTAAGCAATGCCATCCCTTACCTCCTTTAAGGTGTATTTCGTTATGGTTTCGATTGGCATAGTCATTTGCATTTTAGTATCAACAGTCCAACTATCACCAATTTTAACGGGTTTATCTGGATAGATTTTTAATGAAGATTCCATGGTTTGCTTCATCCCCTCCGAATTGAATTGCTTACTCAGCGATGCTTTAATATTTTGCATCATAACAGAATCCTTAGCCATTTTAGAAGCCATGTTAGTCAACATTTGTTCTATTCCAGTTAAAGATTTAATTGTGCCATTTGGCTCCATTACCATATTGAAGGTTGCGCCTTTTAAACCTTTAAATGGGTTCTGTTTGGTCGTATCCTGATCATCCGAATCCATCGTCATGGTATTTCCGCCAACTACAGATTTCATGTATATTCGGTTGTAAACTACTTCAATATCTTTTTCCAAATTATCGCCATTGCGGATTGCAAACGTATAATCAGTTCCAATATTTTGGGTGAGGTTAATTTTTTGCCCTCCTATTTTTTGGTTGATAATCTGGTCAGATATCATGGAAAAACCATACTTTTTTCCTATCGGCAGATTTTGCTTTAATACATAGCTTTTCTGTGCAAAAGTGCCAATCGAAATTAAGCAGGTGGTTAGGAGTAGAGTTATTTTTATTGATTTCATTGTTGAATGCAAAGTTGATTGTTGAATTTTGGTTATTAATATTTTGATTATTTCGATTTTGGGTATTCTTATCCCGCGGGTTGTTGAGAAAAAATCCGGCTCAATTGCTGATATAGATCTGGGTGTTTATCTTTTAACAGTTCTGGTTTCTCAAAAAAGTATTCTGATACTACGGCAAAAAACTCTGCTTGGTTGGTAATGGCATAAGGATTAATATCAGATTTATTATCCTCGATTTTTTCCATTTCTTCATGCATCATTTTAATCCAAGGTAAAGTGTATTCATGTGCCATTAAGTTCTCTGGAACGCCATCTGTTGCACCATCCGATTTATCTAGTAGATGTACAAACTCATGAATAGCCGTGTTTTCCTTACCTGCACTTTTCGAAAAACCAAGGCGCAAGGCAGATTGAGACAAGATCATTTGTCCGTTCATGTAACCACTTCCAACCATTCCCATAATATTTCTTTCGCCACCCTCAAATTGAAAATCCTTATTAAAAGTATCAGGGTACAAGAGTACGCTGGTAAGGTTTTTATATTGCCAATCGCCAAATCCAAAAATTGGAATCACAGCACTCGATGCAATAAGTAATTCATCCAAAGTGGTCATTTCCAGTCCCACAGGTTCAATTTTAACTGTACTAAAAAACTCGGCTACCTTATTTTCGAATTTCAGTTTATCAGTAGAATCTAAATTATGATAGTAGCCAACATAATCATCCAATATTTTCTTATCAGTATCTGTTAAAGGCTCTATTACTGGTTTCTTTTTCTTAAGAATAAGGTAAATAGCAATTAGAAAGATAGGGATAAGGTAAGCGAATGGTAATGCGTTCATAGATTATTAGTTAATGGTTTATCTTTGGTTAATTGGCAGATGGATTACAATATGGATTTAGATTATGAGACAAATTAATATTTGCCAAATCCCATATACCAATGGCCTAACTTTCCAAAATCTCTAACTGGGTTATAACATCTTCTCTTTTAACAGGATAAGGTTTTTTATCGATTAAGGCATCGTAAACGGCATCAAACAGCGGCAAATAACTTCCATTTTCGGATGAAATAATTTCTTCGCTTTTATTTCCATCTGTATCTATTGTAGTTAGCAGACCTTGTTTTCCATCAGGCTCAATTCCGTAGCCATTATCGGTTAACTTCATTCCTGCTAGTAATTGCTCCTCTTGAATATCTGCTCGTTGCTTAATGAAACTTCCATCAATACCATGTAATACAAATGCGGCTTGCGGATTTACCACCAACATGCTCGAGGTTACAAATACATTAATGCTATCGGGATAACTTAGCTGAATAGTGAAGTAGTCATCTACTTCTGTTCCTTTTCTATTTTTACCTAAAACTTTGTGAAAGCTTAGTGGCTTACCAAATAAGCTAATTACCTGATCTAAAAGGTGAGGACCTAAATCATACAAAAGGCCGCTTGCCTCAATTGCTTTTTCCTTAAAAGCCTTTGGCCCGATAACATTTCTATAGCGATCGTAACGCAAGTGCATTTCAATTAACTTACCAAGCTTACCATTAGCAAGCACTTTCTTAACCGATGTAAAATCACTATCCCAACGGCGGTTTTGATAGAAAAATATTTGCTTCCCAACTTCATCGGCCAGTTCGAAAAGTTCTTTGGCTTGTGAAGATGTGGCTGTAAATGGTTTCTCTACCAAGATATTTTTACCTTTATTTAAGGCTGCTTTTGAGTGCTCGTAGTGGAGGTTATTTGGTGTATTAATAACTACTAGCTCAATTTCGTTATCGTTTAAAAGTTCATCAACACTGTTATAGCTGATAATATTCGGGTAATCTTTTACAGCGTTTTTATTGCTACGTTCTACAACGGCCTTAAAATTAAATCCATCATGTGTATTTAAAAAAGGAGCGTGAAAAACCTTTCCAGACATTCCGTACGCCAGTAAACCTGCAATAAATATTTTATTCGAATTCGTATCCATAGATTATAAATGTAACCAAAAACACCTTTTGTGAAGCACTAAAAACAGCGAACATTTTATTTTTACCTTTTACAGTCAAAGTTTTTACATTCAGCTTTGATCTTTCAGCTTGATTCTTTTTAACACTATCTTTGCCGCATGAAACCGTCAGAGATTAACGCCAAGTGGAAAGTTTTACAGGAACGAATTGCAAAGGAATTTGACTCAGATTTTCCTGATCTGAAAGTGATGCTTTTTTTGATTGGCGTTCAGGAGTTAGGTAAAGGGGCTAAAAAATACAGCAAACGCCAGAAAGAAGAATTAATGCATATTGCAACTTGCAGACTTTTAAGTGAAATGGATTTTTACGAACTAGAGGGGGTAGACCAAGATGGTTGGCCACACTGGAAGTTGATTAAAGCGATACCACCTTATACCATGCTTGAACAGGAAATGTTAATGAAATCGTTGGTGGTTAGTTATTTTGAGGATATTTATTCTTGATATTTAAACACGAGAAGCAAAAATGATCTCAGAGCGTTCATAAATTCTGAACGGTTATTGTTGCTGACGACTGCATAGCCCATCAACAAGATTAAACCTTTGTTTTTTCTTGGCAAGTTGATAGTGTGCAATCGTTCCCGACATCGTTTGCGATGTTTATTGTTTACTTTTCTTCTTTCTGATGGATTTTAATGTTTAAAATTGTTCATCATATATTTTAAAACACGGCTGCGCTATAAAGTTTTATACTTTTGCGTGGCCGATTTTAATTTAAGCCTAACCAAATTGATATGAAAGCGATTATCTTATTCCTGCTCGTTGCATTTTCATTAACCGTAAATGCAATAGATGTTAAACCCGATTTTATTGTTGCTGCCGATGGAAGTGGAAACTTTAAAACCGTTCAGGAAGCGATTCATGCCGTACCCGATTTCAGGAACAAAACAACTACCATTTTCATCAAAAAAGGAATTTATAAAGAAAAATTGGTTTTAGCCGCATCAAAAAAGAATGTAAAGTTTATTGGCGAAAGCTTAAACGAAACCATTTTAACTTATGATGATTGGGCACAAAAGAAAAACACTTTTGGCGAGGAGAAAGGCACTTCAGGATCATCAAGTTTCTATATTTATGGTGAGGGATTTTCTGCGGAAAACATCACTTTCGAAAATTCATCAGGTCCGGTTGGGCAAGCTGTAGCCGTTTGGGCGGGTGGCGACAAACTAACTTTTACCAATTGCCGCTTTTTAGGTTTTCAGGATACACTTTATACTTACGGGGCAAGCAATCGCCAATATTACAAAAACTGTTATGTGGAAGGAACTGTCGATTTTATCTTCGGCGCATCTACCGCATGGTTCGAAAACTGCACTATCTTTTGTAAAAAGGCAGGTTACATCACGGCAGCATCAACTCCCGATACCACAAAATTTGGCTACGTTTTTAATAAATGTAAAATTATAGGCGATGCTCCTGCAAATAGCTTTTACCTCGGTCGACCATGGCGTCCATACGCAAAGGTTGTCTATTTAAACTGTAGTTTACCAGATCTGATTAAACCAGAGGGATGGAATAACTGGAGCAAGGAAAGTAATGAAAAAACAGCTTACTATGCTGAATACAAAAGTACCGGAAAGGGTGCTAATCCTCAAGATCGGGTAAAATGGTCACACCAACTCAGTGATGAAGAGTATAAAAGTTACATTTTGGAAAACGTTTTCCATGGATGGAATCCTGAGGGGAAATAAATCGGTCAAACACCTTAATATCAATCACTAAACACCCAAAACAGGTAGTTTTTTTTGGATTATTTCCGGCAACGTTTGCATAGATTTCTCTTCTCTTTTAGCGCCAAACAACGTACACTTGTTATTACAATAACCAAGTATAATTTAACAGCACAAATAATGAAACAAATTTCTGGTCGTTTATGCCGTATCAAATTAGCCCTCACATGTATCTTTTTAGCTTCTGCGGGTTCAATTATGGCTCAACAAAAGCAAACCTTACCCGTTATTCAGCAGGTTAAATTTAAAAAAGATACCACAAGCATCATCAGCTTTGGCGCAAAAGGCGATGGCGTAACTTTAAATACACAAAGCATTAATAAAGTAATTGCTGCTGTTAGTCAAAAAGGTGGTGGAGTAGTTTTAATTCCATCCGGATTATGGCTTACCGGTCCTATTGAGTTAAAAAGCAATGTAAATCTTCATTTAAAAAGAGATGCAATTCTTCAGTTTACTGATGATTTTAATCAATACAAATTAGTAGAGGGAAATTGGGAAGGACAGCCCGCTTGGCGAAATCAAAGTCCTATTTCTGGCTTAAACCTAGAGAATATTGCCATCACCGGAACAGGAATTATCGATGGAAATGGTGGTGCTTGGCGCATGGTTAAAAAAGATAAGCTCACCGAAACTCAGTGGAAAAAGTTAACGTCTTTTGGCGGCTTGGTTAGTGAAGATGGCAAAATGTGGTATCCATCAGAAAAAACGGTTAAAGGTTCGAAAACGAAAAATGCAGGTGTAATTGTAGCTGGAAAAACGGCTGCAGATTATGAGGATATTAAAGATTTTCTTCGTCCGAATTTATTGGTTTTAACCAATTGCAAGAAAATACTTCTAGAGGGTGTTACTTTTCAAAACTCAGCGGCATGGAATTTACATCCCTTGCTTTGCCAGGATTTAACTTTGAGAAATCTGCAGGTTAAAAACCCTTGGTTTGCACAAAATGGCGATGGTGTTGATGTAGAATCTTGCAAGAACGTACTCATTGAAGGCAGCACTTTCGATGTAGGTGATGATGGTATCTGCATCAAATCTGGTAGAGACGAGGCTGGTCGCAAACGTGGCGTTCCAACGGAAAATGTAATCATCAGAAATAATGTAGTTTACCATGCTCATGGTGGTTTTGTAATTGGCAGTGAAATGAGCGGTGGCGCTAAAAACATCTGGGTTTACGATTGCTCTTTCATTGGTACGGATATCGGTTTGCGTTTCAAAACCACTCGAGGTCGTGGTGGCATTGTAGAAAATATTTACATCAATAACATCAACATGATCGATATTCCTGGTGAAGCGATTTTGTTCGATATGTATTACGCCGCAGTTGATCCGGTTCCTTTAGCGGGCGAAAAACGTGACGCCATAAATACCATAACAGTGCCCGTTACGGAAGCTACACCGCAATTTAAAAATTTTTATATTAAAAATGTTGTAGCAAATGGCGCTGATAAAGCCATTTTCTTTAGGGGCTTACCAGAGATGAACATTAAGGATATCTACTTGGAAAATGTAACCATTCAAGCTAAAAAAGGAATAGAAATTATCGAGGCATCGGGCATTTTCCTTAAAAACGTAAATGTAATTACCGAGGATACCTCAACAATTGTAAACATCCAAAATAGCTCAAACATCAACATTAGCAACCTTACCTACCCCAATAATAGTCAGGTTTTATTTAACATTTCGGGAGAGAAAACAAAGGCTTTAAAAGTGAGTGGAACTGATGTTTCGAAAGCCAAGAAAACCTCGGCATTTAGCGAAGAAGTAAATAAATCAGTTTTAGAGATTTCAAAATAATGAGCATGAAGAAATCAATATTATATACAACCGCATTGCTCATCTGCCTTACGCTTTTATCGCAAAGCGGATTTGCGCAGAAGAAACTTTCAGAACAGTTAACCTTAACTGCGATGGAAAAATTATTTCAGGATACTATAGTTTTAAAAGGTGCCAAAGGACCAAAATGGAGCTACGACATGGGTGTTGTGCTCGAAGGTGCTGCAGCAGTGTGGCGCAACACTGGCGATGGAAAATATTTCAAATATATCCAAAGTTCTATGGATGCCTATTTAGATAAGGAGGGAAACATTACCACTTACAAAGGCGAAGATTACAATATCGACAATGTAAAAAATGGTCGTGCGCTCTTGCTTTTGTACAAAGTTACTGGTCAGCAGAAATATTTGTTAGCCGCAACCAAACTGTACGATCAATTGCAAAAACAACCTCGTACGGCTGAGGGTGGCTTTTGGCACAAGAAAATCTATCCAAACCAAATGTGGCTTGATGGTCTGTACATGGGCGAGCCGTTTTATGCAGAATACGCAAAGCTGATGAAAAAAGATGCGGCCTTTAATGATATCACAAAGCAATTTATCCTAATGGAAAAATATGCTCGTGATGCAAAAACTGGACTTCTTTATCACGGCTACGATGAAAGTAAAACTGAAAAATGGGCTGATAAAACCACCGGACGATCACCAAATTTTTGGGGTAGGGCAATGGGTTGGTACATGATGGCCTTGGTTGATGTGTTGGATAACTTTCCAGAAAATCATCCTCAACGAAAAGAATTACTGGCAATTTTAAATCGCACGGCAACGGCAACGGTAAAATACCAGGATGCAAAATCGGGTGTTTGGTTCGATATTATGGATATGCCGACCAGAAAAGGCAATTATCTAGAAAGTTCTGCATCGAGCATGTTTGTTTATGGCTTGGCCAAAGGCGTTCGCAAGGGTTGGTTGCCTCAATCTTTTAGGGCTGCTGCAAACAAAGGTTATGCTGGCTTAAAGAAAGAATTTATAGAATCTGCTGGCGATGAAAGGGTAAACCTCACTAAAACGGTTTCTGTTTCTGGCTTAGGTGGCAAGCCAAAATATCGCGATGGCAGTTTCGACTACTACATCAGTGAAAAAGTAATTACCAACGACCCAAAAGGGATGGGCGCATTTGTTTGTGCCGCTGCCGAAATGGAAATTGCAGCCTTACCAAAAGCAGGAAAAGGATTAACCGTTACTGTAGATAATTTCTTTAATAACGAATATATTGCTGGCCCAACTGGCGATAAAATTCCTTTCCATTATGTTTGGGAGGAAGATGATAACAATGGGTTTTCATTGTTGGGCAAGGTATTTAATGATGCTGGCGTGAAAACTGCCACATTAAAAACGGCTCCAACTGCAGCGAATTTAAAAGGTTCGAATATTTACATCATTGTAGATCCAGATACTGAAAAGGAAACGGCTAACCCCAATTTCATGACCGCTGAACACGCTAAGCAAGTGAGCGAGTGGGTGAAAAGCGGTGGTGTTTTGGTGCTGTTGTTAAATGATGTTGGCAATTGTGAACTCACCAAGTTTAACGTGTTGCCAGAAAGTTTCGGCATCCATTTTAATGAGGATAGTCGCAACAAGGTTCAAGGATCAAACTTTGAGCAAGGTGCGATAAAAATCCCCGATGGAAATTCAATTTTTAAAACAGCAAAGAAAGTTTACATCAAAGAGATTTCTACAATTGTAGCTAAAAGCCCAGCGGTTTCTGCATTAACAGATAAAAGCGATGTAGTTATCGCTACAGCAAAATATGGTAAGGGAACGGTTTTCGCAGTTGGCGATCCTTGGTTTTACAACGAATATATAGACGGCAGAAAGTTACCTTCAGAATTTGAAAATTACAAGGCCACGAATGATTTAGTGAACTGGTTGATTAAGCAGGTTCCGGGTAAGAAATAAAATTAACCACA
The DNA here is from genome assembly GCF_004331675.1 of Pedobacter frigidisoli. Taxonomy (GTDB): domain Bacteria; phylum Bacteroidota; class Bacteroidia; order Sphingobacteriales; family Sphingobacteriaceae; genus Pedobacter; species Pedobacter frigidisoli. Next base: position 606,784 of record NZ_SJSN01000001.1, on the reverse strand, counting down.
GATAAACAGGATGAACACAGATAAAAAAAGATAAATGTTCCTTCTAATCGCCTCGGTTCGTGTCCTCACGAATCGAAAAAGTAAAAATGGTTCGTGAGACACAAACCATGGCTGTAGAATTTGAAAATTACAAGGCCACGAATGATTTAGTGAACTGGTTGATTAAGCAGGTTCCGGGTAAGAAATAAAATTAACCACAGATAAACAGGATGAACACAGATAAAAAAAGATAAATGTTCCTTCTAATCGCCTCGGTTCGTGTCCTCACGAATCGAAAAAGTAAAAATGGTTCGTGAGACACGAACCATGGCTGTATTAAAAACAATAATCAAGTGGAAAAATAAACATCCTAATCTGTGTTTATCGGTGTCCATCTGTGGTTAATTAAATTAGCAAACATGATGAAAATTAAAATATTATTATCAACCATCTGCAGCATTTTGCTAGCGTCTTGTTATGCACAAATGCCAACAGATTCTACAGCAGATAAAATGTTGGTTTACCAATTGGGCAATGGTGGTTGGCCAAAGCAACTGGAAGATAAAAGCGTAGTTAATTACGGTGCTACTTTAACGCCAGAACTGCTTGCAAAAATCAAAGCCACTAAAGATTTACATGCCACTTTCGATAATAAGGCAACGAGCAGGGAAGTGGTTTATTTGGTTAGCGCATACAAAAAAACGAAGAATAAAACTTATTTGACAGCGGCAGAAAAAGGCTTGGATTATATTTTAAGTGCTCAATATGCAAATGGTGGCTGGCCACAATATTACCCAGACAAATCATCTTATCGTTCAGAAATTACCTACAACGATGATGCAATGATTAACGTATTGAACATTTTGCTAGATATCGCTACGCAGAAAAATGATTTCGAGGTTGTAAATCCCGTTTATATTAAAAAAGCAGAAAATGCTATTACAAAAGGAACTGATTGTATTTTAAAAACGCAGGTAAAGCAAAAAGGGGAGCTAACCATTTGGGCGGCACAATATGATAAGGATTCGATGTTACCAGCAAAAGCAAGGGCATTTGAACCGGCTTCCTTGGCAACAAGTGAATCAGCAGGAATTGTTCGCTTCTTGATGAAGATTAAAAACCCATCTCCAGAAATTAAAACATCAATTTCATCAGCTTTAAAATGGTTCGATGCAAATAAAATAGCAGGTTATCGTTTCGATAGAGAGAAAGGTAAAACGGCAGCTTTGGTAGCCGATGAAACCAATATGTCTTGGGCTCGTTTTTACGATATCGACAAGAATGCGCCAATTTTTGGAGATCGAGATAATACCATCAAATCCAAATTGGAAGAGTTAAGTCCGGAAAGAAGAAACGGTTATGCTTGGTATGGCAACTGGGGGCAAAAATTAATAGAAAAAGAATATCCAAAGTGGTTAGCCACAGTTGGGAAGTAAATAATTATAAATCACACTTTGTGCCTCTGTGCCTTGGTGGTTAAATCTCACTAACATGATTTTAAACAAAGAAAACTTAAAGAACATTAGCGGTGAAAAGGTGGTAAAACCAACCGCCGAAATGCTGGAATTACCAGAAAAGGTAATTCAATTTGGAACAGGCGTTTTATTACGTGGTTTGCCAGATTATTTTATTGATAAAGCAAATCATCAAGGGATTTTCAATGGCAGAATCGTTGTGGTAAAAACTACTTCTAAAGCTGGCGTTGATGATTTTGCCGATCAGGACAATTTATACACACTTTGTGTAAAAGGAATTGAAGATGGTGTAACGGTTGAGGAAAATATGATAAATTCTTCAATCAGTCGTGTTTTATCAGCAACATCAGAATGGGCAGAGATTTTAAAAACAGCTCAGCAGCCAGAAATGAAAGTGGTAATTTCTAACACCACAGAAGTTGGCATTGTAAAAAGTGAGGATAAAATCACCGATAATCCACCACAATCATATCCAGGGAAATTATTGGCCTTTTTACATGAGCGTTATAAGGCTTTCAATGGTTCGGCAGAAAGTGGAATGGTTATCGTACCAACCGAATTAATTAGCGATAATGCCGATAAGTTAAAGGAAATCGTACTAGATCTTGCTGTACAAAATAAACTAGGCTGGGATTTCGAAAACTGGTTAAGAACGGCCAATTATTTTTGCAAAACCTTGGTCGATAGAATTGTGCCTGGAAGACTTCCAGCTACAGCTCAAAAATCAATTGAAGATGAGTTGGGGTACAGCGATGGCTTAATGATTATGGCAGAACCTTTCAGACTTTGGGCCATAGAATCGGCAAGTGAAAAAGTAAAAGAAGTTTTATCTTTTGCTAACGCCGATAAAGGAGTTTTCATCGTGCCATCTATCGAGAAATTTAAGGAATTAAAACTTCGTTTATTAAACGGTACACATACCATTAGCTGCGGATTAGCAATTTTAGCTGGCTTTCATACCGTTAAAGAAGCAATGGCAAACGAGGAATTTTCTAATCATGTTTTAAAACTGATGAAAGAGGAAATTGCGCCAGTAGTTGAGAACGAAGACATCACCAAAGATGAGGCCATTGCATTTGCCAAAAGTGTGATCGATCGTTTCAGCAATCCATCTTTAGAGCACCAATGGCATGCCATTACATTGAACTATACCCAAAAATTGCAGATGCGCAATATGCCTTTAATTAGAAAATATTACGCGTTGAAAAACGAAGTTCCGCAACTTACCGCTTTGGGTGTTGCCGCTTATATCGTTTTCATGAATACCACAAAAGATGGCGACAATTACATTTCACATGTAAACGGTAAGGATTTCCCTGCTCAAGATGAATTTGCTGAAGTGCTTCACAATTATTGGAAAAACCCCGAAACGGTTGTAGATAATACGCTAGGCGATAGACGCCTTTGGGATAAGAACCTGAACAATTATCCAGGTTTTAATGCCGCAGTAAAATCTTATGTCGAATCTTTACAAAACAAAGGTGCAAGGGAAACTTTGAGTAACTTGCACTCAGAAAGAACAAATTAAAATGGTTACTAGAATCTTAAAAATCCATCCGAATGATAATGTGCTTGTTGCCTTACAAAATTTGGCAAAAGGCGAAACCATTATCCATGATGGACACGAGTATGTTTTACAGGACGATATTACAGCCAAGCATAAGTTTTTTATGCAGGATATGAACGAAGGTGATCATATCATTATGTACGGTGTATTGGTTGGAAAAGCACAACATTTTATCCTAAAAGGTGGCTTGATGGATACTGAAAACACTAAACATGCTTCAGATCCTTATGAATTTAGGCCTTACCATTACGAATGGACTGCGCCAGATGTTTCGAAATTTGAAGGCAGAACTTTTAATGGTTACATTAGAAATGATGGACGTGTAGGAACGGCAAATTATTGGTTGTTCATCCCAACAGTTTTCTGTGAAAATCGTAACCTCGATGTCATCCGCGAAGCTTTGCACAATGAATTGGGCTATGCTGTAACCGATAAATATAAATCGTATGCGCACCATTTGGTAGAGGCTTATAAAAATGGAGAAATCCTTGCAGAGGCAGATCCAAGTTCAATCGGATTAGCAAATCCAGCTGCAAACCGTGTTTTCAAAAATGTGGATGGCATTAAATTTTTAAACCATCAGGGTGGATGTGGCGGTACCCGTCAAGATGCAGCAGTGTTGAGCAAACTTTTAGCGGCTTATGCCGATCATCCAAATGTTGCGGGTGTTACGGTTTTAAGTTTAGGCTGCCAGAATTTACAGGTTAAGGATTTTGTTGATGATTTGAAGCTTCGTTCACCAAACTTCGATAAACCTTTATTCATTTTTGAGCAACAACAATCGCAAAGCGAAGAGCAATTGGTTAAAGAAGCCATCAGAAAAACTTTTATTGGTTTAACCGAAATCAACAAATTCGAGCGTCAGCCTGCACCTTTAAGCAAACTGGTTTTAGGGGTTAAATGTGGCGGTAGCGATGGTTTTAGTGGTATCAGTGCAAACCCAGCGGTTGGTTATACTTCCGATTTATTAGTGGCTTTGGGCGGAACAGTTTTATTGGCCGAATTCCCTGAACTTTGTGGCGCCGAACAACAGTTAATCGACCGTACAAAAGATGAAACTGCAGCCCGTAAGTTTATCCAATTGATGACGGCTTACAACCAAGCGGCAGAAAATGTAGGATCTGGATTTTTCATGAATCCATCTCCAGGAAACATTAAGGATGGTTTAATTACCGATGCCATAAAAAGTACTGGTGCAGCTAAAAAAGGCGGAACATCGCCAGTGGAAGATGTTTTAGATTATACTGAACCTGCAACGAAGCCTGGTTTAAATTTAGTTTGTACTCCTGGTAATGATGTAGAAGCGACTACTGGAAAAGCAGCATCGGGCGCTACTTTAATTTTATTTACCACTGGTTTGGGTACACCAACAGGAAATCCGGTTTGCCCAACAATTAAGGTTTCTACAAACAATGCGTTAACAAAACGCATGGGCGATATCATCGATATTAACTGCGGACCAGTAATCGAAGGTGAAAAAACCATCGAACAAATGGGCGAAGACATTTTGGAATATTGCATTAAAGCGGCCAGCGGCGAAGTAATCCCGAAAGCTGTTTTACTGAATCAAGATGATTTTATTCCTTGGAAACGAGGGGTGAGTCTTTAAGTCTTGAGTTCGGAGTCAAGAGTCTTGAGTCTTGGGAGCAAAACTTAGCATGGCCTTAACGTAAGTCCAAGGTTGGTGGCGCACCAACCTTTAAAAACAAAAATCCGTGGTTTGTGTCCTCACAGACCACAATTAAAAATATGATATAAAAGATAGGCGTTTTGAAAAATCTCTTATCTAATGTCTCAAATCTCATTAAAATGAAACCTTTTTTAGACGAAAACTTTCTTTTGCAAACCAAAACAGCTGAAAAGTTGTACCACAATTTTGCGAAATCGTTACCAATTATTGATTACCACAATCACTTAATTCCAGAGCAAATTGCCAACAATACGCAGTTCGCAAATATTACTCAAGTTTGGTTAGCAGGCGACCACTACAAATGGAGAGCCATGCGTGCCAACGGTGTCGATGAAAAGTACATCACCGGATCTGCTTCTGATTTTGAAAAATTTGAGAAATGGGCCGAAACCGTTCCTTTTACTTTACGCAATCCCCTTTACCATTGGACGCACCTAGAATTACAGCGATATTTCGGTATTACCGAATTGCTTTCTGGCAAAACGGCACGTAAAATCTACGATGAATGTTCGGCAAAGCTGCAAACGCCAGAATATTCTGTTCGTGGTTTATTGGCAAAAATGAATGTGGAAGCTGTTTGCACCACTGATGATCCTTTGGATAGCTTAAACTTTCATCAACAATTGGCAAGAGAAGGAGCAAATTTGAAAATGTTGCCAGCTTTTCGTCCAGATAAGGCAATGAACAGCGATGATATTGCAGGATTAAACGAATACATTGATAAATTGGAAACTGTTGCTGCTAAAACAATTATCAGTTTTCAAGATTATATTGATGCTTTAAAAAGCCGTCACGATTACTTTGCCGAGAACGGGTGTTCAGTTTCCGATCACGGTTTAGAGCAAATTTATGCTGAAGATTATACCGATCAGGAAATCTCATCAATCTTTGATAAAATTCGCAGTAAGCAAAATATTTCTTACGAGGAAAACCTAAAATTCAAGTCAGCCATGCTGATCCATTTTGCGGAATGGGATCATGAAAAAGGTTGGGTTCAACAATATCATTTGGGTGCTTTGCGTAACAACAATGCCCGTATGTTGCGCCAATTAGGGCCTGATACAGGTTGGGATTCGATTGGTGATTTTAGTCAGGCGAGAATGCTTTCCAAATTCTTAAATCGATTAGATAATCAAGATCAATTGGCTAAAACCATCATCTACAATTTAAATCCTGCCGATAATGAGTTAATCGCAACGATGATTGGAAACTTCAATGATGGCTCAATTGCAGGAAAAGTTCAATTTGGTTCTGCTTGGTGGTTCTTAGATCAAAAAGACGGTATGATCAAACAGTTAAATGCATTATCAAACATGGGGCTTTTAAGTCGTTTGGTTGGTATGTTAACCGATTCACGCAGCTTCCTTTCTTTCCCTCGCCATGAGTATTTCCGCAGAATAGTTTGTAATCTTTTTGGAGATGATATTGAGAACGGAGAATTACCTAACGATTTGGAATGGGTAGGAAAAATAGTACAGGATATTTCGTATTTTAACGCAAAAAATTACTTTAAATTTTAATTCAGCACCTCGGTCTGTGTTCTCACAGACCGTAAATTGATTTAGATAAATGGTCTGTGAGGACACAGACCATGGAAAGAAAAAAAATAATGAGTGATCAGATATCATCCTTATCAAAAAAAGGAGAAAAAATTTTAAGTTTTGGAGAAATCCTTTTACGCATTTGTCCGGATATGGATGGGCAATGGCTTAAAGAAAGCAAGCTACCTTTTTATGTTGGTGGGGCAGAACTCAATGTGGCAACAGCTTTGGCACTTTGGAATGTGCCATCGGCTTATCTTTCGGCAATGCCAGATAATTCGGTCACCAGAGAAATTGAGGATTATTTAAAAGTTAGAAATATCGATACGTCGCCGATGGTTTTTCACGGCGATCGTTTGGGTTTATACTATCTTCCTAAAGGAAAAGATTTAAAAAATGCTGGTGTAATTTACGATAGGGCAAATTCATCTTATGCTGATTTAAAAGTTGGTCAGATTAATTGGGATGAAGTTTTTGATGGCGTAACCTGGTTTCATTTTAGTGCCATTTGCCCTGCGATTAATCAATCTATTGCCGATGTTTGCTTGGAAGCCTTGAAAGCAGCGCAAGTTAAAAACATTACCATTTCTCTGGATTTAAACTATAGAGCTAAGCTTTGGAAATATGGTAAAGATCCGATAGATATTCTACCTGAACTGGCTAAATATTGCACCTTAATTATGGGTAATGTTTGGGCCGCAAATAAAATGTTGGGTACAACGATTCATGAAGATTTACTACCAACTGAGGGCTATGCAAAGGAAACGTTACTGCAACAAGCATCCGATACCTCTAAAGAAATCTTAAGTTTGTTTCCAGCGTGTAAGGCTGTTGCCAATACTTTCAGGTTCGATCATGGAAAGGGAATTAGGTATTATACTGCAATTTACACTGAAGATAAGCTAACCGTATCTGAAGAATATGTTTCACAAGAAATTTTGGATAAGGTAGGTAGCGGAGATTGTTTCATGGCAGGATTGATTTACGGTTTTTATAACCATTTATCAGTTTCAGAAACCTTGAATTTTGCAACTGCAGCAGCTTATGATAAATTATACATTCCAAGCGATGCAACAACAAGCACCGTATCAGATATAGAAAAAAGAATTATACACCATGATTAGTAACAAGCACAAAATTTTAGATGCCATTTTAGAGCAAGGTATGTTGCCTCTTTTTTATCAAGATAGTGAAGAAGGTAGTGTAGAAATATTACGCACTTTGTACAAAGCTGGTGTTCGCGTTTTCGAATACACCAATCGTGGTAAATCGGCTTTGCCAAATTTCAAAAAGCTAAAAGAAGTTCGCGATGCAGAAATGCCCGATCTTTATTTGGGTATTGGAACCATCAAAACGCCTGCAGATGCTAATGCTTTTATCGAAGCTGGAACTGATTTTATTGTGGCGCCAATTGTTAATCCTGCTGTAGCAGAAATTGCCAATAAAATTGGTATGCTTTGGATCCCTGGTTGTATGACGCCAACCGAAATTAGCATCGCACAAGAGCACAAAGCAATGTTAATTAAGATTTTTCCAGCCAATATATTAGGTCCAGAATTTATTTCTTCAATTAAGGATTTATTTGCAGGCCAACTATTTATGCCAACAGGCGGTGTAGAGATTAATGCAGAAAATTTAAAAACTTGGTTTAAATCTGGCGTTTGTGCTGTTGGGATGGGAAGTAAATTAATTAGTAAGGATGTAATGAGCAAAGGTCTTTACGAGGAGTTATTCGATAACACAAAATTGGCGCTTGATTTAATTCAGCAAAGCAAATAAAACATAACACACCCTAACCAAAATGAACCAACCAAAAACAAGCAAATACAGATGGACGATATGTTTACTGCTGTTTCTTGCCACAACCATAAACTATTTAGATAGGCAGGTACTTTCCCTAACTTGGACCGATTTTATCAAACCAGAGTTCCATTGGGATAACAATGACTACGGAAATATTACGGCCTTATTCTCTATTTTCTACGCTGTATCCATGCTTTTTGCTGGAAGATTGGTTGATAAGTTAGATACCAAAAAAGGATTTTTATGGGCTATTGGCGTTTGGTCTGTTGGTGCATGTTTACATGCCTTTTGCGGTATTGCAACCTCAGGAATTATTTCTGGAAACTGGTTTGTAAACTTTGAGGGCGCTAAAGAAATCATCGAAAGAGTAAACGATACCGGAATGGTCGTTTCGGTCAGCGTAACCTTATTTATTTTCGCTCGTTTTGTTTTAGCCGTTGGAGAGGCGGGAAATTTTCCTGCAGCAATTAAAGCTACAGCAGAGTATTTCCCTAAAAAGGACAGGGCTTTTGCGACCAGTATTTTCAATGCTGGTGCAACTGTTGGGGCACTTGCTGCACCGATTACGATTCCTTTCATTGCGAGAGCTTATGGCTGGGAAATGTCTTTTATCATCATTGGCGCACTTGGTTTTGTATGGATGGGGCTTTGGATTTTTGTGTATAACAAACCAGAATCGCATAAAAGAGTGAGTGCTGAAGAATTAGCCTACATTCAACAAGATGTGATTAACGATCGAAAACTGGCAGATTACGTGGAAGAAACTAAAGAAAAAGTTTCTTTTATCGATTGCTTTAAATACAAACAAACCTGGGCTTTTGCTTTTGGTAAATTTATGACTGATGGTGTTTGGTGGTTTTTCTTATTCTGGACCCCAGCCTACCTAAAATCTGTTTATGGAATGGATTCTACGCAAAGTGCATTCCCCTTATTTGTACTTTATATGATCACTTTACTTTCCATCATTGGTGGTTGGTTGCCAACTTATTTTGTGGAGAAGAAAGGTATGAATCCTTATGAAGGTAGAATGAGGGCCATGTTAATTTTTGCATTTTTCCCGCTTTTGGCTTTAGCAGCCCAACCTTTAGGTCACATTACTTATTGGATTCCCGTAATTATTATCGGTATTGCAGGAGCAGCCCACCAAGCATGGTCGGCCAATATATTTTCTACCGTTGGCGATATGTTTCCTAAAAAAGCGATTGCCACCATTACCGGTATCGGCGGTATGGCTGGTGGTATTGGCTCTTTTTTCATCAATAAAGGATCAGGATTATTGTTCGATTATACGGGAAAGAATAAGGTCGTTTTTATGGGTTTTAAAGGAGAAGAAGCAGGTTATTTCATCATCTTTTCATTGTGTGCGGTTTGCTATTTAATTGGCTGGACGGTAATGAAAACCCTTGTTCCAAAATATAAAGTTATCGAACTAGCATAATCAATGCTGAAGCCGTTGAAACTGCTTCGGTTATTAAAACCATGGTTAATCTATACTTAAACCATAGATTAACAAATTATAAACCCTAACAAACAACCAAATTGAGCACAACTTTAAACCTCGAAAGTATTTTCGTTGAAGAAAGCCAGATTCCAGATGAATTTAGGCTCAAAGAAGAAATCAATCAAAAGGAGTTTCTTTCTAATGGAGAAATGAAACCTTGGAATGGACCATTTAACGAGGTTTTTTCTCCAGTATGCGTAAAAACGCCCGAAGGCTATAAAAGAAAACGCATTGGTAGTTTTCCTGTTTGTACAGAAAAGGAATCTACTGAAGCTTTGGATGCAGCCGTAGAAGCTTATGATAATGGCCGCGGACAATGGCCAACCATGAGTGTTGCCGATCGCATTACCTGCGTAGAAAACTTCACCCATAAAATGATTGAGCAAAAGGAAATTGTTGCAAAATTAATTATGTGGGAAATCGGTAAATCTTATGCCGATTCGGTCAAGGAATTCGATCGTACGGTTGAATATATTTACGCCACTATTGATGCCTTGAAAGATATCGACAGACAATCGTCTCGCTTTGAAATAGAGCAGGGAATTGTAGCACAGGTGCGTCGTTCTCCGCTTGGCGTTGTACTTTGTATGGGTCCGTTTAACTACCCTTTAAACGAAACTTTTACGACTTTAATTCCTGCCCTAATTATGGGCAACACGCTTTTGTTCAAACCTCCGAAACACGGTACTTTATTACATTATCCTTTGCTTGAGGCTTTCCGCTCGAGTTTTCCAAAAGGCGTAGTCAATACAATTTATGGACGAGGAAACACGATTGTACCAGGCTTAATGAAATCTGGAAAGATTAATGTGCTTACTTTAATTGGTTCGAGTAAGGTTGCTAATGAACTGAAAAAACTGCATCCAAAGGTAAATAGACTCAGGGCAATTTTAGGTCTAGATGCTAAGAATGCGGCAATTATTACCAAGGATGCCAATTTAGATTTAGCGGTTTCTGAAACTGTTTTGGGCTCATTATCTTTCAACGGACAACGTTGTACGGCGATAAAAATCGTTTATGTACACCGCAGCTTGGCGCAAGAATTCTTAAAACGTTTATCTGCAGAAGTAGAGAAATTAAAATTCGGTATGCCTTGGGAAAAAGGCGTTAACCTTACGCCACTTCCCGAGCTAAACAAACCAGAATATTTAAAGGAATGCATTGATGATGCGATTACTCACGGCGCAAAAGTGATCAACAAAAACGGCGGACAAACATTCGAAACTTTTGTTTACCCTGCCATTGTTTATCCCGTAAACAGCAACATGAAATTGTATCGTGAAGAGCAATTCGGCCCAATTGTTCCGGTTGTTCCCTTTGATGATTTGGAAGAGCCAATTGAGTACTTGATCGGTTCGCCACACGGACAACAAGTAAGTATTTTCAGCACCAATGCCGCTGTAATTTCTTCTTTAATCGATCCATTGGTTAATCAGGTAAGTCGTGTAAACATTAACTGCCAATGCCAACGCGGACCAGATGCTTTTCCTTTCACCGGACGTAAGGATAGTGCTGAAGGAACGCTCTCGGTTGTAGATGCGTTACGTTCATTCTCCATCCGTTCGTTAGTGGCGACTAAATTTACAGATGATAACAAGAAATTGTTAAATGAGATTGTTAATGGAAATGATTCTAATTTCTTAAGTACGAAGTATATTTTCTAGGACCAATTCAGTTTTAACAACTTTAATAAGCAATAAGCCTTAAAAGTTGTCAAAGCTTTTAAGCCGCAGATTCGCAGATTTTTATTCTGAGGATTTGCGGCTTTTTTGTTGGCATGTGTTAAATTTAAATCGGTCGTCTTTGCGAGGAACGAAGCAATCTTAATGCTTTGGGTTCTTAGCGATCGTTGTAAGTTTGCTTCGTGCCTCGCAATGACGTATTCGCTAAAATCTGCGGCCAAACCCTATTTCAATTTCTTTGCCAAACCCAAATTCGTTTCCTTAATTCCCTGCGCCACCAAACCTGCAATCTGCTTTGCGCCATCCGGACTTAAATGCGTATCATCTTTCTTTCCTTTCGGATAATTAACATTTCCAGAATCGACGTGATTAAAAAGTCTTATTGATTCTACATCGCCCAAACGGGTAAGTAAACTTTCGGTTTTAGCCAACATATCAATTAAAGGAACTTTTAAGGAATCAGCAACTTGTCTTGTAATGCGAGGGTAATCTCCATGAGAATCAACTAAAATTCCGTTTTTAAAACTTCTTCTAGAGATCGGTGTAAGCAGAATGGGAATTGCTTTTTTACTTCTCGTTTCATTAACATAATTAATCAGATTAATCTTAAAATCGGCTAAAGAAACGCCCACTGTTGGTTTATCAATTTTCTCGTCGTTATGCCCAAATTCGATAAAAACATAATCGCCAGCCTTTAAATTATCAAAAATTGGTTGCCACCGTTTTTCAGCACGAAAGGATTTCGTGCTTCTTCCATTTAAAGCTCTATTATCAACTTTAATATCTGCTTTGAAGAAAGATTGAAGTTCCATTCCCCAACCTGTTTCTGGATAAGCTTTCGCCTCTTTGTTCGCCGCTGTAGAATCGCCAATAATATAAAGTGTCGTTTGCTTTTGAATTATGGTAAATGCACTTAAAATAATTAAAATCCCGATAGGTAAAACCTTATAAAAATTTGTTCTCATATATTAATTTGTTTCCAACGGATTCCAATTATCGTTTCCGCCGAGGATATTTTTAATGGTATAATTCTTTGCCTCTTTATCAGTTAGCTGCTTACTCCAAGGTAATCTTGCTTTTGGTGAAGCACCGATCCCTACATTTTTATATTCAGCATACAAAACCGTTCTTTCCTTATCTGGAAACATTAAATCGCCTTTCCAAGGGTTCCATCCAACAGGTAAAATATGCTTACCTAAATCACAATTCAGGAAAACAGTTTTTGCATACGGACGCCATGGCCTGCCAAGAAATGCTTTTGTAATAGATGAATCGGCAATGAGTTTGCAATGTAAAAACACGAAGCCAAATTTTTGATTTTTAGAGGTGGAAGCAGCAGTGGTGTAAGAATCTGATAAGTTTTTAATGGTACAATTTTGAAATAAGGCGGTTGCAGTTCCGAAGATAAAATCTGTCGTTCCCTCAATTTCACAATGCTGATAAAACTGTCGACTGCTTTCTGTTGCCGCGTAAAGTGTATCTTGGTTACCCTTAAAATTACAATTTCTAGCTTGAAATCGATCTCCCTGTACATGTAAAGCAACGGCCTGTCCTACTCTTCCCGCAGCATTAACGATGGTTAAATTTTCTAATATAATGTCGTTTGCTTCAACTAATACAGTATAAGAAGTATAGGTGCTGAACTTTAAGTTTCCAAAAGCATCTTTTCCTGCAGGATTTAATTTTCCAGAATAATCATCGAAAGTGATCATCGTATTTTCCTTATTTTCTCCAATCAATTTAATCTTTGTTTTCCAAGATGGGATAATCAACTTCTCCTTGTAAACGCCATTTTTAATTAAGATTTTAACTTCCTTTTCACCCAAATCTCGAACTGCATTTACAGCTTCTTGAATGGTTTGATAATTCCCGCTTCCATCTTTAGCCACAGTTATTTCCGATGGATATTTTGGATCCTGAGCCTGAACAGTTAAAAAAGTAATCGAGGCTAAAAAAGTCAATAAAAATTTAAGGATGGATGATTTTGTCATTTACTAAAAATTAAAATCTATCGTATAAATTTCAACAAAAAAGGGCAGATAAAACTGCCCTTTTGAAAAAATTAACGGGAATTAGTATGTCCACCTTGGATCGCCAATAGGCCCTCCAGTAGTTCCTGCTGTTCTCAATGGAGAACCAACAGGCAAGGTGAAATTTGTTTCGGTTGCTGTCCAACCTAAATTTATAGTTTGATTACTGGTTAATGCTGCCGTTCCAAAAGTCAGTGCAGTTCCTGCGCTTAATGCGCTCGATAAATTAAAGTAGTTACTATTTGAAATGGTTAAAGTATTACCAGCAGCGGTAGCCCTTATTGCTGCAGCATTTACAGTTCCCGATTTTGGAGTATTCGCTAAAATACTGTTTTGAATCACAAATTTAATTGGATTGGCATTTGCATCCAATAATGCGTATTTCGCATTTCCGCCAAATCCATTAAATGTAGAATTTGTTACTGAAACAGATGGCACCACATCGCCCGCATAGGTTGTGCTTGCAGTAACTAAGCCCGGACCTGCATTGTAAAATGTAGATTTAGATACTGTAATTGTGTTAAACTGCATTTTGTTGACATGAAAAGTATAGTATGCAGAAGAACCATTTAAACCCATATCATAAACAACTGAATTATTAACGGTGATGTTGGTAATTTTAAAATCTCTTGCAGCAGCCCCCCTGTCTCCTCGTAGAAATGCTGTTGTAGATCCGTGGACGATACAATTATCAACCACAATATTAGTAAAAGTTGCTGCCGATCCATTAGCGGCTTGCGATCCAATAAAATTTAAGAAATAAAGTGATGCACCCGCTGTTCCATCAAACTCAATGCCTGATAAAGTTACGCCAGCGCCTGTTCCCTCAAGATCAATTTCTTTATAATTCACTTTTGTATCACTTGGATTACCCGATGTCGATTTAATCGTAATGGTTTTCTGTGTGATGAATGAGGTTGCTGCAAGCGTATAAGTTCCTGGGTTTAATCCGATAATGGCGCCATTGGCTGCACCGGTAATTGCAGTGGCTAAATCATCGCCTGGGTTTAATTTTACAGTAAAGGTAGTTAGTGAAAGGGTTGTAAAGGTTACGATTCCCTTACTCTTTGTTCCCTCGAAAAGTTCGGCTGTGTATAATGTGCCAGCTGTTAATCCTGTAATTGCCTTTAATCCCAATGTTGCATCTGCAGCACTAAGCGAAGTGGTAATTGCAGTACCTGCTGCTGGCGTTAAAACGATTGAACTTGAGCCAACAGTGGGCGTATAACGCAATGAAATACTGGTTTCTTTAATATCGTTATCTCTAACCGCTAAAAATAACTGTATGCCTGTTAGCTGAAATACGCTACTGCGAACATATTTAGATTCTGGCTGATCGGCAGTTGCATTTGCTTTAACCCTTGCATAATATTTTGTTCTAACTGCCAAGTTATCCTCTGTAACGGTTACTCCAGCAGTATCAGAAGTTGTTGTGTATTTTATTGTTGAAAACAACGAATCTGTAGAGAAATCGATACTATACTTTAGTGCCCTACTCGCAGCCATTAAGGGAACTCCCCAAGTAAGTTTCGCCTTGGTTTCACCAGCAGAAATTTTAACATCGCTTGGTTTAAATATTCTTGCGGGTTCTTCTGGTAAATCTTCTGATTTTTTACAAGCTGTTATTACCATAGCAATCAAAGCCAGCATAGCTAATTTTGAGCTTATTTGATATATAATTCTTTTCATTATTGATAAATCTATGGGTTAATAACCAAAATTTTGTACCATGTTCGTGTTTTCGATCAATGCCGTTTTCGGATATGGGAAAAGCTCTTTTTTGTTGGCCTCAAAGTAGTAAGCAATGCCTGTAGATGTACTAGTGATTGAATTTTCTTCTGTCACTGCTTTTCTCCAGTTTTTAGTAGTGTAACCCGATGGTGCGGTAGATACACCTAAGCCAGGTGAAACAAAAACATTGTTTGGCGTTCCGCCATATAGATCTAAAGTAGCAACCTCGTTTACGCTTGTACCCAAAAGGTAAGTTCCTTCTTTGGCGTAAATATAATCTGGAACACCAGCATAGGCACCAGTTCCTGCGATTAATGCCCTTATTTTAGTGCGTGTTTCATCAAATTTACTTCCCAATAAGTTCCATCTAATCAAATCATATTTTCTAATGGCTTCGCCCCCAAATTCTAATAATCGTTCTTTAACAATTGCATTAAAAAACCCAGTCTTATCAGCTGGAGCAACAGGAATTTGAGCCTCGAAACCAACGTATGCACGTTTTTGAACTTCTTGCAAAGCAGTTACAGCGGCTGCAGTTGGCGCACCATTTATTTCATTGCTGGCTTCTGCATACATTAACAAAACATCAGAGAAACGAAGTAGGGGCCAATTTACACCGAAAGTTTGTGCAGCTGAAGATCCGTTAAAGGTTGTCCATGATTTTCGGAATTTTCCATCAGTCATGTTGAATAGTGTATTGATGATTTTTTTCGATGTTCCAGTAATTTCAAACACACCAATGGTTACATCTCTGCGGCAATCTTTAGTTACATCGAAATCGTAAAAATAAGTAGGAATGGCATTCATACCACCACCACCTGTACCGAATGTAGATGCAGCATTGAAACGGATTCCATTGTAATACCCTAGCTTACTATCTGTTGATGCGTTGCTACCGAATGAGGCAACCTCAAAAATTAATTCATGAGCATCATCCAAACGTGGCCCATGCAATGTTTTAAATACATTTTCAAAGCTAGGATTTAAGTTATGTTCAGCCCTATTATTCATAATATCTAAACATTCATCCATCGCAATTTTATAGTAGGTTAAATAGTCGCTACTCCGAGTGGTTTGGCTTCCCTTTAAATAGTAACCGCCTCTTGCCAATGCAAGTCGAGCTCTCAAACCTTTAATTGCACCCTTGGTAAAACGAAAACTGCCATATTCAGTAATTCCACTTCTCCAGGGAACTAAATCTTCTGCAATTTTTAAATCAGCAATAATTCTATCGTAGGTTTTATTACGATCTACGTTTGGCCCATAAAGAGTTTCGGCATCTGCTGATGGAACAAAGGATGCTGGAACATCGCCCCAATTGCGAATTAGCTCATGAAGAAATTGTGCCCTCAGCGTTAATGCCTCACCATAATAACGTTTCATGATCGTCTTTTGATCCTCTGAGCCCTCATTGTATAATTTTGATGCTGGGATATATTTGATACAGATATTTGCCCGTTCTACCCCTTGGTACAGCTGAAGAAATGGGTTGATTAAATCTGTATTATCAGAACTTGCACCGTACATACTAATTCCACGACGATCTGATGAGCTATAACTTCCAGATGTTTTAAAATCATCAGCAGTTATACCAAACAAGGTAGAGATACGGCTACCATAACCGTTATCGCCACAAAGCCGATTATAAACACCAATTAAAGCGGCATTTGTATTTTCAGTGCTTTCAAAAACAACATCGGGCGATGATGTTGATGGCGACTGCACATCCAAATATTTTTTACAAGAACTTGTTATACTTAATGCTCCAACAGCAATTACCATCAAAGCCGATTTTATAAATTTATTGTTCATTTTCCTTAATGTTGATGTTAAAATACCATATTAATTCCAGCAAGAATGTATCTGCTACGTGGGTAAGCAGCATAATCTATACCTGGGGTAAGTGGATTTGATCTACGTGTATTTGCCTCTGGATCGTAACCGGTATAACCTGTAATTGTATAAAGATTATTCACCGTTCCGTAAACCCTCAGCTTTGAAATAAAACCCGTTTTTTTGATTAAGGTTTGTGGCAAGGTATAACCTAAGGTTACATTGCTTATTCTCAGGAATGAACCATTTTCTATAGCATACGAAGTTAGTGCATAATTACCAACACTAGGCGTCCACAGGGTTGTGTTTGCATTCATAGCTGTTAAAAGATTTGGATCGGTAACCTTAACACCATTGTCATTAAAGTTTTTCCAGCGATCGTTCATCGCCGAAAGTAAATTATTGTCTTTTACATTATACTGTGAAGTGAACTCAATTTTATTGGCATTGTAAACCTTGCTTCCAACACTAAAATTTACGAAAACAGTTAGGTCGAAGTTTTTGTAGGCAAACTGATTGTTAAAACCGCCAGTAAATTTGGGCTGTGAGGTTCCTAAAACAGTTCTATCATCATCTCCAATCATCATGCTGTTTGATGAAGAAAGTTTTCTAACTTTCATATCGCCTGGCTGAGGCTCGCGGTTTCCTAAAAGCACTCTGCTATTGGCTACCGTAGGTTTTAATGTGTAGCTATAAGCTCCTGTAGTTGTATTCTGAACGTAGGTAAAATCATCAACGGTATAGCGTCCATCAGAAATAAAGCCGTAAAACTGTCCTACAGGTTGGCCAACCTCCACTTTAAAATCGCCTAAGCTATTTACCCACCCCGATTGCGTTACATAAGAGTTTACACCATTTTGCAGCTCGACAATTTTATTATTATTAAATGAAATATTAAAGCTTGTGTTGTAGCTGAAATCCTTTGTTTTAACTGCCTGATAATTTAACTGCACCTCAAAACCTGTATTTTGCGTTTTACCAACATTTTGTTGCTGTGTAGCATAGCCGGTAGTTTGAGGAACGTTCGCATTCAAAAGCAAGTTCTTTGTTCGGTTATCGTAATAATCTAAATTAAGCGAAAGTTTACTTTTGAAAAGATCTATATCGAAACCAATATTTTTCGAAAGGTTGGTTTCCCAGGTAATGTTCGGGTTTGATAAAATATTTCCTGTTGCAGTACCAGAAATTAACCCAGGAACCACAACATTATCACCAGCTGCATAACCACCGCTTGTTGCCGTAGTATAAAATAGGGTCCTAAATAAATCCTGACCAATTCGGTTATTACCTGCAGCGCCATAACTTGCCCTAATTTTAAAATTACTGAGCCAACTTAAATCTAAATCCTTAACAAATTGCTCTTCAGTTACTCTCCACGCAAATTGAGCTGATGGAAAATATCCCCACTGTTTGCCTGCTGCAAATAAGGATGAAGCATCAGTTCTAAAGTTAAACGTTGCTAAATACTTGTTTTTAAAACCATAAGAAACCCTGCTGAATAAGGAAAATTGTCTGGTTCCCGATATTAATGATGTTGGCCTATCCTGAATAGTATTTGCTGGCGCTGGGCTATTAAAGGCTTCATCAGCAGAAATATTTACGGGGAAAAACTTTAGAGTTGTAGATCTTGCATCAATATCAACCATATTAATTTCTTGGCCAACTAAAATATCCAAATTATGGTCTTTACCAAGGTTAGGTTTGTAAGAGATGGTGTTGGTATTAATGAAAGATTTTTGCGAAACCGTATCTAATTGAGTCGCTGGTAAACCTGCATTATTCCTAGCTACGTTACTTACCGGGCCATTGAATGTATTAGTATGTCTGCTTAAACGATTATAGCCAACTGTACTTTTAATGGTAAGGTTTTTCAGAATTGAATACTGTACATAAGCACTGCTGATGAGATCATTTCTGTAATCGTATTTTAACTCTTGGTTGGCTAGGGTAATTGGATTTGATAAACCAGTAGTTAAGAAATCGGCATCAAATAAATCGCCAGCTTCTGTACCGCCAGAATAGGGTTGAAAACGGACAGCATTTCTTAAACGGTTTGTTCCCTGAGAACCTGTAGAGGTAGTACCAACACCGTCAACACGCTGACGACTGTAACGTAAATTTAATCCAGCTCTTAATTTATCGGTAAACTTATGGTCTAACCTCGTAGAAGCAAAAGTTCTTCTAAAGCCAGAGTTAAGCATAATTCCATCTTCCTTGGTATTATTTAAGGAAAAATTATATGTTGTTTTTTTGCTGCCGCCAGAGAGATTTAAAACTTCGGTATTGCTAAAAGCCTGGCGACCAAAAACCTTATCTTGCCAATCAATATTTTGAATGTTTTTATAAATATCTAAATCCTCAAAAGTGCCATATCTCTTGGTAAAGGTATCTTTCACATCTTGTGCGGTATTGTTATTGTATAGCTCGTATTGATATTTTACAAACTCGTAAGGATTCATTACATCAAGCTCGTTTACAATTTGTCTCACACCGGCATAAGCATCAAAGGAGATAACCATTTTACCAGGTTTGCCACTTTTTGTAGTAATGATAACAACACCATTTGCTCCACGGCTACCGTAGATAGAAGTTGATGCCACATCTTTTAACACATCTATCGACTGAATCTCATTTGGAGATAAAATTGACAAGGCATTTTCTACCTGAATTCCATCAACGATATAAAGTGGGGAATTGTCGCCAGTTAATGAACTGCCACCACGAACCTTAATCACAACCTCTGCACCTGGGCTTCCTTCGGTTGTAGTAACCGATACACCTGCAAGCTTTCCAGCAAGTGCCTGTGCGGCTGTACTCACAGGGAATTGATCTATATCTTTTCCTGTTATCGAAGATACGGAGCCTGTTAACGCTTCTTTTCTTACCGATCCATATCCAATATTTACCGTTACTTCCTGTAAGGTATTGGCGTCTTCTTCTAAAGTTACATCGAATTTCGATTGATCTGTAACACCTATACTTTTGGTTTTATATCCAATATAGGTAAATGTTAGGGTTGCACCCTTTGCCGGAATACTAATTTTGTAAACACCATTTGCATCGGTACTTGCTCCCATTTTAGAATCTTTAACCGTAACGCTAACGCCCACAAGAGGTTGGCCGTCAGCCTTATCTTTTACAGTTCCGGTAAGCTGCCTGGTTTGTGCCTGTGCTACGGATGATCCAAAAAAAGAGAGAAATGCAAAAAAGAGTAAAACTCTGCTCATAATTATTATTTATTTGAAAGTGATTTGGTTTTTCTGAGACTATGCAATCGCTTGCATGTAGAATATAATTCTATTTCGAAATGTTATTGTTTATTAATATTTGGTTACGTTGATCTAACAATTTTACAAACTAAAAATGGTATGAAACTAGTTTTAACTAAAAAAGTGTGCAAACGTTCCCAAAAACGTGTTTTAGACGTTTATTAATCGGATGTGCTAAACCCCTCGAAAGAGATATTTTTCGTAACTTGTTCGCAATACGAAAAATGAGATTTGAACCTTCTACCATAAAAGATATTGCTAAGGCTTTGGGCCTGTCCACTTCGACGGTTTCTAGGGCTTTAAGAGACCGTTACGAAATTAGTGAAGAGACTAAAAAACTTGTTTTAGCTTATGCTGAAAAGGTTAATTATCGTGCTAATCCCATTGCCAGAAGCTTAAAAGAACGCCGAAGTTATTCTATTGGTATTATTGTTAGCGAGATTGCAAACAACTTTTTCTCACAGGTAATTAATGGCATAGAATCGATTGCTTATGATAGAGATTACCATGTTATTATTTCCCAAAGCCATGAATCTTACAAGCAGGAAAAACTCAACGTAGAACATTTGGCCTCAAGATCTATCGATGGCTTGTTGATAGCACTTTCCTCAGAAACCCAAGATATTAGTTACCTCAGGGATTTATATTCCAAAGGCTTGCCAATAGTATTTTTCGATCGTGTTCCCGATGATTTTGAAACCCATAAGGTAATTGCCAATAATTTTAAAGGCGCTTTTGATGCTACTGAACATTTAATCTTATCAGGTAAAAAAGTAATAGCGCACTTAACAAATTCGGAGAATCTATCCATTACCAAAGAAAGACTAAAAGGTTATCAAGCAGCCTTGGCAAAATACCATATCGAGTTTAAACCAGAATTGGTAAAGTATTGCCAACATGGCGGTATGCACAGTGCAGAATTAGAACAAGCTGTGAAAGAACTTTTACCCTTAAAGCCCGACGGAATTTTTATTTCGAGCGATAGATTAACCACCGGCTGCATCATGGCCCTGAAAAAAACAAATCCAGAGGTTGCGCACAAAATTGCAATAGCCGGTTTTACAAACTCCAATTTGGTCGAGTTGTTCTCTCCATCGCTAACCTCTGTTAAGCAGCCAGCTTTCGAAATGGGCCAAGTTGCCACCGAATTATTAATTTCGATGATCGAAGCCAAGCGACCGATAACAGAATTTGAGACCAAGGTTTTAGATACCGAGCTGGTTAAGATGCAGAAAACAGTCGGTAACCGGTTTTTGTAGTTTACACAATAGGGAAAACGCATTAAAATTAAATTGATGTGGGTTGATAAAATTAAAATATGGGTGATTTTTTTGAAAATGAACGTTCGGCTTTTAATGGCAGCCAGCAGTCCCGCTCATAGCCCATAGTCCTCCCCGAAAAAACCTGTGAAACTGGCAAGCATACAATTAAAATAATAAACTGCAATGCTTAAATCGGGTCCGGGCTATTTGGCAATATCGGGTTTATTAAACACCGTTTCCTCCCATCTTAAGCATTAGCAGCCCCTCTATACAAAGCATCAGCCTAGGTTTATAAACCCGACATGCGTGTAAATCCTTTTTTGTTACGATTGATTCAATTACATTAAAAAGCCCCAAAAAAGATTGGAACATTGGCGGGACTGCAGAAGTTTTCGTTGCTTTCCTTTCATTTCCAAAACGAGATTACCTTAAAAGGGTAGTGTTTTTTGAGTTTTTAACTGTAGAAATAATGAAAATCGGGGGGGCTTTATTGGAAAAATAAACTGATTTTAATGCGTTTGCCATTGTTTACTCAATACTCACGACTTCAGACTCACGACTAATTTATTACCTTTGCACCATGGTAGAAATCTTCTTAAAAAAGGGCAAAGAGAAAGCGGCATTACAAAGGCACCCATGGGTATTTTCTGGAGCTTTAGAAAAAGTTAACGGAAAACCAGAAGATGGGGATGTTGTTAAGGTTTTTGCTTTTGATAAGGAATTTCTAGCTTACGGATATTACAACAGCAATTCTCGTGTAGCTGTTCGCCTTTTAGAGTGGGATGAAACACAAACCATAGACAAAAGTTGGTACGAAAACAGATTGAAACAAGCAATTGCTTCTCGCCAATTTATACTGAGTGATAAAACCAATACTTGCCGTTTAGTTTTCAGCGAGGCTGATTTTTTACCTGGATTAATCGTAGATAAATATGCTGATTTTCTTTCTCTACAGATCTTAAGTTCTGGAATTGAAAAGGTAAAAGATGATATCGTTGAAATATTAAAGGCAGAACTTCAGCCCAAAGGTATTTTTGATAAAAGCGATGCAACAGCTCGTACACACGAGGGTTTGCCTATTGAAAACGGATTACTTTGGGGCGAAAATCCTCCAGAATTTTTAGAGGTTAAAGAAAACGGGATTGCTTATAACATCAACATTGCCGAAGGACAGAAATCAGGCTTCTATTGCGACCAACGAGACAACAGGCATATCCTAGCTTCTTATACAAAAGGTAAAAAAGTTTTAGATTGCTTTAGCTATAGTGGAGGTTTTAGCCTAAACAGTTTGGCAAATGATGCCGCAACAATTACAAGCGTAGATAGTTCTAACTTGGCCATTGAAACCCTCAAGCAGAATGTAGTTTTGAATAAATTCGATGTGAAGAAAGTTACCACAATTCAATCCGACGTTAATAAGCAATTAAGAGTATTTAAGGAATCTGGAGAATTGTTCGATGTAATTATTCTTGATCCACCAAAATATGCACCATCTCGTTCTGCCTTAGACAGAGCGGCAAGAGCTTACAAGGACTTAAACCGCTTGGCGATGTTGTTGTTAGAAAAAGGCGGTTTATTGGCTACGTTTTCTTGTTCTGGCGCTGTTGATATCGAAACCTTTAAGCAAATTGTTGCATGGGCTGCACTAGATGCAGGTAAGGAAGTTCAAATTATTAAACAATTCTGCCAACCTGAAGATCATCCAGTTAGGATTTCTTTTCCTGAAGGCGAATATTTGAAAGGGTTATTGTTGCGGGTTTTATAGCGGTTCTTTGGCTATATTTATTTAAGTTTCTAATTGCCTATTCAGTGCTCAGGTTTTCTACACTTCTTGGAGGTATGGCTTTCTGCATCCTTTCATTATTATTAATCATCGATTGATTTTTAATTGATCCAAGACAATGGCAGATAGCTCGCTATCTAACTTTCTTAAATAGCAACTGCTTTTAATATTAAATACTGCCCGAAACCATTCAAATACTTAGTTAAAAGTTTCATTTACTAATTTGGTATTTTGTAAGCCAGCTTTTAAGCGGAGGTTTATGAAAAATTAAACATTATGAAAAAGATAATCTTCATATTTCTCAACTTAGTTATCGCTATATCTACAGTAACTGCACAAAAAGGCATAGATTTCAATAAAATATACCCCAGTGGCGGCAAACTACTTATGTGTGTAGATAGTTCAGCTAAAAACGTCTATTATTCCAATGTATTCCCCAATCAACCAAATACATCCTTTAGTTATTTGCCCGAAGTAAACAATATTAGTTTTCAAATTAATTTTAGAAAGAATATCAATATTGAGCATTATCGATACACCATTTTAGTGGACGATAAATCGATTGTGGTAAACAAGTCTATCAACAAAGCGCAACTAAAAGACACTCATGCGGGTGGAGATGACGAAGTATTCAGATCTACAACACTTGGTATTTTCCCAATAAAAGGCAAAATAATTACAATATTAGTTTATAGCATCCAAACACCCCTTGATATTTACAAATCTGTTTTTTATGGAAAATCTATTCCCAAAGCTAAAATCAAAGCCATTGGAAAGCGTTCTACAATTGAAAAGGGTGTTGACTACAGCTATATAATCGACCCAAAAGAAAAAATAAAACTTAATCTCACTAAAAAAGATGACGAACTAACCATTGTAAAAGACCGAACAGATATTGATTACATATATTACACCTCGATAAAAGACAAGCAAACAAATAAAATCATTTCCGAATCAACTTCCTGGCAATACGGTAGCCACATTGATGAAACACATCAGTTTTCACCATATTTAAAATTTGATAAAAGCATTTTCAAAAAATCGGGCGATTATGAAGTTATTATTCAGCCATCAGCATTTGGTAGATATAAAATGCTACCAAATGAGATGGAAAAATATACAGCCAGATATACGCTTTCTATAACTTTAGATGAAGTTAGGTTTACCAACCGCCAAATGCTGATTTTCGGAATCATTACTGCTCTGTTATTAGGTGCTATTTTCGGTGCCGCAGTTACCTATATCAAAAGGAAAGCATCCAAAAAACTTGCTCAACAATCTAAACAAAAAGAAATCGCTCAACTTCAACTCAATTCAGTCCGCTCTCAACTCAATCCGCACTTTTTATTTAATGCTCTGGCTGGCATCCAAAACCTGATGAACAAAAATGAAATAGATAACGCCAACCGATACCTCAGTAAGTTTGCCCGCCTCACACGAAATGTTTTAGATAGCAAAGAGCTCATCAGTTTAACTAAAGAAAAAACTTTGTTGGATGATTACCTGCAAATGGAGCAGTTACGTTTTGGCTTTCAATACAATTTAAGCGCTTCATCTGATTTGGATACAGAAAATATAGAAATCCCCTCAATGTTATTACAACCATTTGTAGAAAATGCGGTTAAACATGGCATTGCCGAAAAAGGAAAAGATGGTAAAATCACCGTTAGCTTTGAAAAGCAGACATCGAATTTAATTTTGAGCATTCAAGACAACGGTAAAGGCTTCGACACCACTCAAACATACAATGGTTTAGGTTTGGCGCTCAGCAAAAATCGAATATCTTTACTGAATACGATTTATAAAAACACACCTTTTGTTTTAGATATCCAATCTAATACAAACGGAACTGCGGTTACAATTACATTAACAGAATGGCTATAAAATGAGGGCGGTTTTAGTAGATGATGAGCTGGCAAATTTAGAAAACCTGCAGGTTTTGTTGGCCAAAAACTGCCCCGAGGTTAAGGTTGTGGCCATTGCCAGCAACATTGATGATGCCTTTGAGAAAGTGAATCTGCACCGCCCTGATTTACTTTTTCTCGATATTCAGATGGGAAAAACCACTGGTTTCGATTTGTTAAATAAGCTCTCCAAAAAATCTTTTGAAGTTATTTTTGTAACTGCTTACGATAATTACGGCATTCAGGCAGTAAAGTTTGCGGCCTTGGATTACCTGCTTAAACCAGTCGACCCTGATGAATTAATAACTGCTGTTTCGAAAGCGGAAGAACGAATTAAAGGCAAGATTAATGGTGAGCAATTAAATTTTTTGCTTAATCAAATTAAACAAACAGAGCCAAGCATTCCAAAAATCGCACTGCCCCAGCAACATGAAATACGCTATGTTTCGGTTGATGATATTGTGCGTTGCATGGCCGATAATACCTACACCTTTTTCTATTTATCAAGTGGAGAAAAAATCTTAATCTCTAAGCCATTAAAAGAATATTCAGATTTGTTGAAACCACAAGGTTTCGTTCGAGCACACCAAAGTCATTTGGTTAACCCGAAGTTCGTTAAAAGCTGGCTCAAGGAAGATGGCGGGATGTTGTTGATGAATAATGGCGATAAAATTCCCGTTTCGAAACCGAACAGAGAAATGGTAAAGTTGGTATTGGGGAAGTAGCACCATGCAAATTCGTTTTCATGGGGATAGTGATTCTCATTAATCTTCCGTTAATCCTCAGCGTAAGCCTCTACATACTCATTTGTTATTTCAAGTAATGTGGACTGCAGCTATTTTTACTGAATATTAAATGTTAGTATTATTATGAAAAAATTGCTACTCACTTTATTCTTCATTGTTTTTTATTCTGCGCAGGCATGTTTTGCTATGTCTATTGGTTTACCTGAAATATTTTTACTTGGTCTTGCCAGCTTTGTAGCAATAGGCTTTATTCTAGCATTAATTTATCTATGTTTATACCTATTAAAAAGATCTAAAACTTCTAGAAATGAGAAATAAAATCGTGGTGGGATTAATTTTCATAATAGCTTTCAATATTCAAATCGCAAACGCAGCTTTTATTGGCACTCCTGAACTCATTATTCTTTTAATCGTTGGCGTTTTTACCTTAGCTTTTTTTATTGGAATTCCCTTATTAATTTACACATTAGTAAAGCATAGAGGTATTAACCCTAATTCAGTAAAAATTAATATTACTCAACCAATTCCTTACAAAGAAACTTTTTCGACCACAGATACCGAATTTAGAAAAACGGATCAACAAAGTGCTAAAATTGCACTTCCTCTTCAATATGAGATTCGGTATGTTTCTGCAGATGAAATAATCAGATGTGAAGCCAATGATAATTACACAAATTTCCATCTAATTGACAGTGAGAAAATCTTAATCTCTAAGCCATTAAAAGAATATTCAGATTTGTTGAAACCACAAGGTTTCGTTCGGGCACACCAAAGTCATTTGGTTAACCCGAAGTTTGTTAAAAGCTCGCTCAAGGAAGATGGCGGGATGTTGTTGATGAATAACGGAGATAAAATTCCCGTTTCGAAACCGAACAGAGAAATGGTTAAGGCCGTTTTGGGAAAGTGATTTAAAGGAAGCCTGCATCAAGGCATTGGGAAATTATTGAAAATTGAACAAACGTTTGACTTAAATTCGTATTCTTTATTTTCATATTTTGCTGTGTTTAAACTTCTTCAATCACTCAAAATGAAAAATTGCTGTAAACTTTTTATTCTTCTATTGTTCCTAATTTGTAACCAGCAAATCAGCTTCGCTCAATTAAATATTATTCCCTTACCGGTAAATATTAAAGAAAACGGCAATAAATTTAAAATTGTTTCCGGTACAAAAATCTTCTACCAAAAAGGATTAAAAGAGCAGGCTTTATTACTTGCTTCCGCATTAAGTCCGGCAACAGGTTTCGATTTTGAAGTGAAAGAATCTGTAAATGCTGTAGCGGGAATCTTCCTGCATCTTGGCAAAAAAGATGGAAACAGAGAAAGGTATCAACTCACAGTAAATTCATCAAAAGTCAACATTAGCGGAAAAACCGGTGCCGGTGTTTTTTATGGCATACAAACCTTGTTGCAAATGCTGCCGCCAGAAATTTATAGTCAACAACGTAAAAGGAATAAGATTTGGGAATTGCCTGGTGTAGAAATTAGAGATGAACCATCTTATGTTTGGCGTGGAATGATGCTGGATGTTTCGAGATATTTTTTTAGTAAGGAATACGTATTGAGGTATATTGATATGATGGCAATGTATAAAATGAATACACTACATTTTCATTTAATTGATGATTCTGGCTGGAGATTGGAAATTAAAAAATACCCAAAATTAACATCAGTTGGCGCCTGGAGGGGTGAGGGAGCTGAACGTACAGGCGGCTATTACACACAAGAAGACATTAAGGAAATGGTGGCCTATGCTGCTTTGCGAAACGTAGAAATTATTCCCGAAATTGAGTTGCCCGCACACACCTTATCCGCATTGGCCGCTTACCCATATTTGGGCTGCATTGGTAAAAACTACGAAGTACAAACTCAACACTCCATAAGTAAAGAATTGTATTGTGTTGGGAAAGAAAGCACTTTCGAATTTTTAGAAGATGTATTTAAGGAAGCTGCAGCACTTTTCCCATCAAAATATGTCCATATTGGAGGAGACGAAGCCGTTTATACGCGTTGGGAAGCCTGCCCGTTCTGCCAAAAACGTAAGGCAGATTTAAAACTCGAAAAAGAAAGCCAACTGCAGGTTTACTTTAATAAAAGAGTACAAAAAATGCTGAATAAATACGGTAAAACTATTGTTGGCTGGGATGAAATTATTGATGACGGGCTCACTGAAAAGTCCGTGGGAATGATTTGGGCCAAGCCCGAAAGAACGCTTAAAGCAGTAGCGGCAGGGCACGATGTGGTCATATCCCTAACAAAATTTTTGTACTTCGATATGCCTGAGGCTTTTTTACCCGGCGAAGTTCAGGCAGCAAGCTGGGTGGGTGCTGTGCCCATGGAAAAAGTTTACCAGCTTAATCCTTTGGTAAATAATTTGGATGAAAAATATAGGTCGCAGATTTTGGGGGCATCAGGAACCATGTGGGCCGACCAGTTTATACACGGAACCAAATTGCCAGAAATGGCGCCTTTGAATGAAAATCGCTCGGAAAAATATTTTGATTATTTAACATTACCTCGTTTAAGTGCCTTGGCAGAAGTAGTTTGGACGCCTGCTGAAAAACAAAATTGGAACGACTTTCAAAACCGGATGCGTAGCCAATATAATAAATACCAGCAAGCAGGCTTTGGTTTCCGATTGCCTCAACCCAAAGTGATTAGTCAGCAAAAAATGGATGATGGTTATTTAGTTAAGGTAGAGAATTTGGTTGATGGAGCACAAATAAGATACACTAGTGATGGAACTTATCCAAATGCGTATTCTAATATTTACAGCGAAGCAGTTAAGGTTAAAAACTTGAGCGATTTTTATGCCATCACGGTTCTTAATCGTGACCAATATTCACTGCCCCTATTTTTCCCCGAAAATTACGACCGTTTTAAAAATCTGGGCTTATTGCTAACCGAGTGGAAATCAAACAAAATCGTAACGAATGAATCTGTTGTGCTGGATATGAATGCAACCGGTAAAATTGACCAAAATGGAAAATATACCATCACATTTCAACCTGTTTCTGGGAACTCATCACTTGAAATTCAGTCTGTTGCTATTTATAAAAACGGGATTAAAATTTCTGAAGACAATACAAAAAGTAGCGCAGGATTGCAGAAAACCTCATCTTATCATTTTCAAATTGATAATTACGAAACAGGAGCAGAATTCAGAATTAAGGTTGGCTTAAAAGGTATTGATGGCAACGATACTAATGGCGCTGTTTTTATTAGAAGAGAATAATGATTCGTTTTTTTGTTATCTGTTCTGTTTTCGTCATTGCAATTACGACCGCTTTTATCTTTGTGCTCTTCGTGTCTTGGTGGTAAAACATCTCTGTGGTTAATAAACCTTTTTGTACTTTTGCGGCTATGTCAGTTATTAAACCCTCATTAGCAAAAGGTACACGCGATTTTACGCCTGTTGAAATGGTGAAACGCAACTTTATTTACGATACCATTAAATCGGTTTTCAGGAAATATGGTTATGCAGAAATTCAAACACCAAGTTTTGAAAACCTTTCTACCTTAACGGGAAAGTATGGTGATGAGGGCGATAAATTGATTTTCAAAATTTTGAATAGTGGGGAATATTTGAAAGACGCTAAAAAGAAATCTTTCGACTTTGCTGAGGAAGAAAACAGTAATAAACTAATTCCATTAATCTCTGAAAAAGCCCTCCGCTACGACCTAACCGTTCCTTTCGCTCGTTACGTAGTCATGCACCAAAACGAAATCACTTTGCCTTTTAAGCGTTTCCAGGTTCAGCCAGTATGGAGAGCCGACAGACCGCAGAAAGGTAGATACCGTGAGTTTTACCAATGCGATGTTGATGTGGTAGGTTCAGCAAGTTTATTAAATGAGGCAGAATTTATCCTGATTTACAATGAAGCTTTGGCCAAATTGGGTTTAAAAGATTTCACTGTAAAAATTAATAATAGAAAAATTCTATCGGGCATCGCCGAGATTATAGGTAAACCTGATTTGATTATTGACATGACTGTTGCCATCGATAAATTGGATAAAATTGGTTTGGACGGCGTGAGTAAAGAATTATTAGATCGTGGTTTTACAGAGGATGATTTAGAAAAACTTCGTCCTGTAATTTTGTTGGAGGGAACCAATGAAGAAAAACTGGCAAGCTTAAAAGAAGTTTTAACAACATCAGAAACTGGTTTAAAAGGCATTGCCGAAATTGAGCAGGTTTTCGAATATGTAGAAAGTTTGATTTCCTACGGTTTACCACTTACAGCAAAACTCGAGTTAGATATCACACTGGCTCGCGGCTTAAACTATTACACAGGTTGTATTTTTGAAGTTAAAACCAATGAAGTTGCGATGGGCAGCATCGGCGGCGGCGGTCGTTATGATGATTTAACAGGCATGTTCGGCTTAAAAGATTTAACAGGAGTAGGTGTTTCTTTTGGAGCAGATCGTATTTACGATGTGCTGGAAGAACTGAATCTTTTCCCTTCATCAGCAGAAATCGGAACGAAAGTTTTAATCAGTAATTTCGATGCGGATGCAGAAAAATATGCATTACCAATCTTGCAGCAATTCAGAAATGCAGGCATTGCAGCAGAGCTTTATCCATCATCAGCGAAGCTGAAAAAGCAAATGGCTTATGCCGATGCGAAGAATATTCCTTATGTAATTTTAATCGGCGACGATGAAATTGCAACCGGCGAACTAACATTAAAAGATATGCAAAGCGGCGAGCAGAAAAAACTGACGGTTTTAGGTATTCTGGATTTGTTGAAATAATATTAACCGCAAAGAGCGCCAAGTTTTTCGCAAAGAAACGCAAAGCTGGGAGCATTAATTAAGCACCTAACTTTGCGTTTCTTTGCGGTTTTTCTTCTTTTCCTTTGCGGTTAAACCCTACTTCCCAATCCGTAACAAAATCGGGAAGTGCACATCCTTAACTGCATCATCTCCCCAAGCTTCTTTCAGTTCCGTAAACATATATTCAAGTGGGTTTCTATCATTCGCTTTTTTATAATGTTGCAATGATGACCAGGTATTCAAATAGCCAATCATCTGGTTGAAACTCCACGAAGTTTTAATCTGGAAATGCGGTGCAATAATTTCCTCAAAAGGAAAAGGAATCGTTTTATAGCCCTCTTCGATATACCTGCGTTCGCTGTCCCAGTATTTCCCAAGGATATCTTCGTATAATTTATGAATCGCCTTATCTACCTTTTTATCAATAAACATTACACCGTAACCAATAACTGCCAAAATTCCATCAGGCTTTAAAGTTCTTTTTACTTCAGCATAAAAAGCATCGAAGTTAAACCAATGGATGGCTTGGGCAACTGTAATTAAATCAAAACTATTATTTGGAACATTGGCTTTATCTGAAGATTCTACCTGATAAACTACATTTGGCAGTTTCAGCGCTTGGCTTAATTGTTTCTCGCTGATATCGGTCGCGTAAACACTTTGAAAATGTTGCGCTAAAACTCTTGCAACTTGTCCGTTTCCTGTAGCGCAATCCCAGGCCGCCTCCTTATTTTTAACCAATGTGAAAAGGTAATCATAAAGTTCTTGCGGATAGGTTGGGCGATAAATTGCGTATTCGGCTGCCTGGGTAGAGAAATTATCTTTCATGTTCTAATGACTGAGTTTTGAATGAGAGAATGAGTGATTTTTCATTATGTTCTTGTAAATTCCCAATTCACCCACTATATTACAATCAACCAATTTAAATATTTTAAACAATACAAGGGCGATTTGTTTTGATTCATTCATTCAAAATTCACTCAACCAAGCATCTCATTTATCATGAATCAATCCGCAAACGATTTTACGCCAAAAGAAATAGATGAAGTAAAGTACAGGCTCAAATCTATTTTTGGCGGTTCGGTTGGTAATCTTGTAGAATGGTACGATTGGTACACTTATTCGGCTTTTGCTTTATATTTCTCGCCAGCTTTTTTCCCGAACAGTAATCCCACAGCCCAGCTTTTGGATACCGCAGGGATTTTTGCTGTAGGCTTTTTAATGCGCCCGATTGGCGGTTGGCTTTTTGGAAGCATTGCTGATAAAATGGGAAGAAAAAAATCGATGACACTTTCCGTTTTGATTATGGCGATTGGTTCGCTAATTATTGGTTTAACGCCAGGATATAACCAAATTGGTGTTTTTGCACCACTGCTATTGGTTTTTGCTCGATTAATTCAGGGTTTGAGTACAGGAGGTGAGTACGGAACTTCGGCCACTTATCTGAGTGAAATGGCAACCAAAAAACATCGTGGTTTTTATTCGAGCTTTCAATATGTAACCTTAATCGGCGGACAATTACTGGCGCTTGGCATTCAGTTAATTTTACAAAACTGGCTTTTAACACCAGCCGAACTTCACGATTGGGGTTGGCGAATTCCATTTTTTATTGGTGCAATTCTTTCCTTTATTGCCCTTTATTTACGAAGACATATCGATGAAACCGCTGCATTTAAGAGTAAAAATAAGGATGAAAAAAAGGGAGGAATTAAAGTACTGCTAACCTATCCAAAAGAGGTTTTTACTGTTGTAGGTTTAACTTTGGGTGGAACAATTGCTTTTTACACTTTCAGTACCTACATGCAAAAGTTTCTGGTAAATACGGTTCACCTCAGCAAAGAAACCTCAACAACATTATCTTTTATTTCACTTTTGGTTTTCGCAATTATGCAGCCTTTATTTGGTTTATTATCTGATAAAATTGGAAGAAAACCCTTGTTAATTGGCTTTGGTGTTTTAGGAACTTTATGTACGGTTCCAATTCTAACAGGCTTGGCGAGCGAAACGAATACCACGATTATTTTCTTGTTGATGATTGGCGCACTCATCATCGTTAGTGGTTACACAAGTATTAATGCTGTGGTTAAAGCGGAGCTATTTCCAGCAGAAATCAGGGCTCTGGGAGTGGGTTTGCCTTACGCTTTAACTGTTGCCATTTTCGGCGGAACTGCAGAATATTTAGCATTGTGGTTTAAGAATATCGGTCACGAAAATTACTTTTATTGGTATGTTACAGCTTGTATTTTGATTTCACTCGTTTTATATACTACAATGAAAGACACGAAACACCATTCGAAAATAGAGGACTAACCTAGCTAGATTTTTGCTCTTAGGTTATGCGATATATAATTCCCCTCTTTTAGAGGGGTGTCCGCAGGACGGGGTGTTTATTTGTCCTGGCCTGACAGCTTTTTCTTTTGACAACAAAAGACATACGAAGCAAGCTTGAACACCGCTGAAAAAATATAAGCAAGTGAAAACACAAAATTGCCTGCTTAAATTTTTTGTATTTAAGTCAGTGGATTGGATTAGATAATGCAACCCAAAAAATTTGTTAGGCAGGGATTGAGCTGA
This sequence comes from Pedobacter frigidisoli, assembly GCF_004331675.1. GTDB lineage: Bacteria > Bacteroidota > Bacteroidia > Sphingobacteriales > Sphingobacteriaceae > Pedobacter > Pedobacter frigidisoli. Next base: position 573,641 of record NZ_SJSN01000001.1, on the reverse strand, counting down.
ACGAAGATTTAGTACTAGGGCTTAGCTGGATGAAAATGCGTAGAGCAATAAATTTTGATTAGCAGTCAGTTACAAATAATTACTTACCTCAATCAAATTGCAATCAGGGTCGCGGAGGTAAACAGAAACAATCTTGCCGTTTGCACCTGTTCGTTCAACAGGGCCCTGTTCAATTTCAATTCCGTTTTGGTTTAATTCATTAATAACATCCTTAATCGGAAAATCCGTAATAAAGCATAAATCGGCCGTGCCTGGCATAGGCTTGTATGCTTTAGGTTCAATTTCATTTCCAAATTGATGCAGATTGATTTTTTGATTACCAAACTTCAATGCTTTTCGGTTTTCGCCAAATCCGATTATTTCCATGCCCAGCGCATTTTTATAAAATTTGCAGGTGTTTTCAATATTTGCAACAGTAAGTACAAGGTGGTCTAAATTTTTAATTTCCATAGCTTTATAGAACTAAGCTTTTAACTAATTGTTTTAGTTTGGATTATTGTTCGAAATTGAGTTTTCGATATTTGGTTAGTATCAACAATCTTCCTCCAAAATAACCATTTTTTATATATTTACCATTATGCAAAACCAAGCACCATTAGCCGAAAGAATGCGCCCCCAAAATTTAGATGAATATGTGGGGCAAAAACATTTGGTTGGTGTGGGGGCGGTGTTGCGCAAGGCGATAGAAAGCAGTCAGCTGCCATCGATGATTTTCTGGGGACCGCCAGGTGTTGGAAAAACTACATTGGCGTACATTATTTCTCAAACTTTAGACAGACCCTTTTTTAACTTGAGCGCCATTAACAGCGGCGTAAAAGATATCCGTGAGGTAATTGATAAGGCTGCGGCTTTAAAAGATAGTTTCTTGGGTTTGCCCATTTTGTTTATTGATGAGATTCACCGTTTCAGTAAATCGCAGCAAGATAGTTTGCTTGGTGCGGTAGAACGTGGTTTGGTAACGCTCATTGGTGCCACTACAGAAAATCCATCATTCGAAGTGATTTCCGCTTTACTTTCCCGTTGCCAGGTTTATATTTTAAAATCTCTAACCGAACAAGAGCTTGCGGGTTTATTAAAAACGGCGATTAAAAAAGATGCAGTCCTTGCTGAAAAAAATATCACCATTAAAGAACACGAAGCTTTAATCCGCCTTTCAGGAGGCGATGCCCGCAAACTTTTGAATGTTTTAGAAATTGCGGTTAACGGAATTGGTGGCGAAAAAATCACTTTGACCAATGAGAACGTTCTCGCTCATGCACAGCAAAATTTAGCACTTTACGACAAGGCTGGCGAGCAACACTACGATATTATTTCTGCTTTTATTAAATCCATCCGCGGTAGCGACCCAAATGCTGCGGTTTATTGGCTGGCCAGAATGATAGAGGGTGGCGAAGACCCTTTATTTATTGCCCGAAGACTATTGATTTTATCATCTGAGGATATTGGGAATGCCAATCCAAATGCGCTGCTGCTTGCCAACAATTGTTTTACCGCAGTTAATGTAATCGGTTATCCTGAAGCACGGATTATTCTATCGCAATGCGTAACTTACTTGGCGAGTTCAGCAAAAAGCAACGCGTCTTACGAAGCCATAAATCAAGCACAGGCTTTAGTAAAGCAGACAGGAAACTTGCCCGTGCCATTGCACATTCGTAATGCGCCAACAAAGTTGATGAAGAATATTGGTTACGGAAAAGATTATAAATATTCGCATGGTTATGAGGGGAATTTCGAGGCGCAAGAGTATTTTCCCGATGAGTTGAGCGGAACCAAACTTTACGACCCTGGTAAAAATCCTGCAGAGGAAAAGCTTCGTGAAAAATTAAAACAAAATTGGAAAGATAAATACAATTATTAGTGTAACAATTCATCCCCACTGGCAACTAATTAAAAGAACTAAAACCTAAAACTACATATGCTGAGTACATTTTTAAGCCATCAAAGGAAATCTTTTTGGCGATCGCGAAACAGAGGTGGTAGCATTGCTGCCCAGGTTGTGCTGGGTTTTTTCATGCTTTATTTCTTAGCTGTTGCTGTTGGAGTTGGTTTTGGAATGACCATTTTCCTGCCAAAGATCTTTCCAAATCAAGATATTCTTAAAAGCTTCAACGGAATTATCCTTTATTATTTTGCACTCGATTTTTTAATGCGATTGCAACTGCAAGAATTGCCAACGCTAAGTGTTATCCCATATTTGCATTTAAGGATTCCCAAAAGTAAAATCATCAACTTCTTAAACGTTAAGGCACTTTTTTCTGCATTTAACCTTTGGCCGTTTTTCTTATTTTTTCCTTTCATTTTTATCGAAATTGCAGATGAGTATGGTGCCTTTGCCACAATAATGTACGTCGTTTCTATACTTTCCATAACCGTTTTTAACAACTATTTAATTCTTTACATCAAAAGGAAATCGATAACCAATGTACTTTACAGTTTAGGTGGCCTAATCCTAATTGCAGTTTTTGCTGCGTTAGAATATTATAAGATTATTTCGTTAATGTCTGCTTCTGATTATGTTTTCAGGGCCATTGCCGAGCGACCATATTTGGGTTTTGGTTTCACTTTGGCAACGGTGGCAGTATTTTATATTAACTCAAATTTTTTAACTAGCAATTTATATATTGAGGAGCTTGGATCTAAACAAGAGAAAAAAGTGAGTACAGACTACGCTTTTTTAAATCGTTTTGGAAAAGTTGGAGAGCTTGCCGCCTTGGAATTAAAGTTGATTATTCGCCACAAACGACCACGAAACTCGGTTTTAATGGGTTTTATCTTCCTTTTTTATGGCTTCCTTTTTTACAAGCAGCCAATGATAGATTCTGATTCTTTTGGAAGAATGATTTTTGCAGCGATTTTCATGACGGGAATTTCAATTATTACTTATGGACAGTTTATGTTTGGGTGGCAAAGTGCGCATTTCGATGGGTTGTTAACCAATAAAATAAACCCCAAGGATTTTATAAAAGCAAAGTTTCTGCTCTTTACCATTGCCTCAATTGTAATCACTTTATTGGCGAGTTTCTATGGTTTTATGAGTCCGAAGTTGCTGCTATTGCACTTGGCGGCCTTTTTGTACAACATTGGTTTTGGAACAGTGATGGTTTTATACTTCGCTACTTTAAATTATAAACGGTTGGAGATCAACAAAAGCGCCAGCTTTAACTGGCAAGGTGTGGGCGCAACACAATGGATCTTGGGTTTTCCTTTCATTCTGCTTCCAATTTTAGTTTACGTGCCTTTTGGTATTATGGATAAACCATACTGGGGCTTATTTGCCGTTGGATTATTTGGTTTGATAAACTTACTGATGCGTGGTTTCTGGGTTAATTTCATCACAAAAAGATTTGAACAACAACGTTATAAAATAGCCGAAGGCTTTAGAGAATAATTATGATTTTAGAAGTAAAAAATTTGAAAAAGGTTTATGGCGACAAAACTGTTGTAAACATTGAGCACATCCAAATAGAGCAAGGCGAAACCATTGGTTTAGTTGGTAATAATGGCGCTGGTAAAACCACGTTCTTTCGTATGATTTTAGATTTAATTCGCCCAACAGAGGGTGAGATTTTATCCAAGGGAGAGAATGTAATGCAAAGTGATAATTGGAAAAATTATACTGCATCATTTTTGGATGAGGGTTTTTTGATTGATTATTTAACACCGGAGGAATATTTCACCTTTATTGGAAGCTTAAATAATTTAGGTGTTGCAGATGTTGCTAATTATTTAACCCAATATGGGGAATTTTTTAATGGGGAAATTTTAACTAGTGGAAAATATATCCGGGATTTTAGTAAGGGAAACCAGAATAAGGTTGGTATAGCTGCAGCGCTGATGCAAAAACCAGAGTTATTAATATTAGATGAGCCATTTGCCAACCTCGATCCAACTACTCAAATTCGTTTGAAAAAACTTTTAAAGGAATTTCCTGGCAACATGACCACTTTTATCTCAAGTCACGATTTAAACCATGTTACCGATGTTTGTAGTCGCATTATTTTGGTGGAAAAGGGAAAAGTAATTAAGGATTTCAAGACCGATGAAAATACACTAAAAGAGTTGGAGAGTTACTTCTCAGCCTAGTTTTTGTACTAAGAATGATACATTTAAAGCGCTCGGTTTTCTCTGAGCGCTTTTTTTTTGATCAAAAAATATTCTTTTTAGCGCTAAACAGTGAAAATTTCAAGAAAATCGTTTTTCAATCTTTTTTGGCATCGTGTTTGAATACGAACGGTAGAATTATAAATCTAGATTATTATGAGTATTTCAAAAGTAAGAATAGCAACATTAAGTATAGGATTAGCGGTAGGTTCAATGGCATTCCAAAGTTGTGATAGTTTAACTAAAACACAAAAAGGTGCTGGTATTGGTGCTGCTGCCGGTGGTGTAATTGGTGCATTAATTGGCAAAAAAGCTGGTAACACAGCAGTTGGTGCTTTAATTGGTGGCGCTATTGGTGGTACGGCTGGAGCTTTTATTGGTCGTAGGATGGATAGACAAGCAGCCGAAATTCAGAAAGCAATTCCAAATGCAGAGGTTATTCGTGAGGGTGAAGGTATTATTGTAAAATTTGATAGTGGTATTTTATTCGATTTCGATAAAACCGCATTGAAAGATGCCGCTAAAACAAACGTTCAGAGTTTAGCTTCATCATTAAACCAATATCCAGATACAGATATCAAGATTATTGGTCATACTGATAGCCGTGGTACAGAACAATATAATATGGGTTTATCTGAAAGAAGAGCAGCAGCTGTTAAAGCTTATGCGGTTTCTCAAGGTGTACCAGCATCAAGATTGGTAACTATTGGTAAAGGTTTTGCCGAGCCAATTGCAGATAACGAAACTGACGCAGGTCGTACAGCTAACCGTCGTGTAGAAATTGTAATTGTTGCTAACGATGCATTAAAAGCTTCAGCACAAAAACAAGGATAGTATTCACAAATTCCCTCTACCTATGAGGTCATTATATGTCCAACCCCGATGCGAAACATCGGGGTTTTTTGGTTATATTTCCATTGCAATGGCGGGTAGGCTATTCCAAGCAAATATTATATAAAAATGAAATTTATATTCCATTCTATTCTCGTCTGTAGCCTTTGCCTAAACAGCTTTGCTCAAGCGCCAAAAACAAATTATATATCTAAGGTTTGGGTTGCCGATCAAGGCAATGGAACTTATAAAAACCCAATAATTAATGCCGATTATTCAGATCCTGATGCCATTCGTGTAGGCGATGATTTTTATATGATTGCATCCAGTTTCGATGCCATTCCAGGCTTGCCAATTCTGCATTCAAAAGATTTAGTGAACTGGAAAATAATCGGTCATGCGTTAAAACGTCAGCCACCATTTGATCATTTTGAGAAAACACAACATGGAAATGGCGTTTGGGCACCCTCAATCCGTTACCGAAACGGTGAGTTTTATATTTATTATCCAGATCCTGATTTCGGAATTTACCTTACCAAAGCAAAAACAATTACTGGCGAATGGTCTGCACCGAAATTAGTTGCGGCAGGCAAAGGCTTAATTGATCCTTGTCCGTTTTGGGATGAGGATGGAAAAGCTTATTTGGCTTATGCTTACGCTGGTAGCAGGGCTGGAATTAAAAGTGTTTTGGCCGTTATGCCACTTACAGCTGATGGTTCGAGAGCGACTGAAACGGGAAGAATAGTTTATGATGGCCATGAATTAGACCCAACAATTGAGGGGCCAAAAGTATATAAGCGAAATGGTTATTATTATCTATTTGCGCCAGCGGGAGGAGTTTCTACAGGCTGGCAACTGATATTAAGAAGTAAGAATATTTACGGCCCTTATGAAAGAAAAGTGGCGATGGATCAGGGGAAATCGACTATAAACGGGCCTCATCAAGGCGCTTGGGTAAACACACAAAATGGCGAAGATTGGTTTTTGCACTTTCAAGATAAGGATGCTTATGGAAGAGTGGTGCATTTGCAGCCAATGAAGTGGATAAACAATTGGCCAGTTATTGGCATTGATAAAGATGGCGATGGCATCGGCGAACCCGTTATCACTTTTAAAAAACCGAATGTTGGCAAGGTTTATCCGATAGAGACAGCTGTTGAAAGTGACGAATTTGGAGCTGCTGATTTAGGTTTGCAATGGCAATGGCAAGCAAATCCGCAACCCACGTGGCTATTTACAGATGCCAATAAAAGCGTATTAAAACTTTATACCACCAAAATGCCCGACGATGCTAAAAACCTGTGGGATGTACAGAATCTATTGATGCAAAAATTTCCTGATGATGAATTTACGGCGACAACCAAGGTTACTTTTAAGCCTAATCCTAAATTAGAAAATGAGCAAATAGGTTTGGTGGTGATGGGTAGGAGTTATGCGAAAATCAGTATCAAAAGTAAAAAGGACGGATTGTATATTGTTTATGGGGTTTGCCAAGGTGCCGACAAAGGCAAAGCGGAAAATGAGAAAGAGATCAATAAGCTTAAATCAGGAACCATTCAATTGAGGGTTAAGGTTTCCGAAGGTGCAAAATGCCAATTCAGTTTTAGTGAGGATGGAATAAATTTCACCAATGTAGGCGATGAATTTCAAGCTACAGCGGGGCAATGGATTGGTGCAAAAGTCGGGATTTTCGCAATAAGAGATACGCAAACCAATGATTCTGGTATTGCAGAATATGATTGGTTTAGAATTGACAAATAATTTTTTCTATTAGGTTATAAATTAAACCTATCGGTTGGTGTCTCAGCGACCGAAACTATAATACATTATCAAGACCAGAATAACATAAACTTGGTTGGTGAGACACCAACCAATAGAAATAAATTATGAAAAAACACAAATTTACTATCGCAATATTTGGCATCGCTATATTATTGATGTCATTCATCTTCAAACCAAAACCAGTTAACGTTTACCTTATTGGCGATTCTACGGTTGCAGATTACACTCTCGAAAAGGATTACATGCAAAAGAAATATCCTATTACAGGCTGGGGACAGGTTTTTCAACAATTTCTAAAAAAGGAAAATCTTAAAAATCTGCATAAACTTATAAAAAGCGATAGTGCTTTAGTGATCGATAAAGCAAAAGGAGGTAGAAGTACGCGGTCTTTTTTTGAGGAAGGAAGATGGAAAGAGGTTTTGGAAACATTAACGAAAAATGATTTGGTGCTGATCCAATTCGGGCATAATGATGCCGCAAAAGATAAACCCGAGCGTTATGTTGACATTCCTGGTTATAAAGATTTTTTAAGGATGTACGTTAAGGAAACTAGGGCAAAAGGTGCTATCCCGATTTTGATTACACCTGTAACCAGAAATTATCCTTGGAAAGATGGGAAATTGGGCAGTGCGCATGGTGAATATCCACAGGCAGTTAAAGATGTAGCCAAAGAAATGAGTGTTCCAATTATTGATTTGACATCGCTTTCTGCAGCATTCTTTACCTCAAAAGGAAATGAATTCGTTACTAAAAATTATTTCATGAATTTAGATTCTGCTAAATACGAAGCTTATCCCAAAGGACAAAAAGACAACACTCATTTCCAGCCAGACGGCGCTAAGGAAGTCGCGAGAATAATTTACGACGAGTTAAAGAAAATCAACAAGTCATATTAAAAATAACAAAGGCACTAATTTATTCTTGGCGATCTTAGTGCCTTTATGATCAAGTTTATCCAACCATTACTTTTGCGGTAATTGCAAGTCTGTTCCAAGCATTAATGGTTACAATAGCCATAATAATTTGTGATAATTCCTGTTCATTGAAAAAGCTCGACGCTGTTTTATAAGTCGCATCAGAAACATGGTTTGTAATTTGGGTTACTTCTTCTGTTAATGCTAAAATGGCTTTCTCTTCTTCTGTAAATAAGGTTGTTTCTCTCCATGCATTTAAAAGGTAAAGACGTTGTTCCGTTTCACCCATTTTACGGGCGTCAGTTGAGTGCATGTTTAGGCAAAAGGCACAGCCGTTAATCTGTGAGGCTCGCATTTTTATTAGCTCTAAAAGGATTGGATCTACCTTACTAGTCGAAAGATATTTTTCTAAACCATACATGGCTTGATAAGCTGCAGGTTCTACTTTTTGAATGTTAATTCTACTTTCCATGTTATTGTTTTTTGATTACGATATAAAGGTCGGGATACGATGGAGCAAAAAACTTAATGTAGATTAAGAAAAGGTTTTAACTGTTAATGTTTTTGGGCACCTTGCTGTATAAGGCGATCGTCATTGCGAGAAACTATTCTTCATAGTTTCGTGGCAACCTCATTGCGGCTATCATTGTTTACAAATAGGAGGTTGCCACAATCATTACCGATGAAAGATCGGAGAATGATTTCGCAATGACGACCGACTTATTGCAATTGTAAACTTGTATGTGTGTAAAATTTGATGTTCTATTTCTTCGCCCTAATCTTACTCAGAAACTCTGGCGTAAAACCCAAATACGAAGCAAGCATATATTGCGGAATCCGTTGCACAAACTCTGGAAATAAACTATTAAAATGGCGGTATCTTTCCTCAGCAGTAAAGCTGTACAAAAACATAATTCTCCGTTGCGAAGCTTGATGGTTTTTTTGTAAAATCAATCGGAAATATTTTTCAATTTTTGGGAGCCTCTCAAACATTTCGTCATAGCGGTGTTGCTCAATGGCAATCACTCGCGTGTCTTCTGCAGCTTGCACAAAAAAATCTGACGGCTTTTGAAATAGGAAACTTGTAAGATCGGTTATCCACCAATTTTCAATGGCAAATTGAGTAGTTTGTTCTACGCCTTTAATATCGATAAAGTATAGCCTTAAACAGCCTTTAACAACAAAATAATTGGATCGGCAAATCTGCCCTTGTTCTAATAAAAAAGCTTTCTTCTTAAATAAAAAAGATTTGAGCATCGATGCAAGAATTTCTCGTTCATCGTTACTCAAATCTACAAATGTATTAATGTGGTTGTAAAGTGCGGTATACATTCAAATTTTATAACTAAGCTAAATTAAGCATAATTATAATAATGAAATGGTTACAAGGAAAATGCTTTAAAAATTGGATGTGCATATTCTCCCCAGTTTTTCATTGCCGAAAGAAGGATCGCTTTTAAACCTTTATTATCTGTCGGTTTTCCTTTAATTGGAGCTGCTAAATCTTTTTCTGGCACTGTAGTTTCGGTTACCTTTGTAGCGAACCAAGTCACATTTTCGTGCGGTAGCGCCACGCCTAAAATCATTCCGGGCAAACCCGTGAAAGATTCCGGACCACCTGAAATGGCAATTTGATTGGAGTAATAGGCAACCACATAAACCGAATCCATAATAATGGCATTTGCCCTGCGGCATTCGTAACCAGCAATATCACGGGTTTCGTCGGTTATTTTCCAATTTATTTTGCGTACGCTATCCTTAACCAGATAGGTATCTTCATAAACATTTTTTTGGGTAACACTACTTTGCGTATCGAAATTAGTTGCAATAGTATTTTTTAAGTCTCCTAAAACATCGGTACTTAACCAATTGTTGCTCATAGTTTCCTCAACAGTTGGCCATTTATATAAACTTTTATCTTGATTAAAATTCAAGGTACTTTTGGATACTTTAAACTGTGGATTATTTTTCTTGTACTGATCAAAAGCCTGATTCATGTAAGTTTCATTATCCTTATTGATCTTTTTCTTAATCAAGGCATACATGTTTGATCTTTTTTCAAATTCGATAACACCATTTTGTATGAAGTGAACGTTTTGCGCTTGCAAGCTTTTGCTGATGAAAATAACAGCAAATAGGGTAATATATTTAAATGTAGTTTTCATGATCATTATTTTGAAGTTTTAAGTCCGCCGCCCATTTTGTTAAAATCCCAAATTACCGAGAACATAAAGTAGCGCATAATTGTGGTGTAGCTACTTTGCGTGATATTTCCGTTGTATGCTGTCCGATCGAAACCAACATTTTGATTTAAAATATCATTTACCGTGAGCATGAGTTTAAGGTTGTCTGATTTTAAAAACTTTTTTGTTAACGATGTATTCCAAAGCAAACGTTCAAAAGTTTCGTTAAAGGTTTGCGTTTTCCCTCTAAATTCGTATTGGGCGTCAGTTGATAGCGAGAATTTACCAGGAAGTTGAACATTTCCAGAAGCATAACCATTCCAACCCCAGCCATCACTATTACCAAAGTTACCAATACTCGCCCTTGAAACATTATAGGTTGGGCCAGAATTGATGTAGAAGCTGTATTTTTTCTCCACGTATTTATTTAAATCTATACCAAGATTATAGCTATAGTTTTTGGTATTATTTAATTCGTTGTTGATATAATTGTATGATGAATTACCATTGGTGCTCAAATTAAGACCTGCATTTAAATCAATAACATTTATCTTTCTGCTGGATTGTGCATATACAGAGAAGCTTTTAGCCATCCTGTCGTTAATGTTCACTGATTTATAACTGCTTCTGCCGGTTGAAGCATCGGTGATTACATCACTCACAATCGGATTGGCTGTAAAACTATATGATCCACTCAACCAGATGGATTGATTCGTTAATACTTTGTATGAATTGTAGTTCGCGTTGAAATTACTTCTGAATGATGGTCTTAAATCTGGATTACCCAATGAAATATTCAATGGATCTGTATTTACTCGAATCGGTTGAACTTGATCTAATGATGGTTGATTTGTATTGCCATTATAACTGATTCTAAAAGATTTTTGTTGAGAGAATCGATATTGATACGAAGCCTGTGGCATATAATTCACAAATTTTCGGTCGTAGGTTTTGTTATTGTACAAATCGGTTTGTTTGAAATTTACGCCGCTAAATTTTGAACCGAAATTGATCACGGTTTTGCCTTTTTTATAGTTAAAAATAGCTCCACCCTGATTGATAACCTGATCCAATTCATAATCATTACTAAATTCTCTATCTAAAATATCGTAGTTTCCATTCGCTGATTTATTAAATGATTTACGATCTGATTTGCCATTCATCAAACTCAGGCCGTAGTTTACAATAACGGTCATTGTTTTGGTTAATGGTTCAGTATAAGCCAAATTTGATTTAAAAGCGTTGTTGGTAATATCATTAACTTTATATTGATTGATTAAACTATCTCTTCTGCCTGTCGTTTCATAAAAGCTGTTCTCTGAATTTAAATAGCCATCACTATTACTTTTTGTAATGGCCTGATTTAGGTTTAAAGATAAAGTACGGCCTTTTTTCTGAAATCTCTTGCTAAGCAAAGCATTCGCATTAAACATTTGTTCATCCACTTTATTAATTAGCGTTCTTTTGGTGGTATTTAATAAGCTATCACGTCCATCTTTACTTGAGGTAGTATAGTCATTAAATGTATTGCTATTTTTCAAGGTTCCATCAACATTTACTTTTAAGGTAAGTGTCGAATCTAGTTTTACTTCATAAGTAGCATCCAACTTTTGCCTAAACATATCATTATCATTATACTGATCAGATACGTTATTGATTACGCCAGAACTCAAGTTGTTTTGGCTGATGGTATTTCGATCGCCTTTAACCCTAATAGAACCTATTTTATAATTGGTGTTTAGCGATTCTTTGTCTTTATTCCATTTGCTGTCGAAATGTAAACCACCAGTTCGGGCAACAGGAATTCCTTGACCGTTGTATTGACCATCATAACTATCGAAATCATCGGAGCCACTATTGCTGAAATACATTCCGCCATCGTCCGTCATGGTCATGTTACCAGAACCACCGTATTTATCTCTATCATCCCAACCTAAACCTACGGTTCCGTTATTGCCTAAGATGCCATAAGCAGAGAATTTTTTCTTGCCCCAAAATTTGTTGAACATGAATTGGCCGTTATAATAATCGTCAGTTCCATAACCGCCTTGCGCTTTTCCGAAATAGCCGTTCTTTTTATCTTCTTTTAATTTTACGTTAAGGGTTTTGGTTTTTTCGCCATCATCAATCCCGGTAAAACTCGCCTGATCGCTTGCTTTATCGTAAAGCTGAACAGATTCTACCATATCAGCACGTAGGTTTTTGGTTACCAAAGTTGGATCATCTCCAAAAAATTCCTCTCCATCAACCAATACCTTTTGCACAGCTTTGCCCTGTGCAGTAATTTTTCCATCTTTATCCACTTGGATACCCGGAAACTGCTTAATTAAATCTTCCACTTTTGAGTTGGGCTCAATATTAAAAGCTTTCGGATCAAATTCAGTAGTGTCGCCTTTAATTTTGATAGCATTTCGGTTTCCTTTGACGATAACATCGGCAAGGATTTTTGCCATTCCAGTTAAGTTAACCTTTCCAAAATCCTTAACCTGAGTGGTAGAATCTAAAGTAAAATGATCAACAAAATCCGCATATTTTGGATAGGAAACCAACAAGATGTATTTTCCATTTTTAATTCCATTAATCTCAAAAGCTCCATTTTCTGCAGCTCTGGTGAACTTTACCAACGTAGAATCTTTTGCATTTAAAACAGCAATAGAAGTTCCCGCCAACAGGGTTGTAGAAGTGGTATCTATCGTTCTACCTTTAATAATATGCGGTGTTTGCGCCTTCACGTTAGCCGAGATGAAGATTAGAAAGCACACTGAGAGTAGTAGTCTTTTCATGAAATAGGATTTGGTTTTGTTTGCCTCTAATATAAAACTAATATTTTAGTTGCTTAAGGTTTTAACTTTATTTAACAAAATTGTTATGTTCAGGTACAAACTTGATTATGTAAAAAAAGCCTATATATTTAAGAAAAAATACGCTTATGAAGCTACCATCAGTACAGCATCTTTACCAAGGATTAATCACCGTAATTAAGCGCTTTCCGGTTCAATCGATATTTATTCTTTTAGCAACTTTATCTTGGGGTTATTACATTAATATCAGCGATTACGATGATAATATCAATAACCAAAGCCTTCAGGATTTGCTGATTAAGATTGTGGTTATCTGTAACCTGGGCTTAACTTTAACGCTGGCTTTAGATTTGTTAGCAGAAAAACGCGGATTTAAAACCTCTAAAAAGTGGATAATGAGATTGCTGTCGGTATTTTTTTGCCTATTGCTTTTCTTCCTACTTAACCCAACCGAATACTTTTCAGATGCGGTAAAAATTGCCTTGCTTGCTTTTGCCTTTCATTTATTTGTGGCCTTTTCTCCATTTATGGATCATGGGAATGTGAATGGGTTTTGGCAATTTAATAAGGTTTTATTTTTACGGTTTTTAACCGCGGCACTTTATTCAGTTGCCTTGTATGCTGGTTTGGCCATTGCTTTGGTAGCTATTGATGGTTTATTCGGGGTAGAAATTCGTTGGAAAGTTTACGTAACGGTGTTCGCTGTTATTGCTGCAGGTTTTAGTCCGATATTCTTTTTGGCAGGCGTACCAGCAAACTTTGTTCAACTCGAAGAAGATTCGACTTATCCGAAAGGGTTAAAAATATTTACCCAGTTTGTGCTCATTCCATTAATGACCATCTACCTGGCCATTTTATTATTTTATGAGGTTAAAATCATCGCCATTTGGTCGCTTCCAAAAGGCCTGGTCTCGAGCCTAATTATTGGTTATTCGGTGTTCGGCATTTTATCATTGCTGCTAATCTACCCCATGAAAGAAAAGGAGGGAAATAGCTGGATAAAATTATTTTCACGGTTTTTCTACATCATGCTTTTCCCCTTAATCGCATTACTTTTATTGGCTGTTTGGAAACGTATTGGCCCTTATGGAATAACAGAAAGCAGGTATATATTAGTTGTAGTAGCACTTTGGCTGTTGGGAATAACCTGTTATTTTCTAATCAGTAAAAAACAGAACATTAAAATTATCCCGATTAGTTTGGCCATTTTATCATTGCTTGCAGTTTATGGTCCACAAAGTGCATCGACTGTTTCTAAATATTCGCAATTAGCAAGATTAAAGAAGGTTTTTAATTCTAAGAAAGTAGAAGACTTGAAAGAAAAACCATTAATCGTTAGGTATTTGGTATCTAGACATGGACTAAAAACGCTTCAAGGTTTTACAAACAGAGATTTAAAAATGGTGGAGTTAAACATCAACAGTAAGAAGAATCTCTATCGATATTCAAGAAATGAAGCAAAAGTAGATTCTGCACTTTCCATTTTAAAAGTTAAAGAAAATGGCGACTATCAAAGAGAGGTTCAATATACTTTTGTTACATCGAACGGTGAACTGGTCAATATAAAAGGATATGATTTTTTGCTAGCGCTTAATGGATATGAAAGCCTTACCGAGCAAACATTCGAAGGAATAAAGATTAAGATTGAAAAGATTGAGGACAACAAAAATATTGCAATTAACATCGATAATAAAAATGTAATCAAAATTGATATAGTACAGGCTTTCGATGAAATGGTAATCCTGGCAAAAGCCAATAAATTAAAAACTTCATCAAAAAATAATGAATATGTTTTGCCTGAGAATAAGCTCTCTTTCTCTAAAACTATAGGTAAATATGAATTTACCTACTTGGCAAATCGAATCACTGGTAATGATAAAAGAACGGAATCACGCTATAGATGGCTAAATGCAGATGGTTTTTTACTAATTAGAAAGCTTTAATTGCTAATTTTTTACACAATATGGAGGATGTTTTCGAAAGAGAACATCCTTTTTTTATGGAGTTACAAAATATGAAACATTTTTGGTCTAGATTAAATTGGCGTTCGTCTAGCATAATCTTGGTATGGTATAATACAGCGTTTTCCGCTGAAACGTTTTTGATGTCTTATCGTCTTAATTACAAAACAACCTAATAATTAGGGATTTAAAAAAAAGATTTATAAAACATAAAATATTAAGATCATGAAAAATTCTATCAAAAATTTATTCGCAGCAGCATTAGTAATGGTTACTTTAAGCAGCGCAACAGCAGTAGCAAATGCATCAGAAAACAATGCAAGCTATACCACTTTAACTCAAGTTAAAAACATCAATAAAATTGTAGTTAGTGGAAATGTTAAACTTATCTTGGTTCAAGATGCAAAGGAAAGTGTTGAGGTTTATAATGCCTACTACGCCAAAAATGCTTTGGTGCAACAACAAGGTTCGGAGCTTCGCATCAGTTCTTATGATAAAAACACTTTAACAGTAATTGCTCACGTGAATAATATCTCAAATATAGAAGCTTCAAATACCGCAACCGTTACAACAGCTGGAAACTTTAATCTTTTAAACTTAAACGTGGTTTTGAACGATCAAGCATCAGCAGATATTAAAGCAAATACAGTTAATTTATTTGCCAGTGTAAACGATTCTGCAAGCTTAAATTTAGCTGGAACAACAGAAAGCCACACCGCTATAGTGGGAAGTCAATCTAAAATGAAAATGGGTGATTTCACTGCTAAAGAAAGCAACATTAAAACTGCTGCCAAAACAGTTTTAGCTAGCAATAATAAATCTCGTTACGATGATTTAAACTCCGACTTATTAGAGAAACTTTTCTAATAATCCACTATATATCTTTCCTAATTCATATAGAGTTACCAACTTTTAAAAAGTTAGTAACTCTTTTTTATTTATGGATTGGTCGACCAAAGGCCGGCATCTTTTACAAAAACCCTACGGCTTAATTTTAATTGAGAAACAATCAAATCTGCCAAATCTTCGGGTTGCATTACCTTATCAGGATTACCATCCGTCAATTTTAATTCGATTGCCATATCGGTGGCCGTAGTGCTTGGTGTTAGTGAAGTAACGCGAATATTGTGTTTGCGCATTTCCTGCATCAACGAGGTTGATAAAGCAATTAAGCCCGCTTTTGATGCAGAATATGCACTGGTTACCGCCGCAGGACTAAGCGCCGAAGAACTCGAAATGTTAATAATATCACCTGTTTGTTTTTCGATCATTTGCGGCACAACCGCTCGAGTAACATAATACGGTCCGAGGAGATTAATCTTGATAATTTCTTCCCAAGATGCTGGTTCCATCTCTAAAAACTTGGCAAACTTCCCTATACCTGCATTATTAATTAAAATGTCTATAAAGCCAAGTTCTGCCTGAACAGTTGCAACGGCTTTATTTACCGATTCAATATCGCTCACATCAACAGTAGTTACCGAAATTTTAACATTAAATTGCTTGAGTTCTTCTGCAAGTTTTTCTAAATCGCTTTGTGTTCTGGCCACCAAACCAACATTTACGCCCTCTTTTGCCAAAGCAATGGCGATTGCCTTTCCAATACCTTTACCTGCACCTGTGATGAGTGCGTTTTTTCCTGATATATTTTCCATTGTTTGCTATTACTTTTACCACAAAGACACGGAGGACACAAAGAACGATCTTGGGGTACTTTGTGTGTTTGTGGTTGTTAATTTCTTACAAATCAAACTTTATTCCTTGCGCCAATGGCAAGGTGTTCGAATAATTAATCGTGTTGGTTTGCCTGCGCATGTATGCTCTCCAAGCATCAGAACCACTTTCTCTACCGCCACCGGTTTCTTTCTCGCCACCAAAAGCACCACCAATCTCTGCTCCAGATGTACCGATATTTACGTTGGCGATGCCACAATCAGAACCTTTTACAGATAAGAAATGCTCTGCTTCTCTCAAATTCAAAGTCATGATTGCTGATGATAAACCTTGAGGGACACCGTTTTGCAAAGCGATGGCTTCTTCCAAAGTTTTGTATTTGATTAGATATAAAATTGGTGCAAAAGTTTCATGCTGTACAATTGCAAATTCATTTTTAACCTCGGCAATGCAGGGTTTAACATAACATCCGCTTGAATATTCATCGCCAGATAAAACGCCACCCTCAACCACAAAATTTCCGCCCTCAGCCTTACATTTTTCTATGGAATCTAAGTAAGCCGCAACTGCATCTTGATCAATCAGTGGCCCAACATGGTTGTTTTGATCCAATGGATCGCCAATACCCAGCTGACCATAAGCCTTAACCAATTTTGCAGTAAATGCATCATAAACATTTTCATGAATAATCAATCTTCTGGTCGATGTACAACGTTGTCCGGCGGTACCAACAGCACCAAAAACAGCACCGATTAAGCTCATATCTAAATCTGCATGTTCTGAAATGATGATGGCATTATTTCCACCCAATTCTAACAAGCTTTTTCCTAAACGAGCACCAACTGCGGCACCTACAGCCTTACCCATTCGGGTAGATCCTGTTGCAGAAATTAAAGCAACCCGACTGTCATTCGTCATCAATTCTCCAACTGTTCTGTCGCCTAAAATTAAATTACAAACCCCTTCGGCAACATCGTTGGCTTTAAAAACCGTTGCAATAATATGCTGACAAGCAATTGCTGTTAAAGGTGTTTTCTCAGATGGTTTCCAAATGCAAACATTTCCACAAACCAGAGCCAATGCAGTATTCCAAGCCCAAACCGCAACCGGGAAATTAAAGGCAGAAATAATGCCTACAATTCCTAACGGATGCCATTGCTCGTACATTCGGTGGTTTGGACGTTCGCTGTGCATCGTTAAACCGTAAAGCTGTCGAGATAATCCCACGGCAAAATCGCAGATATCGATCATTTCCTGCACTTCACCAAAACCCTCTTGCAAGCTTTTGCCCATCTCATAAGAAACCAAAGTGCCAAGAGCATCTTTATTTTCACGCAAAGCATCACCAAACTGACGAACAATATCGCCTCTTTTTGGTGCAGGAATCGTGCGCCATTCTGTAAAAGCAGCTTGTGCTTTCGCGATTACATGATCGTAATCTGAAGCGCTTGCAACTTTGGTGGCAGCTATTAATTTTCCATCAACAGGCGAAAAACTTTCTAACCTTTCGGAGTTCAATTCGCCACCCCAAACGCTACCTGTACTAAAAGCCGCATTGATTGCCTTTACCCCTAATTTATTTAAAATGGATTGAATATCTGTGTTCATATATCTAACGATTTACACAAAAAAACAAAAAATTAACAGAAAGCAGGTTACATTTGGGTCTTTACTTTATCACAATTCTCAATATGTTGTTTTAAAGTTATCTGGCTTATTAAATCTTAAAAAATGAATAAAAAATTTCTGACTTGTAGCTTGGTTGTGGCAGCTGTTTTTACAGCAAGCACAATTTTTGCTCAAGAAAAAATCGAGGAAAAATCTCCTAATCTTTCTGTTTATCACGTCACTGCGCCAAAAATAAACGACCTTATTCATACCAAGCTCGATGTATCTTTTGATTATGCAAAGCGATATTTGTATGGCAAGGAATGGGTTACCTTAAAGCCTCATTTTTACGCTACAGACTCCTTAACCTTGGATGCGCAAGGGATGGATATAAAAACTGTTGCTTTGGTTGGCGTAAAGGGAAATACGCCTTTGAAATATGTTTACAACGATAATAAGTTGTACATCACCCTAAATAAAAAATATACTAACACAGAAAAATATACCGTTTATATTGCTTACACGGCAAAGCCGGATGAATTGAAAGTAAAGGGCAGCGCTGCGATAACCGATGCAAAAGGCTTGTATTTTATTAATCCAGATGGAACGGATAAAAACAAACCGACACAAATTTGGACTCAAGGTGAAACCGAATCTTCATCGGCTTGGTTTCCAACAATAGACAAACCAGATCAGAAAACAACCGAAGAAATTTCGATGACGGTTCAGTCGAAATATACCACCCTTTCTAACGGAAAATTGATCAGTCAGAAAGCCAATGCCAACGGAACCAGAACCGATACTTGGAAAATGGATTTACCACATTCGCCATATTTATTTATGATGGCGGTTGGCGATTTCAAGATCACTAAAGATACTTACAAAGGCAAGGAAGTAAATTATTATCTAGAGCCGAAATTTGCACCTTATGCCAAACAAATTTTTGGCAAAACACCAGATATGATTAAATTCTACAGTGATCTTTTAGGTGTTGATTATCCTTGGAACAAATATTCGCAAGTGGTTGCCAGAGATTACGTTTCTGGAGCAATGGAAAATACCACAGCTACTTTACATGGCGAGCAAGTTCAAAAAACAGATCGTGAATTGTTAGATGGAAACGAAGAGGGCGTAATTGCTCACGAGCTTTTTCACCAATGGTTTGGCGATTATGTTACGGCAGAATCATGGTCTAACATTACCATGAACGAATCTTTTGCCACTTTTGGTGAAGTGGTTTGGCATGGCCATGATGCAGGAAAAGATGCTGAAGATAAATCTCGTTTCGAGAAATTGCAATCCTATATCAGCTCTACAAAAAATGGCGAAAGTCCGATTTTAGCTCGTTTTTATTATAACGACAAAGAAGATTTATTTGATAACATCAGCTATGCAAAAGGATCGGTTATTTTATATGCGATGAAAAACCAAATGGGCGATGCTGCATTTTATAAAGGTTTGAACAAGTATTTAGCCACTAACGCTTTTAAAAACGGCGAAACTCACCAATTGCGTTTGGCCATGGAAGAAGTTACGGGTCAAGATTGGAGTCCGTATTTTAACCAATGGTATTACAGTGGTGGGCATCCGATTCTAGCTGTTGATTATGGTTACGAAAACGGAAAGGCAATCATAAAAGTAAAACAAACTCAAGATTCAAGTGTACAAACTTTTATCCTACCGGTTAAGGTTGATATCTATGCTGGCGGGAAGAAAATTAGTAAGGAAATATTAATCAATAGTCGCGAGCAGCGTTTTAGTTTTGATGTAGCGCCTAAGCCAGATTTAATCGATTTTGATGTAGATAAAATTATTGTTGGTGAAACGAATGACAATAAAACGGCAGAGAATTATTATTTCCAATATAAGAATGCGCCAAGTTACGCGAATAGAATTGAGGCTTTACAATTCATTATGCAAAGTAAGGCAAAGAGCGGTCAGCAGGTTTTATTAGATGGATTAAAAGATAAATCGGGAGATTTGCGTGCTTTAAGTATTGAGGGTTTAAACCTCGAAGATGCTCAAATCAAAGCTGCGGCTTTACCGGTTTTATTTCAATTGGCAAAAACTGATAAGGATACAGAAGTGAGGTCTGCTGCAATTTCTAAGTTGGCAGAAACTGGCGATCAAACTTATAAAACATTGTTAATGGATGGTGTTAAAGATAGATCGTATAAAGTAATTGCTGCCTCTGTTGCTGGATTAACTAAACTTGCGCCACAAGATGGTTTAACAGCGCTTTCTGGTTTGGATCAAGATACGAAAGATCATATTGCTTCATCTATTGCAGAGCTTTATATTAGCGACCCGAAAGATGAGCATCAAGCATTTTATGAAAATATTATGGTTAACGGTGATAGGAATAAAATCTTTTCTGTTATCGGTCAATATTTTCAATATTTAAGAGCGAATACAAATCCATCAATTACAGAAAAAGGCATTAAAAATATTAGCGATGCAATTGAAAGATTGAAGTTGCAGTCTTTTTTAAATAAGCAATTATCGAGCGCTTACACGGCGACTGCCCAAGGTAAATCTAAACAGGCATCGTCTGCAAGTGGAACGGTTAAGACAAACTTAAATAAGCAAGCCGAAATATTCACAAAAGCAGCAGCAGATTTAGGAAAGGAATAAAGGTTCAGTTATAATATTGAGGGCATCACGGATTTATAATTTGTGGTGCCTTTTTTATGGATGGTGATAAAGACACAAAACGTTCCTACGGAACGAAAAAAGATGACCAATTGTTTTTTTACCCATGAGTCGTCCCGCTGGGACGAGAGTATAAATAAATGTGATAAGATTGTGCACCAAGTTTGGGAAGATGCTCATTCCATGGTCTGTGGCTCACAGACCATTAGTGCTATTTTGATCAAAGCACAAAAAGAAGTTAAATTTCCAATTCGTCCCATCGGGACGATTAATGGGTAGCAAAAATAATTTATTTTGGCAATTCGTTGATTGGGAACGTTTCATGATAGGATAATTGCCAAGAAATAATCGTAACAAGCTCTATAATGGCTAATCTTTTCATGACTTCTTAATTACGTTACTAATATAAATTTATATTATTTTTGTAAAAGGAGGGAAAAGGAACCGCGGTGTTGAAAAAATCATCTGATTATCCACAGGTAATATTCACAACAATAAGCTTTATATTCAGGTATTTACATCGTTATTAACAGTTGATGTTAATAATTTTTTTAAAAACGAATAATATAATATTGTAAACTTATAATGTGTTTTCTGCTTATTTGCACGGTTCTTTAATTTTATAAGATATGGAAGAAGAATTCTTTTTTGAATCCAATGAAGACGCACAACGCTCTGTAGAACGTTATGAAGAGATGCTCCGTAATCAGGATCAATATTTCTTCGATGCTGGCGCATTCGAATACATTGTAGATTTTTACATCGAGAAAAATGATCCAGTTAAGGCTTTACAGGTGGTTGATTTTGCCGTTAGCCAACATCCTTACGCAACGGTTTTTCTAATAAAACAGGCTCATCTTTACATTTTAACCAACAACAATGAACAAGCTTTTATATCACTTCAAAAGGCAGAATTGTTGGAGCCATCAGAACCAGATATTTATTTATTGAGGGGAAATATTTTTCAAAATACCGAGCGTTTTAGCGAGGCCCTGGAAAATTATGAGAAAGCATTGGGATTGGCAGAAACAACTGATGAAGTTTTATTACAGATGGCTTATGTTTACCAAAGCATGTCTGATTATGAAAGTGCCATCACCTACATTAAGTTAAGTTTAGAACAGAATATGGAAAACCAAGACGGCTTGTATGAGTTGGCTTTCTGTTATGATGTTTTGGACAAGCAAGAGGAAAGCATCAAATTTTATCAGCAATACATCGATACTGATCCTTACTCTTATGCGGCTTGGTATAACTTGGGCAATAGTTTTCATAAATTAAATCTTTTTGAGAAAGCTATCGATGCTTATGATTATGCTATTCTAATTAAGGAGGATTTCAGCTCTGCATACTTCAATAAAGGAAATGCCTTGGTGCAACTAGATAAGTATGATGAGGCCATCGAGGTGTACAAACATACTTTTGAGTACGAGCAACCAAATGCCGATACTTATTGTGCTATTGGAGAATGTTATGAGAAGTTGGAGAAAATGGATGAGGCACGTTCTTACTATAAAAAGTCGGTAAAAATGGACCCTAAAATGGGTGATGCCTGGTTTGGGATTGGCGTAACCTTAAACCATGAGGAACGTTATTTTGAATCCTTACATTTTTATAAAAAGGCAATTGATCTAGAGGCTGAAAATCCTGATTTCTGGTTCGCTATGGCCGATGCTTATTACAAGCTAGGGCAAATTGATGAATCGATTGAAGCTTACGAGAAAGTTTTGGAATACAATCCGCTAGATATTGAAGCTTGGTTGGATTTTAGTACAGTGCTTTACGAGCAGGGAAAACTGCTAGAGGCATCAGAAACTATGGCCGAAGCCATTAAGAATAATCCCGAAGCTGCAGAATTGTATTACCGAATGGTTGCTTATCTGTTTGCCTTGGGAAGTCATGCCGATGCACTTGGTTATTTGGAAACGGCTTTAACAACTGATCCAGAAAAGCATTATATATTATTCGAATATTTGCCGCAGTTGCAAGATAACAGCGCCATTATCAACGTTATAAACAAATATATTAGGTAAGAGCCTTGTGAGAAAAATTTAACAAATAATTCTCAAAATTTTTTTCACTTTTGTACCCATATGAATTACCCATTATTAAACGTTCCTGAACGTCCAGCTAAACCACGCCAAAGCGGTTATACCATGGTTATGGATAAGGGATTAAGCCTACGCCAGGTTGAAGATTTTATTGAAGTTGCTGGCGTATATACAGACATCGTAAAATTAGGTTGGGCAACATCACACGTTACCCCAAATCTTAAAGAAAAATTAGCCTTATATAAAAGTGCAGGCATTCCAACTTATTTTGGTGGAACCTTATTTGAAGCATTCATTATACGTAACCAATTTTCCGATTACCAACGCATTTTAGACCAATACGGAATGGAATATGCTGAAGTTTCTGATGGGTCTATCGAGATTGAACACGACTTAAAGTGTGGTTTTATTAGAGAGTTATCTAAACAGGTAACTGTAATTTCTGAAGTTGGAAGTAAGGATGCAGCGAAAATTTTCGCTCCTTATAAATGGATCAAATTAATGAAAGCCGAGATCGAAGCTGGTTCTTGGAAAGTAATTGCCGAGGCTCGTGAAGGTGGAAATGTTGGTATTTACCGTGGCAGTGGAGAAGTTCGCGAGGGATTAGTTGATGAAATTTTAACACAAATACCAGAAGAAACCATTATTTGGGAAGCTCCACAAAAGGAACAACAAGTTTGGTTTATCAAATTAATTGGAACCAATGTAAATCTTGGTAACATTGCGCCTGCTGAAGTTATTCCTTTAGAAACCATTCGTTTAGGTTTACGTGGAGATACTTTTGATTATTTCCTGAATCAATCTAAATAAATTACATCGTCATTGCGAGACACGAAGCAATCTATTCTTGTAGATAATTCAATCACGTTGTGGTTACTTCATGTCTCACAAAAGGCGGCTTCATCGTAGAGATGATTAATACTTGCTATGAAAACTTACGGCTTAATTGGATATCCCTTATCTCATTCTTTCTCTAAAAAATATTTTACCGAAAAGTTTTTAAATGAGGGAATAGCTGATCATCAATATGAGCTTTTTCCAATAGAAGATGTTAAATCGCTTCCTGATTTATTAATCGAAAACCCATCTCTTTGTGGCTTAAACGTAACTATTCCGCATAAGGTTAATGTACTTTGTTACTTAAATGAGATAGAAGAAGCTGCAGAAAAGATTGGGGCGGTTAATTGCATCTCGATAAAAAGCCTTGATGGTGAAAACTATTTAAAGGGTTACAATACCGATGCTTATGGATTTGAGGTATCTTTAACACCACTCCTGACAGACCAAAATATAAAAGCTTTGGTTTTTGGCGATGGCGGTGCGGCAAAAGCCGTTAAATATGTGCTGGAGAAATTAAATATCGAATATCAAGTAGTTGTTCGCAAGGCGATAAACGGGGCTATCTTATATTCGGAGGTAACCCCAGAGATTTTGGTGTCGCATAAATTGTTAATCAACACAACACCCTTGGGTATGTCGCCAAATGTTGATACCTTTCCTGAAATAGATTACTCCCAAATTGGCAAGGAACATTTAGCTTACGATTTGGTTTACAATCCATTAGAAACAGTATTTTTAGCTAAAGCGGCTCAACATGGTGCAGCAATTAAAAATGGACTAGAAATGCTCTACAAACAAGCTGAAAAAGCTTGGGAGATATGGAATAAATAAAATAATAAGTCGTTATTAGCCTAAGTTTGACTGATAGAGAATAATAAAAATAACTTTTTAAGATTTGATAGCGTTAACGATAGAAGCGGCATCTCCGGATTTTCATAGGGAATATAGCGGAGAGCGTGTTAAACCGAGGCTTTGCTGAGCTCATTGATGCCAAAAAACAGAAACTTATCAATAAACGCCCAATATTAATTTACACACAGTTTTAACCGAACGAAGATTAGCAATAATACAAAGTGATTATGAAATTAAAACAGCTCATCATTCTTTCCTTTGTTTTGCTTATCAGCTTTACAGCTTGTCAAAATCACGATTATAGTCCGAAACCAAAAGCCTACTTCCGTATTGAATTTCCAAAGAAAGAATATGTTTCCTTTAATAAACCCGTTCCTTTCAGCTTCGATTATCCAACTTATGCATTTGTAGAACAAGATAAAAGTCGTGATGCAGCAAAGGATTGGTATAACTTACATTTCAAACAATTTAATGGTTTTTTGCATTTAACCTATTATGATATTTCTGGCAAAGGAGAATATGATGAAATGGTTGAAGATGCGAGAAAGCTTGCTTTCAAGCACACCATTAAGGCAAGTGCCATCGATCAAAAACTCATTAATTATCCCGATAGGAAAGTTTATGGAGTTTATTACGCCATTGAAGGTAATACGGCTTCGTCAGTCCAGTTTTTTTTAACAGATAGTACCAAGCATTATTTTAGGGGCGCACTTTATTTCAACGAACGGCCACAATACGATTCAATAGCTCCTGTAATAAATTTCATCAAAAAGGATATCGATACTTTGATTGCTACCTTTAAATGGAAAAACTAAATCGCCGAAAATTTATTTTTTAATTCATCAATCTTAATGCTTTTGCATTATTTCATCTAAAATTATGATTACCGTAAAAATATTTACATTCAACGCTTATAGCGAAAATACCTACGTACTCTACGATGAAACAAAAGAGTGTGTAATTGTCGATCCAGGTATGTATGAGGGTTTCGAGCAAAATGAACTTGCTGCTTTTATTAAGCAAGAAAACTTAAAACCTGTTATACTATTGAATACGCACTGCCATATCGATCATGTTTTTGGTAATAAGTTCATTTTTGATACCTACGGATTAAAGCCTCAGTTTCATGCAGGTGAATTACCGGTTTTAAATGCAGTACCTAGTTATGCGCCGTCTATGGGATTTACGCATTATGAGGTTTCTCCGCTGCCCGATACCTTTCTACCAGAAACTGGAACAATAACTTTTGGCAATAGTACATTAGATTTAATTTTTGCGCCAGGCCATTCGCCAGCCCATTTATGTTTTTACAGTAAGGCCGACAATATTTTAATCGGCGGTGATGTACTGTTTCGAGGAAGCATTGGCCGCTCTGATTTGCCCGGTGGGAATCATGAGCAACTAATTCAAAACATTTCAGATAAGCTATTTGTCTTACCAGATGAAACCACAGTTTATCCCGGCCATGGACCAGAAACAACTATCGGTTTTGAAAAACAGCATAATCCGTTTTTTTAAATGTAAAACCTAAGATGGATATGTGAAAAGGGTTTACAACATTTCGCCCTTTGCCATTAAAGCCTCAACCTTTTAATTATCTTTACCATCGTGAATACGTCGTTCTATATCGCTAAAAGGTATTTGTTTGCCAAGAAATCAACAAATGCCATTAACCTAATCTCCGGAATATCTATGGTTGGGGTAATGGTTGGTAGTGCGGCATTAATTATTATTCTTTCGGTATTTAACGGATTGGAAACCGTGGTTTTGGGTATGTTCGATACCATTACTCCGCAAATTCAAATTACACCAGCAAAGGGAAAAACCTTTGATCCCAATACTGCCTATTTTTCTTCACTTAGGCAAAATAAGGATGTTTATGCGTTCTCCGAAGTGCTACAAGAAAATGCCTTGCTTAAGTATAACGACAAACAGGCCGTTGGAATGGTTAAGGGCGTAAGTCCCGATTACCTCAAAAACGCAAAATTAGATAGCACCATTAAAGAAGGTAGGTTTGTGCTTCATAATAAAAGCGGCGATAATGCAGTAATCGGTACCGGCTTACAGAGTTATCTCGCGGTAAATACATTAGACCCTTTTACTGAGCTAGAAATTTATTCTCCAAAGAAAACCATGGCAGTAAACTCATTAAATCCAACTGATGATTTTATTGTAAAAAGCATTCGGGTTAGCGGTGTTTTTGAGGTTCAGCAGGAATTTGATAGCGGTATAATCGTTCCCCTTTCCTTTGCGAGAGAACTGCTCGATGAAAGTAAAAATGTTTCCTCCATCGAAATAGATTTTAATCCACAGGTAGATATAGACCAATATAAAGAAGACATTGCCGAAAAATTGGGAAAGGATTATGTTGTTCAAAATCGGGCCGAGCAAAATAGTTCCTTGCACCACATTTTCAATTCAGAAAAAAGCATGGTATATATCATTCTAACTTTCATTTTAATAATTGCTATATTTAATGTGGTCGGCTCGTTAACTATGTTGGTAATTGATAAGGTTAAGGATATCGCTATTCTGAGCAGCCTCGGTGCTGGTAGAAAATTAATTAAGCGGATATTTTTATTAGAAGGAATGATGATTACGATGTCGGGCTGTGTGCTCGGCTTGGTCATTGGCCTCCTTTTTTATTATGTGCAACACACGTATGGCTTAATTAAAATGGGCGAAGGAACACTGGTAAGTTCTTACCCAATTGGATTAAAATGGAAAGATTTCATTTTAGTTTTTGTAACCGTTGGAATATTCTCATTTTTGGCATCCGCTTTGTCATCAAACTTAAGTGTTAAGAAGATAGATCAAATTAATCAAACTATATAAGATGAAATTATTTAAACAAGCATTTGTATTTGTTGTGCTCCTTGGCGTGGCTGCTACCGCTTGTAATAGAACGGATAAAGCCGAGGGAGAGAAAAGTAATTTTAAAACCGTTAAAGGTCTGTATAGTTTCGGTCCGGAGATGAAATCTTTTACCCTTTGTGAGGATGGCAGGGAATATTGGGTAACCGATAGCGTAAAGAATTTAGAGCTTCAATACAGTAATTTGGGCTTTGAAAAACCTTATGAGCCTGTTTATGTAGAGTTACAGGGTTACTTTGCTAAATCTGACACGGCAACCGTATCTGCCGATTTCGATTCGACATTAGTGGTTACCAAAGTGCTTAAAATTAGCAAGGAAATTCCCGATGGACCTTGTGCACAATAATCTATCATTCTCCAGGAACCGTTACCCACCATGTATTTCCCCAAGCATCGGTAAAACCAGCGCTTAAACCATATTCTCTTTCATCAGGTTCTTGAGCAGATGTTGCACCATTGGCCATTGCCTTATCGTAAAATGCCATTGCCCTAGGTGAGAAGATAAACATGCCTGCAGGAAAAGGAGGATAATCATCACTGGCATCGGTAAACATAATCGTTCCCTTATCAATTGTTGCTTCTGCATGCATAATCGTTCCGTCTGCTCTGGGAACAACTAATTTTATGTCAGCATCAAAAACTTCTTTTATAAATTCGATAAATTTCGCTGCATCCTTAACTACAAGGTATGGCATGATTGGCTGGTAATATTCAGGTGCTTTCATGGTTTTAATTCGAATTAATATTAAATGAGCGCTAATCGTAAAAGATGCTGAACCAATTTCAGCATGACGAAAACGTTTAAACTCTTAAATTAAAATTACGAATTCTATTGAACAAAAAAAGCTTTCCGGTTTCCCAGAAAGCTTTAAATAATATTGATAATCAAAAGATTCTACCAGTAAATACCGTAAAGTGCTACTAATAATCCGATGATAATTAATGCACCAACAGCAAAACCTGTGGTGGTCTTAAACATTTTAGAATCGATCTCCAATCCTTTTGGATTAACACCATTTCTATTTTCGAACAAGCTAATAATCACCATACCGATAATACAGAAAACAAACACAAAGCCCATTCTATCTAAGAACGGAATTTCATAAATGCCAGCTGCAGTTTTCACTGAGAAGCCCATTCCCGATAACCACGATAGATCTGTCATTCCTGGAAGGAACTTTAATAAAAGCGATAAGCCGAAACCACCAATGGTTGCAAAAAGCGCTGCGTTTGATGTTGCTCTTTTCCAAAAGAAACCTAAAATAAACATAGCGAAGATACCTGGTGATACAAAGCCTGTATATTCTTGAATGTACTGGAAACCACCTTTTTTATCGATACCCAAGTGAGGTGCAATCACAACACCTAAAATCATGGCAACTACCACGGCAATTTTACCTGTGTTTACCAAGTTCTTTTCAGAAGCATCAACCTTTAATACTTTTTTATAAATATCAAGAGTAAATATGGTTGCTATACTATTCGCTTTACCAGCTAATGAGGCTACTACGGCTGCGGTTAAAGCTGCAAATGATAATCCCTTTAATCCTGCTGGTAATAAGTTTAACAATACCGGATAGGCACGATCTGGATTAACAGATCCATCTTGCAACATTTCCGACTGAAAAGCACCATCTTTATAAAGTACGTAAGCTGCAATACCGGGAAGTACCACAATAATCGGCATTAATAATTTCAAGAATGCGGCGAAGAGAATACCACTACGAGCGGTTTTTAAATCTGCGCCTAAAGCACGTTGTGTGATGTATTGGTTACAACCCCAGTAATTTAAGTTCACAATCCACATCCCGCCAACAAGAACACTTAGGCCCGGCAAGTCGATATAATTCTCATTTTCAGGTTTTAAGATCATGTGAAAATGCTCTGATGCTTTTGAGGTCATCAAACTATATCCCTCGAAAATACCCGATGTTCCATAATGTGTAGAAACCAGATTTAATGCTAAATAAGTTGTTGCTAAACCACCTAATATTAAAAAGAATACCTGTATAACATCTGTATAACCAATCACTTTCATTCCACCAAGTGTAATAATGATTGCAAAAGCTGCAATGGCGTACATACATAAATCGAGGTTGAAGCCGGAAATACTACTTACGGCTAAAGCACCCAAATAAAGGATAGACGTTAAGTTTACAACCACATAAAGTAACAACCAAAACACCGCCATAATCATCGCAACTGTTCCATTGTAACGTTGATGAAGGAATTGTGGCATGGTGGCAATTTTGTTCTTCAGGTAAACCGGAATGAAGAAAACGGCAACGATAACCAACGTAAGTGCAGCCATCCATTCATAAGTTGCAATGGCAAGTCCCATCTTAAATCCCGATCCACTCATGCCAATAAACTGCTCGGCAGAGATGTTGGATGCGATTAATGACGCACCAATTGCCCACCATGTAAGTGAGCCTTCTGCCAAGAAATAGTCTTTTGAGCCAGTAGAGGCGGATTTTTTCTTATTGTAGATGTACAGCCCGTAAGCAGCTACAATAACGAAGTAGATTGCAAATACAATGTAATCCTTCGTGTCCAGTAAGTTTTGTTTCATTAATGTCTTAAGTGTTATTTGGTTTAGAAATCTAAATGTAATAAAATCATAAATTAATATTCACTTTTTTTTAAATTAAAAAGTGTTAAAACGACGTTTATTATTTTAGATCTTACTCGAAATCAGAAATTAAATAGAGTTTGGTTTGATAATGATAAAATAGAGGTGCGTAAACCAACGCACCTCCAAATAAAATTTTCAGAAGGTATTAAATATATCTGTTGATGATATTCTCAAGGTATTCTTGCTTTCCACTACGCGTTTCTGGCTCGCCATTTTCTGCCGCGTAGTTTCTTAAGTCTTCCAAGGTTAATTTGCCATGCTCAAATTCGGCACCTTTGCCACTATCGAAAGAAGAATAACGATCTGTTCTTACTTTTTTGTAATCTGATTTTTGTAGAATGGCATCTGCAGTAACCAAAGCCCTTGCAAAAATATCCATTCCGCCAACATGTGCATAAAATAAATCAGCTTGATCAGTAGAATTACGACGGATCTTAGCATCGAAATTAACACCTCCACCTTGTAAGCCACCGCCCTCTAAAATTACCAACATCGATTCTGTTAGTTCGTTAATATCATTTGGAAATTGATCGGTATCCCAGCCATTTTGATAGTCACCACGATTTGCATCGATTGATCCCAATAGGCCATTATCAACTGCCACTTGTAATTCATGTTGGAAAGTATGGCCAGCCAAGGTTGCGTGGTTTACCTCTAAGTTTAATTTAAAATCCTGTAATAAATCATATTCCTGCAAAAAGCTTTTTACTGTAGCAGCATCATAATCATACTGATGTTTCGATGGCTCACATGGTTTTGGTTCAATAAAGAAAGTTCCTTTAAAACCTTGACTACGAGCATAATCTTTAGCCGTATGTAAAAATTTCGCCAAGTGCTCTTGCTCACGTTTCATGTTAGTATTCAGTAAGCTCATGTAACCTTCTCTTCCACCCCAAAACACATAGTTTTC
This sequence comes from Pedobacter frigidisoli, assembly GCF_004331675.1. Taxonomy (GTDB): domain Bacteria; phylum Bacteroidota; class Bacteroidia; order Sphingobacteriales; family Sphingobacteriaceae; genus Pedobacter; species Pedobacter frigidisoli. The sequence goes on along the minus strand of NZ_SJSN01000001.1, from coordinate 542,972 downwards.
GCCCCCTAATGCAATTGTAGCATCCAAAGCTGCCTTAACTTGTGCAGCACCGTGTGCCAAAACATGAAAATCAGGGTTGGTAGAAGCGCCATTCATATAACGTTTATGGCTGAATAAATTTGCAGTTCCCCAAAGTAGTTTTACGCCACTATCTGCTTGTTTTTGCTTTGCATACTCTACTAAAGCCTGTAATCTGCGCTCGTTTTCAACTACATTATCGCCATAATCAACCACATCCACATCGTGGAAACAATAATAAGGCAACTGCATTTTTGTAATGAATTCGAAAGCTGCGTCCATTTTGTCTTTCGCTCTTTCTACGGCATCCTTTTTTTCATCCCACGGGAAAATATGCGTTGCTCCACCAAAAGGATCTGCACCATTTCCATTAAATGAATGCCAATATGCACATGCAAATTTAAAATGCTCGTTCATGGTTTTGCCAGCAACTACCTTGTTGGCATCGTACCACCTAAATGCTAATGGATTATCGCTTTCTAAGCCCTCAAATTGAATTTGATCTATACCTTTGAAAAATTCCTTTGCTCCTGTTACTACTTTTGTCATTGTGTTTTTGGTTAATTTTGTTGATAGTCAATAGTCTATGGTTAAATTCGTTAAGCTTTCCGACTACTAACTACATTCTATTCACTAATTAATTGTTTCTCTAATATTTCTTTCCATTCTTGATAAATGGGTTCGTATGCCTCGGCATGTTTTGGGATTAAGGTTTTTATGACCTCATGTTGTGTAAATGCTTCTTCAGCGGTTTTAAAAATTTCTGCACCAATTCCAGCGCCTAAGGCTGCGCCAACGCTGCCGTCGTTTTCATATAATTCTACCGGAACACCAGTAACATCTACAAAGGTTTGAGCAAAAACATCACTTAAAAAAAGGTTTGCTCTGCCAGCTCGAATAACTTTAGGCTTCATTCCATTTTCTCGCATAATATCTAATCCGTACCTAAAAGAGAATGCTATTCCCTCTTGCACGGCCCTAAAAATATCAGATTGATGATGGATGTTTAAATCAATACCCAATATTTGAGCACCAGTATATTTATTATTGAGAATTCGCTCGGCCCCATTTCCAAAAGGCAAAACCTTTAAACCCTTACTTCCAATTGGAGATTTAGTCGCTAGATTATTGAGTTCTGGATAGGAAGATTTCGGAGCGAAATTGTGTTTCGCCCAACGATACATACTTCCCGTTCCATTTATGCATAATAAAACACCTGTATTTTTCTTTTCTTGGGAATAGGTTACATGAGCGAAAGTATTTATTCGCGATTGCTTGTCATAGGTAAGACTATCGCTTACACCATAAATTACGCCTGATGTTCCAGCTGTTGCAGCTACTTCGCCAGGTTTTAAAACATTTAAGGATAAAGCATTATTTGGCTGATCACCTGATTTATACGAAATTGGAATCTCTGCTGTTAATCCAAGTAATTCAGCAACGTCAGTTTTTAGTTTGCCGTGTGATGAAAACAAGGCTTTAACTGTGGGTATAAAATTATCGTTTAAGCCATAGTATTCCATTACGTCTTTCGATAACTCATCTTTTTGGAAATCCCAAAAAATCCCTTCTGATAGTGCAGATATGCTTGTTGTAATTTCGCCTGTAAGTTTCATTGCGATGAAATCACCAGGCAACATTATCTTATCAATGTTCTGATAAATTTCTGGCTCGTTTTCTTTAATCCAGGCCAGTTTTGATGCCGTAAAATTTCCCGGAGAATTAAGTAAGTTCTTCAATGCCTTTTCATGACCAATTGAATCGAAAGCTTTTTCTCCCAATACTACAGCTCGGCTATCACACCAAATGATGCTATCGCGAAGTACATCTTGATCTTTATCTACCACAACCAAGCCATGCATTTGATAAGCAATTCCAATTGCTTTGATTTCTTTCGGATCGAAAAGATTTGTTGCACAAAGTTTCAGAATCGCTTGCTGCGTGTTCTGCCACCAATCTAACGGAGACTGCTCTGCCCAACCTGGTTTTACAGATTTAATTTCTGTTTCTTGCTCTGGGTATTGAGCAGTTGCTACGCTTTTCTGCGTACGAACATCAACTACTGCAACTTTTATAGACGAAGTGCCTACATCAATACCTAATAAATACATCTGTTATCGCTAAAATTAATATCTGGTTATGCAAACGGTTGCATAAAGATAGTCGTAAAATTATAAAACGCAAATTTTTTATAAAATCTACGTAAAAAAAATTGAACTCAAAATAATTAAAACGATTAACTAGATGCCGTACGCTATGCAACCGTTTGAATTATTTTAGGTTTTTATAGTATTAAGACTTAAACATTAATGCAATAATCTTTAGTTTTGCTGGAGATTAAATGAACAATTAAACTTATGCAACAAATTACTTGGGATGATTTTGAAAAGGTTGAGTTAAGGATTGGAACAATTTTAGAAGCACTTGAGTTTCCAGAGGCAAGAAAACCTGCCTTTAAATTGAAAGTTGATTTTGGGGGCCTAGGTGTTAAAACAAGTAGTGCACAAATTACAAAACATTATACGTTAAAAGAGTTGCCAGGCAAACAGATAGTTGGAGTGGTTAACTTTCCTAAAAAGCAGATAGGTAAATTTATGTCTGAATTTTTGGTTACGGGTTTCGCCGATGAAAATGGTGACATTGTTTTAACCGCTGTAGATAAGAAAGTGCCGAATGGAAGTAAGTTGATTTAATTTCTTAACAATTCTCTCGCAGATTTAAAATGATAAATAACGCAGATGCTCCTAGAACGACTTTGCGTGTTCCTAAATTCTTTGCTCCTTAATTTTGAGGATTTGAGGGATACTGACACTTGTTTATTGTACAAAATTTATTTTTAGCCCTGATTGAAATGGCAGCCCCTGATTTTTCTCGGGGCTAAAATGAAAAGCAGGACGAAAGAAACCGATGCGCACTGGTATTGCGCTCCAAAATCTTAAAAACTAAGCCCAACGGCCAAGTTTAATTATATTTGCCACATGAGTTTTTATAATTTCGAAAATACCAATCCAGAAGCAGAAGATATTCATTACATGAAATTGGCACTTGAAGAGGCCAAAAAGGCCTTAACTGAGGATGAAATTCCGATTGGTGCAATTGTGGTAAGTAAGAATAGGATAATTGGAAGAGGCTATAATTTAACAGAGAAATTTAATGATGTTACCGCCCATGCAGAAATGCAGGCTTTTACTTCGGCAGCACAAACCATTGGTGGTAAATACTTAAGGGATTGCACATTATATGTTACCATCGAACCTTGTGTAATGTGTGCTGGCGCTAGCTATTGGACTCAAATCAGCAGAATTGTTTATGGAGCGAGGGAAGAAAAACGCGGCTTCATCTCTAAAAATGCTAATCTTTTGCATCCTAAAACTATCTTAAAAGGAGGCGTTATGGCTGATGAATGCGCAACGCTAATGAAAAAATTTTTTGAAAAGAAAAGGTAACAATCTTCGCTAAAATAAGATTTGATGATATTTACATGAACAATTCTTAACCTACGAATGTTATATTTGCTACAAGAAACATTTTAAAATCTAAAAACATAATACTATGGCTTTTGAATTACCTGCGTTACATTACGCAACCGATGCATTAGAACCGCATATTGATAAAACTACCATGGAAATTCACCATGACAAGCATCACCAAGCTTATGTTACCAACTTAAATAAAGCAGTAGAAGGTAAGCCTGAGGCAAGTTTAAGCATCGAGGAAATTGTAAAAAACATTTCAAAATACCCTGCTGCAGTTAGAAACAATGGCGGTGGACATTATAATCACTCTTTGTTTTGGAACGTTTTAGGTCCAAACAAAGGTGGCGAACCAACTGGCGATTTAGCAAAGGCAATTAATGAAACTTTCGGTTCATTTGCCGAGTTGAAAACTAAAATGCAAGAAGCTGGCGCAACGCGTTTTGGTTCTGGATGGGCTTGGTTATCGGTTAGTGCCGATAAAAAACTGCAAGTATCTTCTACGCCAAACCAAGACAGTCCTTTAATGGATGTTGCTGAGGTAAAAGGTACTCCAATTTTCGGAATCGATGTTTGGGAGCACGCGTATTACTTAAAATACCAAAACAAACGCCCAGATTATTTAGCGGCAATTTGGAATGTGGTAAATTGGGATGCAGTTGCAGAACTTTACAAAAAAGCTTTGTAAGCATCAAATCAATAAAAATTTTGAAAGTCTCGATGCAAATCGAGACTTTCTTGTTTTAAGATAAATAAGTAACTTCGCATATATTAAAATGTTCAAAATGAAGAAGATTATATTTTTATTTTTAATCGTGATTGGGATAAGTGGATTGGCAAATGCGCAGCAAAACAAAATGCCAACACCAGATGAGATTGCTAAAAAAAATGTTGAGGATTTGGATAAAAGGTTAAAACTTAACGCTACGCAGAAAAGTGTGATCTATCGTTTCACTTTCAGTCAGGCAAAAGAACAAGCCGATTTAATAAAAAGACAACAAGCCGGAACTTCTCGAGATGAGGATGTGGACATTTTTTATAAACTGCAGAACGAAACCTCTAAAAATATTCGTAATGTTTTAAAAGGCGAGCAACAAGCAGAATACGATAAAATTATCGAGGAGCGCTTGAGTGGCAAATCAGCAAAAGCCAAAAACAAGAAAAAGAAAAAAGGCGAAGAAGAAGAAGTTGAAAGTGATATAAAAGGCTTGCTTTCTGCACCGCCTTTAGAAAAGCAAAATCAGTAGTGCTTGGTTTAAGATAGTCCTGCTGTACGTTTTAGTCCCAGTTATTGGTAGTGCATAATTAAGGTTCGTACATCTGGGGCTATCACTTCCATCAGGTTTATTACACTTGGGCCTCTGCTAAAACCCACAATTAACAGCTAATGCCAGAAATAATAGTTGGCAGCATCGTGCTCGCCTTATTGTTATCTCCACAGTTGTTGGCTGGTTTCCTCGCCAAACGAACTGGTAGAAATTTTTGGTTCTGGTTTTTTATATCGTTTTTAATACCCATCATTTCATTAATTATCCTGATCTTTTTAGAGGATAAAAATCCAAATTCTTCTAGCTATAAATTGGCAGATCATGTAGATAAAGATCTTGAGCTAAATTAGAATAACTCACGAAATTTTAGAGGCTGTGCTGGTGGGAGAATTTCGTAAATCTTTTTGGGTACTCTTTGCAAAACTGACGAAGTTTTCTCTCGCTCTTGACCGTTGAAGCTTGGTAAGTTTTTAAATTCCAACAATATCTTTCTTTTTCTTCTGCTTCATTGTTTTTGGAATAACGGCTAAAATTTCATCTTTTAAAGCATTGAGCATTCTCTTTTTGATGAAATTCTTATGCGTAACCAAACTGATTTCCCTTACAGGTTCAGGCGATTTAAAGTGACGGATTTTGGTTATTTGTTTTGCACTTAAATCGGTAATTGCCAATTCTGGAAGTAAGGTTGCACCACCATTTAAATCTACCATTCTTACCAGCGTTTCTACACTGCCGGTATTATATTCCAAACCTTGTAATCTGTTGTTTTTGGTAGAACGGCAAATATTTAAAACCTGATTCCGCATACAATGCCCTTCATTTAAAAGCCAAATGTTTTCATCGTTTAAGTCTTCGGCATCTACCGCTTTCTTTTTAAACAACTTGCTATTTTTACTGATGTAGCTTACAAAATTCTCATAATATAAAGGCATCTCTGTAATGTTCACATCTGTTAAAGGCGTTGCCAATATCCCACAGTCTAAAACCCCAGTTTTTAAATGGTGGATAATATCCTCTGTTGTATATTCCCAGATAACCAATTTCAGTTCAGGGTATTTTTCGAGCATTGCCGAAATAACCTCTGGTAGCAAATAGGGTGCAACGGTAGGTATCACACCAATTCTTAGCTCACCTAAAACATCTTGCTGCTGACTGCTAATTAGTTCTTTTATCTTTCCGCTTTCTTGTAAAATAACTCTAGCCTGGGCAATGATTTGAGCGCCAATTTCTGTAGGCGTTACAGGTTGTTTGCTTCTATCGAAAATTTTTACGCTTATTAATTCTTCCAACTTTTGAACTTGCATACTTAATGTAGGTTGGGTTACGAAACATTTATCTGCTGCCGTTACAAAACTTCTGTAAGTATCTACTGCAACAATATATTCAAGCTGAACTAAAGTCATATAGGTATAATTGATTTATATTTTCAAATGTATCAATTTTAACTATGTATTTTTTCCTTTAGATTTTATTTTTTCTAACAATTATCCTCAATACATAGACTAAATTTATGCTACATCGCAAATGCTACTGGTTACAAAGATTGGAGATGGTAAAAAACAGAAATTGGTAATTGATTTAATTGTAAATTTGCCGAAAAAAAACTTTTGGGTAAAGATAAACTTAGGCGATTTGCAGAAATAGAGACTTTTGCAAACGTATATCAATTAGAAGAAGGAAAAGCCTTAAAAGGCAATTGGGCTGCTGAGCATTTTAAAAACACAAATCCTGTTGTATTGGAATTGGCTTGTGGTAAGGGCGAATATACCGTGAACCTGGCCACATTATTCCCAGATAAAAATTTCATTGGCGTAGATTATAAGGGCAATCGCATTTGGCGTGGCGCAAAAACCGCCATCGAAGATGGCATTAATAATGTTGCTTTTTTAAGGATTCAAATAGAGAACCTGTTAGATTATTTTGCTGATGGGGAGATCGATGAAATTTGGATCACTTTCCCTGACCCACAACCACAAGATAGTCGAGAAAAGAAACGGTTAACTTTTCCAGCTTTTTTAAATCGATATCAAGCTGTTTTAAAATCAGGTGGTAACGTAAATCTTAAAACGGATAACGATCAACTGTATGCATACACTTGCGAAAAAGTAGCGGAACTTGGTTTGATAGTTCATAAAAATACCGATCATTTATATACATCTGATTTGGTGGATAACGTTTTATCGATCAAAACTTATTACGAAAAAAAATATTTACTTCACGATAAGAACATCAATTACATTCAGTTTTCTTTTGAATAATGAACACCAACTTTTACGAACAGGTTTATGAGATTGCCCGATTAATTCCGAAAGGGCGGGTAACTTCTTATGGCGCCATTGCTAAAAGTTTGGGTGCTGCAAAATCATCCAGAATGGTTGGTTATGCCATGAGGTATGCCGAAGCTGCCCACCCGAAAGTACCAGCGCATCGCGTAGTAAATAGCAGTGGTTTGCTCACCGGAAAATTCCACTTCAATCCACCAGAGAGAATGGAGGAGCAACTTTTCAATGAAGGTGTAGTGGTCAAGGACAATAAAGTTGTCAACTTTAAAAAGGTGTTTTGGAATCCAATGGAGGAGATTTTTTAGTTTGGAGTTTTAAGTTCTGAGTTTTGGGCGGCTGTTAAATTGCTATATTGTTTCTATATTTAGTTATGGGAACACTAAAGGATTTACTAGCTTATCAAAAAGGTTTTGATCTTTCGCTGCAGATTTTTCAACTATCCATTTCCATCAGAAGAAAAATATAGCTTAACCGATCAGATAAGGAGATGTTCTAGAAGTGTTGGTGCAAACCTTGCCGAAGCTTACCGAAAACGTAAGTATCCAAACCATTTTATTAGTAAACTTTCTGATTCTGACACCGAAATTGGTGAGACACAAACATGGTTAGAGTTTGCTCTAGCCTGTGAGTACATTTCTAATGATGAATTTCAAAAACTAAATAATCAAGCAGAAGAAATAGCTAAATTACTGGTTTATATGATGAATAATCCTGAAAAATTTCTCATCAAAACTTAAAGACATTAAATTTCCATCATGCAGACTCCAAACTCCCAACTATACACTCCAAGCTCACAAGCCCGCTGCACTTGGGCTGGTTCCGATCCGCTTTACATTAAATACCACGATGAGGAATGGGGAAAGCCAGTATTTGATGATAAAATTTTATTCGAGTTTTTAATTTTGGAGGGTGCTCAAGCGGGTTTAAGTTGGATCACCATTCTTCGTAAAAGAGAAAGCTATAGAAAAGCTTTTGCCAACTTTAACGTGAAGAAAGTTGCTGCATTTGATGAAAATGATTTCGAAAGATTAATTCAAGATGCAGGCATTATTCGGAATAAATTAAAGATTAATGGCGCCATCACTAATGCAAAATTGTTCATCAAAATTCAGGAAGAGTTTGGCAGTTTTGCCAAATACATTTGGGGTTTTATGCCAGATGAGAAACCTCTGCAAAATAAAATAGAAAGCATGAGCGACGTGCCACCAAGAACGGAATTATCAGATCAAATTAGCAAGGACATGAAAAAGCGTGGCTTTAAGTTTTTCGGTACTACCATTTGTTATGCTTTTATGCAAGCTACAGGAATGGTAAATGATCATTTGGTAAATTGTTGTGCAAGGTAATGGATGTTTTCCCAAAATTAGTTACAGAAAGACTGATATTGAGACAGTTTCAAGACGATGATCTGGAAAATGTTTACCAAGGTTTGTCTCACCCAAATGTTGTTAAGTATTATGCAGTAAGTTATAATACTTTAGAAGCTACCCGAAATCAGCTTGCTTGGTTCAAAGCGCTGGAAAAAGAAAAAAATGGCATTTGGTGGGCAGTTTGCGATAAGGAAACTAAAGAATTTCTGGGCGCTATCGGGCTTAACAATATGACTCAAATTTATCAGAAAGCAGAAATTGGCTTTTGGCTATTACCAAATTATTGGGCATCAGGAATTATAGTTGAAGCTGCCAAATCAGTTTGCGATTATGCATTTAGCCAATTGAAATTAAACAGAATTGAAGCTTTTGTGGAATCCGCAAACGAAAATAGCAAAAAGGTTTTAAGTAAACTTTCCTTTAATCACGAAGGCACAATGAACAATTGCGAGATTAAAAATAATCAATTTGTCAGTCTAGCAATTTATGCCAAACTTAATTCCCATTAATTTGGCACCTTACTTTTCAGTAAACGGATCTTAAAAATCCTTGTTTAATTTTTTTTAAGGTTTACTCTAGCACCAACTAATTAAGGAGTTATCTTTTATCCCCATCGATCTTAAAATCCTTAAATCCTGAAAAATCCTGATCTATTTTGAATTATACGCCTTAACCAACTCTATCACATCCCTGCTGTTGAACTCCGCACTGTTTTCAACTTTCACTTTTAAATCTGGCTGATCGCCTAATTTTTGAAGAAGAATTGTCCTAACACTTGCTTTTTTATCCTCATCAGTGATGGCTTTCATTGGCACTTCTTGCAAAGGCCCAGCTCCTGGTTTCTCGATAAAGTAACGAACAACTGGTGCACCAGCAGGAAGCTCTGGCCCCGAATTTCTACCTCCGCCACCAATACTAACTCCGCCGCCCATCCCTATACCACCATAACCTCCGGTTCCAGTTCCTATCCCGATTGATGGCCTGAATTTTACTTTCTTTTCTTTTGAAGCTGGCATCAAAGTTCCACCTCCAAATGAATATAAGTTAACGGCGCCCATTTCAATTACTTTTACAAAGCGATATTCGAAATTTCTACCATTTGCAAAACCCTTACTTAAAAAGCTATTTCCATTCCAAAAGAAGTTTTTTACATCTTTTGCAGGCAAAATCACGTCGGCTTGGTCATTTTCGCTAATGTAAACAGAGAAATAATCCGTTCCTTTTATGGTTCCACGAACGACGTCTTCATTATTTTTAACAATAAAATCTTGTGCAAAAAGTGTATTTGTTGCGAATAGAAATATTATAATAAAAAGGTTAAAAATCTTCATAAGTTAGCAATATTAATAAATAACGTAACTAAACCATAATTCATATATGATTGAAACGCTCTCGTTATTTTGGCAGTTCTTAAAAAAGCCAAAACTCTTAAAGCTCAGTAAAGATAATAAAAGTCTTCATAGAGATTTCCTTTGGATATTAGTTCTCGATATATTGTTCGCTGGGTTAATCATGAGCATCTATTACTTATTGTTGCATTTTCAAGTAATAAAAGAATACTATGAAAAAGTCGATGTTCTCAAAAAATATGGTATTTATGCAATGCTGTTTTTGGGATGTTTAGTAGCTCCATTTATCGAAGAATCGATGTTTAGATGGCATCTACGTAAAAAATATGCAACCATTTATTTTATATGCTTTAGTTTGGCCATTATTTCTGCTTACTTTTTAAATAGTAATTACCTCTATTTTCCCATATTTACCTTTTTTCTAATTATCGCTCTAATTCTTCACAGTTATTTTAAAAGAATTAGCACCACTCGAAAACAATTGTTTTGGCGAAAAGCCTACCCTTTCATTTTTTATTATTCTGGAGTTTTGTTTGGATTAGTTCATTACACCAATATGAAAGATTTAACATTAGATAATCCTGTTTTTCTGATTTTTGTTTCTTCTCAGGCATTCGGTGGCCTATCTATGGGTTATCTGCGAATAAAATATGGCTTTTGGTATTCAGTTTTGTTTCATTGTTGCTTCAATTTTATTGCAATTATGTTGGAGTTCTTTTTGAGTAAAATCTAAAATAATCTTATGTAAACCTTTAACTTTGGTTACTTTTATCATCTGATAAATCAAATTATCAGATGAATTAATAATCTGTGTAATCACATGAACAATAAAAAACTCTTTCTCCTGGATGGTATGGCGCTGATGTACCGAGCGCATTTTGCTTTGAGTAAAAACCCACGTTTTACGTCGTCAGGCATCAATACATCGGCAGTAATGGGTTTCACCAATACGCTACTGGATGTTTTGAAGAAAGAAAAACCTACTCACATTGCAGTAGTTTTCGATACCGAAGCACCAACAGAAAGGCATACTTCTTTCGAAGCATACAAAGCGCATCGCCAAGCCATGCCCGAAGATTTGGCAGCAGCAATGCCTTATGTGATCAAGCTAATTACTGGGTTTAATATTCCCGTAATTACATCTGATGGTTACGAAGCAGATGATATTATTGGTACGCTGGCGAAAAAGGCGGAATTGAAAGGTTATCAGGTTTTTTGCATGACACCAGATAAGGATTTTGCGCAATTGGTTTCTGAAAATATCTTCATTTACAAGCCCGCTCGTATGGGCAATGGAATGGAAATTTTGGGTGTAAAAGAAATTTTGGCAAAATGGGAGATAGAAAATGTACTTCAGGTTATTGATATTTTAGGTTTATGGGGCGATGCTGTAGATAATATTCCAGGTATTCCAGGAATTGGTGAGAAAACGGCTAAATTATTAATCAAGCAATATGGCTCGATGGAGAACATTATTGCACATTCACATGAGTTAAAAGGTAAACAGCGTGAAAACGTAGAAAATTTTGCTGAGCAAGGATTAATCTCTAAAAAACTGGCTACTATTTTATTAGATGTTCCAGTAGAACTGGATGAGGAAAGTCTGGAACTTTGCGATCCGAGCAAGGATTTATTGGAGCCACTCTTTACCGAATTAGAGTTTAGAACATTAGGTCGCCGTGTTTTTGGCGATGAGTTTTCGGTAACCACCGCAAAATTTCAGGAAGGTACGCAAACCGATCTTTTTGGAAATCATCCTGGGGAAGCCATTCAATATACCAATACTTTAGAGGAGGAGCCAGTTGAGAAACTTCCGGCTAAAACTATAGAAAATACAGAACACGAATATATTTTAATTGAAACAGACGAGCAACGTGCTGATTTGATCAAGCTTTTACTAGAACAAGAAAGAATTTCATTCGATACCGAAACCACCGGAACGGATGCAAATATGGCCGATTTGGTCGGTTTATCATTCTCCATAAAACCGGGAACGGGCTATTACATTCCTGTTTCTGAAGTTAGGGAAGAAGCACAAGCAATTGTTGATGAATTTAGGGTGGTGCTGGAGAATGATAAAATTGGAAAGATTGGGCAAAACACCAAATACGATATTTTAGTTTTAAAATGGTATGGTGTTCAGGTGAGCGGAAAGATTTTCGATACCATGCTCGCCCATTACTTAATTGATCCTGATACCAGACATGGAATGGATATTTTAGCTGAAAATTATTTAGGTTATTCTCCAATATCGATTACAAAATTAATTGGCGCAAAAGGTAAAAACCAAGGAACCATGCGTGATGTTCCGGTAATTGATGTGGTTGATTATGCAGCTGAAGATGCCGATGTTACCTTACAATTGGCCCATATTTTTGAACCAAAGTTAATGGAATTAAATGCCGCTAAACTAGCCGAGGAAATTGAAAATCCATTAGTTTATGTGTTAGCTGATATAGAAAAAGAAGGGGTTAGAATTGATATTGAAACTTTACAAGCTTACTCAAAGGAACTCGAAAAGGATATCATAAAATTCGAGCAAAACGTTTACGACAAAGCAGGAATCAAGTTTAATCTGGCGTCGCCAAAGCAATTGGGTGAAGTTTTGTTTGATAAACTTCAGTTAGATCCAAAGGCGAAAAAGACCAAAACGGGTCAGTACCAAACTGGTGAAGATGTTTTGATGGCATTAGCAAGCAAAAGTGATATCGTTCAGGATATTTTAGATTTCCGTCAATTGCAGAAATTGAAATCTACCTATGTTGATGCTTTGCCTTTAATGGTAAATTCAAAGACGGGTCGTGTACACACGTCTTACAATCAAGCGGTTGCCGCCACAGGACGATTAAGTTCTAACAATCCTAATTTGCAAAATATTCCAATTCGAACAGAACGCGGCAGAGAAGTACGTAAGGCTTTTATTCCGAGGGATGAAAATCATATCCTACTTTCTGCCGATTATTCGCAGATTGAGCTTCGCATTATTGCCGAAATTAGCAAAGAAGAAAATATGCTCGATGCTTTTAGTAAAGGCATTGATATTCATACAGCCACCGCCGCAAAAGTATATGGAATAAGTATTGAGGAAGTGGATGGAACACAACGTAGGAATGCAAAAGCGGTTAACTTTGGTATTATTTACGGACAATCAGCTTTCGGATTATCACAGAACTTAGGTATTCCACGTAAAGAGGCTGCAGAAATTATCGAACAATACTTTGCGCAATATCCAGGCATCAAACGTTACATGAGCGATACCATGAATTTCGCCAGAGAAAATGGATTCGTGGAAACGATCATGGGTAGAAGGCGCTATTTACGAGATATCAATTCTGCGAATCAAACCGTACGTGGTTTTGCTGAACGAAATGCGATAAATGCACCCATTCAAGGTTCTGCTGCAGATATGATCAAGATTGCGATGATTAATATTCATAAGGAAATGAAAGCACAAAATCTACAATCAACCATGACTATGCAGGTGCATGATGAGTTGGTTTTCGATGCATTAAGATCAGAGAAAGAAGCAATGAAAGCCATTATTCAAGATAAAATGACCAATGCAATTAAGCTTACTGTTCCAATTGTCGTAGAAATTGGTGAGGGTGATAATTGGTTGGCAGCGCATTAAAAAATATTTTCCTTATCTTCATTAAAACTTCATCCCGATTAATCAATTTTATATCAACAAATAAACGAGTAAAACAAAAAATTAAGAACATGAAACCTCGGAGTGAAACGAAGAAGCTTCATGGCAATTAAAAAAACAAATCGAAAAAGTATGAAAAAATTATTGAGTTTAATCGCAATCGCAGCATTTGGTTTAACCACAGCATTTGCTCAAACACCAGCTACTGCACCAGCAAAAAAAGTTGTAAAAAAAGAAGTTAAAACTGCAACAGCACCTGCAAAGGCAGGCGTTAAAATGGAAGCTAAAAAAGTAGAGACTAAAACTACTACAACAGCAGCTAAGGTAAAGGCAGATGGAACGCCAGATATGCGTTTTAAGGAAAATAAAACAAAAGCAGTAACTAAAGTTGTTGGACCTACCAAAAAAGACGGAACAGCAGATATGCGTTACAAAGCAAATAAAACAACAACTAAGGTTGTAAAAAAGAACTAGGTTTAGGTGGTTTATAATTGAAAAAGTCCCGATGCGAGTCGGGACTTTTTTTATTTATAGTGTTATTGTTTCGCCAATCTTGGGCAGCAACAAAGTTTTGTTTTCTCGTTTAAATTTATCTAAAGCTATATTGGTATCAATCTCAATTACAGGAAAAGTATTGTAGTGTACGCCAATAACCTTGTCGCAATCAAAATATTTTGTAGCAACCAAGGCATCATCAACATCCATTGTGTAATTACCACCGATTGGTAGAATGGCATAATCCAAATTGTAGATGTCTGCCAATACTTTCATTTCAATTGCTAATCCAGTATCGCCGGCAAAATAAATTTGCTTTCCATCAACTTCGAGTACAAAACCTGCAGGATTGCCACCGTAGCTGCCATCCGGTAAGCCAGCAGAATGTGTAGCTGGCACCATTCTCACAGTACCCCAATCGAAAGTAAACTTACCGAAATTCATTGGGTGCACTTTTTCAATTCCTTGTTTTTGTGCCCAATCTATTACCTCAGGCATGGCGATAACGGTAGCGCCAGTCTGTTTTGCCAACTCAACTAAATCAGCAACATGGTCGCCATGGCCATGACTTACCAAAATATAATCGGCCTCTATTGCTTTAATATCTATAGCCTTAGCTAAAGGATTGTGCGTGATAAACGGATCGAATAAAAGTTTTTGGCTCTCTGTTTCCAATAAGAAACAAGATTGCCCATAGTAAGTATATTTCATAATTGTTGTATTAGGATAAATTCAATTAATTAAAAGCAGGAAGATTTTTTACTGACTTAATTACTGTCCAAACATTCCGCCTAATCCACCGAGCATATCTTGAGCCGATGCTTGCATTTCTGCAGCGCTTACTTCCTCTGCACTTGCCATAGCTTTGTTTATAGCTGTTAAAAGCAATTCCTCTAGCTCTTCCTTATCAGCGGTTTTCAAAAATTCTTCATCAATCGCAACGCCAGTAATGGCTTTGTTAGCCGTTGCAGTAATTTTGATTGCGCCATTTTCAACTTCGCCAAACACCGAAATGGTATCTAAGCGTTTCTTAATCTCTTCGGCCTTTTGTTGCGCCGCGAATAATTTATCGAACATAATCTGTTGTTTTAATATAAAAGAAAAAATATAACGATTTGGTTTTAGTTATTTTTTTGAAAAGCAGTCGCAGCAAAAATATCGATGTCAGTCCCGCTTTCGTTCCAATCTTTTGTGAATGTTAGCGGGGTTATTAAAGCATGTACATCAAAAGGATTTCCACACCAATCGGGTTTAATTTACCTCATGTTGTACATTAAACTTAAACCTGCTCCTATATAAAGCCAAGTATTTCCGCCGAAAACGGTCTGTTGTTTATAAACCCGACAGGCGCAAATATCCTTTTTGTTGCAGCTACCCAGAAAGTAATGTCATGCTAAGGCACGAAGCATCTGCAAACGATTAAACAGCTTCTTCGTTTAGATTATTGTTCTCAAAGGAATTCTTGCTTGCTTCGCAGGTCTTCATTCCTTGTATTGATGTTCTAATGCTCTCATCATTGCGAGAAGATTCATCGATTTCTCATCGGTAATATTTGTGGCAATTTCCTACTTGTTTTGAAATGTGCAAGCTGCAATGAGGTTGCCACGAAACAATGAAAAATTGTTTCTCGCAATGACGCCGCCCTAGACCTCGCTAATATTGACTTTATTCTTTTGAAGATAATCTAATCTTCGTCGCTGCCTGGCAAGCTGCCATTTCCATGATAAGCGCCTTTGCGAATAATTGGCATATCGAGGTGTTTATACAAATCATCTAAGTGCATTAAACTTCCATTGGTTAAGTTGCCCAAGAAAATTACGATAATGTTCTTATTCAAATCGCGAACGTAAATATGGCGGAAACCATGCCACCAACCCGTGTGGTAAACTACCTTATCCATCTTTTCGCCATCAAACATTCTCCAGCCATAACCATAATTGAAATGGCCGTTGATGGGCTTATTGCGGCCAACGTACGATGAGTCGGTACTGGCTTTGCTAATAAAGCGACCGTTTTTTAGGTATTTATCATACAGAACTAAGTCGTGAACGGTACTATAAATGCCTTTATCGCCAACAGGGCCATCTAAAAAGTTTTGAGCAACTGAATATCTAAAGCTATTGCGGTCATGGCCAACCACATCAACAGGAATTTTTTCGTATTCCGTAGTGCTGTAAACGTGGGTATGTTTCATTCCGGCAGGTTTAAAGATATGCTCCATCATGTACTGAGAATAACGTTGGCCGGTTACTTTCTCGATGATGGCTCCTAAAACCATAAAGTTTGAGTTGTTGTAATGAAAACGGTTATCAGGCTTAACATAAGGATTGGGTTTGCGCTCTGCAATTACGTTCATTACCTCTTGGTTGGTAACGCCTTTTTTCATGTTTCGCTTTTCCTTGCGCCAAATATCATCGATAAAGTAAACGTAATTCATCATTCCGCTGCGGTGAGTAAGCAAGAGCTTAACCGTAATTCCCTCATACGGAAAATTTGGGAAAAATTTCTTAACGTTATCGTTTAATGAAAGCTTTTTAGCCTCAACCAATTGCATAATTGCAGTGCCGGTAAACGTTTTGGTAATGGAGGCAAGTTCGAATTCTGAATTAATTTTTAAGCTATCGCGATGTAAATAATCGGCCCAACCAATGGCTTTTTCGTAAAGGATTTTGCCATCCTTTGCTACAAGCATATTTCCATTGAAGCTGTATTTCTTATGCAGATTATCTACAAAGTCAGCTATCCATTTATCGCCTTTTGAAGGGTTATAAGCAATTAATGAACTATCTGCCTTGTCATCTTCT
The DNA here is from genome assembly GCF_004331675.1 of Pedobacter frigidisoli. GTDB lineage: Bacteria > Bacteroidota > Bacteroidia > Sphingobacteriales > Sphingobacteriaceae > Pedobacter > Pedobacter frigidisoli. Next base: position 526,264 of record NZ_SJSN01000001.1, on the reverse strand, counting down.
TTTGTTCGGATTTTGGCATCAGCTGCTTTTTTCTCTTCTGATTTTTTACTGTTACAGGCTGTTAATAATGTTACCGAGAGGGCTAATGCTGAACATATATATCTAAAATTCATTTATAATTTAGGTAGTGTATTTAAAACACGAAAATTAAAGAATTTTAGACTGTTAAACGGAAAGAGTTTTAAACATTTGCGCAATTTTGGTTGTACCAGCACTCGAATAAATGGCCTTTTGTTCCATAAACAGGATCATTATCTGGATTTTTTACCTTGGCAATGTCTTCATCAGCCTCTGGGCGTTCTTCTGGCTTACCATATTTCATGTTATATTCAGCTCCGTTAGGATAAGCACCAACTACTGTAAAGTCTTCGGTAGAATTTAATTTCATGTGAGCAACTCCAACTGGAATTACGACCACATCGCCCTTATCTAATTCTATACAAACACCATGTTCGCCCCCAAATTGAACATCGGCCTTTCCGCAAAATACGCCCATTACTTCATGGGTATTGCTATGGTAATGTTGATAATCGAATATGCCATCAACCCAAGCATTGGTGTAGCCATTTTTGGCGAAGACTTTTTTAATAACATCTGCAGTATCATCAGGATGAATTAAAAGTGCTCCTTTGTAAATCATCAATGGGAAATTTGGGTTGTTAGGGAAATTGCCGTTCTCTTCGATTTTATGTGAAACTAAATAAGCTTCTTGTATCAGTTTTTCTTTGTCCATGATAAAGGTGTTTATTAATTAACAAAGTAAGGCGACTTAGGTTTGCTGCAGATTCGCAGATTGTATTTAGTTTTTAGCGCTATTTGTTTTTTAGATTCACTTGCAACGTACATGGGCTAATTTTGATGATTTTTGTCCACATAAATAATAACGTGAGTCAATTTTTTAATTATCGGCCCACGTTATTTTAGAGAAGATTTTTATGATATATATTTATTTCTGCGCCTCTGCCCAAACATCCATTTTCGATTCAAAAACCGATAACGGAAGTGATCCATCTTTTAAAACCGCCGTATGGAACGCGGAAAGTTTAAATTTGGCACCTAACTCTTTTTCATATTTTATTCTCAATTCTCTAATTTTCATAGCGCCAGTTTTATAACCAAGTGCCTGTGCTGGAATGCCCATGTAACGTTCTATTTCTGCAGTTGCACCTTCAGTGCTGATGGCCTCATTGTCGGTCATATATTTAATGGCTTGTTCTCTGCTCATATTTTTGGTATGAATAGCCACATCAACAACTAAACGGATAGCTCTGTGCATTTCATCGCCTAAAGCACCCATGTGCTGATATGGATCTTGATACAAACCAAGCTCTTTTCCTAAAGATTCGCAATAGAGCGCCCAGCCCTCTACATAAGCATTATGGCCACCGAAGCGACGGAAATTAGGCAACGAAGTGTTTTCTTGAGTTAAAGAAATTTGATAATGATGACCCGGAATGGCTTCGTGTAAGAAAAGAGATTCCATGCCCGAAGTGGTATTGAAAGTCTTAGCATCTAAAATCGGCACATAAAATATCCCTGGTCGTTTACCATCTGCCGAACCTTGATTATATTCTGCACTCGCCGATGCGGCCCTGAATGCTTCGGTTTGGCGAATTTCGAAAGGTGTTTTAGGTTCCTTTTCGAACATCTTTTTTAAATTTGGTTTCATGCGTTGATGAATATTTTCAAAAGCAGCCAAAATCTCTTGAGGCGTTTTAAAAGGCATGAATTTCTTGTCTGTTTTCATGTATTCAAAAAAAGCTTTTAGGTCTCCTTTAAAGCCTACCAAATTCTTAATGCTATCCATTTGCCCTTTAATGCGGGCAACCTCTTTTAAACCTGTTTGATAAATCTTTTCAGGCGTTTTATTGGTAGTGGTTTGTTGCTTTACCAAGTAGGTGTACCAAGCTAAGCCGCCTGGCATAGCAGAATAACCAGAAGTGGTTCTAGCTTTTGGCAAATATTCGTTTTGCAAATAATCGCCCAATTTTTTATAGGTTGGAACTATTAAGGTGCTTATTGCCTTGCGATATTCTTCTGTAATTTTTTGTTTTTCAGCAGCAGAAAAACTTGCTGGCATTAGTTTTATTGGGCCATAAAACAGACTTTGTTCTGGCGAAGCCACCACCATACTTTGCATCTGAGGAATCATTTTCACCACTAATGCCTTTGGAAGAATAATACCTGCACTTGCACCTTTTTTGAAATTTGCAATTGCAGTATCTGCCCAAATTGAAAATGCATTGACTCTCTTTAGCCAATCCTCGTAATTCTTAACTGTTTTAAAAGGCTGTGCCCCCGTGCCCGAACCCAGCTGACCGATTGTTAAAGGCAAAGCAAACATTTGGTTAAATGGTAAATATTCTTGATGATATTTTAATCCCTCAATATTAATTGATAATTGATCTTTTAAGTAATCATAAGATAATTGATCATTTGCATTTAGGCTTTCCCTATTGTAGTTGCCTAAACTATCTAGGTAACGCTCATTGAAGCTTTTATTTTCTTTTATGTAGGCTTGCGATCCATCATTTGGTAAGAGATCATTGTAGCGTTCATCACCAATGTAGGTGGCGTTAATTGGATTTAATTTTAATCCATCTTGGTAGTATTGTTCGCATAAGGCAGCAAAGGCTTTGTTCTCTGCGTTATTGTCCAAGTTGCTTTTTTGTTTACAGCCGAAAATTGCAATAGTGCATACTGCAAAAAGAAGTATTTTCTTCATTTGGTTTGATTAAGGTTCTAATCAAAAATAGTAATTAATGTTTCAATTTACGATAAAGCAAAAAAGCTACCTTTTTGAGGTAGCTTTTAATATTAACTTTCCAGCGCACTTGTTAAATACTTTCAAAACTCTATTTCATTTGAATTATTGTAAAAAGGAACTCCTGTAATTTTGTATTTGTCTGTTTCTATATTTATGATTCTATTTTGGTCTCTAATTTCAATAAGAAAATCTTCTTTCCATTTATCATAAAGTGCTAAATGACCTCCCTTTGGTTCAATAAAAACTTGATATGTTAATTCTTCGCCGTCTTTTTGTTTACAAAATAGAATAAAATCTGGCTCAAAGGCACGACCGAACTTATCTATAATTTTAACTTCTCTTTCGTTTCTAATCAGATAAATGTTTTTAAATTTCTGGTTCAGATTTGCAAAACGACTTGCAAACATTTCCACAAAAGCTTTCTCTTCGCTTGTTCCGTAATTTGCATTATAAACATACCAAGGCTGATTAAGAAGTAAAGATTCTTGCCCATCTGCTCTTTCGCTATCTTTATATACTTTAATTTCTTTGTCCTTAAACACTTTGTGAATATATTCTTTCTTATAATCGGAGCCTTCAAATTCCGTAAGATTGGATTTTTGTTGCTGGTAAATATAGTTTTTAAACGGGTATAAAAAAGGCTTACAGGTTGCCGAAAGCCTTAAATAATTATTTATAATGTGGACAAAAATTGCTTTTTTTTGTCCCTATCAAAATAACGCGGGCTAATTTTTCGATTTTTGGCCCACGTTAGAGTTTACTATTTTCGGTTACAATACTAATTTGCTCACCTTCTTCTTTTTTTAAGCTACTTACATTTATTAGAAATTCAATTAAATCATTATTAAAATAGTAATTTTCCTTTCCAATTTTATTTTTCGTTATCAACCCTGTTTCACAAAGCTGATCAAGATGCCTACCCGCTGTTTTTCTGGCTATTCGAAGATCGTTTTTTATAAATTCTATTTTCGTATAAGGATGTTTAAAAAGGCTATTAATTAAATCTTGCGAATAAATTTTGGGCAATTCAGAACGGATTTTTTGTTTGTGAATTACCATTAACTTTTTAATTTCCCTGATAATAAATGAAGTTTGTACTGCTGTTTCTTCTACAGCATCGAGCATATAGAGTATCCAAGGTTCCCAGTTATTGGTATCTCTTGTTTGTTGCAACAAGCGATAATAAGTTGATTTATTTTGGTTGATGTACCTACTTAAATAAAGTATAGGCAATTTTAGCAGATTTTCTTTAACTAAATAAAGAATATTAATTATACGACCTGTTCTTCCATTTCCATCATAAAAAGGGTGTATGCTTTCAAACTGATGATGAATAATTGCCATTTTTACAACAGGATCTAAATCTGTAAGTTCTCCATCATTAATAAAAGTTTCAAGATTGCTCATTAACTCAATAATTTTATCAAACTCTTGCGGAGGGGTATATACGGTTTCGCCTGTTTGGTCATTCTTCAATGCGGTGCCGGGTACTTTTCTAAACCCAGCATCATTTTCTTCAAGCAACTCTTGTAGATTAAGAATATGATTTACCGTAATTAGTCCACTCTCTTTTACTTGTCTAAACCCCTCCAAAAGAGCCTGTGCATAATTATAAACTTCTTTGGCTGCATGACTCGTGAACTGACGGGTTATAGTATCACTAGTATAAAGCTCATCGTGAGTAGTAACAATATTTTCAATTGCAGAACTGTCTTTAGCTTCTTGTAACGAAAGTGTATTGAGTATAATTCTTTCATTTGGTATGCTTTCCGCAACTCCATTTAACCCCTCCAAAGCTGCACGAACAGCATTAAGCCTTTTTAATACTGCCTTTGTTTCCACATCTTGCTTTAATGGCAACATTGGTATTTGATGCACTTTGGCCATTTACTTCTCGATTAAAATATTACGTGGGCTAATTTAGGCTTTTTTTGTCCACATCAAAATAACGTGGGTCAATTTTTTGATTTTTAGCCCACGTTGTTAGGAATACTTAAAAATTTATTACAGAATTTGCCTTCTAAACCCGATTGAGCGATTAGCCCACAGGCGAAGTAAAACGGAGCCGAGAACTATAAGCGAAAGCGGGACAAACATTAATAGTTGCAGCAATAGGCTTTTCTAAAAACAAAAAAAGCTACCCTTTTGAGATAGCTTTAATTTTATTTATGAGATCCCTCGACAAGCTACCGATATAAAATCGGCACATGTCAGGATGACAAATTATTATGCTAATAATCTGATTGGCTCTTCTAATAAACCTTTTAGTGTTTGCAAAAACTGCGCTCCGGTTGCACCATCAACCACACGGTGATCGCAACCTAAAGTCAATTTCATTACATTACCGGGAACAACAGCACCATTTTTAACAACAGGAACCTGTTGAATTGCACCAACCGACAGAATTGCGCCATCAGGAGAGTTGATGATTGATGTAAACTCATCAATACCAAACATACCTAAGTTAGAAACCGTGAATGTCGAACCTTCCCAATCTGCTGGTTGTAATTTTTTAGATTTAGCTTTTGCACCGAAATCTTTCACTTCTGCAGAGATGTGTGATAAAGATTTACCATCAGCAAAACGAACAACTGGTACTAATAAGCCATCTTCAACAGCCATAGCAACACCAATGTTAGTATGCTCATTGAAACGGATTTTATCGCCACCCCATGATGAATTAACTGCTGGGTGTTTTTTCAAGGCAACAGCAACCGCTTTAATTACGATATCGTTGAATGAAACTTTAACCGGAGCAACTGCATTGATTGCTGTACGAGCAGCCATTGCGTTATCCATATCGATACTAACAGTTAAATAAAAATGCGGCGCCGTAAATAAACTTTCTGCTAAACGTTTTGCAATGATTTTACGCATTTGCGAAACAGGCTGTTCTGTAAATTTAACCTCACCAACGAATGTTGGAATAGCAGGAGCAGCAGCTTGAGTTTTCTCAGCCGTTGCGCTTTCAGCTTTAGTCTTTCCGCTTTCGGCTTGTGCAGCAGGTTTAAAGTTTTCGATATCTTTCTTAATGATACGGCCACCTTCTGCACTACCAGCAACTTGAGCTAAATCGATTCCTTTATCTTTTGCAATTTTCTTAGCAAGAGGAGAGGCTTTAACGCGACTATCTGATGAAGAACTTTCTGCAACAGGAGCCGAACCAGCATCAGCAGTTGTAGCTTGTTTTTCTTCTTTCGGAGCATCTTCAGATTTCGGACTTGCCGACTCCTGACTTTCGGACTTTTTAGGAGCAGCTCCTCCCGCTAAAATCCCGCTAACATCAGTTCCTTCCGGACCAACAATAGCGATAATTCCGTTTACTTTTGCAGCAGCACCTTTTTCTACACCAATGTGTAATAAAGTTCCAGTTGCGTAACCCATAACTTCCATAGTTGCCTTATCGGTTTCTACATCAGCCAAAACATCATCATCCTTAACTTTATCGCCAACTTTTTTATGCCATTCAGCAATTACGCCTTCAGTCATGGTATCGCTTAACAAAGGCATACGAATTACTGTAATACCTTTTGCTGTTAATTCTTCTTCACTTAAAGCACCACCTTGAGCAGGAGCAGCTTCTTCTTTTTTCTCTTCAGCTTTTGGAGCCTCTTCGCTTTCAGCTTTGGTCTTTTCGCCTTCTGCTTTCTCTGCGCCTCCAGCAGCATCAATAGCTGCTTGGAAATCTTCTCCTTCCTTTCCAATTACTGCAATAATTGCATCAATAGGAACGCCTTTACCTTCTTCAACACCAATATGTAATAAAGTACCTTCCTCGTAAGATTCCAGATCCATAGTTGCCTTATCGGTTTCTACTTCGGCAAGTACATCGCCACTTTTTACTTTATCGCCAACTTTAACATGCCATTTTGCTAATACCCCTTCAGTCATGGTATCGCTCATTTTGGGCATTCTAACTACTTCAGCCATTATATATTATTAATTGAAAATCTTAAATTTATTAGTCCATTACGTAAGGATAATCCTTCTGCATATATACGTCTTTGTATAATTCAGAAGCATCAGGCCAAGGAGACTCTTCAGCAAATTTCACTGCATGATCTACAATGCCTTTTACCTCAGCTTCAACACCTTCTATCCAAGCTTGATCTGCGTATTTTTCTTTAAGAATGGTTTCCCTAACATGCTCAACCGGATCTTTTGCTTTATACTCTTCTAATTCTTCTTTAGTACGGTATTTTGCTGGATCAGACATCGAGTGACCGCGGTAACGGTAAGTTCTCATTTCTAAGAAAGTAGGTCCTTCACCTTTACGAGCACGTTGAATAGCTTCGTCCATCGCGTTATGCACAGCAACCGGATCCATACCATCAACTGGTCCACATGGCATATCGAAACCTAAACCAATTTTATAAATATCGGTCATGTTTGTAGTACGTTGTACCGAAGTACCCATTGCATAACCATTGTTTTCGCAAACAAAAACTACAGGTAGTTTCCACAACATCGCCATGTTAAAAGTCTCGTTTAATGCACCTTGGCGTACAGCGCCATCGCCCATATAACAAATATTAACATTATCTGTTCCTTTGTATTTTTCTGCAAAAGCAACGCCAGCACCTAACGGAATCTGACCTCCAACAATGGCATGGCCACCATAAAAGTTATGCTCCTTGCTAAACATGTGCATCGAACCACCTTTACCTTTAGAGCAACCAGTAGCTTTACCATACATTTCTGCCATAATGCTATCGGCAGTTACACCTAAAGCTAAAGCATGAGCATGATCACGGTAAGTAGTAATCATCGAATCGCCTTTTTGCATTGCAGAAATTGCTCCTGCAACTACAGCCTCTTGTCCAATGTATAAATGACAAAAGCCACGAATTTTTTGTTGTCCGTATAACTGGCCTGTTTTCTCTTCGAATTTGCGCATCAGCAACATCGATTCGAACCATTTTAACCAAGTATCTTTATTTATTTCTACTGCACTCATTTTAGGATATTTGTTTTTTTGCGACAGCAAATCTAATTTTTTTATTGTAATTTTTGGCACTTTTAAGTGTAAAAACATCATACACTTTCGTACAATCGTAGATTTAACAGTTGTTTTACATTTAAAACGCCATCATCCTATCTATTTCACTCAAAACACAGATTTTACAGATTTAAAAATCACAGTTTATCGAAGTATTGGTTTCAATTAATGTTAGAATATAATTCTGTGAAATGGAGTTTAGCCCTAATTTATTAATTTTTTTTTGAAAGGCAATAACAGTAGCGCTTGGGTTGCGGCAGTCCCGCCATTCGCATTATCTTTTTTGTGAAATATTTTAGTCGTCGGGTGAATATCAGCAAAATGCCTGATTTATCTGATGACGCTTTTGTGGAACAAAAAAGGATAATTGCCCCTGTCGGGCTTAAAACAGATAGGCAAATGCAATAAATTTAAGCCTGTTTAAAAACAACCCCCTTACCCCTCCTTGAAAATAAGGAGGGGAGTTGGTCTGTGATAAAAATTTAATATTATTATGATTTAAAATTGGGTTTGATGCACCAACTTAATAACTACCAACAAAAATACTGATCACTCACTTACAGCTCCCCTCCTAATTTAGGAGGGGCAAGGGGTGGTTAGCTTTATAAACAAAATTTAATTGGCAATATATGGGCTGGGTTAAACTCACCAACATAGCAACCAGCAACAAAAATACTAGTTACTAACTTGCAATCCCTCGTTTAAAATATGGAAAGAAGTAGGTCTGTGTTAAAATTTAATTGGTAATATATGGGCTGGGTTACATGTATCAACTTAACAACTGGCAAGAGAATACTGATCACTCACTTACAACTCCCCTCCTAATTTAGGAGGGTCAAGGGGTGGTTAGCATTGTAATAAATAAATTTACTGGATTGTATTCTCAAAAAAGAACCATCTTACGTTTTAATCTTCGTTTCTTAACAAGTCAAAATCGTTGAAATGTTAATAACTTTACTTAATTAATGAAAACATTTGGATAACATTTGTATAATTAATACTTTTGGCAACCAACAATAAGCCCATGTGGTTTACGTTACTGTGTAAGTGAATACCCAAACATAACTGTATAACATGATTAAAAAATTTTTGTTTTCTACCCTAATCGCTATTTGCACGTTCTCAGCCGCATTTGCGCAAACAAAAACAAAAGAATCTGGTAAAGACTTAAACGATCCTGATAACTTAGCATCCCAATATTTCTCGCAAGTGATGGGTGTTGCAGTTGATGCGACTTCAAACTTAAAATTATACAAGTTTGTTTACGAATGGATCGGAACGCCCTACAGTTACGGCGGATCGAGCAAAAGAGGCATCGATTGTTCAGCTTTTACAAAAGCGATTTACGACAAAGTTTTCAACACTACCATTAGAAGAAATTCTCGCGATATTTTCAGCATGGTAGATCCATTATCTAAAGAAGATTTAAAAGAGGGTGATTTAGTTTTCTTCAAGATAAAAAGCAGAAGCATTTCTCACATTGGTATTTACTTGGGCGATAACAGGTTTGCTCATGCATCTAGCTCACGTGGCGTTGTAATCAGTAATTTAAATGAGCCTTATTACAGTCGTTATTTTTATAAGGGCGGAAGAATTTTAGAATCGTTTAAAAAAGAATTTACAGTAGAATAATTCAGTTTGCAGTTTTCAATTCTCAGTTAACTGCTCGATAAAAACATACAATCCTCCTAAAGCAATTTTGGAGGATTTTTTTATACTCAAAAATTATAGATGAAATTTATAAATAGCATAATCTTATCCTCCCTTTTTGTAATCATTTTTTTAAGTTGTACCAGTAATAGCGCTCAAGTAGCAGCCCCCGCTGAAAAACAAGACACCGCTATTAGAAAAATAAAGGACACGATTTCGATCACTGCTGTTGGCGATATTATGCTTGGATCCGCTTTTCCATCGAAAGTAAACTTACCGCCAGATGATGCAGTGAATAGTTTTCAAGCTGTAGATAGTTTATTGAAAGGTGATATTGTTTTCGGAAACTTAGAGGGTTGCTTTTTAAATTCTGGAAACTCCAATAAGTGCAATGGTATTAACCCCAATAATTGTTATGCTTTTAGAATGCCCGACCGTTATGCCGGAATTTACAAGGATGCTGGTTTTAACGTATTGAGCATCGCCAATAACCATGTCGGTGATTTTGAAGCTAAGGGCAGGAAAAATACTGCTCGCATTTTAGATTCACTACAAATACATTATGCAGGGCAGGTAAATAAACCTTTCGAGTTGTTTGAAAAAGATAGTGTAAAATATGCTTTTTGTGCTTTTGCCCCCAATGAAAATACGGTCTCTATTAATAAAATTGATAGCGCAAAAGCCCTGGTAGCTCGATTAAAAACCGTGGCAGATATTGTAATTGTATCTTTTCATGGTGGCGGAGAGGGTGGTAGATTTGAACACGTTCCACGCAAAAATGAGATTTTTTATAGAGAAAACCGTGGTAATGTTTATGCATTTGCCCATGCGGTTATAGATGCTGGTGCCGATGTAGTCTTAGGCCATGGCCCACATGTTGCCAGAGCAGTTGAAGTTTACAAAAATAAATTTATTGCCTACAGTCTGGGTAATTTTTGCACTTATGGCATGTTCAGCTTGAAAGGTAATAATGGCATCGCTCCGTTACTTCAACTAAAAATTAATTCAAAAGGCGATTTCCTTTTTGCAGATGTAGTATCCATTCAGCAAAATAAAATTAATCGTTTAACCATTGATGAAAGTAATAGGGCTTTCAAACGTTTAAAGGAATTAACGGATATTGATTTTATCGGACACCAGCTTAAGTTCAACAACAATAGGATTACGCTAAAAGATTAAACTCCTCTTACACCAATCTCAACTTATTTCTGAATCTTTGCTCAATGAAAACAGGATTAATTCTTCATTATATTATTGGTATTGCCGCTGTGATTTTAGTTTTAGCATCTGCATATTACATTAATCAAAATCCAAAAAATCTGTTGTCAGCAGGAATTATAATTTTGGCAGGATGCTTGGTAGCCTTTAGTCAATACCAAATTATAAAAAATAAGAAGAAACGAAATTGATTTTGCTCGTGCTAAAACAAACAAATCATATTTGCTAAAAACACTCTTTAGGCTATTGAACTGAAGGAGGCGTAATAAACTATAAAAACAAAAAGGATGAAATTAGCTCTCATCCTTTGTATTTCTAACCAAGCCAATTCCTGATACGAAAAATATTAATCCGATTACACCATAAACAATTAATCCACGTGTCTGCTGGCTATGTTGTACAAAACCCCATCCTGCATAAATTAATCCGATTATACCTAAAATGGTAAGTACTGTTCCAAAAGTGCGTTTTACATTCATAATTTAAATTTTTAGTATCATATAGACAAAAAATAAAAGGATTTGTTTGATTGCTTAAAATTTCTTCGCTCTTCTATTATTTATTTTTTTATAACTTCATGAAAAAATATAATTATGCAATACACGATTTACATTGTTATTTTCATCGCATTCATTATCCTGTTAAGTTCTTTTGTTACCGTAAAACAAGGAACTATCGCTGTGGTAACTGTTTTCGGGAAATATCGCAGGCAGCTCAGGCCAGGATTAAATTTTAAAATACCACTCATTGAACAGATCTATTCGCGAATCTCGATTCAGAATCGCTCGGTTGAATTATCTTTTCAAGCAGTAACACAAGATCAGGCAAATGTTTACTTCAAGGCAATGCTTTTGTATTCTGTGGTTAATCAAGATGAAGAAACCATTAAAAATGTGGCTTTCAAATTTGTTGATGCAACCAATTTAATGCAAGCGTTAATTAGAACTATCGAAGGTTCTATTCGTGCTTATGTTGCCACTCAGAAACAAGCAAATGTTTTAGCGCAACGCAACGAAATTGTGCTTCATGTAAAGGAACAAATAGATCAGGTGTTAGACGGTTGGGGTTATCACCTTCAAGATCTTCAATTAAATGACATTACTTTTGATGAAGAAATTATGCGCTCAATGAGTCGTGTGGTGGCTTCGAATAACTTAAAAGCCGCTGCAGAAAACGAAGGTCAGGCTTTATTAATTACCAAAACCAAAGGTGCAGAAGCTGATGGTAATGCGATTAAAATTGCAGCAACAGCAGAACGTGAGGCGGCTCAACTCCGCGGACAAGGTATTGCATTATTCCGTGAGGAAGTGGCAAAGGGTATGACAAATGCTGCCCACGAAATGCAACAAGCAAACCTAGATACGTCGGTAATTTTATTTACTATGTGGACTGAAGCGATTAAGCAATTTGCGGAATATGGCGAAGGAAATATTATCTTTTTAGATGGCAGTACAGAAGGAATGAATAAAACCATGAAAGAAATGATGGCGATGCAATTGAGTCAAAACCCTGTAAAAAAGGCTTAATTAAACATTATAATTATTTAAAAAGCAATTGCAGTAGTGCTTAGTTAATAGTTGTCGCGCTGTACGCTAAATCCCCCGATGAAAGAATCGGGGGGATATCGCTTCCATCCCGTTTAGATACATTGGTTAGTACACAAAAGCTATTGCATAAAAAAGCCGATCAGAATTAAAATCTGATCGGCTTTCCTGTATTAAAATTTTTTGTTAAAACTGCTGAGCAGTATTACCTAAATTCATAACATAATTGCCAGACTGTTGCATAAAATCCCCCATTACTTTTAAAGACTCATTTTCGATGAAATCATAAGAATCTTGTTTAGTAATCTTCTCACCTTTTTTAATTGCTGGCAAGCCTCTTAAAGCCCTTAACTCATTTTGTCTTGCAAGCGATTTAGCTTCCTGTGCATCACGCTCAGCCTTAAGCTTAGCTTCATTTAAAGGAACTGAAACTTCAGCATCTCGTTTTTTAAGATCAGCGATATCTTGTTTCAAATATTTAAAATCTAAGGAATTAGCAATACGCTGCTCGCTACTTTTAATTAAGCCTGCTTTAACTGCTGTTAAGTTGGCTACAGCTTTAAAGTTAGAACTTGGAATAACATCCCAAGGCAATGCAGATGGCTCTGTATCCTCGCCAATTTTATCCATTGGATAAACAGATGGGAAAACCACATCAGGAATAACGCCTTTGTGTTGCGTACTACTTCCTGCTACTCGGTAAAACTTAGCCATGGTCAGGTTAATCTGTCCTAAGTTAATGTCTGCTGCTGAAGCACTACTCGGAGAAGTGCCCAAGGTTTTATCCTTAGAAATCAGTCCTGCAATCTTTTGCAACATGCCTGGATTAACCAATTTGTTTAAATCAATTGAAGATTGAACCGTGCCTTTACCATAAGTTTGACTTCCCATGATAATACCACGACCGTAATCTTGTATTGCACCAGCAAAAATTTCTGATGCCGAAGCGCTTAAACGATCTACCATTACACCGAATGGGCCATCCCAAGCTACGCCTGTATTTTCATCTTCATCAACCTCAATTTTTCCACGTAAATCTTTTACCTGAACAACTGGGCCTTTATCAATAAATAATCCCGTTAATGAAATTGCCTCCACTAAAGATCCACCGCCATTGCCGCGTAAATCCATTACAATTGCATTTACTTTATCGATATTTTTTAATGAGTCTATTAACTTTCTAACATCACGAGTGGTGCTTTTATAATTTTTATCTCCAGCGTTTGCAGCTTTAAAATCTGCATAAAATGCTGGTAAGGAAATGATACCAATTTTATAATCTTTACCGTTTGAATTAATCGTTTTTACTTTTTTCTTGGCCGATTGATCTTCCAAAATAACTTTTTCACGAAGCATTTCGATAATTACCGGTTTAGAGGACATTTCTTTTCCAACTGGGATTACCTTCAAACGAACCTTTGTGCCTTTCGGACCTTTAATTTTAGAAACGGTGTTATCTAATCTCCAACCTATAATATCAACAAATTCTCCATCGCCTTGCGCAACAGCAATAATTCTATCGCCAGCGCTTAATTGCTTTCCTTTAAAAGCTGGTCCACCAGGTATAATCTCAGAGATTTTTACCACTTCATTTTCTAACTGTAAGCGTGCTCCAATACCCTCGAAAGACCGAGACATTTCCTCGTTAAATTCAGTAGCTTTCGATGGAACAAAATAATTAGTATGTGGATCTACAGATTCTGTAAAAGCATCCATCAAAATTTGGAAAACATCTTGATTGTTGGTTTTTGAAGTCTGAGATTGTAGATTCTGGTAACGCTTGGTTAAAGTTTCTACGTTTTTAGCTTGAGCTGTTCCCGCTAGGTTTAGGTTAACCAATTCGTATTTAACGCGTTTTTTCCAGTTATCATTTAGTGCTGTAGATGAAGTTGCCCAAGGCATTTTCTCTCTATCATAAACGTAAGTATCGGTTTCATTAAAATCGAACTTTGTTTTAATTTGAGCCAATGAATAGTTGAAATATTCGTTAAGGCGTTTTGCATAAACATTGTAGATAAAAAATGGGCCACTTAAATCACCATTCTTAAAATCATCATCTAAAGTAAACCTGTATTTCTCAAATTCCTTAATATCAGATGCAAGAAAATAATTTTTGCCCTGATCCAACGATTTGATATACTTATCTAGAATTAACGACGATATAGAATCGTTGATCTGAATTTTTTTGTAGTTATAACTTTCAATTAAATTTACAACTTCCTTAATAACGAGTTGTTGCTGCTCATCAGGTTTAACATTGGTAACACCCTCAACCATCGGTTGCGTTTTCGGTGCAGCGTGACAAGCAAGTACGGCCGCAGTAAAAATTACAAAAAATATTCTCTTTAACATCTCTCTAAATGATTTAAAATCCATTTCCAATTCTATATAGCCAATATGATACCATTTTAGCAAAAAAACAAAAAAGAGACAGCATTATTACCGTCTCTTGTTAAAACTTTATCAAATCTAACTAAAAGCTTTTTATTTAACAATCTTTAGAAGCTAACGCAGAACGTTAAATTTTGTTTTAAGATTAGCGCTTCATAACCATTCTCTTACAGAATATTTCAAGTAAATAGAAATGAGCTTAACTTTTGGCTTTGGAGGTAGTTTTGGAGGCAATTAATTCTCTAGCATCCTTAATCTGATCTTTATATTGGTTAGTTTTGATTGAGCTGGCCAACCATTCTGCCGATTTTAAATCTCGTAGTGCTAAGGTAAAATCTTTCTTTTTGATTTTCACCTGAGCGATTCCCAAAACTGATTCGATGAAAGCGTTATTACTTTTTAATTGTTTGGCCAAAATTCCTTGCTGCGTGTAAAACCACATCGATTGTGTGTATTTACTGTTGGCCAGATAAACTTTTCCAAGGAGGCTGTAGGAAGTCATTAAGCCCGACTTACTGCCCATTTTAGAATAATTTTTGAGGGCAACATTTAGGAGAATTTGTTCTGCATCGGTAAAGCGGCCAAGGTGATAATGCATATTGCTCATCTTAATTACAGCCTGACCGTATTTGTTGAAATTTTTTATGGCATTGTATTCAAAAGCAGCCTTGCCAAATAAGGTTAAAGCTTCGTTATAATCCCCTTTTTTCTCAGAATCTTCAGCTTCTTCATAAAAAGTATTTCCATCCTCTAAATCAAATTTAGAAACGGCGATATTGATGGCGCCCCCACCATTAGGTTCTTGATAATCGGATTTATCGAAGTTTTGAGCGTGTACTTGAAATGAGGCAAAAAGGCTAATAAAAGCCAATGCAATTTTGGTCATGCAACAAAAATAATACTTTAAATGTAAACTTAGCTAAATACCTGTAAATTAACATCAAAAGATGCCCAAACCATGTAGGGATGCGAATCGCAATGATAAATTTCGCCAGATGCCGTTATTCCAACTATACCTGCGAAGCCATCGAATGCTTTTAATTCCGCAAAGGATTTATCAGCAGCAGTTTTTAAAGTGAAGCCGTCGATGACTCTGGTTGCAATTTTTGCAGCCAATGCGCCACTAACAATATCCTCGCCAACGCCCGTGCAAGAGATGCCCGCATATTGATTTGCATAGTTGCCCGCAACTGTTGCGGAGTCGCTAACACGGCAAGGGATTTCGAAACCTTTACCACCTGTTGAGGTTGCGGCTGCCAAATTTCCATCGGCATCTAAAGCCACACAGCCTACTGTACCAAGATTGTTTTGCTGATTTAGCTTGGCTTCGTATTCCGATTGACGTTGTTTAGTTATCGGATTAAAATATTCAAAACCATTCTTACGGGCAAAATTTTGAGCTCCATCTCCGCTCAAAACCCGATCATCGTAGGTTAAAAGATCTTTGGCAATTTCAATCGGATTTTTAACATCCTCAATATTGATAACGCCGCTAAATTTTTCAGTTTTGCCATCCATTAAAGCGGCACTTAACCTAACCTTGCCATCACTTTGAATTTGAGATCCGATGCCGGCATTAAATAAATCATTATCCTCCAATAAAGCAGTTGTGTAAACTACCGTTTCTAGTGCGGTATGTGTTTTCAAATATTCATAACCAAGCGAAACAATAGTAGATAAGGCATCTTGCTTAGCTTTTTTCGTTTCTTGGTTGGTTGATGACTCACTGAAAAAGCCACCGTGTATAATTAGTTTCATTATGTTAGAATCGGGATTTTAGTATCAAGTATCAAGATCAGTTATTAGGACTGAAAACTTTTAACTGATTTTATCCTATCGGGATAACTTTTGGATGATGGATAACCAAGCTATGGTCTTTCAAATCGTAAACATCGCCATCGCACATTACGTGTACAACCATATTTTTAATGGAAACAGGCTGCCCCATTTCTACATCAGTTAAATTGGTATCGGCCATGTGGCGACCATCAACCAAGATTACCATTCCAGAACCGATAGCCTCCATTACATGTCCATCAGAGATGAATAAGCCAGTATCTTCCCCTAAGCCAATGCCCAAAATACCGGGATTGCTAGCTGCAGCGTAAAGTAAACGACCAATTCTACCACGTTGAACAAAGTGCGTATCAACAATCACATCATCAATAAAACCAAGTCCGCCGGTAATTTTTACCTCGCCCTTAAGCAACGCATCTTTACTGCTACCTTGATAAATCATATTTTTAGAACTTGCTGCTGCACCTGCCGAAGTTCCGGCGATAACAACAGGTTCATTTCTATATTTTTCCAAAAGGATTTGATGAATTTTTGTTCCACCGAAAATAGAAGAAAGACGAAGTTGGTCTCCACCTGTAAAAACGATTACCTCCGCAGCTTTAATGCGCTCGTAATTTTCTTCAGAATTGGCTTCTTCACGATTCGTAATGTTTAATACCCCAACATTGTGTACATCTAATTGAGCGTAAGCCTTAATATATTCTTCGCCAACTTTTTCTGGCATTAATGAGGCTGTTGTAATGATTTCAAAGCGAGATTCGATGTCTCTTACTGATTCTGTAGTAATCCTCTTTAAAATTCCACGCTCAAAAAAATTCATATTCTCAGGTAGTCCAAACTGCGTTTCTGCAAAGCTACCTGTGTTTATTGCGCCACCTATGATGATGAGTTTACCTTTCGGAACCATTCTTTGTGTATTATAATTGTTTCAAAAAACCCAAATATATCACGTTAAGATAAAAAACACGACTTTTTTTGTCAATAATATTTACTTTATTAACAAACGTTGATTTTTTTTGCTGAAAAAATAGGTCGTATCGCCTTTAAAATAAAACAAATAGTCAAAAATTTTGATTTAGCTAAATGGATCGTCTATTTTCAAAATAAATTTATAATTTACAGTCATCAATTTCATCCTATTAAATTGAATTAAAAAGGCCATCCTAACCTTGTTTATAACAAAAAACGAACAAAACATTACATGAAGATATCAAACATACAAGTATTAAGAGGGCCAAATATATGGTCGATTAGCCGTAAAAAACTTATTCAAATGCGTTTGGATCTAGAGGAGCTAGAACAAAGACCAACCAATAGCATTGAAGGATTTAGTGAAAGAATAGAGAAATTATTACCAAGCATGTTCACCCACCGTTGTTCTAAGGGTGTAGAAGGTGGCTTTTTTGCCCGTGTAAAAGAAGGAACCTGGATGGGGCATGTAATTGAGCATATTGCCTTAGAAATTCAAACCTTGGCCGGTATGGAAACTGGTTTTGGTAGAACAAGGCAAACCAAAACAGAAGGAATTTACAATGTTGTATTCAGTTACTTAGAGGAAAAGGTAGGCGTTTATGCGGCTGAGGCGGCTGTTAAAATTGCCCAGGCTTTAATTGATGATGTTGAATACGACTTGGAGCACGATGTCCATCGGATGAAAGAAATCCGTCAATTGGAGGCATTAGGCCCAAGTACCGGATCTATAGTTGAAGAAGCAGTTGCTAGAAGTATTCCTTGGATTCGCTTAAATAAAAGCTCATTGGTACAATTGGGTTATGGAAAAAACCAGGTTCGCTTTAGGGCCACCATGACTGAAAAAACCAGCAGCATAGCAGTAGATATCGCCAGTAATAAAGAAGAAACCAAGCGTTTATTAACAGAGGCGGCAATCCCTGTAGCATCTGGTGTTACCATTTCAAATCCTGATGATTTAGAAGCATCAGTAAATAAGGTTGGTTTTCCATTGGTATTTAAACCTTTAGATGGTAACCATGGTAAAGGCGCAACCATCAATATTAAAACGATGGAAGCCGCAAAAGCTGCTTTTGAATATGCAAAAACCTATTCTCGAAGAGTAATCATTGAAAAATTTATTACTGGACACGATTTTCGTGTATTGGTAATCGACCATAAGGTTGTTGCCGCTGCTTTACGCGATCCTGCTCATGTTTTAGGAAATGGTATTCATACTATTCAAGAGTTAATTGATAAGGAAAACGAAGATCCACGACGCGGGTACGGGCATGAAAATGTATTAACCGAAATCGCTGTTGATCGTGATACCTTGGATTTGCTTGCCAAAAAAGAATATACTTTAGAAACGATTCCTCAAAAGGGAGAAGTGGTTTATCTAAAATCGACAGCAAACTTGAGTACTGGTGGAACTTCTATTGATGTTACCGATATTGTTCACCCTCAGAATATTTTTATTTGCGAAAGGATTTCCCGAGTTATTGGATTAGATATCTGCGGAATCGACATTATGGCGCAAAACTTGACTCAACCCTTAACCGAAAATGGTGGTGTTGTTTTAGAGGTAAATGCTGCCCCAGGTTTTAGAATGCACTTGGCGCCAAGCGAAGGTTTGCCGAGAAATGTTGCTGCTTCGGTGATTGATATGCTTTATCCGCAAGGAAAATTATCTCAAATACCGATTATTGCCGTAACTGGAACAAATGGCAAAACCACTACAACCCGTCTAATTGCCCATATAATTCGGAGCAATGGTAAACGTGTTGGCTTTACCACAAGTGATGGCGTTTACGTACACAATACCATGTTAATGAAAGGTGATACTACGGGGCCGGTAAGTGCGGAGTTTATTTTAAAAGATCCTACTGTAGAATTTGCTGTTTTGGAAACCGCCCGTGGTGGAATTTTGAGAGCTGGTTTAGGTTTTAATGCCTGCGATATTGGTGTGGTAACCAATATTCAAGAAGATCATTTAGGTATTTCTGATATTCATAATCTTGATGATTTAACTCGAGTAAAAGCTGTTGTAATTGGCGCTGTTCGCCGTAAAGGCTGGGCTGTTTTAAATGCTGATAACGGCTACTGCGTTAAAATTGCGAGAGATGCCCGTTGTAATGTTGCTTATTTTAGTATGGATGAAAATAATCCGGTTATTAAGGAACATTGTAGAAAAGGTGGAATTGCCGCAATTTACGAAAATGGATACATTACCATTAAAACTGGAGATTGGAAATTAAGGGTTGATAAGGCTACTCACATTCCACTAACCTTTGGTGGATCGGTGAATTTCATGATCCAGAATGTTTTGGCTGCAACTCTCGCTGCATATTTATGGGGCTATAAACCAGAGGATATTCGTTTATCACTAGAAACTTTTATTCCATCGGCAGCACATACGCCAGGAAGAATGAATGTTTTCAGATTTAAGGATTTCAAGGTTTTGGTAGATTTTGCTCACAATCCTGATGGATTTAATGGCGTAAAAGCGTACTTGCAAAGTGTAGAGTCAACAGAACATGTGGGGATCATATCTGGAACTGGCGATAGACGCGACGAGGATATTAAGGAAACTGCACGTATTTCCGCTCAAATGTTTGATAAGATTTACATCTGTCAGGAAAAATATTTGAGAGGACGCGATCAGCAAGAATTGATAGATCTTTTAGTTTCCGGAATTAAGGAAGTTGATCCCAATAAGGAAATCATCATTAACAATAAGAGTACAGAATGTTTGCAAGATGCGATTGATCATGCGAAAAAGGGTTCTTATTTAACCATTCTAAGCAATACGATTGATAATACCATTCAACGTGTTACCGAACATTTGGATAAAGAATTGGAAGCTTAGTTTAGTCAAGTTCCATTAAACCAAAAAACCTTCCGATTATTCATCGGAAGGTTTTTTGGTTTATAGCTTAGGCTTAATTATGCTTGAGCATCACGTAATGCTTTAATTTCATCATGAGATCTTCTTAAAGAAGCCTTTTGGTCAGAGACTAACTCTCTAATATTTGATGGCAAATCTTCTTCCTCTAAGGCCATTTTATAAGCATTTTGAGCAGCGTCTTCGCCAAACTCGCAATTGTTTAAAACAGTTTGACGATCATGGCCTGTAAATAAGGCTTTCACATCCATCCAACCTCTGTAAATTTTACCTGAAGTAGTTGTTCCTGTTTCGATATCTTCACCTGAAGCCGCAACTTCAGTAGCTAAAGCCATTTTATATTTTTGGCTTTCTTCAATCATATTTAAGAATAAGGATTTTAAATCTGCGTCGCCGTCTTTTAATTCTTTGCGAGCTTTTTCATAACCTTCAATACGGTCATTATTAATTTGAACGAGATCATTAAGTACCTCTACTGTTGCTGTTGTAGTTTTCATGTTTTATAGATTTTGATGTTACTATTTCAACATGAACCCAAACAAAAGGTTTGTCATTTTTATAAAAAGCCTATTCCTGAAAGCTATATAGGTTTGATGTTTATTAGATTTATACTATATTTTTTATTGGTAGATATCCTAAATGAATTTCATCTTCGCTAAGCATATCTGTTGATGTAAGTTTCAGTTTGAATCTAGATTTTAAGTCTTCCGCAAGTACATCAGCAATCTCAAATATATCATCAACATCAATTCCGTATTTGTCATCAATGTGAGATACAGCACCTACAAATCCGGTGTGTTTATAAAAGGCAGTTTCTTTTGCTTCTTTTATCGCCAATGCCTTATTTTCTTTAGCCAATAACATTTTGTAATGCGGCTCATCAAATTCATTTGGGCGATATCCGCCAAGATTGATAAAGAAAAGATTTAATTTATTCTGGAAGCTTTCCGATGATGGAACAACTTCAATTTTACATCCATTTACACAGGTTACTTCCCGCCAGGCATCGATATGGATTTTCTGTTTTGCTTCAGGCCAGAAAGTGTAAATGTCGGGAATTAATGCCTTAAGGGAAGATGCAATGCCAAAGAAAATATCGTGTTGTTCTGTTTGCCTACCTTTTGGTTTACAGCCAAGCATCAGCATGTATAATTTTTGCTCGTTCATGTTAGTTTATTGTTACGCTAAAGTCGCAAATTTTTTACCGAAACTACATGCATTAAAGGCTTAAAATATCGATTTTACAAAGGCCTATTCTAAAATTGAAACCCAATTATTACTGTGAAATTTATGAGCATATTTAATCAGAATCCTCCCGATGGTGGTACAATGTACGCCGAAACAAACCTCGCTCAATTATTCCCAGAGCCCTTAAATACCATTACCAGTTGCTTTTTTTTGGCTATTGCCGTTTATTGGACTTTTAAATTATGGGGAAATACTAAGCAACATACATTTTTAACGATTGCCTTGGTATTACTCTATATTGGTGGAATCGGGGGAACTACCTATCATGGTTTAAGGCGTTGGCCAATTTTTATAATGATGGATTGGATGCCGATTATGCTGCTTTGTCTTTCTGCTGGAGTATATTTTTTGGCTAAATTAACTAAATGGTATTATGCCGTCTTGATTGTGGTTATCTATGCTTTCTTTCAATTTTACATCAGGAGACTTTTCTCGAATGGCGATTTCCAAATTTTCATCAATATCAATTATGCCCTGATGGCTGCTTTGGTTCTGTTTCCAGTATTTGGGTATTTGGTGAAAACAGAATGGGAAAATGGCAAGTGGGTGGGTTTTGCACTATTGGCATTTATATTTGCTTTAACTTTTAGAATTGCCGATAAATGGGAAGTATTATCAGTCGGCACACATTTCCTGTGGCATACATTTGGTGCTGTAGCCTCTTTCTGTATGTTGAATTATATTTATTTAACGAATTTTAAAAAAGTGAGATCTTAATAAATTGTTCATTCTTAAAAGGGGTATAAATATTATCTTCGCTTATAAAATTATTAAAATGAAGAAATTATTGATATTATCTGCCCTTATATTAGGTTTAAATTTTGCATCGAATGCACAAAGCTTTTTAAGTAAAGTTGGGTCTGCAGCAGCCAGCAGTGGCTTGGATATTGGAAGTTTAACCAATGGTATATTGGGTAAGCTTACTCCTGCATTAAGTTTAACGCCTGCTCAAAAGCCAACGGTTACTTCAATTGTGAAAGATTTCTTGGTACAAAAAGCAACTGCATTAGCTACTAAGCAAAATGATCCAACAGGTTCAAAAACTAAAGTTGCTAGCTTAATCTCTGGTTTAAAATCAAAATTGGGAACGGCCTTAACCATTGCACAGATGGCAAAGTTTACATCGCTAAAGCCTGCAACACCATCGGCAACGAATGTGTTATCGCAGTTGTTTTACTAAAGAAATTTTCATCTTGGGTTAATGAGAATAAATCTTTTCAGCGGCCCAAGATGAGATTAAAGTTAAGGTAACCTAGAATGCGCTTTGCTATAATCTAGTTTTTTCTGATGGCCAACAGCATATTCAATTCCACCCCATAAATGCTTCAAAAATTTATCTTCACGCCAGGTTTCATCTGTGTGGCCCATTGAAGTGTAAAAAGAACGGCCGCCGTCGAAGTTATGGTACCAACTAAAAGGATGGAATTTTCCATTTTTACCTCCATTATAAGAAGTTTCATCAATGGTAATTAAAACCTTAATATCAGGGTTAATATCCTTAAAATTATAGAGTTCATCCTTGTGCATCCAAACAGAATCTGTTATGAATTTTGTTGATGGGTGTTTTCTATCCTTAATGATAAATTTGGCTTCTTGAACCGCTGGATGACTTGTGAAATACGCCCCGGCCAACTTTCCATACCAAGGCCAATCGTATTCTGTATCGGTGGCTGCATGTATGCCAACATAACCTCCGCCAGCTTGAATATACCTTTCAAACGCAGCTTGTTGGGCATTGTTTAAAACATCGCCAGTGGTGCTCAAAAAGATTACCGCTGCATATTGTTTTAAATTATCCTCTGTAAAAAGTGCTGCATTTTCTGTAGTGTCAACATCGAAATGATGATCCATTCCCAGCTTTTGAATGGTTGTTTTACCTACACCAATACTCGCATGTCTATAGCCTTTGGTTTTGGAAAACACCAAAATCTTTGGGTTCTTTTTTGGCGTAATAAATCCCTGAAATAAAATGATGGTTGCAATTAATAGGCAAAAGGAAATAACCTTTTTCATGGTTCGACTTTGGTTAGGTGATGAAAATATTTTTCAGAATTGATCTGAGCCTTAAATTTAAGAAAGTTGTTTGATAATCTCTCTACATCTTTCTTCAACTTGTTGGCAAACTGGACTAAACAAGTCATTATCCCAATAAGGATCTGTAACTTCATCGTTATCTAAGAAAAGTTTAACTTTTTGGCGGTCCTCGTTATTTTTGGCGAGGCTTTGTACATCCTTTAAATTGTTTTTATCCATTACTAAAATCAGATCATATTTAGCAAACATGGCATGATTGAATTGTTGTGCCCTTTGTGTGCTAATATCGTAACCAAAAGATTTAGCAGCAGCAATACTTCTATGATCTGGCGCTTTGCCAATATGCCAATTACCTGTTCCAGCTGAGGCAATTTCCCAATTGAGATTTTGTGCCTTAGAAAGGTGACGCATAATGCCTTCCGCTAAAGGCGAGCGACAAATGTTACCCAAACAAACCATTAAAATTTTCAAACTTATTTAGATCTTGCAGTGTAAATATAAGTAACAGTGTAGTTAATATTATCTTGATTGAAACTATACTTATCTGTAATAATATTCCCACTTAGGATTACATTGTGAGGTTGACCATCGTTAAGTGTTATCTCATTTCCTTTTTTACTCCATTTGGCATTTTGATAAGATATCATATCACATAATGGCCCGTTGGATGTAAATGCGAAAGATCCATCGTTTGAAAAAGAAAGCGTATAATTATTATTTAAACAACCCGATGGGCCAGACATAATTTTGAAATTTGTTTCTGCCCTACCATTAACAACCAATGCTGGACTGATGGTTGCAGATGTAAGTGGCCAACTGTACTTTGTAATGTCATCTTCTACAGTTTCATTTTTTTTCTTACAACCGAATGCCACACAGATGGCTAAAATTAGGATTAGTTTTTTCATCGTTATTTATTTTTATCATAAACGGGATTCAAAACGGTTATGCTACAAGTTAAAAAAAATGCCCCGATTTTTGATCGAAGCATTTAATGAAGTTATTTGTAAATATCATTCAGCATTTTCGCCAAACGAACGCCACCTTTTAGCAATTGTTCATTCAAGGTGCTTGACCAATCAAAGTTGTAACGATAACTCAACTTAGAATCTGGCTTTGTGTTTTCGTAAATTTTTGCGCAAACAGTGTAAGATTCAAATATATTTTCTTTTAAACTTGTGTTTTTCCAATTGTAGAGTTGGATTGCAGATGGATGATTAATCGCTTTCGCAAATTCGGTATAGCTTAATTGTTGATATTCGATTAATTGCTCATCCCAAACCCGGTGGAGGTTAGATTTTTCGTTAAACCATAAAACAGAAACTCTGTTGCCACCTAAATCTTCCTTATGGGCAACATGCATGGGTTGGCATAAATCGCCTGCCATGTGTACAAGCATGCGTAATGCAAGTTTTTTTTCATCGGCTGTACTGCTTGCTTTCTTTAAAATAGCAGTTAAATCGATGATCTTGTTGTAAAGATTTGGTGCTTTTTCAGTTTCTAAAATGCTGAAAACACCTTGCTTATCTAAACCTCCGGGAAGATTAACAAAATGCCAATTATACATATAATTGTAGGTAGAATCTGATTTAATAAAATCGCCCCAATTTGCCGACATTGCCAAACTTTCTGAACCTAAAATTCCTTGAATGGCTTTACGGGCTTTTGCGTTTAAATAGCTGTCGGCAATTTCGCCAACCACACGGTGACCAATCATTCCCCAAGCATTTACTTGCATGGGTAAATAAGCCAACAAACCAATTGCAGCAGTTGTAATTAATTTTCTTTTGATCGTTTTGAATATCATGTTATAATTCTTTTTGTACACAGGTAACTTTTTCTTTGAGTGATAACTTAATTTGGCGTTGGTCGCTCATGCTTTCCAAAACCAGTGTATCCGTTGATTTTTTCTTAATTAGGAAGTTTTTATCGTACCTGCCAATGCGATAACAACCCGAAATTTTTTGTTTGTAATTGGCATGGGTAAATGTTGCGCCAACAAATAAGGTATCTCCACGAACGGCGTAAACCCCCTTGGCATATTCTTTCCAAACACCCTTATTGTAGCAGGAATCTTCGTAGAAATTAACTTTGCTGTGGGTAACCAAATCCAGGTAAACCGAATCGCAAGTAAATTTAAAATGGTGTTGGGTATAATTGCTCAATTTATTACTGTAAGCTACCGAATCTTCGTTCCAAATACCCTGCATAAAAGCCTCGCCTTTGCCCTGAATATTAGGGCGAGGAGAACAGGAACTTAAAAAAGGTAAAAGGTAAAAGGCAAAAGGTAAAAGGTAAAAATACCTTAAGCTAATAGATACGCCAAACATTTTCAATTGATTAAACTTAATATTAGCCAGCATACTATTTAAAATTCTGTGGAAATTGATTTGAAAGGCCTTTGTTCGTGTTTACCGTAGTGTTGATTAACATAAACAAACCAATTGCAAAACAAATTCCAGCGATGAAACTGATAATGCCCGCAATGGTGTAGTAACTCGAAGTGTCATTAACTGAAATTGCCCATGATCGCATAAAATATGGCATTAAGAAGCTATAAAAAATTGTAAGTAATAGAGAAAGACCAGAGCCAATTATTAATAATATCGAATCAGGTTTTACATTTTTTGAAATATAATAACAGCTAGCAATAAAAACAATTATTGATGGTATAATTGAAACGAAACCGAACAATGCTGACATAAATGAACTTTCCATATTTTTGAGTTTGTGTTTAAATTTGCATGTCGCAAAATGAGTTTTAATTGCTGTTTTTTGTTATATAAACCCGATTGAAGCGGAAAGCTTTTTTTTATTGCACCAACCTTGAACAATTTGTCATGCTGAGGCACGAAGCATCTGCAAACGATGAAACAGATGCTTCGTGCCTCAGCATGACAGATGTTGAAAAAACTTGAAGCAAAAAGCGGGACTTTCGTATCCGAAGTACGAATGGCCCTGCTTTTCAAAAATCCGAAACCCATACCTTTCTAACATTTTGCATGAACGATAGAAAAAAGTTCCCCCTTTAGGGGGCTAGGGGGTTTATTTCAAACTCCCCACCATATCTTCCGGGCGAACCCACTCATCGAATTGTTCGTTCGTTAATAAGCCCAATTCTACCGCCGCAGCCTTTAATGTTTTATTTTCTTTGTGCGCTTTCTTCGCAATTTTAGCGGCGTTTTCATAACCCACATGCGGATTTAAAGCCGTAACCAGCATCAATGAGTTTTGCAAATGTTTCTCAATTTCAGGTAGGTTCGCTGTAATTCCCTCCGCACATTTATCTGTAAATGAAACGCATGCATCGCCAATTAAACGAGCCGATTGCAATACATTTGCTGCAATTAAAGGTTTGAAAACGTTCAATTCGAAATGACCTGACATGCCGCCGATGGAAACCGCCACATCGTTACCCATCACCTGGGCACAAACCATGGTTAATGCTTCGGGTTGTGTCGGGTTAACTTTTCCCGGCATGATAGAAGAACCCGGTTCGTTGTCAGGAATAACAATTTCGCCAATACCACAACGCGGACCAGAGCTTAACATACGCACATCGTTCGCTACTTTCATCAAGGCTACCGCAGTACGTTTTAAAGCGCCAGAAAGTTCAACCATTGCATCGTGAGCAGCTAAAGCTTCGAATTTATTTGGCGCCGTAACGAAAGGTAAACCAGTTAAATCGGCGATTTTTTGAGCTACTAAAACATCGTAACCTTTTGGCGTATTTAAACCAGTACCAACAGCGGTACCACCTAGCGCCAATTCTGCAACCATAACCAAAGCATTTTTAATTGCCCTGATGCTATTGTCGATTTGCTGAACATAACCCGAAAACTCTTGCCCTAAGGTTAACGGAGTTGCATCCATAAAGTGTGTACGTCCAGTTTTAACAATCGAACTAAATTCCTCAACCTTTTTGGCCAAGGCATTGCGCAATTTTTCTAAACCTGGAATGGTATTTTCTACCGTTAATTTATAAGCTGCAATGTGCATTGCAGTTGGATAGGTATCGTTTGATGATTGTGATTTGTTAACATCATCATTCGGATGAAGTACTTTTTTATCATCAGCCAATGCGCCGCCATTTATAACGTGAGCACGGTTTGCAATCACCTCGTTTCCGTTCATGTTACTTTGCGTACCCGAACCGGTTTGCCAAATTACCAGTGGAAATTGGTCGTCTAATTGGCCGGCGATTATTTCATCGCAAGCTTTAGCAATTAGCTCCGCTTTTTCGGCAGAAAGTACGCCAAGCTCGGTATTTGCCAATGCCGCAGCTTTTTTCAAATAGCCAAAAGCATGAATAATTTCTTTAGGCATTGAACCCTCAGGGCCGATTTTGAAGTTATTGCGTGAGCGTTCGGTTTGTGCACCCCAGTATTTATCGGCAGGTACTTGCACCTCGCCCATGGTATCGTGTTCTATTCTGAAACTCATTATATTTTGATTTTTGTTGTGGCAAATTTAAGTTTTTTGCCTATAAAGCAAGGTATTATCTTCGATATTTCCAGAGGTAGGATTGTAACGATTTTTACTGCGGCTTGATGATAGCAATTTAAGGATGATACAGATTTTATTTTTTAAGGGGAATGCAATGGTTGTGGTTCACTTTAGCTGTCGTTTGGTCAATCTTTCGGAATGGCTTCCTCATTAAAAAAACCATTTCCGAAACGATCTGGTTAAATAGTTTTGGAAATGGTTTTTAGAACCAAGTGCAAGGTAAATCTTGAGCATGCTGGAGATCTTTATGTAACTTATTTAGGTTTTGATGCAAAATCTAACCTTATCTATAACGCTGAATTATCTGGCAATTTTTCATATTCGCCTTTCCAGGCATAAAACCCAAAAATCATCAGCCCTAAACTTATGGGTAAGAAAATAAAAAGTATAATTCCCCATTGCAAAATGGTATTTGTTCTTTCGATATCGGTATGGGTTAAGCCCACTTTTTCTACAGCCTGTATAAAAAGAAAGGTCATCGCCAATGGTCCTAAAACCATCCAAACTAATCCTAAAAATTTCTTTAACGCGTTCATCTTTAAATTATTTAATCGTTAATACTTTCGTCTCTTTTATTCGATAAATAAATCGTCCCTATAATTAAGCTCAGAGCCGCAATTCCTATTGGATACCAAAGTCCAGATAAAGGTGTGGAGCCTGCAAAACTGGCAATTAACGTTGCAATAAATGGAACCAAACCACCAAATACGCCGTTACCAATGTGATAAGGTAAAGACATGGAGGTATATCTAATTTTAGTTGGGAAAAGCTCTACCAAAAAGGCTGCAATTGGTCCGTAAACCATCGTAACCAATAAAATTTGGAAGAAAATTAATCCGACAAATTTCCAGAATATTGGTGTAGGTAAAACCTTGTCCTTTAAAATTTCTTTGGCGGGTAAAACTCCCTTTGAAACCGAAATCGTATCAGTCTGAATTTTGTTAAATGATGCTCCGTTTTTTAGTATAACCTTAGTCGAAATGGTTCTTAAGCTATCAGGAGTGTTTGGGATCAAAACTGCTGTTGCTGGCATTGCCGTTGTAGATGAAACATCATTTTGCTCAATTTTAGAGAAGTCGGTATCATCCAAAAACATTTGGTAGATTGGACGATAGAAAATAATCCCCAAGAGCATTCCAGAGAGCATAATCCACTTTCTTCCAACCTTGTCGCTCCACGCTCCGAAGATTACAAAGAACGGTGTAGCAAAAGCAATTCCCCAAAGTAAAATGTATCTGGAATCGTTAAAATCCAATTTACAGGTGTTCTCCAAAAATGATTGCGCATAAAACTGGCCTGTGTACCAAATCACACCTTGACCCATTGTTGCGCCAAATAGCGCAAGTAAAACCATTTTAAAATTTGCCTTATTATTAAAGCTTTCTTTTAATGGATTTTTAGAGATATTCCCTTCTGCTTTTAGCTTGGAAAACATAGGTGATTCGTGCATTTTCATTCGGATGTAGATAGAAACTACAACCAGAACGATAGACAATAGAAACGGAATTCTCCAGCCCCAATCTCCAAATGCATCTGCACCCAAAATGTTTTTTGTAATTACAATTACGCCCAATGAAAGAAATAGCCCTAAGGTTGCCGTAGTTTGAATCCAGCTGGTAAAAAAACCTCTTCTGTTTTTTGGGGCATGTTCGGCTACATAAGTTGCGGCTCCACCATATTCACCACCCAAAGCCAGGCCTTGAATTAACCTTAAAATGAGCACTAAAATTGGTGCGGCATATCCTATACTTTTGTATGAGGGGATTAATCCAATTAAAAAAGTAGATCCACCCATTAAAACTAGGGTTAACAGAAAGGTGTATTTCCTGCCAATTAAATCGCCTAACCTACCGAAAACCAAAGCTCCGAAAGGACGAACGATAAAACCCGCAGCAAAAATCGCTAAAGTATTAATTAGCGCAGATGCGCCTGCATCTTCTGGAAAAAGTTGATGCCCAATGATCACCGCAAGGCTACCGAAAATGTAAAAATCGTACCACTCGATTAATGTACCAAGTGATGAAGCACCGATGACTTTAAAGATATTGTTCTTGGGTAAGGTTTCGCTCATAAGAATAGGAATATTTGGTTTCCCAATATAAACATTTGAATCACAATCGGCAACCTGCGCTTCCTGCCATTAAAATTGTTACATTATAAAACATTTTGGCCTTATGTTTGTATTTTCATTTTCCATTCAAATTATATGCTTTTAATACAAAATATCAGGTTCAGTAGAATTTTAAGAAATACGTGGCAGGTTGACCTCATTATGATCGCCTCCTGCACAGTTGCTTATTTCGTTAGGGAATATTTAATAGCGCACCATTTTGTAATTCCTTCAATTATACCAACACTTCTAGGAACGGCAATTGCTTTTTTTATTGGTTTTAATAATAACCAAGCGTACGACAGGTGGTGGGAAGGACGAAAAATTTGGGGCGCATTGGTAAATGATTCTCGATCTTTCGCAAGAGCTTTGCTCAACTATGTTGATGGAGATGATGCCATAGCAAAGAGGATGATCTGTAGGCATATCGCCTTTCTATATGCATTAAAAGCAAGTCTTCGTGGAACCGTAGATGAAATTTATGTAAAATATTTGCCTGAGGAGGATTTGCATGAGATTGAAAAACATGCCAATACCCATAATGCAATCTTAAATATTCAATCAAGGGATTTACAAATCTTATCTAAAGCAAATGCCATAGATGGTTTTAGGTTTATGGAAATTAATGAAATGCTGGTTAGGTTCTCTGATTCGATGGGCATGAGCGAAAGAATTAAAAACACCATATTTCCAACAACATATACTTATTTAACCAAGGTGTTTATCTGGCTGTTTGTAGTAACCTTTACGTTAGTTATTAGTCCCGATGCCGGACCTGCAGCTATATTTTTAGGTTGGCTAATTGGTTTTGTTTTTGTTTCTACCCAAATTAATGGAATGAGTTTAGTAAATCCTTTTGAAAATAATTCTGCAGGTGTTCCACTAAATCAAATCACCAGAACAATTGAAATTAATCTTTTGCAAATGATGGAGGAAAATGAGATTCCTGAACCTATAAAGCCAATAAACGAGGAATATATACTTTAATTTTTCGCTGTTCTTTTTCCAATTATCGACAAGATTGGGAGCACACTAAATTGAGATATTCTCCAAGTTACAAAGTAATATCATCCAAATGGAACAAAAGAACAACTAAGCTAACACTTTCTTTTGTTCCTTTTGTAGTAAAAAAGGGATGAATTATACCGCCCAACCAGCAACTTTAATTCTATTTATTCTTATTGATTTCCAACTTTAATTTCTCTAAAAAGATTTCAGATTTAGCTTTGAAATTAGGGTCGATAAAGGAAATGTTTGCTGTGGCATAAATGATTTTTCCATCTTTACCGACTAGAATATTCGATGGAAAACCGTGGTTAATATTCAGCTTTCTAATTTCATCCATCGTTAGACTAACAATTTCATATCAATAACCATTGCGTTTTTGAAACCGCTTAGCCGATTGCGGTGAATCGTGAGTGATCCCGATGAAACGAATATTATTACCTGCGTATTTCCTTACCAAATCATTCAATTCTGGCATTTCAGCTATGCAAGGCGGGCATTTTTCGAACCAAAAATTAATCACTACAATTTGATTTTTAAGGTCGCTTTTAGAAAAAGGCTTTTTATTTATGGTAAGTCCTTTAAAATTCGGCAATTCCTTTCCCACTAAATCCTCGAAGAAAGTTTCTTGAGTAGCCCATTTTATTGGGGCTTCTTGGGCTTGGGCGAAACACCCAATAAACAGAAAGAAGAGCAACGAACAAGTTTTCATCAGTAAACAAAGATAGGGAACAGGAGATTATAAATTTCTCAATTTAACGATAACCTAAAACCAAAAAAAGCCTTGCCGAAAATTGGCAAGACTTTATAGTTGTTTAGCTTGGAAATTCTTATTTAAAAGTAACTGAACCGTACTCGGTTTTAATGGAAACATTTCCTGTTCCGCCGCTACCTATTTTACCACTGTATTTTTTATCCTCATCATCTTTACTTACTAAGTTAGATGTTACGTTTGCACCATATTTAAAGCCTGCGTAAGAAGTAGATACGTTGAAGTTACCATTGTAACGATCTGCAAAACCTAAACCGAGGCTCGCATATTCGCCAATAAAGCTGAAATTTCTACAGGCTGGTGTAATTTCGCTTACACTCAGTCTGTTGTAATCCATATTGATATTAGCATCGCCATTTAAGGTGCCCACTGTTACGTTTGAGTACTCTGCATTAACCGCAATTTTCCCTGCCGAAGCAATATTTAAATCGCCATAAGCTTGTTTAATTACTGTGTTGCCTTTAACAGTATTGATGTTTACTTTGGCATATTCTGCATTCAACAACAAATTTCCTCCAATTGTACCCACGGTTAAACCTTTGCCGTATTGAACTTTAATATCGGCAGATCTCCTAATCGTATTGATATTTACACCAACATATTCGGCATCTAACTCTAAAGTTCCAACTGCTCCGATAGTTACCGGACCATTATATTCGTGTTTGATTACTGCAGCATTCAAATCCTGCACATCGCATTTGCCATATTGAACATTAATATAGTTGTTGATATTGCTCAAATTGCCGGCTACCAAGTTGCCATATTGTACTTTTAATGAAGTTGGGCCAGCGAAATTGCCTAATTCCACATTACCATATTGTTGTAAAACCGTTAACGGATTAACAGCAGGCATGTACACTACGTAATTAATCTTTACTTCCCTTCTCCAAGTGGTTACGCCGTTTTTCACGCCTCTACCCCAGCGCCCGCTTCTATCGTCCATATTGGTTTTAAAAGAAACTACATCAGCGGTTTTATTGGCATCGATATTAACTGCATCAATTAGTTTTTGAGCATCGCTGTCAGAGTTGCTATAGGCTTTAATATCCACATCTACCCGAACTTCTTTCTTATCCCATGTTTTAACTACAATAGTTCCGTATTGGTTATTCAGGTTTATCTTATCGTTATTATCTACACTAAAGCTTTTGCTGAAAGATTTTGAGCGTTCTGCATCTGCACCAGATTTTGCATCATCATTAATGCTTACTGTAGTATTTTCTAATGATACCTTAACGTTATTAGAAGCATAAGTATCAGGCGAAATGACCACAACGGTTTGCTGAGCATAACTTTTTACGGCGATGAAAGCCATAATGGCTAAAAATATTTTAAGTGTTTTCATGTTGTTAATTGTTAAACATTCAATCGCTATAAACCTGCCGACCGGCTTTAGCGTAAAAATGTGGTGAGCGTATTTGTAGCATCAAGTATTTAGTATCAGGTATCGAGACAGTAGTTGATGTGTTATTTTTTGCAACTTATCTTCAGAGTATTGGCTTAAATTTGGTTTACCCTTTTGTAATCGTCAACCTGATTAATAATTAATAGTTGTTGCTTTAATAATTGCAGTTGAATTTCGCGGTTTTTAACCATGGCCTTAACCACAAAAGTTTGGTTTAGCGATGTTGGCAATTCCAACCTCAATCTTTCATATTCTTCATCCAACTTGGTTAAATCTGCAGTAAATTTTTTGTACAATTCTGGGTTTGCAGAAGCAAAAATGGCCAAGCTATCTCTTTTCTCTACAATCAAACCTGCAAAATGAACTTCCTTTTTAGCATAGGCCGCGTTTACATCAGCAATTTCTAATCCGTTGCTTTGCATTTTGCCTACGTATAGCCAACCTATAGCAAAAACGACTACTATTGCTGCCGCAGCACTCATCCATAAGTACAGCTTTACTGGCTTTTTTTTATTCTTTATTTCTAGTGCTGTCTTGTTATCTAATTCAAGTTCAATCTTTGCCCAAAGCCCAAAAGGTGGCTCCGTGATATCGAAAGCCCTACGGTTTTCCTTAACAAAGGTTTCTAGTCTATTATTCATCTCTCATCCCTTTCTGTTCTAAAATACTTTTCAGTTTTTTCTTCGCCCTCATATATTGTGTGCGACTTGTATTATCACTTATTTTTAAAATGTGTGCAATCTCTTCGTGGTCGTAACCCTCCAACAAATACAAACTTAATACCACTCTATAACCATCCGGAAGTTCCTTAATGGCTTCTCTAATTTCGTCGGCCTGCAACTTTACCTCGTATTCATCAGCACTAATCTCATCAGGTACTTCAGAAATTTCATCCGTTCCAACAAACTCAAACTTTCGCTTGCGGAGGTAATTGATGGATTTGTTAATCACAATCTGCTTTAACCAAAGTCCGAAAGTGGTTTCCTGCCGAAAATCTACAATTCTGGTAAAGGCATCTAAAAAAGCTTCCTGTAAAACATCCTCGGCCTCTTCTTCGTAATTTAAAATGCGCAGCGCCACATTATACATGGCCTTAGCATACAATTTGTACAATTCAAACTGCGCTGCCCGGCTGCCCTGCATGCATTCTTTTACTAATTCTAGGTTTTTATCGATGTAAACAGCTTCCAAAATTTCGAATATTCTGATTATAAGACATAAGGGATTTCAAAACGTTGCATCAAGGTAGAAAAAAAATTAAATAAACATTTATAGGTAACTTTGCCTTTTTATCGTTTATGTCTTGAGCAAAAAATAACTATTGGTTTTAAAGTCCCCTTTAGGGGATTTAGGGATTTTGAAAAGCAGTTGCAGTAGCAATTAGGTTATAGCAGCCCTGCTATACATTCCAAGTCCCGATAGAAAAATCGGGAGCTTTCCATTGCTATCAGGTTTAATTAACTTAGGTCCACTCCTATAAACAAAAACCTTTCCATTGCAAAAAAAAACCTTTTATGGAAAAAAGTAGTCGTGTTCATCATAAATTTGAAATCCCTGAAACAAACATTAACTTCATGCCATGGAAACCGATTTAATCACTTCAGCAATAAACGAGCTACATACAAAAGCAAACCAAGCTTTAGAAAATAAAGATGCTACAACTTATGCCTTGTTCTTTGATGATGGTTTGCAGTTTATTTCAGCAGAAAAAAAGACGCTAAACAAAAGAGATTTTATTTACGATTTAAACAAGTTTTTCAAATCGGTTAAGCGCTACGAGACTATTCAGTATAGAATTAAATCAGCTTTTGAAGAGGATGTTTTTACTGAAAAGATTGCTCGAAAATCAATTATCATCAAACCTAACTTATTGGTGCTATCAAAAAAGCAAACCATCCAAACTGAAGAAGTTTACCATTGGAAAAACATCAAGGGCGAATGGAAAATAATAGCTGTTGAGGTTGTTTTAGAGGAGAAGTATTAATGCTAAGCTGAGTGAAGAAACACATCGGCAGGGATGCTAAAATAGTTCTTTAGCTTCTGCGCCATTTTTAAAGTGATATCTCTTTTACCAGATAAAATTGCCGACACATGGCCTTTACTCCCAATGATTGGTTCTAAATCCTTTGCCTTAACACCCATTTCATTCATCTTAAACTTAATTACCTCTAAAGCATCCAATTCTGGCAATTGATAATTTTTTTCATCAAAATCCTTTATCAAAACGATCAACAATTCTAATTCATCATTTTCCGGCGTATTGGGTTCAGCATGAAAAATTTCCATTAACCTCATTGATGCTTTATTATAATCCGACTCGGTTTTTAATATTTTCCAATTCATTTTTATACTTCTTTACTTGTTAAAATCTTCGTATCGAATGCTACCGTTTCAGCATCTATCTTGTCATATTCTTTATGGGTTCCAAACCAAATAACATAACAGGCTTGTTGAATAAAATTTATGGATACAACTAACCTAAGATCATTCCCTTTGATGTTGAAAACCACTCTGTTGTTTGCTACAATACTGGCATTTCCATAAAAGCTTTTTAGCTGATTAAAGTTATAAATCTGTATTTTGCTAAACTCATTAAACCAGACTGATAATGGTATCTCTGCCAATGGATATGTTTTTACATAGTACAATATGGTTTTCCGTACCAAAATTTTCATCAATCAAATATAACAAAAGTTTTCAAAATGCAAACATTCAATGCTTTACAGTAGCGCTTTAAAAACCTTTGCGTATTTCATCAACTTTAAAACAAATTCGGTATTTTT
Organism: Pedobacter frigidisoli; assembly: GCF_004331675.1. Lineage (GTDB taxonomy): Bacteria > Bacteroidota > Bacteroidia > Sphingobacteriales > Sphingobacteriaceae > Pedobacter > Pedobacter frigidisoli. The sequence goes on along the minus strand of NZ_SJSN01000001.1, from coordinate 490,182 downwards.
GCCGCTTAATTTAGATTACATTATATGTTAAGAACAGTAACTTGTGGTGCACTAACCCTTAATAACTTAGGTGAAAGTGTAACCCTGTGTGGTTGGGTGCAAAAATCAAGAGATTTAGGTGGAATGACATTCATCGATATTCGCGATCGTTATGGTATTACCCAACTGGTTTTTAACATGGATGATAATAGCGAACTTTGCCAAGCGGCACGTTCATTGGGTCGTGAGTTTGTAATTAAAACTACTGGTACCGTTGTAGAGCGCAGCAACAAAAATCCTAAAATGTCAACTGGTGATGTAGAAATTAAGGTTTCCGCATTAGAGATCTTAAACGCTGCAAAATTACCTCCATTCATGATCGAAGATGAAACTGATGGTGGAGATGAGCTTCGAATGAAATACCGCTACTTGGATTTACGTCGCAACCCAGTTCGCAATAACTTGGTTCTTCGTCATAAAATGGCGCAATCGGTTCGCCGTTATTTAGATGCCTTGGATTTTATCGAAGTAGAAACCCCAGTTTTAATTAAATCTACACCAGAAGGTGCAAGAGATTTCGTGGTGCCTAGTCGCATGAATGAGGGCGAGTTTTATGCCTTGCCACAATCGCCACAAACTTTTAAGCAATTGCTTATGGTTTCTGGTTTTGATAGGTATTTCCAGATTGTTAAATGCTTTAGAGATGAAGATTTAAGAGCCGATCGTCAGCCAGAGTTTACGCAGATTGATTGTGAAATGTCTTTCATCGAACAAGAAGATATCTTAAATACTTTTGAGGGTTTAATTCGTACTTTATTTAAGGAGGTTCGCAATTACGACTTACCAGAAGTTCCTCGTATGCAATATGCAGATGCGATGCGTTTTTACGGTTCTGATAAACCAGATACGCGTTTCGAAATGCAATTCGTAGAACTTAACGATTTAGTAAAAGGCAAGGGTTTCCCTGTTTTTGATCATGCAGAACTGGTAATCGGAATCAATGCAAAAGGTGCTGCAGGTTATACACGTAAACAATTAGATGAACTAACAGATTTTATTAAACGTCCGCAAATTGGTGCTACAGGCTTAATTTATGCTCGCCATAATGACGATGGAACCCTAAAATCTTCGGTAGATAAATTCTTTAACGAAGAGGATTTAAAACAATGGAGCGAGGCTTTTGCAACTGAAAAAGGCGATTTGCTTTTAATCATGGCAGGCTCAACAGATAAGGTTCGTAAACAACTTAGCGAGCTGCGTTTAGAAATGGGTAATCGCTTAGGTTTACGGGATAAAAATAAATTTGCCGCACTTTGGGTATTGGATTTCCCTCTTTTAGAATGGGATGAAGAAACGGAGCGCTATCATGCCATGCACCATCCGTTCACCTCTCCAAAACCAGAGGATATTGCCATGTTAGATACAGATCCTAAAAACGTTCGTGCAAATGCTTACGATATGGTGGTTAATGGAACTGAAATTGGTGGTGGTTCTATCCGTATTCACGATAGGGCATTACAGGCTTTAATGTTTAAACATTTAGGTTTTACTGCAGAAGAAGCACAAAAGCAATTTGGTTTCTTAATGGATGCCTTTGAATTTGGTGCACCTCCACACGGCGGTATTGCATTTGGTTTCGATCGTTTAACCTCAATTTTCGCAGGTTTAGATTCGATTCGCGATGTAATTGCGTTCCCTAAAAATAATTCAGGTAGAGATGTAATGATTGATAGCCCGAGTACAATTGATGATAAGCAACTGAAAGAGTTGAAAATTAAAACGGATTTATAATCGTTCAATGATTCATTAGCCATTGTTTCAAATAGCAAAAAATAAAGCCACTTAGCTTAAATGCTAAGTGGCTTTATTTTAGAAAGAGTTCTAATCTAGGCTTTCAAAACTAGTCAACCATTGACCAATGTGCTAATAAGTCTCGCTATCTGGCGGAATGCCATAATCGATGAACTTTTTATCTTTTTTTTCTCTTTTCTTGCCAAACCAGCCTTTTACAGAATTGAAAATTGCTGATAGATGTTCGGCATCAAGAGATTTGCCAACCTTACCAGATACCAAACCAACAGCGGCTTTAGTTAAAAATCCCGCCCCTCTAAAAAGAGTTTTGTTCATAAATAGCGGTAACAATAATGACATTGCGGTTCCGCTAATATTCAACTTTTCATCGGCTTTAAACAAGTTACTTGGCGTTGCATAACGTTTGATTAAAGCACCAAGTGTAAATTGCTTAAAGAATGTTTTCGTATCTGTTTTAAGCATGTCTTGCTTTAAGGTATATTCTACCTTTAACTCGAGTTTAGCAGCTTGCAAATCATCGAGGTTTCTGATGTTATACTTTCTCATCTTCCTCCTTATCTGCTAATTTATCAAAATACTTTCTAATCGCCACGTTAATAATGGCTTTCTCTATGTATTTATCCTTAGTTAAATAAACAATTACGGCTATAAGAATGTAGATCAAAGAAACGCATCCAAAACCTCCAGCATAACTACCTAAAACATCAGATAAATATAGAGCAAGTGTAACAGAGCCAAACAAAAAAGCCAAAATGAAGCACACAATCACTACCGTGCTTGTAACTAAATCGGCAAATATCTTTGAGGCCTTTTCTACGATGTAAAGCCTAGTGTATTCTACCCTGGCCTCTAGGAAACCTTTGGCATCTTCGATTAGGTCTTCAACACTTTTATCTTTATTTTCCTGCATAATTCAGATGAGATTTAACCGGGCTATGGAAGCCCGGCTATGCAATAATTATTTTTATGCGTGCTCTACGTCGTCGCTGTATTCTTCTTCTACGCTTCTCAATTTGGTTTTGATTGAGCTTACTACCTTATCTTTTAAGCCAGCTAGGTGATTAATTTCATCAGCAGCCTTATCTTTAATAGAATCTCCTAAATCTTTTAAAGATTGACTTAATTTATCACGTGTTTCATCACCTTTATCTGGTGCGAACAAAATTCCTAAAGCGGCACCAGCAGCTAATCCTGCTAAGAGCGCAACTACAACTTTTGAGTTATCATTCATAATTAATGTATTTTAAGGTTTAACAATTAGGTACAATATAAAATTATTATATTATTTCACTGTTAAGTTATGTTTATAACTCACCAAGTTCACTATTTGTTTTAATTCTTTCTAATCTTTCTGATGCCATCGTGCTGGTTTCATAAATTTTAACAAGCAATATAAAATAAGATAATAGTAAAGGGCCAAAAACTAGCCCCAAAATTCCAAATAGTGGAATACCAATAATTACGCCAATTACTGTAATTATTGGGTGGATGTTGCCAACTTTTTTTGCAATAACAAATCTTAGCACATTATCGATATTGATGATCACAACAAAGCCAAAAATAAGCATGGCCCAACCAGCAAAATTATTTCCGTTTGCAATTTGCAAAATTGCTGCCGGAACAAACACCACGGGTGGGCCTAAAACCGGAACGAATGATATAAAAGTGGTTATTACGCCCCAAAAAACAGGATCTTTATAGCCTAACACATAAAATGATAGGCTTACTAATGAACCTTGTACTAAGCAGATTAATCCTTGTCCCAAAACATTCGCATAAGTTGTATTCCTCATCTCGTCTCCAAATCGTAATGCATTTTGTTCTCGGAAAGGGGCATATTTAATTAGCGAAAACTCGAATTTTTTCCGCTCGATCAACATGAAGTAGAGTAAAAAGTACATTACCAAAAGGCTAAGTATTATATTTACTGCACTCGATATTAGAGATGGAAATAGCTGCGTTGCCCAATTTCCCAATCGAGTCATCCCTTCCTGTATTAAATCTTGATTAATTTTTACCGGAACAAGATGTTGAAGTTTAACTAAGAGATTCTTAAAAAAGATCTCATTGTTCTTGAGCTCCGAAATTTTACTAATTACCATGCTGCTTAGGGCATAGAAAGGAAGAATGATTAATACAATACTAAATGTGATTAAGCCTAATGCTACAACCCTTTTATTCCAGCCTTTAATTTCGGCCAAATGTATATAAGCGGGGCGCATAATGGTGTATAAAACAAGTGTACTTAGTATGGCACTTGAAATTCCTTGAAGAGAATATGCAATTAATAGTCCAAGTGCTATGATAATAACAAGGTTTATATTATTGCGTTGCTTATAGGAGAATACGGACATAAGGAGCTGCGTGGTATCCATTAAATGTAAAAAAGGGCAGATTTGTTTTGCCCTTTTCTATATTTATTCCTCTTCTTCGAACTTAATGGCTTTTATTTTATTGTAAAGGGTTTTTCTATTAATATTTAAAATTTTGGCTGCCTTTGTCTTATTAAAATTTACATCCTTTAGAACACTCAAAATAGTATCATATTCAGCTTCTTGAGCAGCGTTTTTTAAATCTTTTGGTTTATCGCTCAACTTTAGGCGCACCTGGCTCAATATTCTTTCGCGGTCGTAATCCTTAATATAATTCGAAAGCTCTAAAGGCAAAACATCTACCTGGATTTCGGTTCCATCAGTTAATAGTGCCACTCTTCTAATTACGTTTTTTAATTCTCGAACGTTTCCTGGCCAGCCATAATTTAAAAAGCAGGCTTTAACACCATCCGAGAAACCCCTAATATTCTTATTTAATTCTTGATTGGCAACAGCTAGAAATTTTTCGGCAAAAATCAGGATATCATTTCCACGGTTTTTTAACGATGGGAGATGAATCGAAAATTCGTTGAAGCGATGATATAAATCTTCCCTAAAAGTTCCCTTTCCAATATTATCTACCAAATTTTCATTGGTTGCAACAATAATGCGAACATCAAGGTCGATTTCTTTTGTGCTTCCAATACGTTTAACCTTGCGTTCTTGAACGGTTCTTAACAAGGTAGCCTGAATTTCGTAAGATAGGTTACCAATTTCATCCAAAAATAATGTGCCACCATTTGCTTGCTCAAAGTGGCCAATCTTGGTGTAAAGCGCACCAGTAAATGAGCCTTTTTCGTGACCAAAAAATTCACTTCCTGCAAGCTCCTTGGTTAGCGATCCGCAATCCATCGCAACAAAGGGCTTATCTCTTCGTAAACTATTTAAATGAATGGTTTTCGCAACACATTCCTTACCGGTACCACTTTTACCCGTTAAAATAATACTGTAAGAAGTTGGGGCAATAAGCTGAATCTGTTTCTGAAGTGTTGAAGAAACCTCGCTCTTTCCGTCGATGTATTCAGTATAATTTACATAATCAGATTCTGATTCTGCACTATTCTTTTTGCCTGATGAACTTTTATTCTCATTAAGCGCTCTTTGCATTTCGAGGGCTTTGTTAATGGTATTTAATATTTCATCGGGATACAATGGCTTAGTGATGTAATCATAAGCGCCAAGTTTAATCAACTCTACGGCAAGCTTAATATCAGAGTAGCCAGTAATAATAATTACACCAGTTTTTGGATAAAGTTCTTTAACCTTAATGAGGATTTCTCTGCCATCCGTATCGTCCAAACGATAATCGCAAAGCACTAAATCGAAACTTTCGGTAGTCATTGTTTCCAATGCCGAACTTCCGGTAATTGAATTAGAAACCTCGAAACCGTTTCTATTTAAAAATTTTGAGAGTAAGAGCCCAATATTTACTTCATCGTCAATTATAAGTATCTTCTTTTTCATCAGATTAAATCTGTTTTTTATTCTAAGAAAATCCCGTTAACTTATGGTTAGAATAGGTGTTTAAATTAGAATTTAGATAGCACATAATTACTCAAGAATTATCAAAACGGGAAATTTTTTCTACACTTTATTTTTTGAATACCCGAATTAATAAGACACCGACACTACTTTCCGATAAAGGTTGCCCTCCTTTTCTCAACGAAAGCAGATACACCTTCTTTAAAATCTTCAGTTTCAAAGCACTTTCCAAACTCTTCAATTTCAACTACATAGCCATCGGTTTCATTGAGTGATGCTACAACCGATTTTATCGCAGCGGCTACAGCAAGTGGTGCACGTTGCTTAATAACATTTAAAATTTCTTGAGCCTTGCTAATTAAGTCCATCTGGGGAACAACATAATTCACCAGTCCAATTTTTTCGGCGTCAACAGCTGTAATCATAGAAGCCGTAGTAATCATTTCTATCGCTTTCCCTTTGCCAACCAATTGTGTTAGTCGCTGTGTTCCTCCATAACCCGGAATTAGGCCTAAAGTTACTTCTGGCAAACCCAGCTTAGCATTATCAGAAGCAATTCTCATGTGGCAGGCCATGGCTAACTCCAATCCTCCACCTAACGCAAAACCGTTAATGGCGGCAATAAATGGCTTTGGAGAATTTTCAATTGCATTAAAAACCAAGTCATGACCATGTTTGGCAAGCTCCTGTCCTTGCTGTCCGCTATAATCAGAAAATTCCTTAATATCTGCACCAGCAACGAAAGCCTTTTCACCAGCGCCTGTTAAAATTACACCTCTAACTTCATCGGTCTTAGCAGCAAAAGCAATTACATCAGCCAATTCCGCCAATGTATCCTTATTCAATGCATTTAACGCCTTTTCTCTATTTATAGTAACATAGAGTATATTTTCTTTTACTTCTGATAATAAATTCTGGTATGCCATACTTAAAAGTTTCTGTTTTCTGTAACCCAATTCTGAATGTATTCTACTATGCTCGCCATCGTTGTTCCCGGAGGAAATAATTCGCCCACACCCAATTCTGCAAGTTTGGCCCGATCACTTTCTGGAATAATCCCTCCGCCAGTTAACAATACATCATCCAACTGTTTTTCTTTCATAAAATGAATAATTTTCGGAAAAACCGTCATGTGTGCGCCTGATAGAATCGAGATTCCGATGGCATCAACATCTTCCTGTAAAGCTGTGTTTACTACCATTTCTGGCGTTTGCCGTAAGCCTGTGTAGATTACTTCCATGCCAGCATCGCGAAGAGAAGTGGCAATTACCTTGGCGCCACGATCGTGTCCATCTAGGCCAACTTTTGCTACTAAAACGCGTATTGGTCGATTTAATACTTTGCTCATAAAGAATATTAAGTTGATGTAAATGTATTCATTTTGGTTTACAGTTGATGGTTTGATGAGCAATAGTTATGGTTTTGAACTTTATGCTTCTCTAAAAAGATAGTGGATTTATAGTTTTATACTATTAACAAGTAACCATGAGCTAATAAACCCATAATCATTACCTAAATCCGCTCAATCTTTTTACCTTTGCAATCCTAATTTACAGGTTTTTATGAGTGAAGAGAAGTCATTAAACTTTATTGAAGAAATTGTTGAGAACGACTTAAATAGTGGCAAGTATGAAACCCTGGTTACGCGTTTCCCGCCAGAACCTAATGGTTATTTACACATTGGCCATGCGAAAGCAATATGCTTAAATTTCGGACTAACACAAAAATACGGCGGTTACACCAACCTGCGTTTTGATGATACCAATCCGGTAACTGAGAAAACAGAATACGTAAATAGCCAGCAAGAAGATATTAAATGGTTAGGTTTTAACTGGAAAAATGAATTATATGCATCAGATTATTTTGATGAGTTGTATTCGTTTGCGGTAAAATTAATCGAAAAAGGTTTAGCCTATGTTGATGAAAGTTCTGCTGATGAAATTGCAGCTTTAAAGGGAACGCCAACAGAACCTGGCAAAGATAGTCCTTATCGCAACCGCAGTATAGAAGAGAATTTAGACATTTTTACCAGAATGAAAAACGGTGAATTTGCGGATGGCGATTATATTTTAAGGGCTAAAATTGATATGACGAGCACGAATATGCTCATGCGTGATCCGATTATTTATCGAATTAAACATGCTGAACATCACCGTACAGGCAATAAATGGTGCATTTACCCAATGTACGATTTCGCCCACGGACAAAGCGATAGCATCGAAAACATTACGCATTCGATTTGTACTTTAGAATATGTTTCGCATCGTGAACTGTACGATTGGTTCATTGAAAAACTGGAGATTTTTCCATCAAAACAATATGAGTTTGCCCGTTTAAACCTTACTTCGACAGTAATGAGTAAACGCAAATTGCTTCAATTGGTTAACGAAAATTTAGTTAACGGATGGGATGATCCACGTATGCCTACCATTTCAGGCTTGCGTAGAAGAGGATTTACTCCTAAAAGTATTCGTGAGTTTTGTGAACGTATTGGAATAGCAAAACGCGAAAACCTAATCGAATTGAGCTTATTGGAATTTTGTATTCGTGAGGATTTGAACAAATCGGCAAATCGCGTTATGGCGGTTTTGGATCCAATTAAATTAATCATTACCAACTACGAAAAAGGAACTGAAGATTTAATAGGCGAAAATAATCCCGAAGCGGAAGATGGTGGTGGCACACGTGTTATTCCATTTAGCAAAGAACTTTGGATTGAGCGTGAAGATTTTATGGAAGTTCCGGCGAAAAAATGGTTTCGTTTGGCACCTGGAGCTAACGTTCGCTTAAAATTCGCCTACATTGTTAAGTGTGAGGATTTTGTAAAGGATGAAAACGGAAACGTAACTGAAGTTCATTGCACATATATTCCAGAATCGAAAAGTGGAAACGATACCAGCGGAATTAATGTTAAAGGAACAATTCATTGGGTAAGTGCGCCGCATGCAAAAACTGCTGAAATTCGTTTATACGATCGTTTGTTCACTTCAGAAACACCAGATGCAGAAGAAGGCGATTTTAAGGATTATTTGAATGCTGAAAGTTTAACCGTTCTTCCTAACGCATACATTGAACCTGCTTTAGCAGATGCAGATTTGGAGAGTCGTTACCAGTTTATTCGTAAGGGTTATTTCTGTTTAGATAGAGATTCTACCGCTGATAAATTGGTTTTTAATAGAACAGTAACGCTAAAGGATACGTTTAAGAAACCGAATTAAAGCCCCACCCAACCCTCCCCAAGAGGAAAGGCTTTGTAAATAATACACACACGGATAAACACAGATTTATCCGTGTTTTTTTTAATTTTATGGATGCGCATTTCTGTAAGCAGTTTAGCATTTTTTAACAAATAGTTAATCAAGAGATGATTAAATTGCGATAACTAATCATTCTCTATGAAAACAATCTCAACCGCCCTACTTCTATTTTTAGGATGTGCATGTTTTGCTCAATCGCAAAAGCAAATTGAAAACCAAATGGCATTTGCCAAATTTTACGGTTATGTAAAATATTTTTATCCGGGTGATGATGCCGATAAAATTGATTGGGATAAATTTGCATTGTACGGTAGTCAAAAAGTAGATAAGTGCAAAACCACTGGCGAACTTAAAGACAGTTTAAATGCCCTTGCCAATGTGCTAATGCCAGGTGTACAAATAATATCTACAACTGAGGAAATAACTTTTCCGTCAAATTTAAAGCCTAAAGACACTGTTGGTTATAAAGAAATAAGTTGGCAGCATTTAGGTGTAGGCTTGCTTAAGGATAAACGAAGTTTATATCAAAGTGTGAGAAGAAATAGACAAACTGTTTTTAAAAACAAATTTACTGGCTTTGGAAATTTAAGTACGTTGATAGACGCAAAAGATTTAAAAGGAAAAACGTTTGTATTATCTGGAAGAGGAAAAGTGCTTAGTGAAGAAGGACAAGGTCAATTTTGGTTTAGGGTAGATAGACAAAATGGACAGATGGGATTTTTTGAGAATATGGATAGCCGCCCTATTATTAGTAAGAGCTGGCAAAATTTCGAAATTAAAGGTACAATTAACGAGGATGCAAAACAAGTAGTATTTGGAGCATTCTTGGTTGATCGTGGTAAATTCGCCATAGACGATTTATCTTTGAAAGTTGATGGCAAGGAAATTTATAGCAGAGATTTTGAAAGTGAAACGATTGGAGATGAACCAAAAACAATTTCAGTTTCTACAGGAAGATCGAGTATTCAAAATGCTAAGTATGTTTTTGCAATTAACGGCGATGAACAGAATAAGTTTGCAGAGGTTGCCAGTCCGCTAAATATAATTGATAGCGAAACCGTAGATATTAAACCTTTTGATAGACACGCTAATTTTGGTGAATATGTAGGAAAGTCAATCAGCAGAAATTTAAAAATATTTGTTCCAATTGTACTTTACGGAACTAAAACGCAAACCTTTCCATTTACAGACAGTGTAAAAGTGAAACAAGTATTATCGACTATAAATGGTGTTCCTAAAGATCAGTTAACTGCTCAAAATCTTTACTTGAGATTGGGGAATATTATCAATACTTGGAATGTTTTCCAACACTTTTTCCCTTATTTTGATGTGGCTAAAACTGATTGGAATGCCGATTTAGAAAAAGCTTTGGTTGAATGCTATAATAGTAAGTCGAGTTTAGAATTTGCAAACACACTAAAAAAAATGACTGCAAAATTAAAGGATGGACATATAGGTGTTTGGTATACCGGAGATAAAAGCCAATACTATCCACCATTTTCTTGGGATTTGATTGAGAATAAATTAGTTATAAAATCGGTAGTGGGTTCTACACTGAAGTTACAAAAGGGCGATGTTGTAGAAAAAATAAATGGCCAGGATGCCCTGAAATATTTCCAGAATGTTTATGAATACATTTCTGCCGCTACCCCTGGATACCTTAATCATAGGGCAAAAACTGAATCATTAATTGGAGTAAAAGATACGCCAATTAATATTGTTTTATCAGGAGGGCAAAAAGTAAATACGACTAGAAAAATCCATTCATCGTCATATAACACAGAGTCTGTTAAACAAGAAGCTATTAAATCATTGGGTAACAACATCACTTACATCAGCATTAGTGATGCGAAAATGAAAATGATTGATGACTCAATCGAATTATTGAAAAATAGCAAAGCCATTATATGCGATTTACGCGGCTACCCGACCGACAATACAGGTTTAATCGAATATTTAATGGTAAAGGATGATACCTCTTCGAGGTGGATGCAAATCCCACAGATCATCTACCCAGATCAGGAAAAGCCCATCACTTATCAAAATGAACGCTGGCCTCTCAAAGCCAAAAGCCCACATTTGAACGCTAAAATATTTTTCTTAATAGATGGTCGTGCCATCAGTTATGCTGAAAGTTATATGAGTTTTATTGAACATTATAAACTGGCCACTATTATTGGGCAACCCACTGCAGGCACAAATGGTAATGTAAATTCACTAAGCCTTCCTGGTGGTTACAGTATGTGGTTTACTGGAATGAAAGTATTGAAACATAATGGCTCTCAACATCATGGTGTAGGAATTATTCCGAATATTTATGTTGAGCAAACTATAAAAGGAATAACCGAAGGCAGAGATGAAATCTTAGAGCGGGCAATTGCAGAAGCCTCTAAATAAAAACGAAAGCCCTTGAATGATCTTCAAGGGCTTTTGTTTCTTAATATTTCATATAAACATTATACAACACCAAAATATCTACAGGTGTTAATGTTTTGGTAATATCTGATTGTATAAAATGAATTTTAAATGCTTCGATGGCCGCCGGCAAGTTCGCTGTATTATAACCAATGTATTTTAACGCCATTTCCGTATTAAAGTCTAATGGCGGGTTTTTTAAAATATCATCATACCAAAAGCCAAAACCTTTATCAGCCAATTTCTTCCATGGAAAATTTTTTGGATCATTTTTACGGCCTGGCGCAATATCGGCATGACCAATAAAATTTGCTGTTGGTATATTATAGGCTTTCTTTAGCGTTGCCAACAATTTAATTAAGCTATTAATTTGGGCATCTTGCCAAACATCGCCAATACCATTATTATCCAATTCTATTCCTATAGATGAAGAATTTAAATCGGTATCTTTTCCCCATTTACTTACGCCAGCGTGGTTTGCTCGAAGATAATCGTTAACCATGTGTACAACTTTTCCATCGCGACTGATTACATAGTGTGCGCTAGTGCCTGCTTTGGTAGAGAAGAATGTCTTGATGGTTTGCGCCAAACTATCTTGGGCAGTATGATGGATAACAACAAAATTCGGTTTACGTATCCCAAAATTTACAGAACCAACCCATTCTTGGTTTGTTGCACTTAATGAATCGTAAAGTTGACCAACTGGCGGTGTGCTACTGATGATTTTAGAGAAATCCTTTGATTTTTGTTTGTAAATTTTCTCAGTAGCGGCGTATTTGCTAGATCCACAGGAAGAAAGAAAAATGATTAGCGTAACTACAAAAACAGATGAATATTTAGGGAAATTAAGAGATGACATACTGAAATTTTTATTTAATGAAGTTACAAAGTTATGCGAAAGTTCATCCAATGCATCAAACTTTATACAAAGCTTTCAATTTTTACTAATTTAGTGCCGATATCGATTTAACAATGAAGAAATTATACAAACCCACTATATTTTTATCGGCAATAGCCATTTCAACAGGATTACTCTCTGGTTGTACCAATACAGATAAACCCAATGATAATACGGCCGTTGTTGTTCAAAAAGATAGCCTTACTAATTATGTCGCACAACGATTGCCAATTTATGAAAGGGTAAAATTAACCACCAACATTAACCAATTAAGTGTTAATGATCGTAAGATTTTGCCACTACTGATTCAGGCAGCCGAGATTATGGACGAATTGTATTGGAAACAGGCCTATCCGCAACGCGATAGTTTATTGGCTACTATTAAAGATGAAAAAACCCGCGATTTTGTAAATATTAATTATGGTCCATGGGATAGATTAAACAATGAAAAACCATTTGTGGCAGGCGTTGGTGCCAAACCAGAAGGTGCGTCGTTTTATCCTTACGGAATTACAAAAGCAGAGATCGAGAAATCTGATCTGGCCGATAAATTCGGCGCCTATTCTGTTATACAAAAAGACAGCACGGGTAAACTGAGCGCCGTTCCTTACCATGTATTATTTGCTTCAGAATTACAAAAGGCGAGTTCTTTATTAAAGCAAGCTGCCCTGATTACTGAAGATGCGGGACTGAAAAAATACTTAAACCTAAGGGCTGATGCCTTGGTAACTGATAATTTTACCGCCAGCGATTATGCTTGGCTGGATATGAAAACCAATGGACTGGATATCATCATCGGTCCGATTGAAAATTATGAGGATAAACTTTTTAATGCCCGTACCAGCTATGAAGCTTATGTTTTAATTAAGGATAAGGAATGGAGCAAGCGTTTAGCAAAATATGTTAAAATGTTGCCAGAACTTCAAAAAAACTTACCTGTTGCAGCGAAATATAAAACAGAAACGCCAGGAACAGATTCGGAATTAAATGCCTACGATGTTGTTTACTATGCTGGAGATTGTAACGCAGGATCAAAAACGATTGCCGTTAACTTGCCAAACGATGAAAAAATTCAACAGGAAAAAGGAACCCGTAGATCGCAATTGAAAAATGCAATGCAGGCCAAATTCGATAAGATTCTTGTGCCTATTTCAAAAGAATTGATTGATGCCGATCAACAGAAATACATTAAGTTTGATGCCTTTTTTGCTAACGTAATGTTTCACGAGGTTGCCCACGGCTTAGGAATTAAAAAAACAATTACAGGAAAAGGTTTTGTTCGCGAAGCTTTAAAAGAACAATATAGTTGGTTAGAGGAAGGTAAGGCCGATGTTTTAGGATTATATATGGTTACGGGCTTACTCAAAAAAGGCGAGCTACAAGGCGATATTAAGGATTATTATACCACTTTTATGGCTGGCATATTACGTTCAGTACGATTTGGCGTTTCGGAGGCACATGGAAAAGCCAATATGCAATGCTTTAACTATTTTCAGGAAAAAGGCGCATTTGAGCGAACTGCTAAGGGAACCTACAAAGTAAACTTTGAAAAATTTGCTACTGCGATGAACGATTTAAGTGCTTTCATTATCACCTTGCAAGGTAATGGCGATAAGGTTGCTGTTGAAAAAGCGCAAAAGGAAAAAGCAATTGTTCCGGCAGCGTTGCAAAAAGATTTAGATAGATTAACCCGCAAGAATATTCCTGTTGATGTTGTTTTTGAACAAGGCGTTGACGTTTTGGGGGTAAAATAACAATTCATCTTAAATAAATGGGACGCAGATTCGCAGATTTTTCCACTGCAAATCTGCGGTTTTTTTATGCAATTACTTCGTTAAATAAGCCTGACAGTAGCGGAAATCCTTTTAAAATTAGTCTTGCATTCATTGATTTTCAAACCGTTGCTTTTAAAAGATTGGAGCAGATGGCAGGGCTTAATTTGCCAAGATTTACTTGCCTTCACTTTCTAAAAATAGAAAAGATTCGATCGGTCGAAATATGTCATTCTGATTTTTTTATTTCTTTCTGTAACCTTTCAGAAAAACGGTCGTCTTATTTATAACTAAACAACAGGAACCTTTCGTTCCGAGCTAAGCTTTAAAAACATAGCGCATAAAAATGCGAAAGCACTCGCAAGCGTGTTATGGAAATCTTTTTGCCCAATTTTTAAAATTTAAAAGATAAGACCCATGAAAACTTTATACAAATTATCACTAATTATTGCATCAATTTTTACAGCTTTTAATGCCTTTGCCCAAACTGCTCCGAAAGCAAACATCACTGGAATCATTTTAGATGAAAATAAACAACCGGCAGATTATGTAACTGTTGTACTTTTAAAAGCTTCGGATTCTAGTGTAGTTAAAACTGCATTTACAGATCAATCTGGAATGTTTGGTTTTGCTATTTCTACCAAGGGTGAGTATTTTTATAAAGCCAGTAATATGGGTTATAAAACCATCAAAAGTAAGGTTTTATCCATTAGCGATGCTAATCAAAAAATAGATTTTGAAACAGCTCAACTAAGTACCAACACACAAACGTTAAAAGAAGTGAGCGTTGCAGTAACCAAGCCATTAATTGAGCGTAAAATGGACAAGGTGGTGATGAATGTTTCTAATAGTTCTATCGCTGTTGGATCCACAGCATTGGAACTTTTGCAGAAAGCACCTGGTGTTTCGGTAGATCAAAATGATAAGATTTCGATGTTGGGTAAACAAGGTGTTTTAATTCAGTTAGATGGAAAGCAAACCTACATGAGCAGCGCCGATGTAGCCAATCTTCTTCGGAATATGCAAAGTTCGGAAATAGAAACCATAGAGTTAATTTCCAATCCATCATCCAAATACGATGCTTCTGGAAATTCGGGAATCATCAATATTAAAACCAAGAAAAGTAAAAATGGTGGAACAAACGGTAGTGCAAATGCAACTGCTGGCTATGGTAAGAATTTTCGTGGAAACGCAGGGTTAAACTTAAACCACCGAACACAGAAATTAAACTTTTTTGGCAATTACAATTATGGAAAAACCAAGCGTGAGAACTTAATAACCATCGATCGTATCTCGAACGGAGCTCCAGATACTTATTTTATGCAAGCTGGTGTAAGCGTTAGAAAACAAAACAATAATAATTTTAAGGCGGGATTGGATTATTTTATCGATAAGAAAAATACTATCGGCGTGCTTGTAAATGGTTATTTTAATCGTGGAACTGAGGCTGCAGCAACAAATACCTTGATTGGCCCATCATTTCAAAAAGTAGATTCTTCTTTAATATCTAACAGTTTACAAACTACAAAATACAATAACATTGCTTACAATGTGAATTACAAATCGGTATTAGATACCGCTGGTTCAGAGCTTTCTGCCGATTTAGATTATTCTAAATATAACGGTAATGATGGTTCAGATTACGAAAATGATTATCTATTCGCCAACGGAAATAGGATTCGCCCAATTAACTACATTAGAAATAATACACCATCGAAAATCGATATAAAGGCTTTTAAGGTAGATTATAATGTTTCGTTAAGCAAAACCGTTAAGTTAGAAGCTGGGGTAAAGAGCAGTTGGGTAAAAACTGATAACGATTTGCAGGCTGAGGAATTTATAAACAATAATTGGCAAAATGATTTACGCCGCAGCAATCAATTCGTTTATGATGAAAACGTAAATGCAATTTATTCTAACCTTAATAAACAGTTTAAAAACACCAGCATTCAGCTTGGTTTAAGGATAGAACAAACCAACTCGAAAGGAAATTTAATTACCACCAATACCGTGGTTGAAAGAAGTTATTGGGATTTTTTCCCCACCCTATTTGTTCAACAAAACTTGTCTAAAAACAATCAGTTAGGTTTCTCGTACAGTAGAAGAATCGATCGCCCAAGTTACGATGCATTGAATCCATTTGTGTACTATCTGGATCAGTACACTTATAACAAAGGTAACCCGTTTTTGAATCCACAATACACGCATAATTTTGAGGTTAGCTATACTTTTATGCAAAAATATATGCTTTCATTAGGTTACAGTAGGGTTAATGATGTAATTACTGAAGTGCTTTTACCCGATGAAGCTCAAAAGGCATTGTACCAAACCAACGCAAATATCGCCAAAAACATCAGTTACAACGCCAATTTAAACATACCCGTTCAGATTACTAAATGGTGGCAAACCAATAATAATTTAAACGTTTTTTACTTAAGTTTTGAAGCACCTGACTTAGCGGGAAGCCCTTTGAAAACTGGAAAAACATCTTTCCAGTTTAAATCTCAACAAACCTTTACCATTGTAAGTGGCTTTACTGGAGAATTAAGCGGAAGCTACGAATCGCCTTTAGATTATGGAACCTTAAGTTTGAAGGCTCGTTATTATATTGATGCGGGTTTAAGCAAATCGTTATTCAATAAAAAAGCAAGTTTAAAGCTTGCATTATCAGATGTTTTTAACATGTCTGAAAATAATTTATCGAGTGCTTACCCAGGTTTGAGCTATTACGTTCACCAAAAAAACGAAAGCCAGATTGGTAGAATAAGTTTTACTTATCGCTTTGGTAAGAATGAAATTAAGCCTGCCCGTCGCCGTGCAACTGGTACAGAATCTGAGCAAGGTAGAATGAAGAATTAAAGCTGCATTATAAAACAAAAGCATTTTCCGCTTTAATTCTAAAATTAACTGCATTTATATTTTAAAAATTTGGGCGTTACCACAAGGGTCGGGCTTTCCGTTGCAATCTTTTTTGAGGCAGAAAAAGCCTCAAAAAAGGATTTCCACTGCAATCCCTAACGCAAAATGCTGTAATAAATATACTTCAGCGGTATTTTCTTATAATCGA
The DNA here is from genome assembly GCF_004331675.1 of Pedobacter frigidisoli. Classification (GTDB taxonomy): domain Bacteria; phylum Bacteroidota; class Bacteroidia; order Sphingobacteriales; family Sphingobacteriaceae; genus Pedobacter; species Pedobacter frigidisoli. The sequence continues at coordinate 473,128 of NZ_SJSN01000001.1, read as the reverse complement.
TAATTAAAATTGGTATTCCATTACATAATCATCCATAAAATAACCTCCGCCAATATCTAACTTTACCGATTCTTTTAATGTAAAGCCTGCTTTTGAGTAAAAATCTTTGGCCTTATTACTTTTATTTACATTGAGTTGTAAAGCAGAACCACCGGCGGCTTTAACTTGATTGAAAACTTCATTGATTAAGAGCTTCCCAACACCTTTTCCATGGGCGGTGGGCAAAACGTACAGCTTATGGAGTTTATAAATACGTGCTTCGTGATCTATAATGGAATAACCAGCAAAGCCATATTCCTGCGTTCCTTCTTCAGCAATTAAGAAGATGTGCCCTTCCATAAATTGTTTAAGCAACTCACCTTTATTGTACATTTTATCGAGCATGTAATCAATCTGATTTTGCCCGATAATATCGAGATAAGCACTTGGCCAAGTTGCCGCAGCTATTTCTCTAATCATTTCTATGTCTTGCTCTTTGGCTTTCTTAAGTGTAATCATAATAATGGCTCGGCGATAAAAATTGGTTGTCCAGCAAAAGTAAATTCTACAAAACCATCGTTTACAACCCTGTAAATCTCATCATCATCCTGCATTAAATTCGTTACTTCCAAATAAGAATTCCCCATAATATTAAACTCACTTCCTGCGGGTTTCCATACAGAAAAGCCAGATTTTATGGTGTAATATTTTGCCTTCGAAGTAAACACAACCAAATTAATTTTATCGCTAAAACCTGCGAATCTTTCTAAATCGAATTTATTGGTAATTACGTTTACAGCAGGATACTTTTCCTCATATAAATAATTTATCGCAACCATTAAGGCATCAACCGGGCCTTGAATAACTTTGGTGTCTTCTTGGGTTTCCTGATTATTTCCATTGACCAAAACATCAACCTTTAAGCCAAGAGAAAATATTTTGTCATAGTTTTCCGCATTAACCAAAAGCGTTGGGCTCCACTCTAAAAGCTGACCTAAAAGTTCTTCGTTAAAATTACCAAGCTCGTCGATATATAAAGCAGGCTCTTGTTTTTCTTTTACAATGTGATGTGATGACATATTGCGAAGATAGAAATTAAAGTATCGAGAATCAATTAGCAAGATTAAAGTTTAACCGCCTCATAAAAATCTTGATAAGCCTCAATAAAATCATCAGCAAAATTAATGGCGCCAGAAACGGCGATACCAAAAATTCGTGTTTGCATTATTGCCTCAACATCGTAGATTTTTATTCCACCAACCGCAAGAACGGGCAATGTTATTTTCAGCTGATCAAGTTTATTCGCGGCATCTATATATGCTTGCAAACTTAATAGAGAATAGCTATTTGGTTTTGTTTCGGTAATGGCAAAAGGCCCAAAGCCAGCGTAGTCTACGCCCTCATTTGCCAATCTAATTAAATCTTCAACTGTGTTTGCAGATCCACCTAAGGTAATATCATCACCAACAAATTTCCTTAAGGCAATAAAATCAGCGTTCATATCCTCAATATGAAATCCTTGAATATCTGCCTTTCCGTTTAAATGAATATGATCGGTAACGATTAATGTGGTTCCCCAGTCGTCGCAAATTTCGGCAATGGCATTTATATCTTTCAAAAGTTCATCATCAGCTTTGCTTAAACAGCGGTATTGAATCCACTTTGCGCCAGCTTCGCAGGCAAGTTGTGCTTGCTCAATATGAGTTAAGTGCGGGATATCGTGTGTGATGTATTGAAGTTTTTCGATGTATTTCATGATTATATAAAAATCGTCATTGCGAGGCACGAAGCAATCTTACTACTATGGGTTTTATTTCAACCGCATTAAGATTGCTTCGTGCCTCGCAATGACGAAAGTACTAAACTTTATTCTTTGCTCTTTTTAAAATTTCACATTTAAACTTAACAAAAAGTTTCTGGTAGCTTGTGGGTAATAGTAATTAAATCGATCTAAATTTCCACCATATAGATAAGGATAAGTACCGCCGTTGCTTTCGTAAAGTTTGCTGAAAACATTATTGATAAGTAAGCTCAAACCAACATTTTTTATTCCTGCTAAAGGTGTGTTGTAAGCCAAACGAATATCGTTAACAAAGAAGCTAGAAAGTGTACGGCTATCGGCTGAAGTATTGTCCAAATACTGTTTACCCACATATTTACTGAGTAAGGCAATACTTGCATTGGGTAGAACATTGTAATTAATTTCGCTCGATGCAATGATTGATGGTGAAAATGCAATCGTTGTGTTTTTGTAGTTATTCACCACCGTAGCGGTAAAAGCTGCAGGATCTTCATCGTAAATATATTCCTCGAAATTCTTGATTTTATTTCTACTCAAAGTTGCTGTTGCAGCCCATGAAAGTTGTTTCAAAATTTGCCATTTTCCATCAAACTCAATGCCTGCTCGGTAACTATCGGGAACGTTTTGTCGCGTTTGTCCACCTACATCATTCAGCTTTCCGGTATTAATAAGCTGATCTCTATAAAATATGGCAAAACCATTTACACCAAAAGATAAGTTAGAAAATTGAGTGCGGTATCCAGCCTCAATATCTTTTAAGTTTTCTGGTTTTGGTCTGCTGTTAATATCCGAATCAGTAAAGTCATTTCTGTTTGGTTCCTTATTTCCTACGGCAATTGATGCGTAAACATTACTTTTTTCATTGATATTATAAGTTATGCCCGCTTTCGGATTAAAGAAATTTAAGGTCGCATTTTGCTGCGCAGGTGTTCCGTTCGGGTCGATACCGAAATAAGAATAATAAACTCTTCTGTATTGTAAATCGGCAAAAAAGTTAAATTGATCTACCTGATAATTTGCCCTACCGAAAATATTGAAGTCCGTTTTAAAAGCATCGTTATCATCATATCTATGACGGATAGATCCACTTCCATCGTAATTGGCAAACTGTGCCCAAACCACTTCGTCGAAATGTTTGCCCTTGTATTCATTGTAAGCTCCGCCTAAAACAAAGTTTAGTTTATTGCTGGGTGTGTAGTTTAAGGAATAAGTAACGCCATAAAAATCATTATCCAACCAAAGTCTGCGGACAAGATCTGAAGTATTTTGAGTTACGCCACCAATCACAACCGCGGGAATACCATATTTCGCCAAGCTTTGATCGTCTTTAAATTCTTCGTAATAGCCTCTGCCATAAGTATAATGCAAAGCGGCATTTGCTACTAACTGATTGGTAATGTTTCGAGTATAAAATAACTGATAGTGATCTTGCTGATAATTATCTGTCTGATTATCATAAGTAAAATCGTTGTGGGTACGATCTGTTTTTAAAGTTTCCTCATCAATTCCATTCCAAGCCTGATAGGTTTTTTCCGTTCCGCTGAAAACGTTGGCACGAAGAATATCTTTTTTCCCATAATACGCACCCGAAACAAAGAACGATTTTAAATTTGACGAGGCACGATCTACGTAGCCATCAGATTTAATCCTCGATAAACGACCATCGAAAGTAAACTTATTGGTAATTAAGCCAGAACCTACACTAACCGTATTTTTCCAAGTATTGTAAGAACCGTAAGTATTCTTGAGTTCGGCATAAGCAGAATCTCGACGGGTGGTGGTTTGAATGTTTAGACTTCCGCCGAAAGCACCAGCGCCATTTGTAGAAGTACCCACACCACGTTGGATTTGAATATTATCAACCGAAGAAGCTAAGTCTGGCAAATTGATAAAGAAACTTCCTTGGCTTTCTGCGTCATTTAGCGGAATGCCATTTAAGGTTACATTAATACGCGTTGCATCACTACCACGAATGCGCATGCCTGTATAACCAACGCCTGCACCCGCATCAGAACTTACCACGATTGATGGCGTTTGATTTAATAAGTAGGGCAAATCTTGTCCGAGGTTGTTCTTGGCCAGTTCCGCTTTATCGAGGTTGCGAAAAGTTGTAGCCGAATTTTTAGAAGCACGAGTTGCGCTAACCACCACTTCATCTGCCAAGAAATTTTGTTGAGTCAGGGCAAAATTTAAGGTTGCATTTCCGGTAAGCACCAAAGATTTGTCTTGGGTTTTGTAACCTACGTAACTTACCGAAACGTAATAATTACCATTGGCTAAATTACCTAAGGTGTAATCTCCATTAGCATCGCTAACCACAGCAGTTCTTTGTCCCTTAATTTTGATGGTTGCGCCAGGCAACGCATTCAGGTTGTTATCCGTTACTTTTCCCGTAACCGAATTTTGTGCCAATGCAAGGAAAGGCAACATTGCAACAAGCGCTGCAAAAAGTAAATTTTTCAATGTTTTTGTTTTTAGTTAAACCCATCGGAAATAGGGGTACTCCCGATTTCAGTTAAACTTCCATAACTCCAATCCCTACGCCGGCATTACCCGGATCAGGTGTATGACCTTAAAATTCCAATAATCAAAATTCAATTTTCAAACGTTTGGAAATTGTTTATTTTGATTTGGTTATCAAAAAGTCAATGGGTATGATCTCAGCCCGTTTTTGTGTTTATAACAAACAAGGCACCCCTAATGATGGGGCAAATGTAGAAAATAATTTATCAATACAATACAAAAGTTTAATGATTGATCTTTTAAATGAAATGCTTTGAAAATTAACGGAGGTTTTTCATTGGAAACAGCAGTCCCACTTTCCGCTGTAGCGCCGAAGAAATCTGTGCAACATGCAAGCATACCTAGAAAAACAAATACAGATGCTTAAATCGGCGGCTGCCGCTCCAATTGGGTTTATAAACGCAAAATAGTGCTACTACATAAGCCACCTAAACCCGACCAAAGCGAGATGCTCCCCGATTTTTTTTCGGGAGCAGAAGCGGGGGCGGGAACAAATTTTTCCTATCAACTACTGCTATTGCTTTCCAAATATTATAAATCCAAAAACTGATCAATCACCTCAATAGCATTTTGAATCCTAAGCTCACCCAAGCCACCAATTACTTTGTAGTTTGCATCTAGGGCTTTCAATTCCTTATGCCAAACTTCCATAAAATATTCTCTATGATTAGGGAAATCGCGGAGTGGATCATCTTGCCAAGGCAAATCAATATCCATTAAGAGATAAAGATCGTACGGCCTTTTTGGCAAGGCATCTAAAACAAGCTGAGGCGTTTCTCCCAGCATTTCATCGCTCCAGATTTTAACGGTAACAAATGTGGTATCGCAAATAATAAAATCGCTTTCGGTGGTAACCAAAATCGCATCTTCCAGAGCAACTTGACCATAATACATGTTTACCTCATCTTGTAAAGTATATGGAGAGGTGAGGTTTTCGCAATAATAGCGGGCGTATTCTGGCACCCAAGAAACCTTATAATATTTTGCAAGAAACTGCGACATGGTTGATTTGCCTGTACTTTCTGGTCCGACGATGGCAATTTTTTTAATTGTTTTGTTCACGATATTTTTCTACGATGGAGCCAAATGTAAAAGAAAAACCCCTTAAAAGAAAAAATCCGGTCGAGGAGGGCTCCTCTGACCGGATAATAAACCAAACAAACTATTTATGAAGAAATCCTCATGGCGGGTAACTAATCCGCGGAGGAAGCTTTAGATCTTTTTCTAAAGTATATACAAAACGCATATATGTTCTGCTTATTACAACATTATTGCCAATATATGCATCATCACAACTTCGTGACTTAAACCTGACCTCCTAAGGCAGATTATACAAATAATTTTAACAGAAATTAACATTTCTAATCAAATTTTAATGCAATTGTGTAAATCCATGTACATATTACTGTACGATTTGTTTTTTCAGTGTTCGTTTTTTAAAACTAATCGACCTAAATGGTGTTATTTGTAGATCATTTAGAAAATCTAATATCACTGATATGAAAAGGATATGTGTTATATTATCGCTACTAATCGTTTTTGGATTAGGATCGATAGCCTTTACAAATGCAAAGTTGGGTGGCATTATGGGCAGAATTACACCTGCTGATGCATCGTCATCCGTGTCACTTGTTGCTGGAACAGATACTTTAAAGGCAGAGATCGTTCAGGGAGCTTTTACATTCACCAACCTAAAAGAGGGTGTTTATACCGTTTTCATAAAAGCCAACGCACCCTATAAAGATGCTGTAATAGAAAAAGTTGCAGTAAAAGATAGTGCAACTACAGATTTAGGAGAAGTTAAACTGGCGCAATAAAAATAATTACATATCTAGCAGATAAAAGAGGGCTCAAAAGGCCCTCTTTTTTATTTTAAAAAATTAATCTTAAAACCGTACGAAAACTCTATCTTTGCATCCCGACAGAACAGTTGGGATTTTTCTTCTTACAAGCACAAAATCTCGTTGCTTTCAGGGTTTATAAAACGACCTAAACTTTAGAATTTTAATTATTGTATTAAGCTTTATCATGCCTAAAGACACTTCCATACGCTCAGTACTAATTATCGGATCAGGCCCAATTATTATTGGCCAAGCCTGCGAATTTGATTATTCTGGTTCACAAGCGGCCCTATCTTTAAAAGAAGAGGGAATTACCGTTTCAATTATCAACTCTAATCCGGCTACAATTATGACGGATAAAGTAATCGGCGACCATGTTTATCTTCGTCCGCTATCTGTTGATTCAATCGAGGTTATTTTACAGGAGCACATCGACTCTCCAGACTTACCTAAAATTGATGCTGTATTGCCAACAATGGGTGGCCAAACCGCATTAAATCTGTGTGTAGAAGCTTCAGAACGAGGTGTTTGGGAAAAATATGGTGTTAAAGTTATTGGTGTTGATGTAGCGGCTATCGAAAAAACCGAAAACCGTGAAGCTTTCCGCCAATTAATGGTTGATATAGGTGTAGGTGTAGCGCCATCTAAAATAGCCAATTCATTTTTAGAAGGTAAGGAAGCTGCGCAAGAAATCGGCTATCCATTGGTAATTCGTCCATCTTACACCTTAGGTGGTTCTGGTGGTGGCTTCGTACACAAAAAAGAAGAATTCGATGCCGCACTTAAACGCGGTTTAGAGGCTTCTCCAACTCACGAAGTTTTGGTAGAACAAGCCGTTTTAGGTTGGAAAGAATATGAATTGGAGTTGTTAAGAGATAGTAACGATAATGTAATTATCATTTGCTCTATCGAAAACTTCGATCCAATGGGTATCCATACTGGAGACTCCATTACAGTTGCTCCGGCAATGACTTTATCTGATCGCTGTTATCAAGACATGCGTAACCAGGCGATTAAAATGATGCGTGCCATCGGAACTTTTGCTGGTGGTTGTAACGTTCAGTTCTCGGTTAATCCTGCCAATGACGACATTATCGCCATCGAAATCAATCCACGTGTTTCGCGTTCATCAGCGTTAGCAAGTAAGGCAACCGGTTATCCGATTGCTAAAATCGCAGCTAAATTAGCTATCGGTTACAATTTAGATGAAATCGAGAATCAAATCACTAAAACAACATCAGCATATTTCGAGCCTACTTTAGATTACGTTATTGTTAAAATCCCTCGTTGGAATTTCGATAAGTTTAAAGGTGCTAACAAAGAACTAGGTTTACAAATGAAATCTGTTGGGGAGGTAATGGCGATTGGTCGTACCTTCATCGAGGCTTTGCAAAAAGCTTGTCAGAGTTTAGAAATTGGGCGTGCAGGTTTAGGTGCCGATGGCCGTCAAAACCGCAACATCAACGAAATTATGGATGGTCTGGAGCATGCTTCATGGAACCGTCTGTTCTTAATAAAAGATGCCATGACAATGGGGGTGCCTTTGGAATCTATCCGTAAGGTTACTAAAATTGATAAATGGTTCTTAAATCAAATTCAAGAGCTTGTTGCTTTAGAAATTGAATTAAAAAGATATTCATTAAATAATATTCCTCAGGATTTCTTTTTTACCTTGAAACAAAAAGGTTTCTCTGATATTCAGATTGCTTGGTTGCTAGGAAACGTTACTGAAGATGAAGTTTACGACCGTCGTAAAGCTTTAGGAATTAACAGAGTTTATAAAATGGTAGATACTTGCGCTGCGGAGTTCCCTGCGCAAACTCCATATTACTATTCTTCTTTCGATGAAGAAAACGAATCTGTTTCTTCAGACCGTAAAAAAGTTATCGTTTTAGGTTCAGGTCCAAACCGTATTGGTCAGGGTATTGAGTTCGATTATTCTTGCGTACACGGTTTGTTGGCTGCTAAAGAATCGGGTTTTGAAGCCATTATGGTTAACTGTAACCCTGAAACGGTTTCTACCGATTTTAACATGGCTGATAAGTTATACTTCGAGCCGGTTTTCTGGGAACATGTTCGCGAAATCATTGAATTGGAAAAACCTGTTGGCGTTATCGTTCAGTTAGGGGGACAAACAGCTTTGAAAATGGCTGAGAAACTAACTGAAATCGGTGTTAAAATTATCGGAACATCTTTCGAGAATATGGATATCGCCGAAGATCGCGGTCGTTTCTCTGATTTGTTAAAAGAATTAGAAATCCCTTATCCAAAATACGGTGTTGCAGAAAATGCAGAAGAAGCAATTGTTGTAGCAAACGAAGTGGGTTACCCAGTTTTGGTTCGTCCGAGTTACGTGTTAGGCGGACAAGGAATGAGCATCGTAATTAACGATGAAGATTTAGAAAAAGCAGTAGTAAAATTATTGGGCGATTTGCCAGGCAACCGTGTATTGATCGATCACTTTTTAGATAGAGCGGAAGAAGCAGAATCAGATTCGATTTCTGACGGTGACGATGTTCACATTGTCGGTATGATGGAGCACATTGAACCTGCAGGAATTCACTCAGGAGATTCATTCGCAGTTTTACCAACGTTCAGTTTGCCAGAATCGGTAACGAAATCGATGGAAGAATATTCGATCAAAATTGCAAAAGCTTTAAATGTTATTGGTTTATTGAATATTCAGTTTGCCATTAAAGACGAGAAAGTTTATGTAATCGAAGCAAATCCAAGAGCTTCACGTACGGTTCCATTCATCGCAAAAGCTTATGATGTTCCTTACATTAACATTGCAGCGAAGATTATGTTAGGTGTAGCGAAATTGAAAGATTTCACTATAGAACGTAAGCTGCAAGGTTATGCCATTAAAGAACCAGTTTTCTCTTACGAGAAATTCCCTGAGGTGACGAAAGAATTAGGTCCGGAAATGAAATCTACAGGTGAAGCGATCCGTTTCATTAAAGATTTGGAGGATCCATACTTCCGCAAACTTTACAAAGATAAATCGATGTATTTGAGTAAGTAAATTTAACTTACAAAGTTTTTATAATAGCAATGGCCAGTGATTTCACTGGCCATTTTTTTTGTTGTAGTTTCATTAGTGTTTTCGTCACCCTGAATTTATTTCAGGGTCTTAAAAATAGCAGGAAAGGTGCTGAAATGAATTCAGCATGACGATTGCGTTAAAACCTGCTAGGTTTATTTACTACTTCTTCAACTTCGGAATCCTTGTTGGTGTATCTGTTCCTTTAACAATAGTCGTTGCACTTTTAGCAATCGCCTTAATGGTTGATAAAATGTTTTCTACATCCAATGAACTATATTCATCTTTCACGGTGTGGTATAATTTATCAATATCGATTTTATCGGTACTAATGGTGTGTGCTGGAACGCCTAAAGCAGCTAAAGTTGCATTATCACTTCTGTAAAATAGGTTTTGATCTGGATAAGGATCTGGGTGGAAAGTAAATTCTGTTCCTGCTAGGTTTTTCTGTAGAATCTTTCCAAAATCAGATCTTTCATAACCGGTAATAAAGGCTGTGTTTTTACCAAATTTAGAATCCTTGCCAATCATTTCAATGTTGAACATGGCAACCACATCATCAGGATTTAATTTCTCGGAGAAATATTTAGCACCGAAACCACCAATTTCTTCAGCAGTAAAGGCAACGAAAATTAAGGTGCGTTCGTTATTCTTTTGAGCTTTGTAATATTTGGCTAAGGCAATCATAGCCGTTGTTCCCGATGCATCATCGTCAGCACCATTTGCAATGCTGTCGCCATCTACGCTTTTTAGAACGCCTAAATGATCATAGTGACCTGAGAAAACCACTAACTCTTTAGCTTTAGATTTCCCAGGAATCATCCCAGCAACATTAAATAAAGGCATTTTATCAACCTTACTTTTAAATGTAGCCGAAAAATCTGTTGCTGCATCTTTACCTAAAACAAAAACCTGAACAGCGCTTACTCCTGCTTTAAGATCTTTTTCATCAACCGTTGTAGGTTTGCTAAAATAACCTCTGTAACGGTTAAATAAATCAGCAAATTTAGCATCAACCAAAACGATTTGATTTTTATCGGCACCCATCATGGCCCTAAGTTGCGGCACAAAAGCTTTGTCAGGATCTAGCTTTACTACGGTTGTATTGGCCTTATCTAAAGTGATATTTTCGGTTTTAAGACCAGCGATAATCAAGTTTTCTGGTGCAATATCCTGCCCATCAATCTTTACGGACGAAGTTTGGTTGGTTACTTGGTATTTATTAAATGTTTGGCGAAAGGTTTTTTCACCAGTTAAAGGTTTCAAACCAATTTTCTTAAACTCAGATTCGATGAACGTTGCCGCCTTATCAATGCCGGGCGTAAAAGTTGCACGGCCTTGCATATCATCGGCACTTAAAGTTTTAATTAAGTGGTCGGTGTATTCTCTGGTGATAATTTTATCGATATTTTGTGCATTCAGCTGCAAACTTGCCATACCGACAAGTGTAAATAGAAGTGTCTTCTTCATGGTATTAGGTTATGCTATGTTTAATTTTAATTATTTTTTTACTTGCGAGTTTAACCAATTATCTCTAAAAGTTTGCATTGCTGGCGTTAAAGTTTCACCAGTTTTTTCGATTGAAACGAGTTCTAAATTAGGATTCTCGGCTAGTGTTAATTTTGTGTTTTTTTGTTCTCCACGATAAAGATAGGTGATCGAAATTACCTCGCCAGGTTTATGCGCATCGATGACATTATTTATCGAAGCCAAATCTTTTACTTCCTTACCATCAACCGTTAAAATTACATCGTCAATATCTAAACCTGCTTGGTATGCCGGTGAACCAGTTAAAGTTTGCGGTAAAGTCACTTTACCATCGATAGCAGTAAGGCGTCCGAAGCCAGAGTATGCTTTTCCAGGATTTGCTTTACGCAGCACCAAACCAGCATTTAAAAGCAATTTAGCATAATCGTTTTTCTCTGTTCCGTAGATATATCGCTTAAAAAAATCTTTAGCAAAAGCTGGATTCTTAGTGAGTTCGCCCAAGGTTTTCTCTAAATCGGGAACGGTGTAAGCAATTTCTGGTTTTCCGTAGGCTTTCCATAATGCCCGCATGTAATCATCTAGCGTAAGTTTAAACTCCGAACGTAAACGAAGATCCAAAGCCAAAGCCGTTGCTGCGCCATACGTGTAATAGGAAAGGAAAATATTGCTTTTATTCGTTTGATCGATTGCTACTCCAGCATCAGCAAAAACAGCATATCTACTGGCAGAAATTGGAGAAAAGTTTTTGGCTCCTGGGGAATTTAATACCGCATTTGCAATTCCATTAAATGTCTCTATTGCGTTGTCAACCGTTTTTAAACCAGATCTTGTCAGTAAAAGTGAGCCATAATATTGTGTAAAACCCTCGGCTAACCAAAGTTCATCACTGATGTTTGAATGCTCGAAATTGAAGGGCTCCAATGTTTTTGGTCTTAAGCGTTCTACATTCCAGCTGTGGAAATACTCGTGAGAAAATGTGCCTAACAAATTGGCTTCATAACCCTCAATTTTTGGGGTACGCTGAACAATCGAGGTAGAGTTTCTATGTTCCATTCCGTCACCAGCATTATCTGGATAAACATCTTCCAGAAAATAGTAATTGCCGTAATCGTATGTTGGAAATTCACCCCAAACAGCCAAATGTTCATCAACCATTTTTTTAAGCATTTCTGCATAATTATCTATGGCAAGCTGCGTATCGTTCGAATGTGAAATTAAATGAATAGTTTGCATTTTACCATCGGTATTTTTAACCTGCCAGCTAGCCGTTTTATAATCTGCAATTTCTGTAGGACTATCCATAAAATATTGAAGATTGGCCGCATAGTAAGTGTCTTTGCCCATTGGCTTTAACTGTGTTGCCACTTTCCAATTCTGTTTATCAGCATATTTGAACTGCACTAAACGTGGGCGAGCATCCATCCCAACAGGGAAAGCAAAAGTTGCTGGGATATTCATGTGGGCATGCGTTTCATCGAAGCCTGCATAAGTTCCATCTATCCAACTTCCGAATAAGGTGTACGTAATTTTAACCGCATTTCCATGTGATGGAATTTCATAAACATCACCTGCAGGCTGCTTGATGAGCAATGATTTTCCGTTCGAATCAAAGGCTTTTAAGTTGTAAACGTTCTTGCCGAATTCGTGTGTGGCATATCTCCCAGGGGAAGAACGACTCATGCGAACCATAAGCGAGCCCGCTGGAACATTTGGGATTTCCATCGTAATTTCTGCCTCATGATGCACTGCATTTGGGAAAGAAACGGTATAACTAATTTCGTTTTGAGCAAAAGCGTAAAGCGATAGCACACTAAATAAAGCGGTGCCTAAAAATTTCTTCATAATTTGGATTTGATGGTTGTAAAATACGAAAAAATGGAAGATGTATGATGTAATATGGTTGATGGATTGTCGCTAGATTGTCCCCATATCCATCTATTCTTGATCCCAATTGTATTTTTCCAAATCGCGATAAGCTTTTCCCTTTATAATTTCTTTCTGCTTCGAAGATTCTGAATCCACTCGGGTTTCATGAATATTATCTGCTACCTCCATGTGAAAATCCTTATCTTTCTTCGATTGATAAACGGAAACTTCATCACCATCAGCGATAGCGAAATCATAAGGACCACGGGCGCTCATGAGTTTAACAAAAACAGGCAAACATTCGAAGAAGATGAACAGTAAACCAATAAATGTAACTGCTGTGGCGGTATTGCTATCTTTAGTTCCATCTACATTAAATTTAAGCTGCCCTAAAGCCCAATTCCGATCTGCGAAACCAGCAATATCAGCTAAACTATCAAGCTGCTTTTTGGTATAGAGTTTCTCTGTAAATAAGCCATCGAAAGCTTTGCGTTTATCTACAAAAGCTTCAGATTTATTGATTTTGGCCTTTAAAGAATCAAGCTCGGTTTCGCGTTGCTTTATTTCTGCTTCTTTACGTTTTGCATACGGCCCATAGCCCATTACACCAGATGTTTCTGTGGTTTTATTACCAAAGATCTCAAAGTTCAGTTTTTGTCTATCAGCTTTAATTCCTTTCTCTAAGGAATCTCGAGTGGCTTTCTGTAAATTCAACCTTCCAAATTCTACCTGATATTTATTCTCGAAAGCTTTATTTAAGGTGTCAATTTTCGATCGTTGTCCGTTCAGGTAACTTACTTTCAATCGCTCCTTAATTTCCTTGTCGAATATTTTTAATTCAATTGGTCTGGAGATCACCATACCAATCATAATAGCCAACAGAATACGAGGCGTTGCCTGTAAAAGTTGTTTATTTGTACTTGCGCTTTTATTAATACTGGATACGATGTACCTATCCATATTGAAAATGGCAGCACCCCATAAAAAGCCAAAAACAACGGCAAAAATAGCCGCTAAATCATCCCCTTTAAAAACGAAGTACATGGCATAACCGCCAGAAAGTGCGGCAAATAAACCGGTAAAGAAGATGGTGGCGCCAATGCCTGTATATTTATTTTGCTCTGAGGGATACTTTTCCAGTGTCGGGATGTGTGCACCAGAACAAAACCAAAAAAAACGGTTCAGTTTGTCCATTTGTAATATTTATATTTAAACGCCTAAGGCTATGATATGTTACAGAATTAGCTAAAATAAATAGGACATTCTTTTGATGCTTAAAGTAAAATCGATTTGCTTATATTTCCGCTATAAAAGTTGTCTCTAAACGGCAGAGGAGAGATCGATAATTTGCTTTTTTATTTCAGGCAATTATAATTGCTTAACTAAGCAACTTTATCTAAGTTTGTACAAATACACTAATAAGATGAAAGAAATATCGGTACAAGAACTAAAAGCGAAAATCGATAACAAAGAAGATTTTCAGTTAATTGATGTTCGCGAAACATTCGAATATGAGGTTTCTAACCTTGAAGGAGAAAACATCCCTTTGGGTGGGATTTTAATTGAGGCTGATAAAGTTGCTCAAGATAAGCCTGTAATTATTCAATGCCGCAGCGGAAAAAGAAGTGCTGCTGCCGTAATGCAGTTAGAGGCGCAATATGGTTACGAAAACCTATACAATTTAAAAGGTGGGATTTTAGCTTGGCAAGAAGCATTTGATCCGAATATGCCGGTATATTAAAATAACCAATTATCAAATTCCAATTATCAAACTTTGCAGAAGCAAATCTTTGAATATTTTCTCTCTTACAAGGTTTGATAATTGGTTTGTTGATTTATCATTCATCCGTTTGATAATTGAGTATTATTGATTGATCATTTATCAAAAGTTTAATTTACACGACAAATCTTTTAATTTTGGGCAAAAAATTCGCACTAAATATTTTCTATAATTTAGCCATTATCCTTTCCGTTTGTGGAATTGTTTGGTGTTACAACAACAGTAAATATCTTCCTGCTGGCTTTCTTGTTGGTACTGCTGCTTGCTTATTTTATTTCAAGTATCAGCTCACCAAAGACATCAGAAAATCTTTTAAGGAAAAAGATCCGAAGTAATGCCTTTCAAACCTAAGCCAGGTAAATCTTTCAAAATATACTTCCCATTTTCAAAAGCTGGATCTTTAAAAGGGTTATTCTTGGTTAGCCACGGTCCGTCTAAATCGGCCCAATTGCAAAGTGGCGCTAAAGCAGCAGCAGCTAAGGTTGCACAACTTGTTTCGCTCATGCAACCGATCAAAACTTTCATTCCAAATGAATGGGCTTTCAAAATCATCTGATGACTTTCGTACATTCCGCAGCTTTTCATCAACTTCACATTGATGCCGTGATAAGCACCTTTCAATTGATCCATATCCGCTAAACGTTGTACCGCTTCGTCAGCCAACAAAGGAATCGGACTTCTTTCCGTAAGCCAAGCATTTCCATCTAAATTGTGCTTATCCATAGGCTGCTCGATTAAAACCACGCCTTGATTATGCAGCCAATAAATTAAATCGATGGCTTTGATTTTATCCGTCCAACCTTGGTTTGCATCAACATAAAGCGGTACATCAGTCATGCTGCGGATGGTTTCAATAATTTCCTGATCGTTATCTCTACCAAGCTTAACCTTTATGACTTTAAAATTCTCCGCGTCTTTTAGTTTTTCTCTAATTACTTCAGGCGTATCTATCCCAATAGTATAAGAAGTAACAGGCATTTTCGCAAGATCGGCACCATAGATTTCGTAACACGGCTTGCCTAAAACCTTACCTTGAATATCGTTCAGAGCAATATCAATAGCTGCTTTTATGGCTGGCTGACCTGGAGCTAGGCTATCCAAATAGGCGATAATCTCTTCAAAATTAAATGGATACCGAATTTTATCCCAATCAATAAGTTTTAAAAAAGCATTTGCACTTTCGTAGCTTTCGCCCATATAGGGCACCATCGAAGCCTCTCCATAGCCAATAAAATCTTCATACTGGATTCTTAAAAGCACTAATGGCGTACTGGTTCGGGTAAATTTCGAGATAGAAAAAGGGTGTTTTAATTCTAATTCAAATGGCTTGCAACTTATTTTCATCATCAATCGTCTTCTTAATAAATAGGGTAATTATCGCCTTACAAATCTAGTGATCGGATGAATAAAAACATTTGCTATATTCATCCAATGACTACTAAATGCGCTGCTTTATGAAAAATATTTCAAGATTACGGTATTTTATTTATTTATCCTTAATAATTATTGGAGGATGTACCACAGGAAAAAAAGCCTTGCAAAAAGGAGATTACGATGCATCGGTTGCTAAAGCTGTAAGTCGGTTGCAAAACTCGCCAAAAAACAGTGAGGCGATGCAGGTTTTAAAAACTGCTTATGATTTAGCCCTGCAAGATCATTTAAGAAAAATTAATGAGGCAAAACTTTCTAACGATTTATACAGATGGGAATCGATTATGTACGATTACCAAAAAATTAATCAACTCGCCGACGATATAAATAGTTGCCCTGCTTGTTTGGTTTTAGTGCCAACGCCATCGAAATATATACAAGAAGTAGCAGACAGTAAATTAAATGCTGCTGCCGCGAGGTATAATTCTGGACTAGGTTATCTGCAAACAAATGATCGCCAATCGGCTAAAAAAGCATACTACGAATTTGAGAAAGCGCAAAATTTGCAGCCGAATTATAAAGATGTAAAAGCCAAAATGGATGATGCTTATTGGGCTGCAGTGACCCGAGTTGTGGTGCAGCCGATTATTTTAAACGGTGGTCCGTATAAATTAAGTGCAGATTATTTTCAACAACAAATCGATCAATTTATTAGCAGCTACTCGAGAAATAAGTTTGTTATTTTCTATGGTGAAGAGCAAGCTACTAATCAAAAAATTATTCCAGATCAAGTCTTAAGTTTAAATTTTGATGATTTTATGGTTGGCCAAACTTACGTTAAGGAACGCATTGAAAAGTTAAAACGCGATAGTGTAGTAATTGGCGAAACCAGAGAAAGAAAACCAGTTTATGGAACCGTTAAAGCAACATTAAGTGTTTTTGAAAAAACCATTTCATCATCAGGCTTATTGGATATGAGTATTATGGATTGGCAAAGCAAGAAAGTTGTGCGCCAGCAAAAATTTCCGGGCACTTATGTTTGGAGAGATAGTTGGGCAAGTTATAAAGGCGATGATCGGGCATTAAGCAATAATCAATTGGCCATGACAAGAAGAAAAGAAGTATTACCGCCTCCACCAAGTGCCTTGTTTTTGGAGTTTACAAAACCTATTTATAATCAACTTGTAGATGATATTGGTTACTATTACAATAGTTTTTAGGGCATGCATAATTTTCCCGCAGATTGTCTTTAACTGTTCGGTGTTTCACCAAACAGCGAAGCATAAACATTGGTCTGTGTCCTCACAGACCAAAATAAAAATCAATCACCTTGGTTGGTGGCTCACCAACCAACTTTAACATCACTAATTGTACTTCACAAACCAAACTATATTGCTCTTGTGATGCAGTAGCCCAGTATTACCTTAACTAGTCGGTGTGTCACCGACCATGGAGCAGAAATGCAGATCGATGCAGATATTAAAAATCCCCTTAAATCTGCGAGCCTTTTCGGCGAAATCTGCAGAAAAAACCTACCTGTTGTAATCCCAACGTTAAAATAAACTTAACCAGCAAGGGCATCAAAATATATTAGCTAATATTGCAGCAATGAATACCGGCTTATACAACCCTTTCCAAAAATTCGATTTTTTATATAAAACTTGCTTTTTAAGTGGGAATACTTTTAACTCTCCGTTATTGCAGGTTCCGTTAATTCCGAAATGGTTAATGGAACAAGTAGGTTTAACTGGCGAAGAGCAGATTCAATTTCTGGATGAAAGTATCCGCTCTTACAATACATTAGTTATACCCGTTAACAGCGAGGTAAATGAACAATTTATAAATCCTTTGGAAGAAAAAATTGAAGCCGCTTTCGCTAAAGGTTACGATGCTGTTTCTGCTTTACCAGAATTGGATATTTTCAATTGGGTAGGGAAGTTTTTATATGGGTTCGTTTATGCAGAAATGCATTCTGCTTTGCGACAAGAAATGACCGCTGATGGTTTAAATATGTCTCAATCGTTAATGATGAAGTTTGGAAACCTAAATTTCATGATGCAGAACTTGTACACCAGTTTAGCGTTTGAGGATTTCACCCCTTGGTCGATCACCGTTGTTAAGCTCGAAAATGAGGAAACACCTTTTAGTTTTCGCGATGAAATTAACACCTTAACCTTCTCTTTGAAGATGAAAGATTTTGGAATTATTGCTTGCCTGCAAGACAGTGGAACCAATAAACGTTATCATCAAGATATTATTAATGAGGTAAAAGGAAAAGCATTAACTGCCGTACAATTTGAAGAATTGACAGCCCGTTTTTATTATTCTGCTTATCTTTTTAATCGCTTGCCAGAATATACTTTTATGCCAGTTGAGGGCACAATTTATATCGAGGCAATGCCTTTACGTGGAAATATGACCAAGCCTTTGTTCGATGTTTGGCAACATAAAATTTATGCTCAGGTGCTAGAAAACTTCTGGAAGCCTTGGGGCTATGTTAAATTTGAGATCATTAAAGATCCCGAAAACCCAATGAGTTTCTTTGAAAATCCTTGCTTACCGAATGCGGGATAAATTATTTTCCACCTGTTAAGGCGGTAATAAAGTTCTGTATAATTCCAGGAACGAAAATGATGGTGAAAATAAGGCCAGTTAAAGCGCCAAAAAAGTGTGCATCATGATTAATTCCATCTCTCGAGTTTCTGGAGGCATAGGCGCAATATATCAAATATAGGAAGCCAAAAACCACTGCTGGTATTCCAATTGGAATGAACATAATATACAGTTTCGACATCGGATTAAAAAGTATATAGCTAAATAGCACTGCACTTATAGCCCCCGAAGCACCTAAACTGTTGTAGTTAAAATTGTCTTTGTGTTTAAATATGGTTGGCAAATCGCTTAAAATTAAAGCTAAGAAATATAAAAGTCCAAACTGCCAACTTCCTATTAATTGCTCTAGCGTAAATGCAAAAGCGACGAATGTAAACATGTTAAAAAACAAATGCATCCAATCTTTATGAATTAAGCCGCTTGTAATTACCGTCCAAACTTTATGACCTTTCGAAACCGTGTATGGATGCAGCATAAACTTTCCATACAGTGTATTATCATAAAAAGCATACAAGCTTGTAATGATGGTAAAAACAAAAATAAGTGACGCAATGGGTGCGATATTGAAGTATTCCATTTGGTTATTTTAAATCAAGCTTTACATCTGTTACCAAACGTGCCACTGGATATCTATTGTGTGTTTTTTCGTAATAATCAGAATTTTTATAGACAAAATCAAGTTGTGCCGCTCCATTCTTTGCGAATTCCGCATCAGCAGACTTTCTAGCTTCCAATTTAGCTTTCAGTTCTGGATTATTCTTCAGCAATTCTGTTGCGGTATCCTCAAAAATATAAGCGGAGTAATGTTCCTTTTGATCTAAGATCGAATCAAAAAAGTTCCAATTGAAATATGAATCTGTTGCTTGCGGCTCTAGGGTTTCTATGATATAACGATTTGTTTTTTGGTTGGCGTAAACCACATAATCGCCAGCATAATATTGTAGGGTTTGTGCAACAGGATTAACCTTAACGCCCGAATGCAAATAATGTCCTTCGTAAGGTCTTGTCGCCGTTTTTAAATCGCTGATGTTATAACTTTCTACTGCAATTTTTACATCATTTTTAAGTGATTCGATTTTAACGTTATTCAATTTAAGTAAGGCAATTACTTTATCCCAAGCCTTTGGAATAATGTAAGCTATTGGCTTTTGAATGCTAATCGCTGGCTCAAATTTATTCCATTCTTTAATGGTTTTGGTGAAAGGTTTTGTTCGATCGTAATATAAACGATCGGTACCACTTACTTCACTCGGTTTTTGTCCGGCTTCAAATCCCTTAAAGGTTAAATCATTTACTTCCGATTTATTCAATTTCCAATCTAAAGGGAAATCTTTTTGTGCGGCTACAAATTCATCCGCTTTGCGTTTATTTTCACCAATAATTTTTGCATCACGTTCTACAATATCAATGTAGGTTTTTAGCAATTTATAGGTAGCATCTACACGTAAATCGTAAGATTTTAACATGTGCGTTTCTGGCATAAAACCAATTGTATTGTGCAATGTGGTGTAACCTGTAGAGTATCGTGGCGATTCGATAAAACCCGTAATTCCAGTTTCTGGTGTTTCTCCGATAGAATTTACATAAGGAATCATTAGATAACCTTTTTTATCCATTGCAGCATATAAGTCTGGCACCAATGTTTTGGTTAAATATCCTGATAAGATTGTATTCAGCTTATCTTTTTGAGTCGGAATGAGTGTCATCACATATTGATAATCCGCTCCATTACTGGTGTGTGTATCTACAAAAATCTCGGGCTGCCAAGTATTAAAAATCAATTGAAAGGCAGCAGAATTTTTCGAATCGGTTTTGATGAAATCACGATTAAGATCTAAATTCTTGCTGTTTCCTCGAAAGCCATAAGCAGTTGGCCCGTTTTGATTTGCCCTCGAAGTTGAACTACGGTTAAAACTGCCATCAATATTGTAAACCGGAATAATACAAATCACCACATCTTTAGGTAGTTTGTCGGTTTTAAGAAGGTCGCGAGCGAGCATCATCGAAGCATCAATCCCCTCTGGTTCGCCAGGGTGAATGCCGTTGTTAAACAATAAGATTCTTTTATTTGATTTCCGTATCGCAATGGGATCAAAAATTTTATCGTTTGATAAAACCAATAGGTGTAAGGGCTTTCCAAAATCGGTAGAGCCATAAGTTAACAGTTTAGATTTTGGGTAACTTTTTGCTAATGATTCATAATAAGAGATTGCCGCAGTATAGGTTGTGGTTTCGGTTTTACCACTAATTTCGTATAGTGTTTCTTGGGCCACAGCATTTATAGAGGCGTACATAAAGCAAAACATGAAAAATTTTCTCATGCTGTAAATATAATAAATGTACTAGGTTTAAAGCGTTTTACGGTAAGCTTTAATTGTACCAAACATATACCTAAAACCTATGGTGTAAGCATTGAAAATATCTGGAGAAAAATTTTCAAATTTGTTGCTAGGATCATCATAACCATCTAAACCCTCCCCAAAAGTGTAGTTTGCCGCTGCGTTGATATTTATAACATATCGTTGATAACCGTATCCATCGGTAATGAAATAATTAAAGCCTACGTTAATTGGAACATGAAGATTTACACTTTTATCTTTCCCAGGAAAAGTATAGCCAGGATCGTTAGACCAGCTAGGTCTTTGTCTTACAATATCTGTAACATTATTATTGATTGCACCCAAACCAACACCCAAATACAAACCTCTAATATTGTATAGAAACTCGCTTCTATCGTAGTTTACAAATTCGCCGAGCATTAACTTAGCATTTAAGGTAAAGCTGGTATATTTTGTTACGAATTGTCTATTATAACGATCAGTAACGATATCTCCACCTTGAACCATACCATATTGCCCCTCTACACCAAGAGTTACAAACGGGGTAAGGTTATAATCCAAAACGCCATAAGCCGTATAACCAACGCCGCCTTCGTAAACATCGGTATAGGATTTATTTATACCCCCACCAAAACCATAAGAATATTTAAAATAGTTAGATTGCGCAAAAGAAAAACTGGTTACGAAAATGAAGAGAACGGTGAGGAAATGAGTTTTCGGACGGTTTAAAATCATATCGTTTTTTTACAAAAATAATATGTTTATTCAATATCTGTAACATTTACCTATGAAATATGAGCAATTACACCAATTTTAACAAAACATTGGCACAAAGATTTATCAAATATGCCATGATTGATACCCAATCAGACCCCAGTTCGCTGACTTGTCCATCAACTTTAAAGCAAAAAAATCTAGGTAGTGTATTGGTACAGGAATTAATAGAAATTGGCATTTCTGATGCTGAAATGGATGAAAATGGATATGTATATGGAACAGTTCCCTCTAATTCAGATAAAAAATTGCCTATAATTTTCTTTTGCTCGCACATGGATACCTCGCCAGATTGTAGCGGCGAAAATGTGAAGCCGATTATTCATGACAATTATCAAGGATTGGATATTATTCTGCCAGATGATAACAAAATCGTGCTAAAATTGTCTGATCACGAAGACTTAAAGCATCAAATTGGCAACGATATTATCACCGCTAGCGGCGCTACTTTATTGGGTGCAGATAACAAGGCTGGACTTGCAGAAATTATGGAAGCCGTTAGTTTTTTAATGGAAAATCCGGAGGTAAAACATGGCACAATAAAAGTGTTATTTACGCCTGATGAAGAAATTGGTAGAGGTGTAGATAAAGCTGATTTAAAAAAGCTTGGTGCCGATTTTGGATACACGGTAGATGGTGAAACATTAGGATCTATCGAGGATGAAACGTTTTCTGCCGATGGCGCCATTTTGATTATTCATGGTGTAAGCACACACCCAGGCTTTGCAAAGGGGAAAATGGAAAGTGCTATAAAAATTATTTCAGAGGTGATTGATACACTACCAAAAGATAATCTCACACCAGAAACTACGCATCAAAAGGAAGGGTTTATTCATCCTGTGAGTATTGCCGGTCAGGTTGAGCAAGCAGAGGCACAGTTCATTATTCGGGATTTTACCGATGAAAAGTTAGCTGAACACGGCTTGCTTTTAACGAAAACCGTTGAGGAAGTGATGTTGAAATATCCAAAATCTGCATACGAACTGAAGATAACACCACAATATAGAAATATGAAACAGGTTTTGGATCAGCACCCAAAAATTGTTCAGTACGGAATCGAGGCAATTGAAAGGACTGGAGTCGTGGCAAAACAACAAAGTATCCGCGGTGGAACTGATGGTTCTAGATTATCGTTTATGGGCTTGCCTTGTCCGAATATATATGCCGGCGAACATGCTTTCCACAGCAAACAAGAATGGGTAAGTGTGCAGGATATGGAAAAAGCCGTGCAAACGATTATCAATATTGCCTGTATTTGGGAGGAAAGAGGGTAGAGTAGTTGGGGGTTTGGGGTTAAGAGTTTAGAGTTTTCCTTACCAAGTTCTAAAAAAAGGAAACTTAGGAATAAGAATGTTCCCAAAACTCCTTACTCAAAACTTTTAACTTCCAACTTAATAAGAGGCCGGTCCAATATCCAACCTAATAATCTTCCCTTCTTTTCCAATCTGAAATTTAAAGAAAGTTGTAAAATCTCCCCATTGGTCGGAGTGGAAATTGCCATAAACATCCAATCCGTTATTTTCTACTTTGTCGATACTGGTAAAACGTTCATGACCGAGTGCCTTTTTAAAGAAATTATTAAACTGCATTTGGTTTCCGTCATCATAAAGTTTAACATCCGCCGAAAATAAAGGAAACCAAGCCTTTTCATCCCCTTTTTGTAAAGCGGCAATTGCAGCTTTTACCTTTGCATTCGATAGTTTGGTAAGATCAAGAGGCATAGATTTTTTAATTTGATTTTGAGCAAAAGTAACATGTGTTACACATAAAAGGAAACCAATTAGAAAATGTTTCATTAGCCTACATTTTTTGCCAGTGGATGTTGTAAATAAATAATCACAAGTGATAGTAATAGGAAAGGCAACTCAATTGCAACGCCTTTCAAGCGCTCAGCAGATGATACCGAAGTTTCATTTAAGTGAAAACAAATGATTAACAAAATACCTGCTGCGGTAATAAAATTGCCCCACATAAATGTTTGCGGTATTAAAACCAGAATGGCACCAATAATGGTAAAAGCACCAATAATCATTAATCCATTTTTGCCAACATTCCATTTAGCAAACATTTCAACCATTAAGGGTTTGCCGGAAACCATTGCCCATCCCTGTTTTAGCCCCATGTAAAGTGCTACAAGAATTAATACCGAACTCAAAATTTTTACTACCATAAATCTAGTTTTTTATTTTAACGAAGTTTGATAGGGAGGATCAATCAAATTTAATAAAAAAGATGTTTCTTAAGCACATCTAATTTGTTAATTTAGCTGGTAATGATAACTCTCGAAAACGACTATATAAAAGTGAGCCTGGCGGCTAAAGGAGCAGAGCTACAAGGCTTATTTAGTAAAGAAACCGGCATAGAATATTTATGGGATGCCAATCCCAAATTTTGGGCAAAACACAGTCCCGTTTTATTTCCAATTGTGGGCTCACTAAAAAATGATAGCTTTAACTATAAGGGAAAAAACTACGCCTTGCCTCGCCATGGATTCGCCCGCGACCATGTTTTTAATTTTGACAAAATTAGTGGAACTGAAGCTGTTTTCACTTTAACACAAAGTGATGATACCTTAAAGTTGTATCCATTTTATTTTGAGTTGAGACTGAAATATCAACTGATTGATCGGAAGCTCAATTTAACTTACGAAGTAGTTAATACTGGAACAGAAGAAATGTATTTTTCTATTGGCGCTCATCCTGCTTTTGCTGTTCCAAATACGCCAAATACAAAATACGAGGATTATTACCTTGCCTTTAATGCCGATGAGAAATTAACTTACTGGAAGTTAGAAGATGGGTTGGTAGCAGACGATACAGCAAACATTGAGCTTGGCGGACATAAGCTAAACTTAACACACGATCTCTTTTACAACGATGCCTTAGTCTTTAAAACTATCCAAAGTAACTGCATAAGCTTATTGAATACAAAAAATGATTACGGTTTACATTTTCATTTTGAGGATTTTCCATTCTTCGGAATCTGGGCTGCAACCAATGCGCCATTTGTTTGCCTAGAACCTTGGTGTGGCGTTGCCGATGGCGTTAACCACGACCAGGATTTAGAACATAAAGAGGGAATTATCAAGATTGCTGCTGGCGAAAATTGGGAACGCTATTTGGAAGTAGAGTGTTTTTAATTCTTATTTAAACTTAACTTATTAAACTTCAACATAGTGTACTAAGCCCTATAAATAGTCCATGAAACATATTCCTCAGTTATTTCTTCGCTTGGCGCTGGGCATTGGTTTTATATTACCAGTGTTGGATCGATTTGGTTGGCTTGGTGCACCAGGATCAGAAAATGTGGGTTGGGGAAGTTGGCCGATATTTGTTGATTATACCAACAGCTTAATGCCTTATCTTAACAGAAGTACAACAAATATTATGGCAATTTTAGCCACCGCTGGCGAAGTCATTTTTGCAATTCTCTTATTAATTGGTTACAAAATAAGATTGGCTGCCATTGGAAGTTTTTTTCTTACACTCATCTTTGCCCTAAGCATGTTATTCTTTGCAGGTTACAGAGCACCATTTAATTACTCAGTTTTTGTAGTCAGTGCATCAAGCTTATTGTTGGCAACCATATCTGAATATAAATGGTCAATCGATAAGGATTAATCTTAATGGCTTTCTGTATCAATTTATTTACAATAGGTACGGCCATCGTAAAATTGCTTTTTAATTGTCATTACGACAATTAAAAGCGATCTCTTAAAAAACTTCTCCATCAAATTACAATCAAAATCTTCGTTTCCTGTTTACTAAATCGATTTTTTATTCTTATAATCGCATTAACAAACACATGAGTAACCAAATAAAATAAGTTATGAAACTCAGAAATCTTCTCTTTCTGGCTTTTGCTGTAAGTCCGGTATTTTTATCTGCACAGCAATGGCAACCCAAAAAAGCAATTTTAATGAGCAAGTTCGCTAAGGATGTAAAACCCGAAAGCGTATTGCCCGAATATCCAAGACCACAACTGGTTAGGGAGAAATGGTTAAACCTAAATGGAGTTTGGCAATTCCAGCCCGCTACAAGTAAAATTGAATCGCTACCGACTGGAAATTTAGCGAGGACTATCCTTGTTCCTTTCGCTGTAGAATCTGCACTATCTGGCGTAATGGAGCATCATGAGAGCATTTGGTATCGTCGTAAATTTAATGTTCCAACAAACTGGAAAGGACAAGATATCTTATTGCATTTTGGTGCTGTAGATTACGAAGCTGAGGTTTTTGTAAACGGCAAAAGCTTGGGTATTCATACTGGCGGATACGATCCTTTCAGCTATAACATTTCCACAGCTATAAAGGGTGCTGGAGAACAGGATATTGCAGTTCGTGTATACGATCCAACAGATAAAGGTGGTTTTCCACGTGGAAAACAAACCCTAAATCCACAAGGAATTATGTACACTTCAGTTACTGGCATTTGGCAAACTGTTTGGTTAGAGCCAGTTCCTAAAACGAACATTAGCAACATTAAGATCGTTCCTGATATCGATAAATCTGTAGTCAAGTTAATTGTGAGCACTGCTGGTAATTCTGCTGCAGATGTTGAGATTAAGGTAAAAGATGGAACTAAGCTGGTGCAAACCAAAATCGGCAAATCGAATACAGAGATTATTGTTCCTGTAAGCAATGCAAAACTTTGGTCGCCAGACAGTCCATTTCTTTACGACCTAACCATTACATTAAAAAAGGGAGCGCAAAACCTCGATGCCGTTTCTAGTTATTTTGGAATGAGGAAAATTTCCATTGCCGAGGAAGGTGGCTTTAAAAAAATGTTCCTGAATAATAAATTTCTCTTCCAAATCGGCCCGTTGGATCAAGGCTTTTGGCCAGATGGTGGCTATACTGCACCAACAGATGAGGCTTTGAAATACGATTTAGAAATGACGAAGAAATTTGGCTTCAACATGGTTAGAAAACACATTAAGGTAGAGCCTTATAGGTGGTATTATTGGGCAGACAAGCTAGGTTTAATGGTTTGGCAGGATATGCCATCGCCAAATTCGTACACCGAGCATGTACCTCCAATAAATAAGCCCGCATTTAAATCAGAGTTAACCAGAGTGATCGAAACACATTGGAATTCTCCAAGCATTATCAGTTGGGTAATTTTTAACGAAGGGCAGGCACAACACAACACTGCAGAATACGTAGACCAGGTTCGCAATTTAGATCCAACTCGATTAATTAACCAAGGAAGTGGTTGGGAACATTTTGGTGTTGGAGATGTGCTGGATATCCACAGCTACCCACCACCTGCAGTTCCAACAAGTAAGGTACAAACTTTAGCTTGTGGAGAATATGGCGGTATTGGTTATATTATACCCGGCCACACCTGGAAAACGGGACCAACTTACATCATGATTGATAATGAAAAAGATTACACTAAGTTATATGATGATTTTGCAACTGATCTCGCTATTTTTAAAACTAACAAAGGTTTAAGTGCTGCGGTTTACACCGAAATAACCGATGTTGAGGTTGAACTTAACGGATTAATCACTTACGATAGAGAAGTGATTAAAGGTGCGGTTGAGAAAATCAGGGCATCAAACGAAAAATCTATTAAAACCAATATTTTCATTAAAGACGTTTTGCCATCATCGCAAACAGAGGCTAAAACCTGGAAGTATACCTTTGATCAGCCAGCAACAGAATGGATGAACAGCAAATTTAATGATGCGGCTTGGAAATCTGGTCAGGCTGGATTTGGTACTAAGGCAACACCAGGTGCCAATGTAAAAACGGTGTGGAACACTGATAATATTTGGATGCGCCGAGAATTTAGCCTAGGCGATTTGAAAGGTATTAATCGAGAGGATTTGGTGCTTTACATTCATCATGATGAAGATGCCGAAGTTTACATCAACGGGATTAAGGCAGCTACAATACCAAATTATACCTCCAATTATTCTATGGTAAAAATGAGTAAGGAAGCACAAAATGCGCTAATCGCAAACGGTAAAAATGTTATTGCTATCCACTGTACTCAAAAACAGGGTGGCCAATATATCGATGCTGGTATTGCCGTTGTAGAGAAAAAATAAGTTTATCAAAGAATGCAAACGGGAAACCTTTAAAAGGTTGTCCGTTTGTATCTTGCATCTAAAAATGAATACTCATTAGATACAATTGCATAAGTAAAGTAGATACACAAGCAGGGTATTTTTACCTTTTACTTTGAATATGAGCGACTTAACGTTACATTTATCTCGTTAAAATTAAATCTACGGGACGATTTAGATTAAAACTCTAAAGCCTTTCATTTATGAAAGGCTTTTTTTATAAGAAAACACGTCCAAAATGAACGTGTTCCTTAAATTAAATCTAAATATCGGGACGATGTTGAGATGTCAATTAAATGTTTGCTTAAACCCTAGTACAAATATCAGAAAGATTTTCATTTAGTATCTGTTCAGTTTATTCATCAACCGTAAGCCATTTTCCTTGAACCAAATTCACTCTCAAACATGCCGCTCTTAACCACGATTATTAATACGGTTGCATTTATCTGCAAATTGACATGGGTTCGTGAGATTTCTAACAGTAAATACTTCAGCAAAAAAATTAATGATATCGATTTTCGAATATTCCCAATTTGTTTAAAATAAATACAAACAATAATTTAACCACTGCGTTTATGATATAGTTTGTTTGGTTTAGTTTTATCGGTGGATACTTATAAGACATTCAATATAGCCTCATAGAGATATGGGGCTTTCTCGTTTTTAACACTTTTTGGCTTGATTGAAATTGATAACAGCTTCTACGATACATATACTAAAACAACAAAAGCCAGCAATATTGCTGGCTTTTGTTGTAATATATTAAGAAACTAGCTTTCTAATTCTGCACTTTAATCTCCGTTCTTCTATTCATTACACGCCCTTCTTCGCTATCATTACTGGTTATTGGTTCTTTTTCACCATGCCCAACAATAGTAAAGTTTGCCGCATTAATGCCAGCATTAACAAAATAAGATTTAACGGCGTTGGCACGATCGACAGATAAAGATAAGTTATGCTCTGGAGTTCCTTCTGCAGAAGAATGGCCATTGAGTATAAACTTCGTATTTGGTGCTTTCTTCATTTCTGCTACAGCTTGATCCAAGATAGCGAATGAGGATGTTTTTAATACAAAAGAATTAAACTCAAACTGAATATTATCAAGATTAAAATTAGGCTTTTCTGCTGGGGCCGGTTTTTCTGGCTCCTTTTCTGGTACAGGCTCAGGCTTTTTCTCTTCCACAGGTTTAGGTTTAGAAACTGGTGCAGGGTCTGGCTTAGTAACCAACTTCTTTGCTTTGCAAGAATACATGGCTAAAGTTGATGCCGCAATTAGCCCCGTAAGGAAGAAGTTTTTAGTAATGTTCATTTTAAATGGTTTTAGGTTTAACTGTGTGTTTTATCCAAACATACAATTTTATGATTATAGCTATAACGAAAATTTTCAAAAGAACTTATGTAAGTTGCCCTTTCAGATTCAGAACTTTATACATAAACGCTATGAAAGTCCATTCAAATGGCATTTCAGAAAGCAACATGATTGTAGAAGATTTGGAAATGAAAGCAAGTAATCTTTCGCTTGCAGCAGTCCTGCTAACGTTTCAAATCCTCGCCGCAATGAAAAATTGCAGCTGTGGGTTTTACACTTATATCAGGTTTAAGAACATAGGTATTGTGCAATGTAGCAAAAGGCAGATACTTAAAAATCAAGTCCAAAGGGTATAAAAAACAAGATCAAAAGCTATCTAATTTTTATTGCGTATTTTTAGCACAATGAAGATCTTGTTTTTCTCTGCAAAACCCTACGACCGCGAATTTTTCGAAAACTGTAATTTAGATTATAGCCACGAGCTAGAATTTTGGGAAACACATTTGGGCCCTCACATCGTTGATGCGATTAAGCCCAATACCGATGCAGTTTGTGTTTTTGTAAACGATAAGCTCAATGCTGCCGTTATCGAAACCCTAGCCAATAAAGGTGTTCGGGTAATTGCGTTGAGGTGCGCTGGTTTTAACAATGTAGATTTAGAGGCGGCAAAGAAATTTGGAATCAGGGTTTGCCGTGTTCCAGCTTATTCACCGCAAGCTGTTGCAGAACATGCCGTGGCGATGTTGCTTACCTTAAATCGCAAAACACATAAGGCCTACAACCGTGTAAGGGAACAAAATTTTTCGCTTAACGGGTTGATGGGCTTCAACCTTTTTGGTAAAACCGTTGGTGTAATTGGAACTGGAAAAATTGGCGCTGCCTTTTGCAAGATTATGCTAGGCTTCGGCTGCACAATCGTCGCCTTTGATCCTTTTGAAAATGATACATTAAAGTCGATAGGCGTAAATTTCATGCCATTTCACGAAGTAATAAAACATGCAGACATCGTATCTATTCACTGTCCGCTTACCGCAGAAAACCACCACCTAATTAATACCAACAGCCTTTCTGCAATGAAAAAAGGTGTAACGCTAATCAACACCAGTCGCGGCGGACTTGTGAATACGCAAGACATTATAGTGGCCCTAAAAAATGGGCAGGTTGCAGCACTTGGCATTGATGTTTACGAGCAGGAGGAAAAGTTATTTTTCAAGGATTTGTCTGGCAGTATAATGGGCGATGATGATATCCAACTCTTAATCAGTTTTCCTAATGTATTGGTTACTGGTCACCAAGCCTTTTTTACCAAGGAGGCATTAACCGAAATTGCAGAAAAAACACTCGAAAACGTTTCCTTGCTCTTAAAGAATGAAAGTATTGATGATGTTTCTAGAATACTTGTTTAATCAACCATTAATTAAAACTTTTTTTCCTATAGACTCCCAGTTAGTGCTACTAAAAACTCAGTGGCGATTTCAACATGAGGAATATGTCCGCAAGCCTCAAATTCTATAATTTTTGCTCCAGGAATTTTTGAAGCAGTTTGTTTACCTAAAAACCGATATTGTCCATGTAAAGCTTGTTGATCTGGAGTTAAAAGACCTTTACCTACAATGGTTTTATCTTCCTTACCAATAAATAATACCGTTGGAACCTTTAAGTTTTGGAACTCGTAAACCACAGGTTGTTCGTAAATCATAGTGAAAGTCATTGCCGCTACCTTTGCCCATCGTGGATAATCGGCACTAAAAGTTACTCCACCAGCAACATTTACCAAATACTCATATTCTGGTTTCCAATAAGTAAAATATGAAGTTTGGTAGTATTTTCGAACACTTTCTGCGGTTGTTTTCAACTCCGTTTGATATTGTTGTTCAGTTGTAATATAAGGGACAAAAGTTTTATAATCTTCCAATCCAATCGGGTTTTCGAGCAATAGTTTTTCTGTTTTATCTGGATACATTAAAGCAAATCTAGTCGCCAACATGCCGCCCATACTATGCCCTAAAACGATTGTTTTTTGGATGCCAAGCGTATCAAGCAACTTCTTATTCCAAGCCGCCATTTGATGGAAGCTGTAATGAATAAATGGTTTCGATGATTTGCCAAAACCAATTTGATCTGGTACAATTACACGGTAACCAATATCAGTAAGTGCCTTAATTACATTTCCCCAATAATAGCCGCCAAAGTTTTTTCCATGAAACAAAATGGCAGTTTTGCCATTAGCAAATTTGGTTGGTGCAACATCCATATAAGCCATTTTAATATCTTGGCCCTCAGTTGTTATTGGTAAATATTTTACAGGATAAGGATATTTTACATTCTCTAGAGTGATGGAAAGCGTATCGATTTTTTGAGCTTTAGCATTGCTTAAAAAAGCAAAAGTAACGGCAAGTACGACGAAAATTTTCTTCATGATTAATATTTTAACAAGCTAATGGAGCCAACTAGTATATCAGCTCAATTAACTTGCTAAAAATCATGCCTGTTTATGCCAAATCTATATTTATCAAAAACAATCTTTTGTATTTAAACTAATAAGGATTTATGATCCTTTGAGCAATTGCCTTAATATTGATGTTGGAATTTGCAATTGTGTATCATCAGAAAAATCACCGCGTAAAGTATTTGCCTTTATATTCTCTATCTTAACTGTAGATGTATCTCTTGCAATAATCGAAAGATTATTGTAGACTGAAATTTTAGCCTTGTCATCCGAACCTACATTAACTCGTGATTTAGAAGCGGTAATATTTAGGTTTTTTACAACAGGATAGTAGCTATTAAACTCCGTGTTTTTAAGTGATAATTTAAGCATATTAATTTCTGTATGATTTGTTGTTTTGGTAATACTACTCGCATCATCTTTAGAAGAAAAGGGGCCAGTAAAGAATAAGGACTCCGAATTTTCTATGTTCACATTTAGCGTATCTGCTACTGCTGCTAACTCGGTAATGAAAGCGTTCTTAACTTCAATACTTTTTATTGTTGGACAATAAACTACTATGATTATTTTATCTCCTCCTGTAAAATTTATTTCTTTATTAAGAGAAATAATTAACTCCCCATTCTTGTTTACAGTAGTAGTGAGCTGATCTTTAAATGACTCTTGAATTTTCACGCCGTATCTTTTGTCTTTTTTAACATAAATCTGAACAGAAGAACCCATCGCATCATCAAATTTGATACTTGTAAAAGGCTGGGCGATTGGAACCGCTAATCTTCCGAGGGATTTGTGTTCAAACGCTTCATTATTTATCATAATTGAACCAAAATACGAATCTCTGGAGTCAGACTTTCTATAATTAAGTTTCACATTCACAGCGATAACCAAAATTGGTATTATAATCAATGTGGCCGCTAGTGCTATCAATAATTTATTACTTGTTTTCATGTTTTAAGCGTTGAAGTTTACTTTTACAAATGTTTCATATTTACTCTTTAGCTCATCAAATCCAATATTGAGCAAGTAAATGTTTCTAAATAGTACAGGCAGCTCATCATCCATAAACTGTACCTTACGAAAACTTTTAACATTTTCAATTGCATTTTCATCAATAAAAAACCCTATGCCTCTTTTGTTATTGATGATATTTTTATTTTGTAGCAATTCGTAGGTTCTCATAACGGTATTAGGATTTACCTCCAACTCAACGGCCATTTCCCTAACAGAGGGCACTTTTTCTTCGGCTTTCCATTTCCCTAGCAAAATATGTTCACATACATATTCAGCTATTTGCAGGTATATCGCCTTATTATCTCTAAATTCCATATTTGTTAAAGCTGATTTATACCTCTTTTTCTTTAAGGCGTATGAACGTAATTAACCACATAATAATTGTTATTATCAATGTCACTATAAATGTGCTTTGCAAAACGCTATCCTCTTTGCTTACGATACTGATACTAACCATATCTTGCGTCAATAAGTACCCAATTTTATAAATAATGTATCCAGCAATTCCTGTAAAAATCATTACAGCCATAGCAGTTTTAATGTAATGAAACCTGTTAAAGTACACCGATCCTAAAAGGAATATGCTTGTAAATAGAAACGGAAACACAAAGAAATATCTGGAGTAACGTAGGTAGTTTGCATCATTTATTACTTCGTAAAAAATCCCATCTACATCTTTTATTGATGTTTTTTTGTTCAATGTTGAGCTGAAAGCTGGGAGATTAGAATTTAAATATTTCACAAATCCAGCATCAACAATATAAAAAACCAATAAATAGCTAAAAACCGATACGATAGCCGTGTAGAAGATACCTGCAAGGAATTTTTCAAAAGTTGAGGCAGGTGTCATTAGCTCAAGTATAGCTCTCGATTTTTGACCAAGATTATTGTAGTAGCCACTAGCAATAATGCTAATGAAGAAGAAACCAAGGAGCATAAATAATCCATATCTAAAACGCATATCAAGATTGCCATCATAGTCAAAGAAATGACCGCTTTTGGGTGTAGGAATAAAATAACTATAAATAGCGATAATAATTCCAACTAGTACGATCAAAACCCCAAAATATATCTTTCCAAAATCTAGCCACTGTCTTTTTAGCAGCAATAGAAACCTGTTTATGTTAAATGTATTGTTCATGTTGCTAATTAAAATAAGGTTTGAATTTGTTTTTTTCTGCAAGGATGGCATTAAACAGTAGCTCCATATCCAGCTTGCTATCTTCCTGGTGGAAGTTTGGCATTACCGCATTAAAGCCAGAAAGCGATGGTTCAGCATAAATTATACTTGCATCTATTTCCTTAACTTTTTTAAAGGTGAGTTTCTCTGTAATTTCTTCTACTGATGCTTTTAAGGCGATATCATTTTCATCGAGCATAATAACGGTATCGATTAAGTTATCTAAATCTCTAACTTGATGTGTAGAAATGATGATGCAGCGATCTTCTGTTAATGCCGAAGCCATAATTTTTCTGAATTGTGCTTTCGATGGAATATCAAGGCCATTGGTTGGCTCATCCATAATAACAAGCTTGGCCTGAGTAGCCAAACCAAAAGCGATAATAACTTTCTTCTTCTGGCCATAACTCATGTTTATGAGCTTTTGCCCTACTGGGATATCAAACTCTTTTATCAAATCGTTAAAATAATCATGGTCGAAGTTTTTGTAAAATGGAGCATTAGCCTTGATATAGCTATCGATTTTAACCGCTGGCAAATAAAATTCTTCGGGGATAAAACAAATCTGTTCCAACAAAGCAGGTTGCCTCTTTTTAGGATCGAAACCTAAAACATTTAAAGTTCCGCTTTGTGCATAAACTAAACCTGCTAGGTTTTTTAATAAACTGGATTTTCCAGCTCCATTTTTTCCAAGCAAACCATAAATGTGACCAGCGCTTAATTGCATGCTCATATTTTTGAAGAGTGGTGAGTGCTTGTTGTAACCAAAATTTAGATTGTTAATTTGAATCATATCTACTGTATTAGTTAAATAATACACTAATGTATAAGCTATTTTGATCACCTCCAAATTTTTTGTGAAATTTATTTTTCAGTAGCTGTAAAAAATATTTTTGGGTTTATCGATTATATGCCTTTATGATAAGTGAAGAGGTTTTCTGTCCGATCATTATAAACCAGATTGAAACGGCATCCCCAAATTCTTCATTTGGGATATAGCGTAAAGCTGGATGAATTTCCCGATAGGCACTACAGTACCTTTCCACATTTGATTTTAAAATATAGAAAATTAATCTCTTTATAAGTTCTTTGTAAAATCTAGGTTTAATATTTGTTTCAATCAAACATCCATAACATTCGGATTGTATGTTTGTAAGAAAACAGGAATATGACGGATAAAAATTGGGCTTATTTAATAAGTAGGTTGGCAATCGGGTTAAGTTTTTTCGGACATGGTTTGGTTCGTTTGCCTAAACTAACTGGCTTTAGCAATTGGATGGTTGTGCAATTTTCCAAATCATTTTTGCCAGAAGCGTTAGTTGTACCTTTCAGTTACGTTTTGCCTTTTGCTGAGTTTATTGCTGGGATATTAATCATTCTGGGCTTATTCACCAAGCAAGGTTTATTGTTAGCGGGTTTGGTTTCATTGGCCTTAATTTTTGGCTCAACCATGATCGAAAATTGGGAAGCTTTACCGTCTCAACTCATTCACGTAGCATTTTTATCTGTGTTATTAGCTTTCTTGCCGCACAATAGTTTTGCGATAGATAAAATCATTAAAAAATAATTATGGAGTATAGAAAAATTGGCAATTCAGATTTAGAACTTTCTGTAATCACTTTCGGTGCTTGGGCTGCTGGCGGTTGGATGTGGGGAAGTACCGATAGAAATGATGCGATTAAAGCTATTAAAGCAGGATATGATTTAGGCGTAACTTCGATTGATACGGCACCAATCTACGGTCAGGGAGATAGTGAGGAAATTGTTGGAGATGCAATAAAGGGAATTTCCAGAGACAAATTGCAAATCGTAACTAAGTTTGGTATGCGCTGGGATTTAGCCAAAGGTAATTTGGCCATGAAATCTAAGAACAATGCTGGCGAAGATATCGATGTTTATAAATATGCAGGAAAAGAAAGCGTAATTTACGAATGCGAACAATCCTTAAAACGTTTAGGAACTGATTATATCGATTTATATCAAATTCATTGGCCAGATTTAACCACGCCTATTAGTGAAACTTTCGAAGCTGTGAGTAGGTTAATTGAACAGGGGAAAGTTCGTTATGCTGGTGTTTGTAATTACGATGGAGCACAGTTGAAAGAAGCAGATCAAACATTAGAAATCGTTTCTAACCAAATTCCGTTTAGTATGGTTAATCGCGGCGTAGAAAAAGAAACTGTTCCTTATTGTATTGAAAATAATAAATCGGTTCTGGCTTATAGTCCGATGGAACGTGGTTTACTCACGGGAAAAATAACGGCCGATTATAAATTTGAGGAAGGCGATCATCGTCAGGGAAACCCTTACTTTAAGCCTGAAAGTATTGCAAAAACCAATGCCTTTTTAGCTAAGATTAAGCCTTTGGCTGATGAAAAGCAAGCGACTTTATCTCAATTGGTTCTAGGTTGGACCATTGAGCGACCTGGAATTACCATTGCTTTAGTGGGTGCAAGAAATGCAAAACAGTCCATACAAAATGCTGAAGCGATCAATGTAAAGTTAACAACTGATGAAATTCAGTTTATCAATACGGAACTAAAAAGCGCAGGTTTTTAAATTAAATAACAGAAGCAAAGTACAGATGAGTTTAGAGAAAAAAACTTAATTTTTCTTTGCGAAAACTCCGCGTTCTTTGCGGTAAAATAACAAGTAAATCATGTCGAAATTATTTTCTCCTTTTACAATAAAGGATGTAACATTAAAAAATAGAATTGTAATCTCTCCAATGTGCCAATATTCGGCTGTGGATGGCTTTGCTAACGATTGGCACCTGGTTCATTTGGGTAGCCGAGCAGTTGGCGGCGCTGGCTTAATTATTCAAGAAGCTTCGGCTGTTACCGAAAACGGAAGAATTACTTATGCCGATTTGGGTATTTGGAAAGATGAGCATGTAGAAAAGTTGAAACAAATTGTTTCTTTTATTCATGATAATGGAGCAATTGCTGGTATTCAGTTGGCACATGCCGGCAGAAAGGCAAGTTGTGAATTACCATGGAATGGAGGCGAACAAATCGCCAGTGGTGAAAATAGCTGGAAACCTGTTGGGCCATCGGCAATACCTTTTAAAGCCGGACAAGTGGAGCCTCATGAATTATCAATTTCCGAGATTCAGGATCTAGTTTTCGCTTTTAGAGCTGCGGCAAAAAGAGCGTTAGATGCTGGTTATAAAGTTGTAGAAATCCATGCGGCACATGGCTATTTATTGCATGAGTTTTTTAGTCCGCTGAGTAATAAACGTACCGATGTTTATGGCGGAAGTTTTGAAAACCGTATTCGTTTGGTTATCGATGTGGTTGAAGCCGTTCAATCGGTTTGGCCAGAAAACCTGCCTTTATTTGTACGTATTTCGGCAACAGACTGGACAGAAAATGGCTGGAATGAAGAAGATTCGGTTAAATTAGCTGCGGTGTTAAAGGATAGAGGTGTCGATTTAATTGATGCCTCTTCGGGTGGAAATGTGCCAGATGCCGTTATTCCTGCTGGACCGAATTATCAGGTTCCATTTGCTGATAAAATTAGAAATGAGATTGGAATTGCTACCGGTGCAGTTGGTGTAATTGTAGAAGCCAAACAAGCTGAGGCTATTTTGCAAGAGGGGAAAGCAGATTTGATTTTTATTGCTAGAGAATCGCTTCGTGATGCATATTTCCCAACGCATGCTGCACAGATTTTGGGTGATGAGACGGAGTGGCCCAACCAATATGTTAGGGCAAAACGAGAGACTTTTAAAAAGTAAGGTTTAGCTAAGCTTTTGTTTGGTGGGCCACCAAACAAGGAAAAAGAATAAGCCTCAGATTCGCAGATTATAAAATTATTAATCTGCGAATCTGCGGCTACTTTTTAACACCCGTAGTCGGTGGCACACCTACTATTTAAGTTGAAAATTGGTTGGTGCGCCACCAACTAAGGAATAGAATAATTTAATCTGCGAATCTGCATCTATCTTTTAACACCCATGGTCGGTGACACACCGACTATTAAGTTGAAAATTGGTTGGTGCGCCACCAACTAAGGAATAGGAATAGAATAATTTAATCTGCGAATCTGCATCTATCTTTTAACACCCATGGTCGGTGACACACCGACTATTTAAGTTGAAAATTGGTTGGTAGGTCACAAACCAAGGAATCGCGGCTATGGTTTAATAAAAAAACTTACTAGCGTTCAATATTGCTTTATCGTTATCTTGTAAAATGCAGCTCGGATAAATGGTATAACCTGTCCACATTAAAGCTTGAGGGTTTTCATTTGTTGGATGTGGCAACCCAAAAGCATGTCCAAGTTCGTGTCCGGCGCCACCAACCCAACGAGGAATAGGTTCAGTCATTTGACTGGTTAAGCCTTTCAAATCATTTTCTGGCATAGCTGTTAATCCAGCAGCTCCAGCTCCTGTAGTTCCTGCTGCATCTACATACACCAGATAAATATATTTCGAATCATCAAAACTGCTGCCCAATAAAGCCTTTGTATCGTTTTTAGCATTACTGTAAAAATAGAATTGGGCATCGCCAGTATTTCCGTTTTGGACATTAAACCAAGCAGCGGCGTGACTGCTTTGCATGGTTTCCACTAGCATATTTCCGTTTAAATGAAATGTTTTATTATTTCCTAATGTGGTTTTATACCAATTACTGAGTTGAGTAATCTAATTTCCAGCTGCATCGGTATAGGCTTTATTCAAAGTTTTATCTGATGGAACGATGTAAATTACCCTAACACTTAAATTCGTAGGACTTGGATTTGGGCCAGTAAATGTTGGTGCATCAGGAACCATATCATCATCACTGTTTTTAGAGCAAGACATCATAGCAGAAACTACAAATGTGCCTAACAAGAATGTTCTAATAATTTTTCTCATAGCAAAGTATTTAGTTAACGGTCTATAGGTTAACGTCTCAGCGATAAGAATGTTTCATTTGGCTGAGGGGAACTGCCTGAGTCCATGGGACGTGACACACCAACCAATTAAGTTCATTTTGTTGATGAATCATCAACAAAGGAATTTAATAATTTAACCTGCGAATCTGTGGCTATTTTTTAACAAACCCTTGATCGGTGGCATGAGAGTCCATGGACGGTGACACACCGACCATTTAAGTCAAATTTTATTGGTAGTTGCCAACCAAAGAATAAGCCGCAGATTCGCAGATTTTTAAAAATTATTAATCAGCTAATCTGCGGCTATTTGTTTCCAAAAAAAATCATGAAAATTTGTATAAGTATTATTTCGCTAAAGTAAAAGGTACATACAAACCAAAAGTGATATTTCGTCCTGCGTTGTAAACCCCTAAATTAGGGTTTTCAGAATCGAAACGACCTGGTTTAAACCTGCTCAAAGCATCATAATATTTTTGATCTAATAAATTGTTTGCAGAAACTGAAAGCTTAACTGGTTGTTTGCCTAAATTAAATGTGGCACCAATACCTGCATTTAACAAAGTATAGCCACTTGTTGGTGTTTCAAAAACCTGATCTACACGAGTTTGTTTGAATGCAGAATTGATACCAACTGAAAGATAAGCATCATTTGTCCCTTTAATTTTTGGTTCAAAACGCAATTCATTTCGCAGTGTTCCAGCAGGAATAAATGCCAATGGACGATTTAAGCTCGTGTTTTGCGCATGCACATATCCAAAAGTATTTTCGAAATGTATAAATGGAACCGGATGGATGGTTAAGGTTGCTTCAGCACCGTAAAGATTGGCATTTACTTGTCCGTAGCGGTAAACAGGATACTCATCACCTTCTGCCGTAATGGTTTCTCCATTGTTAGATGCATAGATGAAGTTGTGGATATAATTATTGTAAATACTTGCACTGGCACTCACAATTTTGCCCTCGTATTCTAATGCCGCATCAATTTGGTAACTGCGCTCTGGACTTAAATTGGTATTGCCAATTTCATAACGGAAAGTTCCTTCATGAACGCCATTGGATGCTAACTCTGCTGGGTTTGGCGCCCGGAAAGCCGAACCTGCATTGGCTTTAAAATTCCATTCCTCGTTAAACTGATGCGTAAAACCCAAAGCACCACTTACATTAGAAAACTTATTTTGGAAAGGGGCAAATACCTCCTCATCATCTACAAATAGCTGTTTTCCATTGT
Organism: Pedobacter frigidisoli; assembly: GCF_004331675.1. Lineage (GTDB taxonomy): Bacteria > Bacteroidota > Bacteroidia > Sphingobacteriales > Sphingobacteriaceae > Pedobacter > Pedobacter frigidisoli. The sequence goes on along the minus strand of NZ_SJSN01000001.1, from coordinate 433,577 downwards.
TTTTACGGAAGTCGTAACGGGCACCAATGCTGAAGGTATTTTTCTCCCAGTTTTTCTTGGCAAATGCAAATACGCCAATGCCATAAGTATTGTAATTAGGAATTAAAAACTCATCATTCGCTTTATTTTCACTACGACCAGCATCGGCACTTAAGCCAATAACTGGCTGCCATCCGTTGGTTTCGTGTAGGTAATATTTTAAATCGGCGGTGTAAGTTTTAAAATCGAAAAATAAGGCTGGCTCTGGGCCATCTTCCAATTCGCGACGTTGGTTTTGTTGATAACCAAAATCTGCTTTCAAGTTGCCATTTCCAAGAATGAAATTATTATTTAAGGCAATTTTAAAGTGACGAATATCTTGACGCGGATAATCTAAATCGCGATTTTTATAATCAGAAGTGATAAAAGCTTCGCCATCTTCCTTTACAAAGTTGTCGTTAGCATCAAGCGTTGGTTCGTAGAAACCAATATTATTGCGGAAACTAGAAACATTTAAGTGAGAATATCCCCAGCTTTTATTTAAGCCAACCATACCGCTTAAATCCGTTTCGTTGAAACCAGAATTGGGAAAATAACCTGTTGGTGTTTTAAAAGAGTAAGCATTTTTGTAAGTGCCTCGAGCTCTCCAAACGAACCCATTTTCGTTGCCATTCAGCATTAATGAGTTTGCAGTAAGTCCGTTGTTGGTAGAGTAGTTGGTAATGAATTCGCCTTTCACCTGTCCCTCTGGTGCAGTGCTTGGCTCTAAGATATTAATTACGCCACCCAAAGCATCAGAACCGTACATTAAAGATGCAGCGCCCCGTAAAACCTCTATTCGATCTGATTTAAACTGATCGATCTCAATGCCATGTTCATCGCCCCATTGTTGGCCCTGTTGCTTAATACCGTCATCTAAGGTTACAATTCTGTTGTAACCTAAGCCACGAATTACAGGTTTCGAAATTGACGGGCCGGTTGTGATTTGCGAAACACCTGGAATTTTTGTTAGGGCATCGATCAAGTTGGTTGATGGTGCCAAAAGCTGATCTTTACCTAAGACTGCCGATGAAGCACTATTCCTTTTGCTGGTACTACTAATAATGCTGCCCGTAATTACAATCTCCTTGGTTTCGATTGCGGTGGGCTGCAACGAAAATTCTAAAGTATTGGCACTAGCAAAATTTACGATTTGCGTTGCTGTTTTGTAGCCTACGTAGTGTACTTCGACCAAGTAACTACCTTTTGATGGCAAGTTGTTCAAGCTAAATTCACCATCGTTATTGGTTACGGCAGAAACCTTTAAATCGGGAATAAAAATGGTGGCACCAGGTAAGGTTTGTTTGTTGCTGGCATCGATTACCTTGCCTTTAATATCTTTTAAAGCAATAGCGAAAGCAGTATTGCTCAATAATGTATATAGAATTACTAAGCCAATAAGCTGTAATTTTTTCATGATGTGGTAAAAATTAGGATGATAGAAAAAACCAAAGCCATAACCGCTTAATTAGTGGTTAGCTATCGTTTCTCATAAATAAAAATTTGGATAAACACTTTACAGTGTTTTAAATAAAACTTAAGAATTAAGCTATTGGCGGACCGCGTAAACTGGTTCTTAGCAGGGTTGCATAAGAGCTTTTTAATACGATTTCTTTTTTGGTTAAGATTTTTGCCGATAGAAAAACCCTGTAAATTTGATGTGTTTGCACGTAGTTTTTTTCAAAACTGGCGTGACAAATTAAACAAGTATCGCCATGTGCCTGTACGTGGCTAACATGTTTGCAATTCGCTTCCTTTTTTAAGATTGGCACTGGGTTATGGTGGTGTAAAACACTCCACGGAGTTAAAGCAATAGCAAAAACAACCAGCATAAATGCCGAGAAGTATTTCCTGATGTTTTGTTTATGCTTATTCAATGCCGCAAAAGTAACAATTCCTGTTCAATTATCTACCTTTGGAAAGTAACATTGCTTTTATAGTATAAATATTTAAGATTGTAAATCAATTTCCGTCATGAAATTCTTGAAGAAAAATATATTCAACGCACTAATTATTATAATTTTTTTGATTCTGGTATTGGTGCCAGATGCAAAAGCTTTTTTTATAAGAGGTTTAATGGAAATTGGACTGTATTCTCCTAAGGTGGAACAACCAATCGCCACTGCTATGAATTTCAACGGTATTCAATTTAAAGATATTAAAGGAAATGTAATTGATTTAGGGGAACTAAAAGGGAAAGTGATATTTCTAAATTTTTGGGCAACCTGGTGTCCACCATGTAGGGCCGAAATGCCATCGATTAATAAGCTGTACAATCAATTTAAGGACGATAAAAATTTCGTGTTCATTTTTGCAGATGCTGATGGCGATCTAGAAAAATCTGGTAAGTTTATGAGTACCCGAAAATATGGTATGCCTATTTTTAAGGTAAATAGTACTGTGCCTGAACAGATTTTTGCTGGTTCGCTGCCCACTACCGTAATCTTTGATAAACAAGGAAGATTATCTTTTAGGCATGAAGGGATTGCCAATTATGCCGATAAGAAATTTGTAGAATTTCTGAATAGGCTAAAAGTTAGTGAGTAGTTTTCTGCTTGTAGAGCGTGAACTTGAAAGTGCCAAGATCAATTCCGTAAACTCCACGAATTTTATCTGGTAAAACCTGATAATCATCTTTCATGTTATAAAGAATAATGTTATCCCTCTTTCTTCGTCTAACTGTGCGATCTGTACTATCTGGCAAAAACATTAAGCTCTGTGATTTTCTATCAGGGTTATCATTTGGAATATATTTTATTTTTCTGCTGGTTTTTAAATCAGTTTTAATGATTTCACTTCCTAATATGTAGCCATTCGCTAGCGATAATTTGATTTCGAAATTTTTAGTTTTGCCATAATAATATTCAAACTCAAATGCCTTTTGAGCAAATGAATAGCTACTTATTGTGAACAATAAAATCGTAATTGCGCCTTTCATATCTTCTAAAATCTAAAGGTTAAGTTATACATTTTGCTTGATTTTTAATAGACGCACTTCTTTGAATTTTTTAAACCTGATGGACGCGGTAGCCTCCGATTTTTTCTATCGGAGCTATAGCAAACAGCAGGAAAACAGAAACAAAAAAGCACTGCAATTGCTTTTCAAAAGATATTTGTATTTGATTAAACATCGCTTATTATTTCATTACTTTTGCCGCCATGATTTCATTTTTCGAGGCAAACCTAAAGCAGCTTTCCATTCACCATATCGGTAATAAATTAGTAGAGGAGTATTATAAATTATCTGATGCGCCCTTAAATATTGAGGATGAAGTTTTGGGTAATCTGTTGATGCAATATTTCTTAAAACCTTTCGAAAAGGTGAATGAGGTTTATCGCTTTTACCACCCGAATGATAACTTAAACTTAAATGAGGTTTATCATTTTGCCCATGAAATTTTCGAAAACAATGAACTCTTTCACGAAGATTCTCAACAATTGGCCAAATACCTTTATGATGTGGCGAACCATCCGAAAATTAAGTCGGGAGAACTGTATGTGGCATACTTTGAAAAGGTGCAAATTGAGGGTGAGCAATTGGATGTGATTGGTATTTTTAAATCTGAGACTAAGGATACTTACCTAAAGGTTTTTCCGAAGGATGATGGTTTTAACATGAGCTATGAACAGGATGCGATAAGCATTAATAAGCTGGATAAAGGCTGTTTGATTTTTAATGTTGATAAGGAAGAGGGTTACAAAGTGGTGGTTCTCGATCAATCGAAAAGTAGCAACGAATCTGCCGTGTATTGGAAGGATGAATTTTTAAAACTGAAGATTAGAAATGATAGCTACAACCAAACCAATAACGTTTTAGGGGTTTACAAAAATTTCGTTACTCAGAAAATGGATGATGAATATGAAATTAGCAAGGCTGATAAAATTGATCTTTTGAATCGTTCCATGAAATACTTCAAGGAAAAGGAATCCTTTGATATTGAGGAATTCGGCAATGAGGTTATAGGAAATGCTGAGGGGATTGAATCGTTTAAGAACTATAAAAAGAATTACGAAGAAGAATTTGAAAGTCCAATTGCTGATCAATTTGAAATTGCAGAATCTGCTGTTAAAAAGCAAGCTAGGGCTTATAAAAGTGTTTTAAAATTAGATAAGAACTTCCACATTTATATACATGGAAACAAGGATATGATAGAAAAGGGTTACGATGATGATAAATCGATGAACTTTTATAAGGTCTATTTTAGGGAAGAGGAATAAGGGAGTTGGGAGTTTTTAGTGTGTAGTCATGAGTCACGAGTCGACTCTCAACTCCTGTCTCAAAACTCCCAACTAGATTCTCTGTTGCGCTTTGAGCGCCAGATATTCGTTCACCACGTTTACCGTTAATTTTTGTGGAGGAGTAAGGATGGATAAAATGCCGTGTTTACTCAGTTCTTTAACCATCAATTTTTTCTCGTAGATGAATTTTTCTGCAATAGTTTTGTGATAAATTCCCTCTACATCTTTGGCAGGCTCCATGCTTAGCGACTTTAATTCTGTATTCTCGAAAAATACAACGAGCAACAAATGGTATTTTGATATCCTTTTTAAATAGGGTAATTGCCTTTGCAAGGCCGATAAACTTTCGAAGTTGGTGAAGAAAACCAATAAGCCACGTTGCTTTACGATGGTTCTAACGCTGCTGTACAATACTTCGAGATTACTTTCCAAATACCTGGTTTTCTCTTTGTAGAGCACATTCATAATGTTGCCGAGCTGGGCTGATTTACGATCTGCGGGAACAATTGAACCAATGGTTTCGGAAATTGTAATTAAACCAGCCTTGTCTTCCTTTAACATGGCTACTTTCGAAAGTGCAACAGATGCGTTAATTGCATAATCAAGTAAACTTAAACCCTCGAACGGCATTCTCATTACCCTGGATTTATCGATAATGCAGTAAATGTTTTGGGAGCGCTCATCAGTATAAGTATTTACCATTAAGCCACCTTTTCTCGCTGTTGCTTTCCAATTTATGGTTCGAATATCATCTCCGCCAACATAGTTTTTGATCTGATCGAATTCTCTACTTTGTCCGATTTTTCTGATTTTCTTTATACCTAGCGCCGTTAAATGATGGGAAATGGCCATTAACTCATACTGACCCAGATTAATAAAGGATGGATAAACCGGAAGAACTTTATTACCCTCGAAATTATATCGTCGGCTAATTAAGCCAAGCGGAGAATTAATGTAAGCACGAATAGCACCAAAATCATACTCCCCACGTTTAGTTGGGCGTAAATTATAATGGATAGATTTAAGCTCTGTAGATTTTAAACTTAACTTAAAATCCTTATCTCGAAGTTGAAACTGAAAAGGAACTTCATCAATTACTCGGGCATTGGCCCTAAAGCCATAGTTGTTTTTGATTTCTATTTGAATCGGATTTTCATCACCATTACTGAGGCGTTTTGGCGTTAATCTTTTTGCGACTATACCTTGATTAACTCGATATAAAATGAAAATATCGATAAAAAATAAAACCAACACAACGCCTGTTGCAATTTCGGGTATATCGCCCAGCCAGGCAAAAAAGAACTTCAGCAAGAAAAGTACAATGCAAAATCCTAAGGCCGCAAACAAGCGATCGGTTAGGAATAGATTGGTATAATATTGCTGAAAGAATTTTTTCAATTTTTGTTATTTTGTTGCAGTGGTTAATTACTTGGTTTCTAAACTATAGACTTCGAACTCCGGACTAAAAACTCTAAACTTACCTCGGTACTTCGATTTTCTTTATGATTTGATGAACAATATCACTGGTGGTTAAGCCTTCCATTTCTTTCTCTGGAGAGAGTAAAATTCTATGCGCCAATACTGGAACTGCTACAGTTATAATATCCTCAGGCGTAACGAAATCACGGTTTTGAATCGCCGCTAAAGCTTTTGCACTGTGTACAATTGCTAGTGAAGCCCTCGGAGATGCACCCAAATAAAGTGATGAATTGTTACGGGTTTCATTTACGATTTTGGCAATGAATTCTAAAAGTTTAGGTTCTATAAACAATCCACGAATAATTGCTCGTGCAGCTTGTATTTGTTGTACCGAAAGTACTGCTTTAACTTCCTTTAACAAGTCTTTATTTACTAGAGTATGTTGCGCCAATAAGATCTCTGTTTCTTCTTCTAAGGTTGGATATTTAACCTCAATCTTAAACAAAAACCTGTCTAGTTGTGCTTCAGGCAAACGATACGTTCCTTCTTGCTCAATTGGGTTTTGAGTGGCTAAAACCATGAAAGGTTCATCCATGATATAAGTTTCACCATCAATAGTCACTTGGCGCTCTTCCATTACCTCGAACAAGGCCGACTGCGTTTTTGCTGGCGCACGATTAATCTCATCGACCAAAATGATATTACCGAAAATAGGCCCTTCTCTAAATTCGAAATCACCAGTTTTGGTATTGAAGATTGGCGTTCCCAAAACATCCGAAGGCATTAAATCGGGTGTAAACTGAACCCTCGAAAACTGTGCATCGATAGATTTTGCAAGTAACTTTGCGCTCAATGTTTTGGCTACCCCGGGCACACCTTCAATTAGGATATGTCCATCGGCAAGGAGGCCAACGATTAAGAATTCTATAACCTGTTTTTGACCAATAATGATGTTGCCAAGTACGTTTCTGATTTGAGTTACAGCCTCGTTTAAAGCGGTTAAATCTGTACGTTGGTTAAATTGTTCTTGCTCCATTACTTTGCGTATTTTTATAAAATTGTTCTATACTTTGGTTTAAACTAATCAGTTCATGATCGCTCAATTCGTTCATTTTTGGTATCTGCATAAAATATCTTGTAAGTGTTTTTGCCGATGCCTCATTAATGCCTGTCTTCTCTCTTAAAAGTTGAGCGAAGTTACTATCGATCTCATTTGTTTTGATGTAATACCTACTGCGTAGATACTCCATAAAATAATTGATTTTTTTGATTGCAATATCCAGATTATCTCGCTCATGGTAGTAAACACTTCCCACTACATTGGCAAAAGCCACAGAAGAATTTGTAAACGGATCGGCGATTGGAATAATTCTCTGCCTGCGTTTTATATCATATAGCACGAAAATAATCAAGCTGAAAATGGCGAGATAATAAGCGTATTTCAATTCGGGGTGTTTAAAGAAAACCCTTAAAATATCGGTGGTTTCATTCTTTTGAGTAGCAAAATATTCATCAAAAATCAAGCGATCACTTTGTTGTAAATAGCTCAAAGTTTTGGCGGCATATTCTGCACCATATTTATCCAATAAAACAAAGTTGGTGTAAAATCCAGGTTCGGCGATTAAATAAAGTGCGCCTTTTCCATAGCTGTATTTAACGAAATTAGGTTTTTGGTTTGCATTTATCCCCAAAACTGTGGCTTTGCTATTATCCATCTCCTTAAAATACTGACTTCCAATTCCCCTCTCGAATCCGTAACTGGCATCTGTCTTCAATTCTGGGTTGGTAAAGTTTAGTGCGCTACCATCAGCAGACATTGATGTAGAAGTTTGGATTTTAAGTTCTTTTTCGAGCTTGCCAAAATCGTAACTGGCAATAAAAACCGAGTTGCCCGCCTGCATAAACTGCTTCATTTGGTCGAAATCTGTTTTGCTAATTTCTACCTTTTGCGCAACGATTAAATAAGCGGTTTTGGCAAAGCTTTTATTTTTTAGCGTATTATAAACAGCAAGTTTCGATTCTTGAACACTTGCCTTTGGTAAAACATCCTTAATTCTATTGTATAAAATGAATGTTCCATAAGGGATTTTATCAGTAGAAAGATAAGTTGGTGCCCAATTGGTTGGTGTTGGCTTGTTGTATTGCGCCACCAAATAAACCAGAATAAGAATAACGCCTATGCCGAAATATACTTTGTACCCTTTCATTTAATCTGGTTATTAAACTGGTTAAATGATTGGTTTATTGGGTCGAACTTCTGTTCATCGATGGGAAAATCGCCATACCAGATATAATCAAACTGAAGTGTTAGCCTGCTAAAATCGCTTTTAATTTCGGGCTTAGTAATCTCCATTAGATAATTATAATTGGTTTTATCGGGCTGCCATTCAATAATTTCCGCATCGTTCAGCTTTTTCAAGGCCCGTAAATAAAGTAACCTTACTGCTAATCGGTATTTCCCCTCACTTATTAAGCGCTGAAGTTCTTTATCATAATCTATTTCATGGATATTTTCAGTTAAAACATCATAAGGCAGAATGGTTTCTCTAGATTTTCTGCTGAAGATGTTTTGCACACCAACAGCTTTAATCACAATGTATAAAACCAAGACAACGCCCAGGCCAATAAAAAAATATTTAGATATAGCATTGGAGGCAGCGCCCATAAATAGCCTGCTTAAGGTGTTCCAAAACCACATCCAAAACCTATCCCAAAGAGAAAGTTGGCGAGCTTGAACCTCATCATATTGAAACTCCTTTTGATCTTTGAAATCGCTTATTGCCCGCTTATCAAACTTAGCAGCCGTAATTTTGCTGCTATCTGTTTTCATCGCCTCAATTTTCTTTTTGGACGCCACAGCTTGCGCATTACCGCTTATTGGAATAAGGTAAAGCAAGGAAACTAGAAAACAACGGACAAAAAATCGCAGCATATTAATATTCCTCTGGCCTGGTATCAATTGGTTTTTCGGTATTACCAAAGTGCGATATTCTTTCCATTAAACCTGTGCTTTCTTTTTGCTCAACCAAACTAAAGTAGGCCAGTGAAATGGTGATAATTGGAATGATGGTAAAAACCTGGCAGATGGATTGCAAAACTGTTGTAATCATGGTTAATGTTAATGACATGTGCGGGTTTTTAGAAGTAAACATCCCAATCATGCTGAATATCGTTGTGGGTAAAACAACCAAGCTCATGCAAGCGTAAACAATAATCCATACTATAATTAAGGTTCCAAAAGTAATCCAGAAGTTATCCTTTATGATCTTGAAACTCCTCCCAAACGAATAACTTAGAGATCCATTTTCGATAACCATAATTGGAAACATCATTGCAACGAAAGGAAACAGCCAAAAGCCCGGAACAAGACAGAATAAAAATGCCACAAAAACCATCAACATGAGTAATAATGAACTTCCGAAAACCCTAAAAAAGTAATATTTGAAATAGCCCCAAACCTCATCTGATGTTGGTACTTGATTACCTTTTTGAACATATAGGGCTATGTATGATAAAATGGCAACGCTCATGCTTGCATACGTAGCCATAGAGAAGAGAATAGACAAGAAATATTCTATTCCATACATGGCCCCAAAGCCCAAACCAGTGCTGTTTTTGCCATTTCCAATGGTATTAATAATGTTCACCATTTTGTATTGCTGCATTAACATGGTCGACATGCTGGCTAACACAAATAGGCCACAGAATGTGAAATAAGTTTTTATTAATGGTTTGAAATTCTGACGCATAAAAGTGAAGGTATCGTTGATTACCTGTCCAAAATCTCTACGTTTTTTAAATTCTATTGTAGCTGCCATGTTAATTTAGTCGAGTGCTTTTATTATAAATTTTTACTGGATAAATAAATACGTACCAAATGATAAAAGCTGCCGAAGCTATTAAAATCGTTAAGCTGATGTACATCGGCATTTCTGTATGTCGGGTTACAAAGCTTTCGAAAAAAGCAGCAACTATAAATATTGGTACTAAGCCGAGTACGATTTTGAGGCCATCTTTAGCGCCTTTTAAAACCGAAGCCATTCGGGTATAAGTTTTGGGGAATAAAAAACTATTGCCTAAAACCAAGCCAGCAGCTCCGGCCAAAACTATTGCTGAAATTTCGAGCGTTCCGTGAATCCAAATCACCAATACAGATTGTAGCCCCAGTCCTTTGCTAAAAAAGAAATACTGAAATGAACCCAGCATTACACCATTTCTAAATAAGGAAACAATAGAGCCAAAGGCAAAGATAATCCCCAGCACAAAAGTGTAAAGTGCTACATATATATTGTTGGCCCCGATTTGTAGAAACATTATTAACTCATTTTGTTGCTTGTAAACGCCAAATGGATCGCCCTTGGCAATGTTTTCATTCGTCATGTTTACATATTCATCGCCCATAATTAAGCGAACAAAAGTATCATCGTATTTTGCAGATAATGCGCCAATAGCACACGATACCAAAAAAAAGGCAAGCGCATAATATATTTGTTTCCGATGTGCTAGAAATAAAAGTGGAAGTTCGGTTTTCCAAAAGAGAATAAATCGATTGGATTTTTCCTTTTTGTTCTTGTAAACAGATTGGTGCAGTTTTGAGGCCAGGCCGTTTAAATAAGCCGTGGTTTTAGAATTTGGATAAAATGTTTTCGCATAAGCCAGATCATTCGTTATTTCTATAAACTGGTTGGCAACCTCATCAGGGTTTGCTTGGCCCATGGCATCATAATGTCGCCATTTTTCTGTATTCTGTTTAACAAATAATGCTTCTCTCATTTAAGGCGTTACCAAATCTTTGGTTAAAATAGTTAATTTTTTAAGGATATGAAAAATGTATCGATAAAACATAAGAAATCTTTAGTTGAAAAAATTAAAGCACTGATACAGCGATTATCCTTAAAAAAAATTATGTTTGAAATATGGATAGCATCAAGATTAACACATCTCAAAATATTGATATTGAATATGAAATTGCTGGGTTGGGAGAACGCATCGCCGCAAGGTGTATTGATTTAGCTGGCTTTGTAGTTTTAGGAGGCATTACAATGGTTCTAATGGGCGTTGCGCAAATAGGGATGTCTGGTAATGCTGCTTTGGTTGTCCTCTTCATATTCTTTGCCATTTTTGCTTTTTATGATTTAGTTTGCGAATTGACCATGAACGGACAAACTTTCGGCAAAAAAGTGCTTAAAATAAAGGTGGTTAGTCTCGATGGCACGCAACCCACTTTCGGCCAATACCTCCTAAGGTGGATATTTAGAATAATTGATTTTGGGTTTCCTTTAGGTTGGGGAGTTATCGCCTTGGCTTCGGTTGCGATAACAGAAAGCCATCAACGGTTGGGGGATTTGCTCGCTAAAACAACCCTAATTAAAACCACCCCACGCACACAGTTAGAAAATGTGGCTTTCAGTTTTACCTTGCCCGAAGAATATCAACCACAGTTTAAGGAAGTATTACACCTTAACGATCGCGATGTCGAATTAATACACGAAGTGCTTACAGGTTATTATCAAACAGGTAATCCTGATCTTATTTATGCCATGGCCGCTAAAACCAAAGCACATATTTTCGTTACAATCCCTGCCGGGATGAATGAATTGCAGTTTTTGGAAGCCGTGCTGAAAGATTATAATCACATTACTTCGAGTGCGGTTTAGTTATTAATTTTGAGAGCATAATTGTTAAATTATACCACCACCTAAAATTAATCTTATTAACCCAAAGAAAATAGCAATTGCGCACATTATGATTCCGGCAATCGAGGTTCCTTTTGGTAATCCTGTTCTTTGATCTTGATTGAGTCCTAGGATACTAAATATTAGTCCCAATACTGCAAATGGAATATTTATCCAATTTAGTGCGCCTATACATGGGATAAATGCTAATATCATTCCTAGGATTGCAAGAATCCCGATAATCAATCCGGCTATTTTCATATTTGTTTTGTTTTTATTTTATTCGAGTATGATATTTTAATTATATAAATTATAGCGTATAATGCATTTAAAAGTATCAATGAAAACAAAAGAACGCTACCCTTATTAAGTGTATAGGCAGCCTTTAAATTCATCTCTCCAATGTTAATAAATGCCCTAGTCATTCCACATAGAATACACTCACTATTAACAGCCTTTGAGGGGCAAAGTGGAATGTATCTTAAATGAATTGGACTTATTAAAACACTTTTTATAATAATAAATAAGCATAACAATCCGGTAATTATCCAAACGATCCTAAAAGCCTTTAAGAAATCTTGATTAATTAACCTCATTAAATTATTTATTGGGAATGTGAAATAGATAGCCAATCTACTCATCAACAGGGATAGGATTTGGATCAATGATAAGCAAATATTGTCATTTGGCAAACTGTGTTTTAAAATTTTAAGGAAAAATCATCTTGACCCTTAGATGCGAATATTTTAGCACTATGCTGCCAAATATATAAAAGGCTCTTTTGGTATATTTCTTGATATCCAAAATATCACAACCACTACAAAGATAATTTTTGGCGTTATGGGTTTATGCCAAATTTTCAGATTGTAATCTTCTGAGCATAAATAAGAGAAAATTTTTAAAAGCAAGTGAAGAAGCAAAAAAGGTAAACTTATAACAAGTAGCAGATTATAATTTAATGCTTGAATTATGTTTCCATGTAATAGAGAGTGGATAGCTCTTTGCGAACCACAGCCTGGGCAATCTAAATGAAGAAATTTATGAAAGGGACATTCAGGAAAAAAATTGTACATCTCAGGATTAAATTCATAATAAACTACCGAAAGCATTACTACAAATGCAAATCCTAAGATGTACTTAAATTTCATTATCTATAGTTGCTCATCATCGCACCACCCATACCCAACACAACGAAGAATAGGATGTAAAGAACATAAACGCCTATACCAACAAAAAAACCAATTTTGGTCCATTTTCCTGCAGCAGCAGAAGCAGCTTGCGCACCAGCGTAATCGCCCATTGCATATTTGCTGTTAACATTTGCAGCATTCACGATTCCCGCGATTCCAAAAGGTAAGCAACAAAATAATGTTACAAGAATTGATTCTACTAACCAGTTTTTAGGAGCAGGCCCAGGATTATTGCCGAAAGGTGTTTGTCCGAAAGGTTGTTGTCCAAAAGGTGTCTGTTCATTAGGTTTTTGATCTTCCATGATAAATCTTTAAGTTCTTTAATTTAAATAGTTAAACTAAAGTAAAATTTTTAATTTAAAAACAGAATAAATAAGCTAGAATTTATTTAAGAATAGCAGAAACTTTTGGCAGCAAAGCACTTGCCCACTCGCTATACATTTTCCCACTTGGATGCAGTCCATCGTTGGCAACTAGTGATGGATCTGTAGTCGCATTTCTCGATGCAGGCGTAATATTTGTATAGCTCACGCCTGCTGCAAGGGCTATTTCTTGATTTGCAGCATTAAAAGCGTCAATTTCTGAGGCTATGGCTTGTGGGTTTTTTCCAGAGTTTTTTCCAAAAGGAGTTGCGCCCCAATCGGGTATGGATACTACAAATACTCGGGTTATATCTCCATTGGCAAAGGCTATTGCTTTTTGTAACAATTCTGAAAACTCTTTCTTGTAGGTCGATATTGGATAGCCCCTATATTGGTTATTAACTCCGATGAGTAAGGTTACAAAACTGAAAGTTTGATTTAGATTTTCGGTCTTAATTGCTCTTTGTAACTCGTCAGTTGTCCACCCAGTTGTTGCAATAATTTTCGGAGCAGCAACATCAATGTTTTTATCCTTTAATAGGCTTTGAAGTTGGTATGGAAATGATTCCGCTTGTTTTACCGATTCGCCAATGGTGTAAGAATCGCCAAGGGCTAAATAAGTGATTTTATTGCCAGAACTAGGTATATTATGTATTGTTTCGGGTTTTGGTATAGTTGGCATTTCCTCCGTTTTTGTACAGCTCGAAGATAGTAAAGAAAATAAAACGATGTTGAAAAAAACCTTCATGTTTTAATTTACGAAGTTATTCTGCGATTAGTTTTATTTTAGTGCCTCAATAAGTTTCAATCTAAAGGTTGGATTGGTAATGATCTCTGCCTCAAACGCTCCAAAATTAAGTGTAATCATCGCATTTTCTTTTTCTGTTAGGCTATTAAAGAAAAACGTACAGGATAATCCTAAATCTTTTTTGTCCGTTACGTAGAAAGCATCTGTCCTAACATAAGCGGTTGACCCGCCTTTCTGCCCCAAATGTTTAAAAGCAGCCTGGTTGCCCGGGTATGCCATAGGCCATTCCATAATTTGATCAAGAAAAAATTGAACTTCTGAGGAAAAATAACTTCTACTATTTATCTTTTCCATAATATTTGTGTAATCGGAAGCAGTTGATGCAACTAATCTATCAGACCATATTTTCTGTATCTCCAGCGATAAGTTTTTGAAATTAAAATGCTTAATAAATGTTGAGTCTGTTTTTAATTTTATATGATTGATTTCACACAGTTTACGATATTTTTCCATAGACAGTGTATTGAGCTGAGCAGACCAAGTTGCGTTGTCTACTTTATCAGGCTTTAGGCAAGTCATTAAAGCTCCTGCGGTAAAATAGTATAGTGGAGTATGGTTTGCCAATTTTAATGCTTTGAGGTTGCGATTTATGTTAGCTAATCCTAATAAATCTTCAAGGTATTCTGTGTTTGCATTAGAGCTAAACTTAATCATGCCTTGAGCAACCTGTAATAAAGAAACGCTATCTCCTTTTTTCTTTTTTAACGATTTCAGCCATTCTGTATGAGCCCCACCATCGGTAAAGGGGATGTAATACTTACTTAATTCGCTTATAGCAATTTGTTCTTTCGGATTTATCTTTTTTTCAACTACCTGATTGGAAAATTCGATGGCTATGATAGTTTTTGCAGCGCTAGCCAATGGCATCAACTGATTGCCGTTAAAGTTTAGTACTTCTTTATGATTTTCTAAAATTACAATGGACGCTTTTTTTGGGTTATCCTTTATAAACTGAATAACCTGATCTAGGTTTTGTGCGGCGACAATTTTCGCGGCTAATAACAAGAATAGTGTGCAGAAAAGCTTAGCCATTAAATCAACTCCATTTTAAAAAGTTCAGCGATATGGTTTTTCAACTTTCCTTTCACTTCTTCCAGATCTAGCTTGTAACCCAACTCTTTTTCTAAAGAAGTAACTGCTTTATCATCAATTCCACATGGAACAATGTTCTTGAAATAATCTAAATCTACATTTACGTTGAATGCAAAGCCATGCATGGTTACCCACCTACTGCAACGAACGCCCATAGCACAGATTTTCCTTGCTTTGTCATTATCTGGATCGATCCATACACCAGTATAACCAGGATAGCGCCCAGCTAAAATACCATAATCCTCTAATGTTAAAATAACGGCTTCCTCTAAAGTGCGCAAGTATAAATGGATATCGGTAAAAAAATTATCTAAATCTAAAATCGGGTAGCCTACAATTTGCCCCGGACCATGATAAGTAATATCTCCACCGCGATTAATTTTGTAATAGGTTGCCTGCTTATCTTTCAAGCCTTGTTCATCAAGCAATAAATTTTCTGGATGTCCACTTTTACCTAGGGTATAAACATGTGGATGTTCATTGAAAATGAGGTGATTTGGCGTTGGCGAATTCGTTCCGTTCACCCTGTTTTGAGTTTTTATGGCAACAGTTGCATTCAGTAATTCTTCCTGTTTATTCCAGGCTTCTTGATAATCAGTTAAGCCCCAATCGGTAAATTGAGTTGGAATTAATTTCTCCGCCACTAAAGGCGAGCCTATTCCCCAAACCCCCAAAGGGTGCTTTTCAGTTCCATCGTTCATATTATCTTGCATAGATGAATCTTATCATAATTTTAATTCCCTTTTTGTTTTCTCTACCTTGTCTGTAATTCCCCTTTCGGGGGATTTAGGGGCTTACATAACCAACCATATAACCATCTTTTGTTTTAAAATAGTTAATGCTCAATTCTCTTGTGCCAGTTGGCAATTCGACCAAAGCGTTTAAGCTACCCTCGTTTTTTAGTTTGAAAGGTTTAATATGGATGTGTTGCTTAAACTCTAAACCTTTTTTGCCATGCCATTTATAGATCGCTTCCTTTGCACACCAAGCAACATAAAGGCCATCGGTATTGTCGCCTATTTGCTTTTGAGCAAGTTCTACATCACTCAAAAACTTATGCTTAATACTTTTTATTTTGTGTTTAATCAGCTCAATATCAACGCCAACGGCATAATCTTTACTAATCATCACCGCTGCGTAATCGTAAGAATGACTGAGTGAAATATGGTAATCAAAATTCACCAGATAAGGTTTGCCATGTTCATCAAATTGGCAATCGATATATTCGGTTGTATGTAACATTGTTCTGAGCAGAAGCCTTGTGCTTAACCAATGCAAAAGCCTTTTGCCACTGTTTAACGACGAAATGATGTCATGTTCGTGTTGCTTAAGCTGTAGCCCAGCCAACAATTCTTCCTCGGTTTCCTCAATTTTCCAAATTGCTAAAACCGAATGCTGATCAATATTTTTGTTATAAACGATTGGCATTTATTTAATTGGAGATTACATGCAAAATTATCTTAAATAAATGATAATTTAGGCCAAAAATACGCATAAAAATGATATTATCTGATAGCAGGATATTAGCCGAAATAGAAAAGGGCACAATCATCATAGAACCCTTTAAACGGGAATGTTTAGGAACAAATTCCTACGATGTTCATTTGGGAAAATATTTAGCTACCTATAAAAGCCGTGTGTTGGATGCAAAGGCACACAACGAAATTGAGCATTTTGAAATTCCAAAGGATGGATTTATTCTCCATCCTGGTACACTTTATTTAGGTGTAACGCTAGAATATACCGAAACACACAGCCACGTTCCGTTTTTAGAAGGTAAAAGCAGCACTGGCCGGTTAGGAATTGATATCCACGCAACAGCAGGCAAGGGAGATGTTGGTTTCTGCAACACCTGGACATTAGAAATTTCTGTAGCGCAACCCGTTAAAATCTATGCTGGAATGCCAATTGGTCAACTAATTTATTTCGTTGTAGAAGGAGATATTGAAACCATGTACAATACTAAGAGCAATGCAAAATACAGTAATAAAACCACTCGTCCGGTAGAAAGCATGATGTGGAAGAACAAGTTTTAACGGTTTCTTTAAAAAACCAAAACGTTGCCTAACCAAAATTTTATGATCTTAAAGCGCCTACTACTCATCGTAGTTTTACTCTCATGCTGCTTTTGCTCTTTCTCGCAAGCCCCAAGCAGTTCTTTTACACCAATGGTGAATGCCCTAGAAAAGTGGTCTGGCGCAAACCAGCAAGAAAAAATTTACCTCCACACCGATAAGCCCTACTATTTGGTTGGCGATACCATTTGGCTTAAGGCTTACATTACAATGGGAAGTAATCACCAACCTTCTACCATTAGTGGCGCAGTTTATATCGATTTAATGAGTGAAGGAGATTCTGTTGCAAAAAGCCTTAAGTTACCTGTAATGGGCGGCATGGCCAAAGGGGATTTTGTGCTCAACGATAGTTTAACCCGAGATGGGAACTATAGAATAAGGGCATATACAGAATGGATGCGAAATGCTGGAACGGAGTTTTTTTACGATCGTACTTTTAGTGTAGGCAATTCGGTTGCCAATGATGTTTTTGGCAAAATAGATTATGTTTTTGAGCAGGCAGATAGCAAGGCTAAAGTAAAGGCGATAGTAAAATTTACTAATGCCAGCGGTAAGCCATATGGCGAAAATGGAGTAAGCTATAGTGTAAAGGAAGGTTATAGAAGTATTGCTTCGGGCCGTGGCAAAACTAATGCTGCCGGCGAGATAAGCATTAACCTGCCAAGTTCAAAAGCTGGTGAAGAAAATAGCACTTACTTGGTTACAAGTTTTACCCTAGATGAAGACACAAAGGTTTCGAAAACATTTCCCTTAAAAACAGCAATGCTTCAAACCGATTTTCAGTTTTTTCCTGAAGGTGGATTGTTGCTTAATGATGTATGGAACAGAGTCGCATTTAAAGCCACAGGAATAAGTGGGCTTGGTGTACCCGTAACCGGAACAATTGTAGATAACGAGCAAAAAGAAGTAGCCACAATAGAAACCCAGCATTTGGGCATGGGTTATATTAATTTAATGCCCGAAACTGGGAAAACATACACTGCAAAAATTAAGGTCGAGAATGGATCTGAAATGGTGATTAAACTTCCTGAAGCCAAAGCCGATGGTTATTCGCTTTCGGTTTATGGTAGGGAAAAAGATAACGGCCAACAAGCAGACACGGTTTTACTAAGAATTAATGCGAATCCCGAAACCTTGAAAAAAGGACCACAACAACTTAATCTCATTGCACAATCTGGGGGAACGGTATATGCTGCAATGCCAGTTAACATTACCAAACCAATTACCTCTCTCTACATGCCCATCGCCGATGTGCCATCGGGTGTATTGCAATTCACACTTTTTTCTTCTGCAGGAATTCCAACAAATGAACGTGTTTTCTTCGTTCAAAAAAACGATCAAATGGACTTAAAAGTTACTGAAATTGATAAGCATGATTATAAAAAAAGAGATAAGGTTTCGTTAGGCATTTCTTCTGTAAATCCTGCTGGAGAATCTATTAGTGGCAATTTATCTATAGCAGTTATTAATGAAGATGCTGTACCTGCTGATGAAACTAAAATTACTACCATATTTTCTCAGTTATTGTTGAAAGCCGATATAAAGGGATATGTTGAGCAACCTAATTATTACTTTTTTAATCCCTCTAAAAAAACTAGGGACAATCTCGATTTATTAATGCTTACACAAGGTTACAGGAGATTTAATTGGAAAAATATTTTAGATTCGAAAAGTATCAATCCCGCATTTAAACCTGAAAAAATTGTAAATTCAGTAACTGGTCAACTAAAAACCTTAGGTAGTAAACCACTTGCAAATGGTAGCATTACATTATTGAATAATAAGTACGGTATCTTGCTAGATACTGTATCTAACCAGCAGGGAAAGTTTAGTTTCAATAACTTGATTATTTTAGATGGAACCGAGTTTACCATTCGTGGTAGAAATCCTAAAGGTGGTAAGTTGGTGGAAGTTTTGGTTGATAAAGTAGGTACACAGCCAGTCACCCCAAATCCGAATGTTGGAGATCTAAATGCAGATATTCTCTCTCTTGTAAAAACATCCTTAGAAAATAGTAAGGAATTAGATGAGCAATTGGAAAAACATGGCATGCTTAGCAGGGTACAAACATTAAGAGAGGTTAATATTCGAGCAAGAGGTAAAATGGCTTATGGCAACACAATTAAGGAAAACCAAGCGGATGAGATTTATCGCCCTGATAGCCGCAGGCCTTGCAAAACGCTAATGGATTGCTTAATGCGCATGGATGGAAGTCGCGTTAATTTCGTTTACAGGCAACAAACTGATAATTACGATGATTGCGGGCCTGTATATGTCCCTATGTTTCAACGACAACAATATACCGTTATTATCGACGGGATGACTATTGCTCCATGCGATTATCAAACATTTTTCACAGGAGACCATCCCGCTGATATAGACAAAGTATATTTTTCACACGAGAGTAAAGGTGTAAGTGCAAAACTTACCGGTACCGGTACCTTTGGTCCAGTAATGGCTGTATTTACACGTACTGGTAATTTTAGAAGAGGCTATGATCCATCAGTGGTTAGCTATTTTCCTAAAGGATATAATAATGCAAAAGAGTTCTATAACCCTAAGTATAATGTAGAGAATAATGCCAATATTCCAGATTTAAGGACTACCGTATATTGGAATCCATCTGTCATCACAGGAAAAGAAGGGAAAGCTGAAGTAAGCTTCTTTAATTCAGACCAAACGGGCAATTATTTAGTGGTGGTTGAAGGAATAAATGGACAAGGATTAATTGGTAGATCTACCTACAGGTTTAAGGTAAATTAAAAACCAAATGCGCCCAATGTAAAGCTTTGGTTATAAGTCAAATTTCATGTTATCTTCATAATTATATGCCTCAGGTTTTGTACCTTGAGGCATATTTATTTTACCACAACACATGAAACTCAAAATTACTCTTGCTCTCAGTTTTCTCTTCGTTTTAGTAGGTTTTACTGCATTTAAAATGGATGATGATCCCTTTGCTCAGCTGCTTCAAAAATTTGATGAATACACATCTAAGTACCCCCAAGAAAAAGTTCATCTCCATTTAGATAAGCCTTATTATGCAATTGGAGATGACATTTGGTTCAAAGCCTATGTATTGAATAGCAAAACATCGGCGCCATCTACCATAAGCAAAATCTTATATGTAGAGTTAATTAATGAGAAAGATTCACTTAAAAAACTGATAAAATTACCTTTAATGAGTGGCATTACCTGGGGCGATATTAAGCTAACGGATTCACTTAGCGAGGGTAACTATCGCATAAGGGCTTATACCAATTACATGCGTAATTTCGGCACCGATTTCTTTTTTGATAAGACGATTAAGATCGGAAATAGCTGGGCTAACAAAGTTTTTACAAAGACAACTTACAATTTCACCAAAGAAAACACAACGGATAAGGTAACGGCCACCATCCATTTTGAAGATAAAAATGGCATTGCTTACAGCGAAAATGATGTGAGTTATGATGTACAACTAGATTATCGTTCGGCAGCAAAGGGTAGGGTCAAAACTGATTTGAAAGGCGATGCGGTGATTATCTTTACCAACAATCAATCTTTTCAAAATAAAACTGGTAAAATCGTTGCGACACTTACTTTACCGAATAAAGAAAAAGTTGTTAAATCGATACCAATAACCTCCACTTCTAACGATGTAGATGTTCAATTTATGCCTGAGGGAGGATCTTTAATTGAGGAACTTCCACAAAAGGTCGCAGTTAAGGCTGTAAGTTCTAACGGGCATGGTGAGAATGTAGAAGGTACGGTTATAGATAGTGAGGGAAACCCAGTAACTTCTTTTTCTACAGCCTATCTAGGTATGGGCACTTTCGTATTTAATAGCCAAAGTGGAAAGTCATATTCAGCAAAAGTAAAGTTTAAAGATGGCTCTGAAAAAACTTTTAAGTTGCCGTTGGCTGCGAAAAGTGGTTATGCCATTTCATTAAATAATAGCGATACGAGTAAGGTTGTATTGAAAATTATGGCTAGTGCAGATCTTGTAAACAGTTCTGAATTAAAAGTTGTAGCCCAACACGGAGGAAATGTTTATTATGTTTCAAAAGCAAAAATGGATAAGCAGGTACTGTTGGCTACTATTCCCAGAAAGAATCTCCCATCGGGTGTAGTTCAGTTTACATTATTTTCTGGCACTAACCAGCCAATTGCCGAGCGATTAATTTTTAATAACAACAAAGCCGACTTAATCGATGTCAACATAAATGGATCTGGAGTTTCTACCGCTAAAAAGGGAAAGGCTGCGTTTACGTTTGATGCAACCAATGAAACAAAGCCAGTTTTGGGCAGTTTCTCTGTTTCGGTAACCAATGCCACCAAAGTAGCTCCCGATGATGATAATGAAACCAACATTTTAACATCACTTCTACTTACTTCGGATTTAACAGGTTATGTAGAAAAACCCAATCATTATTTTTTAAAGGATGATGCTCAAACCCAAAAGGAATTGGATAACCTCATGCTCACCCAAGGCTGGAGAAGATTTATATGGAAAAATATCATTAACAATGTTGGTCCGAATATTACCTACAAACCCGAAGAATCGATTACCATAAGTGGAACAATTACCAAGGGCAATAAACCTGTTACAAATGGAAAAGTGATGTTAATGGCTACAAAAGGAACAATGTACATTTTAGATACAGTTACCAATGCCGAAGGGAAATTTGTTTTTGATAACCTGAGTTTTAGCGACAGTACAAAATTTGTTGTTCAGGCGAGAACCAAAACAGACCGTAAGTTTGTAGAAATAAGCTTGGATGTTGTGCCAAAGCAAATCGTAACTAAAAATAAAAACGGTGCAGATATAGATGTGAATGTAAATAATACATTGATGAAGTACATTAAGGAAAGCGATAATTATTTTAACGAAATGACGCGTTTAGGCTTGCTCGAAAGAACCATCAAATTGGATGAGGTTACCATTACCGAGAAGAAAAATCCTGCTAAAAACTCCTCGAATTTAAATGGAGCTGGTAGAGCAGATTTTGTAATGACTTCCGCAGATCTATCTACCTGTGTTACCTTATCTCAGTGTTTGCAAGGTCGTTTACCAGGCGTAATTTTTAGAGGAAACGTACCGTATTTAATGCGTAGCCAGAATACGCCAATTCAATTAATTGTTGATGGAATGCAAATGGAGGCCGATTTCTTAGATAATGTTTCTCCAGTTGATGTAGAATCCATTGAGCTTTTGAAAAGTATTGGGAATACAGCTATCTATGGTTCGCAAGGTGGCGGTGGCGTAATCATCATCACCACTAAACGTGGCGATGGCGCCAGAAGTTACGATCGTTATGCGCCAGGTATTGTAACCTTTAATCCTAAAGGATTTTCTTTATCAAGAGAGTTTTACTCGCCAAAATATGATGCTGAAAGTACTAGCAGTAAGGCTGATTTCAGGACAACAATTTATTGGAATCCACAGGTTGTAGCCGACAAGGATGGCAAGGCAAAATTCCAATTTTATAATGCCGATGAACCATCAACCTACCGTGTGGTTATTGAAGGAATTGATGCATTTGGGCATTTAGCTAGAAAAGTATATACTTATGATGTTAAATAGGGAAAAATAGATAAATTTGAATATTATGCAAGCATAGTTTATTTTGGCTTGAAATTAAATCTAATACCGATTAACATGAATACAATTAAAGTAAGCGTAAAAGATCGTTTAGCAACCATCACTTTAGATAGAGGGAAATCGAATGCACTCAACCGTGAGTTGATTACTGAGCTAGATGATATGTTGAAAAATATCGCTGCTGATGATAATATTGGTGGAGTAATCTTAACTGGTACTGCACCATTCTTTTCTGCTGGCTTAGATTTGGTAGAACTTTACAACTACAACGAAGAAGAAGCAAAATCATTTTTTGAATTGTTTTTTGGTTTTACCACAAATATCGTTGCTTTTAAAAAGCCAATGGTTGCGGCCATAAGTGGGCATAGTCCGGCGGGTGGTTGTGTAATTGCGTTGGCATGCGATGCTCGTGTAATGGCAGAAGGATCATATATTATAGGCTTAAACGAAGTGCCAGTTGGTATCATCGTTCCAAATAGTATTTTTCAATTGTATGCTTTCTGGATTGGAAAAGCCGAAGCATCTCGTAGCCTACTTACGGGTAAACTTTATAATCCTGAAGAAGCATTACAAGTTGGCTTGGTAGATGAATTGGTTAAAGGAGAAAGTTTGCTTACCGCGGCACAGCGAAAAATCAAAAAATACATGGAGTTAGAAAGTAATACTTGGTCGCAAAGTAAGTTGAACATTCGTGAAGATTTAATTGCTGCAATGTCGGCAGATCAATCATCAACTTTGGAGAAAATGTTGGCCCAATGGTGGTCGCCTACTACACGCCACATTTTGAAAACCATTATTGCCAGTTTACAACGCAGATAATTTATTATGAAAGATATTAAAATTGGAAATACCATCATAACTAAGAAAGCCGTGCTAAAAATTGCTTTTCTCCTTTTTATTGTAGGGATATTTATTGGTGGACAAATTGCAGTAAAAGAAAAGGGTAAATCGAATTCTTTTCTTTTGTTGAGTTCAATCATTCTAATTCCTATCTTTTACATGATTGTTCCAAGCATAAAACGTGAAATTTTTAGGGTTAGAAGCAGTAACTAAAGTAACTAATATTTATTTAGACTTTAAAAACACCCTATTGTAAATATCTATCTCTCTTTCATATCACACCAACTCTTCCAGAATTAAACAGTTTAAATCACTAACCGATTAACCCAAAAACATTATGCCTAATTATAATTCTCCAATGCTTCGCGAAGACGCCTTAAAAGGCAAAACCATTGTAATTACTGGTGGTGGCACTGGGTTAGGGAAAGCAATGGGTATCTATTTTTTAAAACTTGGAGCCAATTTGGTTATTACCAGTCGTAAGCAAGATGTTTTGCAAAAAACTGCCGATGAAATGGAAGAGAAAACAGGCGGTAAGGTTTTGGCTGTAGCCTGCGATGTCCGTGAAATTGAGCAGGTAGAAAATGTATTGGCAAAAACCATTGAGCGCTTTGGTTCGGTTGATGTTTTATTGAATAATGCTGCGGGCAATTTCATTTCGCCTACCGAAAGATTATCGGCAAATGCCTTTTCTTCTATCATCGACATTGTTTTAAAGGGAACGGTAAATTGTACGCTAACCTTTGGAAAACATTGGATTAAGGAAAAACAATCTGCAACGGTTTTAAATATTATTACCACTTATGCCTTTACGGGTTCTGCTTATGTAGTGCCTTCCGCCTGCGCAAAGGGTGGCGTTTTGGCGTTAACAAGATCATTAGCAGTAGAATGGGGCAAATATGGTATTCGTACTAATGCAATTGCCCCAGGACCGTTCCCGACAAAGGGCGCTTGGGAAAGATTATTACCAGGAGATTTGGCTAAAAAATTCGATTTTAAAAACCGCGTTCCACTAAAAAGAGTGGGCGAACACCAAGAACTGGCCAATTTGGCGGCATTTTTAGTCAGTGATTTTTCAGGGTACATTAATGGCGAAGTCATTACAATTGATGGTGGCGAATGGCTACAAGGCGCCGGACAAATGAACGGCCTCGAAGCAATTCCTAACGAAATGTGGGATATGCTGGAGCAAATGACAAGAAGCGCAAAATGATGTAAAATGTTTGAGATGTAAGGATGGATGATGTGCTGAACTTTCTAATCTGTATTCGAAAAATAGAGGTTATAAGGCATTCTTAATAGTTTTTTTTAAAATTTGCTAGCGTTAACGATGGAAGCGGCATCCCCGATTCTTCATCGGGATACAGCGGACAGGGTGTTAAAACGCCCAAAATATTATCTTACACAAATTTATAAGTTGAGCTAGGTTTTTCATATTCGCTATATTACATCAACCATTTTCCCTGTTACATCATCCATTTTTATTTATCTTTGCCGATATGAATATCTTACTTTTAGGTTCGGGCGGCAGAGAAAGCGCATTCGCTTGGAAAATGAGCCAATCTTCGCACTGCGATAAATTAATTATTGCGCCAGGAAACGGTGGAACAGGTGTTTATGGCACCAATATTAATATCAACGTAAACGACTTCGATTCAATAAAAAAGGTTGTCCTCACCGAAAATATAGATTTGGTAGTTGTTGGTCCAGAAGAACCTTTAGTAAATGGTATTCACGATTTTTTCTTAGCCGATCAAGCTATTGCTCATATTCCTGTTATCGGACCAAAAAAAGAGGGTGCCATTCTAGAAGGAAGTAAGGATTTTTCGAAGCAGTTTATGGAGCGCCACGGCATTCCTACTGCTGCATCTAAATCTTTCACACCAGAAACCTTAGAAGATGGATTGGTTTATTTGCAAGATCATGCTTTGCCAGTAGTTTTAAAAGCCGATGGTTTGGCCGCGGGTAAAGGTGTTTTAATTTGTACCGAAACTATCGAAGCACAGGAAGAATTAAAATTAATGCTTGGTGGCAAATTTGGTGCTGCTGGAGCAACTGTGGTTATCGAAGAGTTTTTAAGTGGAATAGAATTGTCTGTTTTCATTTTAACTGATGGAGAAAACTATGTTACGCTTCCATCGGCAAAAGATTATAAAAGAATAGGTCAAAATGATACAGGCTTAAATACGGGCGGAATGGGTTCTGTTTCTCCAGTTCCATTTGCAACGCCAGAGTTTCTAGCAAAAGTTGAAGAAAGAATTATTAAACCTACGGTTGATGGTTTAAAAAAGGATAATATCGATTATACAGGTTTTATATTTTTCGGCTTAATTAAAGTTGGCGAAGAACCATTTGTGATAGAATACAATGCTCGCATGGGCGATCCGGAAACGGAAAGTGTAATTCCACGAATTGAAAATGATTTGGTTGAGTTGTTTATGGCAACAGCAAACAAGCAGCTCAATCAAGTTAATTTGGTCATTTCCGAAGAAACGGCCGCTACCGTGATGATTGTTGCGGGTGGTTATCCGGGAGAATATTTAAAAGGAAAAGCCATTACAGGCATAGAAAATTTGCGCCACTCTAATGCTTTCCATGCAGGAACACTTTTAGATAATGATGTAGTTAAAACCAACGGTGGACGAGTAATTGCCATTACAAGTTTGCAAAAAGATTTGTTTACCGCATTACAATGCGCAACCGCCGATGCAGGAAGAATTTACTTTGATGGCAAATATTTCAGGGAAGATATTGGGTTCGATTTAATTTAATCCAATAATATAGGCCCAGATTCGCAGATTTCTATTCAATTAAATTTATTAATCTGTAGTTCGATTAATATTTAAAAGTGAAAATATTTTTAGGATGAATTGGCTCGTCATTTCGTCATGCTGACCTGAAGCGAAGCGAAAAGCTAAGAAGTAAATTTATCAGCATCTTTCATGCTAAGCCGCCCTGCAATTAAGACCCTGAAATGAATTCAGGGTGACGACCGTTCAAACAAACTGTCAAATAATTTATAAGAAAGCATCTTATTAATCTAACCCAAGTTATTAATCTCTAGCTCGGATCCAGTTCAAAGTTTTTCTATAGTCCATAAAATGTAAGAAAACAAAAAAGCCGCAATTTGCAGATTATCATATCTGCGAATTGCGGCTTCTCTTTTTCCGAAGAATTCTTACTTCGACTTACCTCCCAATAACTCTTGTAGTTTATCTTGTAAAGCCTGTTCTCTTAATCCTTTTGCAATAATCTTTCCTGTTGGATCAACCAAGAAATTTGCAGGAATAGATCTGATGCCGTACATTTTAGCTACTTCATTGCTCCATCCATTTAAGTCAGAAACATGTGTCCAGGTTAATTTATCAGCATCAATGGCTTTCAACCATCCTGCTTTAGTTGTTTTTGTAGTTCCGCCATCTAATGAAACGCCTAATACAGTAAAACCTTTATCCTTAAATTTGTTGTAAGCTACAACCACATTTGGATTTTCTTGACGGCATGGTCCACACCATGATGCCCAGAAATCAACCAATACATATTTTCCTTTAAAATCTGATAATTTAACTGGTTTTCCTAAAGTATCTGTCTGTGTAAAATCCATTGCCATTACGCCAATAGCTGTCTTTCTACCTGCATCGAACATTTGTGTAAGTTGCTTACCTGTTGTTGTTGCTTTCAATTCTGGAGATAAAGCAGTAAATGCCTTTTCTGCAGCAACAGCTTGATCAGGATCGCCAGCCAATTGTCCGATGGCACTTAAGCTGATATATGATTTTGGATTTTCGTTAGCAAATTGTAATAAAAGAGGCGTCATTCCTTCTGATGCTTTTTCATAGCGAGCTCTCAAGGCGCTCATTGTTTCTTGATTCTGCTTTTGCTCTGCAGTAAAGGCGCTGTACTCTGTGTTAATCGCCATAAGCTGATCATTAACTGATTTAGTTAATGCCTTTAATTTTTTTGCATCATCATTAACAACAGAACCTGATATTGTAGCATTTTTTAAAGAATCTGCGGCAGCTAATTTTAAACTTCCTGGCTCAACATAAAGAGATAAACCATCTAACTTTTCGCCTTGCGCTGGACGATTAACAAAAGGATTTTTATTCAAATAAATACTTCCCTGAGCAGGATTAACCAATGTACCTTTAAAATTAAAGACGCCATTTGTTACTGTTGTAGAGTCTGTAATGTTTTGTCCTTCACCTTGATAAATGAGGTAAACCTTATCGCCAGTTTTTAGGCCTTTTACATCACCACTTAAGGTAAATGGCTTTTGTGCCAATGCTGCCAGTGGCAAAAGTGCCAGGGCAGATAATAATATTTTTTTCATAGGGTTAATTTAATCGTTGATCAAAGATAAATATATGTACGCCTAAAACGTAAATAGCTGTGTAAAATTATGATAGCTTTTGATAGGTACGCCACCAGAGATCGGGCATTTCGCCATTAACTGCAGTTTGGTAATCATCGTAACGGCATGGAACCAAGTGGTAGCGTTCGTTTTTCGATTGACCAGATGGATAAGGAACCTGCATCCACCATCGATCTGATTTTTTGCTTTTCACAAACATCATTTCTCCAGAACCATCTTTTAAGCTCGTTCTGTAAATCATAAACTGCGATTTCGGTGTAAGTGGGAAATCTTTCTTGCGGGCATAAAATCCCTCAACAAAATACCAAACCATTTGAGCAAGTAAAAAGGCGGTTTGTCCGTTGTTATCGTATGCTGGATTAAATTCGTAAAAGCCAATCGAAGTTAATTTATCGTTCATGCCTGCGTAACGGGCAATTCTGCAAGCTTCTTCGCCATCGAAACCATTTGGTGTAGTATTCGCATTTGCTGCGGCATCAGCCGAACGGATGGCGCCTAAGTCGAAGCTAATCATGTTCGCATTGCGGATAATTGGCTCGGTTAAGGTGATATCTTGAGCAAACTCACCTAACCGGTGGATATCAAAATAGAGTTTATCCATCACACTTAAACTCTCTTGATTTACAAAGTAAGTTTGATAACCAATATTGCTAAAGTTGAAAAGGTAATTGGGTTGATGCAAAAAGATTTTGTTTAAGTAACAGTCGGATCTTGTGGCAATTCCCCCATCATCGTCATCGCCAATATCAAACTGATTATCGATTACAACCAAATCTACCTTTTGCTCTAAATCTTCGTAACCTAAATATTGGGCGTAGGTTAAATCTTGTCCGCCGCCAATAATAATTGGAATAATATTTTTTTTAATGAGCGCCGAAACAACCATTTTAATTGCGATGTAGGTATCAGCAACGGTTGCGCCATGTTTAATGTTCCCTAAATCTACAATTCTACTGGTAAAAGATCCCTCATTAAGTTTGTAGAATTTCTCCCTAAAATAATCGGGAGCTAAAGCACAGCCTTCATTGTTAACGGCGCCTCTTCCATCGAGCACACCGATAATGGCCAAATCGTAGGTAGTATCTTCAAAATCGGGAAAAGATTCAGTGTAAATTTGTGCTTTCAATCCCAGCTGACTTGTAAAAAATCCTTGCTTAGGTGTAAAACTATCAGGGTTGATTGGGGAAAAGAAATCCGTTAATGACATATATTTAAAACTCTCGGCTCAAATATCTATTTTTGAATGCGTATTTCCACATATAGCTCGAAAAAAATAAAATGATACTGGTAACCGGAGGAACGGGATTTTTAGGGTCTGAATTAATAAAACAGTTAACTGATAAGGGTTTATCTGTTCGGGCGTTGAGGCGAGAGCAATCTAAAATACCAGCCTTAATAGAAAATAATAACTTAATTAACTGGTTTGAGGCTGATATTAATGATCCATCAACATTAGAAGATGCTTTCGACGGAATAACAAAAGTTTATCATTGCGCTGCATTTGTATCTTTAAATTCAAAGCACAAAAAGCAACTTTTTCATGTTAATATCAATGGTACTTCAAACCTTGTAAATCTCTGTTTAGAAAATAACTGCAGGCTTTTACACGTAAGTTCCGTTGCTGCATTAGGCCTTGCAAAAGTGGGAAATAAAATTACCGAGAAAAACTTTTGGGAATACGATTCGAAAGCACATGCTTATGGCTTATCTAAATACGAAGGAGAGATGGAAGTATGGCGAGGAATTACCGAAGGCATGGATGCTGTGATCGTAAATCCATCAGTAATTATTGGTAAAAATGCAGGTTTTGAGGGAAGCGGAGCAATCTTTAAATTAATAAAAGACGGTTTTCCATTTTATACTGATGGTGCATCGGGATTTGTTGACGTGGAAGATGTTGCCAAAGCCATGACTTTGTTAATGGATGCCGAAGTTTCTGGAGAAAGGTATATCATATCTTCTGATGATTACCACTATAAGGATTTGTTCAGTGAAATTGCCAATGGTTTTCAGGTTAAGGCACCCACGAAAGAGGCCAAACCATGGATGCTTGGAATAGCTTGGAGGGCTTTAAAGTTCGCCTCTCTACTTACCGGAAATCAACCCTCTATTACGAAAGATACGGCCAAAAGTAGCGTGACATTAAGTTTTTACGATAATAGTAAAGTAATAAGTGCTACTGGAATTAAGTTTAAACCAGTTGCAAAAAGTATAGAAGAAATTACCCAACATTTAAAATAATGCCCAAACAAAAAGCGTATTACATCATTGATTTTGATAGCACATTTACTCAAGTAGAAGCGCTTGATGAACTTGCTCGAATCTCTCTAAAAAATCATCCTGATAAAGAATCTATCTTTCAAAAAATTGAGGATTATACCAATTTTGCGATGGAAGGAAAATTATCCTTTTCCGAAAGCCTTGCGCAACGGGTTAAATTACTCGAAGCAAACGAAGATCACTTGAAACTTTTGATTAAACATTTAAAGAAAAAAGTGTCTACTTCATTTTCTCGTAATGCAGAATTTTTTAAAAAACATGCAGATGAGGTGCTTATCGTTTCCGGTGGATTTAAAGAATTTATCACACCAGTTGTAAGTCAATACCACATAAAAAAAGAAAATATTTACGCCAATACTTTTGTAACTACAGGTGATGGAAAAATAATAGATTACGATCATGCTAATCCATTAAGTGAGGAAGGTGGAAAAGTAAAATTGCTTCAACACTTAAAATTAGAAGGAGAATTATTTGGCATAGGCGATGGTTATTCTGATTTTCAGCTGCGTGAAAGCGGAATGATCAACAAATTTTTTGCCTTTACCGAAAATATTGCCCGTGAAAGTATTGTGTCGAGAGCCGACCATGTTACACCAAGCTTTGATGAGTTTTTATATGTGAATGATCTTCCTCGAGCAATATCATATCCGAAAAATAGAATTCTTTGTTTGGTAATTGGTGAGGTTGACCCACTAAGTATTGCAATCCTAAAAAATGATGGATTATCTATCAGGCATAAAACATCTTTTGAGGAAAAATATGTTAAAGATGTAGGTATGATTCTTTTTGCCGATGGCGAAAAAATGGATAAGGAGCAGTTGAAAAATGCGGCCAAACTAAAAACTATTGGTTATTTGGGTAACGCAAAAAACAAAATCGACTTAGATCTTTGTACAAAACAAGGGATTGTGGTTTTCGATGATCCAAAAAATAATCCACGAAACATAGATTTTATTCCAAAGCGTGTGGCAGAATTTATGAATAGTGGCGCAACTTATTTAAGCAGTAACTTTCCGAATTTGCAGTTGCCCAAAATCGATAAATCACATCGTTTGATTCATATTCACAAAAATGTTCCAGGAATTATGGCGAAAATTAATACCGTTTTTGCAAAGCACGATATCAATATTGTGAGTCAGTTTTTAATGACTAACCAAGAGATTGGTTATGCCATTACAGATATTAATACACAATATGATAAGCAACTTTTTAAATCATTAAAAAAGATAGAACACACCATAAAGTTTAGGGTTTTGTATTAAGGGTTGCAAAACATTTATTTATCGTCATTTCGGCCAAAGTGGAGAAATCATTGAACATACATCGATAGTTTTCAAGGATTTCTCATTCTGTTTTGCTTATGTAGAAAACACAATTTGTAATCGACTTAGCTCAAAAACTGGTGTCGTTTTAGCAACAAGTGTTTCGGATTACCAATGGCTTGCGAACGATAAATTCCGGTATGTCCGGAAAATAGATAGGCCGCAATGCAAGCAAGTGCAATGTACATTCCAGATGCTATACCAAACAATTCTACACCCATAAAAATACAAGCCAATGGTGTATTCGCTGCACCAGAGAAAACGGCTACAAAACCCATTCCAGCCAATAATCCGATAGGTAATGGGATAAAAATACTTAAAAAACTACCCAGGGTTGCACCAATAAAAAATAAAGGCGTTACTTCTCCACCCTTAAAACCTGCGCTTAAAGTTAGCGTAGTTAAAAGCAGCTTAATGATAAATGTATAATACGGTTCCTGTTGTGTAAACGATTCAGAAATTACCGGAATTCCCAACCCTATATATCTTGTGGTATCCAGGAAATAAATAATCGCAATTAAAATTATTCCTCCAATTACTGGTCTTAATGGCGGGTATTTAATTTTGCCAAACACGTTAGAAAGGCCATGGTTTAAGGCGGAGAAAGATCTGGCCACTAACCCAAAAATAATTCCAACACCCAACGATAGTAGTAGATTAATGGCATCCATTTGTGGCACAATACCAATTGAATAATGAGTGTGGCCCACTCCCCAAGCTCTGCAGGCATAATCGGCGATGATAGCTGTTAAAAACGAGGGCAAAATTGCAGTGTACATTAAACTACCAACCACGAAAACCTCAAGACCAAAAATTGCGCCTGCTAATGGCGTTCCGAAAACAGATGCAAAACCGGCACTGATGCCGCAGATGAGAATGATTTTTCTATCGCGTGGCTTTAACTTAAATAGCTTGGTAAACTGATCGGCAAAAGCACCTCCAATTTGTACTGCTGTTCCTTCTCTTCCTGCCGAACCTCCAAATAAATGGGTAATAATCGTTCCGGCAAAAATTAATGGTGCCATAATTAATGGGATCACCTTTTTAGGTGATTGTAATTCCTCAATTAAAAGATTGTTTCCTTTAACCACATCCTTACCCCAATAATGATAAGCTAGACCAATTAATAATCCTGCAATCGGTAAAAGTGAAATGATCCAAATGTGGCTTTCCCTGAAATTTGTTGCCCAATTTAAGGTTACTAGAAATAAGGCGGATGCAGAACCAACTATTGCACCGATTAGCATTGCTATTAAAAGCCACTTTAAAGTGCTTAATAGTACTATTCCGAAATCTAAATTAATAAAGCGATTGATAGACAGAAGAAATCCTTCTGTTAGTTTTTTAACAGGCATTCGAATTCAATTTAAATAAAATTGTAGGAGTCATCAGCCTGTTTGGCGGTTTTGGCGGTACCCCATCGCCATTGTTCAAATGTATAAATTTTAGCAATTTGTTCCAAAATCTTTAACACCTTTGTAAAGCTAACTTCAAATAATGGATTTTACACCAGAGATAAAAGACAAACTAAACCAATTACAAGAAAAATATACAGCAATGGGTCAAGATATGGCTTCATATCTTGATGGATTATTATATGCAGATTTTCTTACCTATTGGGATTATATTCATTTAGACACTTTATTGAGTTTACAAAGCCCTAAAACGCCTATTCCCGATGAGGAAATCTTCATCATGTATCATCAAATTACAGAGCTTTATTTTAAACTCGCCTTACATGAGTGTAGACAAATTGCCGAGCATGAGAATTTAACTGTCGATTTTTTTACAGCTCGAGTAAAAAGAATCAATGCTTATTTCAATGCCCTAACAACGTCTTTTGAGGTCATGGTTGATGGTATGGAGAAAGAACAGTTTTTGAAATTCCGTATGTCGCTTTTGCCGGCAAGTGGTTTTCAATCTGGGCAATATAGAATGATCGAAATTTGCGCAACAGACTTTATTCGGTTGATCGATAAATCAAAACGTGAAGAATTAAGTAATGCATCAATTGAGGAACAATTTGAACATATTTATTGGAAATTTGGCGCAACAGAATTATCATCTGGAAAGCAAACACTAACCTTAAAACAATTCATTAAGAAATACGCGGCTCAATTTTTACACCTCGCAAAAGATCGATCATTAACGAATTTTTCGGCACTTTACCATCAACTGCAAGCCACAGGTGCAGATGTAACTGCGCTTTCAGAAGAACTACGTAAGCTGGATTTGTATGTGAATGTAGAATGGCCATTGTCGCATTACAAATCGGCAGTTCGTTATTTAGAAAAAGACCCAATTGATGTTGCTGCAACCGGTGGTACCAATTGGCAGAAATATTTGCCTCCACGTTTTCAGAAAAGAATCTTTTATCCATTCCTATGGACAGAAGAACAGATAGATGAATGGGGAAGAGGTTGGGTGCTTAGTGTACTCAAAACACTCAAAAACAAAGATTAATATCAGAAAAAGCTATTAAAAAAGCACGTTTTTTCTTAATTTGCGAAAAATAAATAATGACAGAATGAGTGATTTATTGAATTAGAGAATACTTATCATTCACATTCAATTATTCTATCAATCACTCATTCAAAATTCCTAAATAATGACCGAGACATTAGATATAAAGATCACCAAAGCTGAGCAAACACGTTTATCAGTTACTGATTTTTCAGAGTTACCTTTCGGTAAGGTTTTTACCGATCACATGTTTACTGCCGATTTTGAAGATGGCGAATGGAAAAATTTACAAATTATTCCGTATGGCCCAATTCCAATGAGTCCAGCAATTTCTGCGCTTCATTACGGACAGGCAATTTTCGAGGGTTTAAAAGCTTATCGCCAACCAAGTGGAAAAATCAGTGTTTTCCGTGCTGATAAGAACTTCGAGCGCTTCAATAAATCGGCAGCTAGAATGTCGATGCCAACCATTCCTGAAGAGATTTTTATGCAAGGTTTAGCGGCATTAATTAGTGTTGATGAAAAATGGGTTCCAAACCAAGAGGATTACGCCTTATATATTCGTCCGGTAATGTTTGCAATGGATCCTTACTTAGGTGTTAAAGCATCAGATACTTATAAGTTTGCCTTGTTAACAACGCCAACGGGTCCTTATTATAGTAAAGCGCTAAAAGTTAAAATCGAAACCGAATTTACACGTGCTGATGAAGGTGGTGTGGGCTTTGCAAAAACTGCTGGTAACTACGCTCGTTCTTTATATCCTTTTGAGCAAGCTAAAAAAGAGGGTTTCGACCAATTAATATGGACGGATTCTGTAACTCACGAATTTATTGAGGAAGCAGGAACTGCAAATCTGATTTTTGTAATCAACGGTAAATTGGTTACGCCATCGGTACGCAGTACGGTATTGGATGGTGTTACTCGCGATACAATTATAAAATTGGCTAAAGAAGCAGGAATTGAGGTTGAAGAACGCAGGGTTTCTGTAAAAGAAGTAATTGATGGCATTAAAGATGGTAGCTTAACTGAGGCATTTGCTGCCGGTACTGCTGCAACTGTAACGCATGTAGGTGAAATTGGCTATCTAGGCGAGCTTTATCAATTGTCTGATCCATCAACTAGAAATATTTCTAACAGTATCGCTAAAAAACTAAATGATATTCGTTACGGTTTAGCTGCGGATGAATTTGGTTGGAACTGGGTTTTGTAGTTCAAGATATCATATCATAAAAATGCCCGCTACAAGTATATGTACCGGGCATTTTTTTATTACATTATCGTCATGCTGATTTTATTTCAGCATCTTTATAATTAATACCCAGAAATAAATTCAGGGTAACGTCAATTCAATTATTTATCTAAAATCACAACACCTTTAGCTTCGAAAGCCAATTCTCTTTTTGGATCAGTAATTTTTGCTACCTCTTCTGGCGTTTTTTTAGCATCTTCTGCATAGTGGCGCAAGGTTTCTACAGAGATAGTTTGTTTTTTCGCAATACCATCTAAAACAACCTTTTTGCCTACAATATCCATTGGCATAAAGAAAGCGTAATCTTTAAAAGTTACACGCATCGGATCGCCGTTTGGCATTTCCAAAGTCATCCAGCAGCCTTTTTTCTTGCAAACATCTACCACTTTACCTTCAATTTTCATGTCGGTAGTTTTTTTATCGCCCATTGCAGCTTCCATTTTAGCAGCTGGCTTAATATCACCAGGCTTAACTTCTTCTCCAAATTTTTGACCAGTATATGCTGATTGTGCAAAAGCAAATGCTGCAACTAAGCAAAAGCCTAAACTTAAAATGATCTTTTTCATTGTTGTTAATTTAAAATTGTTCCGATTATTTATCTAGAACAAAGTTATTTAAATTTATCTAGAATAGTTAAGACAAAAAAAATCCTCGCTAGCTCTCAGTAACGAGGAAAATCATCCCTATTGTTATAGATCACATCCCATGATGTACAACATATTACCTTAGGCAAATGTTAATCCAAAAACTAATTGGCACACATAATTCCTTTTATTTTGTTGATTATTAGTGTTTTACGGGTTTTTGTAATGCTGTGCCAAAAATTCCTTAACTGTGGATGTGGGGAATTAATTAATCGAATTGTGGAATTTTGTTGATTATTTTCCCAATGCCCCATTCAAATTATCCGAAAATAAGGCTAAAAACCTCTTCAATTTTACTTACCGCTTTAATTTCTATATTATATTTAGAGATATCTATTCCCTTTAAATTGTATTTAGAAATATAGATGGTCTCAAAGCCTAATTTGTCAGCTTCTGCTATTCTTTGTTCAATTCTATTTACGGCCCTTATTTCTCCTGATAAGCCAACTTCTGCAGCAAAGCAGTTCTTGGATGATATCGAAATATCTTGATGAGAAGAAATAATGGCAATAAGCACAGCCAAATCTATCGCTGGATCTTCTACACGGATTCCGCCAGCAATATTTAAAAAAACGTCTTGCGTACTCAATCTAAAACCACAACGTTTTTCAAGAACAGCTAATAACATGTTCATTCTTCTGGTATCGAAACCTGTAGCAGATCTTTGTGGCGTGCCATAAGCCGCCGGACTAACTAAAGCCTGTGTCTCAATGAGCATTGGTCTGGCGCCCTCGAGCATTGCTGCAATAGCGATACCGCTTAGTTCCTCATCCCTTTGCGATAAAAGAATTTCTGATGGATTGGAAACTTCCCTCAACCCACTTCCTTGCATTTCGTAAATTCCAAGTTCGGCAGCAGCACCAAAGCGATTTTTGATTGATCGTAGAATGCGATAGACGTGATGCCTGTCGCCCTCGAACTGCAAAACCGTGTCAACCATGTGCTCCAGTATTTTTGGACCAGCAATTGCACCATCTTTGGTTATATGACCGATTAAGAAAACGGGCACGCCTGTTTCTTTTGCAAAACGTAAAAGTTCGGCGGTACATTCCCGTACTTGCGATACACTTCCTGGAGTAGAATCGATGTGTGATGAATGTAGGGTTTGAATAGAATCGACAACCAAAATCTCAGGCTGTAAAATTTCTATTTGCTTAAAAATATTTTGGGTTGATGTTTCTGTTAAAATGTAGCAATCTGATGATGGACTTTCCTGAATTCTTTCTGCTCGCATTTTAATTTGCTGCTCGCTTTCCTCGCCAGAAATGTAAAGTAATTTTTTGCCCTTGATATTTAAGGCCAACTGCAGCATCAAAGTTGATTTTCCTATGCCAGGTTCCCCGCCAATAAGCACTAGCGATCCTTCTACCAAACCACCTCCTAAAACACGATCTAATTCTTTATCGCCAGTTAAAATTCTTCTTTCCGTTGATGATTGTATTTCATCAACCTTACTCGGTTTGCTTAACTTTCTCGAACTTGTATCGCTTTTCCAAGTAGGAATAGATGCTGAAGTTTTTTCTACAACTTCTTCCACAAATGTATTCCATTGACCACACGATGGACATTTACCCAGCCACTTTGCCGATTCTTGTCCACAGCTTTGACAGAAATATGCAGTTTTTGTTTTTGCCAATTGATTTAGTTTTTAGATTACGAATTTAACCTTTAACGCTCGAAAGTGGATTTATTTTTTTAAACATAATTATAGCTTGTGAAAGGCAATTAGGATTGTCATAGCCGCCATATTTTTTAGCTGCAATTAACTTGTGGTTTTAAACCTGACAGCAACGAAAATACTTTTTTGCCTTCCAAAAACTCCTCCTCGGAATAGCTGCAATTGCTTATTTTCTATCAGTAACGAAGCTAATTCATGGCAAAAAAGATTGTAGTGAATGGCAGGACTGATTTTGCCAAGAACTACGGAGCGAAGTTTTCCA
The DNA here is from genome assembly GCF_004331675.1 of Pedobacter frigidisoli. GTDB lineage: Bacteria > Bacteroidota > Bacteroidia > Sphingobacteriales > Sphingobacteriaceae > Pedobacter > Pedobacter frigidisoli. The sequence continues at coordinate 396,002 of NZ_SJSN01000001.1, read as the reverse complement.
AGTTCCTTTAAAAGCAAAAAGCCTGAATTTTAAAAATCCAGGCTTTTGCAAATGTGTTTTGAGTTATAATTTTATCTCTTCATCTTTTGAGGAAATGAAGTGAAACTCATTTAAGTAATACGATGATTGTGCCTTTACTTTTACCCATTGGCCATACTTAAAATACCAACGGCGTTGGAGGTTGAAAATTCCTTTAGTAATGTAAGCCTCTATGTAAGGGTGAACGCAAAGCGTTACGCCTTTTTCATTTTGCTCACGTAAAATATAATTAAGGTTATTCTCAATATCATCCATTAAAACAATACTCGCTTTAATTTCTCCAGTACCACCGCATGCAGGGCACTTTTCTACCGTAACAATATTCATCTCCGGACGAACACGTTGTCTGGTGATTTGTACCAAACCAAATTTGCTTGGAGGCAAAATTGTATGTTTGGCTCTATCCAATAACATCAGCTCACGCAAATAATCGAATAGCATTTTACGGTTTGTCGGTTTGTGCATATCGATAAAATCGATTACCACAATACCACCCATATCACGCAAGCGCAATTGACGGGCAATTTCTTTAGCCGCTTCTTTATTTACCTGTAAAGCGTTCTCTTCTTGATTTTCTTTACTGGCAGTACGGTTTCCACTATTCACATCTATAACGTGAAGTGCTTCGGTATGCTCTACAACTAAGTAAGAACCACCGGGTAAGTTTACTGTTTTTCCAAAAGCATTTTTAATCTGCTTTTCTATTCCAAAATGTTCGAAGATGGGTTCTTTCTGTTTGTACAGTTTAACAATCTTTTCCATTTCTGGAGAAATATCGTGTACATAAGAACGGATATCATCGTACAGCTCAGGCGTACTCACATAAACGTTTGTAAAATCAGGATTCAGAATATCACGAATCAACGTAGACGATCTGTCCATTTCTCCCCAAACTCTTTTTGCAGGTTCGGTAGAAGGCATTTTTTTAATGAAGTTTTCCCATTTAGCAATTAAATCTAATAGATCTTTTTGCATTTCGGCAACCCCTCGCCCCTCAGAAACAGTTCTGATAATTACCCCAAAATTTTGAGGCTTAATACTTTCAATAATCTTTTTTAAGCGATTACGTTCGGTATTACTTTTAATTTTTTTTGATACAGATATGGTATTGGAGAATGGCACCAGTACCACATACCTACCGGCAATCGAAATGTCGGAGCTTAAACGCGGTCCTTTAGTAGAAATTGGCTCTTTGGCAATTTGTACGGGTAGGAGCATGTTTTTAGCCAGCACATCAGAAATTTTGCCTGCCTTGTTTATATCGGCTTCTAGCTTTAAATTATCTAATAATGTGCCTGTAACCGAGCCATTACGCTTGATCTTCGTTAGCTTAATTAAAGATTGTACCTGTGGGCCTAAATCAAAATAATGCAAAAAAGCATCCTTTTCATAACCAACATCCACGAAAGCAGCATTCAGGCCTGGCATAATTTTTTTAATGCGGCCTAAATAAATATCGCCTACGGCGTAGTTATTATTGATTTGTTCTTTGTGAAGCTCAACAAGTTGTTTGTCTTCAATCAACGCTATGGTAACTCCGGTAGGAGTCGAATTGATAATTAATTCTTTTACCAACAGCTACAGATTTAAGGCTTTCGCCTATTAACAAATGGATAGTAAATAAGAAAACATTGATGAAGCCAAAATAAATACAATAAAAAAATCATATAAATACTTTAAACCTCACAGTGGTTACTATGAGGTTTAAAGGGCTTTTATCAAGATAAGAAAACTATTTTTTCTTATGTCTGTTTTTTCTTAAACGTTTTTTACGTTTGTGGGTAGCCATTTTATGTCTCTTTCTTTTTTTACCGCTTGGCATAGTTTTAAGTTTTAAATGTTTTTATTAATCTGTTAATTAATTTTTATTCTTTAGTTCGGCCACTTTCTTATCAATGAATGAAGATAAGGTTGGGTTAGCCGCTAATTTTTTGCTTGCTAAATAAGCAACAACTGCTTCTTTACTTCTACCTAAATTTTCTAAAGCTGTTCCTAAATAAAAATAGGCTTCAGGGGTTGGAGCAGCGGCAATTACTGTATTGAAACGAGGAATTGCTTTGTCAAACTGACCTGATTTTATCGAGAAAATCCCTAAGTTCATATTCGCCTTAACATTTTTAGGTTCTTTAGCAACTACCTCTAACAACATTGCAATACCTTGCATTGGTGCACCCAGGCCATTTACTATTGTAACACCTAAGCCAGTTTTAGCTTCAATGTTTGTAGAGTCTTTCTCCAATACATTTTTGTAAGAAGTATTCGCTTTCTGCAATAAAGCAGGTTGTGCTAAACTATCTTGGGTACTTTCAAAAGCCTTTATAAATTGATTACCTGCAGCTAACCATGTTTTTGATGATGGTTCGCCTTGTGCAACAACCTCTAAATAAAGAGCCGATGGCGTAATTTGCTCCACATCATCCCATTTCTGGGCCAATTGTTTAGCTAATTCAATTTTTTCTGCACCGTTAGCACCTTTGTAACTAATTTCTAATGCTGTAATGTCTGTAGCTAAATTCTTATTCAGTACATTTTTTGCGGCAGTAGAGGAAGTTTCGATGCTTAGTGCTGTCGAAGATGAGGTAGATTCTGCTCCTGCCATTTGGCCACTTGCAGGCATTTTGCCATTTTCTTCTGTTGGTTTAACTAAACCTTTAATGTCTCTTGTGAATAGAAATGCAACTAGCAATAAAACCGCTCCTGTAATGATGATTTGTTTTGACCTGATGCTACTATTCATAATTTAAGACTTAAGCTTCTACGCTAATTTTTTTTGTGTTGCTTTTAACTTTGTCAACAAAAACTTTTGCTGGTTTAAAGCTAGGTACAAAGTGTTCTGGGATAATTATTGCAGTGTTTTTTGAGATATTTCTAGCAGTTTTCTGCGCTCTCTTTTTAACAACAAAGCTACCGAAGCCTCTTACGTATACATTTTCACCGCCAATCATGCTTGTTTTGATAACCTTGAAAAATGCCTCAACTGTTTCCTGTACATCAACCTTCTCAATTCCGGTTTTTGTTGATATTTCTGAAATAATATCTGCCTTAGTCATATTTACTTATTTATATATATTGTGTTTTAATATTACTACTGTTTTGGGGTTGCAAAAGTATTGCTTTTTAATGAGATAGGGAAATAAAAGATGATTTTTTTCTGAGCAATGTGATCACTGGATTGCAAGTTTTTTTTAAAACCAATAAATACACCGTAATTTGCAGCAATGACATTCCAAAATGAACTGATAAATTGGTATCTGGTAAATAAACGAGATCTGCCTTGGCGACATACTAACGATGCTTATACCATCTGGTTATCAGAGATTATACTACAACAAACTAGGGTGGAACAGGGGCTGCCTTACTTTAATAAATTTCTGGAGAACTTCCCTACTGTTTTAGACTTTGCGGCAGCGACAGAAGCGAGGGTTTTAAAGCTCTGGCAGGGTTTGGGTTATTACTCAAGGGGTAGAAATATGCACGCAACCGCACAAATTGTGGTTAGAGATTTTAACGGAATCTTCCCATATCTGCATGATGAGCTAATAAAGTTGAAAGGAATTGGTGAATATACGGCAGCAGCAATTTCCTCATTTTCATCAGGAGAGGCCCGTGCAGTTGTAGATGGAAATGTGTTTAGGGTATTGGCCAGATTTTATGGAATTGATACACCAATAAATTCGCCGAGTGGTAAAAAGGAGTTTTTTGCACTAGCAAATGAGCTACTTTATAAGGCAGATCCGGCTTTGTACAATCAATCCATTATGGAGTTTGGGGCAATACAATGCAAGCCAAAATCTCCTAACTGTGGTATTTGTCCGCTAAGCCAGCAGTGTTTTGCATTTAATAATAATATGGTGAATGTTTTACCAGTTAAATTAAAAAAGGCAAGTCAAAAACATAGATTCATTAATTATTTTATTTGCGAAAGCGATGATCAGGTTCTGGTAATAGAAAGGCAAGCAGGTGATATTTGGCAGCATCTGTACGATTTCCCAAGTATTGAAACGCATACTCAAATAGATATATATAGTCCTGAGTTTGCTCTGGAAGTTAAAGAGACTTTCGGTAATGATGCTAGTTTTATACTTCAAAGCGCTAAAAGGCATATATTAACTCACCAAATAATCCACTTGCAATTTTTTGCATTAAAAAATTATATATTTAACTTTAATAAACAAAAGGAACTTAATTGGGTTTCTTTAGTTAAATTAGATGAGTTACCGCAACCTAAAGTTATTCATGATTTTGTTCAAGAATATTTTTATAAACATAAAATGGAGTAACTAACCATCTTGGCGGGATTTATATAAAGAAAGAAAAAACTAACCAAAAATATTTATGTCTGGCATTAACAAAGTTATTTTAGTAGGCCATTTGGGCAAAGACCCTGAGGTGCGCCATTTAGATGGTGGCGTAACAGTAGCGAGTTTTCCATTAGCTACTTCGGAAACATACAACAAAGACGGTAAACGAGTAGAACAAACAGAATGGCATAACATTGTACTGTGGCGTGGACTTGCTGAAGTAGCCTCAAAATACCTTCAAAAAGGGAAATTGGTTTATATAGAGGGTAAATTAAGAACGCGATCTTTCGAAGATAAAGAGAAAGTAAAGAAATACGTTACTGAAATTGTAGCCGAAAACTTTACCATGTTAGGCAGGAAAAGCGATTTTGAGCAAAGTCCTACAACTACTACTTCAATTCCACAAAATGCAGAAACGAAAATTCATGATGAGTTTACAATCGGGCCATCAGATGAAAATGGAGACTTACCTTTTTAATATTGGTCGGAAGTAGAGATAAATTGCTGCATTCCTTTTACTTTGGTTAAGCAAATCTAATCAGAAAAGGGATGACAAAGAATGGTAGAATATGAAAAATTACAATTAGCCCCGCTATGTTACTAAGCTGGGCTAATTATTTTATTCTACCGTAACAGATTTGGCTAAATTTCTAGGCTGATCTACATTACAACCTCTCATTACAGCAATGTGATATGCTAATAACTGTAGCGGAATCGTTGCCAATAGCGGTAAGAAAGCTTCGTTAGCATCAGGAATCTCGATGCAGTAATCAGCCATTTTCTTAACCTCGGTATCGCCCTGCGTAACAATGGCAATTACCTTTCCTTTTCTAGCTTTTACTTCTTGAATATTGCTAATTACTTTTTCATAAGATGAATTTTGCGTAGCGATAAAAACAACAGGCATTTCCTCATCAATTAAAGCGATTGGGCCATGTTTCATTTCTGCTGCAGGATAACCTTCTGCATGGATGTACGAGATCTCCTTTAGCTTTAATGCGCCTTCGAGTGCAACAGGAAAACCGCTGCCTCTGCCAAGAAATAAGCAATTCGTAGCATCCTTAATTTTTTCAGCTACTTCCTTAATTATATCATTCGATTCTAAAGCAATTTGGATTTTTTCAGGAATATTATCCAATTCGGTTAAAAGCTCGATTAATTTTGAGGTTGTAATCGTTCCTTTTTGCTGCGCCATGTAAAAGGCCATTAAGGTTAAAACCGTAACCTGGGCAGTAAATGCCTTGGTAGATGCTACACCAATTTCTGGCCCTGCATGGGTATAAACACCAGCATGTGTTAAACGAGGGATTGACGCCCCAGCAACGTTACAGATTCCAAAAATGGTTGCTCCACGTTCTTTTGCCATTTCAATCGCCGCCATGGTATCGGCTGTTTCTCCAGATTGAGAAATCGCAATCACAACATCTTTTTCGGTAATGATTGGGTTTCGGTACCTAAACTCTGAAGCGTATTCTACCTCAACAGGAATGCGGGCATATTCCTCAATGAGGTACTCGCCAACTAATCCTGCATGCCACGATGTTCCGCAGGCAACAATGATAATTCTATCGATATTTTTTAGTTTCTCTGCAAATTCCTTAATGCCACCAAGCTGAACTTTACCTTCCGCTGGATAAATACGACCACGCATACAATCTTTAATCGACCTCGGTTGTTCGTAAATTTCCTTAAGCATAAAGTGATCGAAACCTCCTTTTTCGAGCATTTCTAGTTTCAGTTGTAACTCTTGAATTAAAGGAGTTTGTACCACATTATCAAGGCGCTTTACCAAAAGATCATCCTTAGTAACTAAAGCAATTTCGTTATCGTTTAAATAGATAACGTTTTTGGTGTATTCGATAATTGGGGTTGCATCAGAAGCAATAAAATATTCTCCTTTACCCACGCCAATAACCATCGGACTACCTTTTCTGGCAGCAATTAAACGATCTGGATGATCTTTATCCATGATCACAATTGCATAAGCTCCAATAACCTCCTTTAAAGCCAATCGTACAGCCTCAAGCAAATCAATTTGCTCAATTTTTTGTATTTCTTCAATTAAATGGATGAGAACTTCTGTATCTGTATCACTTTTAAAAGTATGCCCACGATGGGTTAACTCTTCTTTTAAGGTTGAATAGTTTTCGATAATTCCGTTGTGGATAATCGATAACTTCTCATTATTAGAAGTATGTGGGTGGGAGTTTCTGTCAGAAGGAACGCCGTGTGTGGCCCATCTGGTGTGGCCCATTCCAACTGTGCCCGATTTATCTTCGTTCTCTGCAAATTCCTCTAAAACAGCAACCTTTCCAGCCTTTTTGTAAATATGCTGACCGCTGTCGTTCATCAATGCTATTCCGGCACTATCATAACCACGGTATTCTAGTCTTTTTAGGCCTTTCAATACAATGGGCCAAGCTTCTCTGTAGCCAATATAGCCTACGATTCCACACATATATGTTCAGTATTTTTAATTCTGTAAACATACTAAACAAACGTTTGACTTGAATGAATTTTGAATGAATATTTAATTCGAAATACTAAAAAAGCCGCTACAATAAAAAATTGTAGCGGCTCTCTGAAAGAATTTTATTATTTACTAGTTAATCTTCGTGTAGTAAATGTTTAGCTTTATTTTATTTGCTGTAGCTGTACCAGCACCAATAATAGCTCGTTCTGCCGTAGTAGCAGACGGTGTTTTTTGATAGAGGTTATATGCCGTTGGTGCAATAAAAGTTCCGTAATCGGTTATTTTTTTATCAACTAAGGTTTGAACATAATTTGTTACAATGAATACATATCTATTCTTGATAGAATCGAAATATCCTCCAAATGCAGCATCAGTTACCGTTCCTCCTGAGAATATGGTATAATCTGATATATCTGCAGGTTGTTCGGCTATATCCCATCGATACAGTGAAAGTCTTTGAGATGAAAGGAATGGATATGTAGAAATAGGAGTTCCTGCATCAACCACCAATTCGGCCCTGTTGATTACAGATTTGCCATAAGTGCTTACGAAATTAACCAACTGCGGGAAGCTGATCTTAGTTTTTACACCAGCTAAACCTTGTAAATAGGTAACTTGATAGCTTGCTGATGGAGTTGCAATTTGAGTTGCAACTGGTGTGCCTGTGTAATCGTGTTTAATATTTGCTGCAATTCCAGAGATAGCACTGCTCGTTGTACTCGAAGCCAAGGCACCTAGAGGAAATTTTACAGAAACCGTATCAACTCCACTTGTTGTAGTGCTGGTTTTCTTATAAACCAATTGTAGGTAAGAATCTGTTCCAGTAAACTTTATAAATGCAACACCACCAACACCTGTTGATGAAGTTTTATTTACCTCGGCGTAAAGGCCCTTAAAAATATCGCTAAACTTAGCGTTTGTAGTAAAATTGGTTGCAGGAAGATTAACAATTGAGTTTTGAATAATAGTCCTATTAAGGGGAATTCTAATCTGTGCTGGATTTGTTAATAATGTATCTGCCTTTCCAACCACAATATCATAAACCTTGTTCTTTGTGTTTGGTGCAATTTTTCCATTAAAGTTGCCCAACAAAGCTGTGTTGTGCGGTTGAACGGTAGAACTTGTGTAGTCCGAAATTTTGTTGGTTAATTGGTAAACATCAATACTGTATTTAGAATTAGTGGTATCGCCATAAAATTTTGTTTGTATTGCCGCATCGTCTAATTGTAAAACCAAAATTGCAGAATCCAATACTGGAGAAGTTCCAAAATCTTGGGTAAAGGATGATGGTGGAAATAAGGTCATTGCCAAATTAGATTCGGTTTTACCAAATACAGGATCTATCATGTAACCTAGTGGGTAGCGAACAAGGCCAGCAGTACCAACAGCTGGTTCTTTCACAATTTGGGTAGTAACATCAGAAACAACCAATGTTCCTGTAATGGCCGTACTTGGATCAACATCTAACCCAACACCATCTGGGTTTTTACACGATGCAAAAAGAAAAAGACTTATCAACAGGGTTAATAAGTCTTGTTTTGTAAATTTCATATTTAAAAATAATAATACCTAATTAAGCAAGAGAAACCAATTCGTCATTTGAAATTTCTTCATAAAAATTATAGAAGTTTTCAAAATTCTCGGTTAAGTTAAAAGCTAATGTTGGCTTATTGGAATCTTTAACAAATTTTAACACATCTTTGTTCAGGTTTTCATCTGCTAAAACAACTGCATCAGAGTGAGTTACAGCGCCAATGTGCATGCTGTTGCAATCTGATGCTAAGAAAGCTTTAGTGTCATCTTCCGTCATATTTGCCATCACTGCTTTTTTAGAGAAATTAGCATTTAATTTTTCCTCAAAGCAATCCTCATAAATAGAATACACTACTTTAGAATTCTTAAAAGTAGGGTCATTTTTATAGGTTGTTTTAATGTAAGCAGGAACTAAAGCGCTCATCCAACCATGACAGTGAACGATATCTGGAGCCCAGCCTAATTTTTTTACGGTTTCTAATGCGCCCTTGCAAAAGAAAATTGTACGTTCATCGTTATCATCAAAGAATTTTCCGCTAGCATCTGTAAATACTTGTTTGCGTTGGAAATACTCTTCGTTGTCTAAGAAATAAACCTGCATGCGTGCAGCTGGGATGGATGCTACTTTAATAATTAAGGGGTTATCGTTGTCATCAATAATGATGTTCATTCCCGATAAGCGTATTACTTCGTGTAAACGATTTCTTCTTTCGTTGATATTACCGAACTTTGGCATCAAGATGCGGATTTCGAATCCTTTTTCTTGCATCGCCTGTGGTAATTGACGTGTGATTTCAGAAATTTTAGTAAGCTCGAGGAAAGGCGACATCTCGTGTGTAACAATCAGCAGCTTCGTTTTTGCCATCTCCATATTCTAAGAAAATATTAAGTTAAATAAAAGATAATGAGCTGCAAAGGTAAGCATAATAATACTATTTATCAATATAGCAAGCATTTGTTTGGTTTCGTTTAGATTATTTTACACCTTTACCGCCCTAATTTAGATTGTCCACTTTGGAAATATTTAAAACCAAATCAGCGCTTAAGGCTTTCTTAAAACCTTTAAAAGCATCGGGTAAAAAAATTGCTCTTGTACCTACAATGGGTGCTTTGCACAACGGCCATATTTCGCTTATCGATCTTGCCAAAGAAAATGCCGATCTTATTATATGTAGCATTTTTGTAAACCCGACCCAATTTACCGATCCTAAAGATTTAGAGAAATATCCACGCCCAATAGCACACGATTTAGCCATGCTCGAAGCTGCCGGTTGCAATGGTGTTTTTATGCCAGATGTAATTGAAATGTATCCTAAAGGCGCTGATGAAAGTTGGCACATCGATTTGGGTAATGCTGAATTCTTATTGGAGGGCGCTTTTAGAAAAGGTCATTATCAGGGTGTAACCCAAATTGTAAAAAAACTTTTCGATGCCGTTGAGCCTGATGTTGCCATGTTTGGACAAAAGGATTTTCAGCAGGTGCTGATGATCAAAAATATGTTGACTCATTTTAATCTGCCTATTACGATTATTACCTGTCCAATTATCCGAGAAGATGATGGCCTTGCCATGAGTAGTCGCAACATTCATTTATCTGCCGATGATCGTAAACACTCTTTGGTCTTAAGTCAATCACTTCAGTTTGTTATAGATCATTTTGAAGAACTTTCGCTTATAGAACTCGAAGATAAAGCCAAATCATTTTATAAAAATATTGATGGTGTAGAGCTTGATTATTTCACCATTGCCAATGGGGATACATTGGAGCCCGCAAAATCAAAAGAAGAAAATAATTTGGTTGCGCTAGTTGCCGCCAAGGTTGGCTCAACTCGTTTGATAGATAATATGATTATTAAATGATGGAAGATGTGTAATGTGAGATGGCCGATGTGTCAACTTAACATCATACATCTTCCATCGTCCATTTTACATTTTTTTCATCCAATCCTTTATTACTAACTTTGCAGAATGGTTATCACAATATTAAAATCGAAAATACACCGTGTTAAGGTAACACAAGCCGAACTTAACTATGTTGGTAGTATTACGATAGATGAAGATTTGATGGATGCAGCTAACATTATCGCGAATGAAAAGGTGCAAATTGTAAATAATAATAACGGTGCCCGCTTCGAAACTTATGTAATTAAAGGCGAACGCGGTACAGGAACCATCTGCTTAAATGGTGCAACAGCTCGTTTGGCGCAGTTAGGCGATATCTTAATTATCATGTCTTATGGTGCACTTCCAATTGAAGATGCCAAAAAATACAATCCAATTCTTGTTTTCCCTGATGATAATAACCACTTGCTAAAATAACTTTGTGACATTCGACCTCAAAACAGCGTTAAAGTACATCATCCTGTTTTTAATAGGAATAGGCGTTTTATACCTAGCGTTTCGAGGTCAGGATTTAGAAAAAATTTGGTTGGAGATTAAATCTGCCAACTATTTTTGGGTTTTTATATCGGCGCTTGCCGTTTGGATTGCCCATGTCTTACGAGCATTAAGGTGGCAAATGCTCTATAAGTCCATACATTACAAAGTAAGTTTTTGGAATGCTTATCATGCTGTAATGATCGGCTATTTAGCCAATTTAGCCTTACCTCGTTTTGGGGAAATTGGCCGGTGCTCAGTTATCCACAAAGCCGAAAAAGTGCCAATGTTTGCTGCAATTGGAACCGTAATCACCGAACGCTTATTTGATGTGCTTGTGCTTTTCCTCACGGCATTGGCCATGTTAATCTTCCAGTATGAAATCGTATCCGATTTTCTTCATGGAACAATTTATCTCAGTATTACTAAAAAGTTAAGTACAATAAATTACTTCTGGCTAATTGGAATTGTCATTATAACAATCATACTTGTTGTCGCAGCAATCTATTTCCTCCGTCAAAAATTCAGCAAAAAATTCCTTAGAATCTTTGTCAGTTTACGCCAGGGTTTTGGTTCTTACAGCAAGTTGAAGCAAAAAGGTTTGTTTCTCACTTACACACTTGGAATTTGGATATTTTATTCGCTATCAATGTATTTTGCATTTTCATCTATCCAGGCAACTTCTGGCCTACATTTCAATGCCGCATTTACTGCAATTGTATTTTCGGGCTTTGCCATGGCCGCTCCGGTTCAAGGTGGTATTGGCGTTTTCCATTGGATGGTTGCACAGTCTCTGGTACTGTATTCCATTGCCTTTAAAGATGGATTGGCTTATGCAACCATCATTCATTCATCACAGGTTTTGCTGATTTTGATTCTTGGAAGTTTGAGTTTGTTCATCATCTTAACAAAGAAAAATATTAAATAATTTTTTTGGGCGTTTTTACACGCTATCCGCTGTATCTTTTTGGCAGAAAAAGCCAAAATGGATGCCGCTTCTATCGTTAACGCAAAAACCCATAGCAGGAAAAAGCAAAATAAATTACTATGCAGCCATAGTAATTCTGATTTGAAATGCTACATTTGATTAACTAACCTTTTATACCTAATGTTATGCATTTTGAATTAAGTGAAGAACAATTAATGATTCAGCAGGCGGCTCGCGATTTTGCCAATCAAGAATTAAAGCCTGGCGTAATCGAAAGAGATGAACATCAAAAATTTCCTGCCGAACAAGTTAAAAAACTTGGCGAACTTGGTTTCTTAGGGATGATGGTCAGCGAAAAATATAACGGAAGCGGACTGGATGCAATTTCTTACGTCTTGGTAATGGAAGAGCTTTCTAAAATCGACGCTTCTGCATCAGTTGTGGTTTCTGTAAACAATTCTTTGGTTTGTTATGGCTTAGAAGCTTATGCTAGCGAAGAACAAAAGGAAAAATATTTAAAGCCGCTTGCCGCAGGAGAAAAAATTGGTGCATTCTGTCTATCAGAGCCAGAAGCTGGATCTGATGCTACTTCACAAAGAACAACTGCAGAAGATAAAGGCGATTACTATTTATTAAATGGAACCAAAAATTGGATTACCAACGGAAGTTCTGCATCCACCTATTTAGTAATTGCGCAAACACATCCAGAATTAAGGCATAAGGGAATTAACGCTTTTATCGTAGAAAGAGGGATGGAAGGTTTTACCATCGGTCCTAAAGAAAATAAAATGGGGATTCGTGGTTCTGATACGCATTCTTTAATGTTTAATGATGTTAAAGTGCCTAAAGAAAATCGGATTGGTGAAGATGGTTTTGGGTTTAAGTTCGCCATGAAAACCCTTGAAGGTGGCAGAATCGGTATTGCAGCGCAGGCTCTAGGAATCGCCCAAGGTGCGTTTGAATTGGCTACCAGTTATGCCAAAGAGCGTAAATCTTTCGGAAAGCCAATTGCAGAACATCAGGCAATTGCATTCAAACTAGCAGATATGGCTACACAGATTGAAGCCGCAAGGTTATTGGTTTATAAGGCTGCATGGTTAAAAGATCAAGGCTTGCCATATACTCAGGCGGGCTCAATGGCAAAATTATTTGCCTCAAAAGTGGCAATGGATGTTACGATCGAAGCGGTTCAAGTTCATGGTGGCTACGGCTTTGTAAAAGAATATCATGTAGAACGCCTCATGCGTGATGCGAAAATTACACAGATATATGAAGGTACTTCCGAGATACAGAAAATGGTGATATCGAGAGAAGTTATAAGATAAATTAAATGATGGAAGATGTAAAATGGATAATGGAATTTGATTACCCATATTCCATCTGACATCTTCCATCTTAACTATTCTTTCTCTCCCGCAACTGCGCCGAAAATCGCTTTTATCAAAGCTACAATAATGGCCAAGAAAGCAGCAGCTAAGAAACCTGAGGTATTGAAAGAGGTCATCATACTATCTACCAAAAGGATCATCAAAACTGTGATAATAAAGGATACCAAACCCAAGGTTAGGAAGTTAATTGGGAAAGTAAGTAATCTTAAGATAAATCCAATTGTCGCATTTGCCAGTGCAATTAAAATGGCTGCAATAAGTGCACTTGTGTAACCGGTTACCTCAACGCCAGGTACTAGTTTCGCCCCTATAAAAAAGGCCAATCCCATCAAAAGGATCTCAATAATTAATCTCATAATGTTTAATTTTGTGAATGTTTAAAAGCTTATTTAAATTTTCGGCAATTGTTGCTGTGGCAACTTTTGTCATTTCTTGCTCAGGTACAAACAAAAAACCGATCATTAAGTTTTCTAGGGATAGTACAACAATAATAATTAAAAATATAGATAAGGCAAGTTTACTTCAGCTAAAAAATGCTTATGCTATAAATGCCGATTCAATTGATCTCATATCCGTTTTAGTTAAGCCAGGCGAGTTAGATCGTTTGCAAGATGAAATTGAAGTTATTGGAAAGGTTAACTTACTTGGCGATTCACTTGTTTTTAAGCCAGATTTACCCTTTAAAAAAAATAAAAATTATCTGGTAGAAAGTTTTATCGGCGTTCAATTTGCAAACGCTGGAAAATTACTCTCAGGTAGCATTAAACAGAACTTACAACCACAAAAACAAATACTTACGCGGTAGTAATCAGCATAATAATTAAGATAAGTATTTGATTTTTTAGAAAAATTTAGTACATTTGCATCGTAATCGAAGAAAAGAGAAGGGGGCAATGTCCCCTTTTTCTATGAAATCAGGTTAAAATATGCAGGTAGAAAAGAGAGTTGCAGACCTCGTAGAGGAAAAAATTGCAGATCGACCAGAACTGTTTTTGGTTGAAGTGAAAATGTTGCCAAACAATAAATTAATTATTCATGTTGATGGCGATGAAGGTATTAGCATACAGGATTGTGTGGCAATTAGCAGGCATGTAGGTTTTCATCTAGAAGAAGAAAATACAATTGAGCAAGCTTATAACTTAGAAGTTTCCTCGCCAGGTGTTGGTGAGCCTTTAAAACTTCTTCGCCAATACAATAAAAATATTGGGCGTACAATAAGCATAAAGCTTGTTGGCGGACAAAAGAAAGAAGGTAAGCTTTTAGAGGTTACCGAAAACAAATTGCTGATTGAGGAATCGGTTAAGGAAAAAGGAAAAAAAGCGACTACTGTGCAAACAGAAGTAGCATTTAATGATATATTAGAAACAAGTGTATTAATAAGTTTTAAGTAATACGATTGATGAGCAAAACGAGATTATCTTGTAATCCTATTAATCTATTTAATCATGGTAAAAAATGAGTACTACAACAATTAATTTGATCGACTCTTTTCAGGAGTTCAAGGATTTTAAAAATATAGATCGCCCAACGGTGATCAGTGTGTTGGAAGAAGTTTTTCGTAGCATGTTGCGTAAAAAATACGGAACAGACGAAAACTGTGATGTGATTGTGAATCCTGACAACGGGGATTTGGAGATCTGGAGAACTAGAAAAGTAATGGAAGATGGGTTTTCTGAAGATGATGATTTAGAAATCGAACTTGCAGAAGTGTCTAAATTAGATAGCACCTTAGAAGTTGGTGATGATTACATCGAACAAATTACCTTAGAAAGTTTCGGTCGTAGAGCAATCTTAGCTGCTCGCCAAACCTTGGTTTCTAAAGTATTGGAATTAGAGAAGGACGAAATCTTCAAAAAATATAAAGATAGAGTAGGTGAAGTGGTAACAGGCGAGGTTTACCAAGTTTGGAAAAAAGAAACCTTAGTTTTAGATGATGAAGGTAACGAACTTTTGATGCCTAAAACTGAACAAATTCCTGCAGATTATTTCAAAAAGGGCGATTCTGTGAGAGCAGTAATCTCTAAGGTTGAAATGATCAACGCAAATCCAAAAATTATTATTTCAAGAACGGCACCAGATTTCTTACAACGTTTGTTTGAACAAGAGGTTCCAGAAATTTTTGATGGATTAATAACCATTAAAAATATCGTTCGCGAACCTGGAGAACGTGCTAAAGTTGCCGTAGAATCTTATGATGACCGTATTGATCCAGTAGGAGCATGTGTGGGTATGAAAGGTTCTCGTATTCATGGTATCGTTCGCGAATTGAAGAACGAAAATATTGATGTGATTAACTTCACAAATAATACTTCATTATACATTACTCGTGCTTTAAGCCCGGCAAAAATTACTTCTATTAAATTAGATGATGAAACAAAACATGCATCGGTTTACTTAAAGCCAGATCAAGTTTCATTGGCGATTGGCCGTGGCGGACATAACATTAAATTGGCTGGTAAATTAACTGGTTACGAAATTGATGTGTACCGCGAAGCAGGTGAAGAAACAGATGAAGATGTGGATCTAGAAGAATTCTCAGATGAGATTGATAGCTGGATTATCGACGAATTAAAGGCTATCGGTTGCGATACTGCTAAGAGTGTATTAGCACTTACAGTAGAAGATTTGGTAAAACGCACCGACCTTGAAGAAGAAACCATTAAAGAAGTGGTTCAAATTTTGAAGTCAGAATTTGAATAAGTGGTGTAATTGCCAAATAAACACTACTTTTGTATTAAATAAAAACAATAACAGGAGCTAAATGTCAGACGACAAACCAATCATTTTAATTAAAGCTATTAAAGAACTTAATATAGGCATGGGTACGGCCGTTGAGTTTTTAAACAAAAAGGGATTCTCTGCCGAGAAGAGCCCTATGTTTAAACTTACGGGAGACATGTATAATGCCTTGTTAAAAGAGTATCAGGGAGATAAGATCGTAAGAGAAGAAGCCAAACAAATAGTGATTGGTAAAATACGTCGTGACGAGCCTGAAACTGATAAGCCAGTAGAAGCGCCAAAGAAGAATACCGATTTTGAGAAAAGCGATGAGATTCTGATCAAGAATGCTCAATCTTTTGCTCCACCGGCAGAGAAACCAAAGGTTGTTGAAACACCTAAGGTAGAAACTCCAGCTCCAGCGGCAGCAGAGCCAGTTGCGGTAACTAAGGCAGAAGATAAAGCTGAAGACAGCGGACGCCCAGGTGTTAAAATTGTAGGAAAGATTGATTTAAACGATCTCAACTCAAAAACTCGTCCCGTTAAAAAGGAAGATGCACCTGCTGCGCCACAAGCAACAGCTCCAGTTGTAAAAACTGAAGAGCCAGCGAAACCGGTTGAACAGCCAAAAGCTGAAGTAAAACCTGTTGAAGTTAAAAAAGAAGAAACTCCGGCAACTACAGCTCCAGTGGCGAAAGTCCCAGAGCCTGTTAAACCCGTTGAGCAACCAAAGGCAGAAGAAAAACCAGCTGATGTTAAACCTGCAGAGGTGAAACCGGTTAGTAATGAGCCTGAAGTTATGAAAGCACGTACCGTTAAATTAACTGGGCCAAACATTATTGGTAAAATTGTTTTACCAATAACGCCAGATAGAAGAAACGGTCCTGTGGCATCATCTAGTGATAGTGAGGCTGCTAAACGTAAGCGTAAACGTAAAAAAACTCCAGGAGCACCAGGTCAACCTGGCCAACATGGTGGCCAAGGTCAACAAGGACAAAATCCTGCAACACCTGGTCAACCAGGTGCATCGGGAACTCCTCGTACACCTTATCAAGGTAACAGACCAGCCGGTGGTACACCATACCAAGGCAATAGGCCTGCTGGTGGCGGTGGAACTCCTTATCAAGGAAATAGAAATAACAATACAAACCGCCCTGGCGGTGGTTTCCAAAATAGAAATGCTACACCAAGCGGACCTAAAGAAGAACCTACAGAGAAAGAAATTCAAGATCAAATTAAGGCAACACTTGCTCGTTTAAGTGGAGCTGGTAAATCTGGTAAATTTGCTCAACGTGCTAAATTACGTCGTCAAAAACGTGATGATGTTGCGTACAATGCAGAAGAGGCAGCTAATGAGCTTGAATCTCAATCTAAAATATTAAAGGTAACAGAATTTGTTACGGCTAACGAGTTGGCGAGCATGATGGATGTACCAGTTACCAAAATTATTGGTACTTGTATGAGTCTTGGTATGTTCGTTTCAATCAATCAGCGTTTAGATGCTGAAACGTTGACAATCGTTGCTGATGAATTCGGTTACGAAATTCAATTCGTTAAACCTGATGAAGATGAGGAAAACGTAATTGAGGAAGAAGATGCAGTTGAAAACTTAATCGAAAGAGCTCCGGTTGTTACGATTATGGGTCACGTCGATCACGGTAAAACCTCATTGCTGGATTATATCCGTAAAGCGAATGTGGTAGCTGGCGAGGCGGGTGGTATTACCCAGCACATTGGTGCTTACATGGTAACTACGCCAACAGGGAAAAAAGTAACATTCTTAGACACTCCTGGTCACGAAGCGTTTACAGCGATGCGTGCTCGTGGTGCTAAGGCTGCAGATATTGCAATTATTGTAATTGCTGCTGATGATGCGGTGATGCCTCAAACAAAAGAGGCCATTAACCACGCACAAGCGGCAGGCGTACCATTGGTATTTGCCTTTACAAAAATTGATAAGCCAGGTGCAAATTCAGATAAGGTGCGTGAGCAATTATCAGTAATGAATATCTTGGTAGAGGATTGGGGTGGTAAATTCCAATCACAAGAAATATCAAGTAAAAGCGGTTTAAATGTAGATTTACTTTTAGATAAAGTATTATTAGAGGCAGAATTATTAGAACTTAAGGCAAATCCGAATAAGAGAGCTACAGGAACTGTAATTGAGTCGGCATTAGATAAAGGTCGTGGTATTGTAACTACAGTATTGGTTCAAGCTGGTACGCTAAGAGTTGGAGATCCAATTTTAGCAGGTAGTTATAGCGGTCGTGTTAAAGCGTTAACCAATGAACGTGGTGCTAAGGTAGAGTTTGCAGGTCCATCACAACCGGTACAGGTTTTGGGTATGCAAGGCGCACCTACAGCAGGTGATCGTTTCAATGCATTAGAAAGTGAAACTGAAGCTCGTGATATTGCAAACAAACGGATGCAGTTACAACGTGAGCAAGGTTTACGTACACAGAAACACATTACCCTGGATGAGATTGGCCGTCGTTTAGCGATTGGTAACTTTAAGGAGCTTAACATCATTGTTAAAGGTGATGTGGATGGTTCGATTGAAGCATTGGCCGATTCGTTATTGAAACTATCGACTGAGCAAATTCAAATCAACATCATTAGTAAAGGTGTGGGTCAGATTTCAGAGTCTGATGTATTGTTAGCTTCGGCTTCTGATGCGATTATTATTGGTTTCCAAGTTCGTCCATCAACTGGTGCACGTAAATTGGCAGAGCAAGAGCAAATCGACATCCGTTTATATTCTATCATTTACGATGCGATCAACGAGATCAAATCAGCAATGGAAGGTATGTTGGATCCAGAATTTGAAGAGAAAATTGTGGCTAACGTAGAGATTCGTGAGACTTTCAAAATTACTAAAGTGGGTACCATTGCAGGTTGTATGGTATTAGATGGTAAAATCACACGTAAGAGCCAGATCCGTATCGTTAGAGATGGTGTTGTTGTTTATACAGGTGAATTAGCATCATTAAAACGCTTTAAAGATGATGTTAAAGAGGTGCTAAAAGGTTATGAGTGTGGTTTAAACATTCAAAACTTTAACAACATCGAAGTTGGCGATATTGTAGAAGCTTACGAACAAGTAGAAGTAGCTAGAAAATTATAAGTTTCTAACTTCATTATAGAAATAAAAGTGGTCCCAAAAGGCCACTTTTTTTGTTCAATCAATTTTTGAATCTTAAAATTATCGGATAATAATGAGTTTATATCTTAAAATTATCGGATAATAATGAGTTAGTATCTTAAAATTATCGATATTTGTACATAGTAATTTATATATGGAAAGATCAGCAGCATTACAATCTTTAAAAGATCACTTGAATAAGCCTCAGCATACAATTGTTATAGGGCCAAGGCAGATTGGGAAAACTACAGTTGTTAAACAATTAGCAGAATATTTAAAGCAAAATAATGAATACGTTTATTTTCTAACTTTTGAGGATCCGGTTATTTTAGATGCCATAAATAATCATGCTGAAAATATATTTAATTATACGCTTTTACCAAACGATGTTCCAGAAAATAAGAGGCTATATCTCATTATTGATGAAGTTCAATACGCTAAAGATCCTAGTAATTTTTTAAAGTTATTATACGATAAGTATTCTCCGAAATTAAAAATTATCGCAACAGGAAGCAGTGCTTTCTATATTGATAAAAGTTTTAAGGATAGCTTAGCGGGTAGGAAAAAAGTATTCGAGTTTTTTCCATTGGCGTTTGATGAATTTCTACACTTCAAGGGGAAAGACAATTTAATACCAGAGTTGGAAGAAATGATCAAAAGAGCTGCTTATCAAGGATTACAAAATATTCAAATAAATGGCTTATTTGATGAATATTTAGTCTATGGCGGTTATCCTGCCGTTGTTTTAGCAGATACTGAAGAAGAAAAGCAAGACATGCTTAAGGAGCTCGTGAATAGTTATATGAAAAAGGATGCACTAGAAGCTGGAATTAAGGAGGAACTGAAATTTTTTCAATTGGTAAGGTTACTAGCAGACCAAACAGGCAATTTGGTCAACCACCATGAACTTGGTAACACGCTTAAAATGGCAAGTTCCACTGTAGAAAATTATATTTACTTAATGCAGAAAAGCTTTATCATAAAACTGATCTCACCATTTTATGGAAACATTAGAAAAGAATTGACTAAAATGCCGAAAGTCTTTTTCTTGGATAATGGTTTACGCAACTGTTTACTGAATAATTTTAGTAAGATTAATGAACGAGCAGATAAAGGAGAATTGCTAGAAAATTACATTTACAATCGCTTGCAGAATTTGCATGGTGGAGATAAATTGCATTTTTGGCGTACAGCCGATGGTAATGAAGTAGATTTTATTGTAGAGGAAAGATTGAATATTGGGAAAGCTTATGAAGTTAAATACAACGATGTTCAGTATAAGCCAAGTAAATACAAAAAGTTCTTAGAGGCTTATCCCACATTTACATTAAGCTGTATCAGTAAGGAAATTAGTAAAAGTGATAACATAGAGGCTATCAGGTTCTAAACTCGCTATAATTCCAAATTAGTTTTGACAACTTTAATATGCATCTAGCCTAAAAGTTGTCAAAGCTTTTTAAGTGACCTTATTTCTTTGTAAACCAAAAACACCCGCATCCGTAAAATTGCTTAGATAATAACTCATCACTCGGATCAATTATCAATCCGCCATCCATCTCGTTTTCAGGGATGAGCGAAAATTCTTTTAACACCAAATCAGAAAATAGTGATAACACTTGTTTTTTGGAATATATCCGATGTGCATTAAAGCATATTGTGTCGATTGCGCCGAGTGGCACAACAAACAGTAAGGTTCCGTCTGGTGCAAGAACCCTTTTCAATTCGTTGATTGCTTTTAAATCACCGTCATAATCTAAAGGATCTCCATATCTTCCTAATCCTACATGTTCAATAGTATGCATGCAAGATAAAGAGGTTACAGAATTTGATTCGAAAGGTAATTGCATCAAATCTCCGGCTAAGGATTTTAAATTACTTAACTCAATTTTGGCTGGCCGATAATCATAAAAATCAACAGGTAAAAAAGCTGATAGTGCAGCACAAAAATGCAAAGTAGATGAAATATCTACATGTTTTTTTGGCTTATTCTGAAGTAAAATTCTTATTGCCCAAGCCGGATGATAAACATAATGTCTGTCAAAACCAGTTTCTTCAGTATTATCATTTAAACATGGATAGAGATTTTTTTCATCGAGTGTAAAGCGTTTATGTGTAAGCTTTTCAAGGTTATTTAATTGCTCAAAATCAGCGTTAAATTTAATTAGATTTCCATCTTTCCTGGGAAATAATTTTTTTAATTTGTTAAGCATATTGACTTTTGATTTGTGCGAATATAATTGATTTCAATTTTATTTATGATAATGATTATTTGTTAAACAGCATTAGCAAGGGTAATATGTAACATTTATGGCTATTTTAATGTTAAATAAGATTATTCTATTTACTGGCTTTACTTTTTTACAGATATTCGCAATCTTATTTACCTAAATTTTAATGGACATAGATTCGAAAGAAACAAAATCGGCTCAAAAAAAAAACTTTGATTTTGTTGATGCCATTCGATGTATTTCAATGATTGGAATTGTGATTGAACACTGTGGAATAGTTCCAACTAATCGGTATTCAACTCAATTAGAATTAACTGTCGAAACCTGTATTATTCAATTGTTTAAGTTTAGTACAATAGCATTTTTCCTTATAGGTGGCTTTTTAATTAACCATAAATTTCAGGAATATACACCATTAGAGTATTTAAAAAATAGATTTAAGAAAACCATTAAACCTTGGCTATTTTGGATTATTGTTTTAATGCTCTTAATGACTTTAGATAGATATGTTGCTTTTATGAAAGGCAGTGATGGTGGATTAATGACATCGAATTTTCCTTTGTATCTCTATACAATTGCTAAGCAAATACTACTCTTAAGTCCATATTGGTTTATACTCAACTTCCTAATTTGTATTACTATTTTATTGATTTTTAAGAAGCAATTGTACAACCTATGGTTTGGATTGATACTAGCTTTGCTTTCATTATTCTATAGTGTAAACTTATATAATGGATGGCTTGAAACCACACACACTACAGCTCTATTTGGCTTTGTATTTTACTTGTGGTTGGGTGTTTATTTTAATCGTTTTTACGATCAGGTTATGCACATTATAAAATCAACTAAATGGGCTATTTTAATAATTTTGGTGTTAGCATCATTTGTGTTTGCTGTTGCAGAATCAAACCATTTAAATAAGATTGGGATTAGCGACGCATATAATACATTACGTTTTAGCAATATTATTTATTCGCTTGTCGTATTCGCTTTATTATTAAAGATTGGGAATTTAAGTTGGATTCGCAGAAATCTACATCCTAGGGAAACTACATTTGGAATCTATTTAATTCATGTAATTCTAATCGAAAGGTTTCTTCCATTAATTTTTCAACCACTAAAATTAAAAGTGCTCGAATTTAATGTATGGGAGAACACGGGTATATTACTCTTTAGGTTTTTAGTCGTCTATATTATTAGTTTCTATTTAACAAGGTTGCTTAGCAAAACCAAAGCAAAGTGGATGGTAGGTAACTAACTAAAAATTCCACGAAGACTTATTTTGGAAATTTTTCTAAACTGCTTAAAGTTAAAGTATGTCCACCTAAATAAATTTGAATCGAAGTACCAACTTAATGCTTTTTTGTTTGCCTTTTGAAGTTTGATTAATTCAATACATTTTTGAAATATGAATTTATGGAATTGTTCAACGTTAAATCGATGTGATTCATCGTTAGCTAACTTAATGGTTTTTAGAAGCTTGAAGTAATCAAAGTGATGTTTTAATTTTATGTTCGAGGTAAATAGCTCTAAATGAATATTTAGCAAATTTGCATCAGCTGACATTCCTAATGCTTTTTGCATGTTCCCCAAAATTTTCAGCTCACATTCAATCTGGCTATCCGATTTTTTTAAAGTGATATTATTCCCATGAATCCTATATTTTACCAAAAACTCATCAATATTGGCTACTTCATATTTCTCTGAAAACCTTATGAATAGGTCGAAATCTTCAGAAATTACATAATCGTGATAGCCATTAAGCTCGATAAAAACTTCAGTTCTAAACATCGAACTTGAGTTAATAAAAGGATTACAAAATAACATATACATATTTACATGTTGATTTGTGGGTACAATTATCTTTCTTTGCTGAATAACTCCATGCTCATCAATAATCTCGGCATGGCCTCCACATAATGCAATTTGTGGTTGCGTTGATAGAAAATTATATTGTTTTTCTAACCTTTCGGGAAGAGCAACATCATCAGCATCTAAGATTGCAATATACATTCCTCTTGCTAGGTTTAAAAGTCTGTTTCTTGTAAACTGTAAGCCTTTGTTTGTTTCATTTTTTACAAGTAGGATTCGGCTATCATTAAAGCCCTCAATAATAGATGCTGTCTCATCAGTAGAGCCATCATCTACAATTATGAATTCAAAATCTCTAAATGTTTGATTTAGAATACTCGTTATCGATTCTTCAATAAATGGAGCTGCATTATAAGCAGCCATAAAAACTGTTATTTTAGGCTCCATTATATTTTAATCCAATTTTTAGGGCATACCTCACGATCATCATAATTTGAGTCGTTAGTCCATGACTTTGGTGCAATAACGATTTTATTAGGATTCTTATTAAGCCAAGCTCCCCACCAACTAAAGCTACTATTGGCTATAATATTGTGCTTGCAAATACTCATGAGTTGCATATCTATATAACTTTCTTCATTTTTATTCCAAGAGATGTAATGCGCATTATTAATTTTCAAATGGCTTTTACACCATTCAATATCATTAGAAAAAACGAAAAATGTAGGGTTTGCTGTGGTTTCTTCTACCAAATTTACCGCTTTCTTATAATAGTCTAAGTCGCATATTCCACCCAATAAACTATGCCCTACATAGTCTCCTCTCCGCACATGTAAACTTACACTATTTGTGTTTTTTATAACCTCGCTTATACTTAAATTTTCATCCTTTAAGGGCTTTTTAAATGTAAATGCAGTCTTTATTTTATCACTAATGCCAATAAAATAATTTTCATTTTGCCAATAGCCACGGTACATGAAGTTTTTACTGTTATTGAGGATTTCTTGATCAAAAACAAATTCATTTTGTTCATCCAACATAGCATTTTTAGCACCAAAAATGCGTCTCAATTTCCTGTATTTCCATTTATTGTAAGATGGATCGAAAATTTTAACTAACAACATCGATGCTTTATTTACTTTTAAATCGAAGATCTTCTCAAGCTCAAAACCATTATGTAGGCCATAATTTTCAAAACTATTTACATCTACTTTTACATTTTTAAATTTATTAGACATGGATAAATAAAATGCATATTGAAACATTTGATTACCTAGTCCACCAAGTATTTTTACAATTTTCATTCAGAAAAATATTCAATAAAGTTAAATATACTTTTAAGCCTTAAATTAACAGAAAGCCAAAGATATCAACAACAGTACTAATAGCCACTTAATTTATTTAGAATAAAGGTTTAATTATTTCTTTAATTTGCGGAAACGTTGTATTCATACATCACGTTAAATAATATTATGACAAGGATAATTTTCGTTACCCAAAATTTAGGTAGAACAGGAGCTGAAATGCTATTATGGTATTCGCTTTCGAATTTAGATAAAAGCAAATTTGAATCTTACCTATTGTATAATGAAAAGGGTGCTTTAATTGATAGTTTACCCAGCCATGTAAAACATACAACCATATATAAAAAGAGGAAAGATAAGAAGACTAAAATATTTAGAGCGATGCTGAAAATCGCTAATATTAATCCACTCGAATATCAATTACAAAGATTACAGCAGAAAACAAATGCAGATTTTTGGTACTTCAATACAATTGTTAATCCTATATATTTCAAGATGGCGGCGAAGTTAGGCGTTAAAATCGTAACGCACTTTCATGAACTTCCAATGGCTTATAATTTGATTACCTACGATAACTTAGAACAAATAATGCTTCATTCTGATAGTTTTATTGGGTGTTCGGAAATTGTATGTCAGAAAATTAAAGATATGGGTGGTGCGAATGTTAAATTGCTATATGGGTTTGTAGATGGCGAAAAAATATTCTTTACAAAAACGGCCGAAGAAGTTAAAGCAGGTTTGGGGTTTAAAAAGAGTGACTTTGTTTGGGCTATTTCCGGATCGACAACTTTGATTAAGGGAATAGATTTTTTAATACCATTACTCGAACTGCTTGATGATGATGTGAAAATTCTTTGGGTAGGGGGAGCAGAGGAAAGAGGAACTTATTATTATGTTAAAAAAACAGTCGAAACTCAATTTCCAGGAAGAGTGATATTTACTGGAGCATTAGAGACAGAATATTATAATTACTTAAATAGTGGAGATGCATTTCTTTCATTGTCCAGAGAGGATTCTTTCCCGCTTGTTATGCTCGAAGCAGCTTCGCTCGGAAAGCCTATTGTTGGTTTTAATTCTGGTGGGATTAAAGAATTTGTTAAGAACGATACGGGTATTATTGTAGAACCTGGAAATTTTAATGGCTTGGCTAGTGCGATGAATGTTGTCAAGAATCAGCCCGAAAAATTTAATGTAGCTCGTATTAAGGAAGAGGCTGCTAAATATCAAGTTGAAAGACAGATTCCTGTTTTGGAATCCATTTTAGAAGAGATTAAGATAAATACAAAAGCGGAATAAAATAGACACCTTGATGTTTAGGTCCGCTTCTTATTTTAGAAGGGTGGTTTTTTCGAAAATGCTATCTTACGGGCGTAATTTATCTTGCTGGTAAAGCTTTTTTTGTTACTGATGATGTAGAAAATAAGATCATAATATTTGACTAAGAATAAAAAGAGCTGTGTTCTGCTATTTCCACTTTGAATGTTGTTAAATAGGTAATAAGCTTTTTTAATGAGGTTTGGTTCTCTGTTTGCAATAAAAGTGCTGCATTTTTCTACCCAATTTATATCAATAGCAATCCTGTTGGCAGGCTCATTTTCGGTTTTTTTAACTTTAATGTTGAGATTATCGGTTATACTATTTTCATGCTGCCTGTAGTGAACCAAAATTTGATGGAGAAATTTAACTTCACCAATATTAAAGGCAATATAAGCGAGCCACCAATCGTGGTAGAACCGTTTATCAAGCGGCAGTAAATAAGGAATTAGCGCTTTAGAGAACATCGCCGCATGGCCAGAAATACAATTTGATAAAATAAAAGGCAAAGCGCTTTTTCCTTCGTACATGTTGTATCGCGTCGACATGCTTTCAGCTCCGATCTTTTGTCCAACCTCATTGATAAAATTAGAATCGTGGTAGATTAAAACGCAGTTGCCGATTTCATTTACCAAGATTTCAATTTTGTTCATCTCCCAAATATCATCTTGATCACAAAGACAAATATAATCGCCATTGCATAACGTGATCGCTTTTTCGAAATTTTTGGTGTAGCCTAAATTGGTTTCATTTATATAAAATTGAATATTATCTGTTTGGTAAGACTTACATAATTCTGCGGTTAAATCAGATGATTGGTCATCAACGATAATGATTTCGATATTCTGATAGGTTTGATTTACCAGACTATCTAGCTGCTGCTTTAAATAAGTTTGACCGTTGTATGTACAAAGGGCAATAGAAACCAATGGATGATTTGTATTTTTCATTGATCCTTATCCTTTAAAACATACCTCTTTTTATGAAGAAAGATTTTGTAATACTGCCTCACAAAAAATTTGATGGGTTGCAGGTTGTAAAACCAAGCCGTAAACCAGTTGCCAGATAAATAATAACGGGTAATGGTTGTAGTCATAAACCGACTTCTTAATGCACGTTCGTATTTATGTATATATTCTTTTCTGAGTTTTTTGAAAGACGCATCAGGATTACCATCACTTTTATGGATGATATTGAAATCGATGATGTATGAATTGTAACCTAGAATATCAGCAATTAAACATAAATCAGGACCGTATAGGTGAAATCCAGATAGATCGTGAGATAAAGCAAGATTAGCGCCGTTTTTCACAATCATTAAATTTTCATCAACAGTTTTAGTTCTCAGCGGCAAACGCTTCTCTTTAATCCTATTGCCCGATCCTTGCGTTAAATTTGTAGCAATCCACTTAAAGTTAATGCCACCAGCATTGGCTAAAATAGCCCAGTTTGGATCGTTCCGCTCAATCTCTGCAATTTTAGCATCTAAGTGCTCTCTATCATGATCATGAATAATAATATCCTGATGGCAAAGAATAATGTATTTCCCTTTTGCTTGTTGAAGAAACTGGTTTAAACCAGCAAAAGCTTCGAAAGTGCATTTTTCTGAATTATCGATAAATAAATATTCGCAACTTTTATCATCAAAACCTTTAGCAAGAAATGAGTTCAGCATTTCCTCGTATTCTGCTTTACGTGTAACGAGCGTACAAATTGAATATTCAAATTCGTAAACTGGTAAGGTGATTGGTTTTGCCAAGTTTAAAGCGTCAATCATAACTTAATCTGTAAATGCTTGCATATCAATTAAACGCTTATACAAACCATTTTGGCCCATTAATTCGCTATGACTACCCGTTTCAACCACATTTCCTTTATCAATTACAATAATTTTATCTGCATGCTGAATGGTGCTTAAACGGTGAGCGATAACAATTGATGTTCGATTTTTCATCAAGTTATTCAAGGCATCCTGCACCAATTTTTCTGATTCTGTATCTAAAGCTGATGTTGCTTCATCTAAAAGCATGATAGGTGGATTGGCCAATACAGCCCTGGCAATGCATACACGTTGTTTTTGTCCGCCAGAAAGTTTATTTCCCCTATCGCCAACAAAAGATTGATAGCCATTTTCAGTGTTTCCAATAAAATCGTGAGCGTTTGCAATTTTGGCGGCGGCAACAACTTCTTCCATTGTTGCCTCTGGTTTGGCAAAGGCAATGTTATTAAATATGGTATCGTTAAATAGAAAAGATTCTTGGTTAACGGTTCCCATTTGCGACCGAATACTTTCAACAGTTAAGTTTTTGTAATCATTTCCATCAATTCGGATTGTTCCAGATTTCGGGTCATGGAAACGCGGAATTAGATCCATCAATGTACTTTTTCCACCACCAGATGGACCTACAAGTGCTACCGTTTTCCCTTTTTCTATATCAAAACTGATCGAATTTAAGATCTGCTTTTCTCCATAACTGAAAGAAACATTTTCAAATTTAATAGCGCTTTCAAAGCCGTTCAACACTTTAGAATCGGGCGCATTAACCAATAGCGGTTTGGTATCAATTAGATCTAAAACACGTTCACCCGCCGCAATTCCAGAATGAATGCCACTGAAAGAATCTGTTAAGGCTTTTGCTGGGCGCATTACCTGTGAGAAAATTGCAATGTAAGCGATAAAATCGGCAGCAGCCAAGGCATTACTTTCTTTATTAATGATTAAAGAGCCACCGTACCAAACAATAGCGGCAACCATCATTACGCCTAAAAATTCAGAAACTGGGGACCCAAGTTGTTGCCGCCTGGTAATTTTACGCGTTAAATTTGAATAATAAATATTCTCTTGATCAAATTTATTTTTAACCCGCTCTGAAGCATTAAAAGCCTTAATAATTTTTATTCCACTTAAAGATTCGTCTAAAAATCCAATCATTTTCGCAAACGATTCATGAGATTCTTTAGCTTGTTGCTTTAACCGTTTCACGATTTTACTGATGATAAAAGCCGAAATCGGAATAACCATCAATGAGAAAAAAGTTAGTTTCGCAGATATGTTGAATAATAATATGATATAAACAATAAGCGTTACCGGCTCTTTAAAAACAACTTGCAAAGTGTTGGTTACGGTAAATTGTACCACTTGTACATCAGATGCTACTTTCGATATGATATCGCCCTTTCTTTCATTATTAAAAAAGCCGACATGTAAGTTCATTACATTGTTAAAAACCGTTTTACGCAAGTTTAATAAGGTATGAACACGCAAATCTTCCATATATCTTTGTGAAAAATACTTGAAAAGGTTTGATAGCAATACGGAGATGATGATCACAATACAAACGTAACCCAGGGTTTTTTCAGGGCCAATGGATGCAATTGATTCATTAACATATTGGCGAAACTGACCTAGAATGTTAAAAGATGAAACTGCTTTATCTGTTAGTGATTCTACTTTAGGGCCTTTGTTACTGCTGTTAAGTAAGGTTTCGAATAGTGGAGATAACAGCGCAAGATTCAATGTTCCAAACAGAATAGATAGCAAAGTTGCGATAACATAAGGTATAGCAAACTTTTCTATCGGTTTGGCAAAGGATAATAAACGAAAATAAGTCTTCATTTTACGGAAAATGGAATATGTGTGATGGACGAATGCCTTAAGGCAGCTCCAAAAAAATCTAATTAAAACTTGGCAAATGTACGGTTTTCAAACAAACCTCTTCAGTTTTCGAAAGTTGAGTGATTTAAAATTACAATCGTTTAATTTTCTTTGTGGTGATAGATTGATTGATCAGCTCCATTACATCGGAAATATTTAGTGTTGAATTGTATTTCTGCTTTAACTCGTTAAGTCTCTCAATGCTAGCATTAATACGATCTTGATGTTCCAAATAATCGTGATAGCTTTGCCACACCCAGGTTTTACCTGTAAGCATTTTAGGGATAAGTTCGGTAAAAATCTGCTGTAAAGGATAAAGTATTTTTCTCCATCCTTGGAGATGAATGCCTT
Organism: Pedobacter frigidisoli; assembly: GCF_004331675.1. Taxonomy (GTDB): domain Bacteria; phylum Bacteroidota; class Bacteroidia; order Sphingobacteriales; family Sphingobacteriaceae; genus Pedobacter; species Pedobacter frigidisoli. The sequence continues at coordinate 366,440 of NZ_SJSN01000001.1, read as the reverse complement.
GCAAAATGTAACGGTTGCGGTAATATATTTTTTTGATAAAGTTAGATTTGATTTGCGTTTTTGTACTTCCACTAACGTGATGAAAGCAAAAAGATTGATGTTCGTAATAACATTTCCAGCCCAATTGCCAAGCCCTTAAGCTCAAATCAAAATCTTCAGAAGAAAATGGAGAATAAATTTCATCGAAGCCTCCAAGTTCTTTTAGCTTCTTTGTATCTACCAATGCATTGGCGCCAGAAAGATAGGCGGTGTAAACATTTTCATCTGTTGGGTTTTCACTGAAATAAAATTTATTAGCCTTTATTCTGCATCCGCCATAATATAATAGGCGAGCCGCATCTTCAATTCTTTCTTCATCAAAACTCATAATACGAGCCATTACGCCAAATGTATCCGCTTTATCAAAGTACTTCCATTGATGCTCGAAATAGTCGGGTGTTAACTTAACATCAGAGTTTAACAAAAGTATGAGCTCATATTTCGCTTTGCGGATGCCATGATTACAGGTATAAGAAAAGCCTCTGTTTTTATCGTTAATAAGAAGTTTAATGTTTGGATAGCCCGATCTTATGAAATCAATGCTATCATCTTTCGAGCCATCATCAATCACAATGATTTCAAATTCTATTTTTGCATTTTCTGCAGCAGTAAAAACCGAGGGCAAATATTTTTCTAGCAGATGCTTGCCATTATAATTGGGTATAATGATGGAAACGCTTTTCTGCATCTACTTTACAATTTTATAATTTCTATACTCAAATAATCGCAGGCCAGTCAAATCCTCAATTTTTTGTAATAACTTTCTTCTGAAATTCATTTTGGATGTTTCCTTAGTGAGGTCTCTTTCGAATTTCCAGTTTGCTGCAGCAATTCTCTCCTGCATCACCTTTGGATGAGTTCCTTTAAAGTGTACCAAACGATCTGCGTTGTGCATATCGAAACTTTCCTGAACGGGATATTTTTCCTCAATCCATTCTTCAGTTTGATAAAATTGATTGAAGTTTCTAACCTTTCCCTGCAAACCTTTTGGTGGTTTTACCCAACCGTAGTGGTAAATGTAAGCATCAATTAATTTTACTTTCAGCTTTCGATCATTAATCCTAAATCCTTGGGCATCGCGATAAGAACGAACACCAGGAAGATTTTTAATGATGCGAACCTCTCTTCGATACCAACGGCGAGATTCTGCCAGGTAATCGTAAGAAGCATAAAAGTGTTTGTATTTTAAAAGCAAAGCTTCCACGTTTTTATTGTTCAGCTCCAATTCCATTTCCTTTTTAATCAATGGAAGAAAATCTTCGTGAATGGCTTCATCGCCTTGAATGTAAATCATCCAATCGGTGTCTGCAGCTATTTCTGCCAAGGCTTTATTGGTTTCGTCGGCAAAAACACGACCGCCTTCTCTTATGCTTTCATCCCAAACGGTATCAATGGTTCTGATTTTTTGAGAATCGATACTTTTAACCATTTCCGAAGTTTCATCGCTAGAGTTACCCAAAGCAACTATAAAATCATCGCACAAGGGCAAAACAGAAAGTATGGCTTCCTTGGCAGGATAATCATTTGCAATTGCATTTCTTAAAAAGGTAAAACCGGTAACTTTCATTTTGGCGTGATAGATTGCTTTGGCTCGCTACATTCCATGCCTCGCAATAACGATTAAAAATAAATATGTTTATTTGCACAAAGATAGTTTTATTGATGAATACGCATCCATCCATTTTAAACGAAGTAAAGCTGGGGAATTATAAGGTTTTAGCAAGGACATTAACCCTTGTGGAGAACGATATTGCACCAGCAAATCTGATTTTGAGGGATCTAGATAGCAAGAATAATATTCCCGTTGTGGGAATTACTGGTCCACCGGGAGCAGGGAAAAGCACCTTGGTAAATGCCATTACCAATCATTTTGTTTCAACAGAAAAGCGTATTGCGGTTTTAGCTATCGACCCCACTTCGCCATTTAATTTCGGCTCTTTGCTGGGCGATCGTATTAGAATGTCAAACCAATTTAACAACCCAAATGTATTTATTAGATCATTAGCCACTCGAGGTGCCCTAGGCGGAATTTCGGCCAAAACCATTGAAATGGTGGATGTGTTAAAAGCCTCAAACTTCGATCTTATTTTGGTAGAAACGGTTGGTGTTGGACAATCGGAAGTGGAAATTGCTGGCTTGGCAGATAAAACTATTGTGGTGTTGGTGCCAGAATCTGGCGATGAAATTCAAAACATTAAATCAGGTTTGATGGAAATTGCCGATTGCTTTGTTGTTAATAAAGCAGATCGAGATGGTGCCGATACCTTTGCCAACAACCTAAAAAAGATCATTCATCAAGGGGTAAAAACAATTCCCATTTTAAAAACTGTTGCAGATAAAGGAACAGGTATTGATGAATTGTGTAAATGGATTGTTAAGCCTAGTGATGCCAACCATGAAAAGAAAGCATTTTTGTTTGCCGAAAAAGCCTGGCGAATTATCCAGCAACAAAAAATGCAACATATTGATAAAAAAAGGCTGCGAGAAGAAATTCAGGCAGCCTTAGAAGAAGATCATTTTAATATTTATCGCTTTGCGGATGAGTTTATTTAGTAGGTTAATTGTCGAAATTGGTTAACTGAAAACTGCCAATTAAAAACTATTAACTGAACTAGCCATTCATTATATCTTCAATCTCCTCGGCATCTAAAGGAATATCAGCCATTAAATCAACATTCCCTTTTTCAGTAATTAAGATGTTGTTTTCCAAACGTATGCCCAGTTTTTCTTCAGGAATATAAATTCCGGGTTCAACTGTTAGGATGTTTCCGGCTGCAAATGGTGTATATCGCCCTGCAAAATCATGTACATCTATACCTAAGTGGTGAGAATTGCCATGCATAAAGTATTTTTTATAGGCTGGCCAGGCTGGATTTTGATTTTTAACGTCGTCTGTTGAAATTAATCCGAGCTTAATGAGTTGTTCAGTCATCAGTTCTCCCACTTGTTCGTGGTAGGTATTCCACACTGTTCCCACCCCAATTAATTTTATCGATTCTTTCATTACATGATGAACCGCATTATAAACCTCCTTTTGCCTTGGCGTAAATTTTCCATTTACAGGAATAGAACGGCTCATATCGGCATTGTAATTTGCGTATTCAGCACCAAAATCGAAAAGGATTACATCACCATCCTTACATTCTTGGTTATTATCGTTATAATGAAGAATATTAGCATTGTGACCAGAAGCAATGATAGGGGTATATGCATGTCCTGTTGCCCCTTTGCGAATAAATTCGTGAATAATTTCTGCCTCAATTTCGTATTCCATCACCCCAGGCTTGGTAAATTTCAATACTCTAATAAAAGCATCACGGGTAATGGCGCAGGCATTTTTCGTTAGTTCGATTTCTACCTCAGATTTTACGGCCCTTAAGCCCCTCATAATTGGTGCAGAGCGCTCGAAATGATGTAAGGGATATTTAGATTTCATTTTTTCTATGAAACGAATATCATTATAAGGTACAGAATGTGCATATCTATCATTCTCATTTGTATTTAAATAAATACGATCAGCGTAGTGAATGATGCTATGCAGGATATTATCGAAATCTTCGATCCAATATATGGCCTGTATGCCAGATGCAACCCTTGCCTGTTCTTTTGTGTATTTATATCCTTCCCAAACCTTAATGTAATCATTTGTCTGTCTTAAAAACAGGACTTCTCTGTACAAAGGATTAGGACAATCGGGATAAATCAGCAATATTGTCTGTTCTTGATCAATTCCTGATAAATAAAATAAATCTGGATTTTGCTTAAAGATAAAGTTTTGATCGCCACTTCTAGGGAATTCATCACTAGCGTTGAATATGGCTAATGAGTTGTTTTTTAGTTGATTAACGAAATTTTTTCTATTTAATATGAATAATGATTGATCAATAGTAGTATATTTCATGATTATTGTAAATTTAAAAAGGTATTGGCCAAATGTATGAAAATGATTATTTATTGAGAAGTTTGGAACGGAGTTTGTATAAAAGTTTGAAAATTTAAAATTTTGTTTAATTTTGCAATTACAAAAAATTAATCAATTAAATTGTTTAACCCTTAAAAAAGAAAAAAAGATTATGAATTATTCTACTTTAAAGAAAAGTGTTGCGCTTTCTTTAGTGGCATTAACAGGAGCAGTGTCTCTTGCTGTCGCTCAAGATGCACCTGCAACTACTTCTTCAGCCAAGGTATTTGGTGGAAGAGGACAGTACAGAACTTGGTCAATCGGTGTTCACGGTGGTGTTTTAATGCCAGTTGCTGCTATCGGTGGTACTAACGACTTTAACAAATGGGATGCTAACTTAGGTTATGGCTTAAACATCCGTAAACAATTAGGTCACTCATTCGGTTTAGAATTAAACGGAACTCGTGGTAAACTTTCAGGTACTAACGAAGGAATTACTTCTACAGTTAGAGAATTTGAAACAGAATTACAATATGCTGTAGATTTACGTGGTGTTGTAAACTTAGGTTCAATCGATTTCTTACGTCGTGAGAACTCTGTAGGTTTCTTCTTAACTGCTGGTGCTGGTTACATGGCTTATGCTCCAAAAGTAACAATGACTAACGGAACTGTTATTGATTGGAAAGGTAAAGCTTTAGGCCCTGCTGATGACAGAAATGATGAGCCTGCTGATTACGTAAAAGGTTTTTACATTCCAGTTGGTGCTGGTGTTAAATTCAAAGTTTCTGAGCGTGTTAACTTTAACTTAGGTTACACTGTAAACTTTGTTGATGCTGATAACTTAGACGGAGTTTATGCTAAAGGTCAATCAAAAGATAAATTCTCTTACGGTTATGCTGGATTAGAATTCTCTTTAGGTTCTTCTGCTAAACCAAGTTTAGAATGGACTAACCCATTAGCTACTATGTACGATGAGTTAAAAGATCCAACTTTACGTCAAGAAGTTGAAGCTTTAAAAGTTCGCGTTGGTGCTGTTGAAAAATCTGTTGAAGATTTGAAAAAAGATACTGATGGTGACGGTGTTGCTGATCAATTCGATAAATGCCCAGGAACTCCTGCAGGTACTGCTGTTGATGGTTCAGGTTGCCCACTTCCAGTAGCTACTACAACTACTACAACTACTGATGGTGTAACTGGTTTCGAAAAAATCGCTTTTGATTTCAACTCTTCAGTTTTAAAAACTGAGTCTTATCCAACTTTAGATAAATTATCTTCAGTGTTACGTGAAAACGGTGGTAAAGTAACTGTAAACGGTTACGCTTCAAGCGAAGGTACTGCTGCATATAACTTGAAATTATCTAAAGACAGAGCAAACTCTGTTAAAACTTACTTAGTAAACTCTGGTGTTAACGCTAGTCAAGTTGCTACTAAAGGTAATGGTGAAGCTAATCCAATCGCTTCTAACGATACTGAAGAAGGTCGTATCCAAAACCGTCGTGTTGAAACTGCTAGAAACTAGTATTTCAATATAAAGTTTAAAAGAAAGTCCCGATGCAAATCGGGACTTTTTTTATGCCTTTTAATTTCTGGTGTTATGCTTTTTAGCTAAGTTTGTATATGTACTTCTTCAGAAAAAAAGATCCGAATCGGCCAACTAACATCAATATTAAGATTATGCATTTCGTTAATGCATTGGCCATAATCATTTTTCTTGCAGGCATCATCTATAAGCTAGTTCAATGGCTTGCTAAATAAATCCTTAAATTTTATGAAACAAATTATTACAACAACCAATGCCCCAGCGCCAATTGGGCCATATAGCCAAGCTGTTAAAGCAGGAAACTTTTTATTTGTATCTGGCCAAGTGGCTATCAATCCTGAAAATGGAGAATTGAACATCGGCAATATAGAAGAGGAAACGCATCAGGTAATGCGCAACTTAAAAGCAGTTTTGCTAGAGGCAGGTTTAACTTTCGATAATGTAGTAAAATCGACCATCTTCTTAAGCGATATGGGAACTTTTGCCCAAGTAAATGAAATTTATGGTCAGTATTTTACTGCTGATTTTCCTGCTCGTGAAACTGTTCAAGTATCGGTATTACCCAAAAATGTTAATGTAGAGATTTCTGTAATTGCCATTGTAGAATAATTTTGGCAACCAGTAAAAGCAAGTATTTTATAGCGGGCATTATTCCCTATATCATTTGGGGTACCATGTCTATTCCTTTGCGCAACCTAAAAGGTTTTCCTCCGCAAGAAATTTTATACTATAGAATATTTGTTTCTATTTTAATGGTATGGGCAACTATTCTCCTTTTTAGAAGAGAAGCGCTTAAAAACGATATCAAAGTTTTCAAATTATTATCAGCTGCCAAGAAAAGGAAGTTAGTTTTACTTACCATTCTATCGGCGTTTCTAATTACGGGCAACTGGTTCACTTATATTTATGCCGTAAACAGCGTTAGTTTAAAAGCAGCAGCATTTGCTTATATGGTTTGCCCATTACTTACTGCACTTTGTGGTTTTGTTATCTTAAAAGAGCAGTTAACAAAAGCAAAAATTGTTGCTTTAATTTTGGCATTTGTTAGTATTATTTTATTGGCTACAGGTTCCTTGCATGAAGTGCTATGGGCGATTTTAATTGCATCGTTTTATGCTATTTATGTTATTGTACTAAAGGTGATAAAGGATGTAGATAAATTTAACTTCTTGGGTGTGCAGCTAATTTTATCTGGCCTGATGATGTTACCCACCTACTTTCTTAATTCAAATCCTTTCCCAACTGAAACCTTTTTTTGGTCTCACATTTTTTTGATAGCGGTAGTGTTTACCATTATTCCATTGTTCTTAAATTCTTATGCCTTGCTGGGAATGCCATCTTCAGCTTTAGGAATATTAATCTACCTGAACCCAATAGTTGCTTTTACGGTTGCATTTTTCTATTTTAAAGAGAAAATTGATTTGCATCAACTCTTTGCCTACTTGCTTTTGCTGGTATCGATTTTTATTTTTAACCTGCAATTGCTAAGAAGTGTTGTTAATAAGAAAGCATAAATATTTTGTTTAATTCGGTATTAGATACACCTGTTGAGTTTTTGAAAGGCGTTGGTCCTAGTCGTGCCGATGTTTTGAAGAAAGATCTTGGTCTTTTCACTTATCAAGATCTTTTGGCGCATTACCCTTTCCGTTATATCGACAGGACAAAATATTTTAAGATCAATCAGCTTAATGTCGATTCACAGTACATTCAAATTATTGGACGTGTAATTAGTAAAAAAGTAATTGGTGATAAAAGAGCGAAACGAATTATTGCTGTTTTTAAGGATGAAACTGGAATTATGGAACTGGTTTGGTTCCAAAGTTTAAAATGGGTTGATGATAATATTGTAGTGGGTACGGCTTATGTAGCTTTCGGTAAGCCCACTATTTTTAACGGAACTTTCAGTATTTCTCACCCAGAGATGGAATTGTACCAGAATAAACCCGAAGGTCGGGGAAACCTGACTCTACAACCTGTTTATAACTCGACGGAAAAACTAAAGAAATTTAATCTCGATTCTAAAGGATTGCAACGTTTAATTGCAGGTTTGCTTGATCAGGTTATTCCACAAGTTCCAGAAAATTTACCGCAATATATTATTGATAAATATCAGCTGCCTGATAAAAGAATGGCTTTGCTGAATATTCATTTCCCTAAAAATCAAAAGGATTTAAATGCTGCTGAAAGGCGGCTTAAGTTTGAGGAGCTTTTTTTTATTCAACTTCAGTTGTTGCATAATAAGCAACTAAGGCAACTAAAATTTAAAGGCGTAACCTTTGATAAAGTCGGGGAAAAGGTAAATCGGTTTTATAAGGAGTTCTTACCTTTTGAATTAACCAATGCTCAAAAGCGAGTAGTAAAGGAAATTCGTATCGATACACAACGCGGTGTCCAAATGAATCGGCTTGTTCAAGGCGATGTAGGTAGTGGTAAAACAGCGGTTGCTTTAATGAGTATGCTTTTGGCAAATGATAACGGCTACCAAGCCTGTATGATGGCTCCGACAGAAATTCTAGCTCGCCAGCATTATGCTTCCATTACAGAACTGGTTACCGACGACTTGGTTAAGGTTGCCATTTTAACTGGAAGTACGAAAAAGAAGGAACGAACTATTTTGCATGAGCAACTTGAAAATGGGGAGATTGATATCTTAATTGGCACACATGCATTAATTGAAGATAAGGTTCAATTTAAAAATTTAGGTCTAGTCGTAATTGATGAGCAGCATCGTTTTGGCGTGGAGCAACGGGCAAAGCTTTGGCGTAAGAATATTATTCCACCGCATATATTGGTAATGACAGCTACACCAATTCCCCGTACTTTGGCCATGACTTTATATGGTGACCTCGATGTTTCCATTATTGATGAATTACCTGCCGGAAGAAAACCAATTGAAACGCGACATCTTTTTGAGGGGCAACGCATGAGGATGTTTGGTTTTATGAAGCAAGAAATTGCCAAAGGCCGACAAGTTTATGTCGTTTACCCATTGATAAAGGAAAGTGAGAAATTAGATCTCTTGCATTTGGAAGCAGGTGTAGAACAAATGAGTTATCAATTTCCTCGTCCAGATTACCAGATTAGCATTGTACATGGACAAATGCCTAATGCCGATAAACAATTCGAGATGAAGCAATTTATCGATGGCAAAAGTCAGATAATGGTAGCTACAACCGTTATCGAAGTTGGTGTAAATGTTCCAAATGCATCGGTAATGGTGATTGAGAATTCAGAGCGCTTTGGTCTTTCGCAGTTACACCAATTACGCGGTCGTGTTGGCCGTGGTGCTGAACAATCTTTTTGCATTCTAATGAGCGGACAAAAATTAAGCAAAGAAGGAAAAGTTCGCCTAGAAACGATGGTGAGAACCAATAATGGATTTGAAATTTCTGAAATCGATTTGCAATTGCGTGGCCCTGGTGATATCACTGGAACGCAGCAAAGCGGTGTATTGGATTTGAAACTAGCAGATTTGGCGAAAGATCAGATTATTTTATCAGAGGCACGAAATACCGTCATCGAACTTTTTTCAGAAGATCCTGAATTAGTTAAGCCAGAAAATGCGTTGCTTAAAGCCTTTCTAAAAAAATTAGAACGAGGTATCTCTTTCGATAAAATCTCTTAATATCATTTCTTGGTAACGTTTCTAATCGTATTTTAATTCTGTTGTAATTTTAGTTTTCCAAACCTTAGTTTTGCAAAAATATTTTTCCTGTGGCAGATTCAGACCCCAATTCAGCAGTAACAAAACCTGATCCATTCGCAGCCTTGCGATACAAAGAATTTCGTTCTTTTTTAGGGATGCGCTTCTTTTTCACCTTTGCATACCAAATGCAGGCCGTAGTAATTGGCTATCATATTTACGATTTAACGCATGATCCATTAAAGTTAGGTTTAGTGGGGCTTTGCGAAGCCATTCCAGCAATAGGAATCGCTTTATATGGAGGTTATATTGCCGATAAAAGTGAGAAACGTGGGTTGCTGATCAAGATTTTTTCTGGTGTTTGGTTAGCCTCTGTACTCATGTTGATTATTACCAGCAAATACCTGCATTTAAAAGAAGATCTGATCGTTTTGATTATGTACGGACTGGTTTTTTGCATCGGCTTGGCAAGGGGCTTCTTCGGACCGGCAACATTCTCGTTAATGGCACAAATTATTCCCAAAGAACTGTACCCAAATTCGAGTACTTGGAGCAGCAGTAGTTGGCAGTTGGCAACCATTATTGGCCCTTTACTAGGTGGTTTAATTAATTGGTTATGGGGAATTACGGCAGCTTACAGCGTTATTGTATTGTTAGTTTCTATTTCGCTTATCTGTATTTTTACTTTCAAAAAGCACCCATCAAATTATGTTCCTAAAGAAAATATATTCCATAGTTTAAAGGAGGGAATTCAGTTTGTGTTTAAAACCAAAATGATGGTTTGGGCAATGAGTTTAGATTTATTTTCTGTTTTTTTTGGTGGTGCAGTTGCCTTACTTCCGATTTTTGCGAAAGATGTTTTCCACCTTGGCTCCTTTGGTTTGGGCATGATGCGTGGTGCAGCATCATCAGGTGCTGTTATAACCATGCTTTTAATGACGCGTTTTTCTCCAATGGGAAAACCTTGGCGAAATTTGCTTATTGCGGTAACGGGTTTTGGTTTAAGTATCATCTGCTACGGTTTATCTAAAAACTTCTACCTAACCCTATTCTTTTTATTTCTCGAGGGATCGTTTGATAGTGTGAGCGTAATCATCCGTCAAACGATTATGCAATTGCTTACGCCTGATGATATGCGTGGGCGGGTTTCTGCAGTGAATAGCATGTTTATTGGTTCTTCTAACGAGATTGGTGAGTTCGAATCTGGCTTATCTGCAAAACTATTAACGCTTGTTCCTGCTGTGGTTTTTGGTGGCAGCATGACGATTGCAATTGCCGGAATTACTTGGTTAAAAACGAAATCGCTAACGAAATTAAGCTTGCAAGATATTAATGAGCAAACGACTAAAGCAGCTTAGTTAAATTTTTTAATCATTTTTAAAGCAACTACAGGAGGTAGATTAACGTTAGTCCTGCCTTTCCTACAATCTTTTTGTGTAAGGATTAATGAAACCAAAAGACAGTATATCAAAAAGTATTTTCGTACAGTCAGGTTTAGATAACAAAAGTCAATGCTACTATTTACGTTTGCCCGGCAAGATTTACAAAAAGTCGAAATGACTTGCAAACTAAACCCGATGGCACGGATGCCGATTTTTCATCGGCAGGAGACACAGCGGGACCGAAACTAAACTAAGAACCACTGTCCTTGCTTTCCAAATCCTTAGTTTCAACAAGAGTACAGCTTCATGGGAGAAAAAACAGCATGAAAGATCTTGAAATGAATTCAGGATGACGACCGAATTAAGGCATGACCAATTAACCGTAGAATTCCTGTTACTTTTGCTAAGCCAGCTTTCAAAAAAGCGAAATACCCTGCAAACTAAACCGATGGCACGAATGCCGATTTTCCATCGGCAGAAGAAACAGCGGGGCAGAGCCAACCCTAAGAACTACAGGAATTGCTTTCCAAATTATTCTTTTTCATCAAGAACACAGCTCGACAAAAGAAAAAAACAGCATGAAAGATCCTGAAATAAATTCAGGATGACGAATGCTTAATGACCTGGCCAAGTCACTTGAAAAAAGCTTTAAAACTTCTTGTTCTTCCCCCAAATCAGATAGACAATTGATCCTAAAAACGGAGCGAAAAGGATGATGATAAACCACAGCACTTTTACCGAGAAACCCATTGATGAATTTCTCGATATATGAAATAATGCGGCTAAAATGAGTGCTAGCCAAAGGATAGCTGCAATGATAATGATGATCGCGATTTGATTACTTTCTACTTGTGCTATTAACATGTTGATGCCTTTTATTTAAGCTTCAACAATTCTTTCGCCGATTTGTTGGCGCCACATGGCTTGATATAAACCGTTTTGTGCAATTAATCCCTCATGTGTACCATGCTCGATAATATGCCCTTTTTCTAAAACGTAGATCACATCTGCATGTTTGATGGTTGATAAACGATGGGCAATTAAGATTGTAATGTGATCGGTTAGATTAGAAACCGAGCGAATAGTTTTAGTAATCTCCTCTTCGGTAATCGAATCCAAAGAAGATGTTGCCTCATCAAAAACTAAAATATCTGGCTGACGAAGTAATGCTCTGGCGATGGATAAGCGTTGCTTTTCTCCACCTGAAACTTTTACGCCACCCTCACCAATTAAAGAATCTAAGCCTTTATCGGCTCTGGCTAACAAAGTCTGACAAGCAGCTTGATTTAAAACTTTATAACATTCTTCATCAGTGGCACTAGGATTTACAAAAAGTAAATTCTCTCTAATTGTACCTGAAAATAACTGCGTATCTTGGGTTACAAAACCGATCTTCTCACGTAAGGCATCAAGATCAATATCGTTACTTGGCGTTCCGTTGTATAAAATTTCGCCATCTTTTGCAGGGTATAATCCAACCAAAAGTTTAACCAAGGTAGATTTTCCTGAACCTGATGGGCCAACGAAAGCTATGGTTTGTCCGTTGTGTGTATCAAAAGAAATATTCTCTAAGGCATTTCTGTTTGCCGTTAAGTGTTTAAAGCTTACCGATTTAAAAGTAAGTTCCTTGATTTTTCTAATCGAGATCGGATTGGCTGGTTTTTTATCAACTGGAGTGCTTAAAATCTTCTTGAAGTTACCTAAGGAAACTTCAGCTTCACGCCAAGCCAGGATTACATTTCCAAGCTCTTGTAACGGTCCAAATAAGAAAAATGAATAAAATAAAAATGAAAAGTATTGTCCTGGCGAGATGGTGTTATCAAAAATCAGCATCAAGAGCACGACGATCATGGAGCTTCTAACCAAGTTTACAGTTGTTCCCTGTACAAAGCTCATGCTGCGAACGTACTTCACTTTCTTAAGCTCCAGACCTAAAATTTTGTAGGTGGTTTTGTTTAATCTTTCAATTTCCTGATCGGCCAAACCTAAACTTTTTACCAGCTCAATATTTCTTAATGATTCTGTAGTGGAACCTGCCAAAGCAGTAGTTTCGCCAACAATGGAACGTTGAATGGTTTTGATTTTTCTGCTTAAAAACCAGCTTACAAAACTAATAATTGGAATAGCGGCAAAGTATACCAATGTTACTTTATAGCTGATGGAAACCGAATAAACGATTACGAAAATCATCCCGATTAAACTTACAAAAAGAACACTAATAAATGAAGTTATGAACTTTTCTGAATCTAACCTTACCTTTTGTAAGATACCCAAAGTTTCGCCACTGCGTTGATCTTCAAAAACCTGATAAGGCAGTTTTAGGGAGTGCTGTAAACCATCGGCATACATTTTGGCGCCAACTTTTTGTACGATAACGCTGGTGAAATAATCTTGAAAGTTTTTAGCAATACGCGACACCATTGCCGCACCAATTGCTAAGCCAATGAAGCCCATTGCTCCCCAAAGGTAAGTGCTCTTGTCAGAAAAAGATGCTCGTTTATTGATGTATAAATCTAAAATCCTACCGGTAAAGTAAGGATCCATTAAAGAAAAGCCAATATTTACACCTGCAAGCAATAGTGCCAGGGCCACTATCCATTTGTGGCTTTTCAGGTAGTTTAGTAATAATCCCATTAAAGTTTTGTTGTTTGTACTGCAAAAATAGAAAAAGGGAACGGATAAAAATCCATTCCCTTTTTTTATGACTTTTTAGAAAGATACAATGTATCTTCCTGTGACTAAAATCCGTATCTCAAACCGATTTGCATTTGCCATGGATTACCCGATGGCGTAACTACACCCGTATTATTTACGCGGTAAGTATAAGCTCTGTTTGTGGCATCAAAAGCTGAAACTGCATATAAAGCTTGATTACCCATGGTTTCGTTAACTCCCCATTTCTTGTTTAACAAGTTACCCAAGTTGAAGATATCTCCAGAAAGCTCTATGTTATGTGATTTATAGATTTTGAATTTCTTGCTGATTCTTAAATCTACAATTCCAAAGAAATCATTTATACCTCCATTACGTTCTGCAATTTGACCAGAATACTTATTAACGTAATCTTTTAAGCTTTGGCTAGCATCTGGATTATCCAATAAGGTTTGTAAACCAGTACGAATGTTCGCAGGCACACTTGTGCTATTTCTATCGAAAACATAAGCTAAATCATTCGTGGCAACAAAATCGCCATTGATATTTCCACCAGCCAATAGGCTATAACGCGTACCACCAATTCCAGAATAGCGAACTCCTACTGTTATGCCATAAAATGTTGGTAGCGTTCCGTAAATAACCACCTTGCTGCGGAATTGATTATCTGAATAAGACATTTTGCTTAAATCTCTTGGATCATCCTTAACCGGTAAAGATAAAGTTGCAGAGTTGGCTACGTTTCCATTGTAAGAAGTGTTGTCTTTTGTATCGTTGTAAGTGAAACTGGCAGAAATTTCTCCGTCTCTAAAATAGTTCCAAGTAGCATCTACCACAACAGCAAACTGATTAACCTTACCTTGACTATTTAACTCTAACACACGACCAAATTTGTTCGTTAATCGACCGCCTTTCCAATCGGCTACACCGCTACCCGCTGCAATGCTCGTAGTTGGCACAAAGACACCACGATTACCCTCATTAGGTAAAGTAAAGAATGGATTTGCGACCATGTTTCTATCTACATACATGTAGTTATTGCGGCCTAAAGTAGCATAACCTGTAATTCCAACCTTAAGTTTATCAGTTATTAATTTGCTATATGATAAATTGGCTTTGTAAACTACCGGAATCTTGGCGTCTTCTGCATAAGTATTAATGGTTGGAACTTGTAATAAAGGCAAGCTTGGTGCTTGAGCAGTACCATTTCTATAACCAATAAAGTTAGGCGTTGGAACATCAGCCCCAAAAACATCTACGGTTGCTAAGTGCTTACCATCAAAAGTTAAATTGTTAATGGTCACGTAATTGTTTACATCCGATCCGAAAATACCAGCACCCAAACGCACGAAGTCTGTTCTATTTTCGTTAATATCCCAATCAAATTGAATTCTCGGCTGCACTAAGAATTGTTTCAATTTATGATCTGTTCTGATGCCAATTGCATTAAATAAATCTTGGTTAAGTGGCGATTTTGGGTAAGCACTATAATCCACACGAACACCACCAATAAAATCTAAACCTGTAGCCAATTTAGTTTGCATTTGACCATAAATTGCCGTGTTCCAAATCGCAGCTTTTACTGTTGGATCTGGCAATAAAGGAACCTCACGATAATACCTATTTGGTGCTAAATTTTCGAAATTCTGTATTGCTGATGTTGCTCCAGCGTTACTGCTGCTGTATTCGAAACGACCGTTTACCTCACTTCCATAAAGTGATGTTGCACGTGTGTATTGTAAATCAATACCAAAAGTATATTTCACTTTATCGGTATTGTAGTAAAAATTATCTACCAACTGAATTACGTTATTGGTGAAGCCCTCTTGTCCAAAACGGTGACCACCAATTTGAATGGCAGTAGCAATGCTTGATCCATCGGAAAGTTTTGAAACAATGTTACCAACTTGCGCTCTTGGAATAGCACCTGTTAATTCATCATTTTGTGTACTCGCCTGGTAAGTGTATAAGTGTTGTACTTTTAATTCGTTGGTAATTTTACTGCTGATGGTTGAACGCAAGGTTGCCAATAAATTGTTATCAACGTTTTTATCGTTACCATAACTTTCGAAGAAATTGATTGCCGTATTATCAGCTAAACCCAATGGATTTCTGTCGTTGGTATAGTTATCACGGATGGTTAATAAGTTTTTATCATCAATCTGCCAATCTAAACGGGCAAATGCTGCATCCGTTCCACGTTTCTTATCGAATGTACCATACTGTTTTGTGTTGGCCACACCGTATTTTGTACGTGCTATTCCTAAAAATTGTTCTAAAGTGCTATTGGTAATTCTGAATCTTGCCTCATCAGCAGCGCCATTAACATCAGCAATAATTAAAGGGCGAGCATCTCTTTGATGATCCCATCCCACAAAATAGTGCAATTTATCCTTGATGATTGGTCCGCCTAAAGTAAAACCATATTGATAAGTAGAGAAGTCATTATCACGTTTTATGCCTCTAATATCATAAGGAGAAGATAACCAATCAGCTCTTCCATAGGTAAAGGCACTTCCGCTTAAGGTGTTTGTACCAGATTTTGTAACCGCACTCACAGTACCACCACCGGCTCTGCCATAAGTTACATCGTATTGGTTGGTAATTACCTTAAACTCACGAACAGCCTCCATAGAAATGGAATATGGGGCACCGCTACGACTGGTTGTAGAACCAGAAGATGTTGGGTTTTTGGCGCCCATACCATCAATAGTGTAGTTTGTAGATGAACCCAGCTGACCAGAAATACCACCTCCGCGGCTTAAAGGGGATAAATCCATTAAGTTAGAGAAGTTACGCCCGTTTACGGGAAGTTGAGTCATGGTTTTTGCAGAAATTTCTGTAGATGCACCAAAGTTTTTCACTTTGTTTTTTAAACCAGATGCCACAACCTGAACAGCCTCTAGGTTTTGAGAGGCCTCTTGCATGTTAATTGCAATTTTCACTGCATCACCTTGATTTAACATATAGCCACTTCTGTTTTGTTCGCCGAAACCAACGTAAATAGCTTTAACAGTGTAAGGACCACCCAATGGAAGTTCTTTAAAAGTGTATTCCCCTTGGGCATTGGTTGATGTTCTGGTGGTAAAACCAGTCGAGTTATTTTTAATTTGGATAGAAACACCTGGAATGGGCTTCTTCTGGTCATCGGTTACAATACCCGATATGGATGCTTGCGTAGTTTGTGCCATTGCCGAATTGGTAGCAAAACACAATAGTAGCATTACTGCAACTAGTAAATTTTTCATCATAGTTTGATTTTTTAATAGGTTTTGAAGCTTGCACGAGCGTAAATTATATCGAGTTTTTGCTCGTGCAGGTTTCATTATGATTAGTTCTGATTTTTATGATGCAAAATTGTTATTGTAGTGTTAAGCTGATTTCGATTTTATGTTATCAAATGGTTTATAAATTGTTCGATTTATGGGTATATGTTAAGATAAAATCATCAATTGTTAGTGATGACCCGTAGAGATAATTGATTTTGGTAGCCTAAAGCGTTGTTTTTACTACTGCAATGCTGAACCTAGCAACGGCCAAGTTGGTAATAGCTACTGCTAAGTTGAACCTAGCTACTGCCGACTTACAACTGCTCATCGCCAACTTGTAACTGTTTTAATAGTGCCGCCATGGTTTCCATCCTGCGTCCTTGCGAGAATATTCTCCGATTTTTCATCTGTAATATTAGTGGCAATCTCCACCTTGCTTTTTCAGAGTACAAGCAGCAATGAGGTTGCCACGAAACAATGAAAAATTGTTTCTCGCAATGACGAGTGTACTAGCTGGGTACGTGAGCTGGAGTGTTAGTTTTAACGTAAAAAAAATGACGATTCTCTGCTCCTTATCCGTCCTTGCGAGAATATTCTCCGATTTTTCATCGGTAATATTAGTGGCAATCTCCACCTTGCTAGCAGCAATGAGGTTGCCACGTCCCGATGAAAAATTGTTTCTCGCAATGACGAGTGTACTAGGTGGGTACGTGAGCTGGAGTGTTAGTTTTAACGTAAAAAAAATGACGATTCTCTGCTCCTAATCCGTCCTTGCGAGAATATTCTCCGATTCTTCATCGGTAATATTAGTGGCAATCTCCACCTTGCCTTTCCAGTCTACAAGCAGCAATGAGGTTGCCACAAAACAATGAAAAATTGTTTCTCAATGACGAGTGTGTAAAAACAACTGGTATAAAATACAGTGCCTTCTGCATTAGAAAACTCGTTAAACAAAAAAGTCGCAGCGAAATGCCACGACTTAATTTAAGCTATAAGAAATTTAACTACTTCTTCTCCCCAGCGTATTTATCACTAAACTTTTTATCTAATTGCTTGTGCAAATTATCCAGATTAATATCTCTTCCTTGGATAAAAGCTTGCTCCACTTTGTTAGTCCTCATATCCAACGCATCGCCAGCAGAGATAAAGAAAGTAGCATCTTTACCAGTTTCGATACTGCCGGTAGTTTTATCAACACCCATTACTTTTGCAGCATTTAATGTGATGGTTGATAATGCTTTTTCCTTATCCAATCCCCAAGCCGTAACTGTACCAGCCATAAAAGGCAAGTTGCGTTGTTGCCAATAACCATCTATACTTAATACCACATTTAAACCCGCATTGGCTAAAACTGCAGCGTTTTTATAAGGCATGTTCACGTCATCGTCGTTATTGTTTGGCAAAGCATGAGGCTGCTTAACCACTAAGCTGATATTATTTTCTTTCAAGAAATCGATTACCAAGTATGCCTCATCAGCGCCAGTAATGACAGGCGTAATTCCGAATTTCTTGGCGAAGTTTACAGCCGCAACAATATCCTTTTGACTATCGGCTGCGATGAATAATTTTTCATCACCAGAGAAAACCCTTTTCATTGCTGCGAAACGCGTATTAATTACCTCTGGTTTTTCCATCTCCGAATAAGCTTTAGCTTCAGCAAAGAAAGAAGTGAGCTGCGCAATTGCCGCTTGTGTTCTTTCTGCTAAAAGTTCTGGCGACATTTGTGGTCGGACGAAACCGCCAAAACCACCTCTAAAACGTGGTGTAACTGGCCAAGTCATGTGCATGGCATCATCTTTTCTAATTGCTGCATCTTCCCAATTCCAAGCATCTAGTTGAACAACCGAAGAACTTCCAGAAACTGTTCCGCCTTGTGGAGTGGGTTGCGCCATTAAAATACCATTGCTCCGTAGCGTTGCAGGAACTTTCGAATCGGTGTTGTAAGCTACAATAGAACGAATGTGCGAATTGAAATCGCCAATTTCCTCGAAATCCAATGTTGCTTTTATCGATTCAGTTTCAGCCAAACCTAAGTTGGTTGTGGCTGCAATAAAACCTGGGTAAATATGTTTTCCTGTAGCCACAATTCTAGTTACATCATCTTGTGGCACTTGTCCGTTTGCTGTAACCGAAATAATTTTTCCATTACCAAAAAGAATGGTTCCATTTTCGATAACCGTTCCGTTGCCTACATGAACAGTTGCTCCTGTTATGGCGATGGTTTTGCTTTGTTTTTTAGCTGGCGAAATGTTTGCTTGTGCGAAACACATCAGGCTTGTAGCCGAAAAAGCCAGACTCATTAAATAGGATTTCATGTTAGTGTGCATGTTCATTTTCGGTTAATTCAGCTGAATAATTTTCTAAGGTTTCGCAATTGTATAAGCGTGGCGCATCTCCCATTGGGCGTTGCGTTCTGCCACCTTTACTTTTGCTGTCTAACATTTTTTGAATCAAGCGAGCCTTTTCAATTTGTTGTGCTTTGATTACTTGCGCATCTTTTTCAAGATCCCAATAAGCAATTCCATCCACAAAAGTTTTTTCCGCTCTGGCATAAATTGAAAGTGGATTAGCTGTCCAGATCACCACATCGGCATCTTTACCTGCTTTTAAACTTCCAACTTTATCATCTATGTGCAGCATTTTAGCGGGATTTAAAGTCACGAATTTTAATGCTTCCTCCTCTGGAACATTACCATATAAAACTGATTTACCAGCTTCCTGATTTAAGTGGCGAGCCATTTCAGCATCATCAGAATTGAAAGCGGTAGTTACGCCAACGTTGTGCATAATTTTTCCGTTGTAAGGAATTGCCTCTGCAACTTCATTTTTGTAAGCCCACCAATCTGAGAAAGTTGAGCCCGCAATGCCATGTGCTTTCATTTTATCAGCCACTTTATAACCCTCTAAAATGTGGGTAAAGGTGTTGATCTTAAAACCTAAACTATCAGCAACATGGATTAACATATTGATTTCGCTCTGCACATAAGAGTGACAAGTAATGAAACGTTTGTTATTCAAAATCTCTACAATAGCATCCAATTCTAAATCCCTACGAACGCTGTTGCCTTTAACCGACATTGCTTTTGCGTATTCTTTTGCACGGGTAAATTCATCAACAAAAGTTTGCTCTACACCCATACGCGTAACCGGGAAACGAGCACCAGTACCGAAATTACTTTGCTTCACGTTTTCGCCTAAGGCAAATTTGATAAAACCATCTGCGCCAGCGAATTTTAATTCTTCAGCAGATTTTCCCCAACGTAATTTAATCAATTGCGACTGCCCACCAATTGGATTTGCCGAACCATGTAAAATTTGAGAAGTGGTAACTCCACCAGCCAATTGGCGATAAATATTTACATCTTCTGCAGTAATTACATCTCCCATACGAACTTCGGCGGAAACAGATTGTGCGCCCTCATTAATTCCTGTCGCAGCAATGTGCGAGTGTTCATCGATTATGCCAGCTGTTACATGTTTACCAGTTGCATCGATAACTTTTGCGCCAGCTGCTGAAAGGTTTTTGCCAATAGCCTTAATTTTGCCATTTTCTAAAAGTACATCGGTATTTTGCAATATACCGTCCATTTCATTCGTCCAAACGGTTCCATTTTTTATTAAAACCGTTTCTTGCTTTGGTAATTCTGCAGAACCAAAGGCCGTGAAAGGATAAATGATTGGTCCGACTGCTAAGCTTGGCTTAGGCTCATCTTTCTTCGGTGTTTCCTTAGCCGCCTCTTTGTAGGTTGCCGTGAATTTTCCATTGGTTCCATCTGCTAATGCAGATTCGCCTTTAATGGTTAACGGGTTTGCAGAAGTAATGTAGCCACTTAAACGAACATCGCCCTTAGGGTTTTTCTTTAGATTGAAGTTGATGCTCACCCAATCGCCATTTCTGGTGAAAGTTGCTGTAGTTTTTACACTATCTACACCAGTTCTTTCAATCGCTGCTGAAGAACCACCACCAGTTCCGGTTATTTTTAAGGTTAGGGCACCAACACCATCAACGTTTAAGTTATAAGTTCCACGCACATCGCTCACATCCATTTTATTCACAATGAAACGCTTGCCTTGAACCCAGTTCTCAAAAATGATATTTCCATTTTTGAATAAGTTATCTGATGAGATTAGGAAGTTGGCTACTTTACCTTTCTCCAATGAACCTACTTTGTCGCTGATGCCCAAAAGCTCTGCTGGAGTTGTTGTTACCGATAATAAGGCTTGTTTTTCTGTTAATCCGTTCTCAATTGCGGTGCGAATGTTAGCCCAAAAATCGCGACTGTTTTCTAAACCAAAAGCAGTTAAGGCAAACTTGATTCCTGCTTTCTCTAAAGCGGCAGGGTTAGTTGGAGCCAATTCCCAACCTTTCATTTGTGCCAAGGTTACATTTCTGGCTTCAGCAGGATCTTCTACATCATAAGCTTTCGGAAAAGACAAAGGAATAATCAAACTTGCTCCAGTTGCTTTCACCTCATTAATACGTTGGTATTCATCGCCGCCAGATTTGATGATGAATTTCTTGCCAAATTCCTTGCCGATTTTATCAGCACGAAGCACATTCGCCCAACCATCAACCTCAAAAATTTGTGGCATGGTTTGTTGCTTCCCAAATTCATCTAAAGAGATATTGTACTCCTCTTTTTGCTTGCCATACCATTGCGAATCGTAATAGGTTTGGCGTAGCAAAGCGATAGAACCCATTAAAGAAGTTGGATAATCGTTTGAAGAAGTGCCTTTATTAAACGAATAATTTGCTGCAGTTTGATCTTTCAAAATCACATTGTTGTCGGTACCCTCGTTTAACGTAACAGCGGCAGATACTCCACGAGCAATACCATCACGAGAAATTACGTTTACACTTCCGAAACCTACTTTACGTAGTTCATCCGCTTTTTTGCTATCCGTAGAAAAAATATTCTTAACGTAGGTTTCTGGTCTAATCGCTTCATTCCATCCATAAGCACCTTTTTTCGTCGAAACAAAAATAGATTGGCGTTGACCACCAAAGCCACGTGTTGGGCCAGCCGCTTCGGTAATTCCATAGCTTGTAAAAGCATCAACTAGCGATGGATAAATAAATTTTCCTTTAAGATCGACAACAACATACCCTTTTGGGACCGCCAAGCCAGCGCCAACCGCTTGAATCGTTTGTCCTTTAATTAAAAGTGTAGCATTTGTTAAGGTTTGGTTGGCATTAACTACAATAGTTGCATTGGTAAATGCGAACATTCCAGGACGGGTGTCGAAAGAGCCGTTAACTGGGAAAGTGGTTTGCTGTGCAAATAGCATTGTAGTAGAAAATACCAGCGCAATGGCGAGTAAAATTTTCTTCATAATAAGTTTAGGGGTTTATTTTGCTTAAAACTAATATAAATTAATGTTGATTGTACTCAATATCCTATTTTTTACAATTATTGATTACTTTTGAAGCACAAAATATCATCATTATGTATCAAATTTTAAAAAGTGCACATTCAGGTTGGCGCTATATCGTTTTTGTCCTGTTGGTTATTGCAGTAATTAAAGCGCTTTCTGGCTGGTTTGGAAACAAATCATACACCGAGGGCGATAGAAAACTAAATGTTTTTACGCTAATTAGTGCGCACATCCAATTGTTGATCGGTTTGGTAATGTATTTTGTTGGGGATTGGTACAAGGTAGATAGTAGCAATGCTGTAGGCCGTTACTGGAAAATGGAACACATTAGTATGATGATTATTGCCATTATTTTAATTACGGTGGGTAACTCAAAATCGAAAAAGCTAACAGAAGCAGTTGCAAAGCATCGTACCATCTCAGTTTTCTTTGGTTTGGCTTTGATTTTAATTATTGTAACCATTCTATTGATGGTAAAAGATGTGCCAGGAAGATCCTTTTTTGGTATGACTAAATAAAATTTAACAAAACTATTTTTATAAATATTTCCATTTTTCAAAATTCTTTATATTTTTGTCGCTCATGATCAACAATATACATACATGGCTTTGGCAAGGTAATTCAAAACAGAATTGCGCCGGCTGCGTATGAGGAAAATATTTTTATCAACCTAAACCTAATTGAACCATTAAAGCCCGGCGTAGAACCACACGCCGGGCTTTTTTATTATAAAAAATTTAACTCGTCATTGCGAGGCACGAAGCAATCCTACAAAGATAGCAGGTGTTTGATGCCAAAAGCATTAAGATTGCTTCGTGCCTCGCAATGACGGCCACCGTAAAATGATGTACAAAATAAATACCACTTACAAAAAGATGCTTGCCGATACCACAACGCCAGTGAGCATTTATCTACGCTTACGCGATGTTTATCCAAATAGCATCCTGTTAGAGAGTTCCGATTATCACAGCCGCGAGAATTCGATGAGTTTTGTTTGTGCCGATCCCGTAGCTGGAATTATTTTAAAAGGAACTAGACTGGAAACTTATTTTCCTGATGGTTCTGTAGAAATAAAAGAAAGCGAAAACCTAACCGATGAGATTACCGCTTTTAAGGATAAATTTAAGGAAACCGAGTTGCCTGAGATTAAATTTATTTCCAGCGGTTTATTCGGATATTTTACCTGGAACGCTGTTCAACATTTTGAGGATATCAAGTTCACTTCTGAAACACCAGAGGGAGAGGAAATTCCTGAAATGCAATATCATTTATACCGTTATATCATTGCGATCGACCATTTTAAAAATGAGATTACCTTATTCAAAAATACATTCGAGGGCGAAGAAGAGAGTGGCTTGGAGAAAATGGAATACTTGATTCAGAATAAAAACTATCCTGAATATAAGTTTCAGCTTCGTGGAGAGGAATCTTCAAACCTAACAGATCAAGGTTTTATGGACTTGGTGGCGAAACTTCAAAAGCATATTTTCCGTGGAGATGTTTTTCAAATTGTTCCATCGAGGGCATTTAAACAAGCCTTTTCTGGAGATGAATTTAATGTTTACCGCTGCTTGCGTTCTATAAATCCATCGCCATATTTATTCTATTTTGATTATGGAAATTTTAAGCTTTTTGGCTCATCGCCAGAAGCGCAAATCACCATCAAAAATAATACGGCAAATATTTTCCCTATCGCAGGAACATTTAAACGCAGTGGAAATGATATTGAAGATGCGGAACAAGCTAAGAAATTAGAGCAAGACCCGAAAGAAAGTGCAGAACACGTGATGTTGGTAGATTTGGCCAGAAATGATTTAAGCAGGCATTGCAATCGTGTTGAGGTAAAATCATTTAAGGAAGTTCAATATTATTCGCATTTAATTCATTTGGTAAGTAAGGTTAGCGGACAGTTACAGGAAGATGTAACTGCATTTAAAGTGGTTGCAGATACTTATCCGGCTGGAACATTAAGTGGTGCGCCAAAGTATAAAGCAATGCAATTGATTGATGAAAATGAGAAATTGGGCAGAAACTTTTATGCTGGAGCCATTGGTTTTATGGGCTTTAACGAAGATTTCAATCATGCGATTATGATTAGAACTTTTATGAGCAAAAACAACGAATTGCATTATCGTGCCGGTGCTGGAATTGTTGCAGATTCAGTTCCGGAAACCGAAATGCAGGAAGTAAATAATAAAATTGCAGCATTGCGCAAGGCACTTGAAATGGCAGAAAGTATTTGATGTAAAATGGAAAATGTGCAATGGATGATGTGTTTATAAAAGAAAAAATTACAATGGAAAATATAGAGAGGAAAACCGTTTTGGTAATTGATAATTACGACAGTTTCACTTACAATCTGGTTCATTTAATAAATGAGGTCGGTTACGAAGCGGTAGTTTGGAGAAACGATAAATTCGATTTGGCTGATGTAGAACAATTTGATAAGATTTTGCTTTCTCCTGGCCCAGGGATTCCTGAAGAGGCTGGATTACTGTTGGATGTAATTAAAACTTACGCACCAACTAAAAGTATTTTTGGGGTATGTTTAGGTCAGCAGGCCATTGCCGAAGCGTTTGGTGGAACTTTGTTAAACCTAGGGCGACCGATGCATGGCATTGCAACACCAGTTACGGTTGTAGATGGTGATGAACCATTGTTTTGGGAATGCCCGCAAACGATAAATGTTGGCAGGTATCACAGTTGGGTGGTGAGTAAAGAAAATTTTCCATCGTGTTTAAAAATTACGGCCAGAGATCATAAAAGTGAGATTATGGCGCTTAGACATGAAAGCTTAGATGTTCGTGGTGTTCAGTTTCATCCAGAGAGTGTGTTAACTGAATACGGAAAACAGATGATGGAGAATTGGTTGACTGCCTAACCCCCCAGCCCCCTAAGGGGGAGCTGAAAGGCAAGTTGGAAATAGCAATTGGAAAAAATTAGACGAAATTATCAATGCAAAATAATATGAACGATGGAAATTCAAGTTCCCCTTTAGGGGCGGAGGGGTCTATACTAGATAAAATCGTACTACGTAAAAAAGAAGAAGTTGCTGATGCAAAGCGACTCGTTTCTATACAGAATTTAGAAAAGGCTGAGCATTTTAAAAGGACGCCTTATTCTTTTAAGGAGTTTTTGCTGGCAGAAGATCGCACAGGAATTATTGCGGAGTTCAAGCGTCGTTCACCATCTAAGGGTTTAATCAATGGTACCGTAGATGTTGCGGAGGTAACGCAGGCCTACAATAAAGCAGGTGCTTCGGCACTATCTGTTTTAACTGATGTTGATTTCTTTGGTGGTAAAACGGATGATATTTTAGCGGCCAGAGCAGCTAATAATATCCCGATTTTAAGAAAGGATTTCATGATTGATGAATACCAGATTCTGGAAGCTAAAGCTTGGGGTGCTGATATTATTTTATTAATTGCCTCTATCTTAACCCCAAAGCAGATTCATGATTTTGGGAAATTCGCAAAGGATTTAGGTTTGAATGTGCTTTTAGAAGTCCACAATCTGGAAGAACTCGAAAGAAGTATTTCGCCAAATTTGGATGCCATTGGTGTAAATAACAGGAATCTTGGGGATTTTACGGTTAATATTCAAACCTCTTTCGATTTGGTGAATAAAATTCCGAATGAGTTTTTGAAGATTTCGGAAAGCGCAATTAGCGATCCGGGCATTATTAAAGACTTAAAAACCGCAGGGTTTAATGGGTTTTTGATCGGAGAAAACTTTATGAAAACGGAGAATCCAGGCGTAGCGATTAGGGAGTTTGTCGCACAGATTTAGTTTCTTGGTTTTCACTACGGAAATTCAGAAGCAAGGATAGTTTTTCCCTTATCGGTCGGGGTCTCAGCGACGGAAAACAAATTTAAAATGCAGGTTTGTAATTGCAGTTTCCAAAGTTCAATAAGCCCGATTGTAGTGAAAAGCGCCCGATTTTTCATCGGGCCTTGTAACGGAAAGCGGGGCGGTATTGGCCAAAAGCTACTGGCTTTCACTTTCAAAATATTAGAAACAACTTTAAGAAGAATTAATTGTTGTTTAAAGGTTAAGGAAAGAACGATAAAATTGCTTATTTGCTACTGTAATTGTAGGCAATTTTATCTAAGTTTGCTACAATTACATGGGAAAACAAAAATCATATGATACTGCTGTTCAGCAGGAGCGAGCCATTTTGGTGGGTGTAATTACCCCTGGCGAAAAGGAAGAGCAAACAAAAGAATATTTAGACGAGTTGGCCTTTTTGGTTGAAACTGCAGGTGGTGTGGTAGAAAGAATCTTCACGCAGAAGATGTTGAAGCCTGAACGTGCAACTTTTGTGGGTACGGGAAAGCTAGAAGAAATTAGGGCTTTTGTAAAATCGGAAGAGATTGATGTTGTTATTTTTGATGATGAACTATCTCCATCGCAACTTCGAAATATTGAACGTGAAATTGGCGTAAAAATCTTAGATAGAAGTAATTTAATCCTCGATATTTTTGCCAACAGAGCACAAACTGCACAAGCTAAAACGCAGGTAGAATTGGCTCAATTGCAATATTTATTGCCGCGATTAACGGGTATGTGGACTCACTTAGAACGCCAGAAAGGTGGTATTGGGATGCGTGGTCCTGGGGAAACACAGATTGAAAGTGATAGACGGATTATTTTAACCAAGATTTCATTATTAAAAGAGCGTTTGCGTTTAATTGATAAACAGAATGAAACGCAAAGAAAAAATCGCGGTCAGCTGATTCGTGTTGCCTTAGTTGGTTATACGAATGTTGGTAAATCGACGATTATGAACATGCTTTCTAAATCAGAAGTATTTGCAGAGAACAAGTTATTTGCAACTTTGGATACGACGGTTCGTAAGGTGGTGATTGAGAATTTACCATTTTTATTATCAGATACGGTTGGGTTTATCCGCAAGCTTCCTCACCATTTGGTAGAGTGTTTTAAATCGACTTTAGATGAAGTTCGAGAGGCTGATATTTTAATTCACGTTGTTGATGTTTCGCATCCAAACTTTGAGGATCAGATTCATATTGTTAATGAGACACTGAAAGATATTGGGGCGATTGATAAGGATATGATATTGGTTTTTAATAAAATTGATGCTTATGTGGCGCCAGAAGAAGATGATTTAGTTGCATTTGAAAAAGGCAAAATGAGTTTAGCAGATTTTAAGAAAAGCTGGATGAGCCACGGAAAAATGCCTGTTTTGTTTATTTCAGCAACAGAAAAGGAAAATATAGAAGAGTTTAAAACATTGTTATACGATAAGGTTAAAGAGATCCATACGGCGAGATATCCTTACGATAATAATTTGTTATATTAGTTAAACCGTCATTGCGAGGCACGAAGCAATCTAAAAGTGCTAAATATCAGCGATTGTTGTAAGATTGCTTCGTGCCTCGCAGTGACGCAGATAAAAAAAATATGGAAAGTAAACGTCAGCAAAAATTTGCAGGAGTAATACAAGAAGAATTAGCACAAATTTTTCAACGTGAGGGTGGTGCATTTTTGCCAAATACATTGGTAACGATTACACGTGTTCGGGTATCGCCAGATTTATCTGTGGCAAAAGTTTATTTAAGCTTTTTTAATACCACCAATACCACACTTTCGATTAATACGGTTAATGCGCATAATGGCGAAATCAGATATAAATTAGGCGCTCGAATTCGCCATCAAGCTAGAGTGGTGCCTGAGTTGAATTTCTTTGTTGATGATACCAATGAGTATGTAGAAAAGATGGATCATCTTTTTGAGAAAATTGCTAAAGAGCCAAGACAAAAAGAAGAAGATGGCGAAGATCTTTCTTAAATGAAAACCTTTGAGCAAGTT
Organism: Pedobacter frigidisoli; assembly: GCF_004331675.1. GTDB lineage: Bacteria > Bacteroidota > Bacteroidia > Sphingobacteriales > Sphingobacteriaceae > Pedobacter > Pedobacter frigidisoli. The sequence goes on along the minus strand of NZ_SJSN01000001.1, from coordinate 338,806 downwards.
ATAAAATCGAATGCTTCGGCAATTCAAAAAGTCGTTGATTTTGATGCAACTGCTGATCAACTTTTACCCTTAGATTTTACAGCAACAAATACCGAGCTTACTGATGAGATCTTGGATCATACCGATTTGTTTTCTGATTGGGTAAATAAAAAACTTTCGGATAAAGATGCCCGATATGGAATTGGAGGTTATGATGAGCACAGAACGATTTACTCGAGAAGTGCACACTTTGATACTGCTGAAGAACCTCGTCGGCTGCATTTGGGGGTAGATGTTTGGGCTCCGGCTGGAACACCAATTTATAATTTCTATGATGCTACAGTACAAAGTTTTGCCCATAACAATAACTTCGGCGACTATGGCGCTACCATCATTTTGGCTTACGAAATCGATGGCTTTAGGTTCAATGCCTTATATGGTCATTTAAGTTTAGCTTCTTTAAGTAACTTAGAAGAAGGTAAGTTTATCCCTGCCGGAATTAAGATTGCCGAACTCGGCGTTAAGGAAGAAAATGGATATTGGCCACCACATCTACATTTCCAAATTATTCAAGATATGCAAGGTTTGAAAGGCGATTATCCAGGCGTTTGTAAATTCAGCGAACGTGAGCAGTATTTAGCTAATTGTCCAGATCCAAATCTTATTTTAGAATATAATTTTAAGTAGTGTAGGTTTTAAAACCTTAAATATCATTTCAGCTTTTTTAAGTAAATTAGTATCATGAAAAAGCTATTAACCATTTGCTTAATCTTTTGCTGTTCTGCAGCCATGGCTCAATTGCAGTTTAAATCTGGCAAGTCGGGCTTCACAGCTTTTTTGCGAGAGAAAACAATCTATCCTCAATTTTCAAAAGATAATTGTATTCAAGGAACTGTAAATGTTAGCTTTAAGCTTGATGAGCAAGGCAACGTTTATTCTTCGAAAGTAAGTAAGGGAATTTTAAGCGATTTAGATGATGAAGCCCTGCGTTTAGTTCGTTTGAGTAGTGGGAAATGGCAGGTTCCTGCTGGTTACGATACCACAATTTCGGTAATTGTGCCTGTTAACTTTAAACTTTCGGGATATAACTGTGAGGGAAAATCCAATTCAGATATCCAAGAGGCTATTCGAAGTTATCAGGCTGAAGAAGCATTAACCAACTCGGTGCTTAATTTTTATAAAAACATAGATAAGGCTAAACCAGGGCAAGAAGTTCAGATTATAGCCATTAAAAATCAACTGGGAATAGATGATGAGTATTTACAAACGAAAATTGATAGTGGAATGAAAAAAATAAAGCAGGGCGATAAGCAAGGAGCTTGTGAGGATTTTTCTTTTGTTAAAAATATGGGTAGTAAATTAGCTGACGAATACTTAGCGAAATACTGTAGATAAATGAGGAATACCACTCGATTTTTTGCCCTTTTGGATATCATCAGCATTGCCTTATTGGCAAAACAATTTTGGGGAATCGTTACACATTTAAACCAAATTCCAGATCAGGTTTTATCTCAAGTTAGGGTGATTTTAACCTTGCCACTATTCTTATCATTATTTATTTCGGCTGTTGGACTGATCTTATTTAAGAAATTTGGTTTCATTACCTACTATATCCAATTTCCATTCAGACTAATTGTATGGATTTTTTCCTTTGGATTTATTACTTTTTTGCCTGAGGTTTTAAACCTAAGCCAAGTTTGGTTCGATATTCTTTTTAAAGTCTGTTTTATAGCAGAGTTTTTTAGGCTTTATTTTTCCATCCAAATTCACAGAAAAGCTTTTTAACCTGAGTTTGATTTAGTTTTTTGACGTTTTGGATGAGCGGTCGTCACCCTGAACTTGTTTCAGGGTCTTTATAGCCAGGCGGCTTTGCATGTAAGATGCTGAATCAAGTTCAGCATGACGAACGCCTAGCTGACTCTTACAATGAAGAGTATTTCATTTAATTTTAATCGGGCTCAGGTTTTTAATTAAATTTTTGAAATTCAGAAAAACTAAACAATCACCGTAATCGCAGCAGGTAAAATTTTTGCTTCAACTGTATTTACTTTTCCAATATATTCCCCATCAACTTGGAAATGGGCTTTGTGTTTCGAAGAAATTTTCACCTCCGAAGTTTGAAAAACCTCAATCTTCTTTGGATTAAATGGCAATTTTGTGAGCCAGATTTTCAATATTTCTAAGTAAGAATAATCCTTAACAACAACAATTTCGAACAGTTCATCATCAAGCTTTCCATCGGGGTTTATTTTTAGGCCAGTGCCATACATGGTAGCATTTGCTATTGCAACCATCGCTGCGGGAGATTTAATCGTTTTCCCGTCGATGTTTAACTCAACCTCCATTCTATTATGATTCCACAATGCATGCCAAGTTGCCTTTGCGTAACCCCACATTCCACGTTCGGGCAGGGTATCAAATTTTTTAACCAAGTAGGCGTTAAATCCTAAATCTGAAAGGTGAATACAAACTTCATTATTCAGCTTTACCACATGGATTTTTTGCAGCTTACCAGCTTCTAACAAGTCTAATGCTAATTCAATATCAGTTGGAATTCCCAACTCTTTCGCCATTCCATTAGCAGAGCCTGCCGGGATAATTCCAATGGGTGTTTCGGTATTTAGCAAACATTCGGCAACCAACTTCAAGGTTCCATCGCCACCAACGGCCACAACCCTATCGGCTTTTGATTTAGAAATTTCAGCTTTTATTTTATCTAAAGAACAATCATCAGGTAATTCGTATAGTTCAATTTCTATTTCCTTACTTTCAAAATGTGTAGAAATTACTTCCTTTAAATTAATATCGTGACTGCCAGAGCCTGGATTTATGATGAATAATAGTTTCATATTTACCTTAATGATTTACAACACAAACAAGTTTTAACAAACTCTGTTTTAACTACAATGAATAAATCTGTAAGTATAAAAATTTATCATGGCTATGGTCACAAGCATAATCTTGTTGTATACGGTCATGTTTTTAAGCGCAGGGCAAAAACCAAGCAAGTTTATAGCAATAATATCTTCGTTAATATTATTCATCTCTTTAAACTTTTTATTTTAAATCCTTATCCATTCGTTACCGTTAGACTACATTTTTTTGACCAAACCATTTATAACAAATCCGAGCAAGATGGGTTTTTTAAATTCGAATGGGAAGCCAATACCGATGTTTCTGCAGGTTGGCATAACGTGAAAGTGGAGGCACTCGATGATACAAACGAGGTGTTAAGCTCAAGCGAGGGGAAAGTTTATGTGCCGCATATCACTCAATATGCATTTATTTCCGATGTTGATGATACCGTGATGATTTCGCATTCGGCAACCATCGGTAGGAGGTTGAGGGAGCTTTTTATTAAAAACCCACACACACGAAAAACATTCCCCAACGCCGCAGATCACTACCAACTTTTGGCCTTATCGCATACCGAAAAAAATCAGCCCAATCCTTTTTTCTACGTAAGCAGTAGCGAATGGAATCTCTACGATTACCTTATCGAAACCTTTAAGTTTAATAATCTGCCTGATGGCGCATTTCTGTTGAATACCTTAAAACGCTGGAAAGATTTGATCAAAACAGGCAAAACTGGCCATGAGGGGAAATTGCTTCGAGTTATGCGGATTTTGGATGCATTTCCCAATCAGAAGTTTGTGTTTTTTGGAGATAATTCTCAGCAGGATCCACAGATTTATACTTCAATTGTAGAGCGCTATCCTAAAAATATAGAGGCCGTGTATATCCGAAACATTCGTCCAGAACGCCAGCAAGAAACACAGCAATTATTAAGTATAATTGAAGAACAAAACGTTCATGCCTGCCTTTTTAACAATAGCCATGAGGCCATTTTGCATTCAAAATCCATCGGATTGATCAAATAGTTTTTTTGAAGAGCAGTTGCGGTGCTCATCGGTTCCGACAATCCCGCTTTCATTTCAAGTCCTCGCTCCCGAAGAAGTCACGACAGGTTCGCTGCGGGCTTTTCATTTCAATCAGGTCTATTTCAATGCGGTTAATCGTTCTTTTTAAAGGTTTCTAGGCAGAAGCTTAATCAGTTATGAAATCGATTTTCCGAAAGGCGTAAAGGCTAAATTCATTAATTTGAAATGCTGGCGACCAAATGGAATACCGACAATGGTAAGGCAAAGTAAAATACCGAAAAACAAATGGGTTAAGGCAATCCAGAAGCCACCACAACAAATCCAAATGATATTCATAACGGTCGAAAGGCAACCTGTATTGGAAGATGTATCTGTAATTTTTACACCAAATGGTGCCAAGCCAACTATCGCAAATTTAAAGCATTGAATTCCAAATGGAATGCCAATAATGGTTAAGCATAGGATCAAGCCGCCTATAATGTATTCGAAAAATATAAAGATGCCGCCGAAAATAATCCAGATAATGTTGCCTAAGAAATTCATTTAAATTTTTAGGTTAAGATTAGGTTTAGCTATAAATGTTACATTCAAGCTTTTGATTTCTATTTTTTCAATGCTTGATTCTTCCTAATTTAACACCACACACAAAAGAAACACAATATGAAAAAATTACTAATGGCTGTAGCACTAGCTACATGCTTTGCCTTGGATAATACCCAAGCGCAAACCGTAAATGGAGTACGATTAAGCGAAATCAAATCTGATTACATTCAGGTTCGGGGGATCAAGCGAACTTTTTCTGATAAGGTTTTCATATCCCTAGAATATGGACAAAACGTTCCTTACATTGATGATGCCTACATCAAAGACGATAATGGGAAGAAAATGGAGTTTGATTCTGCGCTCGAGTTTGTAAATAAATCAAAATCGTACGGTTATGAGCTTTTTCAGGTCTTCTCTGAACAAGCTGGGAGTGGAAGTAGTTTGGCCGTATATGTTTTAAAACGGAAATAGTTTTACTGCTATTTCTTAACTAAACCCGATAGGAGCAGAAAGCCAGCAATTTTTTCTATTGCTGGCTTTTCGTGTATAGCGGGACAGGAACTTCGCGATTAATTACAGGTTTTGCTTTCCAAATCTTAAATAAAATCTAATGTGTTAAATTTTTTATTTAGGATATCAGCATTATTAACATCGAGCCATTTATCTAAGATTGTTCCATAAACCTGCCTAAAATCCAATTGGTATTTTAAATCTCCCGTATCTAAATCGCTTAGGTTTGGGGCAGCATTGAAAATACCTTGTTTCTTTAGTTTTCCGCCGAAAACGAACATATTATTCGCCGTTCCATGATCGGTTCCATTACTTGCGTTTTGCTCTACACGGCGACCAAATTCAGAGAATGTAATTACCAAAGTATCTTCTAATTTGTTATTGCTTTTTAAATCCTTTAAGAAAGCAGCCATGCCTTCGCTGTACTGTTTAAGCAGATTTCCTTGTTGGTTTATCTGATTAACATGGGTATCGAAACCGCTCATAGAAACATAATAAACCCTCGTTTTTAAGCCCGATGAAATGAATTTCGAAACCGTTTTTAATTGGTTTGCAAAACCCGAAGTAGGGTAGATAGACTTAGATTGATAAATTTTGGATGTGTTTTGGATATAACTTGCAGATGATTGGGTCTCGATCATCGTTTTGTACAAATAACCCAAATTATCTTCATCTAAGTGCTCTTTATCGCTTTGTAACATCGCCTTGAAAAAAGGATCGTTGGTATTGCGGAACAACGCAGCCGGATCTTTTAGCGCAATTCCTTTTTTGGTTTGCCCTTTCATGGCCAGCGAAAGTGAATCATCAACCTCGATTGCGGTGTAAGGAAACTTGCAGGTTTGGCAATTGCTATCCAAGTAACGGCCAATCCAACCGGTCGATAAAAATTGATTGCTGTCGCTACCAGTTTGCCAAATATCCATCGAACGGAAATGAGATCGATCAGGGTTTGGATAACCAACATCGTTAATAATCGTCATCCAGCCTTGATCGTAAATTTCTTTTAGAGCTATCATGTTCGGATTCAGTCCTTGCATGTCATTTAGCTTAATTACCTCTTCCGGCTTAATGGCAATGCTTCTTCTTTTTTGGTAATAAATATCGTTCCCATGCGGAATAACGGTATTCAATCCATCATTTCCACCAGAAAGCTGCACCACCACTAAATTTTTATATAGACTAAGCTCATCAAGCGCCATGGCCTCGAGCGGCTTCATAAACGCAGGAACAAAAAGCGATCCTGCTGCAACGAAACCTGTATTTCTTAAAAAATTTCTTCTGTTCATTTTCTAAATTTTTTAGTTAATGGCTGATGGTCAATAGTTTTAACTATCCAGTAAACATCAACTATTATTCTGCTAACAAAGTTGATATTCTGGCATGCTGGTAATTTCCACGGCGGTACTTCTTAAGCCTTTATTATCACTCACCATCTTGGTGATTTTATCATTCAATTTAGGTTGAAGCAAAAATTCCGTCAGCTCTAATGGAGTAGTGCCGTTAGGGAATGTATCTAAAAACTTAGGCCAGTTTGCGTTTGCATTAACATACGATTTTGGTTTTGCATTGGCATTTGCATTGTTTGTTCCTGCTCTACTTAGGGCAATTACAGCTTCATCTTCAGGATCGGCCTTGCCACTAAAATCTATTTCTCCATCGTTTAAAACTAAGGATGGAATGCGCATTCTCAGCATTAAAGAAGAGCTATCTATCCAGCTTTGCCCGCCGGGCCAGCCTGCTACATTTGGTGGGTTAAATAAATATTGGCCCAAGCTACTTTGCAATTGAATGAGTACTAAAGGTTTGTTATAGGTAACATAAAACTCGCGACTTAAACCCACCAAAAATTCTGCTGGTGACTTAATTTTTGTTCCAACATTTTCAGGCGCATAAAACCAATCTGAGGTAAACATTTTTCGCATCAACTCGCCAATATCATATTTAGAATTGTAGAAATGATTGGCCAATTCCTTAACGTGGGCTTCATTAGGCGTATCGTTCACAAAAAACTTGTAAACTTTTCTGGAGATAAACTCCGCTGTTTCAGGTTTTTCTAAAATGATATCGATAATATTTTCACCTTGAAAATTCCCTATTTTGCCGAAGAAAGTTTTGGTTCTATCATCATGCTGATTTTGTCTGAAGTTAAATGAACCATCTTTATCGTAGGTCCAACCAGTAAATGATCGGGCTGATTCCTTAATGTCTTTTTCACTGTAATTTCCTCTACCCAATGTAAAGAGTTCCATCAATTCTCGAGCGAAATTTTCGTTAGGTTTGCCTTTTTTATTTTGTTGGTTGTTGAGGTAGTTTAACATTGCAGGCGATTTTGAAACTTCTACTAGCAAAGTTTTAAAGCTGCCTAAACCGTTTTTTCTTTGGATATTATTAAGCTGTTGCGCATACATCGGGTTGTTGCTGCGGCAAGCGAAATGCCCATGCCAAAAGAGCGTCATTTTCTCTCGTAATGGTGATTGAGTGTTAATCATTTTGCTTACGAAAGCAATATTTAAATCGCGACTAATCTCATTTTGCATTCGGATAATTTCCTGACGCATTTTCTTCTCTTCGTCGTTTAAATCCTTTTTTGCGTATAAACCAGCCTGAACTAAAAGCTGTCTTTTTTCTTCCGATGGATCGACAAGTTTTAAGGCATCATCATCTTTTGGTTCTTTGAGGAGCCCATCTACAACCTTTTCAATATTTTTTTTACTCAACTTATGTAAATCTGGGTAGGATATACCGAAGCCCGCTCGATTATAAAGATGCTTTACTTTGAGGAAGTTATCTTTTGCTTTCATGATGGACGATTTAACAGTATGACATTATTAAAACGTTAAGGTTTAATGTTTGTTTTCTTTCTTATTTTCGCCTATGTTTTTTCAACTGCTTGATGATGATGTAAGTTTTCCTGACCCTGCCCTTGCAGAGGCTGATGGCTTACTTGCTATCGGTGGCGATTTAAGTTTAGAAAGATTGCTCAATGCTTATTCAAATGGCATTTTTCCTTGGTTTAGTGAAGAAGATCCAATCCTTTGGTATGCTCCACATGAGCGGTGTGTAATTTTTCCAGAGCGGATTAAGGTAAGTAAAAGCATGAAAAAGATCTTTTCATCAGAAACTTTTACCATCACAGTAAACAAAGCCTTTGAAGAGGTGATATTAAATTGTGCCAATACCCCACGAAAAGGGCAGGATGGAACCTGGATAACCAATGAAATGCAGAAAGCGTACATCAATCTCCATCAAAAGGGATACGCACAAAGCGTTGAGGTTTGGCTGGGAGATCAACTTGTTGGGGGTTTGTATGGTTTAAAAATTAATCGGGTTTTCTGTGGCGAAAGTATGTTCAGCCACGTTAGCAATGCCTCAAAGGCAGCGCTTATTTACTTGAGCAAAATGAATATTGATTTAATTGATTGTCAATTGTCAAACGATCATTTAATGAGTTTAGGAGCAGAAATGATTGATCGTAAAATATATATGAATATTCTGCAGGCCAATAACTAATGCTTTTCGTCGATTGTATTTTGCTGTCTCATTGCCTGCTCAATTCTTCTATCGGGAATAAACCAAATGCATGCTACTATAAAGTAAAATGTTACTCCAAACCAAGGATTAATAAAACTTAGTGCAACACCAGCAACATAAAAAAGCAAAGATATTTTTCCTTTAGAATCATTTCCTATAGCGTTTACAACCAAAGAATTTTCTCCCTCAGTCTTTTCAATAACCATCACTAAAATTGTATAGCTAACAGCGGCCAGAAATAATACGACGCCATAAACAACTACAGGCCATAGGGCGAAATGATTTTCACCCATCCAACCTGCGGCAACCGGAAATAGCGAGAGCCAAAACAAAAAGTTTAAGTTTGCCCAAAGCATTTGTCCACTTACCTTTTTTACAGCATGCATTAAATGGTGATGGTTGTTCCAATATATCCCAACATATACAAAACTTAAAATATAACTTACAAACTTCGGAATTAATGGTTTCAATGTCGTTAAGGTTTCGCCTCCGGGAACTTTTATTTCCAAAACCATTATGGTAATAATAATGGCAATTACACCATCACTAAATGCTTCTAGTCTTCCTTTGTTCATAAAATTACGTTCGTCTTAGTCGGGTACAATTATCAATCAAATTATCTTAAAAAGCAAAAAACCTGTGAGAAGTTATCTCACAGGTTCCTTTATTTAAATTGAAATGGATTAAAGTTCCCTTACCCACATATTTCTAAAACTGATCGCTGGACTAGGATCGCCATGATCTTGTAGTTTGATAGATGCAGCTCCGTGTTTTTTATATTCTGGAGCACCAATATACCTGGTTTCACCTTTTAATACATAGTTATTTTGTAACAGCACTCCATTTAAAAACAGCGTAACGCTTGCTGGTTTGCTCACAGTTCCGTCCTCATTAAAGCGAGGTGCATTCCAAATGATGTCGTAATATTGCCATTCGCCCGGTTTTTTATTTGCATTTGCCAATGGAATAGCTTGTTTATAAACACTACCTGTTTGTCCGTTAACATAGGTTTTATTGTTGTAGGCATCCATAATCTGGATTTCGTAACCATCATCGCCCCCACCTGTAGAAGCTAAAAACACACCGCTGTTTCCACGAGCTTGTCCTTCACCAGAAATGTTTGTAGGAATTTTCCATTCCATGTGCAATTGGTAATCGGTAAATTTTTTATTGGTCTCTATGTTTCCTGTACCTTTTTTTACAGTAAAAAATCCATCATCTATAGTCCATAATGCAGGTTTAGAAGGATCTTTTACAGAGTGCCAAGCATCTAGGTTTCTGCCATCGAATAAAATAATTGCGTCAGATGGAGCTTCTTGTGGCAGCTTTCCTGGAATTACTGTTTTAGGAACGGGCTCCCAAAGCTCTGTAGTTTTTGGATCTTTGGCCGGATCTACCTTTTTATCTTGTGCCATTGCCTCTACTGCGAAAAATGCCGGAATAAATAATAGTGCGTATTTGTTCATAATTATGTGTTAACAGTTTAAAGTTAACCAGTTTCTTAAGAAAAGGAAATTTCGTATTTAAAATTTTACTACAAGTTGTCAACAACGTATGTTTCCGTCACTAAAATTTCATCTGGACCAAGTGCCTCTCGTCTTTGTTCGGCTAAATCCTTTAACGGACAGTAACCTGTTATTCCTCTGTAAAGTAAGCCAGCGCCAATTGCAGCGCCTGTTAAACCGATAACTGGATGAGAAAAAATGCCCGTAATACCTTTAAAAAGTAAATATGTTCCAGCTGCACCAGATAGCCAACGCTCCGAACTTGTTACATTTCCAAATAATTCAGGATATTTCCAAGCTTCTTTTACATTACTAATCGTTTTATTTAAATCTTCATTTGTCATGATAGTAGAATTTATGTTCTAATTTATAACAAGCGAAAGGGAAATGAGTTTTGTTTTAATTGACATTGAATTGGGGTTTTATTTGTTTTTAGAAAATTAACAAGCAGCTGCTTTTGGCGGCTTTCACTCCCGCTCCCGCTTCTGCCAACAATGAAGAATTGTTGGGCATCCCGCTTCGATCGGGTTTAGGCACAAAGGGTTGTCTACAGAATGCGTAAATATCAGCATAATTGCAAGGCAAGGTTGTAGCATACAAGTCCTGTTTTGCAATGAAAAAATTCCTTAAATAATTAAACCTGGTAGTAGCGGTAGCCCCCGATTTTTTCAATCGGGGCTAAAGCGAATAACGGGGCTAAAGAGGCCATGAGATTCTGATATTCATTTTCAAGAAAAAAGATTCTCCAAATGGCAAGAATTTTAAAATGTCAAAAAATGTTTGATTATGGATGATAAAAATGATTGAGATGATATTTGGTTCCGTGTTTTCTGCGTTTCCGTGGCTACAAAATGTATTTATTTTTAATTCAATATATCTCGAATATCTTCTTTGCTCAACGATTTAAAGAAACTTTCTTCCGTTGTAATCAACGAATTTGCAAGCGATTTTTTACGGTTTTGTAAGGCAAGAATTTTTTCCTCAACGGTATCTTTGGCGATGAACTTATAAATGAAAACCTTTTTGTCTTGTCCGATGCGATGCGTTCTATCGATAGCTTGTTGTTCAACAGCGGGATTCCACCATGGATCCAAAATAAAAACATAATCGGCCTGGGTTAAGTTCAAACCTACGCCACCGGCTTTTATGGATATTAGAAATACCTTTAAATCAGCATTCTGCTGAAATTCCGATACGATTTCTCCGCGATTACGTGTAGAGCCATCTAAATAGGCGAATGGAATATTTTCAGCTTCAAAATGTTTTTTGAAAATATCGAGGTGTTTTACAAACTGCGAAAATACCAAAACCTTATGGCCGCCTTTTAGAACGTTATCCAAGGTATGAATCACATTTTCAAACTTTCCCGAATCAGAAATGTAGGTGCCATCAATCATAATCGGGTGGTTGGCCAACTGACGTAAAGCCGTTAATCCCTGCAAAAGCTGAACTTGTTTTTGGGCGAAAGTGCCATCATCCATACTTTGCAAAAGATCGTTGCGATAAGCTGATTTAGTTTTTTCGTAATAAGCGGCTTGGTCTTCACTCATGTCGCAATAAATAATCTGCTCAGTTTTTGGAGGTAATTCTGATGCAACCTGTTCTTTTGTTCGGCGAAGAACAAAAGGTTTTATAATCGATTGAAGTTTTCGGGCTTTCTCCTCATCTTTTTTCTTTTCAATTGCCTGAACGTATTCCTCATAAAAGAATGCTTGGGTGCCCAGTAAACCAGGATTTAAAAAAGTAAGCTGCGACCATAAATCGCCAACCGAATTCTCCACAGGTGTACCACTTAAAATTAACCGATGTCTGGATTTTAAGCTGCGAACAGATTTAAATGATTTCGAAGATGGGTTTTTAATATTCTGACTCTCATCGAGAATAACGTAGTTGAAGTAGAAGTTTTTCAGCTCATCTACATCCACTCGGGTTACACCATAAGTAGTAATTACAATATCATAATTCGCAAAATTGGCAACATCCTTATTTCTGTTCGTGCCTGTATGTGCAAGAATTTTAAGTTTTGGCGTGAACTTTTTAGCCTCCGTTAGCCAATTATAAATTAATGAGGTTGGCATAATAATTAGAGAGGTGGTTTGCGTTTCAGCCAACTGATCATCTTCCTTAACTTTTTGCAACATTGCCAAAGTCTGGATGGTTTTACCCAAACCCATATCATCAGCTAAGCAGCCGCCAAAATTATATTCACGTAAGAAACTAAACCAATTGTACCCCGCTTTTTGGTAATCGCGTAAACTGCCTTTAAAGTGAACGGGCATTTGTGTATCGGCAATATTCTCAAAATCAGATAAACGTTGAAGTTTACGCTCCAAGGTTACATTTGCCAAGCTGTCTTCAGCCAAATCGTTAATTAAGCCAATGTGGTGTTTCTTAAGTTTGAGGGTTTTGCCTGCCTCAGCCAAGCTGAATAAACTTCCATATTGTGTAAACCACTTATCAGGAATAATGGCCACTTCGCCATCGGGTAATAAAAATTCTCTACGTTTATGTAGAATATGTTGTTTAAGGGAAAGGAATGGAATTTGATATTTCCCGAACCAAACCACAGCATTAATATCAAACCAATCGTTGCCTTCTTTTACTTCTAAATCAATTTTATTGGCGCCAAAAACAAAACGTTTTTGCCCGGTTGCTTGTTCAATTTCGAAACCAGAAGCTTCTAAAACCTCAATGTGCTCGTTTACCCAATTTATGGCTGCGTAACTTGGGTTTTCATCTTGCGAAGCAACCTCTAAATTGTGCAATAATGTACCCGTCTTTTTTAGTCCGAGCGATAGTAGTAAATTAAACTGCTTTTTCTCCCAATCTGCAGATCGTTTTATGCGGTGGAAGATATAATTATCGGCAGTTTTCTCTAAACGAACCGTAACTTTATGTGCATTTTCTACTGAAAAAACATACTCTCCATATTTAAAATACAGTTGTATTTGAGACAAGCCACCATCAACATAAAAAACTTTTACAATGGGTGTTGCATCAAATTGCTCAGTTCTAATTTCGAATCCTTCTGCATATACATGGTGCTTCTCTATCAAAGGAGCAACAAACTTTTCAAAGTACGTAGCTTCTGTAGATTTTGGAATAGAGATATATCTTTTTGCCAAAAACGGTTGCAGTTTTTTACCTTCAATATCCTGATCAAAGAAATATAAAACATCGTTTAATAATAACCAAGCAGGTTTGTTGCTGATAATTTGCGCTTCCTTGAACATAAATTCGATGCGCAAATTTTGGTATTTTATAGTTGGAAAATAACGGGTTTCCGTTTCGTTCCTGCGGAAATGAAAGAGGATAGAGGCAGGTTCATCTGCAAGTTCGATCTTACGTTCTACAGGCCAGCCGTCTTTATCCATCACATAAAGCTCATTCTTAATCTTTAAGATTTCTAATGCTTCGGCAAGTTTCTTTTCAATTTTAGGACGAACATTTTCATAAAATTTTGCGTCGAATATTTTGGTGAAAAACTCGGTTGGTCTGATGAGTTTTTTATAATACTTTTTTATGAGCGAATCTTGCTCAATATCATCTAAAATCTTGATGAGTTTATAGTCAATTTCGCCTAAGCAAGCGTTAAATTCTGCTGCGGTATGGGTAAAAATTCTTTGATAAGTAAAAGAGAAATCGCCTTGTGGATTCAACTGAACAATGTGAGGCTCAATTAAATAGCCTAAATACTCATGCTTACACAAAGAGTACACAACTTTACAGGCTTTAGCGCTATCTACACGTAACATTGAAGAGGATAAAAATTTTTATAAGCTAACCGCTTAAAAAACTTTAAACTTACAATATTTTGAGGTGAGATCAAAAAATGTGATGCGTTTTGCAGCTGAAATGTTTTTTTTTATAAAGTATTTGAAAACTTTTAATTAATCATTGTTTGGATTCCTGCTAATCCAATTATTCAAATTAAAATTCTGTGCTTTACACCTTAATTGGCTACAACTTATTATCTTAGCAGATATATTTTGCGGATATCTTATCAGCAAATATTAACCAGACAACGTATCCTTAAGAACTAAATGAAATTTTTTTTCGCTCTCTCGCTCTGTTTATCCATGAGTCTTTTTTGCATTGCGCAAGAAGTACCCAGAAGCACGCAATATATTTTCAACAATATTTTATTAAACCCAGCATTATCTGGCATAGATAATTATACTGATCTAAAATTAGGTTTGCGCAAACAGTGGACTGGTTTAGAGGGATCGCCAAATACACAATATCTGTCGTTAAGTACCGCAATAGGAGAGGATTTTGTTCGAAGTAATATCAATTCTTTTGCGGGTTCTGGCGATAATCCTATGAGCAGAAGTTATGTAAATAATTTCACCGCTGCCGAACCGCATCATGGAATTGGCTTGGTTGCAATGACAGATAAGGCTGGTTTGGTAAGACAAACAAGTGTGAATGTTACTTATGCTTATCACCTTGGGCTTACCAATGAGATTAATCTTTCGCTTGGTTTATCGGGCGGCTTTAATTCAATAAGCGTTGATGTACCTGGAATTGTTGCTGATGAATCTGCCGATCCGCTATTTTCTGCTGATTATAATAATAAAATACGGCCAGATGTTGGCGCTGGAATCTGGCTTTATAGTCCGAGGTTTTTTGGCGGCATTTCGATGAAGCAGATTTTAGGTTTTAGAGATAAAACAAGAAATAATCAGGTAGTAACACAGGCTTATCAATTGCCTAATTTTTATGGCACTTTTGGTTATAAAATCTTTTTAGATGAAGACATAGCAGCAATTCCATCTGCATTAATCAGCTATTGGATAAACTCTCCCGCAACTTTTGATGCCAACATTAAGTTAGCTTATCAAGATAAATTTTGGGTGGGTAGCAGTTTTAGAAATAACGACTCCTTCTCACTTTTAGCTGGATTAAATATCGCTTCATTGGTTAACTTAAGTTATTCTTATGATGTAAATACTTCCGGCTTACGATCGGTTAATAACGGTACTCATGAAATTGTATTGGGTATTCTGCTTAATAACCGTTACCAAGTGAGGTGTCCAAGCCGTCAGTTTTAACGCAGAAGTGTTATGCTTCCACCGAGAGGTTTACATTCTGCCCTTAAATCGATTACATAATAATAAACACCAGCAGGTAATTCCTTATCCCTAAATCTTCCGTCGAATGGTTTGGTGTAATTTCCAATAGATTCGTAAACCAACTGACCGCCTCGAGTATAAATCTTGATATTTGTTCCCTTAAAATCTGGAAGACCTCTTACTTGCCATATATCATTCATTCCGTCGCCGTTTGGTGTCATGGTATTGGTCACTTCCAAGTTATCATGCGTTACTTCTACATGTACTTTGGTGAATTCGCTCATGCACGAGCCCAAAGTTCTTCGAACGTAATAATCTGCAGTTTTGGCTACTTTGAAATTGAAGACGCCATTCTTGCTTTCTAGAAATGGCTTGCTATCTTCCATATCTTCAAAAAGTTGATAAATGCCTTCTTCTGGAGCAGTAACGGGCAAAGTGATATCAGAAACGTAACAAACACGAAGATCGTTGATGATTGGCGCTACAATTTTAAAGGGCTCATCAATAATGGTAAAAGGCTCGCTAATGGCATAACCACAAGCCGTTTTATCCCTTACTTCTAGGCGGTAAGTTCCAGCGCCAACATTAATTAAGTCTTGAGTGTATTGTATAGCTTCGCCTGTGGCATTTATCCATTTAAAATCGTAAGCTGGAATGCCGCCAATAACCTGAACTCCAGTTACGGATCCTCTTTGTAAACTACAGCCATCTTTACTAGCCTTGCCAGTACTTGATACGATATTAAGTTTCGGGGTAATATTAAGGGCAAACGGGCCTAAAACTTGTGGACAATCGTAAATATCGCGAGCAAGCATTCTGTAATTTCCACCAGGTAAACTTTTAAGGCTAATCACATTTCCAGATCTCGTACTTGGAATGGTGTTACCCGATTCATCAACCCAAGAATAAACTGTTGGTAATACAGAACTGAAATTTAATGTGATGCTTCCATTAATTAACTCGCAGGTTGTTGGCTGTACTTCTTGAGTATATGCAAATACGGTTGGTGTTGATGCATCTACGCGAAAAGTTCTGTCTAGCGAACAAATGTATAATGAGTTGCTTGCCCTTAGCGTATAGGTTCCAGGAGCTAAATCCATTATTTTAATCGACATGCCTGGCGAGTAGGTTCCTTTTTTAATGCTTTGTCCGGTAGGGCCAAGCCATTCGTAAGTATCGGCATTGGTAATGTTTACCAAATCTATTGCGCCATTGTTCAAGCCACATCTGGCCAAGGTTACTGTTCCGCCAGTGATAGAAACATCGCTGTAAGTGCTAATATTATATGATTGTGTAACGGGTGAGCATTGCCCTAGATCGTAAACATATAACGTATAGCCGCCGCCACCTACGTTCTCTAAATCCAAAGTTGTAGATACCACATCTGTTCCTAAAATCCCTGTAGTTGCATCACGTTTGAACCATTTATAGCTTAAGGTTCCCGTTGCATCGGAAATTACCATTCCAGAAATGCCGCCGTTATCTTTTCCGCAAGCTGCTGGAGTAGTTTTTGTTGGGCTTCTAATTTTAGGTTGTGGCTTTCTTTTAATATCGATCGGATCAGAATCTAATGAACAATTAGCCTCGTCGGTTACGGTAACGAAATAATTGCCTTCTGGTAATACAGCAGGATTTGAATTACTTACCGTCGCACTTGTGGCTGAGTTAATCCACTTAAATTTTAAAACTCCTTTTCCCCTTAAAACCTCAGCGGTAAAAGTAAAAGATGTTTGTCCGCAGGTTGGAACAGGCGCAATAATAGTGGGTTTGGTTAATTTTTGATCTTTAATTACAAATACAGAAGGAAACGCCTTACAGCCATCATCAATGGTAACTTCGTAAGTTCCCACATCCAACCCTGAAATACTTTGTGTATTACCCTTTGGAACTCTACTTCCGTCGGTTTCTATTTTTACCCAAGAGAATGTAAACCCTTCACGTACTTCGGGAATGGTGATGGATCCATTTGCACTACAAGTTACAGGTTCTACAATGGCCTCGTTAGGTAAAAGCTCCGCAGTAGAAAAAGGAGAAGTGGTCGCATTTAGCAAACTTGCTGTAGCGGTAACCATTCCTGTAACCGGAGTAGGATAAGACCATCTGCCGTCGCTTCCCGCCTGTACGGTTGCAATATAGGTTTTACCCTCGCAGATGCCGCTACAATTTACCGTGTAAAAAAGTTCTACTTCCGAATTTGGAGTTGCCTTACCATAAACACCAGTTGCATTCTTTTTGAGAATTTGGATGATGGGTTGAAAAATGCTCAATGTTTTTCCAATACCGAAAGTCTTATTGCAAAACATGCTATTTCGGGTAATTTTAACAGGCCTTGCAGATACGGTTTCTATACCGAAATTGTTATTGGCAATGATGTTTGCCTCTGCTGCTGTGGCGCCACCTATATTTCCTGTAGCATTCGCTTCAACTTTAACGCCAATACCATTTCCCATTACTATTGTTCCTGTGGCATCAGTTCCAATTGCATTTCCCGTAAGGATAAAATCGGAAGTTGTTATGGATACACCAGTAGTTCTATTGCCGCCAATGATATTATTTCTAACATAGAGTGCTGTGTTGATGGAGTTGACTTTTAAGCCGGAAATTTCTAGTGATGATGAGGATAGGAATATGGGTAATTCGTGGAAATCCTTTCTGCCGGTATAATCAACCCCTATTTTATTGTTGATGATGTTTACATCAAATCTTGCTGGAGTTGAGTAACTTGCTCTTGTTACGTCGATATTGATTTTATTTGCGGCGACTACGTTTCCCTCACCAGCATTATCTCCACCAACATCTAAAGCACAATCATAAAGGTTGGCCGATATACCGATAACGTTTGTGTTCGGCGTAATTCCATCATAAATAACCCCAATTAAATTCGATTGAATTTTTATTTTGATTGGTGCAATTGTGTTGGTGTAGAAATAACTATTCTGAATCACAATTCCGTTAATATTACCACCAATTACATTTCCCTTTCCTGCCGCACCAATGATAATATTGGTTGAACGGTAATCGATAACTATACCCGATCCTTGCCCCATGTTAACATTTTGCAGATTGGTAATCGTAGCAAAATTCCGAATGTTTAAGCCATAAATTTCTACGCCAGTAGTTTGGGTTTGGGTAGTTGCAGATTGACCAATAACAAGGCCTGAAAAGGTAGTTGTGGTGTATTCTGGTTCTAAAATAACTTTTGCTCCAGAAACGCCCAAAGCTGGCCAAGCAGTTTGCGATGTGCCATCAATAACTACGTTCGAGGAAACAATAGGTAAAGCAGTTCTTAGTCTAATGGTTCTGTTTGCGTTATCGCTTGGCGTACCAGGTAAATTGAAATTGATAATGTAGGGAGTCGTTCTATTTGGGTCTATAGCACGTGTTAAGCCCTCCCGAAGTGTTCCAGGGCCACTATCGGCATTGCTGGTTACAATATAAAGTTGGGCATAAGTATTGTTGAAGAAAAGTATGCCTATTATGATGGCTAAGTATTTCGAGAGACGCATAAAATTGTTTGGTTCGCCAAAATACGAATAAACTGTTTAGTGACTAGCGTTTTAGAAAAAAAACGATTAATTATTTTTGAAAAAGTTGATGTAGCCCAGTGAGCTATATGTTTTAAGATTTAGCAAGGGTTTTATCTTTCAGTTTAAGCTAGTGAATTTGCCACCTAAACCCGATTGTAGTGCAAAGTTCCCGATATTTCATCGGGACTTGGAACAAAAAGCGGGACCGAACCAAACCGATGAATACAGGATTTGCTTTCCAAAAAAAAAAGCATCCTGAACAAAAATCAGAATGCCTTTTATTGCTTGTTAAATACAGTATTTTTATTTCCAACCGCCACCTAAGGCACGATATAGTTCCACTACTGATTGTAATTTTTGTAGTCTATCGTTAATGCCGCTTAATTGAGCAGTTAACAAACTTTGCTCTGAAGTTAAAACATCAGTATAATTTGTTGCCGAACTGTAACGTAATAATTCTTTAGTAAAATCTACTGCCTTGGTTAAAGATGCGATTTGCTTTGCTCTGGTTTCTTCTTTTTCTGCTGCGGTTTGATAAGCATATAAAGCGTTAGATACTTCTTGTCCGCCAGTTAAAAGCGTTTGTTGAAACGTGTAAAATGCAATTTGCTGATTTGCTTCTGCGGTTTTTAAGCGAGCTTTATTTGCACCTCTTGCAAAAATTGGCTGCGTTAAACCACCAACTAAATTGTAGAAAATAGATTTGCTAAAAAAATCTTGTAGTTGCAAACTCGAAAGGCCACCAGTAGCAGTTAAAGTTAATGCAGGATAGAAATAAGCCTTGGCAACATTGGTATTCTCAAAAGAGGACCTAAAACCAAATTCTGCAGCAATAACATCTGGGCGGTTTTGTAGAAGCTGTGCTGAAATACCAGTTTGTAAATTATTGTATGGCGTTTGCTGGTCTAAAGTAGTGCGATTGATGCTTCCTGGTGCTTTTGCCAAAATAATGCTTAATGCATTCTCAGCTTCTTTAATGCTTCTCTTTAAATCGGGCAAAGTAACCTGTGCTGCATATAAATTCGCCTCACTTTGAACTACAGCGGCACCGTTTACCACTGCACCCTCTTTTAGGGCTTTCATGGTTTCCACATCCTGTAGTCTAATTTTAATTGTTTGCTCGGTAATGGCCAATTGCTTATCAAGTGCTAACAAAGTATAATAGTTATTGGCAATAGTTGCAATAAGCTGGGTTTGTACAGCACGTTTTGCGGCATCACTTTGTAATAAAGTTGCATAAGCACCTCGTTTTGCGCTACTTAACTTACCCCAAATATCGGCTTCCCAACTGGTGCTAAGCTGTGCTTTGTAAGTTTGCGTTTCGAGGTTAATGTTTATCCCGGCAGGAAAGTTTTGTGCTGCCGCCGATGCTTTATTATCGGTTACATTTACATCTGCCTGCAGAGTTGGCAATAGAGCCCCGCGACTTTGTATTAAAGTAGCTTCGGCAATTTTAATTCGTTCAATCGCTTGTTTTAAATCTAAATTTTGATTTATCCCTTGTTGAATTAGCGATTGCAAAGTGGTATCAGAAAACAAGCTTTTCCACTGCAAATCTGCCATGGTTGTTGTATCTGTTGTGTTTTTATCGCGGTATAAACCTACACTTGTAACTTCAGGGCGAGTGTATTTTTTAGTTACGCAGGCACTTAAGGTTAGTATGGTAAAACCGATTAAAATAGAATACTTATATCTGAATTTCATTTTCTGTTAAATTAGTGTTTACTGTTAGCTGTGGCTAATTCGTATTCTTCAGGTGTTTGTTCTTTTTCAATGTCCTCATCAAAAGGCGATTTGTTGCTTATTCTTTCCTGCAGTGATTGGAAAACAATAAACAGGGCTGGGATAACGAATACACCGAATAATGTACCGATTAACATCCCTCCAACGGCACCTGTACCAATCGATTTATTTCCCGAAGCCCCAACACCAGATGATAACATCAACGGTAATAATCCTAAAATAAAGGCGAAAGAGGTCATTAAAATTGGTCGTAAACGGGCTGTTGCCCCATCTATGGCAGCGTTTACAATGCTCATGCCTTTTCTTCGTCTATCAACCGCATATTCTACAATCAAAATGGCATTTTTGGCTAATAAACCAACGAGCATAATGAGAGTAATCTGTGTATAAATGTTATTATCTACTCCGAAAATTTTATCGAAAACAAATACTCCAGCTAAACCGATGGGTAAAGAAATTAGAACGGCCAATGGCAGGATATAACTTTCATATTGTGCTGCCAATAGGAAGTAAACGAAAATTATACACAGTAAAAAGATGAATACGGTTTGGCTGCCACCGCTAATTTCCTCGCGAGATAAACCTGAGAATTCATAGCCATAACCAGCAGGCAAACTTTGTGCTGCAACTTCCTGTACTGCTTTCAAGGCATCACCAGAACTGTATCCTGCATTCGGATTTCCTGTTACGGCAATCGACGTAAATAAATTGAAACGAGAAATTGCCTGCGGACCGTAAACCTTGGTTAAAGTAATAAACTCAGAAACGGGAGCCATTTGGCCTGCACTATTTCTAACGAAAATTCGGGTTAAGGTTTGTTCATTAGCACGATACTGTGCATCTGCCTGATACATTACCCTAAACTGCTTGCCGAATTTATTAAAGTTTGATGCATAAACACCACCGTAATAACCTTGCATAACACCTAAAACATCAGCAACGGTTAAACCGGCTTGTTTAACTTTCGCCACATTTACATCAATTTGATATTGAGGAAAGTTAGGGTTAAACGATGTTGATGCATACTGAATTTCAGGACGTTTACTTAATGCGGCCAAAAATCCATTTCCAACATCATTGAATTTTTTAATATCGCCACCGGTTTTATCCTGTAACTGGAATTCGAAACCACCACTGGTACCAAAACCCTGAATGGTTGGCGGAGCGAAAAAGATAATTTTGGCACCTTTAATGCCAGAAGTTTTTGCGAAAAGTTCACCTATAATAGCTTTAACATCACGTTTACGTTCATCCCATGGAGATAATCGTGAAATTACCATACCATAAGAACTACCCGAGCCGCTAATCATACTTCGGCCAACAACTGTTAAAGTATTTTTAATTTCAGGAATGGCATGTGCAACACTGTCGATTTTTGCAATAACAATTTTGGTTTCTTCTTGTGAAGTTCCTGCAGGTAAGGAAATATCAGACATGATGGTTCCTAAATCCTCATTTGGTACGAAACCTTTTGGAGTAGTGTTCATAGTCCAAACCAAAACAATGGTGAAGAATGCAATGCCCAAACCAACAAGCCATTTTGCATGGGATAAGAAACCTACAGATTTTTTATATTTCCGTGTTACGGCATCAAAAGAAGTATTGAAAGCATCGTAGAAACGATTTAAGAAATTCTTCTTCTTTTCATGTTCTTCACCATGCGGTTTCAAGAATAAAGCACACAACGCCGGACTTAAAGTCAACGCATTAATGGCTGATAAAATAATAGAGATGGCGAGTGTTAAACCGAATTGCTTGTAAAATACACCTGATGAACCTTGAATAAAACTCACCGGAATAAATACAGCGGCCATTACCAAAGTGATGGAAATAATCGCACCGCTAATGTCGTCCATTGCATCAATTGTTGCTTTCTTGGCATCAGTATAACCCTCATCCAACTTCGCGTGGACGGCCTCCACCACCACAATCGCATCATCTACCACAATACCAATGGCGAGTACTAGTGCAAATAAGGTTAATAAGTTGATGGTAAAACCAAACAAACTTAAGAAGAAGAATGTACCGATAATTGCAACTGGAACACTTATCGCCGGAATTAATGTAGAACGGAAATCTTGTAAGAAGATAAACACCACTAAGAATACTAAAATAAATGCCTCAATTAAAGTGTGAATTACCTTTTCGATTGATGCATCCAAGAAATCGTTTACGTTAACCAAGGTTGAATAATGCACGCCTTTCGGGAAAGATTTCTGTGCTTCATCTAAAGTTTTAATCGAGTTTTCGATTACTTCTTTTGCATTTGAACCCGCCGTTTGGTTAATCGCAATACCTAAAGCAGGCTTGCCATTAAATCTTACCTGACTGGCGTAACTTTGAGCACCAAGCTCTATTCTTGCAATATCTTTTAAACGCAGAATCTGTCCGTTAGCATCAGATTTGATAATGATGTTTCCGAATTGGGCTTCATCTTTTAATCGGCCTGTATATTTCAACGTATATTGAAACGCTTGGTTACCTGACTCTCCAAACTGACCAGGAGCGGCTTCAACGTTTTGGTCTGCCAAAGCACTATTAACATCACTCGGTACCAAACCATACGTGGCCATAACATCTGGTTTTAGCCATAAACGCATGGTATAATCTAAAGTTCCGAATGCACTTGCATCACCCACACCGTTAATACGTTTAATTTGTGGGATAATGTTAATGTTCGCATAATTCTGCAAAAACTTCTGGTCGTAAGATGGGTCATCACTGAATAAACCAAAGATTAACACATTACTCGCTTGTCTTTTTGCCGTAATTACACCTGATTTTGTAACCTCTGCAGGTAATAAACTAGTGGCTCTGGCAACTCGATTCTGAACATTCACGGCAGCTAAATCGGCATTTGTACCCAATTTAAAGTTTACCGTAATGGTTGCAGTACCATCATTGCTGGCGGTAGAAGTCATGTAAGTCATGTCTTCCACACCATTTATTTGTTCTTCGAGCGGAACAACAACGCTACTCATTACCACATCGGCATTTGCACCCTGGTATGAAGTAGAAACCTGCACCGTGGGGGGCGCAATTTCTGGATATTGTGAAACCGGCAACGTAACCAAACCTAAAACACCGAGGATTACGATGATGATGGATATAACCGTTGATAATACCGGCCTCTCTATAAATTTCTTAAACATATTTAATATTGATTACACTGATTAGTGTGATTGCACTGATTATATTGTTTATTTTTTTATATCAGCATAAACTGAATCGGCACTTTTTTCTTCGGGTTTAATTTTAACACCATCTTTTAAAGATTGAAAACCCTCTAAAACTACCTTATCACCTGCTTTCAAGCCCTTGGTTACCACGTAGAATTTATCCTTTGCCAAATCCATAATCTGAATTTCTGTGCTGATAATCTTTGCTGAATCGCCTAAAACGTAAACAAATTTCTTACCCTGTAAATCGATGGTAGATTTTTGGGGAACTAAGATTGCATTCTCAACTTTCTGAGGAATTCTAACCGATGCACTTCCGCCAGATTTTAATAAAGAAATTGGATTTGGGAATGTTGCCCTTAAACTTGCTGAACCTGTAGCCGTATTAATTTGACCATTAATCGATTCTATTCTTCCATTTTGAGCATATACATTTCCATCAGCCAATACTAAACTAACCGCTGGAATATTCTTCATTTGCTGCGCCAATGTATTTCCCTTGTAAGTTTTAGAAAAATCTAAAAGCTGTTTCTCGTTAAGTGAGAAGTAAGCATAAACCTTAGAAGTATTTGAAACAGTAGTTAAAGGTTCGGTACTTGAACTGCTTACCAAACTCCCTGTTCTAAAAGGGATGCTTCCAACCACACCATCAACCGGACTGGTGATTGAAGTATAGCTTAAGTTCACTTGTGCATTTGCTAAAGATGCTCTCGCTTGTGCTAAAGCTGCTTTTCTGCTTTGCAAAGTCAATTGCGCAGCATCTAAATCATATTTGCTGATGATGTCTTTCTCTACCAAAGGTTTAGTTTTGTTTACCTGCAATTGTGCTGCGTTAACGTCTGCCTCAGCGCTGCTGATGGCTGCTCTTGCAGTTCTAACTTCTTGCTCGTATTGAGGAGCCATGATGGTGAAAAGCAATTGACCTTTTTTAACAACGGCACCCTCATCTACCAAGATTCTTTGGATGAAGCCATCTACCTTTGGGCGGATATCGATGTTTTGTATACCCTCGATAGTTGCAGGGTAATCTGAATTTAATTCTGTTGTTTGCGCATTAACGGTGAAAACCGGGTAGGCTTGTGGGCCAGCTGCTGCTGCGGCTGCCGCTTTTTTAGCATCGTCGTTACCTCCACATGATGCTAAAATCATAGCAATGCTGATACTGAAAAAGAGAGTTGTTACTTTTCTCATGGACTATTCTTGTGTGTGTTTAAATTTAATTTCCGGGGTTGAAAGCATATTCCAATTATTGGATTTGGATTCTGCGATTTCTGCCCAAAAATAGCGCCTAAAAAAAATTAAAGCTGTCCAATTTCTGTCATTTAATCAATCGATTGATTTACTTTATGTTGATGAATGGTCATTAAGGCCTTTAAATGATTGTTTTAAAGTGTTTTAAGCAAGATTAGTGATGATAATTTTGGTGTGTAAATTAATTGCGACAGATGTTAAATGCTGTTAAATAATAAATTAATTGTAGTGTTAACAGCCTAATATGTTCGCAAAATCAGCCAATTTATAGGGGAGTTAGTGTAGAAATTACACTTTTGATAAAATGAATGATTTATATAAACCCATTATGAGAAATCATGAGGGAAACAGACCTTTGTACCTAAACTCGACAGCAGCGGCAGCTCCCGATTTTTTATCGGGACTACAGCGAATGGTGAGACTGTGATTTCCGATAAAAAGCTGAGCGTTGATTTCCAAAAAATATATAATGTCCTTTTGTTAAAATAATTAAACCTTACGGATGATTACGCTACATCGCCCTCAAAAACCAATTTTGCCGGACCGCATAAAAATACGTTGGTAAATTTATGACCATTGTAATCGAATTCTATTTTAATATCGCCACCTAAAACTTTAATATCTGTATTAATATGGCCGATTTGATTTTTGTATTTCGCCATCGCCATTGCAACCGCCGTAACGCCTGTTCCGCAAGCATAAGTTTCATCCTCAACGCCACGTTCGTAGGTGCGGACAAATAAATGGTCGCCATTATCTTCTACAAAATTTACGTTGATGCCTTTTTCGGTGTAAGTAGAATTGTAACGGATGTTTTTTCCGTTAGTGAAAACATCGAAATCTTTTAAATCGCTTTGAAAAGCCACATAGTGAGGCGAACCGGTGTTTAAAACAAACGCATCGCCATCATTGGTTATGGTATCAACATCAATCATTTGCAAATCTACCCAATCGCCATTTTCTGAAATTCTGGCATAATGCGGTCCATCAACTGCCAAAAAGTTAGTTTCCTTATCGATGATTCCCAAGTGTTTGGCAAAAGCAACGATGCATCTTCCACCGTTTCCACACATGCTGCCTAATTTGCCATCTGCATTAAAATAGTGCATCTCAAAATCGTAATCCTCATGCTTGGTAACGAACATCAAACCATCAGCTCCAATGCCAAATCTGCGGTGGCAAAGTTGCTCTATGAGGTTATTATCAAAGTTTTTTAATGGACTCATGGTATGGTCTATCAAAATAAAATCGTTGCCTGCGCCTTGGTATTTAAAAAAATTGATTTTCATTTAATCTTCATTATTTAATGCAATATTTGAGTTGCAAATGCGACTTCGTAATTAATGTTTTTTAATTTAACATTTTTTAACACAGGTTGAAGTGCTTTGGAGATACAAATATCGTTTATATGGTATTAAATTTGAATAAACTTACGAAAGAAAATTTGAGCAGATAAAAACTGCCTGAGCAATCTGCTTAAATCAAAGTGCAAAATTGCTCTAGCGACCTTTACAAATTAACGAACGAATATTACAAACAAACAAATAGCTAGCAATAATGCTTGTAATAGTCAGGGGATTTTAAAAAATAATCAATAATCACATGAAACCATAAAAAGCTGACAGAATCAATAAACATCGCTTTTAATAGCTTCATGACCATTAAAAAACAATATACAAACACATGAAACCATCAAAAGCTGACCCAAATAATTAAAACAAAGCTTTTGATAGCTTCATGGCAATTAAAAAACAATATACAAACACATGAAAAAAATATTAGGAATTACCTTGTTAGCTGCTTTTATAGGTGGAGCAGCAGCAATTGGAGGTTACAAACTATTTGAGGGTAACCAAATAGGCAGTACAATTTCTGAAAAACAGAATTTATATTTCGCCAATAACCCGTTAAAAGTATCATCTGCAGGCACTGCCGATTTTACGCAGGCTGCAGCTGCGGTTGCACCAGGTGTGGTCCACATTAAAACAACTTATGCTGCAGCAGGAAAAAGCGAAAGGTCATCTCCGATGGATATGATGGAAGATTTCTTCGGTGGTGGCGGACGCCAAATGCAACGTCAACCAAGAGCAGCTTCGGGTTCAGGTGTAATTATTAGCCAGGATGGTTATATCGTTACAAACAACCATGTGGTAGAAAATGCAGAGAAAGTAGAAGTTATTTTAACTGATAGACGTAAAGTTGAAGCGAAAGTTATCGGTCGTGACCCGAATACGGATTTGGCTTTAATTAAAGTAAATGCCACAAATTTACCAGTTGTAAAATTCGGTAACTCTGATAATGTTCAAGTTGGTGAATGGGTTTTAGCAGTAGGTTTCCCGTTAGATTTAAATACAACTGTAACCGCTGGGATTGTGAGTGCGAAAAACAGAAGTATTGGTATTATTGGTCGTGAGCAAGAAGGTGCAGAAATTACTGAAGAGGAATACCGTGAGTACCAACGTACAGGTAAGAGACCAGATCGACCTGCAAATACAAGTATAGAATCGTTTATTCAAACTGATGCTGCGATTAACCCAGGTAATAGTGGTGGTGCTTTGGTAAATGCTAACGGAGAATTGGTTGGTATTAACTCTGCAATTGCTTCGCAAAGTGGTTACAATCAGGGTTATGGATTTGCAATTCCTGTAAATTTAGCTCGTAAAGTTGTAGATGATTTTATGAAATACGGTTCGGTAAAACGTGGTTATATCGGCGTTAGTTTCGTTCCCTTAAGTGCAGATAATCCTGCTGAAATAAAATCGAATGAGGTTAGCGGTTTATACGTTAATGATGTTGTAGCCGGCGGCGGCGGTGCTGCTGCAGGTATAAAAGCCGGAGACGTAATTAAGAAAGTTGATGGTGTTGTAATTAACGATTCGCCAGATTTACAAGAAAGAATTGGTCGTTTAAATCCTGGCGATAAAGTGAAATTGAGTGTGTTGAGAGCTGGTGAATTAAAAGATTTCACAGTAACCTTAAAGGGTGAATCTAGCGTTGGGATTTCATCAAATACCGCAGCAACCAAAAGTGTTGAAGTTTCTAAATTAGGAGCAACATTTGTACCTGCAACGCAAGCTCAAAAATCTAAATTTGGTATTAATAGCGGTGTTGTGGTAAGTTCTGTAACCACAGGAAAAGCTTTCGATAACATTGGTGTTGAGAAAGGTTTAATTATTACTAAAGTGAATGGTCAGCCTGTAAATTCTGTTGGTGATGTTCAAAAAGCGTTGCCTCAAACCAGAAATAATATGGTTTATATGTCTGGAGTGAGCGAACAAGGAACATTTAATTTCAGTTTCCCTGCACAGTAATTAATTTGAAAAATAGTTTGGAAAAGGGTCCCGATGCAAATCGGAACCCTTTTTTATTTTCCGTCATTGCGAGGTACGAAGCAATCCTAAAAAGATAGCAATTCAATAACCCATCGCATTAATTGCTTCGTGACTCGCAATGACGACCGCTTTATAAAAGTTCAGCAACTCGTTTGTTAGTTCTGAGCACAATTTAAAGTTTCCTAAACCTGACAAAAGCGAACACGAAAGCCGAATTAAGCATTTGTTTCTATTTTGTTATAGGAATGCTTGCTTGTTGCACAGGTTTCTTTCGGCTAAGTAAAGCGGTTGGCAGGACTTTCGGGGCCGAAATGCACAGAAACCTGCTTTTCAAATCCTTTTATTTCTGTAGGCTGAAAAGCGGTTAAATTAAAGCCTGACCGCAATGAGACTGATTGTCCATTCGTCATTTCGAGCAAAGCCGAGAAATCTTTTAAAGTCGGAAATGCCTTTTAAAAGGTTCAAAGATTTCTCCATTTCAGTCGAAACGACGATTGAATTGATGTTCCAAATCATTTTTATTTCCCTAACATGAAGCGATTTACGCAATTGACTCGTTTTGTTAAAGAAACATGTTCATACTAAATTCATAAACACGTTTTAGTTTCGCATTTACCGATTGATCATCAGTGTTTACAGACACTTAACTAGTTAATGAATTTTATTATTTCATATTTGAACCAGCAATTAGAACCGAATATTATGGCTTTAGCTTACATCAACCTCAGCTCGAAACAATATTTCAATTTCATGTGCATAACAGATTTTGAGCGCAGAATTTTTCACGATACTTATAAGGAATTTCAAAGGAAATCGAAAATATACAGTTTAGGGCAAAGCTTGCACACGTTTTCGCAAATGTGTTTGGCGAATGAAAAAGCAAATTCTTTGCATCAAAAGCTTCATTATTCGGTGATGAGTACTATAGAAGCTTTAGAAAATAAAATGCCTTTGCTTAGTGATATGAATGGTAATTCGGTTTTATTTGACTGGGCAGAGCTTCATATTTATGCTTCAGATTTAATGAATAAAGCCGGCCATGTGGTTTCGATTAACTATACAAGCCCGAAATTGGTTTTGCATGAAATTGTAGGCGATTTATTGATTTTAAGTTATGATGTTAGAGGTAATTTCAATGAAACATTTATGGTAAAAATGACGGATGATTTAGTTGTAAATTATGATAAAGTGCAGGAACGGGAGGCAAGTATTTGCTAATTTCTTGCTATTTTTAAGTAGCAATAGTTCGTTTTTGCAAAAAATTCAATCGATTTATAACGTTTGCGAGAATTTAATTATTGAGGAAAATGCCCCTCAATTGCAAGCAAATCAATATTATTAATCAATTATTTAGAATTTAAAAATAAAAAA
Organism: Pedobacter frigidisoli; assembly: GCF_004331675.1. Classification (GTDB taxonomy): domain Bacteria; phylum Bacteroidota; class Bacteroidia; order Sphingobacteriales; family Sphingobacteriaceae; genus Pedobacter; species Pedobacter frigidisoli. The sequence goes on along the minus strand of NZ_SJSN01000001.1, from coordinate 309,379 downwards.
GTGATTAATAGGTATTTAAGTCTATCTTTGGAGCAAATTAAAATACAATATAATGCAACAAGGAACAGTAAAATTTTTTAATGAAACTAAAGGTTTCGGATTCATCACTCCATCTAATGGCGATGCCGAAATTTTTGTTCATGCTTCAGGCTTAATCGACAACATTCGCGAGAATGATACCGTAAACTACGATGTAGAAGAAGGTAGAAAAGGCCTAAACGCGGTAAATGTTAAAGTAGCTTAAGAAAACTCGAACACATAAATCGTAAAAAGTCCCGATGCAAATCGGGACTTTTTTTGTGGGATGAATTTTAAAATTTTAATCAGGAATGATTTTTTTGGGGATTACTTTCTAGTACACTCAACTGTAGCACCAGGGTTTTGATTACGAAAGTTTGCCTCAGCATTAGCTACATCTCCTGAACTTCCGCATTCTTCCATGTTGCTAGTAGTTATTGTACCAGCATTACCTACTGTAACAGCAGTACGTGCCGTACAAGTAGTACAAACGTTCTGATCTTTTTTACCACAAGAACTGATAAATACAATCGATAAAAGGCATGCTGTAATTCCCATTGCAACATTACGAAAGGTGATTTTTTTTAAATTCATGATGATTTAAGTCTTTGTTTTCCGATTAATAATTTGTTGCAAAGATAAACTTTTTGGTAATTTATTAACTTAAATATTTGTTTTTTAATGCCTTGAGTTGTTTGAAAGGGACTTTTATGTCAATTATTTTTGAATCGGGCAACCCCAGCCGTCGTAATAACCATTGAATTGTTTTGCCTTTTTTGAAAGTTCTATGGTACAATCATCAATACTATTTTGATCAACAGGATCAACTCTGGTAAGGTGCAAAGTGTAACTGAAATCGCTATCATCCCTTTTATCTTGGTTTTCGATTGAAAACTTGGCATCTTCAACTGCCTTTATAAAACCTAAGCGGTCGGTTTCTGTAGTAAAATACAGATAGTGATCTACCTTTCGAGGAAGCTCGTTTTTATCCTGATGTTCTGCCAAATTATCTAAAACCCGTCGATTCAACATGCTTTGGTATTGGCTAGGTAAAGGATATAAGAAATTAAGATAGCCGCCCCATTCAGTATCTTCCTTTACACCGAAATCGTATTCATAATTCGGATAAGCAACCATAACTTCTGAAATGGTTTTATCAAACAAAAGGCTATCACTGAAATAGAAATATAAATCACGATGACCATTTGATGTTAAGCGCCCAGGATATACGCAATCAAATTTTTGTGTTAATCCGTTAACCAAGTTGTCTTCAATTTCATAAAGCTTTTCGCTTTCTTCTGATGATGACAAACCGTCTTCCCGCGAATTGTTCATTTGAATCGAGATCCATACCAAGCTCCCCATGTCGTTTATTGGTGCGATGGACTTAAGGCCAAGGTCGACCAGGATAGGGCCTAATTTATCATCAACATTAGTAAAATAAGTATCCCACTCTTCCTTATGTAGAGGGTGTTTTGGTATTTCAGTTTGTTGTTTGTTGCCAAATAAATTTTTAAATAATCCCATAATTAAAAAGGTTAGATTATTAATTAGCTATGCTTGAGTTCGTTTCTCATTCCATTTAATGATATAACCAACAATTCCAAAAAACATAAGGGCAAGTGGAACAAGCCAACGTGTAAAGCCTGTATTAACTTGGGCAGGTGCGAAATGTAAAATGTCGTTGGCAATTAGAATAGCAGCCAGAATTAAAAAAAGAAACGGGTAACGTGTAAATAATCTCTTCATTTTGTTATTTTGAAATTAAAAATCTAAGTCGAGGTTTTTCCTCAATAAGTTTTGGGATCAAAAAATGAATAGGGATTTGCAAACAATGGTTTGCTTCAGCTAAAATATAAATTTTATGGTGGAAATAAAATGATTTAAAAAATTGTTCCTTATCACCATTGGATTGCAAAGATTAGGTTACGCTGTTTGATGAAATGATCATGGTAAAAATAATTTCTACACCAAGTGCTACGGTGATAAAAGAAAGCATAAATAATCTAAACACTTTCAGTTGTTAGCAATATAGCTTTAGAATGTTTCTAAATAAATGTTTTATCGTCGTTTTGTCATAATCGTTTATAAATTAAACTCATAATTAGATACTTTTGCAAGAAATTTAGATATAAATCCTAATCAAATGAGTGGTTTCGGAAATGCTTTTTCCTCTTCTATCGGAAAAAAATTTATAATGGGTGCAACGGGAATATTCCTGATACTCTTTTTAATTGTACACTGTGGTATTAATGCGTTGATTTTCTTAGATGACAACGGTTTAACATTTAACATTGGTGCTCATTTTATGGCTACCAATTGGATTATCAGAGCTGGCGAGGTTGTTTTAATGCTTGGTTTGCTTGTTCACATTTTTCAGGCTTTACGGTTGACTATTGAAAATAGAAAGGCTAGGCCTGTAAAGTATGCGGTGAACGATGGTAAGGCTAACAGTAAATGGTACAGCCGTTCAATGGGCTTGTTGGGTACTTTATTATTAATTTTCTTAGTGGTTCACCTAAAAGATTTTTGGGTAGTTTCTCGTTTCACAGGAATTCCAACTGTTGATGCAAACGGTCATGAAGATTTGTATGCGGTAATGAAAGATAAATTCCAGGATCCTGTTAGGGTTGGTGTTTACATTTTAGCGATGATCTCTTTATGCTACCACTTACTACACGGTTTTGCATCTGCGTTCCAAACCATGGGCTGGAATCATTCAAAATACAACGGTATAATTAAGGGTGCAGGCGTTTGGTATTCGATTATTATTTCGATTGTATTCGCAGCGATGCCGATCGCAATTCACTTCGGTTTTATTAAATAATTTTAAGCACGAAAGATATGTCAGATATTAATTCAAATATACCGGAAGGCGAATTAACCAATAAATGGACAAAATTCAAGTCATCCGTGGCTTTGGTTAATCCATCGAATAAAAGAAGTATTGAGGTAATCATTGTAGGTTCAGGTTTGGCGGGTGCTTCGGCGGCAGCTACTTTAGCCGAGATGGGTTACAAAGTAAAGTGTTTTTGTTTTCAGGATTCACCTCGTAGAGCGCACTCAATTGCTGCTCAGGGTGGTATTAATGCAGCAAAAAACTATCAAAATGATGGCGATAGTACTTATCGCTTATTTTACGATACCATTAAAGGTGGCGATTATCGTGCCCGCGAAGCCAATGTGCATCGTTTGGCTGAGGTAAGCGCTAACATTATAGATCAATGTGTGGCTCAAGGTGTTCCTTTAGCCCGCGAATACGGTGGTTTGTTAGATAACCGTTCATTCGGTGGTACACAAGTTCAACGTACTTTTTACGCTGCGGGTCAAACTGGTCAGCAGTTATTATTAGGTGCATATTCTGCTTTAGAACGCCAAATTGGTATGGGTAAGGTAGAAATGTACACTCGCCATGAAATGCTTGAGGTTGTAAAAATCGATGGTAAAGCTCGTGGTATTATTGCCCGTAACTTAATTACAGGTGAAATTGAGCGTCATTTCGGCCATGCTGTGGTTTTAGGAACAGGTGGTTACGGAAACGTATTCTATCTTTCTACCAATGCAATGGGTAGTAATGTTACAGCGGCTTGGAAAGCGCACAAACAAGGTGCTTACTTTGCAAACCCATGTTATACGCAAATTCACCCAACTTGTATTCCGGTTTCCGGAGATCATCAATCTAAATTAACCCTGATGTCTGAGTCGTTACGTAACGACGGACGTATTTGGGTGCCTAAAAAGAAGGATGATAACCGAAAAGCTTCCGAGATTCCTGAAGATGAAAGAGATTATTATTTAGAGCGTCGTTACCCTGCTTTCGGTAACTTGGTTCCTCGTGATGTTGCATCTCGTGCTGCTAAAGAACGTTGCGATGCAGGTTACGGTGTTGGTACTTCGAAACTTGCCGTTTACTTAGATTTTAAGGCAAATACAGAACGTTACGGAAAAATCGAAGCTTCTAAAGCTGGTATTCATAATCCTGATAAAGAAACTTGCATGCGCTTAGGTACTGCGGTTGTTAAGGAGAAATATGGTAACCTGTTCGATATGTACGCACAGATTACTGGCGAAAATCCTTACGAAACACCAATGCGTATTTATCCTGCTGTTCACTATACAATGGGTGGTTTGTGGGTTGATTATAACTTAATGACATCTGTTCCTGGTTTATACTGTACAGGTGAGGCTAACTTCTCCGATCATGGTGCCAACCGCTTAGGTGCATCTGCTTTAATGCAAGGTTTGGCTGATGGTTATTTCGTTCTTCCATATACAATTGGTGCTTATTTATCGAAAGAAATTTCGGTAAAGGCAATTCCAACTGATCACCCTGCGTTTGTAGAGGCTGAAGAAAGGGCAGTTGGTATTTTGAATACTTTAATCAATATTAAGGGAACTAAATCAGTAGATCATTTCCACAAGCGTTTAGGCCATATCATGTGGGAAAAATGTGGAATGGCTCGTAATGCAGAAGGTTTAAATCAGGCTATTGCAGAAATCAGGGCTTTACGTGCAGAATTCTGGAGCGATGTTCGTGTTCCCGGAACGGCAGATGAGTTAAACACAGAGTTAGAGAAAGCAGGTCGTGTGGCCGACTTTATCGAGTTAGGAGAATTAATGTGTATTGATGCATTAGATCGTAACGAAAGCTGTGGCGGTCACTTCCGTGAAGAGTATCAAACTGAAGAAGGGGAAGCATTACGTGATGATGTTAATTATGCATACGTTGCCGCATGGGAATTTAAAGAAGGTGTAAACTTCGAGCTTCATAAAGAAGAGTTGAAGTTTGAAAATATTAAAGTAGCACAAAGAAGTTATAAATAGTAGCAACTTAAATATCAAGTAGCTAGTATCAAGTATCAAGACGGTTTGCAATCTTGATATTTGATACTCAAATCTTGATACCATTTTTGATACTTAAATCTCAATATCATGAGTACAGGAAATATGAACTTAACGCTAAAAGTTTGGCGTCAGAAAAATAACAAAACTGCAGGTGCTTTGGTTGATTATAAATTAGCCGAAATTTCACCGGATATGTCTTTTTTGGAGATGTTCGATGTGTTAAACGAGCAGTTAATAAACAAAGGCGAAGAACCTGTTGTGTTTGACCACGATTGTCGTGAAGGTATTTGCGGTATGTGTTCAATGTTTATCAATGGTCGCCCGCACGGACCAAAAGATTTAGTTACCACATGCCAGTTGCACATGCGTTCTTTCAAAGATGGCGATACCATCGTTGTTGAGCCTTGGAGAGCTGCTGCATTTCCGGTAGTGAAAGATTTAACTGTAGATCGTTCTGCCTTTGATAGAGTTATTGCCGCCGGTGGTTTTATTTCGGTAAACACAGGTAATGCTCAGGATGCAAATAACCTGCCTATCCCTAAAATGCAAGCTGATGCTGCTTTCGAAGCTGCTGCTTGTATTGGCTGCGGTGCTTGCGTTGCAACTTGCAAAAATGCATCTGCAATGCTATTTGTTTCTGCTAAAATATCTCAGTTAGCTTTATTGCCCCAAGGTCAGCCAGAGCGTTACCGCCGTGTACAAAGCATGGTGGCGCAAATGGATGCAGAAGGTTTTGGTAACTGTACAAATACAGGTGCTTGTGAAGCAGAATGTCCTAAGGGAATTTCTTTAGAAAATATTGCCCGTATGAACCGCGATTTCGCTTCTGCTAAATTTATTTCGGAAGAAACGGTTTAAAAGTATACTGTGCGTTCAGTTTAACTACTGGATTCTTGAGCCTCAAACCTAGTTTGGGGCTTTTTTTATGGATGATAATCTGCTTAAGGTTTTACCGATTTAATGACTAGTATTTTGCATTATTTTAATAATATTAATTGTTATGAAAACATACGAAAGTAATTTTTTAGAAATCGAAACCTAGCACAATAAACAAGCTTCAAAATAAAAGTTTGCGAAACTTGCAATAATCTTATGTTAGCATATCAATTAATTATCTTTTTAGAAATTTTATTCTGTAAAATTTGTATATGCATTAAAAATTTTATAAATTTAGTGTTCCGAGACAGGAGAGAAAACATAAAACCCCGACTAATTTTAGCTGGGGTTTTGTGGTTTTATTTTTTATAGTTTATCGCTGTTATAGAGCGAAGTTAACGTTGAAGCGATACATCACTCTAACAGGTTTACCGTTTTGAATACCTGGGCTCCATTTTATTGAATTCGAAACTACTCTAATTGCTTCTGCATCTATATCTTCCCTTACGCTATTAATCACCTTAACATCTTTTAGTTGACCATCTTTTTCAACTACAAAGCTTAAAACTACATTTCCAGAAACACCGTCTTTTTTTGCTTGTTTGGGGTATCTAACATTTCTGCTGATGTATTGATAGAAATTTTTCAAACCACCAGGATATTCTGGTTGCTTTTCTATAGACAAAAAAGCAAATTTTTCCTTAGCCAATGAATCAACGTGAAACTCGGTTTTAGTTGTTGAATCTTTTTGTGCTGATGCAGTAAATGCAATGCAAAATAAAATTGATGCTAAGAGGTAATTTTTCATTTTCAAATATATTGCGATTAAAATAAATACGCAAAGTATAGCTAGGAATTATCTTAGCGGCCTGCTGAAACATAAAAACCCCAGCTATTTTTGCTGAGGTATTATGCATGTATTAACTAATATTAACTTTGTGCTATAATGTCAACCTATCAAGTAATTTAAACAATAGTAAAACTGATTGGCAGCACATATTTAGCTCTTTGAGGGCTTCCGTTATCACCAATTGCTGGATTCCATCTCGGTGATAATTTAATTACCCTTAGCGCTTCTGCATCCAATTCTTTGCTTACACCTTTGGTAACTTCAATATTCGAAAGTCTTCCATCTTTTTCAACATAGAAAGATACGAATACCTTCCCTTACATTTTATCCTTTTTAGCTTGTTCAGGATATTTTACATTTTTCGCTAAATAAGAATATAATTTGGCTTGACCTCCAGGATATTCTGGAAATTTTTGATTTGCCTTTTTTACATTTGCTTTTTTCTCTGTGCCTTTTGGAGAAAGGCTAAAATTAACAGCGATGTTATATTTTACTCTAACTGCTTTTCCTTTTTGTATCCCGGGATTCCATTTTGGGGAGTTCTTTATAACCCTAATCGCTTCATTATTGGTTTCTTCGGTAAGGCCTCTAATTACTTCGATACCGCTTAAAGTTCCCTCTTTTTCTACTACAAATGTTAAGAAAACCTTTCCTTGAGTTTTAGCAACTTTTGCTTTGTCGGGATATTTGATTTCTTTCCCAAGGTACTCATAGAATTTCTGCATCCCACCTGGAAAGTTGGGCTGCTTTTCAATTGAAACAAAATCATAAATTTTCTCCTGATCCTGTGCCTTTGCTGGATTTAATAACATGGCAAAGCCCATTAGGGCTAAAAAAATTAGCTTTCTCATTTTTATATAATAAAATTTTTAAATTAATTAATCTTCCTTTGGAAGTGGTTTGGGTTTTTTAGTGGTAATGATGATCACTCCGTTTTCGGCTTTTCCACCATATATATTATCTTTATCAGCTTTGTCCTTTATAACATTTACCGATTCGATGGTGTTCGGGTCTACATTCTTTACGTCTGCTACCTGCTTGCCGTCCAGTACATAAATTGGCTTTGCCTTGGGGTCTGTGTCCTTATACAACAGAAAATTTTTTATTGCTGGTTTATTATTGAGAGGGGTTGTATTTTTAGGGCGAGCATTTGGGTATATTTTTAAATTGGAAATGCTTCCTCCAGGTTTTAATGTAGAGTTGCCCTTAATTTTTGGCGTAATGCTTGAATTGAGTAGACCATTCTTTGTTTTTATCTCTACAACGCCACCAAAACCATCTACGCCATATTTCGCAATTGCTGTGCTATCTTTCCAAATAGTAATTGATTCAATATTATTTGGATCTATAGCATTTAAGGATGAAGTACCCTTAATATATTGTTTATTCCCATCAACAACTATAAGTGGCTCAGAGGTTGCCATTGAAGCGCTTTTTAGTCGTAAAGATGGCGTCTTTATACTATCAGCTTTTTGAGCAAAGCCATTTAGTGTAAACCCTATGGCTAGCATAAATATGATTATGTTTTTCATCGTACTATTTTTTTAAAACTTTTGTCTCAATTGAAGAGTTGGTAAGCTTTTGTCCATTTTAAGTTCAGTGTCTTCCATTTTTCTGAAGATGTTGTTTTTTGTGGTGATGATTAATACGCCATTTTTTCCCTTATCGCCATATAGACTGGTGGCTGAAACATCTTTTAACACACTAATCGATTGAATATCTCTATTATCAATCTTTGTGAAATCGAACCCATTTGCACTTTCTTTACCATTATAAACAACCAAACCCTCAAATTTTCCACCTTTGAATACGGTTGCTGTTTGTGTTGTTGAATAGGCTTTATTCTGTGAATTTTGCTGTTTAATAGAAATTCCGGTCAACTTTTCAGTTGAAGGTGGATCGTTATTTAAAGTGAAATTCACATTGATATTGTATTTTACACGAACGGCATTGCCATTAGAAATTCCAGGATTCCACTTTGGGCTTTCTTTAATTACTCTCACAGCTTCTTCATCTGTACCACTTCCGAGTCCTCGGGTTATAAGAACATCACTTAAAGAACCATCCTTTTCCACAATGAAACTCAGAAATACTTTTCCTTGAACATTATTTTCCTGAGCCATTTCAGGGTATTTAATGCTTCTGCCCAAATACTCATAAAACTTCTTTAGTCCCCCCGGAAACTCTGGTTGTTTGTCAATTGCTACAAAATCAAAAACATCATCATCTTTGTCGTTATTGCCAATTCCCGAACTTGTTTTTGAATAGGCAACTATGTTTATATCTGATAATTTAGTATACGATGGAACTGTAACTTTCTTTTGGTTTTTTATTTCTGATTTGTTGTTACTTAACCTAAAATTAACTTGAATACAATAATTTCCATTATTTGCATTTTTAAAGTTCTTAAAAGATAGGATTGTTTTCATTACTTCCTCATCACATCCATCACCGAGCGATAAAATGCTACTTAAATTTGTTACCTTATTATTCTTTAGGGTAAATTTAATCAAGGTGTTTCCTTGTAGGTTGTTATTTTGAGCTTCTGTTGGATATTTGATTGACCTACCAATAAATTTATAAAAAGTAGACCAGTTGCTATCTGTCTTAACTTGTGGTAAGCTTACGTTTTCCTTTGTGATAGTTTGGGCTACAAATTCTTCTTCGGGGTTAACTACTTCTTTTACCATTTCAATAGGCTTATCCAATGGAATTTGATCAGAAATTGAAATTAACCTTTCATTTTTACGCACCGTTGCAGAAGAGAATACAATCAGAATAGCAAATAGAGGGATGGAAATACCATACTTCATAATTGCTATTCTTTTTGAGCGTTCTTTTTGAAGCATAAAAATACGCTTCTTGATTAGTGATTTATCAAAAAAGCCATTGGTTAGTGTATTTGGGGAAATCCCAAAAGATTGGCTTAAAATCAACATGGCATATTCTGCTTTATCGCCCTGAAATTCGGCAGCTTGCTCATCGGCTAAAAACTCATGAATGTTCTTAATCGATTTTTTGTAGAAATAAATTATTGGATTTAACCAGGTAATTACGCCTAAAATCTCGAAGAATAACACATCTAAGGTATGCCATTGTTTAATGTGGGCTTCCTCATGTATATTAATTACATCCCTTTGAGGAAGATCTTTATCTACAATTTTGCTACTTAAAAAAGAAAAAGCCGAACCTGTTTTTGCATTGGAAATTAAGCTTCTTACAGCCATTAAGTTAAACACTAGCCTACACAAGAAAAACAAAATACCACCACAATAAATATAAACAAAAGCATTTGCCCAGTTAAAACCATTGCTGGTTTCGGTTACTATTGTGGCTTGTTGCAATACGGCATCCCAATTTACTGAGGTGTAAACTTGTTGTGCTGCGCTTTGCTGTGTTAGCCATTCTAAACGAATAAAAGGTATAGAAAGCGACAATGCTCCAGCTCCAACTAAGTAAAAGCGGTTTAGGGTAAAGTAGGTCTCCTTATCTAACAGTAATTTATAAAAGCCGTAAAAAACAATTAAGTATAAGTTTACCTGAAGTAGGTAGTGGGCAAAACTCATCTTGGTTTATGTTTAATTTTATTAATCATTTTTAAAATCTCATCCACATCACTCAAATCCAATTTCTCTTCCTTAACAAAGAAAGAAAACATACTTTCTACTGAATTTTCGAAGTAGTTGCCGAGAAGTTTTTCTGTAGCGTGGCGCTTATATTCTTCCTTGCTAATTAGAGGGTGGTATTGGTGGGCTTTTCCAAAAGCCTCGTGGCCAATAAAGCCCTTTGTTTCTAAAATCCTGATGATTGTTGAGACAGTGTTGTAAGCGGGTTTTGGAAAAGGTAATTCATCAATTACATCTTTAACAAATGCTTTTTCCAACTGCCACATCACCTGCATAATCTGCTCTTCGGCCTTGGTTAAATCTTTAATTTCCATAATAATTTGTAATAAGGATAGGGGCAAAATTTGTTGCCTTAATTAAAGTTAAAACTAATTATTTAGTTATGCAAGTTTTTGAGTTGTTTTTTTTTAAAATATTGAGTACAATCGAGATACTAACTGTCGGTGTATTTCAATCACTATAGTTTGTGGATTTTTAATTGTTTAAATAGAATATGTTTTACGGTATATTTTTTTAATATTTAAATAAATCATCCAGTTTATTAACTAAATTATGTACGCTCCAAACATTAAGCAAAAAATAAACGATGGCATATCCCAACTCGAAGCTATCGCAGATAAAATTCCAGCAGTAGTGCTATTGCACAATATAAAAGATGGTGCAGTGGTTTGGATTTCAAATACAGGTTTAAAGCAACTAAATATTTCCTTAGCTGAGATTACTAAATTAAGCGCAGAAGAATATTATGAAAGGTTTTTTAATGCCGAGGATGCAAAGGACTACGTGCCTAAAATATTAACCTTAATTGAAAACAACAATGACGAAGAAATTTGCACTTTTTTTCAGCAGGTTCGCTTTTCTGCAAATGGTGATTATAATTGGCATATGGCCAGTACAAAAATATTTTTGAGGGATGATGACGGCACCCCATTATTAACGATAACCACTGCTGTTCCTATAGATGCCATGCACCACATGGCTACGAAAGCATCTCGGCTACTGGATGAAAATAATTTTCTTCGTAAAAACTTTAAAACTTTCTCCACTTTAAGTGCTCGAGAACAAGAGGTACTTGGTTTAATGGCATTGGGGAAAAGTTCTATTGATACTGCTCAACAATTATTTATTGCCCAAAGTACGGTAGAAACGCACCGAAAAAACATTAAGCAGAAATTAAACACGAACTCATACTACGAACTTTGTGAGTATGCAAGGGCGTTCGACTTGATTTAACATAATGATTTAGTGGGCAAGATGTTATTTAAAGGTTAGCTGTAATTCGTTGAGAGAATGATAAGCAGATTAAATAAGAATTATTTCATTTTTGATTCCATACACCACCAAACCAGTACGAGATTTAATGTTAAGTTTAGCGAATAAGGATTCGCGATAGTTATCTACCGTTCGTGGACTCACATTCATTAAATCGGCAATTTCCTTATAGGTAAACTCTGTACTGCAATGTTGAAGAAAAGTTAATTCTCTTGCCGAAAAAATTGGTTTGGTATCGGCATCTTTCAAGGCCACTAAAAGCCTACCAGATACGACTTCATTTACATAAAAACCTTTTTCAACAATTACCTTAATAGCGGTTAACAATTCGGTAGGTGTAGATTCTTTTAGCATGTATCCTCCAGCACCAGCTTTAAGCATTCCAATAATTGCTTTCTCGTCTTCAAGCATGCTTAAGGCCAATACATGGATATGCGGGTAGTTCGCTTTAACCCACTTGGTAGCTGCAAAGCCATCCATTACGGGCATATTAATATCCATTAGAATTAGCTGAATTTGGGGTTTACTTCCTATTTTTGATTGAAGATCCAGGCCATTAATTGCCTCGAAACTGATGTCGATTTCTTCAAATTCCTCTAATAAGCTTGCTAATCCAGATCGGAAAAGCGTGTGGTCATCAACAATTGCAATAGAAATAGTAGGATGCTGCATATATATTAAGGATATGGGATTTCAATGGCGATAGACGTGCCTTTATTCAGTTTCGAATTTAGCACTAATTTTCCATTGATCATCTCTATTCGTTTGTAAATAGAGTTAAGTCCCATTCCAGTTTTTTTCTGCTTTTTCTCATCGTAGCTAAAGCCAATGCCATTTTCCTTTACCTTAAGATAAAGCGTTTCATGTGCATAGTAGCAATCGATTTCAATGTAACTGGCTTTTGCATGCTTAATAATGTTATTAATTATTTCTTGCAATAGCCGGAGTATAATTAAATCCTTATTTGGCGAGGCAACCTGCAAATCGAATAATTGATTACTCACCTTTAATTCGTAGGCACCACTTTTACTTAGCCAATTTATTTCCTGTTCTATGGCATGGCCAATGCCATTTTCTACAAGTTGTTCGCCATGTAATAACTTGGCAAGTTCTCTTAATTCTTTTATAGATTTGTTTACCAACGATAATGAGCTCTCTATTTTTTTGCCTGCTTTTTCGCTGTCGCCCAAATTTATGGAGTTTAAGGTTAAGGTGGTAAGGCTAAGCAATTGTCCAACATTATCATGCAATTCTGTGGCAATGGTTTGCATGGTTTGATCTTGAACCTCCACAAGAGTTTGCAGCATTTCTGCTTCGAATTTCTGCTTCATGGTTTCTTTTTCTAACACATGATTTTTTTTATGCCTCACGTAAGACCTAATATACATCACCAGAAAAAAAGGGACTAATAAGAAGATTAATGTTCCTACAGCTACTAAGATTGCAATTTGCGTTGTTTGGCTCTGCATATATAAGTGTATATCCAAATGCTACAAAGGATAATGTTAGTGATGTAAAAAATAATTAGGCGAAGAGGGAAATTTTTTAAGATTTCAAATTTAAGTATCCAATAAAATAGATTGCTTGTTGTTCCACCAAAGTAATAAAATAATACAGCTGTAATCCACCAAAATTCTGGGTGATATTTTAGTTCTACTACCCGCTCATCTTTCAGTAACAGGTAATAATAATATAAACAATAAGCTACAAATATTACCGACATTACGGTTACTGTAGTATTGGCGTAAGTAGTATAGCCATCTAAAATAGCATATGTAATAAAAATAGCATAACTAATCCCAAGGCCACCGAAAATCAGTGGCTTGGGATTAATGTATTCTTTTAAACAATGGTAGAGCCCATAAAAAATAAAGGCAACCTCAAGTAAAATAAAGCTATTGTACCACCAAATATTGTGAATGCTTTTAGATGATAGGTAAGATCCGTAAGATTCTGTTATTAGGGCAATGCATAAATAAGCAATATTTACCTTCCAAAACTTAATCTTATCTTTTGATAAGAGGAAAATTGCTGCTATCAAACAAAACAATTCAGCGATAATAATTGGTGATATTATTCGCATAGTTTAAAGTACTGCTCCGGCGCACATTGATGGACAAAGTTCGCCTCTATTGCCAATGTCATCGATATCATCTTCATGCTCCTCTGTTGGGTCGCCTAATGAATTCTTAAATCCTGCGGCATAAGTAGGCACCAATAATGCCGTGTTTCTTCCTTCAAACTCTTTAGGTAATCCATCAAGGGATTCTGCTGTGTACTGACCGAAATAAATTCTTAAGCCATCGTGCTTTCCATCACTTAGTGTTTTTGCAATTTCTAAAATTTGATCTGCTGGAAACCATACAGCTTTGGTATAAGATTTTGGGTATTTGCTAGCTTCACTTGCATAGGCACTTACCATATCTTTTGCAATTTCTACAGGGACATTTGTGTCGCCTTTTATTGGATTCATACTAATAGGGTTTGGTTTTTCTAAAAGTCGATATTAATATGTGTTCCTACAAATAGAAATCTGAAAATTATATACCGTAAAAACACCCTTTTATTTAGGGCGTTTTATGCTTGTCTTGTATTAGTCTCAGTACTTAATTTTGGTATTACAATAACAGATGTAAATGCTGTTGCTGCGAAATTAAGTTGTCTTATCTCGAAATTGATGAAGTGATTTGAGTGAAAACTCAAGAAGGGAGATCGTACAACTTGCCCTTAAACAATAGTACGTTTCTTTATTTTTTAATTCATCCTAAAATGATAAATAACATTTTACTTCATGAAAATCATGCATCGATAAGTGAAAGGGAAATAGAGATAGTCCAGCTTCTATCGATGGGCTATAATAGTAAAGAAATTGGTGAAGCCCTGTTTATTAGTGAGCACACCGTAAATACCCACAGAAGAAATATGGTAAGAAAACTTGATTTAAAAAATTCTTATCAACTCATTGTCTGGGCATTTAAAGAAAGAATATTATCCTTTTAGGGATTTAAAGATCCATATAATTACGTTTCTCTCTCAAACAATAAAGCCTGCCTTTTGAAGTCAAATTCAAAAAAGCAGGCTTTTGTTATTTTAATGATTTCTTATTATGGTCTTGCTGGTTGTGGCGCTGGTAATTCTTTTCTAGGGATTTGAGCTTCACGTTGCGAGGTATTGTAAACAAAGGATGCAATAATGGTTGCCGATTGTTTCAAATCATCCTCAACTAATCTATCGTAAGTATCCATGTTGCTGTGGTGCGTACGCGTGTTGTAATCAGCAGGATCTTGAATAAACTGAAAACCTGGAATACCAACCGCATCAAAAGCTTGGTGATCGGTACCGCCAGTATTATTTATAGTTATTGTAGTTGCACCAAGATCGTTAAAAGGGGTTAACCAGCTTTGAAAAATCGGTCCTGCAGCTTCATTGCCTTGCAAATAAACGCCACGGATTTTACCTGTTCCATTATCTAAATTGTAATAAGCAGAAATTTTCTTCTGATCTGGCGTTAAAACCATTGTTTTCGGGTCGCCGAAATGTTTGGCAACATAACCTCTCGAACCAAATAGGCCTTGCTCTTCCGAACTCCAAAGTGCTATGCGAATGGTACGTTTTGGTTTAAAATCGATGGATTTCAAAATGCGCATGGCTTCCATCATTACTGCAGAACCAGCAGCATTATCTGTTGCGCCCGTTGCGGCATGCCACGAGTCGAAGTGACCACCAATCATCACCAATTCATCTTTTAGTTTTTTGTCCGTTCCTGGGATTTCTGCAATAACGTTGTAACCCTGTGGATCTTGATCGTAAAATGAAGTTTTAATATCAGCCTCAACTTCTACGACCTTTCCAGCACGTAAAAGGCGTAGTATGTGAAGATAATCTTCAGCTGCAACTTCTAGCTCCGGAGAAACTGGTTTAGCATCTAAAGCGTAAGATGCGCCATTACTGGTGAAAAAGGTTCCTTGTCCACCACGAGCATAAGTTAAAATTAATCCCACTTTTTCTTCTACTAACATGGCGCTCATTGCAGCACGAACCTCACGCATTTTCATCATTTGTGCCATACGGTCTGCCATTGGGCCACCTGTTGGGCGTTGTCTTGCTCCACCAGCTGTTGGTTTTGCTGCTGCCATTTGTGCCAAGGTTGTATCGGCATAGCGAGAAAAATCTGCTTTAATACCGCTAGTAAGTGGGGTACCTTGATCCATCATTACAATTTTGCCAGCCAATTTGCCATTATATTTTGCCAAGTCGGCAACGCTATCGGCTTTAATTAGCACTACGGTAGATTTAATTGGGCCATTTGTGCCAGGTGTCCAAGCTTTGGGTGAAGCAATAATGGCATGGTAATAAGGTATTGTAGTTGCAGCATAATATTTATCTATCTGCCAACCTTTTCCAAAAGTTCCCCAAGCTTCGAGGTGCGCATTTTTTAAGCCCCAATCTGTAAGCTGTTTAACCGCCCATTCTTGCGCTCTTTTTAAGCCTGGAGAATTAGATAAGCGTGGGCCTGAAACATCAGTTAAGTTGAAAGCAATATCCATTGCCTTTGAATTTTCTAGTCCTTCTTTTCTAATTTTTTGAACCACAGCTGCATCTGGGGTGTCTTGAGCAAATGCAGAAAGGCATAGGGCGAAAGCCAATGCCGTAATTGTAAATCTTTTGATCATATTCTGAAATGTTGGTTGGTTGATTTTGATTAAAAGTACACTTTAGCCCGATGGGAATTGCTTTACAATGATATTTTTACATTGAAAGTGAGTTCTCCAATGTTAATTTGCGCTGTTCCTGAGGAGAAACAGTTTAAATAGCTTGATTTTAATCTATAAAAGTTGAACTTCATAATAACTTGGGCGTTTATTGATAAGTTTCTATTTTTTTGGTATCAATGAGCTCAGCAAAGCTTCGGTTTAACACGCTGTTCGCTCTATCTTTTTGGCAGAAAAAGCCAAAAAGGATGTCGCTTCCATCGTTAACGCTAGTAAATATCAAAAAAAGATAGCATAATTATGTTACCTGTACTCATCACTCAGGTAAGGTAAACGAAGTAATCTAAACCTTATTGAAACGAAAAGCCCGCATTCCAATTTAATCACTGTTTTAATGCTTGATTAACTTGCTTGCCTGTTGCACAGGTTTTTGGAAGCGGACTTGCAGTATAAAGAAGGACTAACCTTAAAATGAAATGCTGAAACTGCTTTTCAAAAAGATATGATAAATTATTTGATGCTCTTTTTGGTTACAATAAAATAACCGATAAGGAAAAATACAGCAGCATAAATTAAGCTTGTATAAATTTCTTGTGTAAATATTGGGAAATCTAGTGGATCGCCACCTTTTTTAACCTTGGTAATTCTTAAAGCTAACGTAGGCAAACTGTAGGGAATAAGGTAGGCGTATTTCCAGCCTACACTTGCGGTAATAATACCCATTATGGTACCTACAAAACCGATGCCCATTGGTTTAAGAAAATCACCCCAAACTAAACTGAGGATAAATTGCAGGGATAAAATACCTAATGATGAAAGGAATAATTTGCTGTAGGAATTAATTAGGATGGATGATGGATTGTATTGATTAAAGTTATATTCGGGAACTAAAACCTGTAACAAATAACCAAATGCGTAAGTTAACGTAGCAAATAAGAACAGGCAGATAAATATCAAAAATACGGCATAAAGATACTTGGCCGCATAAATGGAGAACTTGTTTAAAGGTTGTGCAAAAAGGGTTTTCCATGTGTCGTTTTTATGCTCGATGTTATTAACCGAAAAGGCCATGAATATAACATAGAAAGGCATAATAAGCATGCCCATTACGCCTAGTGCCGCACCGCTGTACTGTGCCCAAAGTACCATTGGTGGATAATGAAGATTTAGTACCTTTTCTGAGGTAGAGTAAAAACCGAAAGTGATTAATCCGCAAATGATAACCGGTAACAAAATGGCAGCCCAAAAGGCTAAGGTTTTTCTCGACTTGTAGAATTCTGAAACTAGAGATATGTATAAGGAGCGCATGTTAGTTGTTTTTTGTAATATCTAGGAATAGGTTTTCGAGATCTTTTCTTTTCTGGTAAAGGCTACTCACCGTAAATCCATTTTGAATAAGCAGCGTATTTATTTCGCCACTTTCTTTTGAGGATATGAAAGGGATTATAATTTTTTTATCGCTTTGCGAAGCAATTTCAAAGCCCGATTTGATTAGTAAGTTGCTTGCATTTTCAACTTGATCTACCTCGATTTCTAACATTGGCTTGCTTAACAAATGAAGTTCATCAATAGTGCCTTGAAATAATAACTGGCCTTTGTTAATGATGCCAACATGAGTAGCTGTTCTTTCTATTTCGGCCAATAAATGGCTAGATACCAATATTGTTTTTTGGTGTTTGGTTGCCAGCTCGACCATTAAGTTTCGAACTTCGATAATGCCGTTTGGATCTAGTCCGTTTGTAGGTTCATCTAAAAGCAACAATTCGGGATCTGAAACCAGTGCAAGGGCAATGCCTAAGCGTTGTTTCATTCCCAAGGAATATTTACTCGATTTTTTATTTGCTGCTTCTGTTAAGCCAACAAGTGCCAACATTTCATCGGCCTTGCTTTTTTTAATTCCTAAGAGTATGCAGCGATTTATAAGGTTTTCTCTGCCTGTTAGGTGCCCATAAATAGCGGGTTGCTCTACCAATGCACCAACACGTTTAAGCGTTGCAATGCGATTACTATTAATCTCCTTGCCAAAAACAAAAACCTGATCTGCCGGCGATTTTAATAAATTCAGCAGAATTTTTATGGTTGTTGTTTTTCCAGCTCCATTCGGACCTAAAAAGCCATAAATGCTTCCAATGGGTACTTGTAATGATAAATCTTTTACAATGTGCTGGTTGCCAAAGTTGAAATTTAAGCCTACAGTTTCGATCGCGTAATTGCTCATTCTTCTTATTTGAAAATGGCTGTTGCCTGTTTTACAATAGAAGTAGAAGCTTTAGCAGGTTTAACTACAATTTCAGCATCGTTTTGATTGGTGTTAACGGTAAGCGTTAAAATAATCATCATAAATACTGGTAATAATAAAAGTAAAAATGGCGAAGTGTTGGCTAACTTTTTCATGATCTGGTTATTTATGGTTGAGGCGATATTATTTTCATCAGCAATTAAAGCTGTGTTTTTTAAGTTAATGACTGCTGATGATTTCATAATTGTTTCGTTTTGATGATTCAAAGGAACAGAATGAAAACCTGCTGCTAAAATCTATTATACCAAGTGTTAAAGATTCTAGATCAACAGGCATTTTAGGCGTTTGTCGATAAATTATGCCATTTGGACGGTTGGTAGAAAAAAAATGCCCGTTGGTAGATTGTATACTTTTAAAATGTAAAGTTTATTTATTTTGGATGCATGAAAGCAAATGCCATTTATTTGTTCTCCAATTAACAAAGCATACATGAAAAAAAGTAAAGGACCTATAATATTACATGGGATATATTGGGCAGTAATATTGATTATAATCGCTTTGGATGTTTTTTTTGATACCGAGGCAAAGAGTGTAAAACATATCTTGTTATCGTTCATTTTATTTGGGATAATAAATGTTTCACTGTTCTATATTAATTATTTAATCCTTATACCCAACCTTATTAAGCAAAGGAAAAAGTACTTTTTATATATTCTGGCTTTTGTTCTGTTGCTAGGCGCTGCATCTTTAATTAAAACTGTTGTCGCGGTTTTGAATCCAAAGGATATGTTGGAATACGTGATGGATGGCAAGAAAAAAACCCTATTAGCAGATCAATACTTTTTCGCTCAATTGTTTCTTTGTGGCTTCTTTCTGGTTTCCAGCTGCCTCATAAAATTTGCAGCAGATTGGTTTGCAAATGAACGTATTCAACGCAACTTGGAAAGCGAGCGCCGTGAAATGGAGCTTCAGTTTCTAAAATCTCAGCTTAACCCACATTTCTTATTTAATTCACTTAATAATATTTATTCTCTTGCTTATCAAAAATCGGATAAAACAGCCGATGCGATTATGAAGCTCTCAGAGATTATGCGCTACATGATTTATGAAAGCAATACACCAACTGTTGCCCTAAGTAAGGAAGTTGATTATTTAACCAATTACATAGAACTCCAAAAAATAAGGTTTAAGGATGGCGCTTTCATCGAACTTACGCTAAATGGCGAAATAGATGATCAAAAGATTGTTCCGTTAATGTTGATTTCTTTTGTAGAAAACGCTTTTAAACATGGCGTGGTAAATGATCCTGAAAATCCGGTAAAGATTAACATCATTGCAAACCAAAAAATTCTTCATTTCAGTGTGATCAATAAAAAGAATAATCAGAATAAAGATGCGCAGGGTGGTGTGGGGTTAACCAATGTGGAGCGAAGGTTACAGCTTACTTATCCTGATAGATATAAATTAAATGTTGTAAATTCGGCTACTCATTACACCTGTGAACTGATGATTGATATTTAATTTCGTAAGCCAGACTAGCGGAGCCCAATTGAAAATCATTAATTAAAATAATAAACCTAAAATGAACTTAAACTGTATTGTTGTTGATGACGAGCCTTTAGCGCTTGATATTTTGCAAGACTATATTTCGAAAGTGCCTTTTTTAACCATGGTTAAAAGGTGCGAAAACCCTATTGAGGCTTTACAAATTGTTCAGGCTGGTGGAATCGATTTAGTATTTCTGGATATCCAAATGCCAGAACTAACAGGCATTCAATTCTTGAAGATTGCAGGCAATAAATGCCATTATATTTTAACAACTGCTTACCCACAATATGCTTTAGAAAGCTACGATCTTAATGTTTCTGATTACCTTTTGAAACCAATTGCGTTCGATCGTTTTTATAAGGCTGTGGAGAAAGTTCATAATCAGTTTAAGCCAGTA
Source organism: Pedobacter frigidisoli (assembly GCF_004331675.1). Classification (GTDB taxonomy): domain Bacteria; phylum Bacteroidota; class Bacteroidia; order Sphingobacteriales; family Sphingobacteriaceae; genus Pedobacter; species Pedobacter frigidisoli. The sequence goes on along the minus strand of NZ_SJSN01000001.1, from coordinate 288,996 downwards.
GAAGTGCCTGCAGCTGTTGCACAGCCCATTATTACGCCAGCTCCATTTTCGGGTTCAGCTAACCCTATTCAAGATTATATTTTCGTAAAAACGGAACATAAGATTCAGAAAATTTACTTACACGATATTTTATTCATTGAGGGATTGAAAGATTACATTTCCATCTTTACAAAGGATGAGCGTGTAATTACACTTCAAAGCATGAAAAAGATGGAGGAAGCTTTACCTCAAAGTCAGTTCATCAGGGTGCACAAATCTTACATTGTTGCAGTTGATAAAATTGAAAGTATTGAACGAAGTCGAATTACAATTAATACCAAGATTATCCCAGTAGGAGATACCTACAGAGACGAATTTTTTAGGGTAATTGGCAATAAGAATATTTAAATTTAGTTCGTATTTATAGGCTTAACGGTATAACCGCTTTTTCTTAAAAGATTAATTAATCCCCATTGATCGATTAAATGACCTGCACCTACTGCAATAAATGCAGTTTGCTTGTTCATTATTTCAGGCAATATTTTCATCCAGGCTAGGTTTCTATTCTTAAGTAAATCTTCAAATTCTTCGTCTGTGTAGCCACTTTTTTCAGCATACAATGCCTCAATCTTCTTCAAGTCTTGTTGAATGTAATATTGATATAGTTCGTCGCCTTGTTTTTTGTCTTTTCGCTGTTTTTTACATTATCAAGCAATCTTTCTTTCTGTCTTTCTACAGTGCCGTTGAACATAATTCGTCCCTGTTCTTCTACCGTTTCTAAACCAATAATATTTTTCTTATGCGCTTGTGCATAATCCTGAAAGTAAATATCTAAAGCCGGATTGTCTTTATCTATTGTTTTAGGTGCTGTAAATTGGAGCATCATCATTTGCACACCTGTCGGATTCATGGCATTTAGAAAATTTAAATCGTAACCAGATATTTTTTTCAAATAATCTGCTACCAATTTGTACTCACTCTCATTTAATACTTTATTCAAAGTAGTATCTTTCAAAAGCATAAATGGGGCAAGTTTTTGAGGTAACAAACTATCTTTAAGTAAGAGCTCACCAACAATTACATCGCTTGCGGCCAGCTTTGAATTAACGTTTTTCATACTGTCGAGAAAGCTTTTTCCAGCGAAATGATAAGTTCCGAAAAGATAGGATGATTTTATCCCCTTGCCAGATATTTCCCAGAATATGCTGTTCGTAGTTGCTTTATTTTGAGCGCTTGATTTTAATCCGATAAAGACGAATAGAACCAAAATATATTTTAGATGCTTCATACTATGAAATTTGTTTTAATACTTTTCTAATCTCTGTTTCTACCTCTAATGTAATCTCATTAGCTGTTTTCTCTCCCGGTTCAATGGGCTTCAAAATTGTCCACCGCAACGCGTGGCCTGTAGTTAATGGATACATTCCGAAACGAACTATTTTCCAGGAATTTTCTATAGCCACAGGTACAACCAATGCATTTGGAACAGCCTTTAAAATTGTTGCAATGCCACCGAATTGAAACTGTTTAACGAGCCCATCTTTTGCCCTTGTTCCTTCTGGAAAGATAACTGTACTCCAATTATTTTCTTTCATCCGGCGGCCAAGTTTAATAATTTCTGAGATGGCCTGCTTGTTATCTTTCCTATTGATATTTGCTCCGCCGCCTAAACGTAGGTTAATGGAAATGGATGGAATACCTTTTGTAAGCTCTATTTTGGAAATAAACTTTGCACTGTGTTTTCTTAAAAACCAAATCAGCGATGGAATGTCGTACATGCTCTGGTGATTTGCCGCAAAAATTATTGGTCTATCAGTTGGTAAATCATACTCATTTTTAAAACTAACGGAATTAAAAAGAAATATTTGACAATAGGTTAAGAAAAAATTAAGATAATCGACCGAAACCTTATGCGCCTTATAACCGAAAAACTTGTGGCAAAACCATTGTATGGGATGGAAAATACAAAGTGAAAGGGCGAAGAAAAAATAGAATATTGGACTAAGTATGTATCCGAAAAATTTACTCATCGTTTGGTTAAATATGGCGACAAAGATAATGATTACAAATCACCGTTTAAAATCATCAGCTTTGCCTTTAAAATGGCTACCACACTCATCGAATCGGTTATCTCACCATTCATCACCATTTGGTAAGCCTCATCAAAAGCTAATTTTTTAACCACCAATTGTTCCGTTTCCTCGGGCATGGCAATACCCTGAATTAAATCTGTGGCGATGTAAATAATAGAAAGTTCATCGCTTACCGAATTTGAAAGGTGCATTCTTTGAATTTCTTGCCAATTTCTAGCACTCATACCGGTTTCTTCGAGCAATTCTCTTCGAGCACTTTCTAATGGTTCCTCATGAAATGGGCCACCACCTTCGGGAATTTCCCAGCTATAGGCTTTTAATGGGTAACGATATTGACCAACTAACCAGGTGTTATAATCTGCATCGAGCGGTAAAATACCAATGGCAATATTTTTAAAATGAACGGTTCCATAAATGCCTTTGCCTCCCGATGGGTTGATCACCTGATGTTCGGTTAACCTGATCCAATTGTTATCGTACTTTACTTCGCTTTCGAGGGTTTTCCAAGGATTGATTTCTTCCATGTCGCAATTTAATAAATATGGTTATTGCTATGCAAACTATTTTGGATCCATAGTTGCTGGCGGAGGAGGGATAGGCGTTTTATTCACCCTAATCTTGGTAAACCTATAATTTAAGCTAAACACAAAATTCTGGGTGTTGTTGGTCGAATAATTTTCCAATCGGAAGTTAGTACCTTCGTTAAAGAAAGTATTACTTCTATTGCCAAAAATATCATTTAAGGTAATTCTAAAGTTTAATCGGTTACCGAAAAACACCTTTCTAGCAGAGAAATTGGAAGTCATTGAGCCCTTGTTTCTACCTTGCGCATTGGTATTATTCGCGTAATTTAGGTTCGATTCAAAAGCCGTTTTAAAGGGCAATTGCATAGAAAAACCCATTGCAGCCCTAAAGCTTAATCCATCTCTATTTAATGAGCTATTTAGTTTCGAGGTATAATTGCTCTGTATTACACTAAAGTTTCCATTAGCTGATATCTTATTTGTAGGCCGATAATTTCCTATTAGGATTAGCGCTAAAGAATTATTTGTGCCCACATTATCGAAAGTGCTTTCTGATCGGGCTGTACTTGTTCCAGGGATTAAAGTAACCGTTCGAAATCGCTCTATTACACCCCTGCTTGTTGAGTAGGAAAGCCTTGGATTAAACGACCATTTTTGACCAAAAGCACCGAAATTTATTTCCATTTGATGGGTGTAGGCAGGAAGTAAATCCGGGTTTCCATAGGAAATATTTAAGGTGTCTACATTGTTAACTTGTGGATTTAAGGTATTCTCTCTTGGGCGATTTACACGGATGCTATAGGTAGCTCCAAAGTTGTAACGCTTCCTGAAAAATCGATTTAGTGATAGGTTAGGGAAAAGACTGAGGTAGGGTTTTACGTTATAATTCTCCCCGGTAGAAAGATCAAAAGCTACATCTGTAAGCTCTGCTCTCATACCTGCTTTTGCTCCCCAGCCAGTACTCCGAAAGTTATACGAAGCATAACCCGCAAAGATATTTTCATTATATAAAAATTGATTAGAAAGTTTAATGTTCTTAATAAATTGCTGGGTAGTGAAATTGTAGTTTTCTATTGCTAAATCATTATCATTCTTTCGATAATTGTAAGCAAGTCCTGCCTCAACACGATCTCTTTTCTTAAATATTGGCTTCTCGTAATCGAGATTAAAGGTTACACCATTATTGCCCGTGTTATTGCTATTTTGTTGGAGTGTTGGGTTGGAATTACTGGGTTGAGCATAAGTGGTACTGTAATCTCGAAAGTCTAAGTTTTTATTGGTGCTTACTGTTAAGCCAATGGAAATTTTACCACCACTGGTATCCGTTTGAAGATCATAATCTGAATTAAAAACAAAGTTATTGCTGCTTCCATCGCCAGTGTTAAGTTGGTTTCTAAGCTTTTGTTCAGCTAAATCCTCACTTAAATAATGAAGATCGTTGGATGAATTCGTGTTAGAATTATTGTTATTAAAGTTTGTAGATACCCGTAAACTTTGCTTTGGCGTAATGTCCCAATCTAAGCCAACACGAAAATTTGCACCATTATTTAGGTTTTTATAACCGCCATATTGATCATAATAAAAAGTGGTATCAGGAAAGAAATTCTCGCGATAATTGTGATTATCCCCTTTGCCGATATTAAATCGGTAAGCACCACTTCCGTTAATTGAATAGTTTTTGCCTCGATAAGAACCGTTAGCATTCGCATTGCTATTACCTTGAAGGCCACTAGAAATGCCAGCATTACCATTAAAGCCTACTTTGAAGCCTTTCTTCATCACAATGTTGATGATGCCCTCGCCATCTCCGCTATATTTCGATGGTGGGTTGGTAAGTACTTCTATTTTTTCGATGGCATCGGATGGAAGCACATTCAGCAAATCAGAAATATTTGAAGTCATATAATCTGATGGTTTTCCATCGATAAAAATCCTTGTATTTCTTTTGCCAGCAATAGTTGCATTGCCATCAATATCCACCTGAACCATGGGTACGTTTTTAAGTACGTCGGTTGCCGTGCTTCCCTCGGCTAACAAGGATGATCCTACGTTATAGGTAATACCATCGGCACCAAATTCTATAGGCGGTTTTTGAACGGTAATAGTTACTTCGCCGAGTGTATTCTGATCTGAGCCCAACTTCAAAGTGCCAAGATTTTTGTCAAAATCCTTTTCTGTAATCGTAATTCCGTTTACTTTAAGTGGTGCATAACCTACAAAACTTACCCTTACACTGTAGTTTCCAGCTTTGAGGTTTTTAATGCTGAAATGTCCATCATCGTCAGTTGAGGCTGTTATAATTGGTTGCTCAGATAAATCTAAATAAATGGAAATAACAGCCGATGGAATGGAAAGCCCGCCAACTTCTTCTACCACTCGGCCACTAATAATGCCTTTATCAATAGTATTAGCCATTACGCTGCCCGACAGCATAGTAACGAGGAGAATAATTTTGAGTAGGCGTTTTTTCAATGGCTAGATTAGTTAATAAAAAGGTGCTTAAAAATAAATTTTTCAAAAGCACCTTTTTTCATTTAAAATGAACCTTCATCAGGTCGGTTATCTTGTTGATCGTCTTTCTTCTTGGTTTTATTTAAGTTGAAACTTGTTTTTCCAAATCGGTATGAGAAAGTTAAGTTGCCCATCGTTCCTTGCATTTGTCGTTCAAAATCTACAATTGTAGATCTATCTTCGGTCGTCATGCTCCATCTGCGGGTATTAAACATATCCCTAACATTGAAACTGAGTGATGCCTTTTTGTTTGGAAAATCATATTTTGCTCCTCCATCAATACCATACATTGCGTTGCGTTTACCTTGAGCCATTACTTCTGGAGCACGGTAATCTCCACGTAGTTGTACCGATACATTTTTTACCACAGTTAAGTTAGCCGTTAAATTTGCATTCCAACTAAAGCCACTGCTTGTAGGGATATCAAAACGCTCATCGCCTGCAAATTTTGCTTGATAAAGATTTACGTTAGTAGTAAAATTTAAGGCCTTTATCAAATCAAAGCGACCGATTAATTCTAAACCGGTATTAATTTGGTTCGATAAATTTTGTGGGGTAGTAGTAATAATTCCATTTACAGGTGTACTTCTTACGCGTTGAATTACATCATTTGTTCTACGGTAATATAAGCTAGACGTTAACGTTACTTTCTTCCAGTATTTACTGTAGCCCAATTCGAAAGAGTGCACATCCTCGGGTAATAAGTTCGGATTACCGCCTCTGTAATTTAATGGATCAGAAACATCCAAGAATGGATTGGTATCCCAAGGACGAGGGCGATTTACGCGGCGGGTATAGCTCAGTTGAACTTGGTTATCGCCTTTTAATTTCTGCGTTAAAAACACACTTGGGTATAATCTTTTGTAATGGATATTCCCTTCGCTAGACGTTAATACATTGTTTGTATAACCATCTAAATGGGTATCTAGTCGTGCGTCTTCTGCCCTTAAACCTAATTGGTAACCGAAATCCTTAATTTGATTTTGATAATTTAAATAAAGCGCATGAACCTGATCCTTGCTACTAAAACCGTTAATCAATTTATTGTTTTGGATATAGGAATTCGTGTTTGTCAAAATCGAATCCGCATACTGGTCGTTATCGCCTAAACGGATCTGGCTGCGGTATCCAGCTTCAATTTTACCTGCTTTTCCAACTGGTAAGGTATAATCTGTTTGAATATTATAGTTTGAATTATTCCCGGTATTGAAGATTCGTTGCAAACTTAGGGTTTCATTAATGGCAACACCATTTCTGTTGGTGGTATTGGTGTTGTACGTTTGGTCGTTATCATTTGTTCCGTAAGAATAGCCGAAGTTAAATGTTAATTCTTCTTTCGGTTTTTTAAATTTTTGGCTGTAATCCAAATTCAAGTCATAGCTATCTCCAGTTCCACTGTTTGAATTATTTCTGTTGCTCAACAACACGGGATTTAGTGTTTTACCCAATTGATTGATGCTGATTACCTCATTACGATCATTTTCACGAGAGTTGAAGCCGCCAGACAAACTGATTACACTTTTCGGTGCCACATAATAATCAATCCCGGCCTTTGCATTATGGCCCTTATCCAATGAAGTAGAAACGGTATTTTGGTTTGCAAAAGCAGTAGAAGTTGTCGAGTTTTTATAAGTAATATCCTGAAAACCACCCCCAATACGATTGCCGTAACGATAGCTGTAGTTTCCGTAAATATTAACTTTACTGTTTTGGAAACTTAAATTGGTGTTTGCATTATAGTTATCGCGGTTACCAGCGGTTAAGGCAGCGGAACCATTAAAACCCAATTTTGTGTTTTTCTTTAATACGATGTTGATAATTCCAGACTGTCCTTCTGCATCATATTTAGCCGATGGATTGGTAATTACCTCAACACTTTCGATAGAACTTGCTGGAATGGATTGCAAAATTTGAGCAACGTTACCGCCAGCAATTAACGATGGTTTTCCATCAATTAAAACCTTTACGCCAGTAGAACCACGTAAGCTTACGTTTCCATCCATATCTGTAGAAACTGAAGGGACGTTATTTAACAAATCGCCTGCAGAGCCACCCTCGCTGATTACGCTTTGATCTACCGAGAAAATCTTTTTATCAATGCCCATTTGCATGCCTTGTTTTTGGCCAGTCACGGTAACTTCGCTTAGAATATTTCCCTTGCCCGAGTTCATTTTAATATCACCAAAATTTAGCGTTCCTGTTGCTGCGGTAATGGAAATGTTATCCCTAACCATGGTTTGGTAGCCAACAAAGCTAATTTTAAAAGTAAAAGTTCCGGCTGGTATATCTGCCATAACAAAAGCACCATTAATATCTGTTTGGGCAATTTTTGCATTTTTGCCTGTCGATTTATTAATTAATACGGCTGTTGCAAAGGGAATAGTTTCTTGAGTTTTGGCATCTTTTAGGGTGCCTGTAATTTTTGCTTTTCCTCCAGTTTGGGCAAAAAGGTTAAAAGTTAAACTTAAAAGTAAAAGGGTAATCTGTATCGTTCTCGATTCTAAAATTCTCATTAAAAAATAATATATGTATGTGTTTTTGTAAAGGGAGACAAAGTAACGGCAAGTAAGTTTAATTAAGGGGGCGTAACTATTTTATTACAGCCATTTTATAGTAATATTTTTGTGAGCGTTGTTGTGCGAATCCTGATTTTAGATCAATGTTTATGAGCGTTATTAAGAAATATGGATAGAGATTTAAATTGAAGCAACTGCTAAAATGTTACTTTTGTTTTAAGGTGAAAACCCATCATGGTTTTAAAATTCAACTAACTCTTAATAAATCATGATAGCTTAAATATTGTTGAATAAAAATTACCTGATGAAAAAAATATTAATTGTTGATGACTTGCATCCGGCTTTTAAAGAGCGGGCTATTGAAATGGGATATGAAGTTGATGATGAACCTCAAATTACCAGACAACAGACCATAGATAAGATTAAGGATTATGTTGGTATTGCTGTTAGAACAAAGTTTAGAATTGATGAGGAACTTTTTGCCGCCGCACCAAACTTAAAATTTGTAGCAAGGGCCGGAGCCGGCTTAGATAATATTGATGATAAAATCGCTTTCGAAAGAAATATCGCACTCATTAATGCGCCCGAAGGAAATTGCGATGCCGTTGGTGAGCATGCAACGGGTTTGCTTTTATCGCTAATGAATAATTTTCGCAATGCTGATGCAGAAATTAGAAATGGTATTTGGGATCGTGAGGGAAATCGTGGCTATGAGTTGAAAGGCAAAAAAGTGGGTATTATTGGTTATGGGCACATGGGACAAAGCTTCGCCAAAAAATTGGCTGGTTTTGAGGTTGATGTGATGGCTTACGATAAATATAAAACTGGTTTTTCTGATGCTTTTGCCCGCGAGGTAAGTATGGAAGAAATTGTAAAGCATAGCGATGTTTTAAGTCTGCATATTCCTTTAACGGCAGAAACAAAGCAAATGGTTGATGATGAATATTTCTATCATTTTAAAAAGCCGATTTTCTTTATCAATACCGCAAGAGGGGAAATTGTAAATACTTCAGCTGTGCTTAACGCAATTAAAACTGGTAAAATCTTAGGCGCTGGTTTAGATGTTTTACAAACTGAAAAGTTTCCTGCCCTAAGTGAACAAGATTGGTATAATGAATTAAAAGTTAATAATAAGGTAATTCTAACCCCACACGTTGGCGGCTGGACTTTTGATTCCTATCGCAAAATTTCTGAAGTATTGGGAGAGAAATTACTGAATCTTAAATTTTAAACTTGATTAAACTTCCAACAATTAATTAAAACATATTTCGATGCCGTCGGTTAATACAATAGCGCTCAGCGAATAATTTATTAACTAATTTATATTGTTATGAAAAACGTAAGCACACCGAAAAACAACCCAACCACTCAGGGAAGTTCGATAGCAGATAGAGCTAATCACGATGTTAAAATTGATAAGAAAATTCAAGGAATAACAAACGGAGGCGGACAAAGGTCAGATCAAACCTCCAATAAAGATAATCAGCGTAAATACGATAATAAGAAATAAGGTAAGAGGTAAAATGTAAAATGGGTGATAGTTAATAACTTATTAAATCCGTTTTACATTTTACATTTTCCATCCTTATAATGGTTCGTTCGCAAAAGCAATAATATCCTTGCCCTCCAACGTTCTTCGCTCATTGTTGTGGCTCAAAGTATTAACCATGGCGTTTCCGAGTTCTCCCATAGTGCAAAAACCATTTGGATATATTGCTCTTCCGATGGGGAATAACCAATTAACATATTTATAAAATTTATTAACGTATTTCTGTGGTTCCACGGGTTTAATAAATCCTGGGCGAAAATTAAATACCTGCTTAAAAGGCAATTTCATTAAATCACTTTCGGTTTTTCCTTTCACCCTTGCCCATTTCAATCTTTCATTTTCGTTTGTTCCTCCTCCAGAAACATAGCAGAAAGTCATATTATCATTTAATTTGCTTAATGTTTCGGCAACATGCATGGTTAAGGTGTAAGTCATTTTGTAATAGGTATCATCATCTGCACCAACAGATGTAATTCCCAAACAAAAGAAACAAGCGTTATAACCAGATAATTGATCTTGGATGGGAGAGAAATCAAAAAAGTCTGAATGAATAATCTCTTTCAATTTTGGATGCGTATATCCACAAGGCTTCCGATTAATCACTAAGATCGAATCTATTTCAGGGCTTTTTAAACACTTAAGTAATACACCCTCGCCAACCATACCAGTCGCTCCAGTAATAATAATATTATTTATTGATCTAGTTTTTCCCATCGAAGTATTGTTATATCTAACCTAACTGTGAAAGTTAATCTTTGTTTGGCGTAATAAATTTTAATAAGCGAGGCCATCCTTTTGGCCATAGTGGCGAGCTGCTTTCAAAATGAATGTTTTTTGGAAAGCAAAACCTGTAGAATTGTTAATGTCCGTCGGGCTTTGCATTTAATCTTTTTGTGAAAGTTCTTGCTGAATCTAGTATACGAGAGCAAAAAGTATATCATTTCAATCCCGTTTAATAACCTAGTTTTTTGCTACTATTCATGGTTGCAGAACGCCAGTACGTTAGCCTTAAATTTTGCAGAGAAACTAAGTTTGCTCGTTCTCAAAAAGACGATTTACCTCGGTATCTAAACCCGATATAAGTGTAAAGCTCCCGAATTTAAGCATCTATATTTTTGTTTTTATAGGCATACTTAAATGTTTGCACAAGTTTTTTCGGGACTTGAAACGTTAGCGGGACTATCGGCCGCCATCATTTACCGAACCATACATTTCCAAATTCTGTAGAAATGAGGTCGGTCATTTTAAAAAAATCTTTAACAAAAAAAAGGTCCCGAAATTTTCGGAGCCTTTTGCAAATGTATTAGCGAATTATTTAATAACTGTACCCGTCATTTGGTAATCATGCGGTATTTGTGCGCCCAGTAAATTTTGAACAAAATAATCCCATCTTCTTCTCATCATGTAGGGTGAATAAGGGCCGTAGCCATGTGCGCTATTAGGAAAGATCACCAAATCAAAAGATTTGTTTGCCTTTTCTAATGCTTCTACAACTAAAAGCGTATTGTAAGGCGGCACATTATCATCCATCATTCCATGAACGAGCATTAATTTTCCTTTTAGGTTTTTTGCATAATTTTGGTTGGCCTGCGCTTCGTAATCAGCATTTTCTACTAAGCCATTGTAACGTTCGCCCCAATCATCCTCATAGTTTCTGTTTTCATGGTTTCCAGATTCTGAAATGCCAACCTTAAAGAAATCGGGATAACGGAACATCGCAGTCGCAGTTGCGAAACCACCACCCGAATGTCCCCAAATTCCAACTTTTGTGGTATCAATTGGGTATTTTCCAGAAAGCTGTTTAATGGCTGTAATTTGATCGGGCAAAGTATTTTCGGCCATGTTGCCATAAGTCATATCATGAAAACTTTTAGAGCGATTTGGATTGCTCGTTCCCTCAATTACCACAACAATAAATCCCAATTCTGCCAAAGCTTGATGATCGCCTCTTGATGCCGAAAAAGACCAACTGCCTACGCTTCCGCCCTGCGGACCAGGATAAATATAATCGATCACCGGATATTTCTTTCCAGCATCCATTTTTGTAGGTGTAAAAATTAGGCCATAAATATCTGTTTTACCATCATGCGCTTTCACCGAAACTGGTGTAGGTGCTTTCCAGCCTGTTGCTGCCAATCGGCTAACGTCTGTTTTTTCTAATGTGGTAATTAATTTTCCATCAAGACTACGAAGAACTGCTACTTGAGGAACGTTTGGTTGAGAATAGCTATCAATAAAATATTTTCCTGTCGGAGAGATAGTAACCGCATGGTTTCCAACTTCTGGAGTTAATAAAGTTAAGTTTTTTCCATCGAAACCTATTTTATAGAAATGCCCGAAGTATGGATTTTCTTTTTCACGCCCGTTAGCCATAAAATAAATTGTTCTTGTTTTTTCATCAACCTTAACCATACGAGTAACCACCCAATCGCCTTTTGTAATCTGGTTTTTTACTTTTCCAGTGGTAGCATCATAAAGATAAAGGTGACCCCAATTATCTCGTTCCGAATACCAAATAATCTCCTTTGAAGCGGCAAGATATCTCCAATTAATTGCGCCCTGTCCAGATTCGAATTGTGTTTTAACAATTTCTTCAAAAACCTCACGAACAGCACCTGTCTCGGCATTTGCAATGTGGAATTTTTCGTTTTTATGATCACGAGAAGTAGAAACGAAAGCTACTTCAGAGCCATCCGCTTTCCAATCGATATCATCGAAAGTACCGCTGCTAGAAATGTCATCGCTTAAGGTTCCACGATGTTGATCTGGTGGAATGCTTAAGGAAATAATCTTAGGATTTTCAACATCGATAATCACTCTTCTAATCGTAGCGATTTCCTTATCACCTGGCAAAGGATATTTCCAAGCGCTTAGTTTTGGTGCACCAACATTAGTGCTTACCAAATACATGTCTTTCGAGTTTCTTTGATCTTGTTGAAAGGTTGTTATTTTTTTTGAGTCTGGTGACCAGCGTAAAATTGGTGCATCACTGTGTTTCCAGCCAGCATTATCTGTGGCGTAACCATAATCTTTTATTCCATCAGTAGTTAGCTGCGTAAGCTTTCCTGTAGCAATATCTTTAACATACAGATTGTAATCTTTTATTAGGATCGATTTTTTTCCATCTGGCGATAACTCTTCATTATTTCTGGCTCTTCTCGGTGGAGGAGAAACACTTTTGTATTCGGTGGTAGGTGTTTTGGTTTTTGTTGCCGGATCTACTAAATAAGTTTGGGTTCCTGCCTCGTTTTTATTTATATACCAAAACTTGTCGCCTGGCAGCCAAGTTGGGCTAACACCTGGGTTATCGATATACTTCGAAGTATTGTATCCCATAAAACTTTCAGCACGCTTGTAATCTTCCGCTGTTAAAGCTTGTTGTTGGGCATTTGCTGTAATGGCTAAAGCGCAAGCCGTAACCGTAAGCCAATATTTATTCATAATCTGTGGGTTAATCTTTGGCATAAAAATAAGACTGTTTTGTAAAATGATAGGTATTAATGATGATACAAAAAGTGTTCATTTTCTTGCCTTTTCTCCTCATAAGGTTTGGATATTAACAGTTTGTAATGTGCCAGGCTTTAACTATAAACCAATGCTCTACGAAAATGCCAATAATCGTTTACCTCAGAGATTTGATTTAGGCACTGAAACTTCTTCGACAGAAAGCTTGAGAGGGGGTTTATAAATGTCCGGTATAGTTTTTTAAAATGAAAATGTACGATGATAATCAAAGCTCATCTTATGATTTCGAATATTGTAACTGGTCGCAGATTTCGCATGGTGAATTCGCAAAACAAGACCACCAAGTGTAGCGATCTCAAAAAAGTAATGGGATTAATATATTCAAATGCTCAGTTGTTGAGAAACGGTTGAGCCTTTTCATTAAGATAAATATGTTTTTGAAAGCCAAACCTGTGGAGCAGTTAATGTTAGTCGGGCTTTACATTTAATCTTTTTGAGAATGTTAAACGAAATCTAAATTCACTGCATCAAAAAGGATATCATTTCAATCCCGTTTATTAACTTGATTTTTGCTACTATTTACGGCTGCTAAACGCCAATGCATAAGCTCAGAAATAAGGTTTATAATTTAGAACTTTATGCTTGTTTCAAAAAAGTGATTACTTTAGTTTATAAACCCGATATAAGTGAAAAGCCACCGAATTGTGCATTTGTACAGTTGTTTTATGTAGATATTTAGTTTCCTCACGGGTTTTTCGGTGCTTGGAACGTTAGCGGGACTACTGGCCGCCATTTTCACCGAACTTTCCATTTCCAAAATTTACAAACCTGATTCAGATCTATCTAGTAGCACCACATTTATTAAGCTAACTCAAGGTGTAACTGGCCGGATAGACCGAATCCTAATTTTTCTTTATGCGGAGAGAGCGGGATTCGAACCCGCGGTACCTTGCAGTACACACGCTTTCCAAGCGTGCTCGATCGACCACTCTGACACCTCTCCGGATCGGTTGCAAATCTATAATTTTCTTAGCAAAAAAAATGCTCCCGTTTTTGGCGGAAGCATTCGATCTATTTTGATTTAGAAACTAATCTATAACCGTAATTTTTAACATATTGGTTTTACCTTTAGCTTCCATTGGAATTGCTGCGGTATTAATAATTATGTCACCTTGTTTAACCAATTTCTTGCTTTTCAAGATCTCGTTAACCTCAATAATGGTACTATCCGTACTATCGAATTTATCGTAGTAAAAGCCCCTAACACCCCAAAGTAAACTTACTGCGTTTAAAAGCGCTCTGTTACTGGTAAAGATAAAAGTCAAAGCTTCTGGTCTGTGGCTCGAAATTTCGAATGCAGTATAACCACTTAACGTCATAGAAACAATCCCTACAGCATTGGTTTGTTTAGCTAAGAAACAAGCCGAATCGCAAATCGCATCACTTAAGAAAGATGGTGATTTTGGTTTTAAGAACTTATCAGGATTGAATGGATAATTGTTTTGCTCAATGTTCTGAATAATTTTTTGCATCGTTTCAATAACGATTAAAGGAAATTCTCCAACTGAAGTTTCGCCACTTAACATTACTGCATCAGCACCATCTAAAACAGAGTTTGCAACATCATTAACCTCTGCACGTGTTGGGCGAGGTGTAGTGATCATGCTTTCTAGCATTTGAGTAGCTACAATTACAGGTTTCGAAGCCGCTCTACATTTAGCAACAATCATTTTCTGTAATAATGGAACTTCTTCCATTGGGCATTCAACACCTAAATCTCCACGAGCAACCATAATACCATCAGATACAGCGATAATTTCATCGATGTTAGCAATAGCCTCTGGTTTTTCTATTTTAGCAATTACACGAGCAGTTTTACCTCGCTCAGCAATTATTTTTTTAAGTTCGATAATATCTTCAGCCTTACGAACGAAAGATAAACCGATCCATTCTACATCGTTTTCTAGAACGAATTCTAAGTTTTCACGATCTTCTGGAGTTAAAGATGGAATAGAAACTTTAGTATTTGGAAGATTTACACCTTTTCTCGAAGTTAAAATACCACCGTGAACAATCTCACAAACTACCTCATCCTTTAAATTGGTAGAAATAACTTTCATTTGTAGTTTTCCATCATCCAAAAGGATAATTTCTCCTGCCTGAACATCTTGAGGAAAACTTTGATAGGTAATATAAATGCGTTCTTCATTTCCGATACATTCGGTAGTGGTAATAACTGTTGTTTTACCATTAATAAGGTTTATTCCACCTTCTTTTACAAGTCCGATACGGATTTTAGGGCCTTGTAAATCGGCAAGGATTCCTACATTATAATCGTATTTCTTGTTTAGATCTTTAATTGTGTCTAAAACCGCTTGGTGATCAGCTTGTGATCCGTGTGAAAAATTTAGACGACAAACATCTAAACCAGCGTTAAACATACTATATAATACATCTGGTTTTGCGGATGCAGGCCCAAGAGTGGCAACAATTTTGGTTCTCGAATGAAAAGGTTTCATTTAATTAATTGATTTTAGCAATGCAGTTTAGAAAGTGCTAATTATTATCTAAAATAATAAAACTGCATTAAAATTTATATATTTTGTTTTTTTGTTCGTTGTTTGTAACCCTCAAATATAGTGTATTTACTACACGAAGTATATAATTTTTATATTACCAAATTTTCCTTGTTCTTAAGCTTAGCAGGGTTTATTTTTGCAGCTACTTGAATATCAGGCAGTTTGTTTAATCCGTTGATTAAATAATTTAAATCTTCTTGATCTATAAATTCTTTTATAATGATGAAAAAATCAACATTGCTCATCTCTGGAATCAGCAATCCATCACTACTTCTGTTACTAATGAGGTAATACTCAACCTCACCTTGCTCTACAAAAAAATAATATTTAGAAAAAGATAGCGCTGGTT
Organism: Pedobacter frigidisoli; assembly: GCF_004331675.1. Classification (GTDB taxonomy): domain Bacteria; phylum Bacteroidota; class Bacteroidia; order Sphingobacteriales; family Sphingobacteriaceae; genus Pedobacter; species Pedobacter frigidisoli. The sequence continues at coordinate 273,431 of NZ_SJSN01000001.1, read as the reverse complement.
CATCAATGTTAAAAAATATTTCGTGGTCCTCTATTTTCTCGAATTGGGTATTTAATCGCGTATTAATTTTGTGGCATAGAACATAGTCTTTTAGGGGCGCAGTGATCGCAATTAGTATAAAATCAAGGTCTAAGGTTAATTTTAGGTAAGTTCTGTTCAAAACGAAATAAATTATTTACAGAACGAAATTAAAAAACTAATTCTATATTCGCTGTGTTATTTAGACACCAAAAATAGGTATCGAAATAAAAACATTTGAATATTGTAAGAATTTATTTTTCTTTGCACAGAATTATTTAACCATTAAATTATAAAATTATGTCTGATATTGCTTCAAGAGTTAAGGCTATTATCGTAGAAAAACTAGGTGTTGACGAAAGCGAAGTTACGCCAGAGGCTTCATTCACCAACGATTTAGGTGCAGATTCTTTAGATACCGTAGAATTGATTATGGAATTTGAAAAAGAATTTAATGTAGCTATTCCTGATGATCAGGCTGAAACCATTGGTACAGTTGGTCAAGCTATCGCTTATTTGGAAAAAAACGTTAAATAGAATTACGCTTTTTCAGTATAAATGGAATTAAAAAGAGTAGTAGTAACAGGGTTGGGTGCGCTCACTCCTATAGGCAATAATGTTCCCGATTTTTGGGAAGGATTGACTAACGGGGTGAGTGGCGCTGCTCCTATTAAAGGTTTTGATACTGAAAAGTTCAAGACCAAATTCGCTTGCGAGGTAAAAAACTTTAATCCAGAAGATTTTTTGGAGAAAAAGGAAGCCCGTAAGCTAGATCCGTTTGTACAATATGCTTTGGTAGCTACAGATGAAGCTGTGAAGGATGGTGGGTTTGATTTCGAGAAATTAGATACCAACCGAATCGGTGTAATTTGGGGCGCAGGCATAGGTGGATTGAAAACTTTCTTAGATGAAATTTCGAATTTCGCTAAGGGAGATGGCACGCCAAGATACAATCCATTTTTTATTCCTAAAATGATTATTGATATTGCTCCAGGGCATATCTCGATCAAGTACGGCTTACGTGGGCCAAATTTTGCAACTGTTTCGGCATGTGCTTCAGCTACTAATGCAATGATTGATGCATTCAACTATATCCGCTTGGGTATGGCTGATGTGATTATAAGCGGTGGTTCTGAGGCGATTATCAATGAAGCGGGAATGGGTGGTTTCAATGCCATGCATGCATTATCTACACGCAATGATGATCCAGCAACGGCTTCTCGTCCTTTTGATAAAGATCGCGACGGCTTCGTGGCTGGTGAAGGTGCAGGGACTATTATTTTAGAAGAACTTGAACACGCAAAAGCAAGAGGTGCAAAAATTTATGCAGAGCTTGTTGGTGGTGGAATGAGTGCTGATGCAAATCACATCACCGCTCCACATCCCGAAGGTTTAGGCGCTAGAATGGTAATGACGAATGCACTTAAAGATGCAGGTTTAACAACAGCCGATATCGATTACATTAATGTTCATGGAACTTCTACACCACTCGGTGATATTAGTGAAACGAAAGCGATTGGTACATTATTTGGTGAAGATGCTTACAGATTAAACATCAGTTCAACTAAATCAATGACGGGTCACCTTTTGGGAGCAGCTGGTGCCATCGAAGCGATTGCGGCAATTTTAGCTGTTAAAAATGATATTGTTCCTCCAACAATTAATCACTTTACAGATGATCCTGCTTTTGATCCTAGATTGAATTTTACTTTTAACAAAGCTCAAAAACGTACAGTTAGAGCGGCTTTAAGTAATACGTTTGGTTTTGGTGGTCACAATGCTTCAGTTATTTTTAAGAAATACGAAGAATAATTTATTCAGCCCTGCTATATAATTTTGTATGCTAATTAAAAATAGATAACTTAGTTAAATATGCTAGTTAGCCGTTAATTGTGTTATTTATTTAATGCCGATATTAAGATTATATAAACTTTATCTCTCTCCAGAAAAGGAGTTTGTTAAGAAGCTGAAAAATATTTTAGGCTTTGTGCCTGGTAATGTTACGCTCTATAAAATGGCGTTCAGACATCGTTCTGTAGCTAAGGTTTTAAAGAATGGAAGCAGAAGTAGCAACGAACGCTTAGAGTTTTTGGGCGATGCGGTATTAGGTTCTGTAATTGCAGAACTGCTTTTTAAACATTATCCGTACAAGGAAGAAGGTTTCTTAACCGAAATGCGCTCGAAGATTGTAAATCGTGCAAATTTAAATCAGCTTGCAAAAAAGATTGGTTTCGATAAAATGATCCAATTTGATCAGCGATCTGTTAGCATTCAAACCAAGCATAATTCTATGTTGGGCGATGCTTTCGAAGCCATAATCGGTGCAATTTATATGGACAAAGGCTACAATTTTACCAAGGAGTTTTTGCTTCGCCGAATTGTTAAGCCACATATTGATATTCATACCCTAGAACTTACCGAAACCAATTTCAAGAGTAAACTTATTGAATGGTGCCAACGTCATGGCAAGGATGTATTATTTGAGCTTGCAGCAAATGGCGAGGGTGAAAGTGCAAAACTGTTTACAATTAGTGCCGTTGTTGAAGGAGAAAAAGTTGGTGTGGGCAGAGATTACAATAAGAAAAATGCTGAGAAACTGGCCGCCGAAAAAGCTTGCGAAACATTGGCTATTTAAAGATCAATTGTTTAATTGGTTAATCGTTCGAAAAGAACTGTTAACTGAAAACTGCCAACTGATTTACTTTCCTTTTCCTAGGGTGTCCGTAAATTTTTTCGATGATTCCTTAATGTACTTGATGTAGTCGTAGCTGTTCCAATATTGTGCTTTGTCAAACTCCGGACGATAATTTAACATATATTTCTCCAAGGTATCACCTCTCAGCTCGGTATTGTTTTTAATCATGCTTTGATTAAAATAAACATCAATTTGCGATTGCTTAATTTCATTATCGGCATATCTGCCAAATCTTCTGGCATTTTTCGGGTCTTTCCCTACTAAATTATACAGCGCATTTAGCGGACTAAAAACAGCAGATAAAAATGTTGTTTTGCCACCATTATAAACCCCTTTATTTCTAAACTCCCTTTTAATTTCGTCTAAATCTTGTTGTTTTGTATTGCCTCGAATAGTTACATCATCTAGAGTGGTGCTGCCTCTAACCAAATAAATAACTAAATCTAATTCGCTTTTTACCACAACATGCTGATCGATTAAATCTCTCTTGGTAACCAACAAAGTGTCTCCGATTCTTGCTTTTAGTTGAAACATTCCAATGTCGTTACTCCCCACGCCAATGTTGGTACGGAGGTTAGTGATTTCAGATAGCGCAATTCTGATATTGGATCCTTTCTCGATCACAACTCCTCTAATAATAAAATCTTGTGCCTTTGAAATATAGCCAATTAAAGTAAAGACGATTAGAATTAGCGCAAACTTAAAGTTTTTCATTGTGTATTATTTTGTGTGCCTCAAGGTATCGGTATATTTTTTTGCCGATTCCTTGATGTATTTTACAGCATCATAATTGTTCCAATTGGTTACTAAGCTGCTTGTAGGGGAATAATCTAGCATAAATTTATCAAGATCCCTACCTTTTAAATCTGTATTATTTGATATTAAAGTTTTATTAAAAAACTTATCAATCTCTATTAGCTGTAACTCCTTTCGGTAATAACGATTAAACTGACGAGCCTTGGCTGGCGTTTTGCCAAAGAGTTCATAGAAAAAAGTTATCGGACTTCCGCCAAATGGATTCAATAGAATCAATGGTGGCTTTCCCTCAAAAAATGAACCATTTCTTTTTAGATCTCTTTTAATATCTTCCATTTCTTGCTTTTTGGTCTGCCCTTTAACGGTAACTTCCTCGAGATTCGTACTTCCCCTTATCAAATAAATCACCAAATCATCATCTGTTTTGACAACTAATTTTTGATCGATGAGATTTCTTTTCTTAATCAAAAGGGTATCTCCAATTTTTGTTTTTAAATGGAATATCCCAAGCTCATTACTCGTTTCACCCATCTTACTGCGTAGGTTGTTAATTTCAGCTAAAGCGATCCTAACATTCGATCCTTTCTCGATTACAACGCCACTCATAGTAAACTCCTGCGCTTCGGTTTTAAAACTTAACACTAAAATGCTCAATAAAAATATTAGTCTTAAGTTATTCATTAATAATAATTTAATGATCTTTTTAGGCATCTATTCGTTTGTGTCAGTTTAACAGTTACCAAGTTCTGTTGTTTGCTCCACGCCTTAATTGTTACATCATTCTCCTGTTGGATGTTCGGTAAAATTAACACTTGTTAACCTTTTCTTTTGTTAAAGAAACGTTAACGCTGATTCAATTAGGGTGAAATTTCTATAGTTATTATTGAAACCACAGGTTTATGTTTAAGTTGTAATCCCCATAAAAAAATAACTGCAACTTATAAACACTAAACCAGCTCGCCGAAAACTGTAAACTTATTTTTCTATCTTTGCGCATGATAAAATCCATGACAGGATACGGCTTAGCAACAGCCGATTATGCGAATGCGAAGTATAGTGTCGAAATCAAATCGCTCAACAGTAAGTTTCTTGAGTTAAATTTAAAATATCCTAAAGCTTTTTCTGATAAAGAATTAATTCTGCGCAATATCTGCAGTAAAGATATCGAACGCGGAAAAGTTAGTTTGAGCATTAACGTAGAACGTGCCAATGGCGAAGTTACGGGTGCAACTATCAACACGGCTTTGCTTACTCATTACTATAATCAACTAATTTCTGTTAACAACGAATTGGGTGCAAATAGCAGCAATTTGCTGCAAACTGCCCTAACTTTTCCTGATGTAATTTCTTACAAGGAAGAGAGCGTTGGAGAAGATGAATGGAATCATTTATATAAAATCTTCACAGAAGCCTTAGCCAACTTCAATAATTTTAGAGAAGATGAAGGAGCGGTGTTAAAAGCTGATCTGGAATTGAGAATCAAAAATATCCTTTCTTATTTTAAATCTGTAGAAGAATTAGAGCCAAAAAGAATTTCTGCTATTCGTGATAAATTTTCTCAATTTTTAGAGGATGCCGTTGGTAAGGTTAACATCGATCAAAATCGTTTTGAGCAGGAGTTGATCTATTACATCGATAAAATTGATATCACAGAAGAGAAAACTCGTTTAAAAAGCCATTGCGATTATTTCTTGCAAACTTTAGCCAGTAAAGAGGCAAATGGTAAAAAAATGGGCTTCATTTCGCAAGAAATTGGAAGAGAAATTAATACCATGGGTGCAAAAGCTAATGATGCACAAATGCAACAGTTTGTGGTAGGCATGAAAGAAGAATTAGAAAAAATTAAAGAACAGTTATTGAATGTATTATAGGAAGCCTAAAGCTTAAAGCTCAAAGACTAAAGCTTTGGACTTTCTGCTTTAAGCTTTAGTCTAAAAAAAATGAAACAAGGCAAATTAATCATATTTTCAGCGCCATCTGGAGCCGGTAAAACGACCATCGTACATCATTTATTAACAAAGTTTCCTGAGTTGAGCTTTTCTATTTCTGCAACAACACGCGAACTGAGAGGTGCTGAAACCCATGAAAATGATTACTATTTTATTACTAAGGAAGAGTTTTTGCACAAAGTTGCTCGCCAAGAATTTGTAGAGTTCGAAGAGGTTTACAACGGTACATTTTATGGTACTTTACGTTCAGAAATTGAGCGTATTTGGGATGATGGTAAGCATGTGATCTTTGATATTGATGTTGAAGGTGGCATTCGTTTGAAAAGAAAGTACGAAGAAGATGCCTTAGCTATTTTCGTTCAACCCCCATCTTTAGAAGTTTTAAAGGAACGTTTAAGCGGTAGGGGAACTGATAGTAAGGAAAAATTAGAAGAACGTTTCGTTAAGGCAGAAAAAGAACTTACCTATGCTGATAAATTTGACGTAATTTTGAAAAATTACGATTTGGAAACGGCTTGTAAAGAAGCAGAGCAATTGGTGGGCGACTTTTTAAAGAGTTAAGGCATTTTGCCTTGTCGGTCGTCATTGCGAGGCACGAAGCAATCTTAATGCGATTGTTAAATTTAAAACCCACAGTAGTAGGATTGCTTCGTGCCTCGCAATGACGAAAGAGCAAACAAGTAAGTAAAAGGAAAATGACAACTGAAAACCGTAAACTGAAAACTGGCCTTTTCTTCGGTTCATACAATCCAATTCATACTGGGCATTTAATTATTGCCAATTATATGGCTAACCATACCGAGCTTGATGAAGTTTGGTTAGTGGTTTCTCCGCATAACCCGCTAAAGGATAAAAGTGGGTTAACCAATATGTACGATCGACTGGAGATGGCCAAATTGGCTGTAGAAAATGCCGAACATATTCGGGTTAGCGATATCGAGTTTGCTTTGCCTCAACCATCTTACACCATTGATACGCTAACCTATTTACATGAAAAATATCCAGAAAAGGAATTTGTGCTGATCATGGGAGCTGACAATTTGGTCTCTTTCAAAAAGTGGAAGAACTACGAGGTTCTGCTAAAAAACTATCAAATTTATGTTTATCCTCGTCCTGAGGCCAATGTTTCTGAATGGGAAAACCACCCAGCAATTACTTTTACCAAAACGCCTTTAATGGAAATTTCTTCTACCTTTATTCGTAAGGCCATTAAGGAAAACAAGAATGTTCAATTCTTTCTTCCAGATAAGGTTATCGATTTTATTGATGGTAAGGGAATGTATCGATAAATCCGACTTACGAAGTTTTAAAAGGGATAAGCGAAAGGAGAACTTCGTAGTCTCTAAAGAAAGTAACAGTAAATAAATTCATTTGTAAAGCAAGAACAGGGATGAGGTTAATGTTCGTCTGGCTTTCCACTAAATCCCGATGAAAACTGTGCAACAAGCAAGCATACTACAAAAATGGAAAGTGCCGATGTTTAAATCGGGGATACCGCTTCAATCCAGTTTAGATATAAAATGTTCTGCAATTATTAAAGGTTGCGATTTGCAGTAAAAGAAGAGCAACAAGCCTGTCGTTTTTTAATACTGAACGATTTAATGGGCACAGTTTTGAGTTAAGTAAACCTGACAGACGCGGAAATACTTTTTTTCTTTCCATTAACATCAATTGTTAATGTTAGCTATTAACTGAGTTTTCTGCACTGAATTTTATTAATCATACTCAAAAAAGATTGTAGCAAATGGCGGGACTGCAATTGCCAAAAACTTCAAACATTCGTTTTCTGATAATTCTTAATCACCAAACATACCGCGTGTAAAAGAAATGGTCTGTGAGAACACAGACCATTGAGTAACTAATACAATAAAAATATAGCTGGCTTTTTATGAAGATCGATTTCTTCTTTGCGCCAGTTGTAAATGCTTTGGGTTTTAATAAACTCATCTTCACCAGTTAAATTGCAAGCGATACAAAGCTGGGTATTTGGCTTACAGCTTTTTAAAACCTCTTCTAACATTTGGTTATTGCGGAAAGGAGTTTCGATAAATATTTGTGTTTGCTTGTACCGACTTGCAGATAAATCCAAATCTTTAATGCGTTTAGTGCGTTGTTCTTTATCTATTGGCAGGTATCCCCAAAATGCAAAACTTTGTCCGTTAAAGCCAGAAGCCATTAAAGCCAATAAAATTGAACTCGGGCCAACTAAAGGCACCACCTTAATGCCGCGTTTATGTGCTTCGGCAACAATATCCGCACCTGGATCTGCAATGCCGGGGCAACCAGCTTCGCTCATTAAGCCAACATTTTTGCCGGCTTTAAGCTCAACAAAAAACTGACCTAAATCGGTACGGTTGTGCTTGCCATAGTCGTGAACAATTAAATCTTTTTGAGGCGTTTTTAAACCTGCCTCTTTTAAAAAGCGGCGAGCTGTTTTGCTATTTTCTACTATATAAGTATCAATTTGATTAATGGTATCTACCAAATATGGCGTAAAAGTTTTGTGTGCAACCTCTTCAGCAAGAGGTACAGGAATAAGGTATAAGGTGCCGTTCTGCATGCCACAAAAATACTTACAATAAATAGAATTTAAGTTTTAAAATTTCGTGCTGTAACAATATAATCTCTTTTGTAAACAGTGGTGTAGCAAATATTATTTCTAATTGACTTATTTTCTGCACAATTAATGTCAGCGTAAAACGTTAAATAATAGTTAAATATGCCTTGAAAGGCAATATTTGGAGGAAAACTAAAAAACTATGCATGCATATTAAACCATGTAGATTTTTGGTTCTCTAATTGATACACACACATTAGGTTATTAAAAATAAACACACAAATGAAAACACTGAAATCTGCGGCAATTGTGCTGGGGCTTTTTTCGCTCCTTGCCGGAACCACAACCTTAGTCAGGGCACAAGACTACCAAGATAATTACCAGGATGATGGTTACAGCACTGGTAATGTATCTATGCAAACCTTTTACGACGAACTTTCCCCTTATGGAACCTGGATTCAGGATCCACAGTATGGTTATGTTTGGCGTCCGGATGTAGATCAAAATGAATTCCGCCCGTATTATACCAATGGCCGCTGGGCAATGACGGAGTATGGAAATACTTGGGTTTCGAATTATGATTGGGGCTGGGCACCTTTCCACTACGGTAGATGGGTAATTAATAGTTATCGCCAATGGATTTGGATGCCAGATACCAATTGGGGACCAGCTTGGGTAGACTGGAGAAGCGGCGATGGCCAATATGGTTGGGCACCAATGGCACCAAGCATAAACATTAATTTAAGTTTTGGTCGTCGTTATGTGGTGCCAGAATTTTGCTGGAACTTTATTCCACAAGCCAGTATTTACATTAATGCTTTCCCTAGATATGATTATGGGCGCAACAATGTTTACATCCGTAACACCACCATTATAAACAATACTTATGTGTATAACAGAAGGAATTATTATGGTGGACCAAGAGCGGAGGATATTCGCCGTGCAACCAATCGTGATGTTACTGTTTACAGGTACAATCAAAGCAGCAGACCTGGCGCAAGTAGAATTGGCGGCAGAGAGGTTTCGATTTACAGACCAAGACCAGAGCGTAATGCTGTAGATAATCGCAATGCTGCACCAAGAAAATTTGAGCAGGGTAATGCTGGTTTCAATAGAGGAGGAAGAGATAATAACAATGCAAATCGCCCGAGTGGAAACAGTAACGATAATAGATTTGGCCAAAGAAACGACAGCCGCGGAGCTCAGCCAAATAGAGGTGGCGATGCAGGTGTTGGCAGAGATAATAATAATGCCAATCGCCCTAATGGAAACAGCAATGATAATAGGTTTGGTCAAAGAAATGATAATCGTAGTTCTCAGCCAAACAGAGGGAATGAATCTGGTGTAGGAAGAGATAATAATAACAATAATAATCAGCCTAATACTAGAGGTGATGTTTACAATAGAAGTGCTGGTGGAAGAGTTGAACGTGGAAATGCAAACAGCGTAGATCAAAAAAATGGACAGACTAATGTTGATAGAAGTCAGGATCAACAACGTGCTCAACAAATGCAGCAACAACGTACTGGTCGTGGTCAGCAAGATCGCATGAGCCAAGATCAACAACGTATTCAACGTGATGTTCAAGCTAATCAACAACAACGTTCTGCCCAAGTAGAGCAACAACGTATTCAACGTGATGCGCAAGCTCAGCAACAACGCAGTCAGCAAGCTGATCAGCAACGTGGACAACAAGCGCAACAGCAGCAGCAACAACGTTCTGCCCAAGTAGAGCAACAAAGAGCACAACGTGATGCGCAAGTTCAGCAACAACGCAGCCAGCAAGCCGATCAGCAACGTGCCCAACAAGCGCAACAGCAGCAACAGCAACGTTCTGCCCAAGTAGAGCAACAAAGAGCGCAACGTGATGCACAAGCACAGCAACAGCGCAGCCAGCAAGCCGATCAGCAACGTGCCCAACAAGCGCAACAGCAGCAACAACAACGTTCTGCTCAAGCCGACCAACAAAGGGCACAGCGTGATGCACAAGCTCAACAACAAAGGTCGCAACAGCAGCAACAACGTACAGAACAACGAAGAGTTGAAGCGCCACAACAACAACAGCAACAACAAAGAGGTGGCTCTGAAGGTGGAGGAAGACCATCGAGAGGTGGTAGAGGATAGATTGAAAGTCCCGATGAAAATCGGGACTTTTTTTTATGTGTAATTACTGCCCCGCAGCTTGGTGCAAATTACTCAAATCTTTTCCCCGATAAGTAGATTTAGCATTGGAATGAAGATCATCAGGATCGAGAAGGCAAGCTTAAAAGCCCAGTTGTATTCCATGCATTATTTCTGATTTGGCAAATGCTAAGATCTTTATCATGCAATAGTTGATATAGCCCACTCATTAAAACTTCTTCGTTCGGTTTTGTAAAATAAATTGTAGTGTCTAACTCGATAAAAAATATACGTTTTATTGTGGAGTGGTTTTTGTAATGTAAAAAAAATAAAACACCTGTTAGATAAATATGTTTATTAACTAAAGAATTTAAGATCATGACAAAGGAAACAAAAATTATAGTAGGCGTTTTAGCTGGAGCAGCATTAGGCGCAACAATCGCATTAGCATTATCTTCAGATTCTAGTAGCGATTTAAAAGGTAAAGTGTCGGATTTCTTTGCTGATCTACTCGACGCCTCAAAGGATAAATTAGCTGGTTTGGCGGATAAAGCTGCTGGTTTAGCTGATAAAGCTACAACTGTAGCTGATAGGGTTAAAGAAAAAATAGCCGAAGTAAACGCTTAAAGAATTGGAAATGCCGGAAATATCCGGCATTTTTATTATATATAACTAACCAAATCTAAATGAAGATTGCTTTTCATGGTGCAGCTCGTACAGTTACGGGAAGTAAACACCTCATTACATTAAAAAATAACACCCAAATATTATTAGATTGTGGCTTATTCCAAGGGATGGGCCACGTTACAGATAAGCTCAACGATTATTTTGGTTTCGATGCCAAAAAAGTTACTTATCTAGTTTTATCTCACGCCCACATCGATCATTGTGGGCTGTTGCCAAAATTGGTTGCAGATGGATTTAACGGAAAAATCTTCTGTACATCTGCTACCATGGATTTAGCTCGAATTTTGATGATGGATTCTGCCAAAATACAAATGCAGGATGCTGAGTATTCTAATCGACATTTACGTGAGGGTGAGGAAATGGAAGAATCGCTTTACACTGATGAAGATGTAACCAAAACATTGAGTTTAGTGAAGATTGTGGAGTATGAGGAGGATTTTGAGATTGAAGAAAACATTCGTTTAAAATTTACCGATGCTGGTCATATTCTAGGTAGTGCAGCGGTTCATTTAACCATTACTGAAGATGGTAAACCTACCCGAATTACTTTTTCTGGAGATGTTGGTCGTTATGGTGATTTACTTTTAAAAAGCCCGCAAACTTTTGATCAGGCAGATTATATCTTAATGGAATCGACTTATGGAGATTCATTGCATAAAGATCTCGATCCAATTGAGGATATGCTGCTGGAAATCATTAACAATACATGTAACGTTAAAAAAGGAAAAGTGATTATTCCAGCTTTCGCAGTTGGCAGAACCCAAGAATTACTATTCGCTTTAAACGGCTTAGAACTTAAGGGTAAATTACCAAATATTCCGTATTATGTTGACAGTCCTCTATCCTCGAAAGCTACTGAGATTTTAAAAAATCATCCAGAGGTTTACAATAATGGGGTTAAGCAGGTTTTAAAATCTGACCATGATATTTTTGGTTTTAAAGGCTTACGGTTTATCGAAAGTGTAGACGAATCAAAAGCCTTAAATCAAGATCCAAAACCATGCGTTATCATTTCTGCATCAGGAATGGCTGATGCTGGTAGAGTGAAACATCACATCAAAAATAATATTGGTGATCAAAAAAATACGATATTAATGGTGGGTTATTGCGAACCAAGATCTCTTGGAGGTCAGTTAATTGCAGGAAAAAAAGTGGTAGAAATTTTTCGTGATGAGTATGAAGTAAAGGCCGAAGTACGATCAATAAAATCGATGAGTGCTCACGGCGATTACGAAGATTTATTGCAGTTTTTATCTTGTCAGGATCCAGCAAAAGTGAAGCAGTTGTTTTTGGTTCATGGAGAATATGAAGTGCAACAACATTTTGCTACGCGATTAAAAGATCATGGTTTTAAGAATGTGGCCATTCCAGAATATCATCAGGATTTTAGCCTCACCCCAGCCCTCTCCGAAGGAGAGGGAGCGCAAACTGTGATAAGCTAGTTGTTTAAGTTGTTAGACTTTAGTCTTTTTGCTTTGCGCTTTGGTCTTTCAGCTTTAGTCTTTTAGCTTTTTCCTTTCAGCTTTCTAATTATCTTTGCCGCATGGATGTTTTTGGTAAGGCGCTTAACGATATTTATAAAACTGGCGAGGCTGATATACTTTGGCTAAATAATTCTTATGGCGAACCCGAAGAAATGCCACTAGAATTTTTTTTCCGGGATGATGAAGATATGCCAGTTTTGGAGCTACAGGCTTTAAAAATGTGCAATGGAAAAGTTTTGGATATTGGCGCAGGTGTTGGGAGTCATGCTTTACTTTTGCAAGCTTTTAATATTGATGTGACGGCGATAGATATATCTGAGGTTGCGGTAGAAATTATGAAAGATCGTGGCGTTAAAAAGGTACTCATGCAAGATGTCTTTACTTACCAAGAGAAATTCGATACCATTTTAATGTTAATGAATGGTATCGGTTTAGCAGGAACTTTAGCGGGTTTTAAAAATTCCCTAATCAAACTAAAAGACTTATTAAATCCTGGCGGACAAGTGCTTTTCGATTCATCAGATATTTCTTATTTATATGATGATATCCCTAACCCTAAGGATAAATATTACGGAGAAGTTTCTTATCAATATGAATACAAAGGAGAAAAGGGAGATTGGTTTGATTGGATTTACGTTGATGAAGAAACGATCAAATCTATCGCTAAAGAAACTGGCTGGGATTGTGAAATGATTTTCGATGATGGCGAAGATCAGTATTTGGTAAAGCTGACTTTAGCATAAATTCGTCATTGCGAGGTACGAAGTAATTTAGATAAATGAGATTCCTTCGTGCCTCGCAATGACGATCTGACTAAGTTAAAAACTAAAAAACGTTTGCCTGCCGCCAACTTTCTGACCGAAATTTTGAATGTTATAAGTAACCGTTAACATCCCATACCTCCCTAAATTATTGCTTTGAGAATCTACAACACTGTTTCCGGTAATCTCGATGGCTCTTTTTACGTTGCTCTGCAAAATATCATTTACAGAAAGTTTCAATTGCAATCTGTCGTTTTTCATGAATAAGTAGGTAAGCGCTGCATTCCACAATTTAATATTGTTGTTATAACCATCAAGTTGCTGCGTATTAACACTCAAGGCATAATTGGTTTCAAAAACCAGTTTCTTTGGATAGCGTACAATTAATTCAGTGGAACTTTGCTGTGTGTTGTAACTCAAATTTCTATAGAAGCTATCCTCATACCTACTTCGATTTAAGTTTATAGAATAAGATTGATTAATTTCCACAACATCATTTAAATTTAAGCGAGCACTTCCATTTGGGCCGACATAAAATACATTGGCATCGCTATTAATGTTGTTTACAATTACTGGCGAATGATTAAAGTTTGCCCAAAAACCTACTCCAAGTTTTAAGTTTGTTTTATCCTTTTTAAAATCCTTTGAAATATTTGCACCACCATTAAAACTGAAAATACCACTTGCATTAATTGGATTAACGGTTTGGACACCATCTTTAATGTTAATCCTATTTATAATTCCATTTTTGGTGAAATTTCCATAACCATATAAATTATAATTGATTAAACTTTTCGGATCGTATTTGTACATGTTTATGCTTAAGCTCTGCATTCTTGCTGGAACTAGATTTGGGTTTCCATTTCTAATGTAAAAAGCATTTGTATTATCTGCAACAGGTTGAAGGTAGCTAACGTTTGGCTCAGTAAATCTTGCGGAATAAGTAAGGGAGAAGATCTTATACTTTAATTGAAAGGTTGGCCAAGCAAAATTATATTGCTGATTGATATCAGCGCCATTACTAAAACGATTATTTAGTGATATGTAATTGTAAACTAACCCAGGCTGAATAAATAAATCCTTAGTTATTTTATACCGAAGACTAAGGTTTGCATTCGTTTTAAATCCAGCCTGCTTTACACTTTGCGATAAACTTGGCACTAAAATATCGTACAATTGATTGCTTGGATTTCGGAAAAAGGTATTTAATGCATTCTCATTATTGATGATGTTCCCATTTATGTCGGCTTTGAAATTTAGCTTCTTGCTAATTGGCTCGGTGTAATTGGCATATAAATAGGATCTAAAATTATCGATCTGATTATTCCTCAGCTGATCAATTTCTGATGTTGATGGCGTTAAAAATAAAACACTATTACTTCGATTGTAATTTAAACTGGGATTTGGAGTTGTCGAAACATCAAAACCGATGTTAAAAGCTCGCCCAGCTTTCTTAAAATCCTTACTTAAATCGGCAATTAACTGATATTTATTGGTTGATGCATTGCGGTCATTTAAGTTTTGCAGTGTATTTATGAGTTGGCCACTAGCATTGGTGTTGTATGTAAAACTAGTGCTTATCGAATTATTGGAATTTAAAACTACGGCAGGCTCAATGGTTAATTGGGTTAACGAATCTATCTGCCAATCTAATTTAGCGCCAATATTATGTTTAAGCGCCATTGAACTTGTATTTTCATCGGCATTAGTAATTTGTCTATCCGTGCCTAATGTTTGGTTGGTGTTGGTTAATCTTTCCAATAAATTATCCGATTTTCCAAAGAAATATTGTGTGTTGATTTTAATTCCCCTTTTTGTTAAAGTATTAAAATTAAATCCTCCACCAGATGATGTTTGAATACCACTATAACTTCCGCCAAAATTTATTCCGTTAAATTCAAAATATCCTCCAGAACTCATCATCATCGAATTAACGCCGCTTCTGCTAAAACCGCCGATTCTTTGCACATCATTTGGGTTAAAACCCGGTTGATTAATATTATTTGCATAAGCCAGAATACTTACCTGAGTGGTATCTCTAAAAAAACTCATTATTCCGCCAGCTTGATAGAGATTCTTGATTCCTCCGCCAGCGTACAATTTTCCAAAAGCTCCTTTTTTAATAGCCTTTTTAAGTTTCAAGTTGATAACCTGCGGAATTTCTGAGGCTAACATATCTGGATCTCTTCTTTTTGCTTGTTTATCATCAACTACCTGGATTTTATCTATAATATTCGCGGGTAAATTTTTAGTCGCAATTTGTTGATCGCCGCCAAAAAACTCCTTTCCATCGACTAATATTTTGCTTACATTTTTTCCGTTAACCTGAATAGAACCATCGGCAGCGATTTGTACACCAGGCAATTTCTTTAATAAATCTTCTACCACTGCAGATGGTAAGGTTTTAAAAGACTCCGCATTAAATTCAATCGTATCCTTACGGACAATTACGGGAGGTCTTTCTCCCGTGATTACTACTTCATTTAAGTCATTAGATTTTGTAGAAAGATAAATGGTGCCGAGATCTACGGCAGGTTTTTCTGCTGTTACAGAAACTTCTTTACGGTAAGTTCCGTATTGCCAAGCGGTAACGATTAATCGATAATTGACGCCAATTTGTAGATTATTGATTTTGAAAAGACCTTTATCGTCAGAAAGTCTGTAGGTTGATAACACACTATCGCCAACTTTATAAACCGAAACTGTGGAATAATTTAGGGTGCTTTTGTGGTTTGCGCTATCTACCAAAATGCCTGTTATACTACCATTTTTTTGGGCAAAAAGGTTAAAAATAGATAAAGAGAATGCTAGGGATAATATAAGTTTCTTCATGTATATTTCTTAAATAACGTACCTAAAAGTAAAGGCAATTTTTTTGCTGGAGCTGTAAATGTGATGAACGTTTAATAAAATGTGATGGATGAAAAATTACTTGGTTATTTAACGATAGACACTAAAATTTATGGGATGTTGCATCAAAAAATAAATCAACTAAGATTTTAGGTAAAAATATATTTATAGGATGTGAAATGCAAATGACCACGAAAAAATTACAATGGATATAAATTAAAAAATCTCCAAGAAATTAATCTTGAGGATTTTAGAAGAATGCTTTGACTATTTAAGATCATTATAGTTTACAATTTTAACATTTGGATTCTTTGCTAAAATCTCTTCCATCCAAATACGATGCGATGCACCAACACCAACTACAACTCTTTTAGCTTTTTTGGCAACGGCTTGGTCGATGATGTTTTTACACATGCCCTCATTTCGCAATATCCATTGTGCTACCATATCTTTCAAAGCATCAGTAGGGAAACCCGGAGCTCCATAAAAGTGGCGACCGCCATATAAATTCCAGGCCTCATCTAGCTTGCCATATTTTTCTGAGTTTAAACCTGCGTAAACATCAGCGTTAAAAGCTTTCGATTCCTCAGGTGTAAATTTCCAATATTCATCCATCGCTTTAACCGTTGCAGCCTCTTGCGAAGTGCTATCTAACTTTGCTTTTTGTAACATTGCCTTATAAAGTGTATCCATTTTGCCCCAAGCCTCATTCCAAGGTTCATCATAGTTTTGGCAATCCATATTGTAAATTCGATCTTGTTTCAATTCATAAATTAAAGGGAAGAAGATTTTATTGTATTCACTATTTGGACGAAATAACCCAACTTTTTTCAAAGAATCTGAACCACCGAACATCTTTGTATAAGCAGCTTGTTCTTCTTTGCCAAATTTGTCTTTCATGTAATTTTCAAGAACGAAAATTTGATAATCAGCGTTTCCTCTATCCCAATTCTTGGCGTAATCAACCGCTAAATTCATTCTTGTTTGATGATAAAATGGAAATGAGGATAAAGCTTTCTGGTCTTTTTTTATCTCTGAAGGAATGTTTTTTGAAGTCTTTGGATTTAGCTTTTGGATATAATCATACTTCTTTTGGAAAGCTCTTTTGCCGTAATTAATGCTATCCAATTTTGCGTAATCTTCTGCTGGAAGATATTCTCCGAAAACCATATCTGGTTTAAAATTCTTCAACTTATCAATTATCGCTTGAAAGTTTTGGGTAGATTTTGAGTTATCGTGACTAGAGCCAACAATAACGATTTCGATTTGATTTTGTGCATTTGATTTAACCGCTCCAGCGATTAATAATAAAAATGCAAAGCTTAGGTTGAGTATGGTTTTCATAATGAATCTTGTTTTTGATTTGTTGATTCAAAGATGATTATACCAACCCGATTGCTATATTTAATTATCCCAATGGCTTAGAATATTATCCCAATATTCAATTTTAGAATTTAGGTGTTCGTCATTCAAAATAATAGATTGAGATAAGGAGTTTAGGCTTTCATCCCAGAAAACAAGATTATTCCATCAACTTTTTATTGAAATTGATAATCAACTTAAACAAGTCATTATATTCGTTTAGGGGCAAGGTTTCGGGTTTGTCGAACACATCATGATAGGCGGTTGGGCCACCTTGGGTATAAATAAAAAATGCAGGAACGCCTTTTTCGGTGAAGAAATAATGATCGCTATTTGCGGCTTTTCCTCTAGAATTTATTTTCGAAATGTATTTATATTGATTGTTGATCTCATTCAGAATTGAAAAAGCTTTGGCGTAAATGGAGGCATTAACAACGGTCATTCCGCTTTCTCCTGTGCCAACTAAATCTAAATTAATAAGAAATTTAACCTGACTAAGTAGAATTAATGGATTTTCGGTGTAATACCTTGAACCCAATAAACCAGCCTCTTCTCCTGCAAAGCAAATAAAACCAATTGAATATGGCTGTGGATTTGCCGCGTAATATTTTGCCAGACTTAAAAGTGTAGCTACGCCTGCTGCATTATCGTTTGCCCCTGGGAAATACGTATCGGCGCCCATACCTCCAAGATGGTCGTAATGAGCAGTAATTATCAGAATAGAATCTGGATACTTTGTTCCTTTAACCAAACCACAAACATTTGAAGCTTTAAAATTCGGAACAAATTGGTTTTCGATATCAACATTAATCTCTCTTGGAATTGCCTTTAAACTCTTTTTATTAATTTGAATTTCTGTAAAATCGCCAACTTCGGTAGCAACCGACCATGTCAACTTATCTTTTAAAGAAACTTTTAGTGTAGGCGATGCTTGGTAATTCAAGCTATCAATCTTGGTTAATAATGCTTTTTGCTTAATCTTCGGACTTTCATTATTCACGATAAAATCTTTTCCTACGATAAGTTTTTTGCCGTTCAGTTCAACCATCATTTTGCCAGGAAAAGTATTTACGGGAAAACTGAAATCTTGTTTATACTTTTCGCCCATTGGCGATAAACCTATATTTTTATATTGCTCTTCAAGAAAATCGGCGGCTTTAGTCATTCCATTTTTGGTATAACCTCTACCCCAAAATTCTTTGGAAGTCAATTTATTTACTGTTTGCTTCACGTAAACGGAATCTTGTGCTAAACAGTTCAAGGTTGAAAACAGGATGATTATGGGAATAAATTTTTTCAATTGAATACAATTAATTTTAAGAAGGTTCTACTAATGTCTTGCGATTTAAAACTAATCAAAAAATGGTTGGTTGCAAAAAGCAACCAACCATTAATTACCCTGTCATTCTGAGGTTTGGCGTTTTGCCGAACCATCTCGTCATTGCGAGGTACGAAGCAATCTTGCTACTATGGGTACTCCAGCGATCGCTTTAAGATTGCTTCGTACCTCGTAATGACGATATTTCATGTATGTGGCCTATTTTACGAAAAAAAATAGTTGATGGTTAATCATCCATTGCAATTACCATCAACCACCAAAACAAACTTTACTTAACCAAATATGGCTGTAAAGCAGCTTTAACTTTTTCTTTATTTTGTGCAGTGTTCCATTTTTCTTTAACCGATTCATCACCTAAAGTAAACAAGGTTTCATAAAGTAATTTTCCATTTGCACGGGTATCTACTTTTAACGAAGTTGGGTTTGCCTTGATTACATCAGCCCAAACATCCCGAACATCAGCCCAGTATGTTTTCTGACTAGCCCACCATTTTTGTGCATAAGCAAATTTTGCGGTATCAATTGTGGTAAACTCTTCGTAACCCTTTTCTATCGCTAATAATTTATCGCCTTGAGGCGTACGCACTATCTTTTTATTGTCTTGTTCAAACATCCAGCCGTTTGTTGTGATGGTAATTCTACTGCCACGATTTAAAACATTGTAATCTTTACGAACCGTAGATTCTCTTCTTGGTAATGGAGAATCGGCCTCGCTCGACCAAGAATCATGACCACCAATATGGCTCCAAGTTCCATAACCTTGGTAGCGCGGACTATCATCAACCTGGAAAACTTTTTGTGTCCATTTTCCCTTAACATCTGCAGCAGTTAAGTTGCCTTTTTTCCAAGCGTTATCTTGGGTATAAAGCATTATTTCTGGATCTTCATAGGTCCAATCTTGGCGCCAATGTTTAATAACTGTAGAATCGTTAATGGCTAATAGGTGTTGAATAACGATTCTTTTGGGTTCATCAACAATAATTTCTGCCCATTCATTGCCGTGGCTTTTGTAAGGTTTGCTAAAAATGTAATTAGGATCTGGAGCGGTTACTTCACCATAATTAAAATTGACTTTGTAAAAGCCAGCTAATGATTTAATTGCTTTTCTATCTTGCTCCAATTTTTCTTGAGCGCTAGCGCCAATAGCACTAAGGCCTGTTATCACTAAGATTATATTTAAAATTTTCATAATGATGTTATTTATAATTTATCTGATTACCGCAACTGCGGCTTTTTTCTTTTTTTTATTTCTTCCGATCCATATCATCACGCCTGTAATGGGCATGCTTGCTGCAACTAAACTGGCCAAAAAGGCAATTATTTTACCCGCCAATCCAGCAATTGCGCCAACATGGATATCATAATTCATACGCATTATTTTATCGGCAACTGATGCATTTTTCAACTTTCCAAAAACATGTTTCACCTCTATTTCTTTCAACGTATGTTGATCAAAATAGCGGTAGTCTGCTTTCCAATAGGTTTCGGTATCAGGATTTTTGGCTACTTCTATCGATGCCTTTTCATTTTCTGGAACATGAACATCCAAACTTCCAGTAAATTTTGGATCGGAATCTATGTACGATTTCCAAATTTTATCTGCAGCTGAAGCATTTAATTTCAACTTAGCAGTTCCTGTCGTATCAGAATAGGATTCTTCGAATTGATTGAGCGTTTTACCGCCAGAACTAACAAAATACACCGATTTGGCAAACCATTGAAAACCCATTATCATGCCCGAAAGCGCAATAAAAATTATTATCCAGGTGATGTAGAAACCGAGTACATTGTGGAAATCGTAATTTACCCGCCTCCACTTTGCATTCCATTTCACCGTAAAACGTTGTTTTGATGCAGCCTTATTTTTTGGCCACCACAATATTAATCCGGATATTAAAAGCATCACAAAAATTAATGTGGCACTGGTTAATATGGGCTGACCAATTGTTGGCGGCAACCATAAATAATAGTGGCCCATGATCACAATCCTGAAAAAATCATCATTCATGTTTTTAACTTTCATCACTTCGCCAGTGTATTGATTTACAAAAACGATGTAATAATATTCTGGATCGAAATTGTAATAAACAACCTGGGCTGTTTTTCCGGGCTGGTAAGTAATGCTATGAGCATGTTTATTGGGTAATGCTTTATCGGCTATTAGTTTCAACTGCGTTGGTGGTAACAAGGCTTTGTTTTGTACCTCAAGATTTCTGTAGGGTTGAGTTACATTTTCAATCTCTCGTTCAAAAGCCAAAATACATCCGGTAATGCCCAAAAAGCATACGAATAGCCCGGATGTTAATCCGAGCCATAAGTGGATTCTTCCAATCCAATATTTTAAGGTTTTATTTTTTTTCTTTTCAGACATGAATGCTGATTAAAATTTATACGCTACAGTTACTCTGTAATTTCTTGGTGCTTCGGCTTGGTAATAGTAAGCTTTTAACCACTCGTAATAGGATCCGGTAAATAAGTATTTGTTCAAGATGTTAAAGGCATTACCAGTAATTTTAAATTTTGGGCGCTCGTAAAAAAGTCCTCCATCTAATTTAAAATAGTTAGGTAATTTCTGTAAACCAATACTCCAAGTGTCAGTCGCACGATCTGCTAAATAAGTAAAGCCTGCAGAAATACCCGAGCCTTTAAGAGCGCCTTTTTGCAAAGTATAAGTTAACCATGCATTAGATACATGTTTGGCAAAACCTGGTATAACATCGCCAACATTAATGCCTGTAACGCCTGGTGTAACCTCGGTTACTTTAGAATCTGTGTAAGCATAGTTTGCAATTAAAGTTAAACCATCGGTTATTTTACCACGCAAATCGAACTCAATCCCTTGCGATCTTTTCTCACCTAAAACAACGTTAAAATTTTGTCCTGGTGTATTTGTTGGATCAGCAGTTAATTCATTTTGCTTAAGTATTCTGTAAGCCGATAGTGTAGTATTCCATTTTCCATCGAACCAATCTTTTTTAATCCCGATTTCGTTGTTTGTTCCGGTAATTGGTTCAACTTTTCCACCTCCGCGAATTAATCCGCTTTGAGGAGTAAAAGCCTCGTCATAAACTGCGTAAACTGCTGTGTTCTTATCGATAGAAACACTTAAGCCAACACGAGGAGTAACTTTTTTAGCTTTATCTGGTTCGCCGCCCCAAGCTGCCTGACTTACATAAGTATAACGGCCAGCAAGTGTTAAACGAACCTTGTTTTCAAAGAAACCAAGTTCATCTTGAACGTAACCACTTAAATACTTTGATGACATTAATCCGCCTGCATTAATTGCTCTTTGTTGTAGTGAAGTTTCACGATCGAAGCTTGGATAGCCATTTGTTGGGAAACCATAATTCGGATTGTTCAAATCGAAAGGGGAAGTTGGTAAATCTAAGTCATGCACTTGACCCCAATCTGCCATGTAGTTTTTCTTTCCTCCATCAAAACCAGCTAAAATCCGGTGGTTAATGCCAAAAGTTTTAGCTTGACCATTGATAAATAATTGAGCCAATTTCATGCTGCTTTCCGCATCCCAAATGGCAACATTTCTAATTACGGTACTATTTTCATTTACCGCAGATGGCCATGAACTATATCCGTTTTGTAAATATTTGAAATAGGCTGCTTGAGCAGTTAACTTCCAGGTATCGCTAAAATTATGTTGCAAGTTTAAGAATAAGCTATGATCGTTAATACGGGTAGCTGGTATCCCAGGCTGGGTCATAGTTAATTCTCTTGGATAAGCTGCATAACCTATTGGCGAGAAAATATAGTAAGAACCAACCTCGGTCATTTTAGCATTTTGCAAAGTGTATTCTGCCGTTAATTTGGTTTTATTGGTAATTTGATAGCTTATTACGGGAGCAAAACTGTAACGATCGTTTTGCTCATAAGGTCTAAAAGATCCTTTATTTTGAACTGCCGCATTCAATCTGAATAATAATTTCCCGTCGGCAGTTAATTTGTGATCAAAATCTACAGTGGTTCTATATAAGTCATAACTTCCAACGGTTAGCGAAACCTCACCTCTGTTAAAACCTGTAGGCTTTTTAGTTACTACGTTATACATGCCACTTGGATCGCCATTGCCCAGCATAAAACCCGCCGGACCTTTTACAAATTCGACATGATCTACAAAACTCATATCTTCAGTTAATGGTCCCCAAAAAGATGAAACTACATTAAAACCATTTCGCATGGCTTGAATTTGAGACCCACGCATGGTAATATTGGTGTACATATCGCCCCAGTGTTCTACCCTAACCGCACCACTTACATTTCTAATTAAACCATCGCTCATGCTAATAATTTGCTGATCTTTTATTACTTGATCACTAACGGTTTGAATATTTTGAGGTGCTTCTAATAAAGGCTCATTTAATCTTAATGAAGCTGAAGGCAGGCTAATTTTATAGCGATTGTTTTTGCCAGCAATCGTAACGTCTTCCAATACTTGATCGGTTTCTACAAGAGAGAAGTTTATCGTTTTATTTTCCCCAGCGTTTATTGTAACGTTCTGTTCTGATGGTTTAATGCCCACAGCCGATGCCACAATTGTATAAGTGCCTGGCTTAATACGATGTAGTGTAAAATTTCCTTTCTCATCCGTAGTTGATCCGATTCCTTTGCCCTTCAGCCCTACAGTGATATAGGCAGCGGGCTTGCCGTTTGATGTAGTTATAAGGCCTTTGATGCTGCCTAATTGTTGTGCAAGTGCCGATAGGGACAAAAATGAGAGTAAGAGCGCTAAACTGAATAGTTTGGTTTTATACATGCTATATTTATTTGGATTAATTCTAAACAGCTGCAAAATAACATCACAAAAGTTTATAATCCAAATTATTTTGAACAATTCTAAATAAGAGACGTGTTTAATATAGAACTGCCATCAAACCCCTATTGAAACAAAATTAAATTGTATAGGAGTAGCAATTTTACAAATTTTAGTGGGAAAGATTTGTTAAAAATGTCTTGACAATTTAGCAAGACATTTTTATAAAAAGAAAAGGTGATTATTTAATGAGAATAGCTTGAAGATTGAGCGGTCTTTCTGTGTCATTTGCCGGTGTAATCAATCCGCCACAAATAATGTCGTAATGATACCCAGCAACAAATGTAGTACTTGCTAAACTTGTTTTCACGGCACCTAAATTAGAGTCTTTTGCATCAAGAGCATACGTTCCTGCATCAACAGCAATAAAACCAGATGCTGATTTATAAGCTTTATTTGTAATTAACGATGTGGTTGCTGCAGATTTTGCTAAGTCTAAAGCTGGCGCATCAGGCGATAAGTTAATAAAACGAATATATGCCTTATCTAAAGATGGTGTTGAAAGATCGTCACCGATGGTTAGCCCATCCAATGCCCCCAGCTTGTTTATCAAATAAAAAGAATATGATGTATTTTGATTTAGTGAAATGGTTTTGGTAAACAAACTAACAGCAGAGCTTGCGGTAGTAAAGTTGATGTTGTATGATCCTGCAGAATATGAAGAATAAGCTACAGCTCCAGCATAAGGTAGCGCAACTGTATTTAGCATCGTTCCATTAAAATAGGCATTGTAAGTTGCTGATGTTGGAGATGCATTAATAACTCTTAGGTAAGAAATTGTGGTATCGGTCTCTTCCTTTTTGCAAGATAATGTAGTGGCTAAGAAGAAAAGGATAACTGTAAAATAACTGAAATTTTTAAGTGTAAAGTTTTTCATAATAATTTATTGGGATTTGATTTTGAATTATTCTGTATTTGTAAAACGATGTTGAACTAACATTCGCTACAGATTACAAAGATTGCGTTTAAACGATTATAACGCATGTTAAATGATGTTAACAGGTGTTAAAGTTTTACCTGTGGATTTAACAATGTTAGAACGTAAACAATTCTTAATGGCGAAATAATTTATTCATTATCAGGAGAGAGCAAACAAAAAATTAATTCATCTGTTCGATAAAAGTTTACAAAGTCGTTCTTAAAAGTTAACGATTAGATAATAAATAGACAGCTATATTTGAAAACCTAAAAACCTCAAAAAATGATTAAAAACATCTCAAAATTCGCTTTAGTATCTATGGGCGTTTTAGCTCTTTCCTCTTGCGGTTCATCTCAGAAAGATAAACCAGCAGATACCACCATTACAAAAACAGAAACTACGGTTACTATTCCGGCAAAAGCAGAAAATGCACCCGAAGGTGTAGATTATTTAGTTAGTCCTGATACGGCAATTCTTGGTAAAAATAGGGAGGCACTGGTAAAGGTAACGGAAGCAAAATCTGTTGTTTTGCAAGATGCAGATGGTAAATCTACAGGTTCCGAGCTTACCGTTAAATTATTGATTACAAATAAAAGCACTTTAGATGCCAAAAAATATTTTTCAGTTTCTGCTTCCGATGCAAGATTAGAACTGGATAATAAGACAGCTGTTCCAGGTAGTAAAGAAAGTGGCAGTACTGAGCCAGATGCTGAAGCTTCTACAGAAGCTATATGGAAATTCCAACTTCCTGCAGGTACAAATCCTAGTAAGCTTAACTTCTTTTTAGATGGAACTAGGGTCTCAGTTGGATTAGGAAAAAAATAAACAAATGAAAGCTTTTCCTATTTAAGGGAGAGCTTTTGCTTTTTTACTTTAGTATAAAAATGTAAAAAAGTTAAAAACTATTGTAGAACCCGATTATTATTTAAACCTTTGCACCTCAATAGAGTTAAAGCCTTTTGGTACGCAAGAAATGATTAAACAATTTTTACATAAACTTTCTGTTATTTCAGCACAATATGTTGCTGCGATGAGTTTGTTTATTAATCGTTTTCAGCCTGTATTCTATTATCCCTTAAGTCGGCAAAATTTTACGCCGCGTATTTAGTACATCTTACTAATACTATGAGGAATTGATCCTCTCTAAAAACCCAATTAACAAGAATACCTTAATTTTTCGTTAGAAAACGAATGGATATTAATGAATTTATAGTACAAGTCGCCATTGCTGAGCATCATGTCTTTGCAGAGCAGATTGTAACTGAAATGGCAGAATCCGCAAAAGCTCGCGGTACTGGTATTGCAAAGCGTTCTCCAGAATATGTTGCCAACAAAATGATCGAGGGCAAGGCTGTAATCGCTTTTCATAAAGATGGCACTTGGGCAGGCTTTTGCTATATCGAAACCTGGAGCCATGGCCAATTTGTAGCCAACTCTGGTTTAATCGTTGCTCCTGAATTTAGAAAGGCAGGTTTAGCACACGCGATTAAAGAAAAGGTTTTCGATCTTTCTAGAACCTTATATCCTAAAGCAAAGATTTTTGGATTAACCACTGGTTTAGCTGTAATGAAGATTAACTCTGATTTAGGTTACGAGCCGGTTACTTATTCTGAGTTAACACAAGACGAAGAATTTTGGAAAGGTTGCCAAAGCTGTGTAAACTTCGAGATTTTGAAAATGAAGGAACGTAAAAACTGTATGTGCACTGCCATGCTTTACGATCCTGCCACTCAAAAACACGATGCAGCGAAAAAATTTGCTGAAGAATTACAAAGAAAGCCAAAATTATACGAGCGCTTTATGCGGATTAAGCAACAGTTAGTTGTTAAGCCTAAGCCAAAATCTGGATTAAAATCCCTTTTATTTTTATTTACCCTTTTATTTAAATAGAGATGATTTAGAAGAAATTAGATTTGAGAATAGTTGCGCTCAATATCTCATATCTCATATCTCAATATCTCAACATCTCACATCTCAAATTATGATGAAAAAAGTTGTTTTAGCATTTAGCGGAGGTCTTGATACCTCATTTTGTTGTATTTATCTTGCTCAAGATCGTGGTTTAGAGGTTCACTCCGTAATTGTAAATACTGGTGGTTTTTCTGACGAAGAATTACAAGAAATAGAGAAAAGAGCCAATGCTTTAGGTGTAAAATCTCATGCTGTGGTAGATGAAACTGCAAGTTATTATGATGGATGCATTAAGTATTTGATATATGGTAACGTACTTAAAAATGCTACTTATCCACTTTCAGTTAGTGCAGAACGTGTTAGTCAGGCTACAGCGATTGCCAATTACGTTAAAAAAATCGGTGCAGATTATGTAGCTCACGGAAGTACAGGTGCAGGTAACGATCAAGTGCGTTTCGATATGATTTTTAATATCATTATTCCAGAAGTTGAAATCATCACACCAATCAGAGATTTGAAATTATCCCGCGAAGCGGAAATAGAATATTTAGCTGAACACGGTGTAGAATATAGTGCAGAAAAAGCAAGATATTCGATTAATAAAGGTTTGTGGGGAACTTCTGTTGGAGGAAAGGAAACTTTAACTTCCAACGAAACTTTACCGGAAAGCGCTTGGCCAACTCAGGTTTCAGAAACTGAATCTCGTAAGCTTGAACTAACTTTCAAGAAAGGTGAATTAGTAGCCATTGATGGCGAAACTTTAGAGCCTGTTAGAGCGATCCAAAAATTGCAAGCCATTGCTCAACCTTATGGCATTGGTCGTGATATTCATGTTGGCGATACGATTATCGGTATTAAAGGTCGCGTTGGTTTCGAGGCTGCGGCTCCAATTATCATTATCAAAGCACACCATACTTTAGAAAAACATACTTTAACCAAATGGCAGTTGAGTTGGAAAGAGCAATTGTCCTCTTTCTACGGTAATTGGTTACACGAAGGTCAATTCCACGACCCAATTATGCGGAATATCGAAGCTTTCTTAGCTGATACCCAAAAAGTGGTAAGCGGTAAAGTATTTGTAGAGTTATTGCCTTATCGTTTCCAAATTATTGGTATTGAATCTAACCACGATTTGATGAGCAATAAATTTGGAAGCTACGGCGAAATGAACAATGCATGGAGTGGAGAAGACGTTAAAGGTTTCTCTAAAATTTTCGGTAACCAGGTAATGATTTGGCATAAAGTTAATACCCCCCAGCCCCCTAAAGGGGGAGCTTAAAACCCAAAGTAAAAATATGGCACAAAACATAAACGACGGAACGGAAAGCCCCTTTAGGGGTTTGGGGATTAAAGCAGGAATAATTGGTGGTGCAGGTTACACAGGTGGCGAAATGCTACGTATCCTAATCAATCATCCAAATGTTGAAATTGCTTTCGTAAATAGTACTAGTAATGCAGGGAATTTAATTTCTGATGTACATACTGATTTAATCGGCGAAACGGATTTAAGGTTTGTTAGCGATGTTCCTCAAGATATTGATGTATTGTTTCTTTGCGTTGGCCATGGCGATGCGAAAAAATTTTTAGCTGCTAATCCGATTAACGATAGTATAAAAATCATCGATTTATCACAAGATTTTAGACTTTCAGCAAATGCTAGTTTTTCGACTCCGGACTCCGAACTTCAGACTAAAGACTTCGTTTACGGTCTTCCTGAATTAAATCGCGATAAAATTAAAACGGCAAGCAACATTGCTAACCCAGGTTGTTTTGCTACTTGTATTCAATTGGGATTATTGCCTTTGGCTGCAAAAGGTTTAATTAAAAGTGAAGTTCATATAAATGCTACAACAGGCTCCACAGGAGCTGGACAAGGTTTAGCAGCGACTTCTCATTTTAGTTGGAGGAACAATAATCTATCGATTTATAAAGCTTTTGAGCACCAACATTTAGATGAAATAACCGAGTCATTACAGCAATTGGGTTATCAATCAGATAAAAAGGGATTGAGTTTTATACCTCAAAGGGGAGATTTTACCAGAGGAATTTTAGCAGCAATGTACATTGAGTGTACTCTTGGTGAAGAAGAAGCTTACCAACTTTATACTGATTTTTATTCCGAGGCGCAATTCACACACGTTAGTCGGCGAAACATCGATTTAAAACAAGTAGTAAACACTAATAAATGTTTGATACACTTGGAAAAACATGGTGATAAACTTTTTATCATTAGTGTAATAGATAATTTGCTCAAAGGCGCAAGCGGACAAGCGGTTCAGAATATGAACTTAATGTTTGGCTTGGAAGAAACCGCAGGTTTGCGTCTGAAGGCATCTTATTTTTAATCACATGTCATGCTGAGCTTGTCGAAGCACCTACAAAAGAGATTCGCAAGCTAAGAATGACAAAATAACTCCTAAAAAATGCAACTATTCGACGTTTACCCTCTTAACGATATAGAAATTACAAAAGCATCAGGCAGCAATGTTTGGGATGCTAACGAACAAAAATATTTAGATTTATATGGCGGTCATGCTGTGATTTCGATTGGACACACCAATCCGCATTATGTAAGTCGCCTAACCGACCAATTAAATAAAGTTGGTTTTTATTCCAATTCGGTTAAAATTCCTTTGCAAACCCAATTGGCAGAGAAATTAGGTCAGGTTTCAGGAAAGAAAGATTTTCAGTTATTCTTAGTTAATTCAGGTGCAGAAGCCAATGAAAACGCTTTAAAACTTGCCTCTTTTTATAATGGCAGAAAAAAAGTAATCGCTTTTACGGGCGCTTTCCACGGGCGAACATCTTTAGCGGTTGCTGTGACTGATAACCCTAAAATTGTTGCCCCTGTTAATCAGACAGAAAACGTAATTTTCTTGCCTTTTAATAATGAAGTTGCTCTTGAAGAAACTTTTAAATCGCAGGGCGATGAAATTTCAGCAGTAATTATCGAGGGCATTCAAGGTGTGGGTGGAATTAAGGAAGCCTCAAAAAGTTTCTTACAAAAAATCCGTTCACTTTGTGATGAATATAATGCTGTTTACATTGCCGATTCAGTTCAATGCGGATACGGTAGAACAGGTTTGTTTTACTCGCACGATTATGCTGGCGTTGAAGCTGATGTTTATACCATGGCGAAAGGAATGGGTAATGGATTTCCGGTAGCGGGAATTTCTATTGCACCAAAATTTAAACCTTGGCATGGTGAATTGGGTACTACTTTTGGCGGAAATCACTTAGCTTGCGCTGCGGCTTTAGCTGTTTTAGAAGTGATGGAAAAAGATAACTTGATGAAAAATGCTGAAGAAATCGGTAACTACTTAATTAAGGAATTGAAAAAATTCGAGCAAGTAATTGAAGTTCGCGGTCGTGGGTTGATGATTGGAATTGAATTACCGGAAGCACTTGCTCATGTTAAGAGAGAACTATTATTTACACACCATATTTTCACAGGCGAAGCTAAACCAAATGTTATCCGTTTATTGCCAGCCTTGAATTTAACCAAGGCACATGCTGATGAATTTTTGGTGGCGTTTGGGAAATTGGTAAAATAATAAATACACTCGTCATTGCGAGGCAAGAAGCAATCTTACAACTATGAGTGGGTTTCTACCGCTAAAAGATTGCTTCGTACCTCGCAATGACGGAACTTTAAAATGAAGTTGAAGCAATGCTAATTGGCTTGTTGAAACATTCACGACCATAATTGGTTAAAGTTTAGATTTTGAATTCTGTATAAATCTCGCAGGAAACTTTAGTCTTTAAGCTTTAGTCTTTAAGCTTTAAAAAATGAAACTTTTCACTTCCGTACATGATGTTTCGAGCATCAAAGAATTTGTAAACGATGCGCTTAAATTAAAGGCAAATCCTTACGCACATCAAAGTTTGGGTAAAAATAAAACCTTAGGGTTGGTTTTTATGAATCCTAGTTTGCGTACCCGTTTAAGTACTCAAAAGGCTGCTTTAAACTTAGGTATGAATGTGATGGTAATGAATTTGGATAAAGAGGGTTGGGCTTTAGAAACTCAAGATGGTGTAGTAATGAATGGCTCTACTGTTGAGCATATTCGTGAGGCTGCAGCAGTAATGGGTCAATATTGCGATATTCTAGGATTACGTTCTTTCCCAAAATTAAACAATCGTGAGGAAGACTACAGTGAAGATTTCTTTAACAAATTTGTGAAATATTGCGCTGTCCCTGTAGTGAGTTTAGAAAGTGCAACTCGCCATCCTTTACAGAGTTTTGCTGATATTATTACCATTCATGAAACGTGGGCCAAGAAACCAGACGGTCGTAAACCAAAAGTTGTTTTAGCTTGGGCGCCTCATGTAAAAGCATTGCCACAAGCAGTTCCAAATTCTTTTGCAGAGTGGATGTGTAAAGCACAAGCCGAGGGAATGATTGATTTTACAATCGCTCAACCCGAGGGTTATGAACTTTCGGAAGATTTTACACCAGGTGCAGATATTCAATATAATATAGAAGAAGCTTTATCTGGCGCCGATTATGTTTATGTGAAAAACTGGAGCAGCTACAAAGAATATGGTAAGGTTTTAACTTATCCCGATGGCTGGATGATGAATAATGAAAAATTGAAGTTCACAAATGATGCAAAAGTGATGCACTGTTTGCCCGTTAGACGTGATTTGGAGTTATCTTCTGAAATTTTGGATGGACCAAATTCGTTGGTAATTCATGAGGCAGGAAATCGTTTATGGGCAGCACAAGCTGTAATTAAGGCGATGTTGGAGGAGTTGTAAAATAGCTCGTCATTGCGAGGTACGAAGCAATCTTACAACTTTAGGTTAGCAATTTGCTTTAAGATTACTTCACAGGCTCGCAATTAACAAATTATAATAGTATGGAAAGAGGTGGATGCGTTTATATAATGACAAATGTATTTAACAACATTTATTATACAGGAGTTACATCTGAGTTGAGAAACCGTATTTGGGAGCATAAAAACAATGTCTATCCTAAAAGGTTCACATCAAAGTACAAATGCTACAATCTTGTATATTTTCAATTCTTTCCAAATATTGAAGAAGCTATTGCAGAAGAAAAACTTATAAAGGGAGGAAGTAGACAACAAAAGATAATCTCGTAAAAGGTTTGAATTCAGAATGGGTAGATTTGTTCGAGACACTAGACTAAATAGAATAGCGCATTAGGATTGCTTCGTACCTCGCAATGACGGAAATACAGAATATGAAACAACTTACAATCATAAAAATTGGCGGAAACGTAATTGATAACTCTGAAAACTTGCATCAGTTTTTATTGGATTTTACGGCTTTGCCTGGCGATAAAATTTTGGTTCATGGCGGTGGTAAAATCGCAACCGAATTGGGCGAAAGCTTAGGCATTGAAGCTAAAATGGTTGATGGTCGTCGAGTTACTGATATTGAAACTTTGCGGATTGTAACCATGGTTTATGCTGGCTTGATTAATAAAAATATGGTTGCCCAATTACAAGCCAAAGGCAGCAATGCCATTGGTTTAACAGGCGCCGATGGGAATATTATCAAGGCTAAAAAACGCCCTGTAAAAGAAATCGATTACGGGTTTGTTGGAGATTTAGATGAGAATTCTGTTTCTTCGACTATGTTGGATAGTCTGCTGAAAGCAGGATTAGTACCGGTTTTGTGTGCCATAACGCATGATGGTGACACGCAATTGTTAAATACCAATGCTGATACCATTGCATCATCTGTTGCGGTTGCTATGTCTGCTTTATATGAAACGCGTTTGGTATATTGCTTTGAGAAAAAAGGTGTTTTGAAAGATGTAAATGATGATGATTCAGTAGTTAGGGAAATTAAAGCGGAAGAATTCGACGGTTTAAAAGCTGATGGAACGGTTCAGGGAGGAATGATTCCGAAATTGCATAATGCTTTCGAGGCCATAAAAAAAGGGGTTTCTACTGTATATATTGGCAAAGCTGATGAATTAGCAGAACTCGCTGAGGGAACTTTTGGAACTAGTATGAACCCCTAAATCCTTCCGATGTAAAATCGGAACAGGCTCTAAAGGGGACTTGTCGTAATGCTTAAGCGTTTTGCAATTCCTCCCGATTTATCGGGAGGTGCCCACAGGGCGGGGTGTTTTATAAGATTGAGGGAAACCAGACCAATTAACGACTGTTTCTGCCACTTAAACCTGATAGAAACGGAAATACTTTTTTTAGCAGAACCTTAAATGGGCTGTCATGCTGAGGCACGAAGCAGCTGCATATGATGAAACAGATGCTTCGTGCCTCAGCATGACAAGCGATTAAAAAAGATTGAAGTGAATAGCAGGACTGAACATAAATAGAATTACTGAAATTGCTTTTCAAAAAAAATTAATTAGTGAAATCACATTAATCTGTGTAATCAAATGAATAAAAAAATAGCCATAATTGGTAGCGGAAATATCGGTTTATCTTTAGCAAAAGGCTTGGTAAAAGCCGATTTCGCTAAGGCAGGCGACATTACGCTTACCCGAAGAAACATCGACCATTTAAAATCTTTCGCAGATGCTGGATTTGTAGTGAGCAACAACAATAAACAGGCAGTTGCGGATGCGGATGTTGTGATTCTTGCTGTTTTGCCCCAACAGCTAAACACGGTTTTGGATGAAATTAATGCATCCATAGATTCGGCTAAACATTTGGTTATTTCGGTAATTTCTGGTGTAAGCTGCGCTGCGGTTCGCGAGAAACTGGGAGATGATGTGGAGGTGATTCGCGTAATGCCAAATACTGCAATAGCTATCGGGCAATCGATGACTTGTATGGCCAGCGATAATGCTTCGACAGAAAACATTGCCGATGTGACCAAAATGTTTGAAACGGTTGGTTCTGTTGTGAAAATAAACGAAGACTTGATGACTTCAGCTACTGCGCTTTGTGCTTGCGGAATTGCATTCTTTTTGAGGGCAATCAGAGCGGCATCGCAAGGTGGTGTAGAAATTGGATTTCATGCTGATGAAGCGCTTAAAATGGCAGTTCAAACGGCAAAGGGAGCAGCCGATTTACTTTTATTACATGGCACTCACCCAGAATCAGAAATAGATAAAGTAACTTCGCCGAAAGGTTGTACCATTGCTGGTTTAAACGAAATGGAGCATAATGGTTTTAGTTCGTCGTTAATAAAAGGGATTAAATTATCGGCTTTAAAAGCAGGAAATTTATACACAAAAGAAAGTTAAAAGTTATAAGGTTGAGGGTTTTGGCTCGATATCTTGATACTAACTACTCGATACTATGTTATTAGAAAATATACAAAAAGAAAGTCTGGATTTGTTGCGACAGTTAATTCGCATTCAGTCTTTTAGTAAAGAAGAAGACAGAACCGCGAATTTAATTGCTCAGTTTTTGGAGGAAAGAGGCATTAAAACGCAGCGTAAAATGAACAATGTTTGGGCCTACAACAAGCATTTCGATGCGAGTAAACCTAGTGTGTTGTTGAATTCGCATCACGATACGGTTAAGCCAAATTCCGGTTACACCCGCGACCCATACGACGCCGCTATTGAGGGTGATAAATTATTTGGCTTGGGAAGTAATGATGCCGGTGGTTGCTTAGTTTCGTTAATCGGTACGTTTTTGTATTATTACGAACAAGAGAATTTAAAATATAACATCTGTTTGGCAGCAACCGCTGAAGAAGAAATCTCAGGAAATAATGGTTTAGAGCTGGTATTGCCAGATTTAGGAGAATTAGAATTCGGAATCGTTGGTGAGCCGACTGAAATGAATTTAGCCATCGCTGAACGTGGTTTGTTGGTACTCGACTGCGTTTCTCATGGAAAAGCTGGTCACGCGGCAAGAGAAGAGGGCGAAAACGCAATTTACAAAGCATTGAAAGATATTGAATGGTTCAGGAGTTATCAATTCCTAAAAGTATCAGATGTTTTTGGTCCGCTGAAAATGACAGTTACGATTATCAATGCAGGCTCTCAACACAATGTTGTGCCGGCAAATTGCACTTTTACGGTTGATGTTCGCGTTACTGATGCTTACACCAATGAAGAAGTTTTAGAAATTATCCGTGCCAATGTAGATTGTGATGTTACGCCTCGCTCTATTCGTCTAAAACCATCATCAATTGATAAAAATCATCCGGTTGTTCAGGCAGGAGTTGCATTAGGCAAAACCACTTATGGTTCGCCAACTACATCAGACCAAGCTTTATTGGATATTCCATCGGTAAAATGTGGACCAGGTTTTTCTGGTCGCTCGCACATGGCCGATGAATTTTTATACGTTAGAGAAGTGGCTGAGGGCGTGGAGGGATATGTAAATATGTTGAAACCAGTAATACAATAAATCCGTCATTGCGAGGCACGAAGCAATCTTAATGCTGAGGAATCGTAAGGTATTTTTAATTATACAAAAAGGGGATTGCTTCGTGCCTCGCAATGACGAAGTTTGATTATGAAGATTTGGCAAAAAAATATAGATGTAAATAAATTCGTAGAAACGTTTACCGTTGGTAAAGACCGCGAACTGGATTTACAGATGGCAAAATTTGATGTATTGGGCTCTTTGGCTCACACTCAAATGTTAGAAACCATTAACTTGCTTACTGCTGATGAATTAAAAACAGTTCAGGAGGAGCTTAAAAATATTTACGCTGAAATCGAAGCTGGAAACTTCACTATTGAAGATTCTGTTGAAGACGTACATTCTCAGGTAGAATGGTTGTTAACTCAGCGTATTGGAGAGGCTGGTAAAAAAATTCATAGCGGTCGTTCTCGTAACGACCAGGTTTTAGTTGATTTGAAATTATTCTTTAGGGCTTGTATTGAAGATATGGTCAATCAAACTTCAACTTTGTTTAATTTATTAATTGAGTTGAGCAATACCCATAAGGATAAATTGATGCCGGGATACACGCACCTGCAAATTGCAATGCCATCATCTTTTGGTTTATGGTTTGGCGCTTATGCCGAAAGCCTTGCCGATGACATGGAACTGATGCTGGCAGCCTGGAAAATCACCAATAAAAATCCATTGGGTTCTGCTGCGGGTTACGGTTCGTCATTTCCACTAAATAGAACCTTAACAACGGAATTATTAGGTTTTGAAAGCTTAAATTATAACGTGGTTTATGCTCAAATGGGTCGTGGTAAAACAGAAAGAATTTTAGCGCAAGCGATGAGTGCTGTTGCTGCAACCTTAGCCAAAATGGCGATGGATGTTTGTTTGTTCATTAACCAGAACTTCGGTTTTATCAGTTTTCCGGCAGAATTAACTACAGGTTCGAGCATTATGCCGCATAAAAAGAATCCTGATGTTTTTGAGTTGATTCGCTCACGTTGCAATAAAATTCAGGCTTTGCCAAACGAAATTGCGATAATGATAACCAATCTTCCATCAGGCTATCACCGCGATTTGCAGTTGCTGAAAGAAAATCTTTTTCCTGCAATTACATCATTAAATGAATGCCTCGAAATTGCCACTTTTATGTTTCAGAACATCAC
This sequence comes from Pedobacter frigidisoli, assembly GCF_004331675.1. Lineage (GTDB taxonomy): Bacteria > Bacteroidota > Bacteroidia > Sphingobacteriales > Sphingobacteriaceae > Pedobacter > Pedobacter frigidisoli. The sequence goes on along the minus strand of NZ_SJSN01000001.1, from coordinate 237,728 downwards.
TATTAAAGATGATATTTTGAAAGATAAAAAATATGATTATCTGTTTAGCGTTGAGGTGGTTAATGATTTAGCTTTGCAAGGCGTTCCGTTTAGAGAGGCTTATAAAATTGTTGGTGAACAGATAGAAAATGGTACTTTTGCACCATCGGGCCAAATACATCACACACACGAGGGAAGCATCGGCAACCTTTGTAACGAGCAAATTTCTGCAGGAATGCAAGGTGTTTTGTCTCAATTTGGTTTTGAAAAAGTGAATAAAGCAATAGAGGATTTGGTTAAATAAATTTTGCTAATTTTGTAATTATGACAACTTTAACAATTGAAATTAAGGATAAAGATGCTGGATTCGTAAAAGAATTCCTTAGCAAAATAGGTGCTAAAGTTAAAGCTGAACCAACAAGTCAAATTACTTCAGAAATTGCTCAAGCGCTGAGGGAAATTAAAGAGATGCAAGAGGGTAAGCGTAAAACGCTAACATTAGACGATATTTAATGGCTAATAGAATAGCCTATTCGGAGACATTTATTAGAAAAGCAAAGGTCTATAAAAAGAAACATCTGTCTATTGTTGATGAACTTCGTGAGCTCGAAACGCATTTAATTACAAATCCTTTACAAGGGAACGATTTAGGTTCCGGTTTATTCAAAATTAGATTAGCGGTAAAAAGTAAGGGAAAGGGTAAAAGTGGCGGCTATCGTGTTATCACTTATCTAGTTTCAAATCACGAAGAGGGATTTGTTATAAATATGCTAACCATTTATGATAAATCAGAAGAGAATAGTATCGATAAAAAGGTGCTATTGCAAATTATCCGGTCGCTTTAAGATACAAGTGTCTTTAAATGAAAATCGCAGATAAAACATATTTTGAACAGTATCATTCTTTGATTGGCAAGGATTTAGAAAATCTCGTCAATAAATTTGACCTTACTGAACAAAATGGAGATTTGGGCTACCAAACTCAGGCATCTGCGGTATATTCTTCAAATATTGAGGGAAATACAATTGATTTAAATTCATTTATGAACCTTGGTTTTTCTGAAGAAAAGTTTAAACCAACCAAAGAGGTTCAAGAAATCGAGGATTTGATTTCGGCATATAAATTAGCTCAAGAAACAAATCTCGATGAAAAGAATTTTTTAAAAAGCCATAAAATTTTAGCAAAGCAGTTAGTTATTGCAAGCTTAAGAGGTAAATATAGAAATGATAAAGTTGGCGTTTTTGGTCAATCAGGATTGGTTTACTTAGCTGTTGAGGCAGAATTGGTGGCGGAAACTATGAAAGCGTTCTTCAAAGAAATAAATCATTTACTTTCTTTAGACATCACTATTGAGGAAACATTTTATTTTGCCTCATTAATTCATTTGCGTTTTGCACATATTCATCCATTTAGAGATGGAAACGGTAGAGCAGCCAGGTTGCTTGAAAAATGGTTTTTAGCTAAAAAAATGGGAATCGATTTTTGGAAAATTCCATCAGAGAAATATTACAAGGAACATCAGCCTGAGTATTACAATAGTATTAATTTAGGCGTTAATTTTTACGAACTAAACTACGATAACTGCTTGGCATTTCTAAAAATGTTGCCAAATAGTTTAAAGTAGAATTTAAAATAATAATATGAAAGTTTCAGTATTAGCCAGTGCATTAATTGGCTCGGAAATTATAAAAATTGGTAACGAGGTTAACGAAATGAAGCGTAAAGGCGCATCAATCGCTAACTTAACCATTGGTGATTTTGATTCGAACATTTATCCAATTCCAACAGAACTAAAAGCTGGGATTGTAGATGCTTACAATGCAAATCAAACCAACTATCCACCTGCAGATGGCGTTTTACAGTTAAGAGAAACTGTTTCTGAATTATTGAAAGATAGATTCGGTTTGGAATATAATACCAATAGTATTTTGGTTTCAGGCGGCTCTCGTCCGTTAATTTATGCTACTTATTTGGCATTAATCGACCCCGGAGATACCGTAGTTTTTCCTGCGCCATCATGGAACAATAACCATTATTGCCATTTAACTTCTGCAAAAGCAATTGCAGTAGAGACGGATGCAGCGCATAATTTTATGCCGACTGCAGCGCAATTGAAACCGCACTTAAAAGGGGCTACTTTGTTGGCTTTGTGTTCGCCATTAAATCCAACGGGAACCATGTTCGATGCAGATTCCTTAGCTGAAATCTGCGATGTGGTTTTAGAAGAAAATGCATCTCGTGGAGCTGATGAAAAACCCCTTTATTTAATGTACGACCAGATTTATTCGCTTTTAACTTTTGGTAAAGCGCATGTAAATCCAGTTTCATTACGTCCTGCAATGCGTGAGTTTACTGTTTTTGTAGATGGTAGTTCTAAGTGTTTAGCAGCGACAGGTGTACGTGTGGGTTGGGGTTTTGGTCCTGAGGATATTCTAAACAGAATGAAAGCTTTGGTAGGGCACATGGGTGCCTGGGCACCTAAAGCCGAACAAGTTGCCATGTCTAATTATTTTAATGATAAAGCACAGGTTGATACTTTCTTAACCAGTTTCAAAGGTCAAATTCAAGATAGCTTAAACGCACTTTACAATGGCTTTAATGAATTGAAAGGCGAGGGTTTTAATGTTGATGCAGTAGAGCCAATGGGCGCAATCTACCTAACCATAAAAATCGATTATATTGGAAAAACGACTGAAGACGGTCAGGTTTTAAAAGACAGCGCAGATGTGAATTTCTATCTGATTAAAGAAGCCGGAGCAGCATTAGTGCCTTTCTCTGCTTTCGGAAATGAGCACAGTATGCCTTGGTTTAGGGCGTCGGTTGGCGCTTGTACATTGCAAGATATTAAAGATATGCTGCCAAGAATTAAAACTGCTTTAAGTAAGTTGAAGTAAAAAAAATCTGAACACCCATTCAAACAATTATTTGACTTGGGTGTTCAAATAAAAATCTCATTTTACGCTTTTCATGGAACAAAGATATACGCCTCAAGGCTACGCTTCGCCGTCAGCTATTCTCATTACCATTGCTATAGGTATTTTAGCATCATTGGTTTTGCCCATACTCTATATTATTCTGGGCCAATTGATCCCTAACATCTGGTTTATCGCCATTATCGCTTTTCTATTAGGCATGGGCTTAGGTTTTTTTATCGATCTGGGTGTTAAGATTGGCAAGATAAGAAATAAGAAAATTGCTGTTATAATTGCGGTTTTTTGTGGACTACTGGCTTTTTATATTCAATGGGTATTTTTTGATACTATAATTTACAGTAGAAAAGGTTTCACTTTTAATCTTAGCTCAACAGATATGAAAATATTAGTTGATGATTTCTTTTTCCTTTTTACACATCCAAATATACTCTTTCAGGAAATTGTTAATCTTAACGAAGTTGGATCTTTTAGCATAAAGGGTACAGGTAATGTAAGTGGACTACTGTTATGGGTAATTTGGGCAGGAGAATTCATCGTTATTCTTGGTGGAATCATATTTGCCGTTTTAAATGGCCAGGTTATTAAGCCATATTCTGAAATAAACGATCAATGGATGACAAAACGTAAATTCCTTAATCGTATTCCAGTGGTCGAAAACAAGGAATTGCTTTTAAGCGAACTGAATAATCGAAATTTCACAGTTTTAAATGATCAGCCCTCATTGGATAACGAAACCAATTATGCGGAAGTAATTGTTTTTGAATCAGCAGGCGACCAAACAAAATATATCAGTATATTAAATGTGACCAACCCAACAGGGAAAGCAAAAGATAAAAAAGTGAAAAATGTTGTTACATTTTATCCGCTTCAAAATGCTAATATTTGACGCATATATAGCTAACATCATTGCTTAATAAAATTTATATTCGTATTTTAGATAAAATTGATTTAAATGGAAACTTATCTTGTACATCCCGATAAAATTCAAGAAAAGGCATTAAAGGCATTTCTTGAAGCTTTGGAAGTTCCCTATGAAATAAAAAAAAATAATATATTGCCAGAACAGGTTGTGTCGGGGATAAGAAAAGGCCAAGCTGATATTGAACAAGGAAAAAGTATGTCTTTGGATGAGTTTAAAGTAAAAATATCATCCATTTAATGGGTTTACCTGTTATATTATCAGAAACAGCATATCTAACTTTTGAATCTATCTGTTCTCAAATACAGGAAAGATTGGGAAATAAAGCACTTAACGATTTCAAAAGAAATACAATCAAAACCTTAGAGTTAATTTCTAACTCACCTTAACTTTTTAAAGAAACGGAGTTTGATTCAAATATTAGGCAGGGATTAATTAAAAAACTTTCATCAGTATTTTATGAAGTTAAATCTGACAAGATTGAAATTCTTTTCTTTTGGGATAACAGGCAAGAACCAATGTTTTACTAATTAGAAATTAAATCTCTTCAAATTATTCGAAGAGATTTAATTTTGGATGTAAGATTTGATCGTAGTTAATGTGGAGGCTATTAACTGATCACAAATTATTCAAACTAATCTTCGCGACTTCCATCATCTGCCATTCGCACCATTTTAGGTTCGAAATTAGCGATAACATCAACCAATTCAGTTTGTGCAGACATCACTTTATGGATATCCTTATAAGCCATTGGTGCTTCATCCAAACCAGCACCAATCAGGGTTACATTATGATCTTTTAAAATCGCTTTCATTTCTGATTTCGTAATCGATTGAATGGCTTTCGTACGACTCATTTGTCTGCCTGCACCGTGTGATGCCGAATTGATAGCACTTGTTTCACCTTTTCCTCGAACCAAAAACCCTGGTGCAGTCATGCTTCCTGGAATAATTCCCATCACACCATTTCCAGCTGGCGTAGCACCCTTTCTGTGAACGATAACTTCTTCTCCATCAAGCATTTCTTTCCAAGCGAAATTATGGTGGTTTTCTACTTTCGCTAAAACCTTTGCGCCAATCGCTTTGGTTAGTCGTTTATGAATCACCTCATGGCAAGCAGAAGCATAATCGCCAGCTAAGTTCATGGCAATCCAATATTCTTGTCCCTCCGCAGAGTTTAAATCGAGATATGCCAAATTCAACGCCTCTTTCGGAAGTTTACAAATATCTTTAGCCAATTTGGTATAGTGCCCGGCGATGGTAGCGCCAAAACCACGAGAACCTGAATGTGTTAATAAAGCCACATAACGCCCTTTATCAATATTCAGAATTTCATCTCGCTCTGCGAAATCGATAACTCCCCACTCCACAAAATGGTTTCCGCCGCCCGAGGTACCCAATTGTGCCCAGGCTTTTCCGTGTAAATTTTTAAGGAAAGGTGTCGAATTGAAGTCCTCGTTTTCTAAAACCTCGTGGTCGGCTTTTTCATCTCCCTTAAAATTCTGACCAGCGCCAAACTTGGTAAAAGCAATTAATTCGCGTTTGTACATCGCATCTTTTCCGAAGTAATGTTTTTCCGGGATATCGAAAATACTCAAAGCCATTCGGCAACCAATATCTACACCAACGCCATAAGGAATAATGGCATTTCGGGTAGCTAAGACACCACCGATTGGCAAACCATAACCTTGATGTGCATCGGGCATCAATGCTCCAGCAACCGAAATGGGCAGTTTCATCGCAATATCCATTTGGTTTCTGGCGCCATCCTCAATGTAATCAGCACCGAAAATGGTATAATCCTTGGCATTTTTAACCAACTCGATTGTACCATCCGATTTAGGATTTGCCTCTTCAATAATCGCTGTCGCCAAAGCACTCAATATTTCATCATCCAAAAAACTTTCTGGATAATCTTTTACTTTTTTAAATAGGACTAATAACTCTTTCTCTTCAATATCTGGGAAATTATCTTTCAAGATATCTAAAGCCAAGCCTAATATTTTCCCCTCGGAATAACCTATTTCTTTTAGGTCTTTTCCTGTTATGTCGTTTTTCATTATTTAATCTTTAATAGGCATAAAGTGTAGCCCTCATTTCCACAAGTATCGATTCGATAAGCTGAGCATCTGGTTTTTCAGGCAACTTACTTTCTGCTGACTCTTGTTCAATTTTTAGCATTAATTCTTCTGCCATTTTTAATACCTCATCATAATCCAATTCGCCTCTTTTTATCGATAACAACTCATCTCGGTTTTTCCGTTTTACATTTAATTTTCCGTCACGAACAATTTCAAGAGCAACTTGTAAAAGTCTAATGGTATGCATCATGTTTTTGGCGTCATAATCTTTACCATGACTTTTATTTAAGCTATATCGGTCTTCGTTTCGTTTTTCTACCCATTCCCAATACTCGCTGTATTCTTTGCAGTATGATGAATAACTATCCTGATTGAAAAACAAATACGATATCTCTTTTTCTCCATTCGGTATAGATGATACAGAAACATCATTTGAGTTTTCTTTATGTGCGATTCCCTTATAGCCACATTTGTTTTCCTCATCATAAAATAAAGCATATAAGTTTTTAGCATTTGGGATTTTCGAAATCCCACAATTTGCTTGTAAAATATGCCGTTTTTTGAGCCAATTTTTAGCTTTAACTGATGAATAATTTTCGGTAATGAAACAAAAATCCAATACTGTTTTTCTAGTTTTGGGCATCGGATTTAAAATTTTCTTATTCAATCCTTTTGCTTTTCTTATCTGAGTTAACGCATAACCACCAAATGTATCTTTACACAATTTAGATAAGACCATTTCAAGTTTGAGCTTTTCCATTATCGGGTGCTTAAATAAAATGCAATCTTCAGGTGTGGCTAAAATCTCAACAATATTGGGATTGTTTTTTATCAATAGCTCAACAAATCGACCAATTTCAAAGTAAACTTCATCATTACTTTCGTTGTTGATTTGCGGGATATATTTCAAGCCAAAAAACATGTCTTTTGGCATGTAATAAATTCCCTTGATGTCAGTATCTGATTGAGGTGTATCTAATCCGTAAGCCTTGCTGCCACTTAAACATTCAAACAACAGCAAGTTTTTATCCTTTAAATCTTTAATTGTCATAACGGCTTATTGTATTTCTAAAGAAAATATCTAGCTTTTCAAGATCAAAGCTTTCTTTTGGTAAGTCTTTAGCGCCATTACCGCAAAGTTCAAATTGCTCATTAATATATGTTTTCAGCTCGGCATTGATTTTTATAATAAACCCCTCTGCAGAAGTAGATTTTAAATCAATTAAATCTTTAACTATTGTCTGTAATTTTTCAGGCATCAAAGTTAATAATGGACTTATCGTCATTGGAGCTATCGTGCCCTTTTCTAAACACCACTTTGCTGAAAGCAAAGGACGAAGTATGTAGAAAAGCTTTTTTATTTTGATTTCATCATCATTAATTATCGTTTCCAAAGCACCGTGAGCAATACCCAGATAATGGTTTATGTTGTTTTTCTGATAGAAATATGATTGGCAAAGTTGCCATAAATCGTCTCTGAATTTTTCTTTCTCTCTATAGATTATTGGCGACTGCAGCCATTCGAAAGGGGTAGTGTTTGATTTCCTGATAAGTTTTAACACTTTCCTAATGTCCCAGCCATAAATATCCAATTCCTCATTTATAGGAAAACGCAATTGGTCATCCTTATCTAAAACAGAAAGATAGTAATTGAGTGGCCTAACGTAAATAAACCGAACATCATAATCACTATCAGGCGATGGAAATTCCCATCCTCTACTTCCAGACTCGCAAGCAAATAGTATTGTTATATCGTTTGCCTTTTCTATTTCTTCAAGCTTTTTAATTATCGTTGTTTTCATTTTTCTCTAACTAATCCTCGGCCGGCATCATTCACCTAGCCGAGGGGGTTTCTAAATTTAATTTATTTTTTAATTAATGAGGCTATTGGCGAAAAATGTGTTGTTTCTAATTTGGACGAAGTAACATTTTTCAACGGCACTCATTTTTTAGGAGTGTAAAATTTTAAGAGCAATACTGGAAAGTGAGTATTTACTAGCAGGATTCGAACCTGCACTATATTCAACCAATCGAAGTAACACTTACCAACGGCATCTTAAATTTTTAACAGAAACAAAGGCAATAAAGGTTTTGGGGCATGTCTTGCCGGAGTCGAACCGGATAATCTTGCTGGTTTTACAACTTCATTATTCCTCCCCTTAATTTGCGACGAAGTAACCCTTATTTACGGCATTCTGTTTTGTGTTTAGTAAGGCGAAACTCAAGAAAAGACCTTTCCCCATGTTTTTTAATTAAACTATTCCGAATTAATCGGAAGTTGGATTTTAACCAACATCCTGGGCGTGAATCGAAGTAACTCTTCTTTACGGCACTCATCTAATATTTTCATTCTTTTATAAAGCAAGGTAAATTACGAAAGAGACTATTTTCCTGCTCTAACCATTGAGCTACTCTAATTAAAGAGGTAGGACTCGAACCTACAACCAGGGCATCCCAATTGCGAAGTAACTCTTCTCTACGACACTTGCTTATTTATCAATATTTTTATTTAATATCCCACAGCCAATTTACTGTGGGATGGGTTTATATTTCAATCTGACTGATTTTCTCTAATGCAGAAACTGCATTTTCCATACCCGAAAGTATATCGAAAATTTTATCAGACCAACCAGCCAATAAATAAACATCATTTTGTCTAACATCTATCGGTAGGGTTTTGTAGCCTGCCAAATTGAACAAATACAGCTTTGCATTTGGTGCTATGTTTTTGTAACTCTTCCACGATTTAGCAAAAGAATTGTCTGTGTAACTGTTATCCCACATTTGGGTATCCGTGAATATCATTACTTTATCAACCACTGCTCTTCGACGAAGTAAATCATCAATTACCAAGTAACCATTTGTCGCATAACCAACTTCACCCTCGCGTCTGTAATATTCCATTACGTTCGCTAAAACATTTCGTTTAGGCATGTTGATTACTTTATAGCTATCGCCAAACATTCCAGTTGTTACGTTTTTGCATTGCGATTGCATTAACATCGCAAGCATTAAACCAATATCATAAAGTAATACCGTGCTTTTTGCTGATACTGGTTTTTGCATCGAGCCCGAAACATCACAAGCAATAACTACTGAAGTATCGAAACCAAAACCTTTTATGTTCTTTGCACTACACATTACAGCGTCTTCCAAAGCACCTAATATTACCGAGGTAAAACTCGATTTTGCTGATTTTAACTCTCTGTAAGCAGAAAGAAATCTAAATGGAAGTTGTTTCGAATTTAAAACTGCTTTTTCATTGCTTAAATAAGAACAAACCATTTCTATATGTCTGGCAGAAACGTTTGCATCCAAAATGTTTCGAAGATTTCTCATCAAAGCCATATAGCCAACTTTCTTGCTTTCGATTAACGCTTCCCATTTTCTGGTAAAGGCAAAAGATTTTGCATGTTCATTTTCAAATTTCGTTTTACCCAATTCAGAAAGTTCAGTTTCCCATGTGTATGGTGTTGTCAAATTATCTGATGCGATTTTATTGAAAATCTCTTGTTGCAAACCATCTTTAGCTTTTGGGTGTACCAAAAACAAAGCATCTTTTAGTTTTACATCAGTGTTTCTATTGTATTTTGCAAATTGGTATTCATCAAACCTATTGAAAGAATCAACCAAACCTTTCTGAATTTGCTTCGAAAGTTTATTTAACTTTTTTGTTCCTTTTCTTTCATTGGCAATTTGATAATAGGCTAACAATTCCGTTATTTCATCAGCTCTTAAAACCACTTTGCTAACGGTTTTGCTTACAATCGAATCGCCAGAAATTCTTTTCGCCAATTCTACCGACAATACCATTGGCACCGACCTCAAGTTCATTTCAGTACGGGCATAAATGGCTAACCTGGCAACAAATGTTGGATCACACTTTGCGATTAGTTCCTTAATTCTGTTTAACCTAGTATTGCCAGATTCATAAAAGGAATCATTCAATCCTGTTGTTACCACGGCAGCATACAACTCCAACTCGGGAGTCATGGTGTATGCTTTTGCATTTTCATGATTTGTAGTAATCTGTTTTCTTGTGTTAAAAAAATTGAATTTCATAATCGCTAAGTTTATTGTTTAACATTTCTGCCAGATTTAAATATTTGCTATCGTTCTGACATTACAAAGATGCCACTACGACTACGCGACAGATTTGCGCAGTAAAAAATAATTCTGATATTCTTTATTATTTATTTGATAATCAATCAAATAAAATTTAAAATATCGACAAATTAGTTTCTATCTATACTAATTGCGCAATTGTATTGCGTAGTTATTGAGGACTTTTCTATATTTAGATGAGCTAAATCGTCAGATTTTTAGCTGAAATCTAAATTCATTCAAATGGCCGTAAATAAACTAGCACTAATTCGATACAAAACCATTGATGATTGTCTGAAAAATCGATTCCGTAAATGGACCTTGGAAGATATCATAGAAAAGGTTTCAGCAACACTTTATGAGTTAGAGGGAATAACTTCTGGCGTAAGCAAACGAACCATTCAGGCGGATATTCAATTGATGAGAAGCGATAAACTGGGTTATAATGCGCCAATTGTGGTTCAGGATAAACGCTTTTATGCTTATGAAAACCCGAGCTTTAGCATTACAAAAGCACCAATAAATAACGCTGATGTAGATAAAATGAAAGAAATTGTAGGCGTACTTAAACAGTTCAACGCCTTTAATTATTTCGATGAAATGAGCGATATGATTGCCCGTTTGGAAAATAACCTATACAAATCGACTAAACAAAGCGGTAATAATATTCAGCTGGAAAGCAATAAATTGGTTAAGGGTTTAGAATGTATTCCACCTTTATATCAAGCGGTTTTAAACAAACGGTCGCTGTTAATTGAGTATAAATCGTTCAAAGCACAACAAGCGCAACAGGGAATTTACTATCCATATCTGCTGAAGGAATACAGAAACCGATGGTTTTTAATCTGCAAGGCAAAAAAGCGTCCGGGAATTTTAAACCTCGCTTTAGATAGAATTGTTGAGTTTCAAGAGTTACCAAACGAAGAATTTGTAAGTTATCAAGGCATAGATTTCGATCGCTACTATGATGATTTGATCGGCGTTACCAAAAATGAAAGAGATAGAGCACAAAAGGTGATTTTGGAATTTACAAACGACCATGCCCCTTATGTGGTTACCAAACCTTTACATTCCTCTCAAGTGGTATTGAGTAAGAATGAAAAAACGACTACCTTTAGGATAGATGTTGTTTTAAATTACGAATTAGAAAGAGAAATTTTGGGTTTCGGGGAATGTGTAAAAGTGCTGTCACCAAGGTTGCTGATTTCGAAAATAAAACGGCGATTAGAACAAACATTTAAACAGTACGAGGCTAAAGAGGAGCCACCGATTCCTCAAAAATTTATAACCAAATAGTAAAGAAATGCTTAAACTTAAATTAATCCCTATTATTTTATTGCTTGCCTCGATGGGGAGTTTTGCACAACAAGCAACTCCGCAATGGCGCCCGACTTATCATTTTACAGCTCCATCAAATTGGCTAAACGACCCTAATGGATTAATTTATCTCAATGGCGAATTTCAACTTTACTATCAATATAATCCTTTCGAAAATAAGTGGGGCCACATGAGTTGGGGCCATGCAACCAGTAAAGATTTGGTTAATTGGAAACATCTTCCGGTGGCAATTCCAGAAAAAATAACGAAAGATACAACGACCATGATTTTCTCGGGGTCTGCTGTTTTAGATAAAAATAATGTAAGTGGATTGGGCAAAGGCAAAGCACCAATTTTGGCATTTTACACCGCCGATTTACCCAAGCAACACATTGAATCGCAATATTTAGCTTACAGCAATGATGGAGGATTGACTTTTACCAACTATGCCAAAAATCCTATTATCGATTTAAATAAAAAGGATTTTCGCGACCCTAATGTTTGGTGGCATGAGGCTTCGAAACAATGGATTATGACGGTTGCAATGGTTGATGAGCATCAAGCCAGGTTTTACGGTTCTACTAATTTAAAGGATTGGACAATGCTGAGCGATTTCGGCAAACAAGGAAACCAAGGAAGTGGTTGGGAATGCCCGTTTATAATTCCTTTGGCTGTTGATGGAAATAAAAGCAATACCAAATGGGTGTTAGTAATTTCCTTATTCGGACCAAAAGGACCAACTATGCAATATTTTGTCGGCGATTTTGATGGTAAAACTTTCAAAAATGATAATGATGAAAAGTTGACTTTGTTAGTAGATGATGGCGATTCTTTTTACGCTGGAATTCCGTGGAACGATGCCCCAAAAAACCAAAGAATTTTATTAGGCTGGTTACAGCCTGGCGGAAACGAAACTTTTCCATGGAAAGGACAAATGTCGATCCCAAGAGATTTATCATTAAAAACAACTGTCGATGGTGTGAGGTTATTTCAGCAACCAACAAGCATCATAAGTGATAAACTAACGAAGCATTCAGATGGAAAATTATCAACTAAAAACAACATTGCTTTAAACGGGGAAACCGTATTGGGTCCGACATTGAATTCATATTGGATTGATGCAGAATTTTCAGTTAATGATGCCAAAAATGTTGGGTTTAAAATCGCTCAGTTAAAAGATGATAAAGGAATCATCATTAAAGAAATCGAAATTGGTTATGATGTGACCAAGAAACAACTTTATGTAGATTGTTCACGCTCAGAAAAAGGAATTAAAAACGATAAGAACATTATGCAAACAGCCAATGTGAATCCTATTAACGGTAAAATTAAACTGCAGGTTTTATTAGATAAATCTTCTCTGGAGGTTTTTGGAAATGGTGGCGAAAAGGTAATTACCACAATGGTTTTTCCTGATGAAAAAGCGACTGGATTCTCTGCTTTCTCAATCGGTGGAAAAGCAGTTTTGAATAATCTTAAAGTTTGGGATTTGAGTAAAGGGAAATGAGAGATTGAGTGAATTTTAAATGAAAGAGTATAGCAACCATTCAATCATTCAAAATTCACTCATTTAAAACTAGCTTTTAAACTCGCTCGTTTTATGGAAATCGATATCAGGATAATCCTGTTTAGTTAAATTAATCATGTATTCACTATCGGCCAAATAAACAGGATTTGCCTCTTTATCGAAACCAATATGCTGCTGTTTACGTTTCACAAACTCATCCAATTTTTTTCTGTCAGCAGAAGTTACCCAGCTCGAACGCGTGTAACTCAACGTACGGAAACGACATTTAGCGCCATATTCATGTTCTAAACGGAAGTTAATTACCTCGAATTGAAGTTCACCAACAGCACCGATAACCTTTCTATTTCCTGGCTGCATCACAAATAATTGCGCCACACCCTCATCAGTTAATTGTTCTATACCTTTTTCCAATTGTTTAGTTCGCATTGGGTCCATGTTTTCTACTTCTTTAAAAATAGATGGCGAGAAACTTGGAATTCCTTTAAACTGCAGTTTTTCGCCCTCGGTCAAAGTATCGCCGATTTTAAAGTTGCCACTATCGTACAAACCAACCACATCGCCAGGCCAAGCTTCTTCAACAATACTTTTCTCGTTTGCCATGAAATCCATTGGGTTCGAGAATTTCAGTTTCTTGTCCTGACGGGTATGGTAATAGAATTTATTGCGCTCAAATTTACCCGAGCAGATTCTTAAAAATGCGATTCTATCACGGTGTTTTGGGTCTAAATTGGCGTGGATTTTAAATACAAAACCACTGAAGTTTTTCTCCTCAACCAACACATCACGCTCTTCAGCCTCACGGTGTCGCGGACTTGGCGCAATGTCGATAAACGTATCCAAAAGTTCCTTAATACCGAAATTATTAATGGCGCTACCAAAGAATACTGGCGCTAATAAACCCTCGTTATAAAGTTCCTTATCAATTTGGCCGTAAACACCCTCAACGAGTTCTAAATCGTCCTTTAAATTGCTAATTTCTTTTTCTTTTAAGAAGTTAGTCAGGTTATCATCATCTAAATCTTCAACGGCAATTACCGAGTTTGAAATTTTGGTTTTATCTGGTTGAAAAAGATTTAAATGTTTGTTATAAATGCTATAAACACCCTTAAATGTGTGCCCCAAGCCAATTGGCCAAGAAAGCGGACATAAACTGATATTCAGTTTTTCCTCAATTTCATCCAATAAATCGAAAGCTTCCTTACCCTCGCGATCCATTTTGTTAACGAAAATAATCACTGGCGTGTTCCGCATACGGCAAACCGACATCAGTTTTTCCGTCTGTTCCTCAACACCTTTTACACAGTCGACCACCAAAATTACGCTATCCACAGCCGATAAAGTTCGGTAAGTATCTTCGGCGAAATCCTTGTGACCAGGCGTATCCAAAATGTTTATGCGCTTGCCACTGTACTCAAAACCCATTACCGAAGTTGCCACCGAGATACCACGTTGTTTCTCAATTTCCATAAAATCGGAAGTATTGCTTTGGTTCGCCTTGTTCCGTTTTACCGCACCAGCCGTGTTTATGGCACCACCAAAAAGCAGGAATTTTTCCGTCAAAGTGGTCTTGCCCGCATCGGGGTGACTAATAATGGCAAAGGTTTTACGTTTTTCTATTTCAGGGTTAAGCATAATAAAATTTTGGGTAAAAAATGGCGATGAAATGGAGTTAAAGGAATTTAACTGCGATAAGAAGTGTATATTTTTGTTTCATCAGGCTGCAAAGATAAGAAAATTGGTTAACTGTTTGAGCTCGTTAATTTTTTAATCTTTAATAGGGTTATGCCACTATCCTGCTAATCCTAAAATCTTGAGAATCATGTTTAGAAAAGCAATTGCAGTAATTCTTTGGTAAAAGAAGTCCCGCCATTCATTACAATCTTTTTTAAACTTCTGTCATGCTGAGGCACGAAGCATCTGTTTCATCGGATGCAGATGCTTCGTGCCTCAGCATGACAGTATATTCAGGGTTGCTGCAATAAAAAAAGTATTTCCATTTCTGTCGGGTTTAAACAACTTCTTTAGTAGTTCTTGGGCAATATTTAACCACCCCTTGCCCCTCCTAAATTAGGAGGGGAGTAGTGTCTACTATTTCAAATTTGTGCCAGTTTTGAAGTTTATGCTTTTAACCAAACGGCAACTTCCGTCTAAATTTTATATTGGCACTGTATAGCTCCCCGCCTTATTTTCAAGGAGGGGCAAGGGGTGGTTTTTTAGCCAAAAGCAAAAATCCTTTTGTTAAATAAACCTGATGGCAGCGAGCATCCCGATATTTCATCGGGATAAAGCGCACAGCAGGACTACCATTCCCGATGAAAAACTGAACATTCATTTCCAATTACTTAATGAAGCTAACTGAAAATTATTAACTGAAAATTAAAAATCATACCTATTCTTGTGCTAAAATTGTTAGCTTTAATTATCCCGCCAAACTAAAGCAACCTAAAATCTTATTGCCGATGCCACAAATAGAGGAAACTTCTATGGCCGCAGAAATTGCAGCCAAGTTTATCAATTACACTTCGAAACACGTTTTTTTAACAGGAAAAGCAGGAACAGGTAAAACTACTTTCTTGCGAAAACTGATAAAATTGACACACAAAAAAGCTGTGATTTGTGCACCGACAGGCATTGCGGCAATCAATGCGTCTGGGGTTACCATTCACTCACTTTTTCAGTTGCCATTCGGTGCTTTTTTCCCAGATGCGGCAGGGAATATCATGAATCAGAACATCACGTTTAACTTCAATACGCCTCGTACCATTGTGAAGCACATGAATATGCAGGGCAATAAACGCAGGATGTTGCAGGAATTGGAACTGTTGGTTATTGATGAAGTGAGTATGCTGCGGGCCGATATGCTCGACGCGATTGATTTTGCTTTGCGATATATTCGTAGAAATAGAAATGTGCCTTTTGGTGGGGTTCAGGTGCTATTTATCGGCGATTTACATCAGTTGCCACCCGTAGTAAAAAATGATGAATGGCGGGTAATGGCTGGTTTTTACAAGAGCATTTATTTCTTTGATGCTTTGGCTTTGCAGAATAATCCACCAATTTATATTGAGTTGGATAAAATTTATCGTCAGGATGATTCGGTTTTTATTGATTTGCTGAATAACCTGCGAAATAACAAAATCACACCCGAGGATACGGCATTACTACGCCAGCATTTTAAACAAGATTTTAAACCATCAACTGACGAAAATTATATTACGTTAACCACGCATAACAATAAGGCTGACAGTATCAACCGAGAAAGATTGACACAGCTTAAAACCAAATCGTACTTTTTCGATGCAAAGGTTACGGGCGAATTTAATGAGTACGCATACCCGAACGAGAAAAGTTTAGAGCTGAAAGTGGGTGCACAAGTGATGTTCATTAAAAACGACATGACTGCCGAAAAGCGTTATTACAATGGTAAAATCGGGGTTGTTCATCACATAGCAAAAGATGTTATCGAAATCGAACTACCAGAAGAACGTACCGTGATTTCGGTTTCGCCTTTTACTTGGGAAAACGTAAAGTACAAACTGAATGAGGCAACGAACGAAATTGCAGAAAACGTAGCGGGTTCTTTTGTTCAATATCCGATAAAATTGGCTTGGGCAATTACGGTGCATAAAAGTCAGGGTTTAACTTTTGATAAGGCCATTATTGATGTTGGCGATGCCTTTGCACCTGGTCAGGCTTATGTGGCGCTTTCGCGTTTACGCTCGCTAAAAGGTTTGGTTTTAACTTCTCATTTGCGTGAAAGTGGTTTGCAACAAGACCAAAATATCCACTATTTTTCCAGTACAAAACAACCTGCTGAAGTTTTAACCGAACAGATTAGTGTGGAGAGTTACGACTTCATCAGAACTTATTTATTGGCTGCTTTCGATTTGAATTTAATTAGATATTACATTAAAGAGCATCTGCAAACTTTTGATAAAAGTGAGAAATCGACAAAACAGCACTATGATAATTGGACGATGGAATTGTATGCTGATTTTCAGAAAATTACGGCTACGGCTGATACTTTTATAAATCAACTAAAAGGACTATTTGCTGAGAAAACGGGACATACTTTTTTTAATGTTTCTAAGCGTGTAGAGGCGGCTTTGAAATATTTTAATCCGCTGGTTAAAGGTGTTTCTGATAAATTTTTAATTCAAATTGAGGCCGTAAAAGAAGAGAAAGGTATAAAAACTTACCTCACAGAGCTGCTTGAATTAGAGATTTTGGTTTACGAGCAGCTGAAGAAAATGCATAAAAGCAAAGCCTTGTTACTTGCCATTATCGACGGGAAAGAATTCAGCAAAGCCGATACCGATGCACTGTTAAATGTATCGGAACGGAACGAGCAATTGCAAAAAGCGATTCAGTTGAAAGGGCAGGTTTTGAAAGTAAAATCGGCTGTGGAGAAGAAAAAGAAAGAACCAAAGGTCGATACTAAGCTAATCAGTTTTGAACTTTACGAACAAGGAAAAACACTTGAGGAAATTGCAAAAGAACGTGGTTTTTCGGTTACTACAATTGAGGGGCATTTAGCTTATTATGTTTCGACCCAACAGATTGATGTTACTAAATTGGTTAAGCCTAATAAAATCAGAAATATTAGCGATGCGGTTGAGAGCCAAAAAACAAAATCGATGGCGACAATTCGGGAGTTTTTAGGTAAGGATTATTCATTTGGCGAGATTAAGCTGGTGTTGGCGTCGCTCTTTCCATCGGAGGAGTAGGGCATTAATTTAACCATATAAGACATATAAGAACATATTAGCCATGATGGATAAAGAGTATTTAAAAACGCTGATTTATAAAATTAATGGTGCCGCAATTGAAGTTCATAAAGCACTTGGTCCAGGTTTGTTGGAAAGTGTGTATCACAAATGCTTGAAGCACGAATTGAAGCTAAGAGGAATAAATTTTAAATCTGAAATGTTGGTGCCAGTTTATTATAAAGATATTTTGGTTGATGCAGAATTGTGGTGTGATTTATTTGTTGAAGAAAGTATTGTTGTTGAACTTAAAGCAGTTGAGAAAGTATTGCCAATTCATGAGGCACAAATTTTGACTTATATGAAGCTTTTGGAAGTACCAATGGGATTAATTATTAATTTCAATTGCCTTAATATTTATGAAAGCGGTCAGAAAACATATGTAAATGATTTATATAGATTTTTACATTAATTTTTAAAGTTCAAACCTTAAATGTTCTTATATGTCTTATATGGTTGAAATATTTTAGCAATTCCTTATCTTAGCATGCGTGAAGAAAGTTGATTTATTAGCGCAATACATGCCAGAACCTGCAGCACCGCTAATTGCAAAGTGGATAGATTATTTTCAATGCGAATTTAAAATCGCTAAAACCCGTTCTACCAAACTTGGCGATTACCGCCACCCTTACCGCGATAAAGGACATCGGATTTCAGTAAATTTTAATTTAAATAATTACGCTTTTCTGGTTACAACCGTACATGAGTTTGCCCACCTGTTAACCTGGAACGATTTCAAAAACAAAGTAAAACCACATGGTTTGGAGTGGAAAAAGAACTTCCAGAGAATGATGGTTCCTTTTTTCGATATGAATATTTTTCCAGCGGATATTCATACAGCGATTGATAATTACATGTCGAATCCTGCGGCTTCAAGCTGTTCTGATTTACATTTATCCCGAGCATTAAAAAAATATGATTCTGATAAAGTAGAAACCTTGCACCTGGAACAACTTCCGACAAATACTATTTTCAAAATAAAAGATGGTCGCCGCTTTACCAAAGGCGAACGGATTAGAAAACGTTATCGTTGTGTTTGTTTGGATGATAAAAGGATTTATCTTTTTAATCCTTTGGCAGAGGTTTTTGTGGTAGAATAGGTTTACCAATATCAAATATTAAACTAATTGATTAACTTTAGGTTATGGAACAAATTTTCGACCGCATTTATATTGATAGTGATATTTGTAATGGAAAACCTATTATTAGAGGGAAAAGGATTACTGTACAATCCATCATGGAGTTTTTATCTGCAGGAGAAACGACGGAAGAAATCTTAAAACAATACCCATCCTTGGAAGCAGAAGATATTACAGCATGCATGCGTTATGCTACCGAATTAATGAATCATAGCTTTATCATTAAACAGGCTGTTGCTTAATGGATTGCGAATTTCTAATCGACGTTAATCTTTCTCGATTTGGAATAGTTCAAAATACATTCATCAATTTGATTTAGGAGATGAATGGACAGACTCGCAGATATGGAAATATGCCAAAGAGAATAATCTGACTATCATCACAAAGGATAGTGATTTTTCATCAAGAATTCTCTTGCATACCCCACCACCAAAGGTAATTCATGTTAAACTGGGCAATATGAAAATGTCTCCATTTTATGAAACCCTCAAGAATTTATGGCCAGAAATCATTCAATTAAATCAAGATTATAAATTGGTTAATGTGTTTGTAGATAGAATTGAGGGAATAATGTAGTTACACAAACTCAAACTTATCTCCATCAAATAAACCCTTATCGCTCAGCTTTAAATGCGGAATAACCAATAAGGCCATAAAAGAAAGCGTCATAAACGGAGCGACCAAAGTAGAGCCCAATTCTTTCGCAAATTTATCGATAGAAGTGTAGCTTTCGGCAACTTTATAACCATTTTCATTACTCATTAAACCAGCTACGGGTAATGGTAAAATTTCTTCTTTTCCATTTCCCAAAGCAACCACACCTCCAGTTTCCTTAATCACTAAGTTAACGGCATCGCAAATGCTTTTGTCATCAACACCAACCGCAATAATGTTGTGGCTATCGTGAGCAACACTCGACGCTATTGAGCCAGTTTTTAAGCCGAAATTTTTAACGAATGAAACTGCAATTGGTGCATCGTGATAGCGGTTAACCACAACCATTTTCAATACATCATTTTCTAAATCACTGATAATATTTCCATTTGAAACTTTTGGCTTTGCAGCAAGTCTGTTTGTAATTAATTGACCATCCAAAGCCTCAATAACAGGAATTTCTTCTTGTTTTGTAAAAGCATATACAAAGTCTTCAACCTTTTTAAAACTGCAATCGAAGTAATTAACAGACTCTTTTTCTTTTGAATGTTTAACCCAATCGCCAATCATTTTGCCATTTTCAGCAAGCAAAATTCCATCGATATAAGTTTGTTTGACCTTGAAGTTTTTCAAGTCTTCAATCACAATAAAATCAGCATAATCTCCAATTTGCATTTGACCAACATCCAATTTATAATGAAGAATTGGATTGATACAAGCTGCTTGAAGAACATTAAAAACATCGATTCCTTTTGCAACTGCTCTGGCGCAGAGTGCGTTAATATGACTTTCAACTAAGCTATCGGGGTGTTTATCATCACTGCAAAACATCATCATTTCTGACCAATCGTTTAGCAAATCAATAAGCGCCTCGAAATTTTTGGCTGCACTTCCCTCACGGATAAGAATTTTCATTCCACGTTGTAGTTTATCCAAAGCTTCTTCTGAAGTAAAACATTCATGGTCGGTAGAAATTCCTGCGTTGATATATTGTTGAACAGCATCACCACGTAAACCTGGCGCATGACCATCGACTGGTTTACCCAAATCATGTGCAGCAGCAATCTTTTTTAAAACCTCCACATCTTTATAAAGCACACCTGGGAAATTCATCATCTCACTGAGGTATTTTATTTCAGGACGCTCCAAAAGTGCTTTCACATCATCGTGATTTAACTCTGCCCCAGCGGTTTCAAAAATTGTTGCAGGAACACAACTTGGAGCGCCGAAGTTAAACTTGAAAGGGACGGTTTTGCCATTCTCAATCATAAATTCTACACCCCGCATACCACAAACGTTTGCAATTTCGTGCGGGTCGCTGATGGTAGAAACCGTTCCATGAATGACTGCTAACCTTGCGAATTCGCTAGGAATTAACATGCTGCTTTCAATATGAACGTGGCTATCAATAAAGCCTGGGAGGATAAAATGAGCATCAATTTTAGTTTCAGAAAGTTTATTTAAAGATTTTATTTTCCCATCTTCCACCTCAACTTCACCAAAGAAAATATTTCGCTTTGTAATATCAACTATGTTCCCCTCAATTTTAAAATTGCTCATTCGGTGTTTTTATGAATTGGCCGCGGAAACACGGATTGACACGGAGTTAAAAAATATTTTCCGTGATTTCTGTGTCTCCTTGGCAAAAGTATTTTTAATATTTCAATAATTTATCAATCGTTTCTGCTAATCTAGATTTTGCGAGAAAATCTTCTTCCAATACTTTACTCATTGGAATTGCTGTATCTAAACTGGCACAACGCAAAACCGGAGCATCTAGATATTGAAAACAATGTTCGCCAATCCATGCAGAAATTTCTGCACCAAAACCATTGGTTAACGTATCTTCATGCAAGATTAAAACTCTTCCTGTAGATTTTACAACCGCTGCAACCGTTTCTTTATCCCAAGGCTGCAATGTTCGTAAATCAATTAGAGCTGCACCACATTCAGGATTGTTTTTGATATAATCTAAAGCCCAGTGAACGCCTAAACCGTAAGTAATAATGGCAAACTTATTGCCATTGGCCAACCTAACAGCCTTGCCAATTTCCGTTGTATAATAACCATCGGGAACAGCACTGACTAAACTTCTGTATAAATATTTATGTTCAAAATAAAGAACAGGATTTGGGTCTTCGATTGCGGCCAATAACAAACCTTTTGCATCCTCAGGGAAAGCGGGATATACTACTTTTAAACCTGGTGTTTTGGTAAACCAAGCCTCATTGCTTTGTGAGTGAAATGGCCCTGCGCCCGTTCCTGCTCCCGTAGGCATCCGAACTACAACATCGGCCTTTTCGCCCCAGCGATAATGTGTTTTAGCTAAATTATTTACAATTTGATTGAAACCAACGGTTACGAAATCGGCAAACTGCATTTCTACAACAGCTTTGTAGCCGTTAATAGATAAGCCCAAACCAGCGCCAACAATAGCCGATTCGCAAATTGGCGTGTTTCGAACTCGTCCTTTGCCATACTTTGCCGTAAAGCCATCGGTAATTTTGAAAGCGCCGCCATAATCTGCAATATCCTGTCCCATTAAAACCAGGTTTGGATATCTTTGCATGGCTAAATCCAAACCCTCGGTTATGGCATCTAAATATCTTTTTTCTGTGGATGATTGACTTGGCGCAATTACTTTTTGTTCGTAAGGGAAATACATATCCGCCAGCTCCTGAATCGAATTTGCTTCGGGTTCCGGCTCATCGAAAGCTTCTTCGATTTCTAATTCGATGTCTTTTTTGATTTTAAGTTTGATGTCGATAACAGCATCCTGATTTAAAACACCTTGTTCAATTAGATAAGATTCATAATTGCTTAAGGGGTCTTTCTTTTCCCATTCATCAAATAATTCCTGCGGAACATATTTGGTGCCTGACGCTTCTTCGTGGCCACGCATTCTAAATGTTAAACATTCTACCAAAACTGGTCGCGGGTCTTTTCTAATTTCATTTGCCAATTGATTGATGGTATCGTAAACCTCAAGAATGTTATTTCCATCAATTTGAATTCCCTCAATCCCGTAGCCAATTGCTTTATCAACCAGATTTTTACATCTAAACTGTTCGGATTTGGGTGTAGATAAACCGTAACCATTATTTTCAATTAGGAAGATGACTGGTAAATTCCAAACAGCAGCAACGTTAACGGCTTCGTGAAAATCGCCCTCGCTTGTTGCGCCCTCGCCTGTGTAAACCAATGTTGCTTTTTGTTTATTGGCCAAAACATCAGCCAAGGCAATCCCATCGGCCAAAGCCATTTGCGGACCGAGATGAGAAATCATCCCGATAATTTTATAATCTTGTGTGCCGAAATGAAAGGAGCGGTCGCGGCCTTTGGTGAAACCTGAAAGTTTACCTTGCCATTGCGCCATTAACTTTTTTAAAGGAATATCTCTCGAAGTAAATACACCAAGATTACGATGCATTGGCAAGATGTATTCATCGCTTTGCATCGCTAAAGTAGAACCCACGGCTATCGCTTCCTGCCCGATTCCTGAAAACCATTTGCCAATTCTACCTTGACGCAAAAGCTTCAGCATTTTCTCCTCAACCATTCGAGGATAAAGCAATCTTTTGTATAAATTCAATAAGAATTTGTCGTCTTTATCGCGGCGGTTGAATTGCATATAATCTTGAAAAGAGCTGGTTATTTTTTCTCTAAAACTGAATTTTGAGTAGTAAAGTTAAAAAAGCCCTCAAAGCTTAAATCCTCATCAAGCTCCTCCCAATGTATTCCAAAAGGAGAAAGTGTAAAATTCTCCAATGAAGATATCTTAGCTTTTTGTAACCTTGGAAACCAATTCAGCGGATGACTTTTAACTTCATCAGCACTTGTTTTAATGAAAATATTTTTATCATCAAACCAAACTTTAATTACATTAATTTCCATGATATTCATTCCATTTATTAATGATAATTTCTTTGTTCTCTTCAATCAAAGCAATCGCCAAACTAACGTCTTTATTTTTAAGATCTTTGTTTGAAATTAATTTAACTTCTTCAACTTCAAATTTAGCCTCGCCATCAGCATTTCTAACATGTATATGAATTGGTAAATGTTCATTGGAATAAAAGAAAAATCTTAATCCAAAGACGATGAAAAGTGTTGGCATAAATTTAAAACAAGCTTAAATGTGAATTTACGAATTCAAAATGTATAATAGGCAAGATTCTTGCTAATCCTCCTTACTCTTCTTCAACTCTTCCCACTGTTTTGCAAAAGATTTATCGGCAACTTTTGGCATCTCACGGTACTTGCCCCAACTTTTTTTGAAGAATGTTTTAAGCATAAAGTTTTTAAATTTCCCGCTGAAAAAGTCCATCCATTTACGTTTCTGCATCATTCGGTTAAACATTCCCCAGCCCATTTCTTCAACTTTTCCATTTTCGTGTGTTGCTGCTGCATCTCTGCGATTTAGCAATAACATTTTATGGATATCTATTTTAACAGGGCAAACTTCAGAACATTTTCCACAAAGGCTGGATGCGTAGCTTAAGTGTTTGAACTCTTCCATACCCTTAAAATGAGGTGTAATTACCGAGCCGATTGGTCCACTGTAAGTAGTGTTATAAGTATGGCCGCCAATATTTTTATAAACCGGACAAGCATTTAAACAAGCGCCGCAACGGATGCAGTAAAGCGCTTGGCGCTGTTCTTTTTGAGCTAGCAAATTCGTACGACCGTTATCTAAAAGGATAACGTACATTTCTTCTGGCCCGTCGGTTTCGTTTGGCTGGCGAGGACCGCTTAAAATGGTATTGTAGACGGTTAAGTTTTGTCCTGTTCCATGTGAAGCAAGCAAAGGCCAAAACAAATCTAAATCAGCTATTGATGGAATTACCTTTTCGATACCCACAATGGCAATATGTATTTTTGGAAAAGTGGTACTCAAACGAGCATTTCCTTCATTTTCTGTTAACGCAATGCTTCCAGTATCGGCTATTAAAAAATTACCGCCACTAATACCTATATCCGCATTTAAATATTTATCGCGAAGTAATTCCCTTGCTTTTTGAACTAATTGCGGCGGAGTTGCATCAATTGGCGTTCGGAATTTATCGTGAAATAATTGAGCAATATCTGTAGCGCTTAAGTGCATTGCTGGCGTAACAATATGATAAGGAGCCTGCCCAAGCAATTGAACAATATATTCACCTAAATCGCTTTCTAAAGATTCAATGCCATTTTTTTCGAGGAAATCATTCAAATGAATTTCTTCTGTAGTCATCGATTTAGATTTGATAACCGTTTTGCCATTACTCCTTTTGATGATGTTGAGGATTTCCTGTTGAGCTTCTTCGGCATCATTTGCCCAAATCACTTTACCTCCCCTGCGTTGAAAATTAGACTCAAATTCTGGCAGAAATTTATCAAGATTTTCCATCACACGCCATTTTATAACATGTGCTTTCTTTTTCGATGCCTCGAGATTTTCGAACTTTGATAACCCCCGTTCTACAGCAACATTATATTTTCCAATATTATGGTTAATGGTTTTACGATGCGGTAAATCGAAAGCTTTTTCATCAGATTTCTCTAAAAATTCCTCGGCAGTTTTCATCATGTTTCAAAGATAGGAATTTCTATTGCCAGCAAAAGTATTGTGCATAAAAAAGCCCCTCGAATAATCGAGAGGCTTAATATTTTGATAATTATATTACCAGACTAATTTAACATCGTATCTATGCACATTTATATCTTTCGTGATGAGGCTAAAATTCATATCAAGTGCTGTAGAAATAATAATCCTATCAAAAGGATCTCTGTGCAAAAAGGGTAAGTTTTTAAGTTTGTTAAGGGCACTTATCTGTATTGGTAGAATGAGAATGTTATTTGATGAACAAGATTCTGAAAGTTCATCCAAGGTATATTCCAGTTTCAGATTTCCTAGTGATTGTTTTATCGAAATTTCCCAAAAACTTGCTACACTAAGATACAAATTACAACTGCTATCTTCAAGAATTTCTCTTGCCTTGTTTGATAACATATTGTTATCATCCTGCATCCACAGTAAAGTATGTGTATCTAAAAGATATTGTTTCACTAGATATAATCTTTAAAATCATTTAAGGGTTCGTCAAAATCAGCGCTCATTTTCATTTTTCCTTTAAGCAAACCAATTTTTCTTTTTTTATTTTCCCCTAATTCTTTTGTTGTTTTTTTCTGTAAGATGAAATCAATAAAATCCTCTACTTCTTGTTGGTAAGCAGCGGGTATTCTCTTTATCTTTTCAAAAATTTGCGCTTGACTCATAAGTTTTGATTTTATCAAAAATAATATTTTTAAATTGATATTTCAAACTGATTGTGATAGGATATTAAAAGCAAAAGCCTCTCGAATAATCGAGAGGCTTAATATTTTTACTTAATTATTTCTTTGGATTTCCTTTTCCATCCATATCTACGGCTGGGCGTTTAGGTCTATTTGCCAATTCCCAAGCAGTATAGTAAGTTAATTTAGCTCTCTTGGTCAAAAGTGGGAAGTTGATTTTACTCACCTCATCGCCAGGTCTGTGATAATCTTGCTCTAACATACCATCATAATAGAAGATAATTGGAATACCAACCTTTGCAAAGTTGTAATGATCGGAACGGTAATAAATTTGCTCAGTATCCTTTGGATCATCATATTTATAATCCAACTTCATTTTTGTGTAAGTCGCATTAACCTGCTCGCTCAATTTACCAAGCTCGCTACTTAACATGTTCGAGCCTACAGAATAAATGTAGTTTGCAGAATCTGGCTTGCCTAAATATTCTTCACCAGTACGGCCAATCATATCTGTATTCAAATCAGCAATTGTATTCGCTATCGGGAAAACCGGATGCTCAGAATACCATTCAGAACCCCACAGTCCTTTTTCTTCACCAACAACAGTCATAAATAAAATACTGCGTTTAGAACCTTTTCCTGCTTTTTTAGCATCAGTAAATGCCTTTGCCATTAATAAAACGCCAGTAGTTCCAGAACCATCATCATCAGCTCCATTGTTTACCTTATCAGTAGCGTTAGGGTCTTTAACCAAACCAATATGATCATAATGACCAGTAAGCACAACAACTTCCTTTTTCAAAATTGGATCTGTTCCCTCTAAAAAACCCAATACATTTTCGCAACGTACAGGCGTTTCACTTTTTGATCCACTTGCCGAAAACGGGGTAGCTAAAGCCATAGATGCAGGTGTTTTGCTATCCATAATTTTTTTCTGTAAGTCGGCAACAGTTGTGTTTTGTGTTTTCAAAAGCTCGTTTGCTAAAGCAAGAGAAATAGAAATACGTGGAATAACGTTTTGTCTCGCAGCTTCTAAAACGCTATTGGTTTTAACAATTACCTGCCCATCAGATAAATTCTTTTTAAAATTTTCTGTTAATCTGTCAATTGTTGGGTCGATAGTAATAATGGCTTTTACTTTATTTTGAGCAAAATAATCTGCTCTTTGTTTACGCATTTCCATTACCGAACTTCTGTCCATACGTTCGCCTGGTTTAAGTGTCGGATCACCGTTCGCAAACATCAAAACAACTTTACTTTCAATATTGGTTCCGGCAAAATCGTTGTAAGTATCTTTCTTCAAACCATAGCCAACAAAAACGATATCATCTCCAGAGAACATGAAACCATTATCGCTAATCGTATTTGGATAAACCAAATAGTCTTTTAAATATTCTTTTGGCTGACCATTTACCGTTAATTGACTTTGCTTAAGCTTAAGATTAACCAAATCAATTTTTTGAAAATAACCACCATCAACAGGCCCTTTTAAACCTAAGGATTTAAAATAATCACGGATATAATCTGCAGCCATCCAAGCGCCTTTGGTTCCAGTCTCGCGACCTTCATATTCATCAGAAGCTAAAATTGATAAATGTTTATAAGCATTTTCAGGGTTGATGGCCTTACTGAATTTAATCGCATCCTTATTCGGGATAAGGGGCTTTACTTGTGCAAAACAACTCGCGGTAAGGAGCGATGCCAAGCTAAGGGTTAAAAATTTTTTATTCATTATTTTTGATAATAGTTAGTTGAGTTTCTGTTAGCAAGATATTTTTTCGACCCTGTTTTGATGACGACCACCTTCAAATGCAGTTGTTAAAAAGGTTGTGGTAATTTCTTTTGCTAATTCTTCTGATACAAATCTAGCTGGAATGCACAAAACATTTGCATCATTATGTTTACGAACCAAAGATGCAACTTCGTTTTCCCAACATAAGCCTGCCCTAATATGCTGATGTTTATTTGCGGTAATGGCCACACCATTTGCAGAGCCACACAATAAAATACCGTAGGTATATTCACCACTTTCTACTGCAGATGCAACAGGGTGTGCGAAATCTGGATAGTCAACCGAATCTAAAGAGAACGCTCCAAAATCCTTCACATCATAATTCTTTAGAAAATTTTTCAGCACTTCTTTAAATTCGAAACCAGCATGATCGCTACCAATTGCGATTTTTATCTTGTTCTCAGACATGTCCAAATTTATATAGAATTCTAAAATCTATTCGTAATGTTTTTGTTAGTTAGCATAGAAAGCGGCATCAGCTTTTTTCTTCTTTTTCTCAATATAAGCCGATACAAAGATGCTCAATTCATAAAGTAAGAATAGGGGAGTTGCCACAATCAACATCGTCATAATATCTGGAGTTGGCGTAACGATTGCCGCAATAATTAAGATAATTACAGCTGCATATCTTCTGCTCGAACGCATGAGTTTCGGCGTCATTAATCCAAGCTTCGATAAAATGAAAATGATTATGGGTAGTTCGAAAATAATACCTGTTCCCAAGGTTAAGGTAGAAACTGATGAGAGATAAGAATCGACAGTAAAAGTGTTTTTAATTTCGGCGCTTACAGTATAGCCAGTTAAGAAGTTAACCGATAGCGGACAAACAACAAAATATCCAAACAGGATACCGATAATGAAGAGCATAGAAGCAAAGAAAACAAAACCACTTGCCGATTTACGTTCTACCTCATGCAATGCCGGCTTAATAAAACGCCAAATTTCCCACAACAAATATGGGAAGCCAGCCACAATACCGCACATTACACAAACGTTTAGCTGTAAATTAAACTGACCCGCCATTTCTGTATTGATAATTTCACCATTAATTTTGGTGATACACATATCCTTACCCAATGATGGAAAATGCTCCACCAGCTTACACATCATTCGATAAGTCCAGAAATCAGGTTTTTTTGGACCAAAAATTACTTTATCTAGGATTTCTTCATTGAAATAAAAAGCGATACCGGTGAATACACCGATGGCAATTACGGCTCTGATTAAATGTTTACGCAGCACATCGAGGTGGTCAAAAAAAGACATTTCTGCCTCTAATGTTGTCCCTTTATTCCCGATAGCCTTTAATAGTGATGATTTTTCTTTAGTGTCGCTCATGTTGAAAACAAAAATACCATTCTAAATGAATAGAATGGTATCTACGTGTTAAATATAGAAATAGTTTATATTATTGTGAGAATTGATTTCAAAAATTGAATATAACTATTAAAATATGGAACGATAATAACTCCTTGTCAATTTGAAGCTTGAATAATTTCTCTAAAATTAACTTAATGGTTTATTTATTATCAACTTTAATGAAGCTCAGTTGCTTCAAATTTGCCGCATTACTGTAGTTGAACTGATATATTCCGTCCTCGCCAGTAACGATTAAGGATTTAGGCCCAGCAATAACATCAAAGCTTTTGATGCTATTTAAATGCTGTAGCAAATTATCTGCAATTTTATTTTTATCGGTAATGTTAAAGCTCTTGATACCATAAGTGCCCTCGCAAAGGAATAAATTGTTGCCATTTACACTCAAGCCGTGTGGGCTTTGCATTGGATAAACAGCCACCTGTTTTGGTTTTGTCGGGTCCTCAATATCTACAACTTCTAATTGATTACTCGCTTGCCTACAATTTGTTCCTGTGCGTAAAGTAACATAAGCATATTTTCCTTGTACAACCACAGGATCACAAGCGAAAATATGGCTGTAGGTAGAAAGTTTAACAGGATTGGCAGCATCAGCTGTGCTAAAAATATGCATGCCTGTATTGGTGCCCAGAAATAATTTGTTTTCGTAAGGAAAAATTGTTTCAACACCCCAACCCAAACTAATTGATTTCACAAAAGTTGGGTTCGATGCGGTTTTCACATCAAACAAGCTTAAATTAGCAATACCAACAGTATATAAATAATCATTTAATAGAGTAAACCTTGCCATAGAACCACCTTGTCCGGAGGAACTACTAGACATAGAAGAAATACTTGTGTAAGCATCATTCATTACACCCGTTTTGTTATTTTGCTTCTTTACTAAAGTGTCTTTATAGATGTAAAGATATTTTTGAGCCCCTGGTGTGTACAATTGTTGAAAAACATTAGTCACTCTTTTAACTTGCTTGATATTGCTCATGTTCGAGATATCGAAAGCAAGTAAATCAATAAAATTATCGGCATAAAGTACATTATTGTGAATGGCCAGATCTACGTTTCCAGGAATTTGTAGAAAACCAACATTTACGGGAGCACTTGGATTTGAATTGTTAAAGATATGAATACCCTCATTTGGTTCGTTAATAAAGAGATAATCATTATAAATATATATTTTTCCTGTAGCCTTCGCTTGGACAGCCTTAGTAATTCCTACAGGCATTGCTCTCATTTGTTCAACGGAAATCATTTTCATGATCCGTATCATTTCATATTCATCCGATTTTTTGCATTGGGTGAATAGGGCAAAAATAAGTAAGAGCGGAACCGCGTTAAATAGATTTTTTTTCATAATGTGAGGTTTTTATATTAAAACGTAAGCTGTGGCTAAAACGCTACAATATAGGTCGTTAAATTTTAAATTTAATTAGGAGACTTAAAACCTATCCTTTTCGAAAAGTGTATTGATAACTTGTGCTCGAATAATAAATCTGTGCAATTAATAATTTGGGCGTT
The DNA here is from genome assembly GCF_004331675.1 of Pedobacter frigidisoli. GTDB lineage: Bacteria > Bacteroidota > Bacteroidia > Sphingobacteriales > Sphingobacteriaceae > Pedobacter > Pedobacter frigidisoli. The sequence continues at coordinate 207,349 of NZ_SJSN01000001.1, read as the reverse complement.
TTAACACGCTGTCCGCTATATCTTTTTGGCAGAAAAAGCCAAAAAGGATGTCACTTCCATCGTTAACGCTAGCAAATCTTAAAAATGCTATTTAAAAGACTTTAAACTATCATATTTTTCGAACACTGGTTGATGAAAAATGTTTGATGGATATTTCAGTATGTTGCATTGCAGATGGCAAAAAAAAAGGCTGCTCAAGTATTTTGAACAGCCATTGTATCATAATGTATAGATTTTTTTAACTCTCTACAAATTCAAATGTTTCCATAAACTTGGTCGTAAAATTACCAGCTCTAAAGTTAGGGTCTTTCATCAACTGTAAATGGAAAGGAATAGTTGTTTTAACACCTTCAATTACAAATTCGCCTAAGGCACGTTCCATTGTACAAATCGCTTCTTCACGTGTTTGTGCAACGCAAATCAACTTTGCTATCATCGAATCGTAATTAGATGGAATTTGATATCCTGCATAAACATGCGTATCTACACGTACACCATGACCTCCAGGTGAATGGAAATTGGTGATTTTTCCTGGTGATGGGCGGAAATTGTTAGCTGGATCCTCTGCATTGATACGGCATTCAATCGCATGCATGTCTGGGAAGTAGTTTTTGCCTGAAATTGGAATTCCAGCAGCAACCTTTATTTGTTCCTTAATTAAATCGAAGTTGATTACTTCTTCAGTAACTGGATGCTCTACCTGAATACGGGTGTTCATTTCCATAAAGTAGAAGTTACGGTGTTTATCAACCAAGAACTCGATTGTACCTGCGCCTTCATAATTTACGGCCATTGCACCTTTAATTGCGGCTTCACCCATTCTTACACGAAGCTCATCCGTCATAAATGGCGATGGCGATTCCTCTACCAACTTTTGGTGACGACGTTGAATAGAACAATCACGCTCTGATAAATGACAGGCTTTCCCAAACTGATCTCCAATAATTTGAATCTCAATGTGGCGTGGATCTTCAATGTATTTTTCTAAATATAAGCCATCGTTACCAAATGCAGCACCAGACTCCTGACGAGCACTATCCCATGCATTTTCAAAATCTTCATCTTTCCAAACTACTCGCATTCCGCGGCCACCACCACCAGCAGTTGCTTTAAGGATAATTGGGTAGCCCATTTCGTTGGCAATAGCAATACCTTCTTTTACGCTGGTTAGCAAACCTTCAGAACCTGGAATAGTAGGTACACCCGCTATTTTCATGGTTTCTTTAGCAGAAGCTTTATCGCCCATGCCATTAATTTGCTCTGGCGTTGCGCCAATAAATTTTATACCATATTCACGACAGATGTTAGAAAACTTAGCATTTTCGGATAAGAAACCGTAACCTGGATGTATGGCATCGGCATTTGTTAATTCTGCTGCCGAAATAATATTTGGGATATTTAAATAAGAATCTTTACTTGGCGGTGGGCCAATACAAACAGCCTCATCAGCAAAACGTACATGTAAACTTTCGCGATCTGCGGTAGAGTAAACAGCAACCGTTTTGATGCCCATTTCCTTACAGGTTCGGATAATTCGCAAAGCGATTTCTCCCCTGTTGGCAATTAGTATTTTTTTAAACATAGTTTTTTAATTGATGATTACACCGATGGAAAGGATTACACCGATTTTTTGATTATTTATCTTAAAATAACTTTAATCAATGCAATCATCTTAGATCTGCGAAATCAATTTCTAAATAGGTTCTACTAAAAATAAAGGTTGATCATATTCTACTGGAGAGGCATTATCAACTAATATTTTAACCACACGGCCAGAAACTTCACTTTCAATTTCGTTGAAAAGTTTCATTGCCTCAATAATACAAACAACTTTACCAACCGCAATTTCATCGCCTACGTTAATAAACATAGGTTTATCTGGACTTGCAGAACGATAGAAAGTACCAATCATTGGCGATTTAACTGTAATGTATTTTGATGTATCTTCTGCAGCAGGTACAGCCGGTGTATCGGCAGTTGGTGCAGTAGGCGCAGTGGCAACTGGAGCTGCAGCTTGTAAAAGCGGTGCTTGTGGCATTGTTGCATGCACAACAGTTGGTGCTTGGTTTGTTTTAATCGTAATTTTGAAGTTCTCTTGCTCAATCGCAACCTCATTTACTCCAGAACGAGAAACAAATTTAATCAGTTCCTGTATTTGTTTGATATCCATTTTTTAGGCTAGTTATGTAAAAAATAGTGTTAATGATTTAACTAAGTTATACTTTTTTTGTTTTAAATTTTCTTTCAATTCGTTTATGGTTAATGGTATTATGCTTCATTGTTTATCGCCATTGTGGCTAATAACTATCGTCCCTAAATTATCAACTTTATACGAAAGACTAATTGCTATCGTAAGCCCATTTAAGGTAAATAGAACCCCAAGTGAAACCGCCACCAAATGCAGCTAAAACGATATTATCGCCTTTTTTTAACCTACTTTCCCATTCCCATAAACATAAAGGAATAGTTCCATTGGTAGTGTTTCCGTAACGTTCTATGTTGATCATTACCTTATCTGTGGTAACGCCCATGCGGTTTGCGGTTGCATCAATAATGCGTTTATTGGCTTGGTGAGGTACTAACCATGCAACATCATCAGCTGTTAAACCATTGCGTTCCATAATTTCTGCAGCAACATCGGCCATGTTGGTTACCGCAAATTTAAATACTGTCGGTCCTTCTTGGTGCGCAAAATGTAATCTTGCATCAATAGTTTCGTGGGTTGCCGGCATAACCGATCCACCTGCTTTCATACCAAGAAAATCTCTTCCAGAACCATCAGTTCTTGTAATCGAATCAATAATGCCTAAACCTTCTTCGTTTGGTTCTAATAAAGCACATCCGCAACCATCACCAAAGATAATACAGGTTGTACGATCTTCGTAGTTAATGATCGATGACATTTTATCGCCACCAACTACCAACACTTTTTTATGTCTGCCAGATTCTATAAAAGATGCTCCAGTAGCTAATCCGAAGATAAAGCCAGAGCAAGCTGCCTGTAAATCGTAGCCCCAAGCATTTGATGCCCCAATCTTATCGGCCAAAACATTGGCCGTTGCTGGGAAAGTAAAATCTGGAGTAGTAGTGCAAAAAATAATTAATTCAATTTCCTTTGCATCGATACCCCTCTTTTTTAGTAAACCATTTACAGCATGAACAGCCATATCTGAGGTGCCTAATCCCTCTCCCTTTAAAATTCTACGTTCCTTTATTCCCGTTCTGCTGGTAATCCATTCATCCGAAGTGTCAACAATGGTTTCTAACTCTGCGTTTGTAAGCACATAGTCGGGGACATAACCATTTACTGCTGTAATAGCAGCTTGAATTTTACTCATTTTAAAAATTTTAATAAATTATTTAAATGCCATTCTAATTTTTTCTACCAAGCCGGTGGTGATCATCTCTCTTGATTGAAGAACCATATTTTTAACAGCCAGCGGACTAGAAATTCCATGTCCGATAACAACGGGAGCATTAACGCCTAAAACTGGACTACCACCATATTGCTCGTAGTTAAAACGATCGAAAAACTCATCTTTCAATCCTTTTTTTATGGTAAGTACGTAGAATGATTCTGCTAATTTAAGCATTACATTTCCGGTAAAGCCATCACAAACAATTACATCGGCCTTTTCGTTAAATAAATCTCTTCCTTCAACGTTACCAACAAAGTTAAATAAGTTTGTGTCTTTCATTAATGGGAAAGTAGCCATGCTTAACATGTTTCCTTTCTCATCTTCCTCGCCAATATTCATTAAGGCAACTCTTGGATCACTTATCTGAAGTAAATTTTCTGCGTATAAACTACCTAGAACGCCAAATTGTAATAAAATATCGGGTTTACAGTCGGCATTTGCGCCTACATCTAAAAGTAAGCCTGTGCCACCTTTAATTTTCGGAAGAATGGTACATAAACATGGGCGGATAATGCCCGGAATGGTTTTAACACTAAATACAGCGCCAACCAACATTGCGCCAGAGTTACCAGCACTTGCGAAAGAATCTAGTTTGCCTTCTTTTAAAAGGTTAAAGCCTACTGCTATGCTCGATTTGGGTTTCTGAACGATTGCCTTGGTGGGGTGTTCGCCCATACCAATTACTTCATCAGTATGAACGTATTCAAAATGATCCGGATTAAAGCCTTCTTCTGCGAGAATCGGTTTAATCTGTTCGGTATCGCCGATAAGAACTAAATGTTCTCCAGCGTTTAGCGATTGATGAGCTGCTATTGCTCCCAAAACAATTGCTTTGGGAGCATAGTCTCCGCCCATTATGTCGAGGCCTATTTTCATAGAAAAAATCTGTTTGTGTTAGATTAGGTAAAATCCTAAAATTTTCAGTTGACTAAGGTATGACTAAAGCCGCTGAAAACACAAACAATTTTTTAAGAAAATTACCCAATCTGAGTATTTTCGATAACCAATTTACCGTTATAGTATAGGTTACCATCAACGTTGTAAGCACGGTGAGGTACGTGGATAGCACCTGTTGCTGAGCATGTTGCGAAAGAAGGAGTCACAGCTTTATAGTGTGTTCTTCTTTTATTTTTTCTCTGTTTCGAGATTTTCCGTTTTGGATGTGCCATTGGTGTATAATCTAATTATTTTTTTAACTTATTAAGTGCTTCCCAACGTGGGTCGCTATTTTGTTCATTTTCTTCAGCCTGCTTATCAATAGATAGTTGATTTAAGCGATCAATCATTTCCTGATCGCAATCTTTACCTGCTTGTTCGCAGTTTTTGATATAGGGCACCGCTACGTTGATCATCTCGTATAGTGGACCTGATATATCAATTGCAGTCTCTTTACGGCTTAACGAGATAATTTCTTCATCGTCACTTTCCATTTCAGCTTCTGCAAATTTTACAATCTGTCTTTCGTACAAATTTATAGGTAATGGAAACTCAGATAAACATTTATCGCAATCTAAATTAACTGTTCCAATTACTTTGAATTTTAATAGCATCATGGTCTCTTGTTTCTCAAGTTCCAAGTCTACTTTTAAATTTCCACTTTTAATTAACGAGTACTCGAAAGCATTAAAAAAGGCGTCATCTAGCTCATATTCAAACTGATGAGTTCCCAATTTTAATCCGGTAAACGGTAATGAAAATTGTTTTAGTGGCTTCAAAGTACTGTAAAATTTTAGCCTGCAAATGTAGGGATAAATAAATTAGATTAAAAATGTTTTTTGAAAATTGTTGATCTTAATAAAGCATGTTTTTGGCTTATTAGTCTAAATCATAATTTTTTGAAAATCAGTTTCATCACTTTTCGGTTCCATTAGTCCCGCTTTTTATTTCAATCTTTTATTCTTTAATGATAAACGATAATAAGTGAAGACAGTGAAATAATAAAAGGATTTCATTTCAATCGGGTTTACCTCACTTGGGCTGGTGCATAAACCCAATCGACTAACGAAGTTTTGGTGGAAAGTGCTTGAGGGAAGCTTCTTAAATCTTCCAGATGGATCACGCCAGAAACTTTTGAAACCATCCTACGCTTTGGCTCTTGGCTCTTCGTAAGTTGTATCTATTCAGCCAAAACCATCTCCTTGTTATTTCTGCTCCATTCGCTCCACGAACCAACGTAAAGTTTAGGAATAGGCAAACCTGCATAATCCATAGCTAAAAGCGTGTGACAAGCTGTAATTCCTGATCCACAATGAACGATAACATGCTCAGATCTTATATCAGCTAGAGCAGCAGTATATTTTTCCTTTAAAACTTCAGGAGAAAGAAAGCGACCATCAGTATCTAAGTTTTCGGTAAAGGGAATATTTACAGCGCCAGGAATGTGACCCGCAATCGTATCGATCGGTTCTGTTAAACCAGCAAAGCGATTGGCATCTCGAACATCAATCACAATGTAATCTTCGCTTTTGGCAACTTTTTCTACTTTATCAATATTTGATAGTGGCAGATTCCAAGGTTTAACTTCATATTTTTCGACCGATTTTGGCGTTTCAACTTTGTTTGTTGTAGGGAAATTTGCTTTCACGGCCGCTTGAAATCCACCATCTATCACCTGAACTTTCTCATGCCCAATAGATTTCAACATCCACCATAATCTTGCGGCAGCATTACCGCCGTTTTTATCATCGTAAACAATAACATAGCTATTTTTTGTAATCCCAAGCTTTTGTAAAACTGATGAGAATTGATCGGCAGTTGGTAAAGGATGTCGGCCACCAATAGCAAAATCACCAATATTAGCTAAATCCTCGTTCACATCGGCGAAAATTGCGCCTGCTAAATGTTGCCCATCATAGCGAGCTTTTGAACCGGCACTGGCATCGATAATAACAATTTCATCATCCTGATTTAACCAAGTTAAATCTTCAGGTTTTATAATTGGAGAAATTTTTGACATGGCTTTTATTTTGTTTGTAAAGCGATGAATACATGTGTGATACAGGTATTTGTCGCATAACTGTTAAATTTTGGTTATTAGCACAATTTAACAAAAATAAACCTGATTGAAGTGGTATCCCCAGATTTTTCATCTGGGATATAACGGAAAGCAGGACTAGCGGAGCCGATGAAATGGAGAGCCTTGCTTTACAAAAAAATCACTTAGAATTTATTTGCTGGTTGGTTTTATGGATCCAAATAGTCATCCGATGAATATGGACAATATGCAGATATTCATCTGATAACTAAAACATCATTACGATGCATCATCCTTGATATCGAATTGTGTTTCTACAATCTTGCCGCCGCCACGTAATTGGTTACTTAACAATTCCTCCTGCTCTCTACGATTTTTTACGATGTGGATTGCCGAAAATAAAGCCTCAGTAAATGATGTAGAATCGGCAAGGTCTTTTCCAGCAATATCATAACCTGTACCATGATCTGGCGAGGTGCGAACGAAGTTTAAACCTGCCGTATAGTTTACGCCGTTATGAAAAGCCAAGGTTTTGAAAGGAATTAAACCCTGATCGTGATACATGGCCAAAACAGCATCAAATTGTTTGTAGCTGCCATTTCCGAAAAAGCCATCGGCAGGATAAGGGCCAAAACAAACTATACCTTTATCGTAAGCCTCTTGAATGGCCGGAGTAATAATTTCTGCCTCTTCTGTACCCAATAAACCGTTATCGCTAGCATGCGGATTTAATCCTAAAACCGCAATTTTTGGTTTCTCGATCCAGAAATCTTTCTTTAAACTTTCGTTAATCAGTTTTATTTTATTGAGGATTTTTTCTTTAGTAATTGCCGTTGAAACATCTTTTACAGGAATGTGGCCAGTAACCACGCCAACACGTAGATTCTCGCTAATCAAGAACATTAACACATCTTTGCTACCACTTTTTTCTTGCAAATATTCCGTATGACCAGGAAAAGAAAAAGTTTCTGATTGAATATTGTGCTTGTTAATTGGAGCAGTAACCAAGGCGTCAATATCGCCAGCTACTAAATCGGCAGTTGCTCTCTCTAACGATAAAAGCGCATATTTTCCGCCGGTTTGTGTTACTTGTCCGAGTTCGATTTTTACATCTTCCTCCCAGCAATTGATCATGTTAGCCTTTTTTAATTGGGCTTGGTTAGCATGATTGATCACATTAAAATTGAAATCGCCAAGGTTGTTTGCCTTTCTGTGGAAAGAAGAAACCTTGGTATGGCCATAAACGATTGGTGTACAATAATTTAAAATAGCAGGGTTAGATAAAGTTTTGATGATTACCTCTAAACCTATGCCGTTCACGTCGCCTATACTGATGCCAATTTTAAGTTTATTGCTCATAATTACTGGGAAATTTTAGCGCAAATTACTGATTTTCGTTTAAAGACGTTAAAAAAAATGAAACCGCAAAGAACACGAAGTTATTCGCAAAGAAATATTAAGCCTATCTTTGCAGTAATCATTTGAAATTTTAAAGCCCCTTTAGGGGTTGGGGGTATGAGTTTAGTAAAAGCGAAAAAACATTTAGGTCAGCATTTTTTAACCGATAAAGGCATTGCAAATCGCATTGTAGAAAGTTTGATTAGTACCGATAAGTATAATCAGGTTTTGGAGGTTGGCCCTGGAATGGGAATTCTGTCTGATTTTTTGTTGCAACGCCAAGATTTAGAAACTTACCTTATTGATATTGATACAGAGTCGTTTCACTTTCTGAATGAAAAATACCCACAGTTAGGCGATCGTTTAATTAATGGTGATTTTTTGAAGATGGACTTTGATTCAATTTTTCCAGATAAATTTGCCATCATCGGGAACTTTCCCTATAATATTTCTTCGCAAATTTTATTTAAGATTTTAGATAATCGCCACAAGGTGATAGAAATGGTGGGTATGTTTCAAAGGGAAGTTGCACAGCGATGCGCCTCACCTGCAGGAACAAAAGATTATGGAATTCTGAGTGTTTTTCTTCAAGCTTATTACAAAATTGAATACCTGTTCACGGTTAAACCGGGAACTTTCAATCCGCCACCAAAAGTGCATTCTGCTGTTATTCGCTTAACGCGAAATGAAGTTGAAAATCTAGATTGTGATGAGAAACTTTTCTGGCGTGTAGTTAAGGCAGGTTTTAATCAACGTAGAAAAACTTTGCGCAACGCGGTTTCTGCTGTAATGCCGAAAGATAAAATGGATGATCATATTTATTTTGAAAAACGTGCTGAGCAATTAACGGTTGAGGATTTTGTGGCGTTGACACAGCATGTAAGTAAGTTGATGGAAGCTTAGTTTTTGTAAAGCAGGTTTCTGTGTATTTAGGTTGTAGCAGCCCCGCCTTTCATTTCAAGTCCTCTCCCGATGAAAAATCGGGATGTGGGCTTTCCATTTCAATCGGGTTTAAATTAGCCAAAATCTGCAGGAAACTTCTGTTGCAGAGTTGTCTAGCTAACCGTTGTGTAATAAATTTATCTAGCTTTTTTCTTGCAAATCAATGATTAATTTCATTGAATTTCTCCTTTCCTTTGCCACATAATTTAAAACATCATGGTTAATTACAGCGAAATTTTCAGCAAGCAAGGAATGGATTATCAAACATACCGTGCTTTGATAGATCGACTTTTGTTAGAGGGAAAGGCTACAGGTGATGTAACTTACGATTTGCACTATACTAAAATGAATGTGCAAAGGATGAGTCGCGTTGATAAGACGATTAGCTTGACTGATGTATTAACATCAACCATTAATCATTTAAAATCAGATTATAAATTCTTGGTAATTACTGAGGGTTGGTGTGGCGATGCTGCTCAAATTGTTCCGGTTTTCAATAAAATCGCAAAAGCCTCTTTAGGAAGAATTGATTTGAAATTTGTACTTCGCGATAAAAATCTTCCTTTAATTGATGCGCATTTAACCAATGGCGGAAGAGCAATTCCGGTTTTAGTTGTGCTGAATGGAGAAGCTGATCAAGTTTTAGCTACATGGGCGCCAAGACCACAAATTTTGCAGGAGCTTTTAAAAGAGTGGCGAAAAGAAACTACAGAAATGCCGATTTTAGCTGAGAAACTTCATGGTTGGTATGCAAAAGATAAAACGCAAAGTACGCAGGCAGAGTTGGCAATTTTATTGAAAGGCTTGGAGGGTTAATTCCTTAATCATCATTTTCTTTTTCATACCCTTCGTAGTAGTAAGATTGTTCTATACCTTTGAAGATAACTTCTCTGTTACTCACATCATCGGTCAGGTTAGCTGAAAGTAAGGTTTTTAACTCCAGATCATTAATTGGACTACGTTCCATAGCCTGTAAGTAAAGTGTCTTGTCTATAAATTGCCAATTTACTAATCTTTTAATTCTTTCTTTTAAAATCATGTCTAGCCAGATGCGCATGGTTCTGCCATTACCTTCCATAAATGGGTGTACAATGTTCATTTCTACATACTTGACAACAATTTCTTCAAAAGTATTTTCTGGCATTTGTTCCACCTTTGCTAAAATTTCGTTTAAATACAAAGCTGTTGCAAACCTAAATCCGCCTTTAGAAATATTTAATGTTCGTATTTTGCCAGCAAAATCATATAAATCGGCAAACAAATATTGATGAATATCTTGTAATCCTTTAGTGGTGCCAATTTCTATTTTATAGATATCTCCACTATCAAATAAACGGAAAGCATTTTCCAAACTTTTTTTGTCAATATTTTTCATATGTTACTTGAACAAATAGAGTAATGGGGAGAATTAAGCTAATCAACCGAAACTGTCAACCCCTCTTGTTGCAAAATTTTACGGTAAACTTCCATCTCTGTAAAAGAACCCTCCAAAACTGGGCATTTGCCATCATTATGCACTTTCCAGGCAATTTTTTCTGATTGAGATTCGTTATAATCTAAATACTTCATCATGCAGTAAATCACATGATCGAAAGTATTAATATCATCATTCCACAAAATAAGGCGATGTACGGTTTTAAGGGAAGTTAAAATTTCTTCGAGCGTAAAGGTCTCTTCTTTGGTTTCTGTAGACATGCCGCAAAAATAACTAATTTTATGGAAGATGTAATATGTTAAATGGAAGATGGTTGCGAATCTTGACGACTACCCTATAAATCATTTTATAAATTTTGAATTACATTTTCCATCTTACCTCACACATCTTCCATCTCTTTTAATACATTTGTTAACCAAATAATAACATGAGCATGCATCAATCTAAAATAGCGGGAATAGGTTACTACGTTCCGAAAAATGTGTACACCAATAATGATTTAAGTAGGTTCATGGAAACCAACGATGAGTGGATTCAGGAGCGAACTGGCATTAAGGAACGCCGTTTTGCCGATCGGAATGAAGAAACCACTACTACCATGGGGATTGAGGCTGCTAAAATCGCAATAGAAAGAGCTGGAATTACAGCTAAAGATGTGGATTTTATCGTTTTCGCTACTTTAAGTCCTGATTATTATTTTCCTGGTTGCGGCGTTTTATTGCAACGTGAAATGGGGATGGGTGAAATTGGCGCTTTGGATATTCGTAACCAGTGTTCAGGATTTGTTTATGCGCTTTCTGTTGCCGATCAGTTTGTAAAAACGGGCATGTATAAAAATGTTTTAGTGGTGGGTAGCGAGAAACATTCGTTCGCCATGGATTTCGAAACCCGTAGCCGTAATGTTTCGGTAATTTTTGGTGATGGGGCAGGAGCAGTAGTTTTACAGCCTACAGATGAAAAAGGTAAGGGGATTTTAAGTACTCACTTACACAGTGATGGTGCCGATGCTGAAATTCTAGCCATGTATTATCCAGGCTCTCACGCCAATAAATGGATGAAAGATAAACCTGCCTTTCCCGATCAAGAATTGGGTGGATTGTTCATGACTCCTGAAATTTTGGAAAGTGGTGCTGCTTTGCCTTATATGGATGGTCCGGCGGTTTTTAAAAAAGCAGTTGTTAAATTTCCAGAGGTAATTAAAGAAGCTTTAGCCGCCAATAATTTAACTGAAAAAGATATTGATATGTTGGTTCCACATCAAGCAAACCTACGGATCAGTCAATACGTTCAAAACCTGTTGGGTTTAAGCGATGATCAGGTTTTCAATAACATTCAAAAATACGGAAACACTACTGCGGCATCCGTTCCTATTGCTTTATGCGAGGCATGGGAAGCTGGAAAAATTAAAGATGGCGATCTAGTTTGCCTTGCCGCTTTTGGCTCTGGTTTTACTTGGGCTAGTGCGCTGATTAGGTGGTAACCTGAGGTAAAAGGTTGAGGGTATTAGGTTTAAGGCTGATATCCTCAACATCATTTCGTTTGGAAAAATAAAGTCTATTACCTGTTTGTAGCTCAAATTCTTCCCTTATATAATAGCGCAACCAGACCAAAAAATAGGCAAGAAATACTAATAATGGAAAATATTATAATAACAGATGTGAAACCTCGACTAATGCCATAATTTTCATCGTAATAAATAAATGCTTTTAAGCCAACACTATCTTCTTTCACATCACCGCTTTTATCTATAATTCTAATTGTCTTGTTCTGATGAGCAAATTGAAATACAGGATAATATACGTATGTAAATCTCTTATTGTCAAAACGCTTAACAGCAACAATTGTAGCTTCCCTTTTTGTTCCGAACAAAATTGGTCGGTATGAGCCTAAAAGTCCGTACGCTAGAAAACCTCCCATCAGCACTAACGAAATTCCGAATATTCTGATTACCGCCATTTCAGTTTTTTCAAAAGTCTTGCAGCTATTTCTATTTCCTCGCTATAAAATCTCCCAAATAACTACAATCGCCAGCAGCAACTCGATAAAACGGCGTTTTGCTGTAGGTTAACTTCAATTCTTTAAAGTACGGATTGTTGTAATTCGCTTTAATGAAATTTTTAAACTTCACATCATCCTTATCCCAATAACTGAATGAGTTTAATTTCGAATTTAAGATAATTTGCTTTTGCGCACATTTGGCCAGCATGAAAGTACATTTGGCTTCGAAATCAGGATCTGTGCTTAAGGCTCTTGCCTTTAAGTACCAAGTCTTTGCGGTTTGTGCTTTCTTGTAATCTACGTCGTAACCATATCTCGCCGGACTAATATTATCGTAAGTCGACCAATCGTAACTGATTAAAAACCAGCTATTTCCATAGTATCCCGTTTGATAAACCGCGTTCGCCATTTTAAAATAATACAATGCAGCATTGGTTTTATCACTCACTGTTAATTTTTGCAAGCGTAGCATTTCTGCAGCAAATGCTTTTTTAGTAATCGATGCTTTTGCTGAAACATACTTTTTCGGAAAATCATTTATCGTTTGAATAAAAGGGTTGGCATATAATTTCGAATTTGCATCATCAGCATAATAGTTTTCAGGGTTGAAATAGCTGTAATTTGGCGATACTTTAGCAAACATTTGAACCGCTTTATCGTATTGATGCGTTCTCAAATAGGTAGTTCCATAAAGCTCATAAAAATCATCATTTTTAAATTGATTTAAAGCTTTTGCCAACATTGCAGTTAGGTCACTTCCAGCGGCTTTGGTTTTGTACACAACTAAACCTTGCATGCTTTTCGGACTTAAATATTGTTGCCAAAATGAAGTGGTTTGGTAGCTTATGTTTTTGAACAAGGAATTTTCTTTCAATGTTCTCGATTCCAAATCTCCCTTAACCATTGCTAAAGCCGCTTTAGCCGTATCACCTAATTTTAAATATGCCGGCGCCAATATTTGCTGATAAAAATTTCTGGTGGTTCTGCTAAATCTTTTATCCTCATTCGCCCAATCGTTAACTTGAGTTTCATTCTCTGCAAATCGCTTTTCGTCCAGCCATTTTAAAGTTGGCAACAAATCGTTCTCATTGAAAGGATTTCCTTTTTTGATGTTTTTAGCCTTAATCAATAAATCAGTAATTCGGTATTGATCGCGTAACTTTTCAGGAAGTTTATCTGGATTTAGAATCGCTAAATAATTTGAAGCCAAGAAATCTTTATTCTCCATCCAAGATAGATAAGCGGCGGTTAAAGTTCCCAATTCAGGTTGTGGATATTTCTTTTCGGTAGCCAATTTAACAGCAAAATTTCTTACTAAATTCAGTTGTTTTAGGTTTATATTTTTAACACTATCCCGCTGTTTCGGGTTATTTTCAGAGAAATAATAACTATAAGATATTCTTGCAATATCATTCGCCTCAATTAATGCTTGTTCGAGTTTATTAACCTCTCTAACCAAAAGCGCACCGTTCAGTTCGCTTTTTGGTTCGTACTGATAAACCTTGTTTAAACTTTCAATGTTGAAATTTGGATTTCCAAATCCGTTTATCGCCCAAATATTCGCTTTCTCCTCATTTGTTTTAGCGTATTTCAATGCTCCATTTACAGGAGCGCTGTTATAGTAATAATTTTTATAAGCTTGAACTCTTCGCTCTGGATTATTAGCGAAAACTTTAGAAAATAGAAACGCAGATTCATCAGGATTACCTAAACGGCGAATCGAACCAGCATACAACGCTAAAGCCCAGCCTTTAACTGCACTATTTGTATTATTTGTTTTGATAAATTTATCGTAAACATTTTTACTATCGGTGTGCAAGCCCGCATAATGAAACATTCGCTGGGCTTGGTAGGCGTATCTTAACTTCAAAAAATCGTCTTTTTCCAATTCCTTTAATTTCAATCCCTCTTTAGCTTTAATATCCATTTGCGTGCTGTCGCGAGGTTTCGGATCCCACAGATCGAAATTGATAGCCGCATAAGGCTCGCAGCTTTTGGCGAAGCTGTAATATTTCAAAGCAGCTTTGTGTTTTTCTAAACCTTGTATGAAAGTATTTTTTTGCAAACTGTCTGGTAACTCGGAAAGTTTTCCATCATAATGCGCAAGCTTACTGCTCGTTGCACTATCAACGTTATACATGATTTTATGTACATCTTGTTCCTTAACATCTAAATATTTCGCCCATTCACGGCTATTAATTTCCGATTCACTCGCTACATCATCCTCGCTATTTAAATAAGCCATCTGATTATAGGCAAAAGGCGTGTATTCATTACCCTCAACGTTGTTGTGGAAATAGGAAATGTAATAATCGTAAGGATCTACTTCGCCACCACAGGCAATGTTTACGGCAATTTCGCCGAAAAATGTAATTAAGAAAACGCTAAAAATTAGCGATAACTTTTTGAAGTTCTTCATTCGTAAAATGTTTTAAAAGGTCGGTGTCGAGATGATAGAAAACGAGATTTCGTTCTTCTGGTTTTAAATATCGTGATAAAAATTTGGATGTTGCAAATAAATTTTGAGGAGAAATTTTTTCCCATCGAATTACGTCTCCCTGTTTTAATCCAGCGGCAGGATAGTCTAACAGAAGATCATATAAAATTGAAGTTCCTCGTTGTTTGAATAGTTTCTTATCATCGATTTTAGCTTGAGTAATTCGTTTTGAAATTCCTGCATATTGTTGATTCCGAAAAACTACCGCCCACTCAAAAATTGGTAGAGCAACATCTAGTTTTAATGGATAATTTTCTAGGAAATCTTTCAAATAAACATCCATTTCATGTTGATCGAGAATGGAATTTTGTTCTCCATACTTTCTTAGATTACCCATGTTGTAGCACATGAGCAACGCTTTTTTTACTGGGGGAATGCCGCTTGAAATGATATTTTTAACCTGATGAAGTCGCAAGGTAACAGAAATGGTTTTGCCTTTTAAAATGGGATGTTTTTTTAATTCTTCAAGGAAGGAGAAATATCGATCACGAGTAGTTTTAGTCCAATCGCAATCTATTTGCAGTTCGGTATAATTAGATTTCCCTGCTTGTTTAACTTTTGCATCCACAAATTTTGCTATTCGATCTGCCAGCAAATCACTTTGTTTAGTATCGATTTTATCGAAGATGTGATTTACAATAAATACGACTGGAATAATATCAATCTGTTTAGGCAGAGGATCAGAAAAATTGATGGGCGAAACTGGAGTAGGTTGCTGAATATCTGGATTAAAGTCTATATCCATTATTCGAACGTAGAGCGATTTTGATTTAAATTGTTCGAGATAATTGGTTTCTGCTTTCTTATTTTTATAATCAGTTTTCCAATAATAAAAGGTTGGGTAAATCGTAAATTTCTGCTTACAGCCGAAGAAGAAAAACACAGCAATCACTAAAATACTTATCTTGCGCATATCAATTTTATCGATCAAAAGTAACATAAAATGCGAGCAGTTTTACAAAGAGTTACACAAGCAAGTTGCACAGTTGATGGCGACATTACTGGCCAAATTGAAACTGGATTTCTGGTACTTTTAGGGATTGAGGATGCTGATACAAATGAGGATTTAGATTGGCTTGCACAAAAAATTGTTGGTATGCGGGTTTTTGGAGATGAAAATGGAATGATGAATAAAGCTTTGGCAGATGTAAATGGAGATATTCTTTTGATTAGTCAATTCACTTTGTTCGCATCTACAAAAAAAGGAAATAGGCCTGGTTTTACCCGAGCGGCAAGACCAGATATTGCTATCCCACTTTACGAAAAAATGATTGAAAAACTATCTACTTTAATGGGGAAGAAAATACAAACAGGAATTTTTGGTGCTGATATGAAAATCGCTCTGGTAAATGATGGACCTGTTACCATTTTGATTGATTCGAAGAATAAAGAGTAACCCCCCCAGCCCCCTGAAGGGGGAGCAATAAGCGATGGTAAATATAGGGATTGTGAAAACAACTAAACAATATTATGATAGATAGAAATTCAAGTTTCCATTTAGGGGCAGATGAGCTTAACACTGGAACGGAAAAGTCCCCTTTAGAGCCTGCTCCGATTCATCGGAGGGGTTGGGGGGTTCTTGGTTTATTTCTTGCGCTCAAATTTGTTTTAAGCTATGTTTTGGTTAATAATGCTTACGAACTTCATCGCGATGAATTTTTACACTTGGATCAGGCCAACCATTTGGCGGCTGGTTTTACTTCGGTGCCGCCATTAATATCTATAAACTCGTTAATTATCAAATTACTTGGAAATGGTGTTTTTTGGGTTAAATTTTTTCCTGCTCTTTTTGGCGCATCGACCATTTTGTTTGGCTGGAAAATAGTCGAACATTTAAATGGAAACTTATTGGCTAAATGTTTTGTTGCTATAGCTTGCATTTGTTCTGCCTTTTTAAGGTTAAATACACTTTATCAACCCAACTCATTTGATGTTTTGGCTTGGACAGCCACATTCTTCTACCTCATAAAATACTTTGACAAAAACGAACCAAAATATCTTTATTATTTCGCTATTTGGGTGGCGTTTGGTTTCCTCAACAAATACAATATTCTCTTTTTGATAATGGGTTTGTTGCCTGCAATAGTAATTACACCAACTCGAAAAATTTTCACCAATAAGCATTTCTATTTCGCCATTATTTTGGGTTTAATTATCGTTTCCCCAAATATTTTTTGGCAAATTAAAAATGATTTTCCAGTACTTGTACACATGAAATTATTGGCTAAAACGCAATTGGTTCATGTTAATCGCCTAGATTTTTTCAAAAATCAATTTCTGTTTTTTGCTGCCAGCATTCTTATTTTGTTGGGTGGAATTGGTTCGCTAATTTTTTATAAGCCGTTCAGAAAATATCGATGGGTAATGTTAACTTACATTTTTACCTTAATTATCTTCAGCTATTTTAAAGCGAAAGATTACTATGCATTGGGTTTATATCCAGTTTTACTGGCTTTTGGATCTGCGTATTTTGGTGCGATTTTATATAAGCGATATGTTTGGATTGTTCTGCTTTTGGCTTTCAATATTGGGCTGCATATCTATTTTCTTCCATTGTTGATGCCCCTTTATTCTCCAAAACAAATCATCGCAAACCAAAAAAGATTTGAAATGGTAGGAATGTTGCGCTGGGAGGATGGAAAAAATCATCAATTGCCGCAAGACTATGCAGATATGCAGGGCTGGAAAGAAATTGCTCATTTAACTGATTTAGCTTATGAACAGGTTGCCGATAAATCAGCCTTATTAATCAGGGCTGATAATTATGGTTTGGCTGGTGCAGTAAACTATTACTCCAAATATAAAAATATTGGTGCCGTATCATACAATGCAGATTATCTGTATTGGTTTAGAATGGATAGACCAATAAAGGATTTAATTTTAATTCGCGAGGCGGATGAAGAAGATCCCGAAAGGAGAAAGGAACAACCTTTTTTTGAGAAAATTACCAAGATCGGCGAAATCAAAAATCCATATTCACGAGAAGTTGGCGCAAGTGTATTTCTTTTACAAGGTGCTAAAATAGATATTAACAAAAGAATCAACCAAGAAATAGAAGAAGAAAAACATGACCATTAACCAGGCACAGGAAACAGTTGATCAATGGATCAAAACCACAGGTATTAGGTATTTTAATGAGCTAACCAATACCGCCATTTTGATGGAAGAGGTTGGTGAGGTTGCTCGGATCATGGCCCGGAAATATGGTGAACAGTCTTTCAAAAAAAGTGATGAGGAAGTAAACCTTGCCGATGAAATGGCCGATGTGATGTTCGTGCTAATCTGCTTAGCCAATCAAACTGGCATTAACTTAACAGAAGCACTAGAAAAAAACCTCGAAAAGAAAACCATCCGCGATGCGGATAGGCATAAGAATAATGATAAGTTAAGATAAGTCTGAAATATTTAGTCAGGTTTAACTCACAAACTCCATCAAAGTTCTATAAGCCACAAAACGATTTTTAAATCTTTCGTTTAAATCGGCTTGCAAATTTGGTGCATAAACATCTTGATACTCAGTGTAGTTCTCCATGGTTTCTGCCACATATTGTGCGCAATACGTTACGCCCTCATTTGGCGAATCTATAACTTTTAGTAGTCTATGCGAAACAAACATGCCTGTTGCCATAACTTCTGGAATATGGGTTTCTTGCATCCATTGCAACCATTCTTCGGCTGCTGTATCATCTAAAATCAGTGTAACATTGTATAAAAGCATGGCGCAAAGGTAATTAATATCTCTGTTTTATTAAGTTTGTTCATTCTCATTTTTATTCGTTTTGTTTTAACTAAACTTTTAGATTTGCATTCCCTATTGTTCAAGCATGATACAAACAAACAACGCTCACAAAGTTGACAATTCTACGCGAAATTATATTTATACTGGTTACCTAACAGCAATATTTGGTGGCATTTTAGGTATAGTTATTGGCTGGGATTTAATGAAGAAAAAACGAATAACAGCCTCAGGTGAAAAAGGGTTTGTATATTCGTTAACCGACAGGCAACATGGTGCCAGAATCCTTATTCTTGCAGGTATTTGCTTCATACTCCTACTAACGCTCACAATAATTGCCCTTGATGCCTAATTAAAATGCAATGATTTCAATCGACATTTCTTCCACAACAAAAGATCTAGAGGGGATTATAGCGCTTCAGAAGCAAAACCTCAGAAAGGATTTGTCTCCAGAGGAAATTAAGGCGCAAGGATTTGTGACCATTTCTCATACGCTCGATGATTTGAACAGGATGCACAAGTACGAGCCAAATATTATTGCCAAGGATGGCGATATGGTAATTGCTTATGTACTTGGAATGACTGAAGAATCGAAAAACGACATTCGTAGGTTAGTAGAAATGTACGAAAGTTTTGATCATATTCTATTCCAGGAGAAATCTGTAGCTACTTATCATTATATTGTTGTTGGCCAAGTTTGTGTAGATAAAAATTATCGTGGTCAAGGCTTATTTGATCGATGTTATAAAGCTTATAAAGATCATTTTAGCGATCACTACGATTTTGCCATTACCGAAATCGCTAGCATAAATTTACGTTCGATGCATGCGCACAAACGTATTGGTTTCGAAGTAATTAGCACATACACCGATAACAGCGACGTTGAGTGGAATGTGGTAGTTTGGAATTGGAAAAAATAAATAGTTGATATTTTTTTCTTTCATCTCAAATATTTACTTTCAAGAAATTATTAGTGCTCCGAATGAAATTTCTTATTAAATGCATCGTTTATATTAAACACTTAGGGATCATTTACCGTTTGATCGGAATTGGTCTAGCAATCGCTTTAATTCTAGAAGCCATTCCTGATCTGGTTTTTAATCAGCAAATTAAAAATATTAAAAATTACACACTTGCTGAGGTAAAAAATATCGAGAAAGAGAGGTTGCCAAGATATTTTGGTGTTTCTGATGTTAGTGCTTATGGAGATCTCTATGTAGAAAATTTGCGTATTGGTAAGTCGGGCGATACATCATTGGCATCAATAGTTTATCCTGTTTATCAAAATAATCAAGACGTGAGTAAGTTAAAAGAAACTGAATGTTTTGTTGTTGTAATTGATGATAAGGTGGCTGATGTAGATATTGAAGATTATTTTATGAAAAATGCCCATGTTAAGGGGAAGTTTGATAATGATGTAATAGACGATGAAAGTAAAAAGATACTGGTTGATGGTGGTTATAAGATCTCGGATAAATGCATCGTATTAACAAAAGGTTCTATACCTTGGGAAACTGGAATATGTTTAGCTATTATCGTATTCGCTTTCATTGGATTATCGGCAATTATTTTATCTTTTTTATCTGCAGAAAAACTGGAGAATATTTTCAAGAATAAAACAATCATAATATAATTGATGGATTAAACCCCATCACCTCTTAAATTTCTAAATCTTTTTCGGGCCTCTGCACTAAACATGCTTCCAGGGTAATCCGTTATCAGTTTCTGGAAATAAATCTTAGCTTGGGCTATATCGTTCAGCTTTTTCTCATACAAATCTGCAAGGGTAAAAAGCGCATCATCAGTCCAAATTCCATCCTTAAAATCATCGGTTAACTTTTTTAGAATATCTGCAGCTTTCTGGTAGTCGGCGGCTTTTATAAAAATTTTGGCCTTACTCATCATTGTGGCATCTGTTAGTCCGTTGCCAGGATAGGTAATCGCGATACTATCCAATTTTTTAACAGCCAGTATAGGCAGGTTGCGGAACAATAACATTTCTGCGTCTGCATACATTTTTAAGGCATTGCTATCGGCTGGCGTTTGAATATTATCCGATATTAACAAACTTAAGTTTAATGCGTCGTTAGCGATTAATTGAGAAGTTGCGGCCTTTAAGATTAGGCATTGTCCATTGCTGTACTCGAAATTCCCTTGGTAAAAAGACAGTTTAGCGCTTCTGAAACGGGCTTCGTTACCTATCGGTTGTCCCTCAAATTGCTTACTCACTTGCTCATAAACCAAAAAAGCTTCCCAAGGTTGGTTGGTTAAAATATAAATATCGCCTAAATCCAGTTTCAACTGACCGATATCTTGTGCATTAATCCCCGGAATCTGCAGTGCTTCTTCCAATCCTTTTTCAGCCTTTGGTGCTTGATTTAAATAATACGCCTGCAAATTTGCTAGCTTCTTAATGGCGAATAATGTGGTTTTATTTTTTCCGTTCTCATCTAACAAGGTCTGGTAATCTTTTGCCAATAAATCAAGATCAGCCAATTGGTACTTTCCTGTAGTTTGAAGATTATACTTCGTATTTAACAGCTCGATTTTCGATGGCAAATAATATTGATTATCCTTTCCCTTGGTCAACAAATAATCGTACGCTTTAATCGCAGTTTCGTATGCGCCGTTATCAACAAAGGTATAAATGGCATTAAATAAGGTTCCTCCATCGGCTTTTGTTCTTTTATCGAAAGCAATTAATTGGCGTAGGGCCATGTCAAATTCCTGCTGTTGAATATAATTCCAAGTAAGCAACTGAATATAGATTTCGGCATCGGGTTCTTTTTGAACCTTTCTTAAAATTGCAGTCTGAAAAGTTTGATAATCGGCCTTGTCCTCAAATATCATCGGCAGTATGGCCTCTGCTTGCGCTAAAACCTGCGGCATGGTCGCCAATGCATCAAGATATTCTTGCATCAGCATTGGTTTATCCTTTTTAAAGCGATAAATATTTAAGAGCTCATAGGTAAATAATTGGTCGTTGCCCAATAGCTTTCTTCCTTGCTTAAAGGTTAAAACCGCATAGTCGTAATTTTCGAAACGATAAAAATTATTGGCTAAATTTCTAATCTTAAATTCATCCTTTGTTAACTTACTTATTACCTCATTAAATATTTTGTTGGCAGCCTGCACATCTCCTTTTTCTTGGTAAAGCTTACCTAAAGCAATTGGGTAGGCATCGTTTTGAGGGCTTTGCCTCATTGCTTTTTTAATTATTTTTTCTGCAAGATCGTATTGCTTAAGCCGCATTAACGAATTGAAGTATAAATCGAAATAACCATCATTGTTGGGCTTGGCAAACAGTTTTGCTAAAAGAACAACTGCCTTTTCGTAATCGGCATCTTGATAATATTGTATAGCTAAAGCACTTTCATCGGGTGCAATTTGTTGGTTTTGACGCAAAATCTGCGCCTTTACGCCAAATGATAAAAATAGAAGAATGATGAAAATTAAGCGGTTCATAAACCTAAATTATAAGTTTTAAATGTAACATTTTAATACATCTTAAGCTAAAGGGAAGGCTCATATAAAACGTATTTTAAATGTTACCTGTATTTTATTTTGTGTATATCTTATAAATACTAAATTGAACCATTCGCCTATCAATTTTATATTAGTAACATTGTTAGTGTAAATCATGGTTAAGTTAAGTGGAAACGTATTTTTGTAACCCCATAAAGGATTTTGTTTATGTTGAAAAAGATTTTTCTATTCGTTGTAGTTGCTTTGATTTGGGCCTGTAAAGGCACCAATAATGAGGGAACTATACCTGTAGATGATTTTTTTAAAACACAGGATAAAGCATATTACCGCATATCTCCCAACGGAAAAAGTCTTTCCTATTTAAAACTTCAAGAGAAAAAACTTGATCTTTTTGTGGAGGATTTAGCCACAGGAAACAGCGTACAATTAACGCACTTAAGCGAAAAAAGTATCAGCTTCTATTTCTGGACCAGCAATAATGAGCTAATCTATTATACCGAGGATGAATCGAAAGAGCGAAGATCAGATATTTTTGTGATCAACAAAGATGGAAGTAAGCAGGTTCAATTAAGTTCTAACGAAAAAAGTAGGTTACATGTTATCGAAGATCAATTAATTGATGATAAATACATTATTGTAGCCTCAAATAAACGAGATTCTACGGTTTTTGATGTTTATCGATTAAACGTTAGAGATGGTAAAATGGATATTGCCGCCAAAAACCCTGGCAATGTAACCGAATGGATTACGGATAATAAAGGGGTTTTAAAAATTGCAGTAGTTAGCGATGGCGTAAATGAAACGCTAATGTATCGGGAAAATGAGCGTCAGGCATTTGCCCCAGTAATTACCAATAATTTCGAAACGACGCTACAACCAATTGCTTTCTCAGAAAATGAGGCAAATGTACTTTATGCCATTTCTAATGTAAATCGCGATAAAAATGCATTGGTAGCTTTAGATTTAAAAACGGGAAAGGAAAAGCAAGTTCTTTTTGCCAATGATACTTTGAATGTAGTTGATGCCAAATATTCGCGTACCCAAAAGAAAATGATTTTTGTGACTTGCGAAACTTGGAAAAAAGAGAAATTCTACCTTGATGACAGTACAAAAAACACCTATTCTAAAATAGACAAATTGTTGCCTAGAACTGAATGGAGGATTATGGATAAGGATAAAATGGACGATGTTTTCGTAGTGAGAACATTTACCGATAAAAATCCTGGCTCATATTATTTGTACACAGCGAAAGATAATAAGCTAAAAAAACTAACTGATATCAACCCATCCATCAACCAAGAGGAGATGAGTGCCATGAAGCCTATTAGTTTCAAGAGCAAAGATAGCTTAACAATAAACGGCTATTTAACTTTGCCGAAAAACAAAAAGGCTACCAATTTGCCAGTGGTTGTTTTGCCGCATAATGGTCCGGGTGGTAGAAATACATGGGGCTACAATGCGGAGGTGCAGTTTTTGGCTAATCGTGGTTACGCTGTTTTAATGGTTAATTATAGAGGATCTACTGGTTATGGGAAAGCTTTTTACACTGCAGGATTTAAGCAATGGAGCGACAAAATTCAAGAGGATGTAAATGATGGCGTTAAATGGTTAATCGATCAGAAAATTGCAAACCCTAAAAAAATTGCCATTTACGGAAATGGATTTGGGGGTTATATTGCCTTAAATTGTTTGTATAAAAATCCCGATCTTTATAAATGTGGAGGATCAAATTCTGGTGTAATTAATTTATTTAGTTACCTGAAAACGATACCACCATTTCTAAAATCGAACTTGCAGATGTACTACGAAATTGTTGGCAATCCGGTAACAGATACAGATTATATGCGATTTGCATCACCTGTTTTTCATGCCGATAGATTTAAGGCACCAGTTTTTATTGCTCAAAACCCTAAAGATCCTCGTGTTAATGTAGCAGAAGGCGTTCAGTTTATTAAGGAGTTGAAGAAAAGAAATGTTCCGGTTACTTATATCGAAAAAGAAGAAGGTCCAAATCCTGTAATGCGCCAGCAAGGGAGAACAGCTTTGTACAAGGCTTTAGAACAGTTTTTAGAAGATAATCTCGGTAAGAAATAGGTTATGGCCTTGGATAAAAAAAGTGGTTATCGTAAAAATTTCACATTAGGGATTACCTTCATCACACTGATATCCATTCTTTTTGTGCTTTCGCTTTTCCTCGCTTTTAACTATAGCAAAAAATCAATAGAGAACGATTTTGTATCAGAAAAGGTAAATGTGCTGGAGCAAAGCATTAAGCCTTATAACGATTTCTTCCAAAATAAAATGCCTGAGGTTTCCTATTACAATGGTTTTCTCGATTCATCTACAGCGGCAAAATTTGTAGATACGGTAATGCTGAAATATCCATTCGTATCTAAAGTGGTGTTTTATGATACAGAAGTTAAAAATGCAGCGGTTAAAGATGGTGTAAACGCCAATCACTTGGGCATCGGACCTAAAGCAATCTATCAATTTGGTAAGGGAATAAGTCCTGATTCTGTTAAATTATATTCTGAAGAAGATACCCGTTCCTTTAACGTTGGAAGTGATTTTAATGCAATGGCCATTAAGCTTGCTACTTTTGTCGAATCTTTAGATACCACTTCAGTACCATCTCAAGAGGCACTTTTTACCAATTTTTCTATCGTAAATTCTAATGATAATAAAATTACTTATCTCAATATTCCGCGGAGAGAAGATTTAAAAACCTATAAGGATATGATCAAGCGAAAGTTAGATCCTGCTCCTGTTTATCAACAAGACATATTGGTTTTTAACCTCGATGCGAATAGAATTAAGATTGTCAATACCCGGCCACTTCTGTACCAATCTATACGTGTTGAGCCGCTTACCTATGATCCAATAGATACTTCCGAAGAAAAAATTACCACTGAAATCGCATTGCCTGGTGCATTTTCCAACTTCAAAATTTATTTGGTTTCCTCAAAATCGTATATCAAAAAAGAGATATTTATTTATTTTATGCCAATTGCCTTGGTACTGCTTTTGGTTTACGGTGTACTTTTGCTGGTTGCTTTTTTAATTTACCGTAACTTAAACATCAACAGTAAGATGTTTAAACTGCAATACGATTTTGTTAATAACCTCACACATGAATTTAAAACGCCGGTTAGTGTAATTAAGATTGCGGGAAACAACATTAAGAGCGCCACAAGTTTATCACAAAAGGAACTCAACTTGTACGGAAAAATATTAGACGAAGAAGCCGATAAGTTAAATGGTTTGATGAACAAATTGTTGGCCTTTACGCAGATTGAGAATAAGGCTATTAACCTGAATCAAGAGGAAGTTAACATTGTCGATTTTATTGAAAGTACCATAGAATCGCACACCTTAAAACATCCCGATTTTAAAATGACATACGAGGTGGTCGGCTTTAAAACATTCATTACCGATCCGGTTTTGTTGGGTAGTTTGTACGATAACTTGGCAGAGAATGCTTACAAATATTCAAATCCAGGCAATAAGAAGCTGCATATTAGCGCAAAGCTGATAAAAGGTGTTTTGGTTTTTCGCTTTGCTGATAAGGGAATCGGAATTCCATCTTCAGAATTAAACAATATATTTAAAAAGTTTTTCAGAATACAGAATGAATATAACCAGATGGGAAGCGTGGGCTTAGGTTTGGCTTTCTGCAAAGAACTGGTTAACTTTATGCAGGGAGAAATCTCGGTAAGAAGCAAAGTAGGAGTGGGCACCGAATTTAAAATCGTGTTGCCTTATAATAGTTAAATGTTGAAATGTTGTAAAGTTATATGTTGCTTGCCTAATCAAAGTAAATAGGTAAAACTTAGTAATGATTATTACATTGTAAATTGAAAATCCGAAACGTTGCTAGGTAACCTTAAAACATTTTAACTTAGCAGCCTTTCAACCCTAATAAAACACAAATGTCTAAAGAAGTAAAAATATTAATTGTAGAGGATGATGAAAATCTTCGCTTTTTGGTTGCACATCGTTTAAAAACGGAAGGCTATAATGTGCTCGAAGCCAATGATGGCGAAGCTGGTGAAAGAATGATTTTGGCAGATCAACCAGATATTGTTTTGCTAGATTGGATGATGCCCGGTAAACAAGGCGCAGAAGTTTGCGAAAATGTTCGTAAACAAGGTTTTGATAATTTAATTATCATGATGACAGCCAAAGCACAGGATGTAGATAAAATTGATGCTTACAATTTTGGCGCATCAGATTATATTACAAAACCATTTAATATGGATGTTTTGGTGGCGATGCTGGAAAGTAAAGTGAAATTCATTGTGAACAAAGATACAGCTGAAATTCACCGTTTCGGTAACATGGAACATCATCCAAATATCCATACTTTGTTTAGAGAAGGTAAGAAGATTGAATTAACAATTTTGGAAAACCGTATTCTGCTTTATTTCTTGCGTAATCCTGGTAAGGTAATTAATCGTGATGAATTGATGCTGGTGGTTTGGGGTTACAACTCAGATGTGAACACACGGACCTTAGATATGCACATTGTTCGTTTGCGTAAAAAGATTGAATTAAATCCTGATAATCCGCAGTTGTTGCAAACGGTGAGGGGGGTAGGATATCGCTTCAATGCGGGATAAAACTAATGATTGAGTTTTGAATGATTGAATGAGAGAATTTAAGCGAGATGCTAAAATATTCACTCATTCAATCATTTTCTCATTCGAAATTTGTTAAGCCCTCTTCAACGTAAAAATCGTTATCTCTGGTAAAACACCAACTCGTCCAGGATAACCTAAGAAACCATAGCCAACATTAACGTAAAGCTGTTGTTTCTGCTCTTGATACAAACCCGCCCATTCTTTGTAAATGTATTGCACAGGGCTCCATTGATATTCTTTTAAGCGAACACCAAACTGCATCCCGTGTGTGTGCCCGCTGAACATGGCATCTATTTGCGGGTATTTCTGTAGAACTTCACCACGCCAATGCGAGGGGTCGTGGCTTAGCAAAAGTTTGACTGGCAAATCATCTGTATTTTGAACCGCCAGTTCCATTTTTCCGTATTTCGGAAAACGGCCCATTCCCCAGTTTTCGATGCCTAAAATCCCGATTTCTTCTCCATCAACTTTTAAGCGACGGTTTTCGTTCATCAATAAATCGTAGCCCATCACCTTATGTACATCAACCATATCTTTTAGGTTTTTTACTTTTGCGGGTGATGATTCTTTGCCAAAATAATA
The DNA here is from genome assembly GCF_004331675.1 of Pedobacter frigidisoli. Taxonomy (GTDB): domain Bacteria; phylum Bacteroidota; class Bacteroidia; order Sphingobacteriales; family Sphingobacteriaceae; genus Pedobacter; species Pedobacter frigidisoli. The sequence goes on along the minus strand of NZ_SJSN01000001.1, from coordinate 180,242 downwards.
ATCACCATAATCGTGGTTTCCTAAAGAGGAATAAACGCCTAACGGTGCTTTTACTTTCGAGAAAATATCCTGATAATCTCTTACTTCATTCGTTAAGTTGTTAACCAAATCTCCGGTGAAGAAAATGAAATCTGGTTTTTCACCCAACAACATTTCCACGCCACCTTTTACTGCGGTCTTGTTGTAAAAGCTTCCTGAGTGAATATCAGAAATTTGCCCCATGGTAATGCCATCAAACGCTTTTGGAAGATTAGGAAGAATTAGATTAACTCTTCTTACCTGGTAATCGTAAGCACCTGAAATAATGCCCCAACTTAAAGAGGTTAAAGGGACTGCTGCTGCAACCAGGCCTGCTTTAACTAAAAATTCTGAACGGGAAATTGGTTCAGCCTCGCTGATTGGCTGGTCTTTTATTACTTCTTTTTTTCGGAATAGTTTAATGAATAATCTTCTTAAATCATCCAGAATTAGAAATGGTAACATCGCCAATTTGCAGGCTACAGTTAAAAAGAAAGCAACTAAAATAATGGCTCTAAGGGTAAGAAAAAGATTGAGGTAAATTCCAGCAAAAACACCTATGATTAACAGAATACTATAGCTCCAGTATAAAATCCCGAAGATTTTTTTTGTTCCAGGTTTCCATTTTTTAAAAACTGAAACAATGGCCTTGAAGCAATAAATATCAAAAGCAATAATGAATATGCAGGCGGCAATGATAAAAGGTAATCTTCCCATACAATCGGGTTATTCGAGTTAAATTAAAAAATAAGGCAGGTTTCTCTGGTCTGCCTAAATTAAGTATTTGAAGTAAATATATTATCTAAAATTCGTTTAGGATTGTCTAAAAAAGATTTATAAACCCTGTAAATTTCAGATTCCTCATATTTTACTTTGGTTATTTTTTCATCAGCCATTTCGTAAATCGTTGCATTCGGGTAAGCTAAAAGAATAGGGGAATGCGTGGTAATAATGAATTGCGCATTTTTATCAACCAAGCTATTAATTTTGGCTAACATGGCAATTTGCTTGGTAGCTGATAAAGCAGATTCAGGCTCATCCAAAATGTAAACGCCGCTTCCGTTAAAACGGTTCATAAACAGCGACCAAAATGATTGGCCGTGAGATTGTTCATGCAGAGAAATGCCACCGTACGAGTCTATAATTTTTGGTCCATTAGTTCCAAAAGGAACATCTTCATCAAGTTTGTCAATCTCGCTGGCAACGTTATAAAAGCTTTCTCCCCTTAAGAAAAAACCATCTTTAGGTTTTCTGAAACTTTTGCTGATTGTTAAATAATTATGCAAATCTGAGTGTGTTGCCTTACTTGCAAAATTGAAATTTTTACTTCCGCCCTCGGCATTGAAGCCTAAGCTTACCGCAAGTGCTTCAATCAATGTGGATTTTCCCACGCCGTTCTCGCCCGTAAAAAAAGTAACATTTGGATGAAAGACAAGCTCCTGAAATGATTTTAAGAAAGGAATGTTAAATGGATATCTGTCAGGAAGATTCTCCTGACTCAATCTCAACGATAAAAGATATCCGTTAAACTCCATTTATGGTTACCAGAAATTTGCTTGATTAATAAAAAGCTTTGACAACTTTTTGAATGCATATACAGAAAGTTGTCAAAGCTAAAAAATATTTTATCTGAAATCGTCTTCATCCTCTTCCTCATCAAACTCGGCATTAAACAAACTGCCGAACATATCTGAGAAACCGAAACCGCCGTTTAAAAAGTTTTTGCTCAATTGTGAGTACTCAGCCAGACCATGTAAAACGAATTCCATTAAAAGTAAAGTCTGGTTTTCGCTTAGCTTCGGATGGAATTTTTTAACCAAATCATAAAGACTCGGCACCGACATCAATGCTTTTTTATACTGCGAATTTGTTAATGTATCGGTAACATCTAAATTATTTCCCTCGGTAAACCATTCGGTAATTTCGGTATAAGGGTTTGCCGTTTTCGATTTCTTTGCTTTTTCGGGGTCTGGGAAGTAACGTGCAAATAAGGTTTTAACGGCCTTACCAATTAAAGTTGTAGCTACGTGAGCTGGTCCCTCCAATTCGCCCTCGTAAACCAGTTCTATTTTACCTGTTATCGCAGGAATAATTCCTGCTAAATCTGCCAAACGAACAACCGTATTTTTCTCGCCAGAAATTAACATTCTGCGTTCAGCAGTGCTGATTAAATTTTCGTATGCAGATATGGTTAATCTTGCCGAAACACCCGATTTTTGGTCGATATATTCACTTTTACGTGCTTCGAAAGCAATTTGTTCGACCAAATCTTTTACCAAGCCATCGGCCTCGATATTTGCTCTTTGTTCGGCTGTAAGTTTAGCTTCCTGGAAAGTAATTTTACGGGAAATCTCGATGCTTTTCGGGTAGTGCGTTAAAATCTGACTTTCAATTCTATCTTTCAACGGCGTTACAATACTTCCGCGATTGGTATAATCTTCAGGGTTTGCGGTAAACACAAACTGAATATCCAAAGGTAAACGCAATTTGAAACCGCGAATCTGGATGTCTTTTTCCTGTAGCATATTAAACAGAGCCACCTGAATTCTAGCTTGCAAATCGGGCAATTCGTTAATTACAAAAATACTGCGGTGTGCACGGGGGATTAAGCCAAAGTGAATTACACGCTCATCATTGTAGGTTAATTTTAAAGTCGCTGCTTTAATCGGGTCAACATCGCCAATTAAATCTGCAACGGTAACATCAGGTGTAGCTAATTTTTCTGTATAACGTTCGCTTCGGTGTAACCAGGCAATTTCCGTAGCATCACCTTTGGTGGCGATTTCGTTTTTTGCATACCATGAAATCGGGTTCAAGGGGTCGTCAAAAATTTCGCTTCCAGCAACGTATGGCACATATTCATCCAATAAGTTTACCATTAAACGGGCAATACGCGTTTTCGCCTGACCGCGTAAACCTAAAAGTAAAATGTTGTGACGAGAAAGTATTGCAGTCTGCAACTCTGGAATCACGGTTTCATCGTAACCGATAATGCCCTCGAATTCTGTTTTTTTATCTCTAAGAACCTTAATCAGGTTTTCTCTCAGCTCTTCTTTAACCGACCTCGATTTATATCCTGTGGTTTTTAATTCGCCTAATGTGGTGTTTTGCATATTGAGGTTTAGGGTGTAGGATTTAGTTTTTAAGGTTTTGCAATGCGCCTAACCATAAGCTAAATCTGTCTTTTGTTTTTTAATTTATTTACTTTTTAGCTTTTTCATAAACTCACCAATAGCTGGTTGCAGTTCTTTAAAAAGCTCATTATCTCTGTTTTTGAGTATTACTTCGGTAAACATTTTCAAGCCAATAGCAAACTCTACACTTTGATTTTCATCTTCAAAAATGCTTTTGCTTTTAACGGCGTTTATAATATTGAAAAGGTTATCGTGATTATCGAATTCTAATGTTAGAGGGGCGTTTGATAAATCGTCTTCCTTTGCTAAAGATATTTCTTCTAATGTTAACTTATATTTATTTGTACGTTTCGCCATTGTGTTATCTTGTTTTTCCTGCTTCGGACTAAAAACTTCCAACTATTTTACTGTTTTTCTTCTGTTCTTAATGTAATCTTCAAAAATGTATTCGCCCAATCCGTTCAACGAGCTGTAGAAAGCTCTTCCACCGTTAATTTCGGTAAACTGACGAACGAATTGTTGCAAATAAGGGTCTTTGGCAATCATAAACGTCGTGATTGGGATTTTCAATCGCTTGCACTGTGCAGCCATATTTAAGGTTTTATTAATCACCTTTCTATCCAAGCCCATACTATTTTTATAATACTTGCCATTTTCTTTCAAACAGGTTGGTTTCCCGTCTGTAATCATAAAAATTTGCTTGTTATGCGTTTTCCTGCGTCGAAGTAAATCTGCTGCCAATTCCAAACCTGCGTAAGTATTGGTGTGGTATGGGCCAACCTGCAAGTAAGGCAAATCCTTAACCGTAATCGGCCACGCATCGTTTCCAAAAACCACAATATCCAAGGTATCTTTCGGATATTTTGTTTTAATCAGTTCTGCCAAAGCCATCGCTACTTTCTTTGCAGGTGTAATTCTGTCCTCGCCGTATAAAATCATCGAATGCGAAATATCAATCATCAGCACTGTAGAAGTTAAGGTTTTGAAATCCTTTTCTTCCACCTCCAAATCTCTGTCAGTTAATGTGAAATCGCCTATTCCGTGGTTTATTTGTGCATTTTGTATAGAAGCTGTCATATCGATTTGGTCTAAACTATCGCCAAAACTATATTCGCGTCTATCGGCATTTTTCTCTTCGCCAATGCCCGATTGGTTGCTGTTATGATTCCCACGGCCAGATTTTTTCAGTTTACCGAAAATCTCATCCAGAGCCGATTTACGAATTGTTTGCTCAGTTTTAGCCGTAATCTTAAACTCTCCAGATTTGTTATCTTCAGTCAGGTAACCCTTATCTTTCAAATCATCGATAAAATTCCCGATGCCGTAATCATTATTGGTTAATTTGTATTGTTTGTCGAGTTCGTTGAGCCAGCTTAATGCCTCAGCCGCATCGCCCGAAGTATAATTTAGCAATTCGCTAAATAATTTCAGCAACTCATCGAACCCACCCTTTGGCGTATCGCCAGGCTTATAATCAGAAAAACGAAAACCTCTCATGTGCTTGTATTAACGAATTATTAAAGGTAAAAGTTTCGATTTGGATTAATTTAAGCGGGGTGTCATATTTGGGTGAAATCGCAAAGACTAAAGCTTAAAGAACAAAACGAAAACTTCCAACTGAAAACTGATTTGGGCGTTTCCCAAGCTACGCAAGGGTCGGGCTTTTCAGGGCTCCGCTTCGCTGCGGTACCGATGAAGAATCGGTACTGAACCCTTACAATCCCTAACGCAAACCCAGCGTAATAAGCGATGTGACAATAATTTTTTTGTAACCGTTGACTGAAGTCAACGGCAATGACTGAGTGTCAAAAGCTTTATGCGGTCGTCATTGCGAGGTACGAAGCAATCTTACTACGATCGATATAAAAACCCATAGCTTTAAGATTGCTTCGTGCCTCGCAATGACGTGATGGTAATTTTCCATGGCAGAAACTAACCCAACGCCATATGATAAATCTTCTTATTATACTCAGGATTTGCACCAGCTTGCGATGCCACAAATGCCCCAACCTTACAGGCATTATCCAAAATCGTTTCCATTGAGTAGCCTTGTAAATAACAAGCAATAAAAGTAGCTAAGAAAGCATCACCAGCCCCAACTGTATCCACAACCTGGACTTTGTAGCCAGCATGTTTAAACAACTTGCCGTCTTTTAAAACACACGCACCTTTATCACCCAGTGTTAAGCAAATAATTTCGATGTTGAATTGGGCTGAAAGTTGTTTTAAAATTTGCTCATCCGTATTTCCCGTTAAACCAAAAGTATCACGAACCCAAACAATTTCATCTTCATTAATTTTTAAGATATCAGCATGGGTTAAAAGCTCACCAATTAATTCTTTTTCATAAAATGGTGCACGCAAATTGATGTCGAAAATTTTTGTTTTCGCATGTTCCAAAAGCGAAAGAATTGTCTTTTTTGACTGCTCCTCACGACAAGTTAAGCTGCAATAAACCAATGCGTCGGCTTGTTTTACGGCTTCAATATTTTTATCGTTTAATTTGATATCATCCCAGGCAACAGGTTGTTTTATGGTATAAGTCGCCTGGTGGTTTTCATCCAGTTGAACCACAACAGTGCTGGTCGGCAATTCGGGATTAATTTGGATTAAATCAGTCGGGAAATGATTTCCACCAAGAAAATTTAGTAGTTCCTTACCGTTATCATCATCGCCAACGGCGCTTATAAAACTGCTGTTTACACTTTGTTTATGAAGATTTAGTGCAACGTTCATACTCGAACCGCCAGCCTTTTTTCCATCAGGAAAAACATCCCAGAGTATTTCGCCGATTGTGATAACTTTATTTTGCATATAGAGGATTGAAAATGTAAAGAAACAATTTTTATACACGGAACGAAATATTTTGTTTTATATCTGTACAACAAGACCTGAAAATTATGAAAAGAATCTTAATTATTACCTTAATGATGGTTTCGTTCGGAACCTTTGCCCAAACACCAATAGATAAACAAGCCATTTTAAATGTGCTGGAAAAACAACGTCTTAACTGGAATAAGGGAGATTTGGGAGCTTTTATGCAAGGTTATGTAAAAAGCGACAGCTTGCTTTTTGTTGGGCAAAGCGGACCAACTTATGGCTGGCAAAAAACTTTAGATAATTACAAAAAGACTTATCAGGGTAAAGCAGGAATGGGACAATTGACTTTCGGCATTAAGAAAGTAGATTTCTTAAATAAAGATGTAGCTTTTGTTTTAGGAAGCTGGCATTTAAAGCGTGAGAAAGATGAGCCTCAAGGTTATTTCACTTTGCTTTTCAAGAAGCTAAATGGCGAGTGGAAAATCTTTGTAGACCATTCGAGTTAGTGGAACTGTAAGATGTAGGAGGGAAGACGGAAAATGGGAATAAACTATATTGTCAGTCTGAGCTTGTCAAAGACCATATCTTTCGACAAGCTCAAGATGACAAGTCGACAACCTATTCTCCTAATTTAAAATCCTTATAATAAAAATCCTTATCCTCGTCCGTAAGCTGGCGGATAACCCTGCAAGGATTTCCAGCAGCAAAAACATTATCAGGAACATCTCTTGTAACCACACTACCAGAACCAATAACCACATTCGAGCCGATTTTTACACCTGGATTTATCACCACGTTTCCACCAATCCAAACACTGTTGCCAATGGTAACTTCCTGTGCCCATTCGTATTCCTGGTCGCGTAGGTGTGCGTGTATTGGGTGACCAGCAGTATAAATCGCAACGTTTGGCGCAATAAAAACACTATTACCAATACTAACTTTAGCGCAATCTAAAATGACTAAATTAAAGTTTGCGTAAAAGTTGCCTCCGATTTCGATATTGTAGCCGTAATCGCAACGGAAAGGCGGTTCAACGTAAAACATTTTTTCAGTTTTACCGAACAATCTTTTCAGCAACTCCTTGCGTTGTTTGATAAATTTCGGCGCTAGGTTATTAAATTCGTAAACAATTTCTCGGGCCTTTAATCTTTCTTGCGATAATTCGGAGCCGCCAGCTTGGTAAGCTTTGCCAGCCAGCATTTTTTGTTTTTCTGTAAGTATGTTGATTTCCATTATTTAGATTGAATTTCTCGAATGATTAGACTTAAGATTTTAATTTATGCTTTGACATGCTACCATTTACGTTTTCTGTCCTTGCGAGAATATTCTCCGATTCTTCATCGGTAATATTCGTGGCAATCTCCTCCTTGCTCATTTCAATGTGCTAATAGCAATGAGTTTGCCACGAAACTATGAAAAATAGTTTCTCGCAATGACGACCCCTCAAACGTTACTCATATTGATTTTATGAAATAAATTAACTTTCAGCATTAATAGCTGATACAAAAAAACGGGGCTATCGATACATCGATTCCCCGTTGAAATTGCTTTCCCCAAACCACTTAAACGTGGTTAGATCTATTTTATTTTAAGGTCTTCCCTTTGCCAATGCTTTTTCAGCAATTTTAACCGCTTTTTTCTCTCTCCAATGAGCGTACTTCTCTTTGAAGGTCATTTTGATTAAACTATCAATAGCGCCATGCGTAAATAAGCTCCAAACGCTGGCGACTTTGCGGGTAATCGATTGGTCCCAAGCACGCAAGCTTAAAGAGAACGAACCATCAAGATATTTCATCCAGTGCCACATTCCTGTAGGCATAAATAAGGTATCGCCATGCTCCAAGAAAACCTCATAACCCTCAACGCCGTTTAAGGCAGGGAATTTTTTGAAATCAGGGTTGGCAACATCATAATCTTCCAAAGCATAGGTTGCATTCGGTAGGCAATACAACCTGTCTTTCCATTTATTGTCGAAAAGAACAATGTGTTTTCTGCCGCCAAAATGAGTGTGGAAAATATGAGGTAAATCGATATCGTAGTGTAAAAAAGTTACCGAATTGGAACCTCCGAAAAACATTGCGGGCATACTTTCTATAAAGCCACCCATTAAATCTTTCGGAATTTTAATATCATTAATTAAGCTCGGCACTTTCTTAAATAAATTAAAAAAGAAGATTCTCAATTCGGTAGGCTCACGTTTAATTAAATCCAGGTAATCGCCGAATTTCATGTGTGCTGTAGCAGCATTAATCGGCTTAGATGGGTCTGCTTTTGAATTATCGTACAACGGCACTTCCAGTTCTCCACCAATTTCCTTTAAATATTCAGTCGTCCATTTCTCTCTCGCAGGCCAATCTTTAGTTAAGCCTTTAATTACTAATGGGCGTTTTGTTTTCAGGTAATTTTTTTTAAAATCCTCAGGAGTTATACTCTCAACGATGTCTACTGGTTTTAAAATGAAACTCATGCGCTTAAAATCCGTTATTTGTGGACGAACAACAAATGTGTAAATTTTATTTTACAAATTGAATATCCGTGAATAAATGTGACTAAAATTACTTAATTCAGAATTTACAATAACTTAACAAGAAAAATATTTTACCTAGTGATGCTCAATCGATAACTTGAACAGTTAACCCTCAGCCAATACCTTTCTGCCTACAATTTCGGCATAAGCAGCGTCCCACAAATCGATGCGTTTTTGCAAGGCAATCTTAGTGGTCTCTTCAGCCTCAATCCAAAAAAGTTCATCTTTTTCGCAAAGTTTTTCTGTCATCGATAAAGCTAAATGACTATGATGATCGCCATCTACTTCTATATGGCGATCTAGGTAATATTTAAAAATAGAAACCTTATCAGGTTGAATGCTATTTATATCATTTACCATGCTAAAGAACATGTTTGGAATTAAATCTTCTCGACCGAAAGTAAAGCTAGCTGACTGCAAATGCGTTTTGCCACTGTTAATAGTTTCAAAAGTAGAGTTAACGAACTCTCTTGCCGATAGGGGAACCTCAGCAAGTTCAAAAGCCATGTCAAAATCACGCCCCTTTTTTAAGGAAAGTAAGAAATGATTAATTGGTTCGGTATTGGCGCCACATTGCTGCATAGCATCCAAATACAACTCAAAGTGGCTTTTAATGTCGCCATTAGCATCAACATCGCTTTCTTCGCCAGCTACAATTTCATTAATTAATTGTCTGGTAACCGCATCTCCAACAGGAAACCAAGGTAATGTGGTACAGGTTAAATTTATTTGCAAGGCTTTAAGCAGCGACATAAAATCCCAAACAGCGTAAATATGGTGCTCCATAAAAACCTGTAGATCTTCTAATTCACTAATGGCCGAATAAACCTTATGATTAATAATCTGCTGCCTTAAAGGCTCGATGTTTTCTTGTATTTTTATAATATTGGGATGCATGCATTTTATTTGGTAAATAACGCTTTCTACAGCAAAATTATGTAGTTAATTATAGCAAATGGTACAAAATCCAAAACGTGAAATATATCTGACAATTACCATCAACACCGATTGAGTTTATATAAAAAATGTCCCTGCTTTAATGCAAGAACATTTAATTAAAAATCGCATGGGATGCATTATATTTTATATGGATCATTTCTACGCATCAACATTTACGAGTAATGACTGACTTCGGTTTTAACCAAAGCAAAAAAGCCTCTGCATTGCAGAGGCTCTTAATATTTTATGGTGTATTATATTAGTTTGGCATCAAAACAGTATCCACAACATGGATAACGCCATTCGATTGATTAACGTCAGCGATAGTTACAGTACTCATTCCACCTTTAGCATCTGTTAAGATTAACTTTTTACCCATCATTTTGGCAGTTAATTTCTCGCCCTGAACAGTAGTAAATTCTGCTTTTCCACCACCAGCTTTAATTGCTTTTGCAATTGCTTTGCTATCCATTTTGCCAGCAACAACATGATAAGTTAAAATTTTTGTAAGCATTGCTTTGTTTTCTGGTTTCACTAAAGTTGCAACAGTTCCTGCTGGCAATTTATCAAAAGCAGCATTTGTTGGAGCAAAAACCGTGAATGGGCCAGCGCTTTTTAACGTTTCTACTAAACCAGCAGCTTTAACCGCTGCAACAAGTGTAGTGTGGTCTTTAGAGTTTACTGCGTTATCAACAATATCTTTGTTAGCATACATTGCTGCTCCACCAACCATCGGATTTTTTTGAGCGTAAACTTGAGTTGTAAATGCCATAGTAATTACAGCAAATGCAGATAAGATTAAATTTTTCATTATTTGTTTTTTTAAGTTTCTGTTATTTGATTCCATGTACGACGCCTTGTAGATACTTGGTTTTTTTGAAACAAAAAATATAATTAATTCACTTATAATCAGGTTATTAAAGTTATTCGTAAAGGTGCTACGCAATCACTTCGGTTTCAGCAGTCCGTCTTTTCGCTAAATCTTTTGGCAGTTCTTCGGCTGCGCTCAGAACCAGAGCCAAAAGGATATCGCTACAATACGGTTTAGAAAATTTAAACCTGTACAAAAAACTCAGGTTTAAAACCCACAATAAAAAATGGCAGAGATTAGGTAACCTTTGCTTCCCTAATCTTTTTCGAGAATATTTTAGGGAAAAAGCGTTTTAACCAAATGGCTTTGGTTTCCTTACCACCAATGTAAACCTCCTCTTTTTTTGCAGTAATTGCTTTAACAATTTCTGCGGCACATACCGAAGCAGTCATAGCAGCTTCATGTGCATCACCCATAAGGTTTAGTGGTTTTCCGTCTCCGGTAAGGGCATTATAGGTAACATTCGTTTTAATAAAGCCCGGACAAATAATTGTAATTTCGATATTTTTATCATACACCTCTGAGCGTAGAGAATCGAAATAACCATGCAAAGCATGCTTCGAGGCTGAATATGCGGAACGTAATTTTGTTCCGAATTTTCCGACCAAGCTGCTTATCACAACAATTTGCCCGCCACCGTTTTTAATCATTAATGGTAAAACAGCTTTACTTAAAACCACGGTTCCCCAAAAATTGGTATCCATAATTTGCTGTTCCGTTTTTAAATCGGTTTCCATTGCCAATCCCCGCTGACTAACGCCGCCGCTATTAATTAACAAGTCGATTTTCCCGAAGATTTTAATGGCATCTTCAGCTTTATTTTGAAGCGTTACAGTTTCGCTTAAATCGAAAGGCAAAACATGAACATTAAAAGAATTTTGGCAATTCCCTTTTACACGAAACAGCTCATCGCGGTTACGTGCAGAGATAATCAACTTGTCTCCAGCTTTAAAATATTCGTAAACTAAGGCTTCTCCAATACCTGAAGATGCGCCTGTAATCCATACAATTTTCGACATATAAATTAATTTTTGAATGATTGAGGATTGGATGAGTGTATGTCAATTATATCCGATATGTTCAGTAATTCTCTAATTCACTCATTCTCTAATTCAATCATTAACTATGAACAATTCCGAAGCAATATGGTCGGCAAAGAGCTTCCCACTTTGGCTTAGTTTTATGTTATCACCATCAATCATCAACCAATCCTTATCTTCAAAACTGCGGAGGTTATGTTGAGTTTCTTCTAAGAAATCCTTTCCAAAGTCAGCTTTTATCTTTTGTAAATCAGTGCCCCACATGGTTCTTAGGGATGTCATCATATATTCGTTAAAACGGTCGTTCAAACTCAATTCTTCTACAATTTCGGGCAGTTTGTTACTTTCTATTTTTTCAATATAAATTGAATTATTAGCAGGATTCATATATCGGTTTTGTCCATCGAAACCATGCGCCGATGGCCCGATGCCAATGTAATTAACACCTTTCCAATAGTTTGTATTGTGAACCGCATAACAACCTGGATTGGCAAAATTCGAAATTTCATAATGCTCAAAACCCGCTTTGGTTAATTTATCCATCAATATCACAAATTGGGCGGCACTTTGGTTATCGTTAACAGGGCTTTGTTTTTTGTTTTTAATGGCGTGGGCTAAAGCCGTTCTAGGCTCAACTGTCAATGCGTAAGCAGAAATGTGCGGCACTTGTAAATCGATTGCTTTATCAATGTTACTCAGCCATTTTGTATCCGTTAGCAACGGGTAGCCATAAATCAAATCGAGTGTTAAGTTTTCAAAACCTGCATCCTGGCTTCTTTTAATGCAATTTTCGGCTTCATCGGCATTATGTGCCCTGTTCATCCAAATTAAATCCTCATTAAAAAAAGATTGAATGCCTACGCTGAAACGGTTAACTGGGAGCTTTTTTAACTCTTTTAATTTTTGTGCGGTTAAATCGTCAGGATTGGTTTCAATGGTAATCTCTGCATTTCCATCAACAGAAAATGTCTGGATTATCGCATCGAAAATCTTTTGTAAAGCTGCTTGAGATAAAATAGACGGTGTTCCTCCACCAAAGTATATTGAACCAACCTGACCCGAAATTCTATCCTTTTTCATTTTGATTTCCTTGCAAATGGCTTCAACCATTTCATCAGCATATTTTAAAGATGTACTGAAATGAAAATCGCAATAGTGGCAAGCCTTTTTACAAAAGGGAATATGGATATAGATACCTGACATTGCAGCAAAGATACAGCATATTCTAAATCCATTTATTTTCTTTAGGTAAACAATGATTATTCAATTACTTTTGCATTCATATTTTTGATTAAGCATGCCGAAAATCATTTTAGTTTTATTTGCGTTTTTATTGTTTGCTGATTCCCTTTCAGCGCAGCAAATTCAGGCTAAATCAGATTCAAGTTCGGTGGTCAAATATCAATACAGAAGATATCGTCCCGATTCTGCAACGCTTGCCAGACAAGTTTTTGTTACTGATTCCATCATTCATCACACTTGGGTTTTACCAGATAGTTTAATCAATAAGGGCGCCCTGCTCGATACCATTCAAAAAGAATATGTTTTTCCGAAGCTCGATTTATTGGCATGGCAGAAAAAATATCAGTATCTAAAAAAGAAAGCGAATCCTTACCAACTCGGTGCAAGTATTCCAAAGGGAAATGTTGGTTTGCTGGGGTTCATTTTTGCTATGTTGGTTATTTTTGCAATTCTAAAAAATGCCTTTTCCAAACAGCTCTCTGCAATCGTTCAATCTTTCTTTAGCAATAGAATATTAAATAACATAAATAAAGAGGATAATTTATTTAGTTCTTGGCCATTTTTGCTCTTATTCATCCAGTTCGGTTTCATCTTAGGAATGTTTTTCTTTCTTGTTGCGCAGTATTACGATATGTACCAAGCTAAAGATGGATTTAGGTTTTTCTTTACCATCTCCATCACCATAATTGTGTTTTATGCATTAAAATTAATCATACTGCGCTTTCTTGGTTATCTTTTTAATGTTCAAAAGCCCGTTGGCGAATACATCTCTATTTTGTACCTCAGTTATTTCAATGCATCATTACTTTTTATCCCTTTGGTGGTTGCATTTGCATTATCTCCACTCAAATATGGAGTAGTGTATATTGTGTTGGCATTCTTACTGTTAGGCATTATTTTTGCATTTCAATTACTAAGAGCTGGTGTAACTATACTTTCTAATAATAAGTTTTCTCGAATGCATTTATTTTTGTACTTTTGCGCCCTCGAAATATGTCCTATTTTAATACTAATTAAAACGATAGGATTGTAGCAGGAAAAGGAAAATGCAAGAAAAGAACGACTCTAGAATTCGCAAAGTAAAAAGTATTTTGGTTACTTTACCAAAACCTGAAACAGAAAAATCTCCTTATTACGATTTAGCAAAAAAGCTGAACTTAAAGGTTGACTTTAGATCGTTTATTCATGTTGAAGGAGTGCCAGCAAGAGACTTTAGGAAAGATAAAATCAACCTAACCGATTTCACAGCAGTTATCTTTACCAGTCGTAACGCTGCCGATCATTTTTTCAGAATCTGTGAGGAAATGCGTTACGATGTTCCAGCTGAGTTGAAATACTTCTGTCTGTCTGAAACTATAGCGTTATATCTTCAGAAATACATTCAATATAGAAAGCGTAAGATTTTTTTCGGTAAACAAACTGCTGCAGATTTAGCCGAGGTATTGAAAAAACATGCGAATGAGAAATTTTTATATCCTTGTTCTGACGTAGCTACAGAAGATACCATGAAGTTTTTGGAGAAAAGTGGATATGATTTTACCCCCGCTGTTCTTTTCAGAACTGTTGTAAGCGATCTATCAGATTTAGCTGAAGTATTCTACGATGTAATTGCATTTTTCAGCCCTTCAAGTATTCAATCATTATTTAAAAACTTCCCAGATTTTAAGCAGAATAATACCCGTATTGCTGCCTTTGGAACCAATACGAGCAAGGCTTGTACAGATGCAGGGCTAGTTGTAGATATCGCCGCACCAACCCCAGGTGTTCCGTCAATGACTTTAGCCATTGAAAATTATATCAAGGTATCTAATAAATAATACATTCAATAATTTATTTTAAGTCAACACAATAAATGCGTAACTTTGCTGTTATAAGAGAGTTACGCATTTATTGTAACAGGAATATTAAGTGATAAGGTATTATAAACCAACTTTATTACCGTTTAAACAACGATTTAACTTAAAATATTTGCTTTTGTTGATAATTTCAGTGATTTTTGATAAAATTGCTCCTAATCGTGCATAGCACAACATAAAAAATATGAAGAAAATCTACCTTCTAGCTATTGTGGGTATAACTGTTTTGCTGGCGAGTTGCGGTCATGGAGGCCAAGGCGAGTTGGTGGGTGCTTATAACCGAAAATTCAAAAATAATCGTATTCCATTAGGGATGGTTTATATTCCGCCAGGGCATACTCCACTTGGTGGTTCTGACGAGGATATTACCTTTTCTCAAAATGGACCAAGTAGAATGACTACCATTAGTGCATTCTTTATGGATCAAACAGAAATTTCTAATGCAGAATATCGTCAATTTACCAATTGGGTACGCGATTCTATTGCTGTAACCATGATGGGAATGCCACAACAATTTACAGTTACCCCAAGAAATGGAACGGCTACAGCTGTTGGTGGAGAAAAGTATATCGATTGGAAAAAAGTTGGTCCTAATGGTGTAAATATTTGGCGTGCTCGAGGGCGTGGTAATAATCAGGCTCAACAAAGCCAGCTAGATGGTATGTATTATTCGGGTTTAGATGCACTTCCTGGCAAAAAAGAATTTGATGTTCGTAAGTTTGAATACAGCTATGCTGAATTGAGTATGGATAAAGCTGCGGCCGGCCATAAAAATCCAAATAGCAAACGTCAAGATTATATCGATCGCTTTACCATTGCCATCTATCCAGATACTATGGTTTGGAAAACAGATTACTCGTATTCTCAAAACGATCCAATGGTTCGCGGTTACTACAACCATCCATCTTATGATGATTACCCTGTAGTTGGTGTGAGTTGGGAGCAAGCAAAAGCATTTTCTCATTGGAGAACAAGGTTGTATGATGGTGTTGCTGCGGCAAGAAAAATGCCAGTAGGATCGAGATCTGATTATAGATTACCTGCAGAAACTGAGTTTGAGTATGCTGCTCGTGGTGGTAATACCAAAACAAAGTATCCTTGGGGTGGTCCTTACATTAGAAATACAAAAGGATGTTTACAGGCAAACTTTAAACCGGGTCGTGGAGATTATTCGAGCGATGGTGGTATCTATACTGTTGGTGTAAGATCTTACTTCCCTAACGATTATGGCCTTTATAATATGTCTGGAAATGTTTCTGAATGGACATTAACCGCTTACAATAAAAGTGCCTCTCCGTTATTACACGATTTAAATCCAAACTTTACTTATGATGCTGGCGCAAATGATAGCAAGTATAAAAAACGTAAAGTAATTAAGGGTGGTTCTTGGAAAGACACCGCTTACTTCCTTCAAAATGCTGTTGGAACCTACGAATATCAAGATACACAAAGATCATATATCGGCTTTAGGTGCGTTTCTTCCTACCCAGGAACTGACCTAAGAAATTAACAAACAAACCAAACAACTAAAAACTAAGAAAAACATCATCAAAATTTTATGGCAGCAAAAAAATCACCAAGCTGGTTGAATCCAGCAATTTCATTTGGAGCTAGTATTGTAATTATCGGAGCGTTGTGCAAAATTCTACACATTGGTGGGATTTTTGGAAGTTATGCAATTGGAATTGGACTAGGTGTTGAAGCTATTTTATTCGCTTTAACAGGATTTTACCCACCTGAACCTGAACCAGCATGGGAAAGAGTTTATCCTGAGTTAAGACCAGATTTTAAAGGCGATTTGCCAACTGCCTCAGCAAGACCTGCAGCAGCTGTTTCATCAGGAAATACTGCGGCATTAGATAAAATGTTATCTGACGCTAAAATTGGTCCTGAATTAATCGAAAGTTTAGGCACTGGCTTACGTACTTTTGGTGATAAGGTGGCTACAATCTCTAACGTTGCCGATGCATCTACTGCTACAAATGAATTTACTAGTAAAGTTAAAACCGCTTCTGCTGGTTTTGATAACTTAAGTGCATCTTTTGAAAAAGCTACAGCTAATTTGAAAGCGATGGGCGATAGCAATGTAGATTCTCAAGCTTACCACGATCAGGTTAATAATTTGGCCAAAAACTTATCGGCTTTAAATGCAGTGTATGAATTGGAATTACAAGATTCTAGCGCTCACTTAAAATCGATGAATAAATTCTATTCTAACTTATCACTTACCATGCAAAACTTTAACGAATCGATGGAAGATTCTAAACAGTTTAAGGAAGAAGTGAACAAGTTGGCTAAGAACTTAGCATCATTGAACTCAATTTATGGTAACATGCTTTCGGCCATGAACGGCCCACGTGCATAATTTATTTAGTTTTTAATTTTTAAAAAAGAAAGCTACATAACACATGGCAGGCGGAAAAGAAACAACAAGGCAGCGAATGATCAATATCATGTATTTGGTATTGCTAGCTATGCTCGCCTTAAACGTATCAGATACAGTTTTAGATGCATTCAAAAATATCAACGATAGTTTGGATACTTCTAAAAACAATGTAAATACTAGCATCAATCAACTATTTTCTGCATTCGAAAACTCGAAGTTAAAAGAAGAACCTGCAAGAGCACAACCTATTTATGATAAGGCCAAACAAGCTCAGGCAGCAGCTGATCAACTAAATAATTATATTGAAACTTTAAAAAAGGAATTTACTATAGCAGGTAATGGCATTAATGCAGAAACTGGCGATTTGGTAAATAGAGATAATCAGGATATTGCTTACAATATCATGATCAATCAGAAAAAGGCAGATGAATTAAAGAAAAAAATTAACGAAACTCGCGAAAAGTTAATCTCTTTATTAGATCCAGCAGATAGAGCAAATGTTTCATTTTCGCTCGAAGCAAAAGATCCTGCAAGAAAGAGAAAAGGCAATTGGCAAGAAACGTACTTCGGTGAGGGAACGCCTTTAACAGCTGCAGTGACAATTTTAACCAAACTGCAAACAGATACTAAAAATGCTGAAGCTGAGGTAGTTAAAAAGTTGTTCGGAAACATGGACAAAGCACAGGTAAACTTGGATCAGTTTGCTGCAGTTGCTGTAGCACCAACTTCTTATGTTATCCAAGGTCAACCTTATACTGCTGAAGTATTTTTAACAGCTAGTGATTCAAGATCAACTCCTGACATTACTGTTAACGGAAATAAATTATCAATTAAGGATGGTAAAGGAACTTATACGGGCGGAACAAGCAGCGTTGGTGAATTTACTTGGGTTGGTACGGTTCGTGTTCGTCAAACTGATGGGCAAGTAAAGGAGTATAAAACCCAACCTCAGAAATACCAAGTAGCAAAACCTTCAGCAAGTGTTTCATCAACAAAAATGAACGTTATTTATGCTGGTATTGCTAACCCATTTGCAGTATCTGCAGCAGGTTTCCCATTAGAAAGTGTTAAGGCATCTATCTCTGCAGGCTCAATGTCTGGTGGAAATGGAAACTATACCGTTAACGTTTCTGGTAGCCAAGTTGGTTCAGAAGTTTCAATCAGTGTAAGTGCTAACAATGCTGGAAAGTCAGTAAACTTAGGTGTACAAAAATTTAGGGTAAAAGCTATACCTGCTCCAATTGCTAAAGTTGGTGGTAGAATTGGTGGCGATATTTCATCTGTTCAACTAAAAAGTGAAACAAGCATTGATGCCGATTTAGATGATTTCCCTTTTGATGTGAGCTTTAAAATATTAAGGTATAAAATAACGGTTATTAAACCACGTTCTGAAGCCGTAACCATTCAGGGTAGTGGTGGTAATTTCGCTGGTGCTGTTAGAGCTGCTATGAATGCCATTACTCCAGGTTCGAAAGTGTTTTTTGATGACATCGTTTCACAAGGACCTGATGGCCGTCAGAGAATTTTGCCTTCGGTATCATTCAATGTAAATAAATAGAAGATGAAAAGGATTTTAAGTATCACTGTTTTAGTTTTATTATCTGCTTTTGCTTTTGCACAAAAGAAGCCAACAAAATTGGCTCCTAAAAAGCCCGCAGCGACAGCAGTTGCACCAGCTCCTGAAGTTGTTCCAGCGCCAGTTATTGCAGCCAAAAAGAAACTAAAAGTACCACCAAGAGATGGTTTTTATGCCCGCAAGGATGTAGATAGTACAGAAATGGTTCCTTTTGCAGAAGTGAGGGAAGAAGATGTGTTTTATGCAAAACGTATATGGCGTGAAATTGATTTACGTGATACTGTAAACTCTGTTTTAAAATCGCCGAAAGGAAGGTTTATAGATGTTTTAATTTCTGCTATCAAAGCTGAAGAGCTCACGGCTTATTCTCCTATCGATAGTGTTTTAAATGAAGATGATGCATTCAATAATCCAATGAGTGCAGATTCTGCAGCTAGAGAGGCATTGGGCACATCAGAAATTTCGAATAATAAAACTGGTACAGTTACAACGGTGGTTAATGACTTCAATCCTGAATCGTTCTTAAAATATCGCATTAAAGAAGATTGGATTTTTGATACTAAACGTTCTATTTTTGAACCTCGTATTGTAGGCATAGCGCCTTTAAAATACAACGAATTATCAAAAACATGGCAACCCGTATTCTGGGTTTCTTATGAGGAGCTAAGACCAATTATTGCCCACAAGAGATTAATAAACAATAACAATGATGCTTCTAATTTAAGTTTCGACGATTTCTTTATCCGTCGTTTGTTTAGCAGTTACATTGTTAAGGAATCAAATCCTGGTGATAACAAGATTAGGGACATTATTACAGATCCGAGAGAAAGATTGTTTGAATCAGAGCGGATCAAAAAATCTGTTCTCGATTACGAACAAGGACTTTGGGAATATTAACCTCATAAAGAGGGCTTTGTAAAGTATTAAAGAAAGGCAGCAAATTTATTTGCTGCCTTTTTGTTTTACATGGTATTTTACATTGTGCTATTTGCTCCCCCTTCAGGGGGCTGGGGGGTAAAGTATTCCAGCAAATTAGCAATCTGTTTTTTATTCAATACTTCTGCTAATTCTTTTTCTGTAGCTTCCTTAATCTTCTTAACTGATTTAAAATGGGTTAGCAATTTATCTGCGGTCGTTTTTCCGATTCCCTCAATTTGTTCCAGCTCAGTTTTAAGTGTTCCCTGATCGCGTTTTTTTCTGTGAAAAGTGATGCCAAAACGGTGAGCCTCATCCCTTAACTGCTGTATTACCTTTAAAGTCTCCGATTTTTTATCGAGGTATAAGGGGAATGAATCGCCAGGGTAGAAAAGTTCTTCCAACCTTTTGGCTATACCAATTACGGTTACCTTATGTTCAATCCCTAATAACTTTAGGCTTTTCATAGCCGAAGAAAGCTGCCCTTTACCACCATCAATGATGATCAATTGGGGCAAAGGCTGATCTTCTTCTAACATCCTCCTATAACGACGGAAAACAGCCTCTTCCATGGTCGCAAAATCGTTCGGACCTTCAACTGTTTTAACATTGAAATGCCTATAATCCTTTTTAGAGGGTTTTGCATCCTTAAAAACAACAATTGCTGAAACAGGATATTTTCCTTGAAAGTTGGAGTTATCAAAACACTCTATGTGTTTCGGCAACTGCGTTAACCGCAAATCCTTTTGCATAGTTGTTAAAATTCGATCGGTTCTCAGGTCGGGATTTAACTTTTCATATTGATTGAGTTTCTCCTTTTTAAAGAATAGCACGTTCTTTTGCGAAAGTTCCAAAAGCTTCTTTTTCTCACCCAACTTGGGTACCGTAAATCTCAAACTTTCATCCTCCAGAGATAACTCGAATGGAACAATAATTTCCCTAGAAGTGCTGTTGAATTTTGTTCTAAACTCAAGCATGGCTGTTGTTAAAAGCTCATCATCGCTTTCATCCAATTGCTTTTTTATTTCAATCGTTTGCGTCTGGATAATGGTTCCGTTCATCACTTTAAAGTAATTCACAAAAGCATAACGCTCATCAGAGGCAATACTAACCACATCCACGTTGGTAATTGCGCTATTCACAACCGTAGATTTACTTTGATATTTTTCTAAAACCTGTAATTTTCGAGCATATTGATGCGCCAGCTCGAAATTCAGTTCTTCAGATGCCGACTTAATTATCCCCTTAACATCGCGAATAACATTACCAATCTTGCCGTTTAAAATTTCCTTAATCTCTCCAATATTTTTGTCGTAATCACTTTCTGTTTGGTAAGCTTGACATGGGCCTTTACAATTTCCAATTTGGTATTCTAAGCAGACCTTAAATTTTCCTTCAGCAATATTCTTATCGTTTAAAGGTAAGGTGCAAGTTCTTAATGGATACGTTTCCTTAATTAAATCCAAAATGGTATGCATCATCCCAATCGATCCATAAGGACCGAAATATGTAGAACCATCCTTAATTACTTTTCTTGTCCAGTAAATTCGAGGATAGTTTTCGTTTTTAACAATAATCCAGGGGTAAGTTTTATCATCCTTTAAATTGATGTTGAATTTTGGCTGGTGCTTTTTAATTAAGCTGTTTTCGAGTAGCCAGGCATCAATTTCAGTGTCAACAATGGTAAAGGTTATCTTTCTGATTTTAGAAACCAAAACCCTCGTTTTACCATTGAATTGTTGTTTATCACTATTAAAGTAAGAGCCGACGCGGTTACGAAGATCTTTCGCCTTACCAATGTACATCAACTTTCCATCCGCATCCCAGTATTGGTAAACGCCGGGCTTGTGCGGAATTGCTGTTAGTGCTGTCTTATGGTCGAAACTGCTCATTAAGTACAAAAATAGGGTTTCGAGAACGAAGTATGTTAGTTATATATTGAGATTTTTGATAAAAATTTGGGCGTGCCCCAAGCTGCGCAAGGGTCAGGCTATCCGTTACAAGTCCTCGTCTCGATGAAGAATCGAGCCTGTGGGCTTTCCTCTGCTATCCTTCACGCAAAACCAAACAATCTAAAAACCTAACTTTTCATCCAGCTCCGGATTAGTATCTTCCTCCTGTTTTTGGTATTGGTTACAATCGAAAGTGATGGAAACGCCAGATTTTGGTGCCTCGAAATCTGCATGACTAATTTTTAGGGCTGGATTAGCATAAACTCTTTTTATAAAACCTGCAAAAATTGGAAGCGCCGTATTTGCGCCTTCACCCTGGTTGGTGCTAATAAAGTGAAATGCCCTATCTTCACAGCCTGTCCAAATGCCCGTTACCAATTGTGGCGTAATAGCCATAAACCAACCATCAGAGTTATTTTGGGTAGTACCAGTTTTTCCGCCAATAGGCGCATTAACTTTATATTTGTTTATAAGCCTATATCCGGTTCCACTTGTTACCACACCTTTAAGCATCCTGGTCATTACGTAGGCTACCTCTTCGCTCATAATTGGTTTTGGTATTTCCTTTTGAGAAAATAAGACAACACCATTTTTATCCTCAATTCTTAAAAGATAAATTGGTTTCGTATAAGTTCCTTTATTTGCAAAAGCACCATAAGCACCCACCATGTTATAAATTGATGAATCGAAAGTGCCGAGACAAATTGATGGAAAGGCGGCAACGTTCGGAATACCCATTTTTGTTGCCAAATTGGAAACCGCTACCGGACCAACTTGTTTCATTAAATAAGCAGTGACATAGTTTTGAGAATAGGCCAAGGCTTTTTGTAACGTGATATTGCCTGGTAAAGGTTTTCCTGAATTCCGTGGCGTCCAGGGCTCCCCATAACCATCAATTGTTACTGGAGTATTGGAAACGGTGTAACATGGAGAATATCCGTTTTCTATGGCAACCGCATAAGTAAATGGCTTTGCTGTAGAGCCAACTTGTCTTGTTCCCATTTTAACCTGATCGTACTTAAAATGCTCATAGTTAATTCCGCCAACCCAAGCCTTAACATGTCCATTTGTTGGGTCCATAGACATCATTGCGTTACGCAGAAGCATTTTATAATAACGAACGGAATCAATCGGTTTCATTACGGTATCTATATCTCCTTTCCAGGTAAAAATGGTCATTTCGGTTTTGGTATTGAAGTCATCTTTAATTTCTTCGTCCGATTTCCCCTCAAGCTTTAATGATTTATAGCGATCGGATCTTTTAACACCCTGTTCAATTTGAAGTGCTTTATCTTTATAAGGATTTCGTCCTTTCCAACTGCTAATAAATTGGGCTTGCAAAATTTTCATGTACTCCTTTTGTGCTTCCTCTGCATACCGCTGCATATCGTAGTTTAAAGTAGTATAAATTTTTAATCCATCACGATCTAAGTCATATGGAGTTCCATCTGGTTTAGTAATTCCTTGATCCTGGAAGATAGTTTTAATATCACTTTTTAATACCGAACGGAAATAAGGAGCAATTCCATCATTAACCGTTGCCGCATTAAAATGTAAGTTAAGTGGTGTATCTTTTTGCTCATCAAACTCCTGCTGTGGTAGCATCTCCGATTTTACCATCATAGCCATTACCGTGTTTCTACGGTTTCTAGAACGTTCTGGGTGGCGAGTTGGAGAATACATTGTAATCCCTTTTTGCATACCAACCAAAGTTGCAGCCTGTGTTAAGGTTAATTTATCTGGTGTGGTATTAAAATAAACTCTAGCTGCAGACTTAATTCCATAAGCTTGATTCCCGAAATCGACAGTATTGAGGTACATCGTGATGATTTCTTCCTTGGTATAATTTCTTTCCAGTTTAACGGCAACAATCCATTCCTTAAATTTGGTTAATACCAACGAGAAGAAATTAAGATTTGATTCTCTAGGGAAAAGATTTTTAGCCAACTGTTGAGTAATGGTACTTGCGCCTTGCTTTTTGCCAATTAAATTATATCCAATAATGGTAAAGGTACGTTTGAAATCAATTCCCGAATGCTCTTTAAAACGGGTATCCTCAGTGGCAATTAATCCATTAATTACATTTTCAGAAATTTCCTTGTAAGAAACATTCGATCTATTTTGAACAAAGTAGGTACCCAATGGACGACCATCCTCCGCAATAATTTCTGAAGCCTGATTGCTTTTTGGATGTTCTATATCCCTGAAAGACGGTAATGCACCAAAAAGGCCTAACCCAATCATAGAAATAAAAATCGCAAAAAGCGCAACTCCACCTATCAGTATTTTCCAGATAATTAAACTATAGCTTTTTGTTTCTTGTGCAGAAAGGGATTTGTTCATTTTGTGTTGTTATTAGTCCAAAACTTGCTTTAAATTAAAGTCAGTTTAAGCCGCATATTTATATAAATTTTAAGGAACCTAATCTTTGTGACCGCTTTCGATGCTTTTTCCTTATTTATAGTTGTCTTTAAAAAACTCCAAATATTCGTTTATGAGTTCTCTTGTTTTCAGCTTTTCGAAGTTCTCCTTGCTGATAATAAAGCCTTTATAAATGTTTGCCGGAACTTTCATAATATTCTTTAACTGACCTGTAATGCTAGATTCGTAAATTTTTGCATCCTCCAAATCGATAAAGCTGGTTACATAAATTAGCTGATCATTATCCAACTCGATCAATTTATGCGCCAAATCATTGTCGGGATAATTACCACGGTTAAATTGACCAATTCCGAAACGCGACGAACTTAGTGTAAGGGTCGCATCGGCAACATCAATTACATAATAATATTCTTCCGATTTAGCTGCGCTGAAAATACTTACTGGCTTAACAACATCTGCTGGTTTAACTTCTTCAATTGGTTTATCGATAGGTTTAGCTTCTGCATCCACAGGTTTTTCTACAACAGGAGTTTTATTTTCGGTAGCTAAAGGTTTGGCAGGAACATCAATCGGTTTCGCTTGGCTAACAAAACGGGGTTCTTTAGAATCGAAATCTACAAGTGCAAGTGGCCTTAATTTAAACTCCGCCAAGTTTGCCTCTATGTATTTCAAATGATCGCGGACCAATGGGGTTACAATCATGTCATTAGGATAAAGCGTGGTAATGCTATTAAATTCGGTTAGCAAAGCATCAACTTTCGAAGTTCTACCCACGGCAATTGATTTTAAATAAGCATATTGTGGCGCCAAATCATTATCTGGAAAAGCGCTTACATTATCATTTGCCTGTTTAATTACACTAGGGTAATCTTTTCTAGCGTAAGCATCGAAAGCAACATTATAATTATTATTCGCAATGTTTTCCATCTGACTTTGCTTGGCAGAATAAGACGGATCTAAAATTGTTTTTGCAAAACCAGATTCCGGAAACTTATTCAGCACCAATTGTCTGTATTCATTTGCTTTATTCTGATCTACACCTTGATTATTTAGGTATAAACTATAATAAATAGCGGCCAAATGATTGTTATCAGGGTATCTCCTCAATAATTCGATATAGATCTTATTCGCTTCGGGCTTATCATTTAATTCTTGCTGATAAAAACTGGCGATTTCGAAATAAGCATCAATAATTTTTTGATCAGATGAGGCCAAAAGGGCAGGGGTGGTTGGTAAGGCATCGAGATATTGCTTTTCCAATGAAGTTTGATCCCTAGAAATTTGAGTTTCGGTGCCATTTGCAGGAACGATTGCCGTAGCAACATTTCCACCAGACATTACTTGATTGTTTTCTTGTGCCGATGAACGCTGACTTTGGCGCCAATTATCTTCCAGCTGTCTATTTCCCCAACGTTTTTTAAAATCAGCAAAGCCAGAACTTATTGCTGCGTTATTGTTGAAATAAAAGGTATTTCCAGCACCAATCTGAGGAGCATTAAGCGATTGAGTAGGGAAATCTGGATTATTGATAGATTGGTTGTTGAAAGCTACAGTATTTACTACCTCAACTTTAGGCGTTAAGTAAGATTTAATTTTTGCTTCTCTCTCTCCCGCAGGAAGTTTAGCAATGAACTGAGCAGTATCTTCTTTCGATATGATTGTAAATCGATCTGTTAAATATTTCAGGTTATTTGCCTTCTTAACAATGTTATCATAATCAGGAAAATTCTTTGGCAAGATCATTACCGTACTGTCGTAATAAAGTTTTGCCTTGATATAGTTATTAAATTCCTTGAAATTTAAATCAGCTATTCTTAAATATGATAAAGCTTTTTGATTTTGGTTTTTGGTACTTTTCTGAGCTGATTTATAATAGTTTTCTTCGGCCTTTTCAAATTTTCCCTCTTTTGAAAATAATTCCCCTACTTGGTAATAAATCTGATCGGTATAATCGAAATTCTTATCATCTCTTAACAAAGCCAGCAAAGCTTTATCCTCATCTAATTTATAGCCACTAATTAATGCTTTTAACTTTATACGCTGTAAATTCGCATGGAAATACATCTCGAAAGGTGCATTACTATTCTCTACTTTGGTGTAATTGATAAAAGCATTTTGCAAATCATTTTCTTTTTCCTGCAATTGCGCAAGAATATATTGCCAACGAATACGAAGCTGTTTTTCATCGGCAATTCTAATCGCAGTTTGCAATAATAGAATAGCCTCTTTATTCCTGTTTTGATAAATACGCATTTGCGCAGTAGTTGCCAAAGGTTCTGCCAAATCCTTTTTCAAATCATCAACACCACGTAACATGGTATCCAAAATTTTATCTGCAACAGCCATATTGTTCAGCTCCATTTGGCTACGAGCTTTCCAGTTCATGGCCATTACAAAAGTTTTTAAGTCGCTTTTATACGTTTTTGCGGTATAATCAAAATATTCTGATGCAATGAAATAATTACCTTTTAAATAATTGGCCTTGCCCAAAAGCATATAAGCATCATCTATATAATTACTAAAACTTTTATCATTGATGATGGTCTGCCCTTTAGAAATCACTTCATCTAATTGCTTGTTCGCAGTACCTGGCGTTAAAACCAAGTTAATCTGTGGTTCAGGATCAAGGTAAACCGGTAAAATCTTCTCATAATTATCAGTATAACTCTGCAGTAAACCCTCATTATATTCGGTAAGTAAAACATTTGAGTTATAAATATAGTTATACCTTGCCGTTAAGTTTTGAAACTTACGATCAAGAGCAGTATCTTTATTTGCGACGCAGCCATATATAAAAAGTAGGCTAACAAGGAAGAAGGAGGGATTTAAGGCTTTGTTGATGTGTTTTTTCAAGTATGATAAATAGCGTTAGTGGATATACAATAAACTAAATTTTGATAAAAATATTTTATTTGGCAACAGATTTTAATTATTCAAAGTTAACTTAAATTATTGCATTTATAAATGGAAAATCCTAAAGAAGAAGATACAAAGAAAAAAGTAAATGCCGCCGCAAAATATTCAGCTATAGGCTTTCAAATGATCGCAATTATTGGCCTGCTTACCTTTATTGGTTATAAGATTGATGAACATCGAAAGAGTAAAACCAATATTATTACAGCAATTTTCGCATTGGCGGGCGTTGGGATTGCGCTTTACCAGGCCATAAGGCAGGCAACTAGAGAGTAGTTTTCAGTTGACAGCTTTCAATTTTCGGTTAACCAAACTAAGAATTGGTTATCTGCTTCAGTTAACCGATTATCGAGTTCAAACAGTTAACTAACAAACAATAATTCTTTTCTCGTTGGTTACTTGATACTAAAAAACATATCTTTGCCAAAGTTTTTATTTTGCAAATATATTTTTTCCATTGACTCTAGCCAAATTCACTAGTATCTACTTTATTTTCATTGGGTTATTAATGGGTATCATTGCGGTATTGCCACTTATTTTTCCCGAAAAACAACTGCTTGTAAATAACTTTTGGGTAATGTTCGGCTTTTTGGCGGGCATCACTTACGTTGCTTATTTATTAGTTGATATTGGAATAAAACGCGATCCTGAGGTTGGTATAATGGCTATTATGGGATCGATTGCGGTGAAGATGATTTTTTGTATGGCTTTTGTATTGATTTACAGTATAAAAGCAAAGGGATTGGGCGTTATATTTCTGCTTAATTTTTTTTCTTTATATTTATTGTTTTCAGTCTTTGAAGTTTCCTGTTTGTTACGTAACTTGCGCCACCAAAATTTAAAGTAAAAATCTGCCAATAAATGGATTGTAACCAAGTTTTTGTGTCGAAAGTTAAGAAGGTAATTGTTGTTTTTACGCTTTTAATTGCGTTTTTCTCTATTAAAGTTAATGCTTTCGCCCAAGTTGATAGTGCCGTAGTTCCTGTTGATAGCGTTGTAGCCAAATCTGCTGAAGCAGTTTCTGGTGAACATGGTGTTGTAGAGCATGGAAAAGAAAAATTCGAGCCTACTAAAGTAATTATGGAGCATATTGCAGATTCGCACATGTGGCATTTCTGGGGACATACTTCAATGCCTCTTCCCGTAATTCTTTATACTGCTAATGGGATAGAGTTTTTCTCTTCAGGTCATTTTCACCATGGAAAAGAAGATTACAATGGCACTCACAATACTTATCGCCTAGTTGAAGACCAAATTAAGGTTGTTGGAACTGATGGTAGTATTGATGAAGTTGCGAGCAAATCAATTTTAGATTTTTCGATCACTAAAAACGTTGCGGCAATGTTTATTGCCATTGCATTTATTCTAATCATATTTATTTCTGTAGCAGGAACATATAGAAAACGTATTGGGAAAGCACCGAAAGGATTGCAATCTTTTATAGAACCAATTATCGTTTTCGTAAGAGACGATATTGCAAAACCAAATATTGGACATAAGTATGCGAAGTTTATGCCCTATCTATTAACAACATTTTTCTTCATATTATTTAACAATGTTTTAGGATTGATTCCGATTTTTCCGGGTGGCGCTAACGTTACTGGTAATATCGCCTTAACCTTTGTTATGGCTTTAGGAACAATGATTATTGTTAATATTAATGGTAATAAATACTACTGGAAACACATCTTTAAACCAGATGTTCCATTTTGGTTATATCCAATTATGATCCCTGTAGAGCTTATTGGTATTATTTCAAAGCCTTTTGCTTTAATGATTCGTTTGTTTGCAAACATCACGGCTGGGCACATTATCGTATTAAGTTTAATATCATTAATATTTATTTTCGAAACGCTTTGGATTTCTCCAGTATCTATTGCATTCGTAATATTTATGGATGTTTTAGAATTGCTAGTGGCATTTTTACAAGCCTTTATTTTCACATTACTTACTGCCTTGTTTATAGGTATGGCAGTAGAAGAGCATCATTAACAGAAAACTATTTTTTACAATTAATATAAATTAAATTAGTTATGGTAGGTTCAATCGCGGCAATTGGTGCCGGTTTAGCAGTAATCGGTGCAGGTATCGGTATCGGTCAAGTAGGTGGTAAAGCAATGGAAGGTATTGCTCGTCAACCAGAGGCTGCATCAAAAATTCAAACTGCAATGATTATCGCTGCTGCCCTTATTGAGGGTGCTGCTTTATTCGGTGTGGTAGTTGCTTTATTAGGCTTACAAGTTTAATAGCAATTAAGAATCATTTTATGACTGGGAATTTAATGATTGGTTATTTTCCCAGTCTAAATTAAAGTTACACTAAGAATTAAAAAAAATATATGAACCCATTAGTTCTACCAAGTATTGGATTGGTTTTTTGGACATCGATAGCATTTATATGCTTATTGATTATACTTAGAAAATTTGCTTGGAAACCTATTTTAGGTGCAATTCATGAGCGTGAGCAAAGTATTGATGAAGCTTTGAACAAAGCTGAGTTAGCAAAACAAGAGATGACTCGTTTAACTAGTCAGAATCAAGATTTGATGCAACAAGCTCGTGCTGAACGTGATGAAATTTTGAAAGAAGCTAAAACCTTAAAAGATGGTATTTTAAACGAAGCTAAAAAACAAGCTCAAGTTGAAGGTGCTAAATTAATTGAGAAAGCTAAGATTGAAATCGAGAACCAAAAGAAAGCAGCTTTAGCAGAAGTTAAAGACCAGGTTTCTTCTCTATCATTAGAAATTGCTGAACGTGTTTTGCGTACTCAATTGGATGATAAAACTAAGCAGGAAGCTTTAGTAGCTAACTTGTTAAAAGACGTTGAATTAAACTAAGCGTATTGCGTAAAGCGATGGGCGGTTTAACGCTTAACGCCAAACGCTAACCCAAAAAGATATGTCAGAAATTAAAGTTGCAAGCAGATACGCCAAATCATTAATAGATTTATCCGTTGAAAACAACGCGTTAGAATCTTCTTATAATGATATGGTTTTGTTTGAAAAAGTGGTTGATGAAACCCCTGAGCTAGAAGCGATATTGAAAAACCCAATTGTACCTTTAGATAAAAAGACTGGTATTTTAAATGGTATTTTTGCCGATAAAGTAAGCAAGCTAACCATCACGTTTTTTAAAATTGTAATTAGCAAAGGCCGTTCGGCTATTTTATTTGCTACTGCAAAACAATTTATACAACAATACAACCTAATTAAAGGCATTGTTACTGCTGATGTAACCTCAGCGACTACTTTAAGTGCAGCTGCAAAAGAACAGATTGTTGCCATTGTAAAAAGAGAATTAGGCGCCAACCAAGTCATCATTAAAGAAAAAATTAACGAAAAACTAATTGGTGGTTTTATTTTAAAAGTTGGTGATAAGCAATTTGATGCAAGTATTGCCAGCGGTTTAAGTAAACTGAAAAAGGAATTTGCGCTGTAGTATCGAGATTTGAGTATCAAGTATTAAGATTGAAAATTAGTAATTGGAATCTGAAATTTTGAAAATTGAGGGATACTGAAATAACCGAAGAACTACAGCACTAAAATATATAAACCCGATAGTAGTAAAAATCCTTTTTTGATATCAAACTTAAATAAACTGTCATGCTGACTTAGGAAGCATCTGCAAGCGATGAAACAGATTCTTCGTTCCTCAGAATGACAGAAGTTTACAAAAAAGATTGAAACGAATAGCGGGACTGGAATAACAAAAGAATTACAAGATTTACATTTACAAAAGATATAAATTAAAATTATGGTAGAGGTAAGACCAGACGAAGTATCGGCAATTATCAGACAGCAATTGGCGGGCTTCAAATCAGAAACCGAACTGGAAGAAGTTGGTACCGTGTTGCAAGTGGGCGACGGTATTGCCCGTGTTTACGGTTTAACTAAAGTTCAATCGGGTGAGTTGGTTGAATTTGCAAACGGTTTACAAGGAATTGTATTAAACCTTGAAGAAGATAACGTTGGTGTGGTACTTTTGGGTGCATCTGACGAGATTAAAGAAGGTGATACCATTAAACGTACCAAAAAAATTGCCTCTATTAAAGTTGGTGAAGGTATGCTTGGCCGCGTAGTGAACACTTTGGGTTTACCTTTAGATGGTAAAGGCCCGATTTTAGGTGAGACTTACGAAATGCCTTTAGAGCGTAAAGCGCCAGGTGTAATTTATCGTCAGCCGGTAAATGAGCCTTTACAAACTGGTATAAAAGCAATTGATGCAATGATTCCTATCGGTCGTGGTCAACGTGAGTTGGTTATTGGCGATCGTCAGATTGGTAAAACTGCAGTTTGTATCGATACCATTATTAACCAAAAAGAATTTTATGAAGCAGGCCAGCCTGTGTTCTGTATTTATGTAGCGATTGGTCAGAAAAACTCTACCGTTGCAAACATTGTACGTACGCTAGAGGAAAACGGCGCTTTACCATACACAGTTGTTGTTGCTGCTTCGGCTGCTGATCCTGCTCCAATGCAGTTTTATGCTCCGTTTGCTGGTGCTGCAATTGGTGAGTTTTTCCGTGATACTGGTCGTCCGGCTTTAATTGTTTATGATGATTTATCTAAACAAGCTGTTGCTTACCGTGAAGTATCATTATTACTTCGTCGTCCACCAGGTCGTGAGGCTTATCCAGGTGACGTTTTCTACTTACACAGTCGTTTGTTGGAAAGAGCTGCGAAAATTAACGCAAATGATGATATCGCACAAGCGATGAACGATTTGCCAGAATCTATCCGTCACATTGTTAAAGGTGGTGGTTCATTAACAGCTTTGCCAATTATCGAAACTCAGGCGGGTGACGTTTCTGCTTATATTCCAACTAACGTAATTTCGATTACTGATGGTCAGATTTTCTTAGAATCGAACTTATTTAATGCAGGTATTCGTCCAGCTATTAACGTTGGTATTTCGGTATCTCGTGTAGGTGGTAATGCTCAAATTAAATCAATGAAAAAAGTTGCAGGTACTTTAAAGTTAGACCAGGCTCAATACCGTGAGTTAGAGGCTTTCTCTAAATTCGGTTCTGATTTAGATGCAGCGACGAAATCGGTTTTGGATAAAGGTGCACGTAACGTACAAATGTTAAAACAAGCACAGTTTACACCATTTACGGTTGAGAAACAAGTTGCGATTGTTTATGCAGGTACTAAAAACTTAATGCGTAGCGTACCGGTTGATAAAGTAAAAGAATTCGAAACTGAATATTTAACTCAATTGGAAATGCGTCATCCTGAAACTTTAGCGGCATTAAAAGCTGGTAAATTTGATGATACCATTACGGGTGTTTTAGATACAGTAGCAAAAGAGATTTCAAGTAAATATTAATAAGATTTGAGACATGAGATTTGAGATTTGAGATTGGGACGGAAACGTCTCACATCTTATATCTCACATCTCACATCTAAATAAAGAATGGCTAATTTAAAAGAAGTAAGAAACCGAATTGCATCGGTACAATCAACTCAGCAGATTACCAAAGCTATGAAAATGGTTTCGGCAGCGAAGTTGAAGCGTGCAACAAATGCAATTATCGCTTTACGTCCTTATGCAACTAAACTGAAAGAGATTTTAGCGAATCTATCGGCAAGTTTAGAAGGTTCTTCATCGCCTTTTATCCAAGAGCGTGAACCTAATAAGGTTTTAATTGTAACTGTATCATCAAACCGCGGTTTGGCTGGTGCTTTTAACATGAACGTAATTAAAGCGGCCAACAATTTAATTGCTGAGAAATATAGCGAACAGTTGAAAAACGGTAATGTGAGCATTATTTCTATTGGTAAGAAAACTCAGGATTTCTACGAGAAACGTAATTACAACGTTATTGGTAATAATAACGAGGTTTACAATGCTTTAACTTTCGAAAACGTAACCAAAATTACCGATGCTATCATGGCTGGTTTTATTAAAGGCGACTTTGATAAAGTAGAGTTGGTTTACAATCGTTTTAAAAATGCAGCTGTTCAAATTATTACTTCTGAACAATTGTTGCCATTACCAAAAGCAGAAGAAACAAAGGTTGAAACTAAAGCGACCAATGTTGATTATATTTTAGAACCATCACAAGAAGAAATTGTAGAACAGTTAATTCCTAAATCGGTTAAAATTCAGTTATATAAAGCAGTGTTGGATTCTCACGCATCTGAGCATGGCGCACGTATGACATCAATGGATAAAGCAACTGAAAATGCTGGTGAGTTATTAAAAGCCTTGAAACTTTCTTATAACCAAGCTCGTCAGGCTGCAATTACAACTGAATTAACAGAGATTGTAAGTGGTGCAGCAGCATTGAACGGATAACCCCTAAATCCCCTAAAGGGAACTTGAAAATATAAGACCCATTTCTTAATTGAGATGGGTTTTTTTATTCCTGATATAACTACAATCCAAAATTATTATGTTTATTTTAGATTGTAATCCATAATTATTATGTTTTTATTGGAATGTAATCCAAAATTATTATATTTTTGTCTTATAATTATTGATCATGATTGTAAGAAAGCAAATGGATTATGCCTTGGAGAGGCTGTTTAAGGGCAAGGCATTTATTGTTTTTGGTCCGAGGCAATCTGGTAAAACAACATTTGTAGAGCAGTTGCTGGCCAAGGTTAATAAAAGAACTTTATACCTAAATGGCGATGATGCTGATGTACGTGAAAGTTTAGCAAAGCCCAATGCTACGCAGATTGCACAATTATTGGGCGATTATGAAATCCTTTTTATCGATGAAGCCCAACGCATAACTAATATTGGCTTATTTATAAAAATAATTGTAGATAGATTTAAGCAAGTACAGGTTATAGCAACAGGCTCTTCGGCATTTGAATTATCTGGAAAAATAAACGAACCACTAACTGGGCGTAAATATGAAATGATGCTTTTGCCTTTTTCTTATGCAGAATTAGTGAAAGAAACTGATTTTATTACCGAAGAACGCTCCTTAGCGAAACGTTTAATTTATGGCTCATATCCTGAAGTAATTAATCAACCGGATCACGCAGAAGAACATTTAAAGCTATTAACCGATAGTTATTTATACAAGGATTTATTTGCTTTGGAAGAAGTGAAGAAACCCTTATTATTTGAGAAAATTGTAAAAGCTTTAGCACTGCAGGTTGGTAGTGAAGTAAACTTTTCAGAATTGGCTCAATTGGTAAAAGCCGACCAAAAAACCGTAGATAAGTACATTGATTTATTGGAAAAGGCTTTTGTGATTTTTGTTTTACCTGCATTTTCAGGCAATGTTCTCAACGAGATTAAGAAGAATAAAAAGGTATATTTCTATGATACAGGTGTTATCAATGCGATTACCAGAAACTTCAATACTTTAAATAATCGCAATGATGTTGGTGCACTTTGGGAAAATTATATGATAAGCGAGCGCAAAAAATACCTGCAGCAAAATCAAATTGAAGCAGAATTATTTTTCTGGCGAACCACCCAACAACAGGAAATAGATTACATTGAAAAAAGAGCTGATCAACTTTTAGCGGTAGAATTTAAGTGGAATGAGAGAGCGAAAGATAAAATTCCGGTCACTTTTACCAAAGCTTATCCTAACGCAGAAACATTAATATTATCTCAAACGGATAGAGGAAGTTTTTTGAATGGGTAGAGGTGTTTCATCAAAACAACAAAGCCCATTTCTAAATCGAAATGGGCTTTCTGCTTATTTAAAGTACTCATCCAATAAACCCAAATTTATTTTCAGGTAACCATTATCTATCCTTTTACTTCCGTTTTTATCATCATAAACCTTTGCATTAAACCTGGCTTCTAAAATGTATAGGCCGGTTTTCGTTTTTTTAACACTTATGATTTCGAATTTGGAGTTTTGCTGCGCATCAGCACTTAAAGTTGGTGGAATTCTGAATGAATCGGAACCATAAGTTTTGTAAGCACCTTCATTGTTTACATTAATTGCTATACCATTCTGACTGTTATTTCGCTCATAATCCAAAGCGTAATTCCGCATTCCAACAGCGTAAAAATCTCTTATATCAGAGGGTTCATATAAGAAGCCACTAGTCATCACTTTTTTATTATATTTTTTAATAAAAATGAAATCGATTTTATTCGAGTTTTTGTAAAAACTATAAGTTTTCGAATACATTACCGAATCTTTATCACCGGAGATGTAATAAGCGTAATTTACAATCGAATCAACTTTGGAATTGGGCTGAACATTTGAAACTTTCCAACCACTTGAATACTTCGATGCGGTATTAAGCTTTCCGTCCATTACATAAGCTACGCTATCTCTGATTATTTCAGTTTCATCAGGCTTTACAATTGGTGGCTCAATTATCGGACTCTCTTTCTTGCAGGCAGCAAGGCACAATAAGGCTATACCAAGCCCTAGTAAATTTTTAAATTTCATAATTTTGATTTTATTTGTGTGTGCTCAAAACTAATAAAAATCTATAACTAAGAAGTTAATAATCTAGAAATTATCTTCATTTAAATGATGATTTAGCTTAATGAAACTCATGTCGGATTCAACTCTTATATTTGCCCAACAATTTCAAATTATGAAAAAATACATCATCATTATTTTATCCCTCGCTCCGTTTTTGGCTGCAGCTCAATCTCCTGCCAGAGATTACACAAACGCTGTACTGTGGCAACAAACTTCGGGTGAATACAGGGCTTTATGTTTTCAGGCATACAACTTTGCCCGCTTATCATTAAAAGAAGCAATATGGGCCGATACAAGCAAAAAGCCAAACTGTGTGATTGTAGATATTGATGAAACGGTTTTGGATAATTCTGCCTTTCAAGGACATGAGATTAAAAAAGGTTTGAGCTATAACCCGGCAGATTGGACTGAATGGACAAGCCTTGCTAAAGCCGATACCGTTCCTGGTGCATTAGCTTTTTTGAAATTTGCAGCTTCTAAAAATATCGAAACCTTTTATGTGAGCAATCGCGATGAAAAGGATTATGCTGCAACGTTGAAAAA
Source organism: Pedobacter frigidisoli (assembly GCF_004331675.1). GTDB lineage: Bacteria > Bacteroidota > Bacteroidia > Sphingobacteriales > Sphingobacteriaceae > Pedobacter > Pedobacter frigidisoli. Next base: position 144,710 of record NZ_SJSN01000001.1, on the reverse strand, counting down.
TCTAAAAGCTTTTGGCTTTCCTTATGCTGATGATGCGCATTTAGTCGTTTCAAAAGGAATATCAAATAAGGAACCCCGTCGCCAAAAGATTGCCGAAACGCATAATATTTTAATGCTTTGTGGCGATAATTTGAGTGATTTTTCTAATATATTTTACCGGGAACAAAAAAATACTTTCGAGCAAGTGAACCAAAATCAAAACCTTTTTGGCACAAAATTCATTGTATTACCAAACCCCATGTACGGCGATTGGGAAAAACCTTTATATCAGGGCGAAAACTTGAGCGATAAAGATAAGGCAAAACAGCGTTTAGAGCGATTAAAAAGTTACTAAGTATGTGTAAATATTCAGCAATAAGTATTACTTTTGCTGCATCATAAAAATAAACATTATGGAGAACAACGAATTAAAGCACAATACAGAAAGTATGCAAACGGCTAACCAGCCAGGGATTTATAAATTAATCATTTTTGGTGTAATTGTTTGTATGATTGGTACGTATGCACGCTTCGCATTCGATTCTTGGATGCTTTCATTAGTTTCTTGGATTATCCTTTTCATCGGTGCAATAATCGCAATTAAGGGTGTTTTCAAAATTTTAGACGCATAAGATATATCCTTTCAAAATATTAGGCCAATCATATTCAACATGATTGGCTTTTTTGTTTACAATATTTTTTGAAAAGCCAGCTTCGGTGTAAATCGGTTCCGAAAGCCCCGCCATTCGCTTTACTACGCCGTTAACCGAAAAGGTTACCGCTTCGTGTTCGCTGCTGTCAGGTTTATTTTACCCAAGTAAACCTTTCTATATTAAATCTTCCCAAGCAATAATTTCTATATAAGTTTAAAAGCAGATATATTAATTTATGGAAAACTATGCCTCAAGGCATCTCAATACAAACGTTTTTACTCGTTGGGTTACCTAAACCGGTTTTTCGTATAAAGGGAAAAATAGGGCGTGAAAATCTAACCAAAAACGCCCAACTTCTAATGGCCATTTGAAGCAAATATTTAAAATGATTAAATTTTTAGAACCACAAAATCATGAAAAGGAATATTATTGCTTTGGCTTTATGTGCCATATTATTTGGATGCAGTAGCGAGAAAAAAACAAAATCAGCCGATACGGCTTTGATAAATGTCGAAAAAGAAGCAGCTCAAACCGAATTGGTAAGTAAAGTTATAAAAACTGCCGATATGCGTTTTAAAGTTAAAGACGCCGTTAAAACTAAACTCCAAATTAGTAAAATAGTAGCCGATCTTGAAGGCACAATCGTAGAATCCACCATTCAAAGTACAACCATCGATCAGGAACGTGTGGCTTACAGCGTTGACTCGTTGCAGGAAACAACCGTTTTTAAAGCAGAGGGCGTAATTATTGCCCGAATACCTCCAGCTTACCTCAATATTTTTAGCGATTTAGTTACGGCAACAGCAGAGCAAGTTGATAGCGCCAGGATGCAAGCCAGCAACCAAAGTATAGAATATTTACGCAATAGCTTAAAAACAAAAATTAGAGAGGATGCGCTAAATGAGGCAAAGAACGATGCCGCTAAAGGATCGAAATCAGCCGAAGAAATAATTGCAATGAAAGACGGGATTGTAGATCGGAAGATTAACAGTATGGATGTAAACGAAAGGACCAAATTAAGCACCGTAACGCTGAGCTTTTATCAGGATAAGGGAGTTAGAAAAGTTATCATGGCAAACGATGACTTGAGAGATAATAGACCTGCTTTTTTCAATCGATTGGGATTGGGACTTAATTCTGGGTGGCAAATGTTTAAGGAATTTTTATTGTTCGTTGCACATTCTTGGGTGTTTATTTTAATTGCACTTATAGGTTTCGTTAGTTATAAATATTTCAGAAGTAAACAAACACAGGCTTAAAATCATAAAATCATGAAAAGGAATATAATTGCTGTAGCCATAATTCTAGGGTTATTTGGTTGCCAAAATGCTGAGAAAAGACACGAAAGTGTAGCCTCAACACAAGAAATGGTATTGCCAGATGCAGCCAGTGCAGACACTGTTGCCGCTGAAAAAATCATTAAAACTGCAGATATGCGGTTTAGAGTGAAAGATGTGCAAAGGACGAAAGAAAAATTAAGCGAGACCATTAAGAGTCAAGGCGGTACAGTTTCAGAGTTTTCTATTCAAAGTGTAATTCAGGAAACGGAAAAAGTTAAACAATCTACCGATTCGCTCAAAGAGATTACTTCCTATAAAACTGAAGGTTACCTTGTAGCAAAAGTTCCCTCAGAGAAGTTGGATGAGTTTACGAATGCCATTGCAAAAATGGCTGTGTTTGTAGATAATCAATCCTTAAAAATGGATGATCAAAGCATTAGCTACTTAACAAACAAACTGAAAGCAGACAATAGGAAAGAAGCCGTTGATCGTATTAATAAGTTGGCAACCAAGAAAAGCCCAAATGTAGAAACATCTCTTTTAATTAAAGACGACTACATCGACAAGAAAATGCAAAATATGCTAATCGATAGCCGGGTAAAATACAGCACCATTACACTTAATTTTTATCAGGATAATACCATTAAAACAATGGTTGTGGCTAACGACAATGTTTATGATTATAAACCAAGCTTCGCAAACCGTTTGTGGCTGGGTATAGTAAATGGATGGACAATATTCAAGGAAATCATATTAGCAATTGCAAACCTTTGGATGTTGATTTTAGTAGGATTTGGTGTATTCTTTACGATTAGATATTTCGTGAGAAAAAACAAAATTGCAACGAAAATTTAATGAATAATCAGCGTTAATTTCTTGATATACCCATCTTTGCGAGGTACGAAGCAATCTTACAACTATCGCTAATATAACCCAGCGCTTTAAGATTGCTTCGTACCTCGCAATGACGATTTTTCGATAGCATCTATTTCTTAACTTTCACTGCTAATCCTTTAACCTTTGTTTTATTATCAGTTACAAAAGATTCCCAGCCAGAATAGGTTTTAGATTTGCCGCTTGTAGTTATCTTTTGAAACGAATGACAAACTGCCACCGCCAAACCATCGGTCGCATCTAAAAATTCTGGTGTTTCCTTAAAATTTAATAAGCGTTGCAACATTGCAGCAACTTGCTCTTTGGTTGCGTTGCCATTACCGGTGATAGATTGTTTAATCTTTCGGGGCGAATATTCTGTTACTGCAACATCTCTTGATAATGCCGCCGCAATTGCAATGCCCTGTGCTCTTGCAAGCTTTAAAAGAACCTGAATGTTTTTACTATAAAAGGGCGCCTCAATAGCCAACACATCTGGTTTGTATTGATCGATGAGTATAACTGTTTTTTCGAAAATTCGCTGAAGTTTTAAAAAAGGATCATCGAGATGTGTCATCTTAACAATGCCTAAACTGATTAACTCTGTTTTGTTTCCTTTCTCTAAAATTACGCCATAACCCATTACCGCAGTACCTGGATCGATGCCCATAATTATCCGTTCCTTTTTTTCGTTCAACATTACAGCAATATTAAGCATATTTGCAATCTAAAAAGAGCATCTTGACAGGCAAGAACAAAAAAATATTATCAATCCTTATAAAAATTGCAATCGTAGTATTTGCCTTTTGGTTTATCTACCATAAACTCGTTGCGAATAAAAACCTCGAAGATTTTAGATCACTCTTAAAAGATATTCCCACAACTGAGATTGTAACTGTAATTGGGCTGGTAGTTTTGCTCATGTTTGTAAACTGGTTTTTAGAAGCTGCGAAATGGAAACGATTAATGAGCCATATCGAAAGCATCAGCTTTTACAGGGCAATAGAATCTGTCTTCTGTGGCTTAACTTTGGCAATCTTCACGCCCAATAGGTTGGGTGAATATGGAGGCAGGGTTTTCTTTCTATCCCCAAAAAGAAGAATAGTTGGAATAGTGGCCATGTCTGTAGGAAGTATTGGTCAGTTGGTTTTAACGAACGTTTTTGGAGCCATTGCTGCCTGTTTTTTCATTTATAGATTTGTCCCGATGGACAATGTGTTTTTCATTGCAATTGTATTCTTTGCCACCATTTTCGCCCTGTTCTTTTTGGTGTTTTATTTCAACATCCGCTGGTTAAATGGAATGCTACTCTCCTTTAAATTCACTAGAAAATATAAGAAGTTTTACAGTATTTTAGGTAGGTATCGAAAAGGTGAACTTTTTCGAATCATCTTATTTTGCTTGGCGAGATATATCGTTTTCAGTTCTCAATATTTCATTTTATTTGTGTGGTTAATTCCGGGTTTGCAATATGCAGATATCGTAATGATGACTTGCCTCTTGTTCTTGGTACAATCTGCTTTGCCTTCCTTAGATTTGTTTGATGTTGGAATTAGAAGCGTAACTGCGGTAGAATTATTTAAACATGTTACGGATCAACATGTGGCTGTTATTGCGTGTACTGCGAGTATTTGGCTCATAAATATTATTATTCCTGCTATCTTAGGCTCATATTTCGTCTTTAAACTTAACTTTTTTGGAAATCTTAAAACTAATTAGTCTAATATCCGCTGCCTTAACCTTAATCTACGGTTCTCTCGTGCTTAGTTTTATTAAAGGTTGGCACAGTTTAACATTTTTTATAGCCAGCAAATTAGAACTTAACACTAAAGTTTCGGTTATTGTTGCTGCTCGCGATGAGGAGCTAAACATTAAGAGAACAATTGATGCTTTAGTCGGCCAAGACTATCCGAAACACTTAACGGAAATTATTTTCATTGATGACCACTCTACGGATAAAACAGCCGAAATAGTAGAATCATATCGCGATAGGGGAGTGAGGCTCATTAAGCTAAATGAAGACAGGGCTCTTAATTCTTATAAGAAAAAAGCCATTCAAACGGCCATTGGTTCTTGTTCTGGTAGTTTAATAATTACTACTGATGCTGATTGTGTAATGGGTACAAAATGGCTTACATCTGTTGTAAATTTTTATGAGGATAAAGGTTATAAAATGATTTCTTCTCCGGTAGCCTATTTCGAGGAAAAGAGCTTTTTTGAACGGTTACAATCTTTAGAATTTCTTTATTTAATTGGCTTGGGCGCATCAACTATTGGAAATAAACAACCATCAACTTGTAATGGCGCAAACTTGGCTTACGAAAAATCTACCTTTTACGAGGTTGGTGGCTTTCAGGGAATAGATGATTTAGCTTCTGGTGATGATGAATTATTATTGCACAAAATCGCCGCAAAATATCCTGATAAAATTGGCTTTTTGAAAAACCGAGAAGCCATTGTTTACACGCATGCCAAGGAGAATTTAAGGTCGTTTATCCAGCAAAGAAAACGGTGGGCATCGAAAAGTACACGTTATAAAAATAAGGCTATTATAGTTTTGGGTGTATTGATTTGGATCTTCAACCTCAGCATTTTAGCAAACTTTATTACAGGTTTATTTCTTCCGGGTTTTTTAACCATCACATTTTATCAATTATTGGTTAAAATGGTTTTAGAAACATTATTTTTATGGGATGTAACAGGCTTTGCAAAAAGGCGAAGTTTACTCGTTTTAATCCCTATTTTAAATGTTTTGCATGTACTTTATATGGTTTACATCGGTATTGCCGGAAATAGTGGGAAGTACAATTGGAAAGGCAGAATGGTTAGATAATGGATAATAGCCCATCGAAGAAGGTTTGGATAAAATTTAAAAGAAATAAGCTTGCTTTTGGCGGTCTCATTTTTATTTTATTGTTGATGCTAATTGGCGTTTTGGGCTATTTGATTACTCCAGATCATACGCCTTATGCCAATACGCAGGTTTTACAATTAAATAAAAAGAAACCTGGGCGAACTTTTAAATTTATTATTGTTGGCAAAAATCCCAATGTAAAACAGGTTGGTTTTTTTGAGCGGATGCTAGAGGGGCAAAAGTCAGATATCTCAAGTATTCCAATTACATCTTACAGAATCGTAAACAATGATGTTTTCATAACGCCTTACATCGGCGAAGAGGAGAAAGCGCAAGAGATTAGCTACAAGTTAAGCGAAATATGCCCTAGATGTATGCCATATTCCAAATTAGGAACTCCAGCCACATTGTTTGAAAAATTTAATGTATATGAAAAAACATATTGGTTAGGTACAGATATCTATGGTCGGGATTTATTAAGCAGATTGATATTAGGCATTCGGGTTTCGCTCTCCGTAGGTTTAATGGCAGTTTTAATTTCCTTGTTTATTGGCGTGACTTTAGGCGCTGTCGCAGGTTATTTTGGTGGTAAAATTGATGCCTCTATCAGTTGGTTTATGAATGTAGTTTGGTCACTACCTTCATTGCTCCTCGTTATTGCCATCTCATTCGCTTTGGGTAAAGGTTTCTGGCAAATATTTATCGCAGTTGGATTATCTACCTGGGTAGATGTTGCTCGTTTGGTACGCGGACAAGTAATGGCACTTAAGGAAGTAGAGTTCGTAGAAGCAGCCAGAGCATTAGGTTTTAGCACAAGTAGGACGATTATTAAACACATTTTGCCAAATATTGCCGGGCCAATTTTAGTTGTTGCCTCATCCAATTTTGCATCTGCCATTTTATTAGAAACAGGTTTAAGCTTTTTGGGTTTCGGTGCCCAACCGCCCATGCCAAGTTGGGGAAGTATGATTAAGGAGCATTATGGTTACATCATTATGGATGCCGCTTATTTAGCCATTTTGCCAGGATTGGCCATTATGTTAACGGTATATGCCTTTAATGTTTTGGCTATCGGTTTGCGAGATGCATTTGATGTAAAAGGCCAAAATGTATCGGTTTAAAAAACCACTTTTACGAAAAAAGCAGTACCAAAAAGATGATACTGCTTAACCCTAAAAAACAAAAACTAAGTTGTTGCTGTAAGTGTATTCCCTGAAATGGTTAGCGGATAAACTTTCAATGCAGTTGTTGTACCACCATCACTCGGTTGGGCTAGAATAGAACCCGCAGTTGTATATCTTGCCGCATGTAATGAACATTGAATGTAATTACTAGCCTGTATAAAACTTAAAGCGCCACCTTGATGTGGGCAAATGGCTTGCGTTGCAGAGAATGAGCTTGCTGCATTTCCTGTGGCGGTGCGAATAAATAAAATACTTTTAACCACCAGAGATGCACCAACAGTTAATATTTGAGTGCTTAAATCTACACTTGCAGTTGTTCCCGGTGTTCCGCCACCAGCTGGATCGGGAGTTGGAGTGTCGCTCTTTTTTCCACAAGCTGAAAAGCACGAACCCGTGCATACTAAGGCAACGCCCAAGCCTAATGATTTGATAAATTCGTTACGTTCCATAATTTTTTTGTTAGTATATTTTAGATTGAAGGTCTTTATCTTTTGATTTAAACAAGGTGAAGTTTCTTGATATGGTAAAGCCAAATCGAACGCCTCCATGCTTCCACGATTTTTTGGTGTCGGGAATAAAACTGTTTTCTGATATGTATTCCGAATTCATAAAATTGAGCGAGAATACGTGGCCGCCAGTTTCAATTTCCAATCCTACACCCAATGGATTATAGAATTTCTGCGCTAAATCTGACGGTCGATTCAAACCATTTACAAACGTGTAATCTGCTACAAATGATAAACGCTTCGTTAATTTGGCTCTTCCGGCAAAGCCGATACTAAATAAGTTATCTGGATCACGAGATTCTGTTGTGTTTTTTCTAAGCAGCACCGCTGGAGCAATTTGTAATGATATTCGCTGACTAATTTTTCGAGAAAAAATAGGTTGTAAGAAATAGGTAAAGCGATTGGCATAGCTTGGAAATTCCGTTGTTGCAATAGGTTCTCGGGCAATCCATCCCATTTGAGCTAAAAAGGTAATGTTGATCGGTATATTTCCATTTTTTCCTCCGCCCTGTTCTAGTAGTTTATATTTTATAAAGCCATTGTAAAGCTCATTGTGCTTGCTTCTACCGATACTTACGGTAAGTTTATCGGTAATGCCATAATCGAAACCTATAAATAAATCGGTAGCAACATCAAGACCATAAAGTGTATGTGCGCTCCCAAACTCGCCACCAATATCTCCAAAATGGTGACGGATCCTCATATCTAAATCGTGCTTCTTTTGTGTTTCTGTAGATTGTGAAAGCACAATTCTGGTTGATTTAAATGTTGGATTCAGTGTTTTAATTTTAGTAGAATCTGTCATTGTTTTAAGCAATGAATCTGCTGATTGTGCATAGATATTGCCGTTTAGCAAAACAGCAAGCGCAATAAGAGTAGCGGTTTTTAACATGTATTTAGGGTTTTTGAGTAAGGGTTCCATTAACTTTTACGCTAATTACTTTCGCGATTTTGGTGAAAACCAATGTTGGGATTTTAATATCGTGATCTACACAGGCTACATCGAAAGCTGAAGCAATGGTAGCTATTCCATTTTTAAGAGAAATTTTTGTGGCTATTGTTCTTGGCTTACTTACCCCATGAACACTTAGTATGCCTTTTGCCACAACATTATATTCGCCATCCTTACTCCAATCGATATTGGGTTGGATATTTCCTTTAAATGATGCTGTAGGATATTTATCGCTTTCGATATAATTTTCGTTGAAATGCTCTTGCATCAATTTCTTTTCAAACTCGAAGCTTTTCATCGAAACCAGAAAGGCAAACTCACCCGTTTTGGCAATGAGCACCGCAGTTGTTTTATTGCTTGCCGCTTTGATATCTTCTATTGGAGTAGATGAAAAGAAACTTGTTTTAACGTTGCTTGAAAGATAACTTTGGGCTTTTACTGAAATGCAAAGCATTGTAAAAAATGCAATAATGAGAATTGCTAAAACCTTGTTTTTAGATGTCATGGCTTGCGGGATAAATTTATGTTTTGTCTTTATCGAAAAACCTGCTACCTACCTCAGTTATCTTTTAACCAATAAGAATAAATGAAAAATTGGGATGGTTTTTACATGTGCAAAAATTTTTCAATTTGAATTACTATTGAATTCAGGTTGATTACGTTTGCCATTTTATTATGGTTGCTTGGAAAAAAAATAAAAAAAAGAAGCCGTTGCATTTTTATGCAACGGCTTCCGTAAAATTTATTGAAAAGTAGTTCTAATTAAAATCTTCTGCCTTAAATGGAGGATTGATTTTGATCTCTTTAATTACGATTGCAAACTCTTGTGCACCTTGTGGAGTTTGAACACTTTGAGTTAAGGTGTGTGGAAATAAAACATCACCAACTTTTTTATAATCAGCATACTCCGTTGATTGGCTGATTTCTACAGTACCCTTAGTTACCGTTTTCTCATCCTTTAAAAGTAAACCAGATTTTACATCGTAATATTCTGTTTTCTTTTTGCCCGATGGAGAAGTGATTAATAATTTATAAGCATCAGCGGTTCCAACTTTTGCAGTTCCGGCCGATTCAACTTTTGTACCATCTGTTGCATAAAACAATTGGTTTACAAAACCCTTATCTTCTTTCTTTTCAGTAAGATCATCGCCTGTTAATTCAGCTTTCTGACCCATTTGCATGGCGTAACCAGTTGTTCCGTTAAAAACTTGTTTCATGGCTGTTTGTCCTGCCATCGAAATCTCCATGCTACTTGCGTTCGGTGCCATGTTTTTAATGGTAACGGTTAGTTTTTGGCCTTGCATATCCATCTCTCCATTTTGTTGTAACGAAGTGATTTTTTTAATTGCAGCCTCGCCACCTATTGCCGTGATGTAACTTGCAATTACTTCTTTTGCAGATTTTGTTGTTGCTGTACTTGTGGCTGCTACGGCTTTCGCTGGAGCTGCAAAACTATCAAACTGATTTACTGTAAATCCTGCTTTTTTTAATCCTGCTTCAAAAGCATCGGTTTTACCAACTATGACAATAAGTGTATTGTCATAGTTATAATATTTCTTTGCAACCCTTAAAATATCATCAGTGGTAACGGCATTTACTTTTTGCAAGTAGGTACGGTAGAAATCTTTTGGTAAGTTATTGATTAAAATATTGCTCGCAAAACCAGCTGTACGGGCTGGGTTTTCTAAGCCCAAAGCGAAAGATCCATTGAAAAGATTTTTTGCGTTTTGTAATTCATCAGCAGAAACCTTATCTGTACGAATGTTTTTAATCTCATTCAAAAACTCTACTACTGCGCTATCCACTTTTTCGTTTCTAACCGCAGCATTTGCAGAAAACTTCGATTGAAAACGACCAGCTCCTGTGCTCGAGTAAGCACCATAAGTAAAGGCGTGTTTCTCACGTAGATTCATAAATAATCTCGATTCTGAACCACCACCCAAAATTTGATTGGCCAATAAAAGTGGAAAATAATCTGGATTGCTCATTGGCAAATCGATTAGGTTAACCACCGTAATTTCAGATTGAACTGCATTACTTACATTAATAACATCAACCTCGGTTTTAGCAGGATTACTAACTTTCGCCAATACTGGCAAGCTTAAATTAGTGCCTTTCCAATCGCCAAATGCTTTCTCTGCCAATGCTTTTGCAGCTTCTGGTTTAATATCGCCTACAAAAGTTAAGTAACCACGAGATGGAGTTACGTATTTTCCATAAGCAGCCTTAACATCAGCTAAAGTTAATCCAGCAATGGAAACTTCGGTTTCAAATTCTCCGTTTGGATGATTTTTGCCATAAACGAGTGCATTTACCACACGACCAGAAATAGCCTTTGCACTTTTCTCGCTAGATTTTAAGTTCGTAATATTTTGCGATTTTAATTTCTCAAATGAAGCCGCTGGAAATGCTGGTTTGCGAATACTTTCTGCCATTAGGGCAAAGGCCTGAGGAAAATAACGGGTTAATGCCGAAGCAGAACCTCCAGATGCATTAGCGCCAACATCTGCACCTAATTGATCTACCGCTTCATCGAATTGTGCCTTGGTTTTGGTCGTTGTACCTTCATTTAACATACTTCCCATTAAACCAACTACGCCAGCTTTTGTGCCTTCTGTAATCGGACCAGCATCGATGCTATAACTTGCCGATACTTTTGGGAGTTTGTGGTTCTCTACCACCAAAACGGTTATGCCGTTGGCTAATTTATAAATAACAGGATCGCCGAATGTAATAACGGGCGCCGGACCAGGCTTTGGTTTATGGCTTCGATCTATTGTTTGTGCTGAAATACCTTGAGCCAATAAGGAAACTGCAGCTATAATGAATATTTTCTTCATGATCTTAATAATTAATATGAAAAGCGCTCAGCTTATTTCTTTGGTAAGTAATACAATACAACTCTTTGGTTTTTGCCCAAGTATTTTTTGGCAACATCCCTAATTTCTTCTCGAGTTATCGATCTGATAGTCTCCAATTCCTTGTTGATGTCATTTGTATCCTTATCGTGGAAAGTATAACCAGCCGCTAAGTTTTCTGCAACGCCAAGCATTCTACTGTTTGCACTTACGTAATCGTTCTCGAATTTATTCTGCAGTTTTTTGTAATCGCTTTCACTAATTAAGTCAGTTTGCAGGCGTAAAACTTCTACGTCGATATCTTTCAATAAATCGTTAAGTGGTGTATTATTATTTGGAAGAGCTAAAGTGATGTATGCGCCATAATCTTCTAGTGAATAATTAAAAGCAGCAACTTGCAGTGCTGTTTTCTTTTCATCAACCATTTTAGTGCTTAACCTCGAGCTACCACCGCCAGATAAAATTGAACTGATCATTTCCAAAACCTTGCTATCTCTGCTTTTCATTCCCGGTACGCGGTACGCAGCGAAAATTGCAGGGATTTGAATATTGGCATCGTAAGCAGTATCGATAATTTCTTTTGTGATTTCTGGTAATTTAATCTCCTTATGTACCACTGGAGCACCTTTTGGAACTTCAGCGAAATATGATTTTACCAATGCCTTTGTCTTATCAACATCCAAATCGCCAGCAATGGTTAAAACTGCGTTATTTGGGATGTAATATTTTTTAAAGAAAGCGATAAATTCCTCCAGCTTTGCGGCATCTAAATGTTCCATAGAGCCGATGGGCTGCCAACGATAAGGATGGCCATCAAACAAATGAGAGAAGATTTTCTCTGTAAATTTTCCGTATGGAGCATTGTCAATACGTAAGCGTTTTTCTTCCTTAACTACTTCATTCTGTGTTTTTACACCAACTTCGTTAATTACTGGGTGCATCATTCTTTCACTCTCCAACCATAAACCTAATTCCAATTGGTTAGATGGAAAAACTTCGTAGTAAAATGTACGGTCTTGAGAAGTGTTGGCATTGTTTTGTCCGCCATTGCTGCTCACTAATTTCATAAACTCACCACGTTTTATGTTATCAGAACCCTCGAATAACAAGTGTTCGAAAAAGTGTGCGAAACCTGTTCGTTGAGTTTCCTCATCTTTAGAGCCAACATGATACATTACCGAAACGGCAACAACTGGGGCGGTTTTGTCTTGGTGTAAAATGACATGCAGACCATTGTCTAAGTCAAATTCCGTAAACTGTACTTTTTGGGCAGAAGCACTTAAGCACAGACCGGAAATAGCCAAAGCAAAAAGAATTCTTTTTTTCATTAGTAATTTGTTTTTTAATGATTCGAAATGATCAAAGGCGAGTGCGAGAGATTATTTCTTAAATAAGTTAATTTGGATTTACTACCTGTGAAGTAGAAATAAGGATGGGCTAAATTATGGATTAAAACAAAAAAAGCGAGTATTAAACTCGCTTTTTTTAAGATATATTTTATCTCCAGGATTTATACTGGTTTATTAGGCCATTTGTAGAACTATCGTGACTGGCGATTTTTTCATCTCCAGCCAATTCTGGGAGAATTTTTTTGGCCAATTGCTTACCAAGTTCCACACCCCATTGATCGAAACTAAAGATATTCCAAATAACACCCTGAACAAAAATCTTATGTTCGTACATGGCGACTAGGCTACCTAAGCTATATGGCGTAATTTTTTTTAGTAAAATTGAATTGGTTGGGCGATTGCCTTCGAATACTTTAAAAGGAGCGATGGTTTTAATTTCTTCATCAGATTTACCATCTTTTTTCAATTCGGCAATAACTTCTTCTTCGGTTTTACCATTCATTAAGGCCTCCGTTTGCGCAAAGAAGTTAGAAAGTAAAATTGGATGATGATCGCCTAGCGGATTTAAGCTTTGTGCTGGTGCAATGAAATCTGCTGGAATAATTCGAGTTCCTTGGTGAATTAATTGATAAAAGGCATGTTGGCCATTCGTACCTGGCTCACCCCAAATAATCGGACCGGTTTCATAATCAACTTCGTTGCCGTTTCTATCTACATGTTTACCATTACTTTCCATATCTCCCTGTTGGAAATAGGCCGCAAAGCGATGCATGTATTGATCGTATGGTAAAATAACCTGTGTTTCTGCATTGTAGAAATTGATATACCAAACACCAAGCAAGCCTAAAATTACTGGCAGGTTGCTTTCAAATTCTGCTGTTTTAAAATGATTATCTGTCGCATGTGCACCCGCAAGTAATTCTTTAAAGTTAGCGAAACCAATGCTCAACGAAATCGATAAGCCAATTGCACTCCACAAAGAGTAACGACCGCCAACCCAATCCCAAAACTCGAACATGTTTTCGGTATCGATTCCAAAGGCAGAAACATCTTTTGCATTGGTTGATAGTGCCGCAAAATGCTTGGCAATATCGTCTTCTTTTCCACCTTTTTCTAAAAACCATGAACGAGCAGAATGTGCGTTAGTCATGGTTTCTTGAGTGGTAAAGGTCTTTGAAGCTACCAAAAATAAGGTCGTTTCCGCATCTAAATTTTCAAGTGTTTCTGCAATATGTGTTCCATCGATATTAGAAACAAAGTGGATGTTTAAATGATTTTTATAGTGCTTTAAAGCTTCGGTAACCATTACCGGACCTAAATCTGAACCGCCGATCCCGATGTTTACTACATCAGTTATTGCTTTACCTGTATAACCTTTCCATTCTCCACTGATGATGCTATTGCTAAATTTCTCCATCTTAGCTAAAACAGCATTTACCTCAGGCATTACATCTTTACCATCAACCAAAATTGGGGTGTTGCTTAGGTTACGCAAAGCGACGTGAAGCACAGAACGATCTTCAGTTTCATTAATTTTATCACCAGCATACATCGATTTAATGGCCTCGTCTAATTTACACTCACGAGCCAACTGCATCAATAATGCTAAAGTTTCGTCACTAATTCTGTTCTTGCTGTAATCGAGCAAAATATCTTCAAAAAAAACAGAAAACTTATTAAAACGATCTGCATCTTCAGCAAAAAGATCCTTAATATTTTTCTGATTGATGTCTATAAAATGATCAGCCAAGTATTTATAAGCTGCTGTTTCGGTAAAATTTATTTTTGGTAACATAATCTTTGTTTTTTGTAAAAGTAATAAAGCAAAAATTTAAAACTGTCTTTTTATTGTTCAAAAATTATTAAGAATTTTTAATGCAGATAAAAACGTAACTTTAACTACAGTCCCTGTTGATAGATCCGTTCATTTTTTAATCAATAACGAGAAATTATGTTAGAAAATTTAAATCAATTGGTGCGTGAAAACGTACAGGACGCTGTTATTAATAATAGCGAGATTCCAAACGAACAGAATGAAGAGGTTATTCAAGCGGCCTCAACTTCAATTTTCGATACGCTAAAAGATCAGCTTTCCACGGGAAATGTTGGTGCTGTGGCCGATGCTTTTAATTCGGGAAATGCAGAAAACTCTGCTGTAGCACAACAAGCTGCCGGCAGTTTTACCGATAAACTGGCGGGATTGGGCATTAATGCAGAAACGGCAAAAAGTATTGCAGCTAGTGTTATTCCAATGATTGTTGGCAAGCTGACTCAAAAAACTGCCGATCCAAATGATAGTTCTTTTAATATTCAAGATATTCTTGGCAAATTGGCTGGTGGAAGTGATGGAAAGTTTGAGGTGAGCGATGTGATTGGAATGTTTAATGGAGGCGGACAAGCACAGCAAACTAATCCAGATGGAACTGCACAACCTGATGGCGGGATTTTGGATAAGTTGAAAGGAATGTTTAACTAATGTCTATTTTGCTGAGGATAATTTTTTATAAATTGAATTATTATCTTTAGCAAAATTTTTTAAGAAATGTTTAAGTCGCTCTCTTTCCAGGCAATAATTTGTCTCTCTTTTTTTGTGGTGCTGTTTTCTTCTTGCGAGAAAGAAGTTCAAACCCAAATAGAAACCAAAACTATAAGAGATACCATAAAAATTACAGATACACTTGATGTTGATAGGCCAATAAACTTAAGGGCTACAAAGGGTGTTTATGGATCTAGAATTACAATAACCTGGACGCCAATGCCACTTGCTCAAAAATATCAGCTGTGGAAATTCGATAATTCTACACAAAAGTATTTATTGCTGAAAGAGCTAGCAGATACCACTTTTGATGATACATCTATCCCTAAATCATTAACCAAAAATTTTTATAAGGTTCGAACTTTCAATACCAATTCATCATACAGTCGGTTTAGTGATGCAGATTTTGGTTATACCTCAGTATCAACTTATTACAAGGTATTAACCTTTGGTTCTGAGGGAAATGGCCCCACGCAGTTTAATTTTAATATGCACGTGGAGGTTGATGGTGCAAATAATATCTACGTTAGTGATGAAGGATTCAATAGAGTTTTAAAATTTGATTCATCAGGAAGTTTTATCGAACAATTTTATTCTGGCTCAGGCGCTCGTGCGGTAGCTTTTTTTAGTAATGGAAATTATATTGCTACACGAACACAAAGCAGTAGCTATGTTCAGATCTTTAACTCAAATAAGCAGTTAATTAGGGAGTGGGGCACTTATGGCACTGGAGATAGTAATTTTGGCAACATAGAGTGTATCACGATAGATGACGAGCAGAATATCTGGATTGTTGATGGAGTTAATCATCGGGTTAAAAAGTATGATCAAAATGGAAATCTCTTATTGAAATTTGGAAAACAAGGAGCTGGGGCTGGCGATTTCAATGCTCCATTTGGCATCTGTTATTTGAAAGGTAAAATTTATGTTTCTGATACTAGGAATGGCCGTGTTGAAGTATTTGATAAAAGTGGTAAGTTTTTGAAAATTTATCCTGTTAAAGGTTATATACATGGTATTCGTGCGTATGGTGATAATCTATTTTTAGCAAATTCTGAGGGCTTTATCATAAAATCTGATGAAACTGGTGACGTGCAGGAAAAAATAGGACAAGGACAATTTTTGAACTTGGTTGATGTAACAATTGCAACCAATGGAGATGTTATTGCTTGTGATGTTTATGGACGTAGGATTATCGTTTTCAAAAAAGGTTAAGACAAAATTCCAATGTCAGCACGTGGCTTTTTTATTATATTTGGGTTAACAACTCACGCTTCATATGATTAAAAAAATATTATATGTTTTTATTTTAGCGCTGATGGCGCAACTCATTGTGGCCTGTGTAAATTGCAATTGTCCGCCGATAAGAACAATTTACTACACCAATAAGGGAATTTCTCTCAAAAATATGGACTCCGCTTTGCCGCAGCCAAGTGTTACAAATACTGGAATAATCGCTAGTACTAAATATGGTATCCAAATTCAGTTGTTAACACAGCAACTCACTTTAAGTAAACCACAGATTTCTTGGGGATTAATGCAATCTGCTTACGCTTGCAAATGCCCTGAAGATGATTTTATCGCCAAAGAGGGCATTTTATCTCTGAAGGTATTTTCAGATCAGGATTTTGATTCCACTCATCCCAAAAACACCGATCTTAGTTTATATTTTAAGGCTAAAAGATATGATAAACTACTCCCTATAATTGATTATATCAAATCATCAAAGGATATGGGCTACATTTCTTCCTATGATTTTTATGAAGGTATCTTTCTTCAAGTAGCCCCAACCGTTAGTAAGAAGCATAAGTTCAAGATTGTAATTACTTTATCCGATGGAAGAACTTTAGAAGCAGAAACAACAGAAGTTGAATTAAGCTAAAATATCTAATGAAGTAAAAATCTTCAATAAGCCTTCGTATTGAATTGCTTTTCTTTATTCGTGGTATCGATTTAATTGAAATTGATTAGATTAGTGCATCCTAAACTAAATCAAACCTTTCATGAAGAAAATATACCTAATCATTTTATCTTTTATATCGATCAATTCTTTCGCCCAAAAATCAGAATTGCGATTAGCTGTTGCTAAAAAAGCCGATGCACTTGAGCAAAAAGTTATCACATGGCGAAGAGATTTTCACGAACACCCAGAATTGGGAAATAACGAAGTTAGAACAGCCGGAATCATCGCAAAACATTTAGAATCTTTAGGAATTAAAGTAACCACTGGCGTTGCAAAAACTGGAGTTGTAGGGATTTTAGTAGGTGGAAAACCTGGTCCTGTAATTGCCCTTCGAGCTGATATGGACGGTTTGCCAGTGACCGAACGCGTTGATGTTCCTTTTGCATCAAAAGTAAAAACAAAATACAACGGGCAAGAAGTTGGGGTAATGCATGCTTGCGGTCACGATAGTCATGTTGCCATTTTAATGGGTGTTGCCGAAGTTTTGGCTTCTATGAAAAAGGATATTCCAGGAACAGTGAAGTTTATTTTTCAGCCTGCAGAAGAAGGCGTTTCGGCAGGAGAGGAAGGCGGAGCTGCTTTGATGATTAAAGAAGATGTTTTAGAAAATCCAAAGGTCGAAGCTATTTTCGGCCTGCACATCAATTCTCAAACTGAAGTTGGCAATGTAACCTATCGTCCAGGTGGAACAATGGCCGCAGTAAATGATATGAAGATTACGGTAACTGGCAGACAAGCGCATGGAGCTTATCCTTGGAGCAGTATCGATCCAGTTGTGATTTCTGCGCAAATTATAAACAGTTTGCAAACCATTGTAAGTAGAAATTTAAACGTTACCGAAAACCCGGGCGTGGTTACCATCGGTGCCATTAACGGTGGTGTTCGCTCTAATATCATTCCGGAAAAGGTAGAAATGTTGGGTACGGTCCGTAATTTCAGTAAGGAAGACGAGGCCATGTTTATCGAGAGAATTAAAACCATTGTAACGAAAACTGCCGAAGCTGGTTGTGCTACAGCCGAAGTGAAAATTCCTTACAGCAACCATTATCCAGTTACTTTTAACGATATCGCTTTAACTGAGAAAATGCTGACAAGTATGCGTGCAACTGCTGGAACCGATCATGTTTTATTGAGGCCGCCAGTTACCGGAGCTGAAGATTTCTCTTTCTTCCAAGAAAAAATACCTGGCTTGTTTGTTTTTTTAGGCGGAATGTCAAAAGGCAAAGATCCGTTGAAAGCGCCATCGCACCATACACCAGATTTTTATCTTGATGAAAGTGGATTCGTTTTAGGCGTGAAATTACTTTCTAATCTGACACTAGATTATATGTTGATGAAGAAATAAAAAAAGGGTTGTTTGAAAATGATTCAAACAACCCTTTTTATGGTTCATTGCAGTTACCCACGAGTACGGGAGTTATGCTTTTTAACGTAAATATTGCGACTTAGTTTAGCCTCGTCTTTAACAATATTTCTCTTTTCTGCTCTCGTAACCTGATCATCTGCTTTTGCATTTCTTACGTCAGCTTTTAATTCGCGGTTATCGCTTCTAATATCTTTAACTTCTGGTTTTGTAAGCTCCCCACTTTTAACGCCTGCCTTTACTCTTTTTCTATCGAGTTTGTGCACTTGTTTAGGTGTAACGTTTTGAGCCATCACTGTTGAGCCAATTGCCATACTAGCAATAAATAAAACTCCTAATAATTTCATTTTCATAATAATTTAATTAAGGTTAGTGATAGCAAAGGGCCCTATTGCTTTTGTAACATAGATGTTGGAAAGTGCCAAAGGTTTAATGATCGGTCAATTTATTTTTTCACCGCAGCTTTCTTTCCAAACTGCCTTGGGTAATAGGAGAAAGTGGCCATAAAATATTGTTGGAGCACATTTCTCGATCCCACGGTGAAGCTATTGCCACTTCCATAATTAATAATGCTAGTATTCTGGTGATGTATATCCAAAGCAGAAAGCTTAAATTCAGCATTGTTCCCTTTTAAAAAGCGGTAAATTGCACTAGCATTCCAAATGGTAAAATTGATATCGTCGGCGTTGGATGACGAACTTTGGTTAAAGCTGATGTTTGTATTCAGTGTAAATTTCTTTGTAATGTTATAGCTAGAACTTAATGTGCTCGCTTTATTTACACCACTATATTCTGTGTTAAACGCCTCTTGTTTCGATCGATAAGTGCCGTAGGTTTGGCCAATGGCGAGGGCTAAGTAACTTTTGTAGGTATAATTCACAGTAAGGCCAGTATTGGTGGTAAAGTTTTTGGAAAAAGCAAAAAGCGAATTGGTATATCCCGGTGTTTTTGTATTGCTTATTTGCGAATTTAAGTTGATCTGCAACTCTGATGTTTTGAATTTAAAAGCTTTACGGGCATCTCCATAAAAATTCAAATACCGATTTCCATCAGCGTTCGTTAGAAAATTGGTTCTTCGGTTTTGGTCATCAATAAAAGTGCTATCAACAATTTGATCATTGGTAAAACCAGCTGTCATGCTCAAATTGTAATTAAGCGTATTCTTATTGGTCTGGTCATAATGATTTATACTCAGGCTAATCTCCCTATCCACCGCTTCTCGTAAGTTTATATTTCCTCTTTGCAAGGAGTATAAGTTCGTACTATCCGTTAGCGGTGCCAGCTGATCGATTGATGGAAGTCTAACTTTCGTATTAAAGTTTACGCTATAACTTTTGTAATATTCCCCATATTGATTATCAGAATAATTGATGGATGCATCTGGCATAAACCGTTGATAATTTCTGGTGATATTTTGAAAGGATCGTTGAGATTTATTTTCCTGATGAATGAGTTTCTGCTTCGGTGCGAAATTTAAAGTCAGGTTTTTATTGTAACGGTTCGATAGACTTTTGTAAAATGATTTAGTAATAGTTAATCCCGGTGTTTCTTCAATGAAATTGGTTTCAACATGGTTGCTGAGGTAAGCATTGTTTAAATAACTATTGGCTATAGTATTTAAATCCTGTACTTGGTTATCATCTTTTCTATTATTTAGGTTAAGCGAGTTTGATAATTGAAAATCGATTCCTCCAAGCTCGCTTTTGCCAAAAAATAAGGATTTTAAGTTTGGTAACTCTAGGTTTATTTGTTGATAAACGGAATTGTATTTGGTTTCGTACCGCCTATCGAATCTTCTATTCGATGCCGCATTTGTAAAAGAAGTAAAGTCAGTTAAATTCGATCTATTGTTCTCATTATCATTTACTGTAATAGCATAAGATATATTTACGCCTTTTATCCGTTTTGGTTTCATGTAATTTTGCGACAACCTAAAATCGACCTGAAAGTTAAATCTCGAATTGTCGAAGCTACTTTGATTAAAAGTATTGTTTGTACTGGTGAGAACATTTTGAGTATTAAGCGCATTCCTGAAAGTCTCATTTGTATTCTCGCCCTTGTTTCTCGATAAATTATGGCTTATGGTTAAAGCTTTATTTTTCTTCGTCAATTCATATTTAGCATCAAAATTTTGGTTATTATTTATATTTGAGCTTGTATTGGTGTTTTGCTCATAAATTTTATCAGTTGTGTTGATCGATGTTGTGGTTTCAGAATTACTTACAAAATCATTATTCGTGTTCTGAATAAAATAACTAGATGTTACGGTATTCTTGTTTTCCCAACTGGGTTTCTCTACAAAATTATAGGTAAATTTAACGCCTCCGGCATTGGGTTGGTTAATCCCCGAAGCCCTAAAATCTGGTTGGTATTCTACATTTGTTCCAACGCCCTTAAATGTGCTATTATTAATTAATGTATTTACGTTGTTAAGCGATTTGTTAATATTATTACTCGCTCCCACAATTGCCAATTGCATTTTCGGCGAAAAAACATTGAAACTAGCATCGGCTTCATATCGATGATCAGTTCCATAACCACCTCCAACTTTACCAAAATAACCAAGTTCCTTCCCCTTTTTCAGTTTTAGGTTTACGGTTAGGGTAGAATCAAGCGGATTATTTTTATCCTTTACAGTATTATAAACTTGAATTTTCTCTAAAGCATTCTTCGCAATATTTTGTGTAGCCACTTTTGCATCGCCACCAAAGAAAGGTTTTCCGTTTACCAATACACTTTTCACCACTCGGCCATTCACCGTTATTTGCCCATCGCCCCAAAGCGTAACATTGGGAATTTTTCTTAACAAATCTTCAACAACGGCATTGCTATCCAGCTTAAATGCTGCGGCGTTAAATTCTAGCGTATCGCCATTCATCGTAATAGGAGGTATAGTTACTGTAACTTCATCAAGGGTATTATCTTTTGGGTTAATAATTAAGGTGCCTAAATCGATAAAATTTTTATCGTTAGGGATGGTAAATTTTTTCCTCAATGTTTGATAAGCCACATGGCTAACATCTAATCGAAGCGATACGCCAACTGGAAGATTTTTAAAACTAAACTCTCCATAATTGTTGCTTATTTGGTAGCTAACCAAGCTACTATCTGCAAGTTTATAAACTGAAACCGTTGCTGATTTTAAAACATAATTATGAGCAGTATCTCGCAAGATTCCTTTTGTAGCGCCAGGTAATATGGGTTTACTTTGCTGCGCTGAAGCAGTATTGACAGTTATTACGAATGCTAACGCAAGAACTATTTTAAGAAAATTGAGCATGAGAGCGCTTTAGTTTTTTTTGGGTTTTAACTGAATGATAATTGGGTTGCTTTTCTTGTTTTGAGTTTCAAAAAACTTGGTTAATATCGGGTCATACTTTCTTTCCTTGCCGGCATTTAAATCTTTGTAGCTAAACATGGCGAGAGAAGAGTAGCTGGTATATAAATAGCCATCCTCATAAGAATGAAAACCATGATTACTAAAATCATAAAATGAACCTCCATCTGTTACAGGTAAAAACTGAGAGAGTGTATCTGGCTCAAGGTTTTTAAGGGATGTTAAATCACCATTTTTCAGGTTATAGACTAAAGCATTTTTTTTGTCTTGACTCCAACCCAAAGTATTCGTTTTAAAATAAATATTGTTGCCAATTAAGTACGGATTGCTGATGCCGTAGATTTGATTTGGGTTTTTCTCGAAATATTCCACCCGCTTTTTCTTGTATTCTGTCATATCCATAAAATTTTGCGGAATAGAAATACTTGCGGGGAAAATAATATGATAAGCTAAAGAAACTGATTTGGGCTTAATTTTATAAAGGTTATACTCGTAATATCTAATGTAAAACAATTCATTATCTGTTCCATAATCGGTTACAGGATTTCCTCCACCCATGTATTGATCTTTATCAAAACGATCAGACTCGAAAGGGAAGTAAAGTCCAACTTCTTTTTTGTCGTTCAAGATCGCAACTTCATAGTTGGTGCTATCCTTACCATTCTTGTAAACATAATACGGTGCAATAGTGGTTAAGCTGTCTGCAAATTTTATATATCTGTCTAGTGTATTTCTTTTGCCTACCGCTACCTTTTTAACTAATTTTCCATCCAAGTCAAAAAAGAAATAGTTTTTTCCAGAAGATATTCTAATTAAGGATTCATCCTTGTTTTTGATTAGGTTGAAGCCATAAAAAACCTGCTTGTCTTTTTCATCTGCATCGGCAACAACCTTTGTACTATTCACTTTTGCCCTGTACTTGCCATCTCTATTAAAAATGAGAACCGATTTGGTATCGTAGTCATAAATTACATAACAATCTTTAGTTGTTCGAAGTTGATTAATAGATCCAAACAAACTTTCCTTAGTGGTTTCTAATGGAATGAATTTCACTTCGTCGAAAATTTGCGAAACGGCGGCACCACGGGCAGCATCAGGATCGATACGTAGCGTTACCATTTCGGAACTATCTACTTTACTGGTTTGGGCTTGAAGGTTGAAAGCAAATAATAAGCAAACAAAAATAGAAGAGGGTGTTTTTCTGAGCATTGGTGAATAAGATGATTAGGTAAATTTAGTCATCAGAAAAAGGAAAAATACAGCGCACAACTCCCTAAAGTATATTTGGTTACCAATAATCTGATTAGTGAAATGAAATTACTAAAAATTTAGTTACTGCCCAATGTTTTTTGAAATTTAACACAGTTTTAACATCTACTAAATCGATTTTTTGATTGGAAAATAGCTGTTTAGTATTGGAGCTTTTGTGTGAAATTATTTCCATCTTTATTTATATCCTACAGGTTAATTTATAATCATTGTTATATTTGCCATTATGACCAAAGAACAGATTCAGGATTTAAGAGACAGAATAACGTCTCTGAGGAGGCATCTTTGACGTCGATGAGCTACTTTACGCCATCCGCGAAGAGGAAAAATTAACCATGGCGCCCGATTTCTGGGACGATCCAAAAAAAGCAGAAAAAATACTTGCCGAAATAGGTTCGAAGAAAAAATGGACTGATGGTTTTGCGCAAACCAATAACGCTGTGGAAGACGCTGCGGTAATGTTTGAGTTCTTCCAATCTGGCGATGCTTCGGAAGCAGAATTGCAAGATCAATTTTTGATCAGCAAAACCGCTGTTGAAGAATTGGAACTTAAAAATATGCTCCGCAGTAAGGAAGATCAACTTTCTGCGGTATTGCAAATTACCGCAGGAGCCGGTGGTACCGAAAGTTGCGACTGGGCTTATATGCTGATGCGCATGTACATGATGTGGGGTGAAAAAAACGGATATAAAATTACAGAGCAGGATAGTCAAGAGGGTGAAATTGCCGGCATAAAATCGGTTACGCTACAATTTGATGGTGACTTTTCTTATGGGTTTTTAAAGGGCGAAAATGGCGTACATCGTTTGGTGCGTATTTCTCCTTTCGATTCGAACGCTCGCAGGCACACTTCATTTGCATCGGTGTATGTTTATCCTTTGGTAGATGATACGATTCAGATTGATATTAACCCTGCAGATATTGAGTTTGAAACTTTTAGGGCTGGTGGCGCCGGTGGACAAAATGTAAACAAGGTGGAAACAGCGGTTCGCTTGTACCACAAACCATCAGGCATTATTATTAAAAATCAGGAATCGAGATCTCAATTACAGAATAAGGAAAATGCCATTCGGTTATTAAAATCGCAACTTTACGAAATTGAGGAACGCAAACGCAATGAAGCAACAGCTTTGGTAGAGGGTTCTAAAAAGAAAATAGAATGGGGCTCCCAAATTAGGAGTTATGTTTTGGATGATAGGCGGGTGAAAGATCACCGTACTAATTATCAAACATCTAACCCCGATGCCGTTTTAAATGGCGATATAAACGATTTTTTGAAAGCATATTTAATGGAGTTTTAAACGAATACAAATGGCAAAATCAGCAATATTATTTATCTTGGTTTTTATGAGTGTTAACTTTTCTAAAGCACAAGAAGTTATTCCACTTTATGTAGGTGAAATTCCTGGGGCAAAACCAACACCAGCAACTTATGTAGAAAACACAGAAGTTCGCACCAATGGAACCTTGAGTGTTACAAAAGTTTCAATCCCGACGTTAACTGTTTTCGAGGCGCCAAAGGAAATTGCAAATGGATCGGCTGTAATTATTTGCCCGGGTGGTGGTTATTCGGCATTGGCTTTTAGTCATGAAGGAACTGATGTTGCCAAACGCTTCAATGCCATTGGAATCACTGCTTTTGTGTTGAAATACCGTTTGCCAAGCGACCAAATTATGGTCGATAAAACATACGACTTACTACAAGATGCTCAACAAGCCATTTACCTGATCAGAAAGAACGCAAAAAAGTATGGCTTAAAAAGCAATAAAATTGGAATTATGGGCTTTTCTGCTGGCGGTCATTTTGCTTCGACATTAATTACACATTACAACGATCTTAAAATTGTTAACCCAGAAAAAATAGATCTTCGTCCTAATTTTTCAGCTTTAATTTATCCGGTAATTAGTTTTGAAGAATCGGTTCATACAGGAACGATGAAAAATTTGTTAGGTCCAAATCCATCCGATAGCTTAAAACATTATTTTTCGGCAAACAAAAACGTAACGAAGAAAACCCCGCCAACATTTCTAGTTCATGCAAAAGATGATAAAACCGTTCTGGTTGCGAATAGTATTTTAATGAATGAGGCCTTGAAGAAACACCATGTAGATACCGATATTTATCTTTACGAAAACGGCGGACATGGCTTCGGCTTAATCAATAAAACATCAGATGTGGATTGGTTTAATTTGTTAGCCACTTGGTTAAAGAAAGAGAAATTTTAATACTTATTTTGTCCACCAATCTGATTGAACATTCAATTAAGATATTAAGCCGCAACGTTCGTTGTGGCTTTTTTATTTCGACACTGTTGATTTCTTTCCCACATTTGAGGAAATCATTTCACAAATCTATGAGTTTAGAAATGCTTTCGCAATCGATTAATTTTTCAAAATACTTATAATTAGCTGTTTATGTTAAATTTTTTATTTTGGCATCATGTTTCTCTAGATATAGAGAAAACAGATAAATATGAACAAACATTTAAAATTTTTGATGGTTGCAGCAGTGGCTGCTTTCAGTATTGTGAGTTGTAAAAAAGATCAAACAGAAGATCCTATTATTGTTGCACCAGATTGTAAAGTAACAAAAATTGAATATTATGATGATAATAAATTAGAGGAGACAGATAACATAACTTACGATGCCAATGGTAAGATATCAAAAATAGTCGAAGATAAATATGCACTGAACTTTACTTATTCTGCAGATAAAATATCTTCGGTAAATTCAGATAATGAGAAAGTTGAAGTAACTCTGTTAAATGGAAGAGCAATAAAATCTACTCAAGTTGGGGGAAGTGCTTATGATGAATATACCTATAATGCTGATGGATATTTGAGTGGGGTTAAATACTATAATGGAGGCTTGAAAGATACCTACGTTTTAAGTTATACTAATAATAATTTAACCAACATTACAATGACTAATGGCTCTTATACAGATACCTATATTTTTGAGTATAATTCAGATTTATCTAGTACAAATCTATTCCGTATAAATCTAATAATAAACCAAGTAATTAATGATTTTATTCCAGTAGAGTTTTTAGGTAAATCATCTAAAAACAATATCAGTAAGGTTACTTCTACAACAAATTACACTAGTGGCGGTGCTTCATACAAGACAGAAGGCATTATTACATATACTTATGTTAAAGATGTAGATAGCAAAGTTACTTCAGCAACCCTTGTAGAGGCATATAAAGATTTCAAAAATAGTTCTTTAGTTGGTAACTACACTTACAACTCGAAATATAATTTCACGTATAGTTGCAAATAATTATTTAAACATATTTTTTATTTAAGCCGCACATTCGTTGCGGCTTTTTTTATTCGGCAGAACCATCAATCAAAATATTTTGCAGCTCATTTAATTCCGCAACTTTTTCTGTGGCACCAGCATTTTCATAAGCAGAAATCAGGTTTCTAATCACCCTGCGAATGATATCGGTATTGCTGCATGGCCTGTAATATTCAGGCAGTGATTCTAAATTCAGCTGGCGTAAAAATTGATCGACATCATGTTTGCCGAAAATGTTGCCACGATTAAAAGCATTGATGTAGAAAAGCACACCATATTCGGTTCCTTCCTGTTTGCTTTCATCAATAAAACCTAAAATAAAATGCTGCGGAAGGTTAATGCCATAAATGGGTAAATCTAGTTTTTGGGCAAGTGTGGAATAGATAATCGCCAAAGAAATCTGGTTGCCTTTTTTGCTTTCGAGTACTTGGTTTAAATAAGAATTTTGAGGATCGTGGTGGTTTTTTGTATTTCCACCGAAACCATATTGTTGATATAAAACGTGGTTAATGAGTTTAACTTTCTCCACCGAACTCATTTCATATTGTAGTCCCAGCCAAATATCTCGTTTTATTTCCTCTAGCTGATTAATGATTTTTTGTTCATCAAGATCAGGATATTGGTAACGATTGATGATCATTGCACCTTGCATCAAATCGAAAGCACCACTTAAATACCACAGATTCAAGTCTTCCTTAACGGTTTTAAACTGAATTTGATGAACGATGTTTTCTATACGTTCCTGCAACAAGCCATCGAAAGATTGCTCCCAGGCATTTTCCAAATAGTGAACAACCTCACCGCCATATTCAAGCAGTTTTTTCTCCACATGCTGGTAAACTTCCTCATCCGGATCATCCAACAATTTAACTAAAGCACTTATCTCTGCTATATTTTCCATAAAACATACATACGTTTGCGGCGTTTAATTACTTTTGCAATATTATGCTATTTCAATTTATTACAGATTATCTTAAACACCGTTTGACAGCAAAAACCCGTCATGGAACGCATTCACCATTTGTGTATAAGCTTGCCGATGAGGTAATTTACGATTTTACCAACAAATCTGAATACAAAAATATAGAAGAGCAGCGAAAAAAACTTTTTAATGACGATTCTATAATCACCGTTACCGACCTCGGTGCAGGTTCTCACCTGAATAAAAATCGTACAAAAAAGGTGAGTCAGATTGCTAAAAACGCATTGAAAAGTCCACGTTTGGCGAAATTGATTTACCGTTTGGCCAAAAATACCAATCCGAAAACAGCTATAGAATTAGGAACCTGTTTAGGCATTACCTCTTCCTATTTATCAAAAGCAAGTCCTGATGCAGAAATTATTACCATTGAAGGTTGTCCGGAAACGGCAGAGGTTGCAAAGAAAAACTTTCAGGATTTAGATCTGAATAATATCGAGCTTCATGTAGGGAATTTCGATCTTATTTTACCCGATATCATTGCAAAGCAGCCTACGTTGGATTTTGTTTACATTGATGGTAATCACCGCAAAGACGCCACCTTAAATTATTTTAAATGGTGTTTGCCAAAAGTAACCGAAAATTCGTTGCTTATTTTTGATGATATTTACTGGAGCGAAGGAATGAAAGAAGCGTGGTCAGAAATTAAGAACCATCCTGATGTTACCGTAACCATCGATTTGTTTTGGATCGGTTTGGTTTATTTCAAAAAAGGACAAGTAAAAGAACACTTTAAGCTCAAGTTTAATCAATGAAAATAGAACCTAAATTAGAAGGTATCCAAAAATTATCAGCATTATATATTCTGTTGATCAGTCTTTTGGTTGGCGTATTCATTTATTTAGGGTCCCTATTTTTAGAAATGAATGTGTTAACCCACATCATGCTGGGCTGGGATTTTTTCTGTCTGGTGCTGATTACACTACATTGGTATATGTTTTTCAATACCTCTGCAGAAGAAACACACTTAAAAGCCAAAATGCAGGATGAAACCCGGAGCGAAATCTTTGGCATAGTAGTCGTATCTACATTTGCAGGTTTGCTTGCCGTAATTTTACTTTTAATTAGCAAGGATATTGAACCACTAGATTTAGTTGTTGCCATATCGGGCATGTTTCTCTCCTGGTTTTTGGTACATACCACTTTCAGCATGCGCTATGCACATCTTTATTATGGCGATAGCGATACCAATAAAGGTTCAGGCTTAGGTTTCCCTGGAGATCATGAGCCCGATTTCATCGATTTCGCTTATTTCTCTTTCGTTTTGGGCATGACTTTTCAAGTCTCTGATGTCGAAATTTCATCCAGAAAGATTAGGCGGCTTTCTTTACTACACAGTTTAATCGCCTTTATTTTTAATACCGTTATTGTTGCCTTAACCATCAATGCATTGGCTGGGTTAAGCAAATAGCAGTTATTTCTCTTTTTTTTGGAAATGAATGGTTCGGAGTGCTTGGCGGTTTGCAGTCCCGCTCACGCTTCTGCCCCAATGAAAAATTGTGGCATCTCGCTTCGATCGGGTTTAGAGATGAAAGGAAATGGGTCTTAGTTAAACCGTGCATGGATCTGACTTTGGTAAATAATATCCATCATTGATAAAAACAATAACAGCCCAAAGCTCTTCACGAAAGCTAAAACAATGTTAAGACTCAATCACAAAAAATATGATCCTGCGGTTTTCAAATCTTATCTAAGCACAAATATTTAATATTAGAATGGCCTCGTTTCATGAAACTTGGAGTTTATTTAAGATCACTATTTCATTTAGCGGTATATTTTACTGTGCTTCGTAACTGGTTCGAAGTAGGCCAATATTTTCGAACTAACTTCGAATATGCCCTGAATATGATAGCAAGCAAGTATAGTATTGAGGTGGATGTGATACGGACTTGTTGCGGACTAAAAGTGGATAGAGGCAGACTAAAAGAAAGCAATTATTTTACAGGAGCTTATTATTTGTAATATACAAAAAAATATTTTTTTAGCTTCATTTCTACATGAAATACAATTGTTTACCCATTTTTATATCCACCCATAATTTTATACATTAGTAAAAGCTAATAATTACGCTCGTTAGCAATGGTATTATCAGAAACTGGGTATAAGTATTATAAACGTTTAAAACATAAAATGACGATTTAATAAACGCAACACAAAAATGCTTTAAAATCCTTTTAAATGATTTTTAGGTGTAGCGTTTCGTGTATTTAAGAGTTATGTGTAATTCCAACCGAAAACCAATGACCATTAAGAAACCGATTACAATAATTTTAATAATTCTTTGCGTAGCACCGCTTGCTTTCAGTTTTTACAATGACTACAAAATCCGTGATCTGGAATATGGAGTAAAGGCTAATCCTCTAAGACAAAAATTATTTATTCCTGTAATAGACAACAATCTCAAAGCGACAAATAGATATTATGAATCCATTGGGAATTACTGGAAATCATCTAAAGAATATCCACATGGAGGTGAAATTCTTCATTACTGGAAAATGGTCGAACCAAACACCAAAAATTTAAAGCTGCTCTTAGAAACCGATGCATTTGTTAAGTTTATAAATGACACTACTTTTTTACAACTTAATATTTTCAATCAAGTAAATTCAAATAAAATTACTAAACGAAAAGGAAAGCTTTTTTATAAGTTTAAAAATAGGAACAAAGTAAAAGATGAAAAGCACTTAAATGATGTTCAAGTTGACAGTGTTTTAAAACATTGGGATTTGACTAAATTCATAAGGAATAAGTAAATTACACATAACAGCACCTTGGCAAAAGTGGCGGAAAATTCTTCTCCAATCTTTTAGTAATTTTATCTTTAACCGCCACCTTCGCCAAGCCGCAAAAAGTTGGCCGCAAGGAATACGACACGAAATGGATAAAATGACAGTAAATAAATTGACAATTCAGGACGACAAAATAGTGCATGAGCAAGACCCTCAGAACAGGTGGACGCTTGATATTGACAAAATAAAATTCATAGGAGAATATACAACAGCGGCAGGACCATTGGCAGACGATTCGTTTTTTGTTTTTGCTGACACTATTGACCAGTGGTGGCAAGCACCGACACTTGCAGTTGACCACGAACATTTTTGGAAACTGCTAGGACAAAAACTTAACTGTGAATTAGCACCTGGACTTTTCGCGTCGACAAATTGGGCGACCAGAGTAATTTTTCCAAAAACCAAAAACGTTTTGGCAGAAACTACTTGGTTCAGATGACAATGACGAACATCTTGAATTAACTGACAACGTAGAACAACTTTTCAAATGAGAATAGACGACAAAAGCCCAGCCCATCACAGCACATTTGCAATAGGCGGGGTTTCGTGCTCGACAGACAGCTTTGTGGTTAAAGAAAGTTCAGTTCCCCTAATTAACATTTATGCTTAGAAGCTGGCCTATCGCAAATCTCTACAACGTTGCCCTCATTATAAAGCAAACCGACACAAAATAATATTATGAGCAAAAAAGAGCCAATACAAACAGACGAGCAAAGTTTAGGTGATATTGGAGAAAGAACTGTTCAGCTTATCCTAACAAAATATAAATGGACTGCCGATATTATTAACAGTGATTTTGGAGAAGATATTGATTGTAACGTCTTTATCAATAACACTAGGACAAATTATCATTTACGGTGTCAAGTAAAATCAACAAGTAAGGACAGCGACTATGTGAAGGAATTAAATGATGGTGATTATAGTGTTTCAATTAGTTCAGGTTTGTTGAAAGCTTGGTTATCAAGTTACTTTCCTGTATTCTTAGTTATTTACGAAGAAGATTCTGATTTGTGTTATTGGACAAACCCTATTAAACAAATTCTTGAAAATCCATCTAAGCTTGAAAGAGATAATCCATCTATTAGAGTTTCGAAAAATAATTTGTTTAATATGGAGTCTAGAGATAGTGTGTTAAGTGAAGTAAAACAATTTTATCATAAAATTCAGCGATTGGAGGAAGCAACCGTATCATGTAACGTTACACCAGTATTGATGCCCAATTATCGTGTTATACCATTTCATCATTTTTCACAATATATTTATGCTGAGAGCAAATTAAAAGCTGAAATAGGAGGCGATTTCATAGAATTGCTACCATCATGGATGACTATATTAAAAAGACTTGACCCATCAAATGCATTGCCATCTATTAAGTTTAGTTCAACTAAAACTGACTTAGAGGATTTTCTGACAATGTTAAAACAGAAATTAATGAATTTTAATTATTCAACAAAAGAAAACGAGTGGGTTTCATTTGTAGTGAGTCCAATTCAAATAGAATCAAATAATTCATCATGGTTTAATCAGCTTACATATTGGACTTCATACTCTAAAATTGGAGAAAATTTAGTTAACGATGTTGAGTATAGTTTTGAAGTCCCAACTGGTTTTCTTGGTCAAATAAGTCGGAGAGCTAGGAGCTGGGACTATTGCCATTATGTGAATCCAAAGAAAGATTTTGCTATTCAGTTTTTCAGTTGTAATGAAGTTACTCCTTCACTTCAAAATATTGACAAGGTACATAGTCAAAATATTAAAGGACAATTAGTTCTTTGGGAGTGTAGAAAGGAAGAGTTAGAAAATGTTGTAAAAATAATTTCAAACTATGAGTTAGCATTAAAGTTAATTGACGATAGCACAGAACTTTGTTTAATCGCAATTACGAATCAGATGTTTGACCCATTTATGGGTATGTATAGTGTTGCAACGGATTGGGATAGCTTTGAAAATGGAGGTGTGAGAAATAAGTTGGAAAAGAACAAATTAGTAAATATTATTCCAGGGAATGAGTACAAAGGAAAAATTCCTGATTTTTTAGATGAGGTTTTGAATAAATTTGAAAATAGGAATTATAAAAAGGCAATTGTAACTGAAATGGAATTTATAGCAGGATTCCCTTTGATGCATGACGAAAGGGAAATTCAAGTTTCTAGATTTCAAATGATTCAGCCAACGGAGGTTCAAAAAATTGAAGTAAAAACAAAAAATATTAAGACTGAAGTAAATAGAAAGAATTTCCAAATTGATTTCGGATTAAAGGATGATTCAATGGGGAATGTGCCAATTTATGAATTATTAATTTCGTGGTCTCCAAATTTACTAAAATCATCTAAGGACGATTTTCTTGAAATAAAAACAGAAATCTTGAGAATTATGGATGATATTATGCCAACAAAACAGGACGATACAATTCAATTAAAAAACACTTTTGAAATACTCCACATTGCTGGAGAAATCGGATTTGAAAAGAATAACGAGGGCTAACACGGGCTTTGCGTCAGGCGGGCTGGTGTGCAAACTTGGAGCTTTGTGCTTCTAATGAACTTTAGTAATAAATTGAAACTTTGTGCTCTGAAAGCCGCCCGAACTCAAAGCCCGAAAACGTTAGCGGCAATTACATGACAACAATTTACATGGAAGCAACCGAACAAATCAAAAACTATATTAACAGTCAGCCTGAACCAAAACGGAACGATATGGTGATATTGCACCAACGCATTCTCCAAATATTGCCAACTTGTAGGTTATGGTTCTTAGATGGTAAAAACAGTGAGAACAAAATCGTTTCCAATCCAAATATTGGTTATGGGTTATACACCATAAAATATGCTGATGGTAAAACAAAGGAGTTTTATCAAATTGGTTTGAGTGCGAATAACACGGGAATTTCTGTTTACATCATGGGTCTTCCAGATAAGACCTACTTAGCCAAAACTTACGGAAAAGAAATAGGTAAGGCAAGCGTAACTGGGTATTGCATTAAGTTTAAAAAGCTAGCAGATATAAACATTGAAATACTTGAAGCGGCAATACGATACGGATTTGATGGGCAAAAATAAAAAGATGAGCCATTTATATAGTTAAAATACAAAGGCACCTTTCTTCATTTAAATTGTATCACACGGCGCAACTGTAAAAAAAATGCTAACTTTTCTCGAAAATGAAGGTTTTGCTTTTTTGGTGGTTTAGCCTCACTTGCCCTGCTACCTTTATGCTTTTTTAGTTTCGGTTTTTAGGCAAAGAACTGCGGTATTTCGCTTCGATCGGGTTTGATTACGCAGGGGAGCGGTTTGTCCAAATTTCCCAAGCATTTTAAGGCATTAGCACAAGCTATACATCAACCTTAAACCAGACAGAAGCGACAGCCCCGAGTTCTTCACGAGGGCTAAAGCGAATGGCGGGACTTCAGTCGCCAAGAAACACTAGCCGTTCATTTTCAAATAAAAAAAATTATAGTATTGTAAATCAGCGATTTAAATATTTAAACTGATTTATCAGTCGTATAACTTATATTTTAGTTGTAAAACTGAAAAATAAGTTATATGTTTGGGTATGGAAGAATTAACCAAAACAGAAGAGCGTATTATGCAGGTTTTATGGAAGCTGAAAAAAGCGTTTGTAAAGGATATTATCGATGAGTTAGACGATGAGCCTAAACCTCCATATAGTACCATTTCATCTATAGTTCGGCTTTTAGAAAAGAAAGGTTATGTAAACTACAAGGCTTACGGCAAAACGTATGAATATTTTCCTGCAATAACTAAAGATGAATATGCGAAAACAACATTCTCGAAATTGTTTTCTGGCTACTTCGATAATTCTCCAGCCAGTCTTTTATCGTTCATGGTAAAAGAAGAAAAACTAAGTGAAAAGGATATAGAAGAAATTAAACGAATCATTAATCAAAATGCACAGTCATGATTTTAATTTATCTGTTAAAGGTTTCTGCATGTACAGCAATATTCTTTGCTGTTTATCAATTTCTATTGTCTAAGCTTACTTTTTTTAACCTCAATCGAGCTTATCTTTTGGTGATGCTGGTGCTCTGCTTCGCCATTCCTGCCGTAACCATCCAGCACCGAACCGAGGTGGTAGTGTCTGCCAAAGAAATGCCAACAAAAATAGGTTACAGCAATGAGGGTTTCACCGAGAAAGATTTTGTTGATGATGGAACTACGCCCATTACAACCATAAAATTTAATCAGATTCTCGAATATGGTTACTACACTATTTTGGCGCTTCTTATTTTTAGAATGCTATTGATGATGGGCCGAATAAAATTTCAATTGCGCAAACATGCAGTAGATTCTGATGGTGTGGTAATCTTGGTTGATGAACGATCAGTAATAAAAAACTGTTCTTTCTTTAATAAAATCATAGTCGATTCTGCTTTGCCATTGGTAGAAAAGAATTTGGTAATCAAGCATGAATCTATACATGTAAAACAATTGCATGCTTTAGATAAGATGTTGGTTAATATAGTAACGGCTGTGCTGTGGTTTAATCCAGTTGTTTATTTCTGGCGAAATGCCATTGACCATAACCACGAGTTTCTGGCTGATAGAGAAACCTCGAAAGTTGCAGATAAAAAAACTTATGCTTCTCTGC
Organism: Pedobacter frigidisoli; assembly: GCF_004331675.1. Lineage (GTDB taxonomy): Bacteria > Bacteroidota > Bacteroidia > Sphingobacteriales > Sphingobacteriaceae > Pedobacter > Pedobacter frigidisoli. The sequence continues at coordinate 110,074 of NZ_SJSN01000001.1, read as the reverse complement.
TACTTAATTTAACCATGCCATCGGCAAATTTTGCCACCAATAGTTTTAGCAAACTTCCACTAAAAAATAGAATTATGATGTTGTATAAAGAACCAAATGCAAAGCTTAAAAAGCTTTCCTACTTAGCTATCGTGCCTATTTTGTTAATTTGTTGCTTAGCGTTTGTAAATCGAAAAGAAGTAACTATTCAGAAAACAGTTAGCGATGGCGAAATAAATTCTGATGTACGTAAAAGAACAAATATTTATGCTATGAATTACCTAGCTGGCAAGATTGCGGTAAATCCGGATGCGAAGCCAGCTTTTAAAGAAATAGAAGCGGTGTTGGTTGTTGATGCTGGGCACGGAGGTAAGGATGCTGCAGCAACGGCAGTTAATGGGCAAAGAGAAAAAGACTTAAACCTAAGGGCGGTGAAAATTCTACAAGAAGAAGCAACAAGAAGAGGAATTAAGGTAATGTTGACTAGGAACAGCGATCAATATATGGCGCTTCGCGATCGGTTGCCAAAACAACAAGTAACTGCATTTATATCCATCCACCATAATTCAATGCCAACAAATACACCTACATCATTCGGTGGAATTGAGGTTTATGTTTCTAAATTAAATAACAACATCAAAATGGCTGAAGAATTAGGCGGCGTGATCTTAAATAAGTTAAGACTGTTGAAAGGAATTGCCGTTAGAGATTCGCTAAAAGACGCTAGTTTATTGGTGCTGAGAGAATCTAAATCTCCTGCGGTTTTGATAGAACTTGGAAATATTTCTGATGAGAAATCACTGAATTTCATTAATGAGCAAAAGAATATCCGCAGAATCTGCAATCTGATTTTGGATGGTTTTGTAAAGTTTTCTGAACGTGGCTGCTAAGAATATATCAATATGGAACTATTATTCTATTTGCTTAAGGTAACTGCATGTACCGCTTTATTCTTCGGATTTTATCTGTTGGTTTTAAGAAGATTAACTTTTTTCAAAATCAATAGGTTTTACTTACTCACCACACTTTTGTTGAGTTTTATTATTCCAGCTTTACAGTTCGATTTGGTTAGAACGGTAGCTCCAGCAAAAGTTGCAATTCCAACTATCGAAACCAATGTTGCAGCACCAATCACATTCGAAATGCCACCATTACCCGTTGATGCCGAAACTGGTTACTCACCTGAATATCAATTTGAATGGTACAATTTAGTTTCAATCGGTTATGCTTTAGTCGCATTTACGATGTTGGGCTTTTGCCTCTGGAAGTTATCTCAACTTGTTAAACATTCAAAAGCCCATACCTCGGTTATCAATGGGTTAAAGATCATTCCAAAGCCAAGTGGTTTTACCAATTGCTCTTTCTTTAATTATGTCTTTATTGATGAAAATAGCTTAGCTGAAAAGGAATTAGAGGTTTTATTAGCTCATGAACGGGTTCATGCTGAGCATTATCATTCCATAGATAAGATTTTGTTGATGATTTTTAAGGCTATGCTTTGGTTTAATCCGATTGTGTATCTATATGATAAAGCCTTAGAACAAACCCATGAATATGAGGCGGATGAAATTACTTCATCGAATGTAGGTAGCCAGCAATACGCCGCTTTATTACTGAAGCTTGCTGTGGCCAAAAGCGATATGCCGCTGATTCACAATTTCGTTAAAAGCCCTATAAAAGATCGAATTAAAATGTTGTTCAACTCAAAATCTAGGAAAATCAAAAAATCTATTTACCTATTGGCCTTACCAGTTGCGATTGGATTGGTTTGGCTTTTTGCGGTGCAAGTGGTTTATGCGCAAGCCACGGGTAATAAAAGTACCGAGATAAAACCTGTAAAAGATTTTTACGAGGGCACCTTAAAAGGAAAGGTAACTAGCATAGATAAGGCTGTTTTTGGATATACATTTGATATCGTAGCTGACGGAAAAACTTATGCGGTTGAAGCAACCAACTTTAAAGATAAAATTAAAGTAGGAGATGAACTTATTGCTTTTATTAATGCTAGATTGAATAATTTTAAAATTATGGATAAGAATGGGAAAGTTATTAAAAGTTCAACTAAGGCAATTTATTATCCAGAAAAGATTACAACCTTAAACGGAAAATTAATTTATGAGCACAAATTTGAGAAGAATGCTTTTCTATATGAGGTGAACAAAGCCCGCTATACCTCATCAAAAATTAAATCAATACAGAAAAATACCGATGGTACGCTCCAAAAAATCGTTTTGAATGATGGCACTTTTACCATCAATTTAAACTTAAGTACCCTAAATGTAAAGGGCAATAATTTTAAGGTTGGAGATCAGGCGTTGGTGAAATTTATTGGAGAAAAATTAGTCTCGAAGAATGTTTACTCAACAGATAAAATGATTGTTTTAACTTCCGAACCAAAAAAGCATGAGATAAAAAATGAATCGCTTTACAATCGTTTTTATCAAAAAGATGGGAGACAAAAAGTAGCTGGTGTTAAACCTATTATTTCAAGTATTACTGAGCCAATGGTTCCCGAAATCATATCATTTCAAAAATCAAAAGGCGATATAAAGAATCATATCTTTTATTTCGACGATGCCACTGTTAAGATTGGTCAAGATATTTTAAAAGCGGAAAAATTAATTTGGAATAAGGCCAAAGGTACAATCTCAGCCACGAAAGTAACTATTACTAATGCCGATGGCAATTTTGTAGATGCTGGTACAGTTGATATTGACTTAAATAGCGCTAGTTATAAAGTTTATTCGGCTGGAGGAAGTGCCTCCAAATTGAAAGCTGATCAAAACATGCTACAAAAAGTTAGAGACTCTCTTGAAAAACAAGATCAGTTTGGTGAGCGGAAAATTGAATATAGTGCTAAAGATTCAGTTAAGTTTAGTAAAGATAAAAGTATAATATCGCTCTATGGAAAAGCCAGCTTAACTTACGGAGAAATTAACTTAGTAGCTGATAAAATTATATACAATAGCATAAAAAAAACTGGAGTTGCTAAGAATGTAACCATAAAGACTTTAAAAAACGGTGTTGTTATGGATGGATCTGATGCCAAATTTGATTTGAATAACAAGGGTAAATTTGAAGTTTGGCAATCAAATAAATAGCTTAACCAGTATTTATGTTAGGCAGGGTTCTATTAGTTTTACTCTTATTATTTTTCTCGATAACATTACGAGCCCAACTCAAAATCTCTGGAAAGGTTATTGATGAAAAGAATACGGCAATTGAATTTATCTCGATTAAAATTATCGACCCCAAAAACAAGTCTAACTACACCCAAACAGATAGCAATGGCGCTTATGTTTTAAAAAATCTTGAGGCTGGTAAATACATACTTACTTTCTCATCCCTCAATTTCGAAACCAAACACGATTCATTTTATTTAAAGCAAGACACCGTAATTAATATCCTGCTTAAAGAAAATTCAAATACACTGAACGATGTTCAAATCAACGCTAAAAAAGCATTAATCGAGAAGAAAATAGATCGAACTGTTTTTAATGCAGAAAACAGTGTAGCTGCGATTGGTACCGATGCATTAGAATTGCTTGCTAAAATCCCTGGTGTTCGGGTTTTAAATGATCAAGTTTCGTTGGTAGGTAAAGGAAAAGTCAATATTATGGTTAACGATAAACTCGTTCAGCTTTCGGAAGATGACTTAACCAATTACCTGAAATCAATTTCTTCCGATAATATCTCCAAAATTGAGGTGATTACCAATCCTCCAGCAAAATACGACGCACAGGGTAATAACGGACTTATCAATATTGTACTAAAAAAAGCAATTGCTGAGGGTTTTAAAGGTGCTTTTAATTCTACATTTACCCAAGCTACACACTCAACGGCTTCTGTTGGTGGAAACCTGAGCTACCGTAAAGATAAAATCACATTATATACAAACTTAAACATTAGGAAAGGATCACTTGCGCCCTTTGAGCAAAGCAATGTTTTTTATCCAACGCAAACCTGGAACATCGTAAACAAGGATCGGAACTTTCGAACGGTTCCCAGCGGACAGGTTGGGCTGGATTATCAGCTGTCGCAAAAAACCTTGCTTGGCTTTTCTTACAACGGTGGGTTAACCAATTTTCACTCCGAAGAAAATATTAGAACGACCATTTTTAACTCCGTCCAACGCTTAGATTCTATACTTAATTCTGACGCCAGCGCAAAAATCAGGTCACATTATAATGCCGCAAATCTTTATTTAAAACAAGCTTTAGATACTACTGGAAAACAAATTACCATCAATGCAGATTGGTTTAAATTTGGTGATGATAAAAGCAGGTATTTTAACAATACAAGCTATGCCGAAAATGGAGCAATTATTCAAAATGCTTTTGCCGAATATTTATCAACCAGTAAGCAATCAATAGATTTATATACATTAAAAGCTGATGTCGATTTACCCTTTAAAACCTTCAAATTTTCGTTAGGAACAAAATTAAGCTTTATCGAGAATGAGAGTGATCTTGCTTTTTATCAAAAAAGAAATGAGGTTTATCAGGCAGATTTAGCCCAAACCAATCTGTTCAATTACAAGGAGCGAACCCAAGCTTTGTATGTTAATCTTAATAAAACCATTAAAAAATGGGATTTCCAAATCGGACTACGAGCAGAATATACACAGATTGATGGAAAATCTAGTAATGAGCTAAATCAAAATGATTACTTCCAATTATTCCCAACTTTTTATGCGGTTTATCGGGCGAGTGAAACTAGCAATTGGGGAATTAATTATGGGCGTAGAATAAACCGACCCGCCTACAGAAAATTAAATCCTTTCCGCTGGTATAGTAATCAATATGTTTATGCCGAAGGAAATCCATTTTTGCAACCATCTTACAATAATAACATCGAAATTTCTCATGTTTACAATAACGTATTTACTAGCGCACTTTCATTTAGCCATATTTCAAATGGTTTTAATGATGTAAATTTTATTGATGCAAGTACGAATATTCAGGCTTCAAAACCCATAAATTTTATAACCGGATATAATTACCAGTTGAGTAACTCGGTGCTAGTTAAACCAATTAAAGGGTGGGAGAGTAGCAATCAGTTTGATGTTTTCTGCAATGTATCAAATTCTAGTATCGAACAAACCTTGAATAACTTGAAAGGTTTCAGTGCATATTTTTCTACAGTAAATCAATTCACGCTGAACAAATCGAAAACTATTATGGGTGATGTGAATTTCTGGTTTCAATTTCCAGCAGTTGATGGATTGAACAATAATAGAAGTCAGTGTAATTTAGATTTGGGCGTAAAAACCTTGTTGTTTAACAAGAAGATACAAATAGCTGTTAATGCTACAGATATTCTAAAAACCAACCAATATCGCTTTAACAGTTTGGTGAATAATATCAGGCAGGAATACAACAATTATTATGATTCTAGACAGTTACGCTTAACAATTCGCTATATTTTTGGAAATGAAAAGATTAAGCAGATAGATCGGAAAGCTGGTAATGAAGAGGAGCGTAAGAGAAACAATTAAAAGATGTAAAATGGAATAGGTAAGATGGCCGATGGAAATGTGAACAAGTATGAAAATGTCGCCCATCACCCGTTTTCCATCAAACATTTTCCATACTTAAAATGCTTCTGCTAAACCAATATAAAAACCACTTTGGCGTTTTTCTGTTCCTTTTTTCTCGCCAATTCCATAATCCAAACGTACACTTAAGCCTTTAGCTGGATCGAAAAAGTACCTAAAGCCGCCGCCAAGATTTGGTTTAAACTGATCTACATCGAATTCAGATTTTCCCCAAACAGTACCAGTTCCGGCAAAGAGTACCAAGCCGAAACGATTGTTGTACCTAAACCTAAGTTCAGTTTGTACGGCCAATAAATTCTCATCGCGATAACGCCCTGAATAATAACCACGCATCATTTCATCATTTCCCATTTGCGGTAATAAATAAAATGGTGTGTTTTTACTTTGTACAGTATGGTATATACCTTGCGCACCCAAAACAAATTGATTACCCAGCCTCCAAAAATTGCGAATGTTTAATTTTATCTGACTCCCACTAAAGTTATCTCCACCAAAAAAGTCAGGTGCATATTGATAGGTTAATCTTCCGAAAAAACCTTTTGTTGGGTAGTTGTTAGAATTTCGGGTATCGTAACTTTGAGAAACGCCAGTCCAGAAAAGCTTTCCGCCCAACTTTCCAATAATTCTTTGATCGGTGCTGAAAATGCCACCCGTCACTTTATCGTCGTAATGGTAATCTTCAAATCCTAGTGAAACTCCAATGTAGGCATTTTTTATAAAGGTCTTTTCTAAATCGAACAGTATCTTTAATTGCTGTTGAACCAAATCATCTTTATCGGCTTGGTTGGTGTTATTCCCTAAGCCGTAAAAGTTAAAGGGCATTTTTTTGAACCTTATTTCTCCAATGGCGTGGTATTTATTTCCCTTGCTCCAAGCATCGCCTTTTAGGGTGAGGTTATATGTTTTTTTTGTAGAATAAGTAACGTTTCCCGAGAAGTTGGAACTTCTGGTTAAGGTATCTATCCGATCGGTATAAAATGAATAAATGGCACCCACACCAAATTCAAAGCCTGTTTCTTGCGAATATCCAAAAGCTGGAATAGGTAGAAAACTTGCTTTGCGAGTAGTATCTTTTTCGTTGGAGAGCATTTTTTTGATCAATTTCATTTGTGCGAAAGAAACCTGCGAAAAAAGTGCAAATAAGAGCAGAAAGTAATATTTTTTCATCGCCGCAAATTAACAGAATTTTATTTAATTGGCATTCTCTTCAATTCAATCTCCATACTGTGGCGTTTGGTTGGAACTGCCATAAATAATGGTAATTATTTTGCCACCCAAACCGGATTGTAGGGGAAAGCCCGCAAGCCCGATTTTCCCGGGTGCGGACTTGTACCAAAAAGCCGGACGGGTGTTCGCTATTAGCAAGATCAGTGCTTTCCAAAATATATTAAGTTTTATAGGCAAACGCTTTATGTTTTAACCTTTCGGGTGAAATACCTATTTTTGCCGCAAACAATACAAAATAAAATGAGCAATACAAGAGGACCAATATCTCAGTTTATGGAGCGTAATTACCTCCATTTTAATGCTGCGGCAATGATGGATGCGGCGAAAGGTTACGAAACGCATTTGGATGAGGGTGGTAAAATGATGATCACACTTGCTGGTGCAATGAGTACTGCAGAATTGGGAATTTCGCTTGCAGAGATGATTCGCCAAGATAAAGTGGCCATTATTTCTTGTACAGGCGCTAACCTTGAAGAAGATATTATGAACTTGGTGGCGCACTCACACTACAAACGTGTGCCTAACTATCGCGATTTAAGTCCGCAGGATGAATGGGATTTGTTAGAAAACCATTATAACCGCGTTACTGATACTTGTATTCCTGAGGAGGAAGCTTTCCGTCGTTTACAGAAGCACATTCAAAAGATTTGGATGGATGCCGAAGCTGCGGGCGAACGTTATTTTCCACATGAATTTATGTATAAAATGCTTTTAAGTGGAGATTTAGAGCAGTACTATGAAATCGATCCTAAAAACTCGTGGATGTTAGCAGCAGCTGAAAAGAATTTGCCGATTGTAGTTCCGGGATGGGAAGATTCTACCATGGGGAATATATTTGCCTCTTATGTAATGAAAAAGGAGCTAACTGCAACTACTGTAAAAGGCGGTATTGAATATATGGGTTGGTTAGCCGATTGGTATATTGCGAACAGCGGAGGTAAGGGAATTGGCTTCTTCCAAATTGGTGGCGGTATCGCTGGAGATTTCCCAATATGTGTAGTTCCAATGTTGTATCAAGATATGGAAATGGAGAATATTCCTTTCTGGAGTTACTTCTGCCAGATCTCAGATTCTACAACATCTTATGGTTCGTATTCTGGTGCAGTGCCAAACGAAAAAATTACTTGGGGTAAATTAGATATTCATACGCCAAAATTTATTGTAGAAAGTGATGCTACAATTGTAGCGCCTTTAATGTTTGCTTGGATATTAAGACAATAACAATAAATCATTAATAAACCAAATTTGGTTTTGTTATGCCCATTTGAGATTACGATCAAAAATGGGCATTTTTATTGGCTGAATGGCTTGAAACGACATTTGTTTAGAATGATTATAAATTGTATTTCCAGTCACTATTTTGTCATGGGATTTATTAATAAGTTATACTTTTGTTCAAAGTTTGGTGGAGGTATTGCACCTCAGGCATCAATATCATAACAAAAAGTAAATTAAATAAGTATAAAGTGTTCATTATGAGAGATATCTCGATGATTTTAAAAAGTGTTTGGAAGTCGTTATTTATGATTTCAGCTATTTCTGTAATGGCGGTTTCGACCGTTAGTGCGCAGGATGCGAAAGAAGGAAGAACGCTTTTCAAGGCAAAATGTACATCGTGCCACGCATTAGATCAGAAAATGGTTGGTCCAGCCTTAACTGGCGTGTCTGATCGTCATACTGAGGAGTTCCTTTTAAAATGGATTCCAAATTCGCAAGCTTTAATTGCATCTGGCAATGCAGAGGCTGTAAAGCTTTTTAACGATAATGGAAAAGTTGCAATGACTTCTTTCCCTGAGTTAGATGAAACAAAAGTAAAAGACATTCTAGCTTACATTAAAGAAGGAGAGCCGAAAGCTGCTGTAGATCCAAATGCGCCTAAAGCTGGTGCTGGAGATGATACTACCTCAAGTTTGTCAATTATTGGTATTATTGCCATTGTTGTAATCGCGATTATCATTTTAGTGATCTTAGGTCGTGCTTCTAAATTGTTAGAGCGCTTAATTTTACAGAAACAAGGTATCGAGATTGAAGAAGATGTACCGTTAAAGGTAGGTGTTCGCAAGATGTTCAAAAACAAGAAATTTGTGATGTTCTTTATCTTGTGTTTAATCATCGCTTTAGGTTCTTGGGGATGGATGGGCATGTGGAACACTGGTGTTCATACTGGTTACCAACCTGTACAACCAATTAAATTCTCTCATGAGTTGCACGCTGGTATCAATCAAATCGATTGTCAGTATTGCCATAATGGAGCTTTTAAATCTAAAAATGCTACAATTCCATCATTAAATGTTTGTATGAACTGCCATAAAGCGGTACAGGCAAGAGATAATTATGATGGTGAGATTTCTCCTGAGATCAAAAAAATCTACAATGCTTTAGGTTATGATCCTGAAACGCAGCAATACGATAAGAGTAAAGAGAAACCAATGGAATGGGTACGTGTACACAATCTTCCAGATTTCGCTTACTTCAACCACTCTCAACACGTTGTTGTTGCAGAAGATGCAATTCGTAAAGCAAAAGGATTACAACCAAATGAGCCTGTATGTTTCGCATGTCACGGTCCGGTTAATACAATGGAAGAAATTTATCAATATTCTCCATTAACCATGAAATGGTGTATTAACTGCCACAAGGAAACAGATATTTCTGGTCAGAAAAATAATGCTTTCTACGCAAAGGTTATCGAAGCGCATGAAAAAATTAAAAAAGGCGAGAAAGTTACCCCAGCATTATTGGGTGGTTTAGAGTGTGGTAAGTGCCACTATTAATAAGTAGAGTTTAGTAAGAACGATCGAATAAACAGTAATATAGCTTAAATGGAAAGCAACAAAAAATACTGGAAAGGCTTAGAGGAGTATAACAATACACCCGATTTTGTTAAGAATAGCAAAAACGAATTCGCCGAGCCACTTCCAATAGAAGATGTTTTAAATGAAGCAGGGTTAAGTACCGTTACCCCACGCCGCGACTTTTTAAAGGCGTTAGGTTTTGGTTTAGGTGCAGTAACTTTAGCGGCATGTCAAACAGCCCCAATACATAAATCTATTCCTTACTTGATTAAGCCTGAAGAGGTAACTCCAGGTATTCCTAACTATTATACTTCGAGCTTTAATGGCCAAAGTATTTTGGTTAAAACAAGAGAAGGTCGTCCAATTAAGATCGAACCAAATCCAAATGCTGGCGAATTTTTCCGTGGAACGGATGCAAGAGCACAGGCTTCGGTATTGGATTTATATGATGTATCTAAATTAAAGGCACCAGCTTTTGTAAAGGATCAAAAAACGGAGGAAACTACTTGGGCTAAAATTGACAGCTTTGTAAAAGGCGAGTTGGCTAAAGCACAAGCTGGTGGTAAAAAGATTCGTATTGTAGCTTCTACAGTTAGCAGTCCATCGACAAATGCTGTAATTGCTCAGTTTATAGCAAAATATCCTGCTGCTAAATTGGTTCAGTATGATGCTGTTTCTTATACAGGTATTATTCAGGCCAATCAAAACAGTTTCGGTAAAGCAGTTTTACCTAAGTACAATTTCGATAAGGCTGATTTAATTGTAAGTTTCGGTGCCGATTTCTTAGGTACATGGATTAGTGGTGAGGAGTTTACAGCTCAATACACGGCTAACCGTAACTACAAATCATTAGAAAACAAAAAAATGAGCCGCCACATTCAATTCGAAAGTGGAATGAGCTTAACAGGTACTAATGCAGATACGCGTGTTCCGATAAAATTATCAGAAGAAGGTCCTGCTTTAATCGCCTTATATAATGCAATTACTGGTCAAGCTTTATCTGGCGGAACACTAGGTAACAACACAACAGCTGATAAGGTAATTAAGTTAGTTGCTAAAGAATTATTGCAAGCTAAAGGTAAAGGCCTTGTAGTTTGTGGTTCTAATGATGTTTCTACACAAATTTTAGTAAATGCCATTAACGCCGCTATCGGAAGCTATGGTACTACTATCGATTTAGATAACCCTTGTTACTTATATGCTGGTAACGATGCCGAATTTAATGGTTTAGTTGCTGAAATGGGTCGTGGAGAAGTTGGTGCTGTTTTATTCTTAGATAGCAACCCCGCTTACGATTCAATCGACAGCAAAAAATTCGTTGATGCTTTAACTAAAGTGCCAGCAAAAATTTCATTCTCAGATAGAGCTGATGAAACAGCTTCACTTTGTAATGCCATTGCGATTAACCATAATTATTTAGAATCTTGGGGCGATGCAAATGCTTACGAAGGATATTATTCTATCGTTCAGCCAACCATCAACCCGGTTTTCAACAGCCGTCAAGCTGAAGAAAGCTTATTAACTTGGGCTGATGCTCCTGTAAAAGACTACTATCAATTTGTTCGTAGCAATTGGGAAACCAAAATGTTGCCAGCACTTGGATTGAAATGGAATGATGTTTTAGAAAAAGGTGTGGTAACAGCAGGTGCTAAAGCCGCTGGAACTTATTCATTCACCTTATCTTTAGCAGCAGTAACTACTTCAATTTTAAATAGCAGTAAGGCCTTAACAAAAGATGTTCAGTTACAGGTTTACGAAAGCGTTCCAATGCGTGATGGTAAAAATGCCAACAATGCATTCTTACAAGAATTGCCTGATCCAGTTTCTAAAGTAACTTGGGATAACTATGTTGCTATCGCTCCAAAATATGCTGAAACATTAAAGGTTAAGGAATTTGATGTGGTAACTGTAAAAGGAAGCAACGGATATTCTGTAGATCTTCCAGTATTGATCCAACCAGGCCAAGCACAAGGAACAGCATCTATCGCATTAGGTTACGGACGTACCAAGGTTGGTAAAGCTGGAAATGATGTAGGTAAAAATGCTTTCCCATTTGTTTCATTCGTAAATGGAACAATGCAATACGCTACTACAGTAACGATTACACCAACAGGTGGTTTTTACGAATTGGCACAAACACAAACTCACCACTCTTTCGAGGGTCGTGCAGTAATTAAGGAAGCTACTTTCAAAGAATATTTAAAAGATTCTTCAGCAGGTAACGAAAAAGGAGAACACAAAGACTACGATCTTTGGGATCAATATGAAAAACCAGGTAACAACTGGGTTATGGCAATCGATTTGAATGCTTGTACTGGTTGTGGTTCTTGTATTGTTGCCTGTAACGTGGAAAATAACATTCCTGTTGTAGGTCGTGATGAGGTTCGCCGTCGTCGTGAAATGCACTGGATTCGTATCGATCGTTATTATAGCTATGAAAGCAATGGAGAGGAAGTAACAAGAGAAAAGGAAATTGCTAAGTTGGAAGATTTAGATCACGTTTCTGTTGTTCACCAACCAATGTTATGTCAACATTGTGATCACGCACCTTGTGAAACAGTTTGTCCGGTATTGGCAACTGTACACTCAAGTGATGGTTTAAACCACATGGCTTATAACCGTTGCGTAGGTACACGTTACTGTGCGAATAACTGTCCGTATAAAGTACGTCGTTTCAACTGGTTTAACTACTGGAACGATTCTCGTTTCGATAACTATTTAAATAACGAGTTTACTCAATTGGTTTTAAATCCTGATGTAACTACACGTTCTCGTGGAGTGATGGAGAAATGCTCTATGTGTATCCAACGTATTCAAGGTGGTAAATTGAAAGCTAAAATTGAGAAACGCCCATTAAAAGATGGCGATATTAAAATGGCTTGTCAAGAAGCTTGTTCAGCAAATGCAATCATATTTGGTGATTCAAACGATCCTAATTCAGAAGTTTCAAAAGCATTACGTTCTGAGCGTATCTATTACGTTCTAGAAGAAATCAACGTGAAACCGGGTATCGGATATATGACAAAAATTAGAAATACAGATACAACAGTACAAGCGTAAGCTTTAGTATAAAGAAAATACAAATTATGTCAGGACATAACGAATCAATACTTAGAGAACCATTAATTACCGGCAATGACATTACGTATGCAAAAATTACGGATGACATTTTAGGCCCGGTAGAAAACAAGCCGAACAAGGCTTGGTGGATTGGTTTCATCGTTGCCTCATTAGGTGCTTTACTTTGGGTTGTAGCAGTAAGCTACACTTTCTGGAATGGTATCGGTGCTTGGGGTTTAAATAAAACAGTTGGATGGGCTTGGGATATCACCGGTTTCGTATGGTGGGTTGGTATTGGTCACGCAGGAACACTTATTTCAGCGGTATTATTACTCTTCCGTCAGAACTGGCGTAACTCCATTAACCGTTCGGCAGAGGCGATGACCATCTTTGCGGTTATTTGTGCGGCAACTTATGTTGTTTCTCACATGGGCCGTCCTTGGTTAGCTTATTGGGTATTGCCATTACCAAATCAATTTGGATCATTATGGGTTAACTTTAACTCACCATTGGTTTGGGATATGTTTGCCATCTCCACCTATTTCTCTGTATCATTATTATTCTGGTACACAGGTTTATTACCAGATATTGCTACCATTCGCGATCGTGCAACAGGAACACGTAAAAAAATCTATTCTATCTTTTCTTTTGGATGGAGCGGAAGTGTTAAAACTTGGCAACGTTTCGAGGCTGTGTCCTTAATTCTTGCAGGTATTTCAACTCCACTTGTACTTTCGGTACACACAATTGTATCAATGGACTTTGCAACATCTGTAATTCCAGGATGGCACACTACAATTTTCCCTCCATACTTCGTTGCTGGAGCGATTTTCTCAGGCTTCGCGATGGTGTTAACCTTATTATTGGTGGCACGTAAAGTACTGGGTCTTGAGAACTACATCACCATGTTCCACATCGAGTCGATGAATAAAATCATCATCTTAACAGGATCAATCGTAGGTGTTGCTTACTTAACAGAGTTTTTCATCGCATGGTATTCAGGTTCTGAGTATGAACAATATGCATTCATAAACAGATCTACTGGTCCTTACTGGTGGGCATATTGGATGATGATGACTTGTAACGTAATCTCTCCACAACTACTTTGGTTCAAGAAAATACGTTTAAGCATTCGTGCTACTTGGATTTTATCAATCGTTGTAAACATTGGTATGTGGTTCGAACGTTTCGTAATTATTGTTACCTCATTACACCGTGATTATATTCCATCGAGTTGGGCAATGTTTTCGCCAACTTGGGTTGATGTAAGTGTATTCGTTGGTTCAATTGGTTTATTCTTTACCTTATTCTTATTATTCTTACGTGTATTGCCATCAATCGCTATAGCTGAGGTTAAGTTATTGTTGAAATCGGCAAGTGAGCAAGCGAAGATGAAGCAGATTAAAGAAGGACATGAGAATAAAGAATACGTTGCAGAATACGTAGAGTCTTTAGAGAAATTTGATAGTGTTAAACAAGAAGAATACGCAAAAATATAACAATGAGTGATATCAAATATATTTTAGGCAGTTTTGGTGATCCTGTTGAAATGATGCATGGCATCGATAAACTTCAGGAAAATGGCGTAAGCATTTATGATGTTTATACTCCAATGCCTATACACGGAATAGAAGTCAAATTAGGAATTAAAAGATCGAGAATCGATATCGCAGCATTTTGCTTTGGTATTACCGGAACTTGTGCAGCATTCGCTTTGATCTATTTTTGCGCAGTTATCGATTGGAAAGTAAACATCGGTGGTAAACCATCGTTTGCATTGCCGGATTTTATTCCAATAATGTTCGAACTAACCGTATTATTCTGTGCTTTCGGTATGGTGTTAACTTATTATGCTTCTACGCATTTGTTTCCAGGAAGAGCACCAAGAGTAATGGATCTTCGTGCAACTGATGATCGTTTTGTGATTGCAGTTGATGCAAAAGACAATACAGCACATACTGTAATTGATGGTTTATTAAAAGATGCAGGTGCTTTAGAAGTAAAGTATAATGAAAGGAAGTACATTAGCTATGAATAAGAATAAATTTGTTTATGCCGCGTTTTTAGCTATCGCTTTTGCAGCTACTTTATCTGCATGTAAGGATAAACGCAGTACTGGCTTAGAATATGCCAGAAATATGTATGATCCGATTGCTTTAAATCCGGATCAGGCAGTGGATACCGCACATGTACCAAGTTTTAAAGGACATGCGGCTCAAGTACCACCAGCAAATACAAAACCAGTTGGTTTTACAGAATATGATGATTATCCTAATACTAAAGAAGGATATGAAGCAGCAGGTGTAAGTATGGTAGATCCATTACCTGTTGATACTGTTAACTTGGCTCAAGGTAAACATTTGTTTAATGTTTTCTGTAGCCCTTGCCACGGAGAAAAAGGTGATGGACAAGGACACTTAGTTAAAATTGAAAAGTTTAGCGGTGTACCAGCTTATCAAACAGGAAGTTCATCTAGAGGTGGAAATATGGTTGATCTTACTGCAGGTAAAATCTATCATACCATTACTTATGGTGTAAATAACATGGGCTCGCATGCTTCGCAAATTTTACCAATAGATCGTTGGAAAATAGTGATGTATGTTCAACAATTACAAAAAGGACAATAGTAAAGCAGAATATAAATGGGAACTCACAATATTAATTTTAGTGAACAGTTTGAGTTTACAGGTAAAGTAAAAACCTTAAGCATCGTTGGCATCCTTATCGGTGTTGCGGCAGTGTTCTTCGGTTTCGTTTTTGGCGATAAAGTCATGCATGAGCGTACTTTTGCTAACCTGTTGCTTATGGGATATTACTTCGCATGCGTTTGTATGTCGGGTACATTTTTCCTTGCTGTTCAATATGTAGCTCAAGCGGGTTGGTCTGCATCAATTCTACGTGTACCACAAGCTATGGCCAAAACATTGCCAATAGCAGCTGTAATACTTGTTATTATTATTTCTGCAGGTTTATACACGCACAACTTATATCACCATTGGCATGCCGATGGATTGACAGATGTAAACAGTCCAAATTACGATGCATTAATTGCAGGTAAATCTGTTTTCTTAAATGTACCGTTCTTTTTAGGTCGCCAAGTGGTATTCTTAGGTGTTTATAGCATCTTTTCTATACTATTTGTTAAGTATTCATATAATGAAGATTTGGCTGGTGGATTAAATTCATATAGAAAAAGCTTTAAGAATGCTTGTATCTTCTTGGTAATTTATGGTTTTACAACACCAATTTTTGCTTTCGATACAGTAATGTCTTTAGAGGCGCACTGGTTCTCAACCATGTTTGGTTGGTATAACTTCGCAGCAATGTGGGTAAGTAGTTTAGCAACTATTGCAATTATCATCATCTTGTTAAGAAGAGCTGGTTACATGCAATGGGTTAACAATAGCCATTTACACAACTTAGGTCAGTTTATCTTCGGTTTCTCCATCTTCTGGACTTACGTTTGGTTCGCACAGTTCTTGTTAATTTACTATGCTAACATGCCTGAGGAAACTGTTTATTTCTACAAACGTTTTGAATATTACAAGTTTTGGTTTTTCTTAAACCTTGCGATGAACTTCTTAGCACCAGTATTATTATTAATGGATAGAGATAACAAAAGAACAGATGCAAAATTATTATTCGTTGCAATTGTTGTATTGTTAGGGCACTGGGTAGATTATTACCAAATGATTATGCCAGGAGCAGTTGAAGAAGGCCATAACGGTTTTGGTATTGTGGAGATAGGTACTGCTTTAGGTTTTGTAGGATTGTTTACCTTTACGGTTTTATCAAACTTGAGCAAAAAACCTTTAATTGCTAAGAACCACCCACTATTACAAGAAAGTTTGCATCATCAACTTTAGTAGATGACATTATAGGGCAAATATTTAATTATTATTATAATTAGCAGTACAGCGTACTACTTTTAAGAAAATGAGTTTAAGAAAGTTTATCACGAATAAAACGACCGCAGCTTTAGCAGTATTACTTACTGTTTTTGCAAACACCAGCGCTTTTGCGCAAGCAGCCGCGGGTGCTGCAGCGGCACCGAAAGTTGATATGGGTGAGGTTTATAAATCAGTAATTTTTTATATACTGATCTTCCTTGCCGTATGTCTATTCATAGCTATTATTGGTAAAGCAATTAGGGTTTATGAATTAAGTCGCGAAGCACAGGGTAAACCTGTTGGTATTAACTGGAATAGAATTCATGCAAGTTTATTTGCATTGTTTTTAGTTCTTGGTTTATACGGTGTGTATTGGGAATATACAGTACACGGAGCAATGTTGCTTCCAGATGCTGCCTCAGAACATGGAAAGAAAATCGATGAAATGTTCAACTTAACATTGATCATTACCACAATCGTTTTCATTGCAACACACATTTTATTATTCGGATTTGCTTACATCTACAAATATTCAGCAAAAAGAAAAGCTTACTACTATCCTCACAATAATACAATAGAGAAAATCTGGACTATTGTTCCTGCATTAGTATTAACAGTATTGGTATTGATGGGTTTCTTAACTTGGAGATCAATTTTCTTTAAGGTAGAAGATCCAAAAAATAAAGCGGTTCAAATTGAGGTTACTTCAGAGCAGTTTAAATGGTCTATCCGTTATCCTGGAGCTGATGGTATAGTTGGTAATAAGAACTATAAATTAACTACTGCAACAAATCCATTGGGTATCGATTTTAAGGATCTAAACTCACGTGATGATGAAATGGCTGATGAAATGGTTCTTCCAGTAAATAAGCCAATCAAATTAATCTTAACCAGTAAAGATGTAATCCACAGTTTTTATATGCCTCACTTTAGAGTGCAATTAAATACTGTACCAGGTATGAGAACTATTTTTGAGTTCACACCTACAAAAACTACTGCTCAAATGCAGCAAGAAACCAATGATCCTAACTTCAAGTTTTTATTCTTCTGTGCTAAAATTTGTGGATCTGGTCACTACAACATGCAAAAAGTTGTACGTGTAGTTTCTGAAGCCGAGTATAAAACTTGGTTAGCAGAGCAGAAAACATACTTAAACGATGATTTAAGAAAACAATTTAATTTGCCAGTGGCACCTGCACCTGTTAAAGCAGCAGCAGACTCTACAGCAACCGATTCGGCAGCTGTGAAAACTAACCAAATGGCTTTAAATAAATAATATTAAGCAGGAGCGAAAGAATTATGTCAACAATAGCATTACACGACGAACACAATCACGATCACGCTGATCACGGGCACCACAAGGAGACTTTGATTTCGAAGTATATCTTCAGCATGGATCATAAAATGATTGCTAAGCAATTTTTGATTACCGGTATCATTATGGCCGTAATTGCAATGGGCTTATCTATTTTATTCCGTATTCAATTGGCTTGGCCAGATAAAAGCTTCCCATTCTTAGAAACTTTCTTAGGTAAATGGGCAGAAGGTGGTCGTATTGCCCCCGATTTTTACCTTGCCTTGGTAACCATTCATGGTACCATTATGGTATTCTTTGTACTAACGGCAGGTTTGAGTGGTACTTTTAGTAACTTATTAATCCCATTGCAAATTGGAGCTAGAGATATGGCATCGCCATTCCTAAACATGCTCTCATACTGGTTCTTCTTTATGGCCTGTGTAGTCATGATGTCTTCTTTCTTTATCCAAACAGGTCCTGCATCTGGTGGTTGGACGGTTTATCCTCCACTATCCGTTGTTGCTAAGGCAATGCCAGGTTCTGGGATGGGTATGACTTTGTGGTTAATCAGTATGGTGCTTTTCGTAGCTTCATCTTTAATGGGTGGTATTAACTACGTAAGTACAATCTTAAACATGCGTACTAAAGGTATGGATCTTTGGAAAATGCCTTTGACAATCTGGGCGTTCTTCTTAACAGCGATTTTAGGTATCTTATCTTTCCCTGTTCTTGTAGCTGGGGTGGTATTAATGGTGTTCGATCGTAGTTTTGGAACAAGTTTCTACCTTTCTGATATCGTAATGGGTACAACCATTTTACCTAACGAAGGTGGTTCTCCAATCTTATGGCAACACTTATTCTGGTTCTTGGGTCACCCTGAGGTATATATCGTAATTATGCCAGCTTTAGGTATTTCATCTGAAGTGATTTCAGTAAACTCTCGTAAACCAATCTTTGGTTACCATGCGATGGTTTATTCACTCATCGGTATTACGGTACTTTCGTTCATCGTATGGGGTCACCACATGTTTGTAACGGGTATGAACCCATTACTGGGTGGTGTATTTATGATCACAACATTGATCATTGCTGTTCCTTCTGCAGTAAAGACCTTTAACTATTTGGCTACATTATGGCGTGGTAATATTCGTTTCACTCCAGCCATGTTGTTTGCTATTGGTTTAGTATCATTCTTTATCTCTGGTGGATTAACAGGTATCTTCTTAGGAAATGCATCTTTAGATATTAACTTACACGATACCTATTTCGTAGTTGCCCACTTTCACTTGGTAATGGGATCTGCAGCGATTTTTGGTATGCTTGCCGGTGTTTATCACTGGTTCCCAAGAATGTTCGGTAGAATGATGAACGCAAAACTTGGATATTTACACTTTTGGTTAACTTTCATCGCAGCTTACTTGGTGTTCTTTCCTCTTCACTTCTTAGGGTTAGATGGTGTACCTCGTCGTTATTATGCATTCACTGAATTTGAATTCATGAAGAAATGGTTAACGGTGAATATATTCGTAACGTGGGCTGCTATTATGGCTGCACTTGCTCAGGTAGCGTTCTTGTTCAACTTCTTCTATTCAATTTTCAAAGGTAAGGTAGCACCTCAAAATCCTTGGGAATCGAACACATTAGAATGGACAGCACCAGTTGAACATATTCACGGTAACTGGCCAGGAGAAATCCCAACAGTTTACAGATGGCCTTATGATTACAGCAAGCCAGGACATGATGTTGATTTTATCCCTCAAACTGTTCCTTTCTCTCAAACAATGAGCTCTAATTTACCTCATGACTTTGAAGGAAATGCGGAAGCTGAAAAAATACAACAAGATTGGGAATTAGCCAATCCGGTTACAGAAAGCAAAAGCTAATTTTAAGCTTTAACATCATTTAAAAGGGGTATCTGATTAAGTTTCTGCTTATCCGGATACCCTTTTCATCTTAAAAGATATATGGTCAGTAGATCAGAGCAACGTTTCATTAGGATAAATCTTATAACCATCATAGTTACGCTATTGGTTATACTTGCCGGTGGTATTGTACGCAGTACAGGATCGGGAATGGGCTGTCCGGATTGGCCAAAATGCTTCGATCGTTATATACCACCTACCAACGTATCTCAACTGCCTGCAGATTATAAGGAAAAATATGTAGCGGGTAGGATTAAGAAGAATGAGAAGTTTGCCAAGTACCTAGAAAGTATCGGTAAAGTGGCTTTGGCAGATAGTATTAGAAATGATAAAAGCATCACCTTACCAGAAGAGTTTAATCCGACAAAAACTTGGGTTGAATATCTAAACAGATTAATGGGTGTTTTAGCAGGCATATTTTTACTGCTCACAGCCATTTATTCTTTTACTTACAAAAAGACAGCAAAGCGGATTATTGTGCTGAGCATCTTAAATATTTTAGTTGTTGGTTATCAAGGTTGGTTAGGATCCATTGTAGTTTCCACAAACCTGCTGCAATGGGTAGTTACTGTACACATGCTTTTGGCCTTGGTTATTTTGGCTATTTCGATATATACCTACAATTATGCAAAGCAATTAAATAAAGCACCATCTGTAATTATGTATCGCATATTATGGTTAAAAGGCTTTTTATTGTTTACAGTGTTGTTGAGTATTGCTCAAATTGTATTGGGTACTGAAGTTAGAGAAGCCATTGATGTTATCGCAAAGTCTTTTGGCTACGAAAATAAGGCAAATTGGATAACAAATGTTGGCTCCGTATTTTCATATCATCGCGATTTGGCAATACTGGTTATCATTTCAAATGGTATTGTTTATAAAATGGTTATAGATCGTTTTAGCGGAAAAGCAGCACCCTTATTAACAGCGAGATTTATATTAATTACGCTTTTAATTCAATTATTAAGTGGTTTAGCATTGGCATACATTGCTTTTCCACCTGCAGCGCAAGCATTGCATATTTTGTTTTCTACGCTGTTGTTTAGTTTACAGTTTTATCTGTATTTGTTGGTTTACCGAACAAGTACCTATAAACAATAATATTTAAGGAAATTGAAACAAATACTTTCAGATTTTTCTAAACTTATAAAATTCAGACTATCGTTTACGGTCGTGTTTTCTGCGTCAATCTCGTTTTTAATTGGTCAGAAAATGCAGGTTGGAAGAGGGCATATTCCCAATATAGATTGGGGAAATTGGCTAATTTTAATTGCTGGAGGATTCTTAGTTACAGCAGCTGCAAACTGTTTTAACGAAATTATAGAGAAAGACTTGGATAAGTTAATGTCGAGAACTAAAGACCGTCCGATGCCTGCTGGTAGAATGACCACGGGGCAAGGGTTAATCATAGGTGTTTTTATGGCATTTTTAGGAACTTGGTTGTTAGGAAAGTTAAATCTGGAGACAGGATTGCTATCGGTATTCTCCATTTTATTATATGCCTTTGCTTATACACCTTTAAAAAGGAAATCACCAATTGCAGTTTTCGTTGGTGCCATTCCTGGGGCTTTGCCACCACTTATCGGTTACTTAGCTGCTTTTGGTAGTTTGAAAGCAGAAATGTTTCATGAGATAGATTATTACATTGCTGGAATTCTTTTTCTCATCCAGTTTGTTTGGCAATTTCCACACTTTTGGGCAATTGCTTGGGTTTTGGATGATGATTACAAAAAGGCAGGATTTAGATTATTGCCAACCAAAAAGCGTGATAAGACTTCAGCATTGCTGACTTTTTTAACTACGTTGATTTTAATTCCCGTGAGTTTATTACCAACTTTCTACGGATTTGGGGGTTATTACATTGGCGGCTTATCGCTTATCGCCGGACTAATTTTTAGTTGGTTAGCGCTTAAGCTTTTGTTGAACAGGGAATTGATTGATGCAAAACGTGTGATGTTCTGTTCATTTTTTTACATCCCAGCAGTACAGTTGGGCTTATTATTAAATTTTATTGCGAAATAATTTATGGTTATAACAATGGAAAATATCCAAGATACATTTGATCCCAAACCACGAAAGTTTATCGTTTGGTTGTTT
Source organism: Pedobacter frigidisoli (assembly GCF_004331675.1). Lineage (GTDB taxonomy): Bacteria > Bacteroidota > Bacteroidia > Sphingobacteriales > Sphingobacteriaceae > Pedobacter > Pedobacter frigidisoli. Next base: position 88,250 of record NZ_SJSN01000001.1, on the reverse strand, counting down.
GTGGTATCATCTACCATTATGTTTGGAGGCTTTACCAGTTATTATTTGGTATTTGCAGCTTCAAAAGGTAAAGGGCATGGATTAGTTTTGCCCGATGCTTTCATTTACTCTAGCTTGGTAATTATCGCTAGTAGCATTACTTTGATATTGGCTTCAAGAGCACTTAAGAAATTAAACTTCAGTCTTCAACGAAATATGTTATGGGTAACTGTAATTTTAGCCATTGCTTTCGGTGTGATGCAGTTTAGTGCTTGGGGCAGTATGGTTAATACTGGCGCTACTTTAGTGGGTAACAATGCCGCTATTTCTTTTATTTACGTTGTTTCTGGAATGCACTTATTGCACATTATTGCAGGTGTTTTCTTAATTACAAATGCCTTAATGGGCAGTTACAAAAACATTCCCTTGGCAAAAAGCCAATATAGAATGGAAATCGCCTCTATTTTTTGGCATTTTATAGATATATTATGGATATATCTGTATGTTTTTTTACTTTTGAACCGTTAAATTTGTTAACAAACTATTATACTATTTCCAAATGAATGCAGTATCACAATTAGATCAAGTTAAAACCGGACCATGGAATGGTGGTCGTTCTCCGTGGTCGGTAGAATATGGTAAAATCATGATGTGGTTTTTCCTCTTATCAGATGCTTTTACATTTTCATCTTTATTGATCTACTACGGCGCTCAGCGTTTTTCAAAATTAACATGGCCAGATCCTGATTTGGTTTTCCAATCTATTCCAGGAGTTATAGATACTGGTGCTCCATTAGTATTTGTGGGTATCATGACTTTTATTCTAATCTTAAGCTCCGTTACAATGGTAATGGCGGTAGAAGCTGGACATCGTCGAGTTAAAAAAGAAGTAATTGCTTGGTTGATTCCTACCATTATTTTAGGATTTATGTTCTTAGGTTGTCAAGCTTTAGAATGGAGCCACTTACACCACGAAGGTTTTTGGTGGGGTACTATTCCATCTGCTGAAGAATTAAAGCATTTATTCGATGGGCCTGTTTCTTTAGTTGCGGCACAGCAATTTGCCAATCTATTTTTCACCATTACAGGTTTCCACGGTTTCCACGTATTTAGTGGGGTAATGATTAATGTGATTATTTTAATCATGACTATCAATGGTACTTTCGAAAAAAGAGGTCACTATTTAATGGTAGAAAAAGTTGGTTTGTACTGGCACTTTGTAGATTTAGTATGGGTGTTTGTATTTACATTTTTCTATTTGGTTTAATTTCAATTATATAAAAATATTTAATATGTCAGATCACTCACATACAACAGAAGGACACGAGCATGGAGAACATGCAGGATTGGATAAAGCTAAAATTTGGAAAGTTGCAGGTATTTTAACCATAATTACTGCAATTGAATTTGCACTAGCACTTTGGGCTATTCCAATAATGCATTTACCACAACATTACGGTAATTATATGTATATAGTTTTAACATTGGTAAAGGCTTTTTATATTGTTGCTTATTTCATGCACTTAAAATATGAGAAGTTAGGTTTACAACTTGCATTAACGGTTTCATTCGTTTTCATTGGTTACTTTATTGTACTCATGTTAATAGAAGGTGGTTTCTTAAACATCCACATGATGAATCATTAATGAAAAGAAACCCTATCAAAAAGGTAATAATCCTGGTAAGCATTTTAGCTATACCGGGATTTTTGTTTTTTTACTTATTGCCTCACTTTGCCAAGAATAGGTATAAAAGCCTTCCCATATTTGGAGAAAAGATTGTTGCCAAAACCTTTCATACGGTTAAGGGCAACAAAATTCCTGATACCATTTACCACTTAGTTCCAGATTTTAATTTAACCAATCAAAATGCAGAGGTTGTAAATTGGAAATCTTTAGTAAATAAGCTAACGGTTATCAATTTGTTTTACACTGATGCAAACAGCCAAGGAACGAATAATTATATCAAGCAATTATCAGATAGCTACGAAAAAAAACCTTTGGTTCGTTTTTTAAGCTTATCTGTAAATGCTGTTGATAAAAACGTGATTAAAGATTTTGCGATCAAATACAATGCAAAACCAGGAAAGTGGGACTTACTAACTGGAGATACCACAGCAACCTATCCCTTAATTAGAAAAGGGATGCTTCTTGATGTGGTTGCAGATCAAAGCCAGAAGAAATCGAGTTTCATCATTAGCAATAAACTTCTGCTTGTCGATAACCTACACCGCATAAGGGGAATTTACGAAGCCGATAACCCAGAAGCTAGATTAAGGCTTGAGGATGAAATCAAGGTATTAATTGCGGAATACTTGAGGAATATCAAAGACGGTAGGTAGGTTAGTCTTTAGTCTTTAGTCTTTAGTCTTTAGTCTTTAGTCTTTAGTCTTTAGTCTTTAGTCTTTAGTCTTTAGTCTTTAGTCTTTAGTCTTTAAAATTGGGTTACCAAATTAGCAATAGTTTATTTAACATATCATATAAATTTAGTTCACCATTACATGGAAACTTCTCCAATAGAAAAAAAATATAGTAAATGGATTATCATTCTTTCCATTTTGATACCTGTTGCTGTAGCGCTTTTATTTGTAGTTAAGTTAAAGGATTTAGGAATCGATGCTCAGCCACTACCTTTCTTGCCGCCAATTTATGCTTCGATAAATGGCATAACAGCTGTTTTGTTAATCGTTGCCGTATGGGCGATAAAAAACGGAAAGATTCAATTACATCAAAATTTAATGAAATCTGCCATTGGCTGTTCCTTATTATTTCTCGTGATGTACATCGCTTATCACATGACTACACCATCTACAAAATTTGGTGGTGATGGAACCATAAAATTTGTTTACTTCTTTATTTTGTTAACCCATATTTTATTGTCAATTGTAATCATCCCATTGGTATTGGTTACCTATGTTAGGGCACTGGCACAAAGATTTGATAAGCATAGAAAAATCGCAAGAATTACTTTTCCGTTATGGCTATATGTTGCCATTACTGGTGTTGTTGTTTATTTGATGATTTCTCCTTACTATCAATATTAATCAAAAATTGATCATCTGTCGTTAAAACTCCTTATTTAAACAACTTTTTGCGCTTTAATTTGTAATATTGAAGTAGCAAATTCTATTAAATAAGGTTTACGATAGATGGGTGTTTTAGGCATAGAAACAGGAAGAGATTTAATTGCACTAATAGAAAAGGGGCGTACGCCAACCTTTACCCAATTCTATACTTCTTATTTTCAAAAACTTTTATTGGCAAGCGACAAGTATGTTAAGGATGTTTATACAGCTGAAGAGCTCGTACAAGATGTCTTCTTAAAAATTTGGGAGAATCCTTATACCATTACGGAAGTTAAATCCATCAAATCTTATTTATACAAATCTGTAATTAATGCTTCCATTAATTATATCAACAGGCAAAAGAATATAGAGCAACATCATCTAAAATTAGTAACTGAGTTATCAGATGGTGATCTAAGAGATCTTGAAGAAGAGAATGAGATGATTATTTTACTTCATGCAGAAATCGACAAACTTCCTTCTCAATGTAAAAAAGTGTTCAAGTTAAGTCGTTTTGAGCATTTAAAGTATAAGGAAATCGCATTGCAATTGGGTATATCCGAAAAAACTGTAGAAAATCATATCGGTAATGCCTTAAAAATCTTAAGGGATCGGTTTCTGAATGATACGAAGCTAAATAAGAAAGGAAAGAGCTTTCTTTTATTAGTAAATACTTATCAGCTGTAGCTTTCTAGCTTGTTTTCCATTCTATTTTCAACAAAAAATAATTTATTTCTTAAAAGACTAGGGGTTTTTAGTTTTATGTTTGTCTAGATAATACCAACACAAACTAACTACATGCTTAACCAACCTGAATACTTGAACTTAATTGTTCAGTATTTAAATAATCCTCAGGATGAATTACTTCATGCTGAAATAATTTCTTTAAGAGCTGCATCTCCAGAAAATGAATTCTATTTCAAGGAAGTAGAGCGTATTTGGAAGTTTTCTTCAAAATCTGCAAGGCTTGAATTACTCAATACGGAACAAGCAGCAAAGAACTTTAAGTTTTCTTTAAAGGCATTGGCTCCCCATAAATCGAATTTTTCTAAATGGTTAGGTGGTATTGCAGCAAGTATCATTATTGCAGGAATTGGCATTTTTATGTTTAATTCCAGAAAAAACGCTGAAGTGCTTACTGTTAAAACTCATGCTGGTCAAACCGATACCATTTCTTTAATAGATGGATCAAAGGTTATTTTAGCTGAAAATAGTGAATTAAAATATCCTACTCAATTTGGCTCTCAAACCAGAGATGTAATCCTAGATAGTGGAAGAGCATTCTTTCTCATTTCTAAAGATCCCAAACATGCATTCCGTGTAAATATGGGCGAGTCTCGTGTAAGTGTTTTGGGAACTTCTTTCAACCTAACTTTTTCTAAAACAAAAATTGATCTTGATGTTAAAACTGGCCGAGTGATGTTCTTACCATACAAGGACGCCGTTTCTTCCATTTTATCTGCAGGACAAGGATTATCATATAACATCGAGCAAAAACAGTTTTTGGCAAGGATATCCCAAAACTCAGATTCTTGGATAACCAAGGCCTTAACATTTGTAGATACGCCTTTAGAAGAAGTTTGTAGACAGCTATCCAGCTGCTATGGAGTGGAAATTGCTTTCGTTTCGGGTACACGAGTTAACAAAAAGTTTAATGCAACTTTTAAGAATGAGGACTTAAAAGACATTTTAACAGTTTTGGAACAAACCTATAATTTAGAAATTATAAAAAGAAGAAATAAACTAATCCTTAAAACGCCTTAAAATAAAAATAAACCAATTAATCAAACAACCGAACAATCAAACTATGGAGAGAAATTTCTACAAAAGAAATGCTGTATTAAGTTGGGGTCGAATGGCCATGCTTATGTGTGCAATCTTTTGGAGCGTTTTGGCTAAAGCTGATGCACAGCAAGCAAATTCGCAACCCGAAAGATTAGAAAACTATCTGAAGAAGATAGAACAAGCTTACAAGTTAAGTTTTGTTTACGATGCTTCTGAAATCAGCAAGACTATGATTTTAGATGTACCATCTAAATTAACGTCAGTTCAAGCGTCTCTTGAACAATTAAAACAAAAGAATATTAGCTACACTAGAGTAGGCAGCCAAGTTGTTCTTAAAATCAATACCTCTTCTACAACTGCTAGAGATGTTATTGTTAAAGGTCGTGTTAGAGACAAAAAAGATAACTCAACCATGCCAGGTGTTAGCATCCGTGAAAAGGGTGCTGCTAATGCAGTTTCAACAAATTCAGTAGGAGAGTATCAAATTAAGGTAAAAGACGGCGCAACACTTGTTTTTTCTTCTATTGGTTACAAAACTATCGAGGTAGCCGTAAATGGCAAAACAACAATTGATATCTCAATAGAGGAAGATGCAAACCAACTTAAGGAAGTAAACGTTGTTTCAACAGGATATCAACAGTTAGATAGGAAACTTTTTACTGGATCATCGACGTTGGTTAAGGCAGAAGATTCTCAACGTAACGGTGTACCGGATATTAGTCGTATGCTTGAAGGTCAGGTAGCTGGTGTATCGGTACAAAACGTATCAGGTACATTTGGAGCTGCACCTAAAATTCGTGTTCGTGGTGCTACCTCAATAACTGGTGATAACAAGCCTCTTTGGGTTGTTGATGGAATTATTTTGGAAGATTTAGTTAATATTTCAAACGATGCCTTGTCCACTGGTGATGCAAATACACTCGTTGGATCATCGGTTGCAGGATTGAATCCAGATGACATTGAAAGCTTTAATATTTTGAAAGATGCCGCTGCTACAGCAATGTACGGGGCAAGAGCGATGAATGGGGTAATCGTTGTTACAACAAAAAAGGGGAAAAATACCGAGGGAACACCTAGGATTAGCTATACAGGTAACTTCACTACTTACTTAAAGCCTTCTTATGATAATTTTGATATTCTAAATTCTGCTGATCAAATGTCAGTTTTGATCGAGCTTGAAAATAAAGGATATTTTCAGCATACTACAGCATCTCGTGGATCTGAGGGTGGAGCTTTTTACAAAATGTACAATTCTTTATATGATTACAACCCATCTAATGATTCATTTGCATTGCGTAATGATATCTCAAGCCGAAACAATTTTTTACAACGCTACGCGAACGCAAATACAGACTGGTTTGATGTGCTATTCAAAAATTCACTTTTGCAAGAGCATTCGATGAGTATTAATTCTGGAACTGAAAAATTTCAAACTTATGCCTCAACATCATATCTACATGATAGTGGACAAACAGTTGGTAATAGTGTGGACCGTTTCACGGGAAATTTTAGAGCTAACTTTAAAATGAGTTCGAAATTAAGTGCGGAGATTTTAATGAATGGTTCTGTTCGTGATCAACGTGCACCTGGTACGCAAGAAAGAACATCTGATCCAGTTTATGGTAAATTCTCTCGTGATTTTGATATCAATCCTTATTCTTATGCATTAAATACTAGCCGTACCATGACAGCATTTGATGAGAACGGGAATAGGGAATTCTTTACAAGAAACTACTCTCCATTTAACATTCTTCATGAAATTGATAATAATTATCTAACGCTTGGTAATATTGATTTTAAGGTTCAAGGAGGAATTAAATACAAAATTATTCCAAGTTTAACCTATTCTGTTGATGGAGCATATCGTTTTGCTAAAACTGAGCGTCAACATTATATTCTTGAAAATGCAAATATGGTTTTGGCTTATCGTAATACTTCGGATGCTACAACTATAGGAAGCAACAAATTTTTATATACAGACCCTGCCAATCCTTATGGATTACCTGAAAGTGTATTGCCAGAAGGGGGTTTTTACAACACAACTACTGATAACTTAAAAAGTTATTATTTCAGACAAAATTTAGAGTTTGATAAGACTTTTGCAACTGATCATAGATTAAATGTTTTTGGATCAATGGAAGTTCGCTTTGCAGATCGTCAGGCAGAAAATTTTGATGGTGTGGGTTATCAATATGAAAACGGCGGAATCGTTAATTCTGCCTATAAATATTTTAAGTGGGCGCAAGAATCTGGATTCCCTTATTTCGGCATGAGCAATGGTTATGATCGTTTCTCTGCATTTGCTTTGAGGGCTGCTTATTCATATAAAGAAAAATATAGCTTTAATGCAACCACACGTTATGATGGTTCAAACTTAATGGGTAAAAGCAGAACAGCTAGATGGTTGCCTACCTGGAATATTTCTGGTGCATGGAATATTGATCAAGAAAGTTTTTGGCCCAAAAATGATATATTTTCTTCAGCCCGTGTTAGAGCAACTTATGGCCTAACAGCTAATCTAGGTAATGCGAATAATTCTGCGGCAGTTTTCTACAATCAAATTACTAGAAGACCGTATGATAATGAAAAAGAAACAGCAACATTTATTTCTGGGTTAGAAAATTCAGAACTAACTTGGGAAAAAACCAAAGAACTAAATCTCGGTGCTGACTTGACGTTTTTGAAAGATAGAATTAATGTTACTTTCGATATTTATAGAAAGAATATTTTTGATTTAATAGGTAATATTAAAACATCAGGTATTGGCGGTCAATTTAATAAAGTGGCTAACTATGCTGATATGACCTCTAAAGGTATTGAATTTACAGTTGCAGGAAATGCTATCAATAATACAGATTTTAGATGGAGAACTCAATTCAATGTTGCTTTTAATAAAAATGAAATTACAAATCTCGAAGTAAATCCAAGTATTTTTACTTTGGTTTCAGCAGATGGCGGAGCATTGTTAGGCCATGCACAAAGGGGATTATACTCTATTCAATTTGATGGGTTAGACCATGATCGTGGTTTTCCTTATTATATTGATGAGGCCGGTAAACGTAGTTCATATGTTAATTTGCAGAGCAATGATATTAGCTATCTTAAATATGAGGGCCCAAATGATCCAACTTTTTATGGCGGTTTTTACAATCAATTTAGGTATAAAAACTTCAGCCTATCTGCATTGTTAACATTTGCTGCTGGTAATTTCGTGAGACTAGATGCTACTTACCAAGCTTCCTATTCTGATATTTATTCAATGTCAAAAGATATGTTAAATAGATGGATTATGCCAGGTGATGAAAAATTCACAAATATACCCGCTCTATTAGATCCTTTCGATGCATCTCAAACTATTAAAGATGCTGATGGCTCTACGATCTCAGCTCGCTACCCTTACAACCTCTACAACTTCTCTACAGAAAGAGTTGCAAAAGGTGATTATATTCGCTTTAAACAAATTTCCCTTGGATACGATGTTCCTAAAAAGATAACTTCAAAATTACACATGGCTAATGCAACCATATCTTTAATCGGTAATAACTTGGCTTTGCTATATTCAGATAAGAATCTAAATGGACAAGATCCAGAATTCTTTGGAAGTGGAGGGGTTGCTTTGCCGATTCCAAAACAATATACATTATCATTAAAGGTTGGATTCTAAATATTTAAAATTATGAAATTAAACAAAATACAATCTCTTTTATTCGGACTTGGACTTTTGCTTACTACACAATCATGTAATAAGTATTTAGACAAAGAACCTGATAATAGAACTGAAATAAATACAATTGATAAAGTTGCTCAGTTAGTAACTACAGCATATCCTAGAAATGATTATTATTATTTTACTGAAAGCTACTCAGATAATACTGAAGATAAAGGAAGTGGTGTTGGAAGCTTAGATGATGTAATCGCAAGACCGTACAACTGGCAAGATTTAATTGGTGACCAGACCGGATCAACAACAAGCTATTGGAATGGATGCTACGAAGGAATTGCTGCGGCAAATCAAGCACTAGAAGCCATCGAAAAGAATAATCTTGGTACAGGTGTTTTACCTTATAAGGGCGAAGCATTGTTAGCACGTGCTTATGCACATTTTATGTTGGTTACTTTTTTCTCCAAACCATATGTAATTGGTGGTGCAAATAATTCTCCTGGTATTCCATATGTTACAGCACCAGAAACGAAAGTTATCGTTCAGTATGATAGAGAAACAGTTGCAGCAACTTATGCGAAAATTGAGAAAGATTTAACTGAAGGAATAGCTTTATTATCATCTTCTGCGTACAGTGTTCCAAAATATCATTTTACTCCAGCTGCTGCACATGCTTTTGCATCTCGCTTTTATTTATTTAAAGGTGAATGGCAAAAAGTAATTGATCATTCTACAGCTACGGTACCTGCAAATGATTTTTACAATAATTTGAGGCCTCTTAATACCATTTATAGGGCATATGGAGCTGAAGATTTTAGAAGTGCATTTACACGATCTGATCAAAAATCTTCTTTGTTATTAACAGAACAGTATTCTTTATGGCAAAGACAAACTTCACCAAGATATGGTTATGGAATCAATTTGGTGAAAATGTTCAGTACAGCGGGTAATTTCACTGGAAAAACTAGAGCGGATAAAATTTTATCGTACGGAGCTCCAAACTACACCACATATAAGTTTAAGGAATATTTTTTCCGCACAAGTCCAGGTGCCGATATTGGTTACCCTTATTTGATTGCTCCATTATTGACTGTTGATGAATCATTAATGAACAGGGCTGAGGCATATGCAGAATTAGGCCAATTTGATAATTCCTTAAGAGATGTGAATATCTTTTTAAGTACAAAAATCACCAATTATAGCGCCTCTACAGATGTGGCTACATTACCCAAAATTACTGTTTTCTATAATATAGCGGATTCAAAAGAAGCAATAATTAAACTTATTTTAGAAAGTAAAAAAGCAGAATTTTTACAAGAGGGAATCCGATGGTTAGATATTGTGAGAAAAGGCTTAACTGTCACTCACAATCAATATGATACATTCGGGGTTGAAACATTTAAGGATCTGGCTCCTAATGATTTGCGCCGAGTTTTTCAAATACCTCAAGAAGCACTTCTATCTGGTGTTCCATTAAATCCTAGATAATAAATTTAAATGTTATGAAAAAAAATATATTTAAAATTTTTGCTGCACTGTTCTTTATTTCCGTGATTGTATCATGCCGTAAAGAAGACCCAGTATCGGTTGATTTCGCAAAGCTGAATGTTGATAATCCCGTGGCTAATACTCCATTAGATACCTGGCTTACCACCACATTCTTAAATGAGTACAATATTGATGTAATTTATCGCTATAATCGCTTTTACCATGGAGATGATAGAGACGTCGCTTCGGTGAAAGTTGAGAAAGTACAACCGCAAATGCAAACAGTTCTAGAGGGCTTTCTATTACCATACAGAAAAATTGCGGGGACTACTTTTATTAAAAAATATTCTCCTAAACAGTTTGTATTATTTGGCTCAGGATCTTATAACCCTGATAATTCTTATACGCTTGCTACAGCAGCAGCTGGGAGAAATATAACGATTTATGATTTGAATAATTTTGATTTAACCAATACTGGAGCTGTTGTTGGTAAATTAAGAACCATTCATCATGAATTTACGCATATTTTAAACCAAATTGTGCCTATGCCTGTTGATTTTCAGTTAATTACAAAATCTACATATCTGGCTACTTGGACAACTGTAAGTGATGCTACTGCACGTGCGAATGGTTATGTTACTCCTTATGCATCAAGTCAACCTGGAGAAGATTTTGCGGAAACTACTACATCACTATTAGTATTGGGTCAGGCCTGGTTCGACGCTTGGGCAAATGGTTCGTCTGTAGCGGGTAAAGCGGCATTGAAAGCTAAGGAAGCTAGTGTGGTTCAATATTTCAACACCAACCTTGGTATAGATTTTAGAGCACTACAAAAAGAAATTCAAGAGGTTGTAAGAAAAACTTATAATTATCAAAATGCTAGTTTCCGTTATTGGATGGGTCAGAATTTGTATAAAACTATGACTATTAATTTGGAGGACGGTATATATTCTGCAAATGCGACATCATCTGACTTTTCTACGCCTTATAATACATTTAAAGCTGCTATTTTAGCTGTTAATACGACTGCGAAATACCATATGGATTATTTACAGTTTAGATTTGAATCAACAACAGCATTAACAGTTCGTGCTGCATTTACTGCAGCTGCTGGAGGAACTCAATTTTTTGCGGATTATACATTTACTTATACTATTAACCCAACAACAGGAGCCGTTACTTTTACAAAAGTTGCACAAGCGGGAACAACGGGTTCTTACGCAAACGCAACACTATTTACAGCCGCATTTACTAATAGTATTCAAGCCTATCTGACTGGGAAAACATTTATTGCTGATTGGTTACCTCCAACAATTGATCCTGCAAACTACAATCAATATGGTGGTTTTTACTTAAGTGGTACACCTACAAATAATTTTTACGGACTATTAGGACAAGCATTATAGAATATGAAAAGATTATTATATTTATTTATGGTCTTGCTCGCATTTGCAAGCTGTAAAAAATCTTCATTTGAATTAGCATTCGATGAGCTTCCAGAAGTTAGAATGCAAAAAGCAATAGCTGAGGTAAACACAATTTTAACTACGGCACCAAATGGATGGATTGCCACTTTACCAACGCAAGCTGGTGGAGGTTACGGTTTTTACATCAGTTTTGATGGACCCACCCAAGTTGTAAAGATGTATGGTGATGCAACTACGGCGGCCTCTACCACAGTTGGAACTTCAACATTTAGGGTAAAAGCAAATGCTGGAGCAGAACTGATTTTCGATACTTACAACACCATTTCGTTATTAGATGATCCAAACCCTGCTTCTTTTGGTGGCGTTACTGGTTCTGGACACAAGAGTGACGTAGAATTTATTTATGATCATTCTACGCCAGATAGTATCATTTTTACTGGTAAAAAATACCGTCAGCCTTTTAGGTTAGTTAAAGCAACGGCAGCACAGAAAGCTGTATATGAAGCTGGTGGTTACAAAACAGCAATTGATAAATTTAAGAGTTTCTTTGCTACTAATACCAATGCATACGTTGATATTTTATCAGGCAACGCTACCTTAAAGGCTGGTATTGGATTTGATTTTACAACTTCAGTAGGTTCAGGTAAAAGGGTGAATTTTTCTGGTATATTAGCTGATGGATCAATTGCTTCAAGCACAGGCAAATTTGCTTTTTCACTTGATGGTGCATCTGTTTTAAGCGGAGGTGTACTTTACCAAGGAATTACATTTGTTAAGTTCGCATGGAAAGATGCGACAACTTTGGCTGCGTACGATGCTGCAGGGAAAGAATACATCATTAAAAATTCTCCTACACCATTATTACCACTACACTTATTATTAGGTGTTAAATTTTCATCTATAGTTGCGCCTTTTGCAACAACGTATCCAGGATGGTCAGCTGATTTCCAAGCAAGGAGAGCTTCTGCAGCTGCTGCAATGTTAGCTGGTCCTTATGGCTTAAGACTAGATAAAATGACATTTGCTTTTGTCGTTTTAAATAAAAAAATGACCTTGACCACCGATATCTATCAAGGAGCAAGTAGATTTCTTGGCGATTTTCCTTTTACCTATACCAAAAACGATGCAGGAGTATTTAAATTTACTGCAGGTACACCAACAGGTAATGCAGGTCTAATCGTTGCTAATATGGCGCCACTAACTACACAAAGGTTAAACGTTGATACTTTTACATTAGGCTATTTTACTCACCCAACTACAGGTGAAACACTTGGTCAATTTATAAGTGTTGAACATCCTGACTTTACTTTTACTGGATCTTTATTATAAAAATTAGCTCCATATTTTAACGATCTCTTAAAACCCCGCTTTTCAGCGGGGTTTTTTTATGACATAATTTTTGCCACCCTTCACTCGTTTATTCATTATATTTGTGGTGATGAAAAAGAAATTGGTTTTTATCTTATTTGTGCTCGTTTTCAGTTTTGCAATTGTGCCTGAGGTTAATGCGCAATGCGCCATGTGTAGCATCAATGCAGAGCAAGGTGTAAAAAATGGCAATACCGTTTCAGCGGGTTTAAATACTGGGGTTTTATATTTGCTTGCTGTACCCTACTTAATGGCCATTATTGTGGGCGTGGTTTGGTATAAAAAATACCGCAAAAAGAATGTTCACCTTAACATGAAGAAAGAACCTTTCAATCTCAATTAAATATGGCCGAAAGGACTTCAAAGCTTTCCGCTATTATCCACTGCAAATGTCCGCATTGCCGTAGAGGCGATATTTTTACCGGCAGTATGTATGGTTGGAATATTCAACACACCAAAGAGATCTGCAGTTATTGTGCACAGCGGATTGAAATTGAGCCGGGCTATTTTTATGCAGCCATGTATGTAAGTTACGCTATGAATGTAATCGAAATGCTTGCAGTAAGTTTCCTTACTTATTTAATTTTTGGGCCATTAACCGATGCTACTTTTTGGCATTACCTTATCGCGATTTTTGCAGGTTGCTTTATATTATATCCCTTTAATTACCGTTATTCGAGAATTATTTTATTACATGTACTATCGCCGAATATAAAGTATAAACCTTATTACGATAAATAAGTTATCTTTAGTTGTGTAAAAATTTATTTGTATCAGAAGAACTAATCAATCATGAATAGCAATACTTTAACCAAAAGCATATTTTATTTAACAATTTTATCTGCTTTTTATTTATTAGCAACCTTTATTGGCTTGTTTTCCCGCTTTCAACAAAATGTGGTTTTTGGTGCAATAACCGAATTAATAACCATTCCAGCGATATTAGTTGTAGTTGCTGCATTTTTATTTACGGTGTATCAATTGGCCGTGAAGCATAAAGAGGCATCATTTTATCTAATTGCAACGGTGTTATTGTCGTTATCTGCGATTATACCCATGTTTTTTGTTCAGTAAATGAGGGAACGAATCGTTTCCCTCCAGTATTTTTCCATTAATATCAATTCATGCTTAAAGCCAGTACCATCAAGTTTATAAAAGACGTAGCAGAAAATAACAACCGAGAGTGGTTTGCCGAAAACAAAGCCGTTTATGAAGAAGCAAAGGCTGATGTTTTAGAGATGGTAGGCAAAATTATTCCGGCGCTGGCGAAGATAGATCCAACACTTTCAGCAGATGCTGATCCGAAGAAAAGCCTATTGCGGATTTACCGCGATGTTCGTTTCAGTAAAAATAAAGATCCTTATAAAAATAACTTTGGTATGTGGTTTTCTACTAAAAAAGGTGGAAATGAACCGGGTTATTATTTGCATATTCAACCGGGTAAAAGTTTCATCGCTGGCGGTTATTGGATGCCAGATGCGCCACATCTAAAATTGATCAGACAGGAAATAGATTACAACATCGGTGATTTTAAGGAGGTTATCGAGAACAAGGATTTTAAAAAGAACTTCAAGCTTGGCGTAGATAATGCCTTGAAAAATGCACCAAAAGGCTACGACCCTGCCGATCCGAACATCGAATTTTTAAAGCTTAAAAGTTTTGAGGCTACCATGAAAATTGAGGACAAAGAATTTTTTGATCCTGCGTTCGTTGATAAGTTAATAAGTTATTTTAATATGGTACAACCATTAGTTGTATTTTTGAGAAACGCAGTAAATCAATAACCAAATTTCAAAAACCGATTTTGGGTCTTGATACTTGATACTAAAATCTTGATACTATAATATGAAACATACCTTTCTAGCTTTTGCCATTCTCTTGTTCATTTCATCGTTAACCTCATGCGTAATCTTATCGCCGAAAAAATATAAGGCTTTATTGGGTAGTAAAGATTCGTTGTACACTGCTTTTAATGAGGGCTTAATTAAAATTGAGAATTTGGATAAAGAAGTTGCTAAACTAAAAAGGGACACCACTTTAATGGCTGAAGAACTTCGTGATCTGCAGACCAACTACAATGAGGTTGATGCGAATTATAAAAAACTAAAGAATAATTCTTCAACAGAAATTACAAAATTATCTGGCGATTTAGCTGCTCGTGAAAAGCGATTGAAAGAGGTTGAGGAAGTTTTACGCAAACGCGATGAAGCAACTAATTCGTTAAAAGAGAAACTTCAACAGGCCTTACTTGGCTTCACCAAAAATGGTTTAACTGTAGAGATTAAAAATGGTAAGGTTTACGTTTCGCTTACCGATAAACTATTATTCCCATCGGGAAGTATCATCATCGACGAAAAGGGCAAGCAGGCGCTTACCCAATTGGCTATCGTATTAAAGCAACAACCCGAAATAAATATTGCTGTTGAGGGACACACCGATAATCAGAAAATAAATAACCTTGGTCAGATTAAGGACAATTGGGATTTGAGCGTTTTAAGGGCTACTTCGGTTGTTCGTTATCTAACGGATAATGAAAAGGTAGAAAGCGTGAGAATGACAGCTACCGGCAAGGGAGAGTTTCAACCACTTGGATCGAATACTGGTGCCGATGGTAGAAGTAAAAATAGAAGAATCGAAATTGTTCTATCTCCAAAATTGGATGAATTGTATAACTTAATTAAGTAATAAGCTAAGTTCGATTGTAATTAAAATTGAAGGTGCTTTTATGACGATTTGGCTCCTCATTTCGTCATGCTGAATTTATTTCAGCATCTTTGATGCTAAGTTGCCCTGCAATTAAGAACCTGAAATGATTTCAGGGTGACGACCGGTCATACAAAGCGTCAAATAACCTACGACCAAGTATCTTAATAATCGAACTCAGATTATGCGCTTTGATGTTTGCGGTACGATTTTAAGATTTTAAAGGTATCCTCGAATTCTCCGCCATTTAAATTGGAATATTCTGGCATTGGAATTTTGTGCACCGTTAAAAATGTAAGCAAATCCTTAATTGCGGTTGATACCTCTTCTGATGCTTCGCAATGTTTCAACGCGTCTATCTTACTCAGGATTAATGAAATTTCGAACATCTTAAAATCGTGCTTCTCTGCTATGGCCAACCCTAAATCTGCCTCAATTATGGCCTGTTCGTAATTGTGAATGCAATTGTAAAAGGTAGATTTAAAAATATTAAATCCTGTTAAAATAAAGTTGGTGTAATACGTATACTCGCTATCAATTATTTTATCTACAAACTGTATAATTCTTTGTGCTTTCTTAAGATAATTCAATTTTAAATAGGTTTGACCTAAATGTAAAAGTAGAAATGGGGAAAAAACAGAATGCCTGATGTAAAATATATTTGGGTACTTATTCAGTATTGCCATTATAAAGCGGTGGCATTCTGCATAATTTTTTTGAGAGAACAGCGTAATGAGCACCAAACGGTAACACAAAACTTCTTCAGTAGTGAGCTCTTCGTTCTTTTTTGGCGCACTTCTATCTATTTCTTGACATAACTTAATGATCTTGTCTTCTAATGTTTTACTTTCGTTCGGCTTGCTAACCAAGTTGTTGTAGAAATATAAAATCAAATCATAAGGATTTATCGGGAAGAGCTCTCCCAATCTCTTATAATTTCGTTTCAATAAGTGCATGGTGTTCTGTAACGAAATTTTATCAACGTCGATTAAATAAATGTTACATTCTATAATGTGCAGCATCATTTGAACATCTTCATTGAGCACATTTTCCGAAATTATTTTAACAGTTTCCTTATAGAGACTACTCATTGTTCGGCCAGTAGCCATAATATCAATAAAATCGATGCCAATGGTTTGCTTATTAAAAGTACCATTTGGTTTGGCCAGTTCGTGCCTTGAGATGTAGCAGATAAAATCGAAAGATTCGTTTTTTTCTTGATTGGTGAACGGAAGCTTAAATATATTCTTCAATTCTGCAATCTCATTTCTAGTGATACAAAACCTTATGGCCCAATTTAAAATATGTGCCCTAAGCAATGGTTGTTTTGCAAAGCTTGTTAATATATGCTCAAAAAATCCCTTGCAGGATTTGTACTCAAATTTTTCGGTAATTTGAATGAATAAAAAGTAGGTGTAAATCTCGTTATTTATAAAACGAACTACCTCGGTAGGTATTGAGGTAGTGAATCTCTTTTCCTCAATAATTATTCCCGAGTGCAGTAACTCCTCATAAGCTTCGGGATAGCAATTAATATAGTTTAAGATTTTCTCTTTGGCAACCCTCAACTTATTATTCCTTTCGGAGATGCAATCGCCAATCTTTTTTAGAAGAAATATTTTTTCTGTACTCTTTTTTGCTAAAAATACCCGCCGTTCTAGAAAATAATTAATTAGTTCGTAGCACAACAATGGATTGCTTAAATCCAAAAGATTATTTTCATCCTTTAGCTTAAAATACACCTGAATCCAAAAAGGTGTTTTAAATTGATTTAGCAAGGTTGGACTAATATCCGCTTTAGTTACAGCTTTATTTTCTATATGACTTAAGGTGAAAAGAACCTCTTCTTCATTTAATGCTGGTAGATTGCTTAATTTTTCTTCATCGTAAAATAAACCTGTATACCATGCCTTACTTAAAAAGGCCGAGCCTGATATTGCGGGTTGAAGATTTATCCAACTATTGGTTCTTAGGCCAAAAATAATTTTTAAAAAGCTATTCTCCTCAATACTGTAAAGGAAATCGATAAAGGTTTTGAAATATTCGGATTTTGATAGTCGCTCATCAATTCCATCAACTATAAGAACAAATCTGCCTTCGCGTTTATCAGGATTCTTTTTAAAGTACATGATCATTTCGCTTAAGCTTCCAAACTTAAACTCCTTTAAAAACCAATCTTTTAGTGTCATCCCGTTCGCGATAATGGAATTAATCCTCGTTGAGTTGATTAGTAAAACAATGTCATTTTTGTAAATAGCATTTTCTGAAACAAAGAAATATTCAACGAGATGTGCCAATAATATCGATTTGCCTTGCCCTGGCTGTGCACTTACGGTTGCAAACTGATAGTTGTTTTTGAAAAAGTAATCAAAATCTGGATAAAAGAAACTTCTGTTCGCTGTTGCCTTAAAGGGAACGCCAGAATTGTTTTTCTTCGCAATGAGCGATACCTCAGTAATTACTTGGGCTTTTAACTTTAAATCTTGCCAAATACTTTGAACCTCGGTCGTTTTATTTTCCTTGTCCTTGCAAAATAAATCCCAATCGTTGTAACCGATATACTGTGATAAACTGTTTAAGGTGAATAGAGAGAACTTATGCTGCGTATTCGCAAAACCAAAAAAACGCTTTATAGTGGTTTCACTAACGTAGTTCTTAGTTTCTTGAAATACATACTCAGAAATAATCTTACAATGGGCGGGATCGATATTTCTCAATCCAGACTTTATAAGTACAAACTTCCTGAGCTCGTTGAGGAGTTCGTTAACGTTCATTAGTATATGGGATGACTACAGCTAATGTCATCATAATTTCACGAAACGTAAAATCTTTTAGTCAATAATGTATTCTATGAATAAAATGAATGAAAACGATTGCATAAAGAATGAATAGCAATGGATAAGATAGGTGATCAATCTAAATATAGATTTGTCATAATTATATAATGCCTTGCCTAGGTAGTTAGAAAGCGCATTGATATTTGTAAGTCACCCTAAATTACGCCTGACATGATGAAAACTTTTACTTCTCGTTCCTTAAAAGGAATAGCTTGCAATGCTTCTGTATTTGCAATCATCATTCTATTAACGCTCTTTTATTCTAATTCGTATGCACAAACCAAAGTTTTTGCAAATACGGTTACAGAAATTAAGCCATTTTCATTCAGCCCATCGCATGTTGATAATATTGACAACGCAGTGAGCACTAGTGATGCAAATTTTGCTACTCTTAACTCTTACGGTGGTGCAGCATTAGGCCTAGGAGCTTATTCAGGTGGAATTACCTTGAAGTTTCCTAATAGCATACCTGCAAACAAAACAACATACATCAGAATTGATTTTGATCAATCTGCACTGAACGGATTATTGGGTGGAACGTTAGGAGGCTTAGTGGCAGACATTGTTGGCGGTTTGGTTATTGGTAATCACAATTTTGAGGTTGGTGCCCAAAGACCCGCAGGTACCACAATTTTGAGTAGATCGAGTGCACAAGGCTTTGATAACAATTCGAGTATTAAAATAGTAAAAGATAAAAACGGTTACACTTATATCGCAATCACTCCAAATGAGATTTACGATAAGGTTTATATTATTGATAGAACAACAGGGCTTTTATTGACCACAACTGGAAAAACCAATGTTTATTACGCTTACACGATTGATGGTAATGATAACTGCGATGCTAATGTTTACGCCAATTATGATGAACAAGGAATCTCTTTAGATGCATTAAACTTGGCTGGAGCCGAGAATTTTGAGTTTCAAAAGGTTATCGATAATGATAAAAATACTTTCTATAGTTTAAGTACTGGCGTTGTGGGTGTTGCTGCCTCTAAGAGTATCAACGTTTATTTCCCTACGCTTTCTAACACTACAGATAATTTCAATTTACGTTTAAGAACGTCACCAGCATTGGTTAACCTAAAGCTGTTTGATAATTTGATGGTAACGGCATATAATGGAACAACTCCAGTTTACAGTGCTGCTGCCTCAAGCTTATTAGGTTTAGATTTATTAGGGCTACTCAACAATGGTCAAGTTGTTACCGTTCCTTTTGCACCAGGTGTTGCTTTCGATCGCGTAACCATTAGTTTATCTACGTTGGTGAGTGCGAACGTTACCCAATATGTAGAGATTTATGATATCAGTAGAAGTCCTGCATTTCCAACATTTACGTTACCTATTTCCAACACAGTAAATGCATGTTACAATACCAGCGCAAATTTACAGGCCACAACTGCGGCAGGTAATCAACTGGTATGGTATGATGTTGCAGATGGAGGAACAGCCCTTGCAACTGTAGCTTATAATGCAGGTTTTCCAACACCATTATTAACCGCAAATAAAACTTATTACGTATCCGCGAAACGTGCTGATTGTACATTAGAATCGGTAAGAGTTCCCGTAAATGTTGTGGTTAATCCTCAAATCATATTCAATGGCGCTACCCTTGGCAATGCAACTCCAGGTTTTGCCTATAGTAAACAATTGGATGTTGCAACAGGTGGAACAGCAGGTTACACTTACGCTTTGGCCGCTGGAAGTACATTGCCAACAGGTTTGGTACTTTCATCTACAGGATCAATTACGGGTACTGCAACAATTCCAAATACCTATAATTTTTCTGTTGTAGCTACCGATACCAAAAATTGTACAGCTACTGCAGCTTATACCTTAACGGTTACACCAGCATTGGCATTAACGCCTGGTGCATTACCTGATGGTATAACAGGAACACTTTATCCAACTCGAACTATTCCAGCCGCAACCGGTGGAACTGGGCCATATACTTACACTGCAACAGGTGTTCCTGCTGGATTGACTTTTAACCCAACGACTAGAGAAATTACAGGAACACCAACCGTTCCGGGAGTTTACACGATTCCAGTAACCGTTGTAGATGCAAATGGAAATACCGTTACTTCAAACTATACGGTTAAAATTACTGATCCTTTCCTGCTTCCGCCAGCAACCTTGGCTAGCGGCGTAACAGGAACAGTTTATACCACTCAAATTATTCCATCGGCAACGGGCGGAACAACTCCATATACTTATACTGCAACAGGACTTCCTCCAGGTTTAGTTTTTAACGAAACAACGAGAGAAATTACAGGGACGCCAACCGCGGTAGGAACTTTTGTTGTTCCGGTTACGGCTAAAGATGGAGACAACAGAACGGTAACGACTAATTATTCAATTACCATAACCGATCCTTTAGTTTTACCAGCTGCAAACTTGCCCGATGGAAATGAGGGTGCTGTTTATGCAACCCAAATCTTACCCGCAGCAACTGGTGGTGTTGGTCCATACACTTATGTAGGCAGTAGTCTTCCTGCAGGATTATCATTCAATCCGTTAACGAGAGAAATTACAGGAACACCAACGCAAGCTGGAAACTATTCGATAGGCGTTACAGTAACTGATAGTCAGAACAAAACCGCGAGTAACACTTACGCAATAAAAGTAATTGGAACATTAACTTTACCAACCAGAACTTTGCCAGATGGGGTTGTCGGTACATCTTATTTACCTCAAACTTTGCCTGCTGTAACAGGCGGAACTGCTCCCTATACTTATGCTGCAACTGGTCTTCCTCCAGGATTAACTTTTGACAATACCACCCGCGAAATTTCGGGAACACCAACACAAGGTGGAACATTTACGGTTTCCTTAACCGCTACAGATGCCAACCAAAACAAAGCGACAACAGCTTACACCATTACGGTTACGGTGAATGCACCGGTAGTAGCTTCTACAACAGTTTGTTCTGGCAGTACCGCAACTTTAACAGTTAGTAATGTACAGGCTGTAACTTATAATTTATACGGAGCGACAGGAAGTTCGCCGTTGGCCACTAATACAACGGGTATTTTTGTAACGCCAATAGTTACTTCATCAACTGTGTTTTATGTTGAGGCGGTTTCTGGAACAGCAGTAAGCACGAGAACATCTGTTACGGTTTCGGTTAACCCAGCTGCAACATTAGCAACGGTTACCACAAATAATCAGGTCATCAATACTGGTCAATCAACTACCTTATCAGCTACTGCTGATGCAGGAAATACCATCACTTGGTTCGATGCCGCAACAGGTGGAACCCAAGTTGGTACTGGAAATTCATTTACAACACCATCATTAACCACTACAACAACTTATTATGTTCAAACTAACAGTGCAGCAGGTTGTCCAAGTGCAACTCGTGTGCCTGTTACAGTTACCGTAATTACTGGTGGTGGCTCAACAGCTTGTAATGCTGCGAATACTCAAAATTCTGGAATTAATGGTATTTGTTTATTATGTGGAATTACTGGGGCTGGAAATTCTACAGATGCTGATGGCAGTAACTTTACAAGAATAACACTTGCTGTAGGCGTGGGCGCAACAGGTTACCAACAATTAATCTTCCCGTCTGCAGGTGTTGCCACCGATAGTCTTCGCCTAGACCTGGCCCTGCCAAGTGGACTAGCAGATGTCGGTGTTCTAAATAATATTACGGTTAGGATCTTAAATGGTGCAAGTGTTGTTAGAACGGTTACCATCAACTCTGCATTACTAAATCTTACGCTTTTAGGTGGAAATCGTTTCACTGCAACTGTTTTAGCTGGAGGTGTTTACGATCGCGTTGAGGTGAGTTTCGGTGCGGTAGTTTCGGCACTGACAAGCTTGGATATTTATGGAGCGACAATCGTTTATCCAAACCCAACGTTAACTGCAGGTGCTCAAAGCATTTGTTCAGGAACAACAGCGACATTAACTGCTACCGCAAACGGTGGAACAACTTTAACTTGGTTTGATGCTGCAACAGGCGGTACACAAGTAGGAAGTGGCGCAAGCTTTACTACACCAGCCTTAACAACGACTACAACCTATTACATCCAGGTAAGCAAGGGAACTTGTGCAAATACAACGAGAGTTCCTGTTGTGGTAACCGTTAATCCGGCGATTATTTTTGCTGGTACAACTTTAACCAATGCAACTATTTCATCGCCTTATAGCAAGCAACTTCCAGTAGCAACAGGCGGAACCCCAGGTTATACTTATGCTTTAGCTTCGGGAAGTACTTTGCCAGCAGGTTTAACCTTATCTTCAACAGGATTGGTAAGTGGAACGCCTACTGCAACTGGGAATCCAACATTTTCAGTAGTAGCAACAGATACCAAAAACTGTAGCACAACTGCAGTATTCACCTTAGCGGTTACACCAGCTTTAGCCTTGGCTCCAGGTGCATTGCCAGATGGCGTAACTGGAACACCATATACAACGAATGGCATTCCTGCTGCTACAGGCGGAACGGGTCCTTACACTTATTCAGCAACGGGCGTTCCTCCAGGATTAACATTTAACCCAACAACGAGAGAAATTACAGGAACACCAACCCAAATTGGAAATTATACTATTCCAGTTACTGTGGTTGATGCAAATGGAAATACCATAACTTCAAACTATACCTTAAAAGTAACTGATCCATTGGTTTTACCAGCAGCAACATTGGCCAATGGAACAACAGGAACGGTTTATACTACGCAAATTATTCCATCTGCAACTGGTGGAACAACTCCATATACTTATTCTGCAACAGGTCTTCCGGCAGGATTAAGTTTTAATATAACCACAAGAGAAATTACGGGTACACCAACACAATCTGGAACATTTACATTCCCGGTGACGGTTGTGGATGATGCTGGAAAAACAGCGACTACTAATTATACCATTACGGTTATAGATCCATTGACATTGCCAGGTGCTAGTTTGCCAGATGGAACAGAAGCAACGGTTTATGCTACGCAAACTTTGCCATCGGCAGTTGGTGGTGTTGGTCCGTACACTTATGTAGCCAGTAATCTTCCAGCAGGATTAAATTTTGATCCCATTACGAGAGAATTATCTGGTACGCCAACACAAGCTGGTAATTATTCAATAGGCATTACGGCAACCGATAGTCAAAATAGAACGGCAAGTAATACTTACGCGATTAAAATTATCGGTGTGTTATCATTGCCAGGCGCAACTTTACCAGATGGTATTGTAGGAACATCGTATCCAACACAAACCTTGCCAGCAGTTACTGGTGGGACTTCACCATATACTTATGTTGCAACTAATCTTCCTCCTGGATTAAGTTTTAATACAACTACAAGGGAAATAACAGGAACCCCAACTTTGGGTGGAACTTTTATTATTTCCTTAACGGCAACAGACGCCAACCAAAATAAAGCAACTACCGCCTATAGTTTAACGGTTACGGTTAATCCTCCAGTTGTAGCTTCTGCTACGGTTTGTTCTGGAAGTGCCGCAACTTTAAGTGTAAGCAATTTGCAAGCTGGTGTAACCTATAATTGGTATGCATCTACTGGAAGTACACCATTGGCCACCAATAATACTGGGGTTTTTGTAACTCCAGCAGTAAGCGCTCAAACTATATTTTATGTGGAGGCGATTTCTGGAACAGCAGTAAGTTCTAGAACTGCTGTTACGGTGTCGGTAAATCCTCCAGCTAATTTAGCAACGGTAACCACGAATAATCAGGTGATCAATGCCGGACAATCGACTACTTTATCAGCCACTGCTGATGCAGGAAATACCATTTCTTGGTACACTACACCAGCAGGTGGAGCTTCAGTTGCTACTGGCGGATCATTTACAACCCCAGCATTATCAACTACAACTACTTATTATGTAGAAACCACTACTGCTGCAGGTTGTGCAAGTGCAACTCGAGTTCCAGTTATTGTAACGGTGATTAATGGCGGTGGCGGTACGGCTTGTAACGCTGCAAATAGCCAAAACACGAGTATCACAGGAATTTGCCTATTGTGTCAGATTGCAGGCGCTGGCAACTCAACCGATGCAGATGCTAACAACTTTACCAGAATTTCATTAGCGGTTGGTGTGGGGTCAACAGGAATTCAACAATTAATTTTCCCATCGGTTGGCGCTGCAACAGATAGCATTCGCTTAGATTTAGCGTTGCCGGGTGGACTATTAGACTTAACCGCATTAGGAAATGTAACAGTTAGAGTAATGAACGGAACTGCTACAGTAAGAACAGTTCAATTAAACTCATCATTATTAAATCTTCAACTTTTATCGGGTAATCGTTTTCTTGCAACCGTTTTAGCGGGCGGTGCTTACGATAGGGTTCAAGTGAGCTTCGGCGCATTGGCTACCGTGTTAACCAGTTTAGACATTTATGGTGCAACGGTTATCTATCCTGATCCAACGGTAACAGCTGGAAACCAAACCATCTGCTCTGGCAGCACGGCAACCCTAACAGCAACTGCAAACGGTGGAACAACTTTAGCTTGGTTTGATGCCGCAACGGGTGGAACACAATTGGCCACTGGTGCAACTTTTACAACACCAGCATTAACAGCTACCACCACTTATTATATTCAAGTAAGTAAAGGAACTTGCGCTAATACCACAAGAGTCCCTGTAATCGTAACGGTTACTCCAGCACTTCCTGCTCCAGTATTGGCAACAATTGCTAGTGTTTGTTCAGGGTCTTCAGCTACTATCTCGATTGCAAATCCAGATGCTGCTGTAACTTACAAATGGTACGATGCAGCGGCAAACGGAACATTGGTATTTACAGGATCGGTATTTGCAACTCCAGCATTAACCGCCAACACTACTTACTACGTAGAGGCGGTACAAGGAAATTGTGTAAGTGCAACACGTACTGCTGCTGCGGTAACGGTGAATCCTCGTCCAGCTTTACCAGTAGTTACGGCAAATACTTCTACCATTAGCGCCGGACAAACAGCTATCATTACTGCTACTTCGGCTGATGCAACAAATACTTTCAATTGGTACAACTCGCCATCAGCGATTACACCAATTTATTCAGGATCGACTTATGTAACTCCTCCACTAACAGTTACCACTACTTATTATGTTGAGGCGGTTTCTACAAATGGATGTTCCTCAGCAAGTCGTGTTCAAATCACAATAACAGTTGATGGTAACGGATCTCCAAACCCTGTTCCTTGTGAGGCGGCATCAACCCAAACAGGTGGTGTAACCGGCGTGGCTTTATTGGCGGGTTTATTTAATCCAACTTTAGCAATCGATAATGATACGCAAACCGCTTCTTCACTCGTAATGCCAGTTGGTGCTTTAAACGCCTCGGTTTTCCAAAGGGTAGGATTTGGTTCTTTATCTAAAGTGGGAGATACGGTACGTGTCTTGGTATCAACTCCAGGAAAATTATTATCATTAGCCTTATTGGGAAATGCCTCTGTAACCACCTACGTTGGAACAAGCAGCAATGGCGATGCTAGATTCTTAAATAATAGTTTATTAAATGTTCAATTATTAAGTGGCAATACGCAAGCCTTAATCACCTTTGTTCCAACGAGCGTATTCGATGGGGTAGAAGTGAGGATAAACTCTGGTGTATTGGGTGCACTTACTTCAATAGATTTCAATTACGCTCAACGGATTCTGGTTGCGCCAACCGTAGCTTCATCGAATGTTAGTGCTTGTGTGGGTTCAACTGCTCAATTAGAAGTGAGCAATCCATCATCAGCCTTAACATATAGATGGTACGATTCGGCTGGTAATTATCTTTCAGGAAAAGATGGCGTAATCTTTACTACTCCTGTTTTAACTGGCGATACTAAATTCTTTGTAGCCGCAGTTTCTGCTACAGGTTGTGTGAGTTATAAAACAGTGGTAAATGTAACTACGAGTCCAGCTCCAGTTGCACCAACATTACTTTCTGCGGCAGTTAATACTTGTCCGAATACTTCGGTAACGCTGCAGGTAAGCAATCCAATTGTTGGTTCTACTTACAATTGGTACGATACAGCAACATCAACCAGTATATTATTCAGTGGAACTACTTTTACTACGCCATTGATTACAGCAAACAGAAGTTACTTTGTTGCTGCGGTTAATGCCTGCGGAACATTATCAAGCAGAACTGAAGCGACAATTACCTTAGGAACCATTGATATTCCAGTAATTACGCCGCCGTCTATTACCATTACCCAAGGTTCGGTTGCTGTATTAAAAGCAACTTCGAGCACTGCTGGCTCGACCATTAATTGGTACGATGCTGCAACTGGTGGAAACTTGCTATTCACAGGCGAAACATTTGTAACCCCGCAACTTAGCGCAACAACAACTTATTATGTTGAAGCAAACGTAGCTGGAGGTTGTACCGCAACAAGTAGGGCGAGTGTAACAGTAACTGTTATTCCAAACGGCGGACCAATAACTACACCATGTGGAACGGCAACATCAACTGTTGCGAGTGGTGTTAACGGTATTGCGATTGGCGCAGCGGTTGTTAATCCAACATTTGCAGTTGATAATAATATCAATACAGGTTCTAGCTTAGTGATCCCTGTCGGATTATTAGGTGCTTCGGTTTATCACCAAGTTGGTTTCCCTGCATTATCTAATGTTGGCGATACCTTAAGGTTGAAAATCACCGTTCCGGCCCAGTTATTATCAGTAGCACTATTGCAAAACTTAACGGTAACTACTTTCCAAGGAGCAAGTAGCAATAATGATGGTGTTTCGGTATCGAATCCATTAATCACCTTAAGGTTATTAACTGGAGGAAGCACAGCAATTTTAACTTACGTACCAACAAGTAGGTTTGATGGGGTAGAGTTAAGATTAGGGTCGGGCATTCTTGGTGCATTAACTTCGATCAATTTTGATTATGCACAAAGAACAATTACAGCACCAACGGTGGCATCAGCAACAGCTAGTGCTTGCCAAGGTTCATCAGCTACGCTGAATGTATCAAATCCTCAAGCTGGAATTATTTATAAATGGTATTTAGGAACTACTTATCAAGCAGGAAAAGATGGTGCAACTTTCGTAACTGACCCAGCTTTAACTGCCGGAACTTATGTTTATTCAGTAACGGCTACCGCTACTGCAACAGGTTGCGAAAGTCCAAAAACCGAAGTAACGGTAACGATCTTGCCTCCACCGGCAGCTCCAATTCCTAGCACAACGAATCCAGCTACAACTTGTATCAACACGCCAGCAACTTTAAGTGTTCAGGCTGTTGCAGGTATAACTTATAACTGGTACGATGCTGCTACAAATGGAAATATGTTGGTTAACAATAACAGCAGCTTTACTACTTCAGCATCGCTTGCAGCAGGAACATACGATTACTACGTTGAGGCTGTAAATGGAAATAGCTGCGCCAATCCGACACGAACTAAAGTTTCAATTACTGTAAATCCATCTGCTATTGCTTCGGATATTACAGTTTCTGGAAATAGTACATTATGTGCATCGGGTACAACAACGCTTACGGCTACAAGTGCGACAGTAACTAATCCAATATTTACTTGGTACACAGATGCTGCCTTAACCAATGTAGCTTTTGTTGGCTCGGTATTTAATACGCCAGCTATTGCAACAACTACTAAGTATTATGTTACGGTTAGTGGAACCAATAAATGTGCAAATGCTGCCGGAAATTCGAAAGAAGTAACGATAACAGTTAATCCTATAGCGGTTGCTACAGATATTAATTTAGCTGGAACAAGCACGGTTTGTGGAGGTTCATCGGTTACGATATCCGCATCAAGTACAACGGTAACTAATCCAATATTTACTTGGTATAGCAATGCCAATTTATCAACCCCAGTATTTACGGGTGCGGTATTCGTTACACCAACCTTAACCGCAACAACCACTTATTATGTAACGGTTAAAGGCGATAACAAATGTGAAAATTCGGCTGCAACTGCAAAATCAATCACGATTACGGTTAACCCAGCAGCAACTGATGCCGATATTACAGCTAGTGGGACTACAGTTTGTAAAGGTTCAACGGCAGCGTTATCTGCAGCAACAACAACTGTAGTTAACCCAATATTTACTTGGTATAGCAATGCTGCATTAACCACGGTTGCTCATGTTGGCGCTAATTTTACAACGCCAGCGCTTTCTGTAACGACCACTTATTATGTAACTGTTAAGGGTGATAATAAATGCGAAAACTCAGCTGCAAATGCGAAAGTTGTAACCGTAACGGTTAACGAGTTTGCAACAGCTGCAGATATTACAGTGAGCAATGCACAGATTTGTGCAGGAAGTTCTGTGATATTAATGGCATCGAGCACAACAGTTACGCAACCGGTATTTACTTGGTATAGCGATGCATCATTAACCACTGCTGTATTTACCGGACCATCATTCACGGTAACGGGCTTAACGTCAACCACTACTTATTATGTTACTGTAAAGGGCACTAATAAATGTGAAAATGCTGCTGCAGATGCTAAGGTTGTAACTGTTATTGTGAATCCATTAGCCACAACTACTGATATTATTGTAAATGGAAGTACAGTTGCCTGCTCAGGATCTTCGGCGACTTTAACCGCTTCATCTACAACAGTAACTAGTCCAATATTTACTTGGTATAGTGACGCTGCCTTAACGAACGTAAGTTTTGTTGGCGCAATTTTTACCACACCAGCCTTAACCAGCACAACCACTTATTATGTTACTGTGAAAGGAACTAATAAATGTGAAAATGCACCTGGAACAGGAAAACAAGTTACCATTACGGTAAGTCCGGTTGCTGTTGCTGCAGATATTGCTGCTGCTGACGCGACAATTTGTTCTGGTTCTACGGCTACACTTGCTGCCAGTTCAACAACCGTAACTAATCCAGTATTTAGTTGGTATAACGATGCCAACTTAACATCGGTTGCTTTTGTGGGTGCATCTTTCACCACACCAATACTAACAGCCACTAAAGCTTACTACGTAACGGTTAAGGGCGATAACAAATGTGAGAATTCTGCTTCAACAGCTAAGGTGGTTACAGTTAATGTAAACACAGGCGCAACCGCTGCAGACATTACCTTATCTACTCCAGCAATAGTATGTGGTTCTGGAACAGCAGTAATCAACGCCAGTTCTACAACGGTAACCAACCCAATATTTACTTGGTACAACGATGCCTCACTTACAAGTGTTGCATTTACTGGACCAATTTTCACTACGCCAACCTTAACAAACACGACTACTTATTATTTAACGGTTAAAGGCTCAAATAGATGTGAAAACACAGCTGCAACTGCAAAAGCAGTAACCATTACGGTTAATCCGATTGCAATTGCGAGTGATATCATCGTAAATGGTTCAACAAATATTTGTGGAGGATCGGCAACTGTATTAACAGCAACCTCTACCACAGTTACCAGTCCAGTTTTCACTTGGTATAGTGATGCAGCTTTAACCAACTCAGTTTTTGTAGGATCGGTATTTACAACGCCAACCTTAACTGCAAATGCAACCTATTATGTGACTGTAAAAGGCGCAAATAAATGTGAGAATACTGCCTCAACTGCCAAATCGGTAAGTATTGTGGTTAATACAGTAGCAAGCTCAACAGATGTTGCCGCTTCCGATGCAACGATTTGCGCCGGATCTACAGCTAGCTTAGTGGCCACAACTATAACGGTAACTAACCCAATATTCAGTTGGTACAGTGATGCTGCCTTGTCTACGAAAGTATTTACCGGAGCAACATTTGTAACACCAGCCCTAACTGCGACTACTAAATATTACCTAACCGTTAAGGGAGATAATAGGTGCGAAAGTTCTGCCTCAACAGCTAAAGTGGTTACGGTTAACGTAAACGCAGGTGCAACTGCAGCAGATATCACTTTATCTACTCCAGCAATAGTATGTGGTTCTGGAACATCAGTAATCAACGCCAATTCTACAACCGTAACCAACCCAATATTTACTTGGTACAATGATGCCTCATTAACAAGCGTGGCATTTACTGGACCAATATTCACTACGCCAAACTTAACTGCTACGACTACTTATTATGTAACGGTTAAAGGCTCAGATAAATGTGAAAATAATGCTGCAAATGCAAAAGCGGTAACCATTACGGTTAATCCAATTGCAATCGCAAGCGATATTATTGTAAATGGTTCAACCAATATTTGTGGAGGATCTACAGCGGTACTAACCGCAACGTCTACAACAGTTACCAGCCCAGTATTCACCTGGTATAGTGATGCAGCCTTAACCAATGCAGTTTTCGTTGGATCGGTATTTACCACACCAACCTTAACTGCAAACACCAATTATTATGTAACTGTAAAAGGCAGTAATAAATGTGAGAATACTGCCGCTACTGCCAAATCGGTAAGTATTGTGGTTAATTCAATAGCAACCTCAACAGATGTTGCCGCTTCCGATGCTAATATTTGTGCAGGATCTACTGCCAGTTTGGTAGCTTCAACAGCAACGGTAACTAACCCAATATTCAGTTGGTACAGTGATGCTGCCTTAACAACAAAAGTATTTACTGGAGCAACATTTGTAACACCAGCTTTAACCGCAACTACCAAATATTACTTAACTGTAAAAGGAGATAACAGATGCGAAAGTTCAGCAGCAAATGCTAAGGTGGTTACGGTTAATGTAAATACAGTGGCAACAGCTGCCGATATTACCTTATCTACGCCAGCAAGAATATGCGGTACCGGAACAGTGGTTATCAACGCCAGTTCTACAACAGTTATCAACCCAGTATTTACCTGGTATAACGATGCATCGTTAACAAGCGTGGCATTTACTGGATCGACTTTCACTACACCAACTTTAACCACCACTACTACTTACTATGTAACGGTTAAAGGCTCAAACAGATGTGAGAACACCGCCGCAAACGTTAAAACAGTAACGGTAATAGTTAGTCCGATTGCAGTGGCAACAGATATTTCTGTAAGTGGAGCAACATCAATTTGTTCGAATGTAGCTGCGGTATTAACAGCAAGTTCTACAACAGTTACCAATCCAATATTTACATGGTATAGCAACGCTAACTTAACAACGTCAATATTTACTGGTGCAACATTTACGACACCAGTATTAACCGCGACAACAACTTATTATGTAACGGTTAAAGGTGATAACAAATGTGAAAACTCGCCTGCAACCGCAAGAGTTGTAACGGTAACGGTTAACGCAACACCAAATAACCCAATTGTATCTAACGCAGGAACAAACATTTGTGCTGGTGATGTTACAACGTTAATTATTTCTAATGCACAATCTGGCGTTACCTACGAATGGTACAATGCTGCAACGGGTGGTAACGTGTTGTTTACCGGATCATCTTACACCACACCAATATTAACAGCAACTACCGATTATTACATTTTAGCAATTGGTGCAGGTGGCTGTAATAATAGCGGCGGTAGGGTAAAAGTTACGGTAACTGTAAATCCTAAACCAACCGTGCCAACAGTGGCATCTTCATCGGTAAGTGTTTGTACAGGAAGTACAGCAGTATTAACAGTAACAAGTCCTCAAACAGGAGTAGTTTACAATTGGTACACTACGCCAACTGGCGGAACAATTGTTGGAACAGGAACTAATTTCACAACACCTCCTGTAACAGCAAACGGAACTTATTATGTAGAAGGAACGAATGGATCTTGTACATCAGCAAGTAGAACGCCAGTAAACGTAATTGCTTTACCTGTTCCAACTGCACCAGCATCGGCAACGGCTGCAAACGGTACCATTTGCGCAGGCAGTACCACAATACTAACGGTAAATAATCCAACTACAGGTCTAATTTACAGATGGTACGCCGCAAGTTCTGGTGGCACAATGTTGGCCGAGGGTGTAACTTTTACCACGCCCGCTTTAACCACAAGCACAACATATTATGTAGAAAGTATTGCGGTGGGTGGTTGTGCTAGTCCTACGAGAACAGCAGTTGCAGTAACCGTACTTCCCGTATTGGCCAGACCAGTTGTGGTTGTTCAGGAGACTACGATAAACAGTGTAAACTTTGCTTGGAGTCCGGTTTCGGGAGCAACAGCTTACGAAGTTTCACTGGATAATGGTTCAACTTGGGTAAATCCGACTAACGGATCTACAGGAACATCATACTTGGTAATCGGCTTAAAACCTGATCAAAGTGTAACGATTATTGTTAGAGCAAGAGGACAGATTGATTGCCAAACCAGTGCAAACTCGGTTCCTGTTACAGGTAAGGCAACCAATCCTTTTGGTAACCAAATATTTATTCCGAATGCGTTTACGCCAAATAATGATGGTAAGAATGATATCTTCCTAATTTTTGGAAACACCATCGCAAGTTCGAAAATGAGCATTTACACACAATGGGGACAGTTAATCTTCCAGTCTGATAATATGGCTACGGGTTGGGATGGAACTTTTAAAGGCATCAATCAACCGATAGGGGTTTATGTGTACATGGTTGAAGTTACTTTCAGCGATGGTACAACAACGATGAGAAAAGGTACAGTAACCTTAATTAGATAACGAAGAGTGGATTAATTTATAAACAGATAAAATCAAATACCATGAAAATACTATCGGCTTTAAAAATATATGTGGCAATTGTTGGATTGATGCTTTGTTCGGCTAAATCCTTTGCACAAACCGATCCACACTTCTCTCAATATTACGCTTATCCATTATGGCTAAACCCAGCTTTAACAGGTGTAATTGATGGAGATTATCGTGCCTCGGTGAATTTTAAGCAGCAATGGAGTGCGCTAAACAGTTCGTTTTTAACTGGTGGAGCATCATTTGATTTAGCCCCCAAAAAGAACTTTGCTTTCGGCGCAACCATATTAAACCAAAGGGCTGGTGAATTGGATTTCAATTATCTCAGTGCGCTTGTATCAGGCTCTTATCGATTAAGATTTGGTTTCGAGGGTTTACAAATGATCAGCTTTGGTTTGCAAGCGGGCATTATCAACAGAAGTTTCGATTTCTCGCAAGCTAAATTTGGTAATCAGTTTAATCCAGTTACAGGTTACGACGGTGGAATGATCAGTGGCGAAACCTTAAATTCTCAATCCTCATTGGTGCCAGATGTAAATGCTGGGATTATGTTTTTCGATGGTAATCCAAACCAGAGTGTAAATGTTTTCTTAGGTGCAAGTGCAGCGCATTTAACTCGCCCAATGGATCGGTTTTCAGGAACGCAATCGAGAATACCTGTTCGATTTACCGGACACGGTGGCGCCAGAATTCGTGCTTCAGAGTTGCTGGATATTGTTCCAAATGCATTGGTGATGTATCAAGGGAATACGAATGAGATTTCAGTTGGCGCTTATGCACAGCTTAATGTTAATCAAAATTCAAATATCTTATTTGGAGGAAATTACCGTGTTAAAGATGCCGCAATTGCCTTTGTTGGTTTACAGCTTAGAAATATGGTTTTTGGATTAAGTTATGATGTAAATACCTCCAGCTTTAATCGTGCTTCCAACAGTAATGGAGGCTTAGAACTGTCTATTTCATTAATTGGTCGTAACGGAATTATTGGTCCAAACTTCTTTTGTCCACGTTTATAATTATTCACATGAAAAAAATATTACTTCTTTTATTAGTGGCATTTGGCGGTTTTGCAAACGCTCAGTATGTGGTGAATTATAAAAAAATTGCCGATACCTATTTCGAAAACAAGGACTATTACGCTGCATCAACTTTTTATAAGAAAGCGCTGAAAATTACTGGCGATAGTACACAGGCAGTATTGCCCTATGGTAAAGAAAGGAAATCGGGTACAGATGAGAAAGTAATCGAGGATTACGAGGGCTCCATCTTCAATTTAGCAGAATCTAGTAGGTTATATCGTGAATTTAACGAGGCAGAAAAATATTATGGTGTTGCCATTACCTTTACAAATACCCGTTTTAGGAAAGCGCTTTTCTATTATGCCGAATCATTAAGGGCGAACAAAAAATTCACGCAGGCGATTACTTCTTTTCAAGATTACATCAAAAAAAATCCTGGCGATATCTTCGTTAAGGATGCCGAAAAAGAGATCGAATCTTGCAAGTTTGCCATGGAGGAAATGCGTTTTCCAAGAATGGTTCAAGTGAAAAAATTACCCAGTAATGTAAACGGATTAGGTTCTAATTATGCGCCATTAAAAATTAATAACGAATTTTATTTTACCTCATCTCGCCCCATTACAATAGCTGGTAAAAAGGATATTGTTAAAACCGAGGCTGGAGAAGTTCAGGTGTCTACAAAATCCAATCCATTCATCAATAATATTTATACCACTAAAAGCGAACTTTCGGCAACAGATATCTCTGTAAAAATGATGGACATTAACTTTCCTAAAAATATGGAAGTTGCCGCAGCTAGTTTTACACCCGATGGCAATACCGCATACTTTACGGTTTGGGCAGATAAAGGAAATTATTCGATTTACAGCTCGAAAAAAACTGGCGATAAATGGACAAATCCACTGCCACTTGGTCTTGAGGTAAATAGTAAGGACTTTAACGCCTCTCAACCTTTTGTAACCAGCGATGGCAGATATTTGCTTTTCTCTTCTGATCGATCGGGTGGTTATGGCAAATTCGATATTTGGTTTTGTACACTTCGCGAAGATGGAACTTTGGGCCAACCTGTAAATTTGGGCGGATCAATTAACACTGAAGACGATGAAAGAGCGCCTTATTATAATGTTTTAACCAAAAAATTATTGTTTAGTACCGATGGAAGAATTGGACTGGGCGGCTTAGATTTCTTCGAGGCTGAAGGTGATCTAATCAACTGGACTAAGCCAAAAAACTTAGGTTTTCCGTTTAATTCATCAAAGGATGATATTTATTTTACCGCTGCGGATGAAAAAGGAACTAAGGGTTACATCAGTTCTGATCGTGAATCTTCTTGCTGTCTAGAAATTTTTGAGGTAAAAAAGGAGTTCTTTACGGTTAGCGGTATATTGTCAGATTGTAAAACAAAAAAACCTTTGCCTGATGCTAACGTAACTCTTTCTAATGTGGAGGGAGAACAAAAAATGACCACAGTTTTAGATGGAAAATACGAATTTAAGGTAGATTCGAAACGCCCGATTAAACTTACGTTTGCAAAAGATAATTACTTCGCCATTAGTAAGAATTATGCCTACGAAGAATTGGCAAAAGCCGATACTTTAATTTATAGAGATTATTGTTTAAGTCCGTTTAAGTTGGGTATTCCAATCGTGTTGGATAATGTTTACTATGAATTTGATAGTGCAGATTTAACCGAGCCATCTAAAAAAGTGCTCGATTTCTTAGTGCCAATTATGGAAGATAATACGGAAATGGAAATCGAACTTGGCGCACATACTGATAATGTTGGTACCGATGAATATAATTTGGTGCTCTCAAATAAAAGAGCGCAATCTTGCGTTGATTATTTGGTGAGTAAGGGTATAGCTGCTTCCAGAATGACCTCCAAAGGTTATGGCGAATCGGTTCCTGTTGCGCCAAATACCATTGGGTACGGCAAAAAGAAAAAGGATAATCCTGTAGGAAGAGCTAAAAATAGAAGAACAGAATTTAAGGTTACCAAGAAATAATATAATCTATTGTCCCGGTTGAGCCATCTTCTTTTTAAGGAGATGGCTTTTTTGCGATTAAGCGATAGGGTTTTTAAGATTAATCTTTGTAATTTTCGCCTAACATTTAAATTCATGAAGCTTAATATCCATCCAACAGTAATATTTAGAACACCTAAATTTTCGTATCATGCTGAGTTATCGGCCTGTTGGGAGGAATTGAAAGCTGCAATTGCTATATCTTCAACAGCCTTTTATGAGCATATTAAAGATGTTAATGCCGATGAAGTTCATCAGCTCCCACCAAAAATATTTTTTACCATTTGGAAATACTTCAATAGAGCAAAATTCCGGCCTACACCGTACGGCACTTTTGCCAGTTTCAGCATTCTTGCTGATGCCGTTAAACCATCGGACGAGCAAATTATAGTTGAAGAAAACCAAAAGATACGAGCATTAATCGATTGGCCATCAAAAAATAATATTCATTTTAATTTTGTAGAACTAATTGAACAAAATTGCCTTTTATTTAGCAATAGCAGTTATTATCTGGCCTTAAATAGTATCCGTTATATCGCCTGTACAAATGGATTATTCGAATTAGCCGAAATTGATAAGAATGATTTTGTACTGGCAATTTTATCAGCTTGCCTTAAACCAATTAGGGTTGTAGAGCTTGTAAAGGTTTTAGGCTTGGATGATGATGAATTGGCTAACCTATATGGATTGCTACAAGATATGCACGAACTGCAGCTTGTTTTTACCAATTTCGACCCAAATATTATTGGTGAGGATTATTTTGAGCGGATTGGTTTAAAACCTGAAGATTATCCAGCAAAATACCTTATCGCAGAAAGAACTGTAAAGTCTGGTCATGTTGATGAGCGGTTATTGCAAGCTGTTCCGGGTTTAGTAAAGTTGCTTCAGGGAACGCTACCTTTTGATAATAAGCCAGCACTTAAGCAATTTGTAGATAAGTTCACTAAAAAATTTGAGGGTAAGGAAATTCCACTTGCATTAGCTTTAGATCCCGAAATGGGCGTAGGTTATGATGAATTGGAACAAGCTGGTGGGAGTGATGATTTTATTGCTCAACTGAATATTAAAAAGGTAACTGAGAAAGCCACTAATGATTTAAAGGCATTGCTTTCCAATCAGCTCTCTACACAATATTTTAAAAGAGGAGAAACCATTCTCCTAAATAAGTTGCCATTAAAACTCAATGAAAAGCTACCCACGCTGCCAAATTCAATGAGTATGATTATGTCGGTTGTTGATGATTTAATTTTTGTAGATCAAATTGGAGGATCAACTGCCAATGCATTAGGTGGTCGATTTTCAATGGCCAATAACGAGGTAGAAGCCTATTGTAAAAGCATAGCTGAAATAGAGCAAGAAGCAAATCCTGATGTGCTGTTTTTTGATGTTGCCTATATGGTGGAAACGAACGTGGATAATATAAATCGTAGAAAATTACTCTACCAGTACCAGCTCTCTATTTTAAACTTCGATACCTCTTCAGATCCATTAACATTAAACGATATTCAAGTCTCCATTCAAGGGTCGGAAGTTGTATTGCGTTCTAAAAGGTTTAACAGGAGGATTGTTCCAAAAATGGCCTCTGCCTATAATTATACCCGATCTGATTTATCGGTTTTTAGGTTGCTCTGCGATTTGCAGCAGCAATCGTTGCAGGCAAGTTTATCCTTGTCGCTCGATAATATTTTTCCAGATTTAGATTACTACCCAAGGTTGCAATATCAAAATCTTGTTTTAAGTGCTTCGAAGTGGAAGATAAAAAAGCAAGATCTTTGTGATTTAAACAAGCAATTTATACCTATAGACCAGTGTAGGGAATACTTGCAAAAGCTCGGCGTAAGTCAATTTTTTAAAGCTGGAATTTCTGATCAAACCTTATGTTTCAACTTGGCTAATGATGTGGATTTACAAGCTTTTACGCAATTTATACAGAAACAAACCAGCATTTATTTAGAAGAGGTAATACTGCCAAATAGAAATCTAGTTGTCGATCAATATGGGAAGCCTTACCTCAGTCAATTTATTGTAAACCTATATCATCGCGATAAAATTTATCGTGGTGTTAAAGAGCCTAATGTTAAATCTGAGGTGAAAGAATTTTTTCCGCCAGGGAAAGAGTGGTTGTATTTTGAGGTTTTTTGTCACCAGCAGCGAACAGATCAAATTTTGGCAGAAGTGATTA
Source organism: Pedobacter frigidisoli (assembly GCF_004331675.1). GTDB lineage: Bacteria > Bacteroidota > Bacteroidia > Sphingobacteriales > Sphingobacteriaceae > Pedobacter > Pedobacter frigidisoli. Next base: position 50,214 of record NZ_SJSN01000001.1, on the reverse strand, counting down.
TGCCGTTCTTAAATCAGTATCAATCGGCTATCAAATTATGGTTTTTTATAAGGTATAGTGAAAATGGCAACCACATTAGGTTTAGGATTTTACTAAACGATGAAAATTATGGACAAAGGCTAACCTCCCAATTTGTTGATGAATTGGAGGTTTACCTTTCTTCAGGATTAATATCTGATATTCAGGTTAAAACCTACAAGCGAGAGTTGGAGCGCTATGGGGCAGATGCAATAGCGTTAATCGAGCAGCATTTTGCTGTCGATAGTGAATTTGTTCTTTCTTTATTTGAAACGCAGCCGAGTGATTTTGATAAATACCAGTTATGTGCAGCTTTGGCTTATAATCTTCAGGCTTCGGGTATTTTCGATCGTAAGACCTTAACCAATGCAGTTCGAATAATGGCCGATATTTTTACAAATGAGCATGATTTGGATGCTGCGGATTTTAAAAAGCTAAATGGCCAGTTTCAACTTTTTAGAAAATCAGAGTTTCAGGCTTTAAATGATCATCAACAGCAAAAATTTAATGAGTTTTCAGCTAGCTTTTCAAGTGTTTTAATCAAAAGCGAGCCAGAGAAGCTAACCAAGTTGTTTGGCGATTTAATGCACATGCACGTTAATCGCCTTTTTAGCAAAGATCAGCGAACTCATGAAATGATAATGTATTATTTTCTATCGAAAGATCTTCAGCGGCAAAATGCCATTAATTGCTAATAATTTAACTTCGACATAGGGTTAATCACCTCTACATCAATTTCGGTGATGTACCTATTCTGCGGGTCCTTGTAATACCTGAACATATACTCCTCCCCATAAAAGTTGGCAAGGCGTTTATTAATGTTCTCAATCCCAACATGATGACTTTCGGTTTGCTTGCCTTTATTGTCATTAATCATGTTTACAGTTGTAATGTTTAGATTATTCTTCTCGTAGGCGATTTTTATTTCTGCTGCTTGGGTAGAATGCGTAACATTCCCATGTTTGAATATATTTTCTACAAGGGTAAGTAAAATGAGGGGAGGAAACCTTAATCCAAATAAATCGCCTGTTATCTTCAAATCTAAATTGATGCCATTAGCCGTTCTTAACTTATGCAGGTTAATAAGGTGTTCTATTTGTTCAATCTCTTCACTCAATGGTACCATTTCCGATGCTTCTGGCCTTTTTAAGGCATAGCGCATCATCTCCGCAAGATTCATTATGGCATCGGCAGCCATAGGTGCTTTTTTACGGGCATCATTATAAATAAAATTTAAGGTATTGAATAAAAAGTGAGGATTAATTTGACTGCGCAGGTAGTTATTTTGCGACTGAACTAAATCATTTTCAAGAGCCTGTTTTTCTATTTGCGTAACAAGACTTTGACGCTCGAGTGCCTCAACTTTTTTTCTATCTTCAAACGATTTTAGAATATAAACGTAACCAGTGGAATAACCGATAATAGCTAAGGAGCGATACACACATGACAAAAGAAAATCAAAATCAGTTGCTGTTGCACCTTTTGGTTCAAAGAAGAAATTAATTTTTTCAAATATTACAAATAAAACACTGCTGCAAGCGACATAAGTTGCTATTGCTGCTAGTATTAGTAAAATAATTTTTATGATTTTTAATTTAGGTTCATTGACATTTAAGATTTTTTTAAGGACCCAAGCATAACTATAAAATAAAAAGATGTTAGTTATATAAACGATGGTGTATGCGCCAATTTGATTAAAGCGATCCTTTATTAATCCAAGTATGAAAACTTCATAAATGATGAAAATACTCCAGACAATTATGTGAAGTTTATATTTCTGATAGAAATTTTTAAGGTTAAGTGGAGACATTTTTTCTGTGTAGATCTATTGATATAGGGTTTTTATCTTCTAAAACCCATGTTTTGTGTAAAAAAATGGTAGAGTTGGTTTGGTTGGCGCACCTTTACAGCAGTTAATTGTAACAAACGAAACACATTATACATTATTTAAAAAAAAAATATGAAAACTCAAAATACTTCAAAGATCACTAAAAAAACTGTATTCGTTTACAAAAGTGTAAAGGTTCAAAGCGGTTACCAAACCAATCCTACAGGTGATCAAAGCCAAACAATTGCTACAAGTTTCATCCTAGGTTTATAAAATTTAAATTATGAAAACTCAAAGTACTTCAAGGATTACTAAAAAAACTGTATTCGTTTACAAAAGTGTAAAGGTTCAAAGCGGCTACCAAACCAACCCTACAGGTGATCAAAGCCAAACAATTGCTACCAGCTTTATCGTAGGTCTATAATTACTGACTTCTATTAGATTTCAATAAGCTACTTTGAACATAGGCGAAGAAAGCTTCTTTATAGCCTTCGCCAATTTGAATCATCTCATTATTTACAAGACGGATAATATTTCCATCTACCTTTTTAATTGCTGCTTTGGCCACAATATTCGATTTATTCACACGAATAAAGGCGTGGCTCTCTAAAGCTTTTTCAATTTCTTTGAGTGTAAGGTAGGTGGTGTGGGTTTCGCCTTTTGTAATAATCTGTATATAGTTTTGTAAGGCCTTTATGTAAAGTATTTCATCTATCGCGATGTTAGAAAATGCATACTTATGGTCTCCCTTAATATATAGTGCCGCAATCTGATCAGCTTCTTTTGATGCCGATTTAGCATTGTTTGCTTCTTTCTTTAATATCCTGTCAATTCCAAGTGCAAATTTTGCAAATGATATCGGTTTAAGTAAATATTGATCTGACTGAACATCAAATGCCTGAAGTGCATAATCTGGATGTGCAGTGGTAAAGATTAAATATTTTGCCTTTTCCCTAATGTTTTTGGCCAATTCTATGCCATTAATCCCAGGCATATCGATGTCCATGAAAAGTAAATCAATCTCATCGTCTGCGCTAATTTCGGTAAGTGCCTGCACAGGGCTAGTAAAGGTTTTAAAAATTGTTAAACCAGGCATTTCGGCTATATGGTCAGTTAGTACCTCAATAGCATGTTGCTCATCGTCTATAACAACGCATTTTAGATTCATGATTTTGTAAATATGTCTGTTTGGAATGATTTGAATGCAAGTTAAATAAAAAATGAATTGGTTTATCAAACCGCTATAAAAAAACTCGAACCCGTTTCGTCTAAAAAACTATGGGTTTCATGTAATAAACTGACTAGTTGATGTAAAAAAATTACAAACGCAATATCTTTTTGTAATCTTTAAACTGTTTGCCAAAAACAAATAATTGAAAGCATAATCTCTTTCAGTTAAACCAAAACATCTGCCTGCCCAATATTGTGTAGCCTGTAGATAAGAAAATTAAAAACAGGCCATACAACACTGGGTTTTGGGGATTTGGAAAGCGGCAAACAAACAGAAAAAGTATAAAAACTAAGAAACATCATTCTCCCAACATCTATTAAAAACATCGCCATGAAATATAACGAATACGAGTTTTTACTAAATAGCATTTACTACAGGGGAATTCTTAAAAATCAAGGTATTGATGCAGATATGTACCAAAGAATGCAAAGAGAATATAGCAATCTTAATTTGCAAACTTCGGATAACGGTAAGCTAGATAAGGAATTTGCTTTCAGAAAATCATTTCTTATTGTTCGCAATTATGTTCAGCAAGCAATTAAGGATGGTTTGAAAAGCTTTCAATTGATTATGCAAGCTGCCGATATCAATAAATTAACCTACATGGTTGCCATGTTAAATAGAAACTTTTTCGATAAGAGAAGTTTAGACCAAATTATTACAACAGCAAATACTGTTTTTACCCAGTACAATTTAAAGAACTAACTCCCTATTAAAGATATATCCATGGAACTTAAAGACGAAATCGGGCAATTTGCCGTGAGAATTAAGAAAATGCTTCCTCAAGTTCAATCTGAAGATTCAACTAGGAATGCCCTAGTAATGCCTTTTATCCAAATTTTAGGCTTTGATCCTTCTGAAGTTCAATCTGAAGCTGTACTAGATTTCGGTGTTAAAAAAAGTAAAAAAGTTGATTATACCATTATGAAAGATGGTGAGCCAACAATTTTGGTAGAATGCAAACACCATGATGATAATTTAGATATTCACGATTCTCGCCTATCTAAATATTTCCGTAAAACTAAAGCGAAATATGGTTTACTAACCAATGGTTTAGTTTATCGTTTTTATACTGAGAAAATGGTTAGATCGAAAAAAAATCAAGAGCCATTATTCGAATTCAAACTTACTGATACCAAAGCTGCAACAATTGCAAAAATGATTGAAGACCACAAAGATTATTTCAACGTGGACCACAAACACAATGCATTAGCAAGCTAGAAAAATAATAATTTTAATCTAAGAGTTCCCGAAAATTCTTACCACATTAAAGTCCTGATGAAAATCGGGATTTTTTTTTGCATTGAATTTTCATAAAAAAAGGAGAAGCTAAAAGCTTCTCCTTTTTGATAATACTTTATAAGCAATTTTCATTAAAGATTTGCTAGCGTTAACGATGGAAGCGGCATCCCCCGATTTTTCATCGGGGATATAGCGTACAGCGTGTTAAAACGCACAAATAGTTACTCTAGTTCATTGCCCGAATCCAGTTAATACTTTAAATCAACTCCACACTTCTGCTTACAAATGCAGTTAATTCTGCACCAGTTAACATACCTTGAGCCAACAAAGCTAAATCTATAGCTTGTTTAGCTAAATTGCTTTGCTCTTCGCCTTCTGCCTTTAAAATTTTGCTCACCAATTTATGGTTTCCATTGATGGCAACTTTATAACTATCTGGCATTTGGCCATAAAAACCCATTCCGCCACCCATAGCTGCCATATCTTTCATACGGCGCATAAATTCATCCATCGTAATCGTAACTGGCAATTCCTCAGGATGTAAAGCCACAACTTCTACCTGCATGCCAGGTTTTGTAATTGCTTTTTCAAAGATCGTTGTAACTTCTTTAACCTGATCTTCAGTTAAAACATGCTCATTAACTTCATCTTTCTCAATCAATTTGTCGGCAACGCTAGAATCTACACGTTTGATAGATGTTTTCTCTAATTTCTGCTCTAATTGCTGGATGAAATGATTATCAATTTGAGAATCTAAAACCAAAACATCATAATCTTTTTTATTCGCCGATTGGATGAACGCATCTTGTTTGGAAGCATCATTGGTGTACAAATAAACTACCGTTCCGTTTTTATCTGTTTGCAAAGGCGCAACTTTCTCCGCGTATTCTGGTAAAGTGAAAAGCTCATTTTTAGTGTTTCCAACCAAAGCGAAATCTTTTGCCTTATCGTAGAATTTATCTTCGCTAATCATACCATATTTTACGAACATACCAATGTCTTTCCATTTGTCTTCGTAAGATTTACGGTCTTTAACAAAAAGTTCGCCTAATTTATCAGCAACCTTTCTAGTGATGTAACTGTTGATCTTTTTAACATTACTATCCGCCTGTAAGAAACTACGCGAAACGTTTAGTGGAATATCAGGTGAATCGATTACACCATGCAATAACATCAAGAATTCTGGAACAATGTCCTTAACCTCATCCGTAATAAAAACCTGACGAGAATACAACTTGATTTTGTTGCGTTGCATTTCGAAATCGTTTTTCAACTTAGGGAAATACAATACTCCCGTTAGGTTGAATGGATAATCAACATTTAAGTGAATCCAAAATAATGGCTCTTCGCTAAATGGATATAATTCACGATAGAAACTTAAATAATCCTCATCTGACAAATCTGCAGGTGCTTTTGCCCAGATTGGATTTGTGGTGTTGATGATGTTATCAACCTCAACATCGTTATATTTTGCTTTACCTTCTTCATCAACACCATCTTCTATAGATTCTGTTTTAGTACCAAACTTAATTGGAACAGGTAAGAATTTAGCGTATTTATCAAGAATTTCCTGCAGTTTCGATTCCTCTAAAAACTCTTCAGAATCTTTGTTGATGTGAAGAATGATATCTGTTCCACGAGTAGTTTTCGTTCCTTCTGTAATTTCGAATTCGGTACTACCATCACAAACCCAACGAGCAGGTTCTGCACCATCTTGATACGATAAAGTATTAATCTCAACTAAATCTGCAACCATGAAAGCCGAATAAAAACCTAAACCGAATTTACCGATGATTTCATTGGCATCTTTCGCATCCTTAAATTTTTCTACAAACTCACTTGCGCCAGAAAATGCAACTTGGTTAATGTATTTTTTAATTTCTTCGGCAGTCATACCCAAACCATTATCGCTAATTGTAATGGTTTTTGCTTCCTTATCAACAGCAACTTGCACCAAAGGCTGGCCAACTTCGCCATTAAACTGACCTAATGAACCTAGTCTTTTAATTTTCTGAACGGCATCTACTGCGTTAGAAACCAACTCACGAAGAAAAATCTCGTTATCAGAGTATAAAAACTTCTTAATTATCGGGAAAATATTCTCGGTATGTATCGAGATATTTCCTCTTTCCTGTATGCTCATATATGTAAATATTGTTTAATCTACCTGCTGCATAACAAGGGTTGTTCCAAAGCGTTTTATTTGCCAAAATGACAGGATCATCAAAGCTTCATTGCGAAGCTATTTTTTCATTGGCTGTGGCAATCTCCTCTCAACCTATCAGTTGTTGGCTATCAATTCTTAACGGTTTACAAGAACGGTCGTCATCCTCAGCTTGACTGGGGATCTTAATTCACTAGCTTATGGTTTGGTATCCCAATAACCGAAAACAACTTTAGTCTATCGGTTGGTGTCTGCACCGACCGAAACAAATGGCCGTCATTCTGGTTCCGTGGTCGGTGGACTCACCGATCACATCATAAGTCTGATTGGTGCAGCACCAACCAATGATTTTGCAAAAACCAAAAAGCCAAGAAAACTTATATTTTTTCCTATCGGTCGGTGTCTTACCACCGAAACATAAACATAATTCATTTGTTTTGGAAAGCAAAACCTGCATTTCAATTAATGTTAGTCCCACTTTCTGCTGTAGCCCCGATAGAAGAAATCGGGGGCTGCCGCTGCAATTGGGTTTAGAGTGGCAAATGCTCTGCTTTTTCCTATCGGCTTATTGTCCCATGATCTTATCCCATGGTCGGTGGCTCACCGACCTTTTAAGTTTTATTGGGGGGTGGGCCACCAACCACCAATTAAGCACAAAAAAGCCAAGAAATCTTATGTTTTCTTGGCTTCATAATTTTGAATATTATCTTAATTCAATAAAAAACTTGGTTCGCTTTCTTCTAAACTTAAGATTTTAGTAATCTTTTTAAGTAAAACATCCATTTGGAAAGGCTTAGAAAGAAAATCATCCTGACCATAATTTAAGGTTGTAAAATCCTTTGCTTCGTATAATCCAGAGATTAATAAAATTGGAATCTTCGAAGTACTTTCAATTGATTTTAGTTGCTCGCACAAAATACGGCCATCAATATGGCCTAGAGAAATATCTAATAAAATTAAATCAGGGTTGAAAGTTTCTATTCTATTAAAAACTTCCTCACCATCGTTAAGTGCCGAAACTTTAAAGCCTCCAATTTCCAGTATCAATTGTATGGTTTCCAAAACCTCAATATCATCATCTACAACCAGTATTTTCTTCATATGTTTAAGCAATTTGTATGTCTTCAAAATTATAACAAAATGTATGTTGTTATGTTTACAATCTTTAAAATATTTTAACAATTAATTTATAAACCGAAAAATATTATGGGTTTTGGGCGTGTTTTACAACTCCTTCTTTGTGAAGAATGTAATTAAAAAGATCTTCAATTGGCTTTTGGAGTATTTTGCCTGGCTCAATGCCGTTCTCTAAAAGCACTGCAACCAATTCTGTTTGATAATAGTAGGCAATTGAACCAACAAAGTGGCAAGGTACATTTTTGTATTTTGGATAATCCTTAATATTGGTATCTACAAATTCCTGAAAGCCGCTTTTTAAAATTTCCTGAATAAAAGGATGATCTTTATGATTAGCCATAAAACGACTGAACCCAGCTAAATAGATATTTGGAAATGGTTTTTGATATACATTTGTAATGATTTGTTCCTTCTCTGCAGGAAAGGTTTTCTTAAATTCTGCCGCCAAACTGCTAGGCATTTTATTGTACAAATAACTTAACAAAACTTTTTTACCGAAAAAAGTGCCAGAGCCTTCATCGCCTAAAACATAGCCCAAGCCATGGTGCCCATCGTGAATTTTCTTGCCATCGAAATAGCAAATATTAGAGCCTGTACCCAAAATACAATTTAAACCCTCAGCACTGCCACAAGTGGCGTAAACAGAACCTAAAAGATCGTGATCTACGGAGATAAAGGCATTGGTAAAAACTTCCGATAATCCATTTGAAACCACTTCATGCTTATCGGGAGAGGAGCAACCTGCACCAAAAAAATAAATTTCCTTTACCTGATCGGCGTACTGTGCAACTGTTTCATTTTTTAAAATCAGTTTGCTAATTTCCTGCTCACTTAAAAAATAAGGATTGATTCCGGGGGTATTAAACCTAATGGTTTCGCCATTAAGATAACCCATCCAATCGGTTTTCGATGAGCCACTATCTGCAACAAGTATCATGGGACTAAATATAAAAATTAATTACCTAAATCTATATTGCCGCTAATTTCTTTAAGCGTAGTTTCTGCAATTTTTGCTTGATATTGCATCTCAATAAAACGATTTTGCGCATCAATTGCATTTCGTTGTGCTTCTCTCAATTCCAGGGGCGCAATACTTCCTAAGCGGTATTTCGCCAAGGTGATGTCTAGGTTTTCCTTAGCGATATCCACGTTACTTTGCTCAAGCTTAATCAGATCTAGATAAGTGCTATAATTTTGATAAGCGGTAAGCAACTGGGAATTTACATCAAGCTTCGTTTTATTCAAGTTTAGAGTTGAAGTTTCAATATCGATCTTGGCATTTCGCTCTTGCTGCCTTTGCAAAAATCCATTAAATAAATTTAAGCTTGCTGTAACGCCATAAGTAAATCCATTGGCAGCAAATTTCTGGTTAAAACCCGTCGGACTCGTACTATTTGCCCTACTGTAACCAGAATTTAAACTAATTGCAGGATACCTTGCTCCACGAACTGATTTTAATGTTAAAGAAGCTATTTTCTGATTGATAAAAGCATTTTGAACATTTGGATTCTGTGTTTCTGCTATTTCCGCCTGTTTGCTAAACAATATTCCCTTATCAACATCGATATTATTCACCACTGAAAAATTAGTGCTAATATCCCTCACCATTAATTGGTTTAGGCGAACCTTGGCCACTTGTAAAAAGTTTTTCACCTGAATGTAGTTAGATGTATCGGTATTGTAATCTACTTGCGCAGTTAATACATCCAACTTTGAGCCTCTTCCCAGTTGCAATTTAGTCTTGGCAATATTCGTTCGTAAAACCGAAACATCCATTGCACTATCGGCGGCGATTAACAGTTGTTGCTGCCTTACTACATCATAATAAGCGGTAATGACATCAGAAACGGTAGTTAAAATGGTTAATCTTGAATTGATTTCTCCTTGCTTTTGCAACTCTTTCAAGCGGTCATAATTGGCAAACATGGTGAAACCATCAAAAATTGTCCAGTTTAAATCAGCACCATAACTGTTGTTTGTACTTTTGGCTCCACGAATTACACGATCTTCTCCGGTTACGGGAGTTTGCCTAGTATTTTGGATGCTTCCGCCGTTGGTGTAACTTCCATCGATTGTTGGAAGCATGCCTGCATTGCCAATAGTTGCATTATTTTTAGCGATACCAATTTCATTTTTACTGATTTTAATATCGTAATTGTTCTGCAAAGCGATGGAAATGGCTTCCTGTAAACTGAGCTTTTCCTGCGCAAAACCCGAAGTGGATAGGCATAAAAGGAAAATAAATAGGTTTAATCTCTTGCTCATCTTATTCTGCTGTGTGTGTTGCTTCTTGTTCAAAACGATCAGCGTCTTTTAATTCTTTATTTGGTTTATAAGGTTTTGCCCAGTATGAGTAAATCGCTGGAATTACAAATAAGGTTAGTACCAAAGAAAATAAGGTTCCCCCAACGATAACCGTTCCCATACTCATTCTACTTTTTGCCGCTGCTCCTAAAGCCATAGCAATCGGTAAGGCGCCAATGGCGATGGCTAAACTCGTCATCAAAATTGGGCGTAAACGAGAAACCGCTGCTTCGCGAATAGCCTCTGGAATAGCAACTCCTTTTTCTTTCAATTGATTAGCAAATTCTACAATCAAAATACCATTTTTGGTTACCAAACCAATTAACATAATGGTTCCAATCTGGCTGAAGATATTCCAACTCTGACCACAAAGCCAAAGCGATAAAAATGCTCCGGCAACAGCCATTGGTACAGTTAGGATAATGATAATAGGATCTTTAAAACTTTCGAACTGTGCCGAAAGAATTAAGTAAACCAGTAGCAAAGCCAAGCCGAAAGCAAAGAAAGTATTGGAAGAACTTTCCTTAAAATCTCTAGATTCTCCACTTAAATCGGTAGAGAATGTTTCATCCAACACTTTTTCTGATATCCTATCCATGGCGTCTATTCCATCGCCAATGCTTTTGCCTGGGGCTAAACCTGCCGAAACGGTTGCCGCAATAAAACGATTGTTTCTGTACAATTGTGGCGGACTACTTTCTTCTTTTGCCGTCACTAAATTATCCAATTGCACCAAATCGCCTTTGTCGCTACGAACATACACCGAACTCAAATCCAAAGGATCTTTTCGGTCGCCACGATCGAACTGCCCAATAACCTGGTACTGCTTTCCATTCATAAAGAAGTAGGAAAACCTTTGTCCACTTAAGCCTAAGTTTAGGGTTTGTGCGATTGCCGCAATGGAAACACCTAAGTTTTTGGCCTTATCTCTATCGATGGTTAAATTGATTTCTGGTTTGTTGAATTTTAGGTTCACATCAGAAACGGTAAAGGTTGGGTCTTTTGCAACCTCATCCATAAATACAGGCACTTTCTCCCTCAGCTTTTCGAAATTCTGTGCCTGAATAATATAACTGATTGGTAATCCGCCTCGGCGACCAACAGAAATGGTTGGTTGTTGGTTAACGATTACTTTCCCTTCGGTATATTTTTTGGTGATTTTCGTTAATTGATCTGCAATTTCTTTTTGAGATCGTTTACGATCTCCAGCATCGATTAAACCCATTCTTACAAAACCTGAGTTTGTAGAACCAGCGCCACCGAAACCAGGAGAAGTGATGGTGATATTAACATTCTTCTCCGGAACAGAATCAATCACCAATTGATTCAATTTCATGATAAATTTATCTGTGGAAGTGAATGATGCACCTTCTGGCAAAGTCGCCGTCATATTTATCGCACTTCTATCATCATACGGAGCGGTTTCCTTTGGAAGAATTTTCCAGAACAGAAAAATCAATCCCATACAAATTACAATGATGGGAATGGAAAGCCACCTTTTATCTAAAAATTTATTCAGGTTTGAGGCATAGGCATCATTCAGTTTAACAAAGTAAGGCTCCGTCCAGTTGTAAAATTTGGATGGTTTATGCCCGCCTTTTTTCATTAAATAAGCATTTAACATTGGAGTTAACGTAAGGGAAACGAATGCCGAAATTAAAACTGCGGCACCGATTACAACACCAAACTCTCGAAACAACCTACCAACAAAACCCTGTAAGAAAATTACAGGTAAGAATACTGCCGCAAGCGTAATTGAGATTGAAATTACCGCAAAAAAGATTTCATTAGAACCTTTTATGGCCGCTTCAAATGGCGACATGCCTTCTTCTACTTTCTTAAAAATGTTTTCCGTAACTACAATTCCATCATCTACCACTAAGCCCGTGGCCAAAACAATCGCCAATAAACTCAATACGTTGATGGAAAATCCAAAAGCGTACATGATGAAAAATGTAAATATCAAGGAAACAGGAATATCAATCAATGGCCTAAAAGCGATTGCCCAATCCCTAAAGAAAAGGTAGATAATCAGAATTACCAGCACAAGAGATAACCCAATAGTTTCTGCAACCTCTGTAACCGAACGCTTAATAAATAACGTGTTATCTAGCGCAACTTTAAGCTTAATGTCTTTCGGCATATCGGCTTTCAGCTTATCAAATCGTTCGTAAAAAGCTTTACTAATATCGAGATAGTTGGCGCCCGGTTGCGGAATAATGGCAACGGCTACCATCGGTTTGCCCGATTCTCTTAAAATAGTTTCCTCATTTTCCGACCCGAGTACTGCATAACCAACATCTTTTAATTTTACTACTTGGTTGCTGTCCGATTTAAGGATCAAATTATTAAACTGATCTTCGTTGGTTAGCTTTCCAAGGGTTTTTACGGTTAGTTCTGTGGTTGCGCCTGTAATTTTTCCCGATGGTAATTCAACATTCTCGTTGTCCAATGCGGTCACAATATCTTGTGAAGTCAAGCCATAAGCGCTCAGTTTATTGGGATCCATCCAAATACGCATGGAATATTTTCTTTGCCCTTGAATTTGAACACTACTTACCCCAGGAATAGTTTGAATACGATCGGCGATCACATTTTCGGCAAAATCACTTAGCTCCAAAGTGTTTCTTTTATCACTCTGAATCGTCATCGATAAAATAGGATCAGAGTTGGCATCGGCCTTGCTTACCGTCGGTAAACCATCAATATCTTTTGGCAACGTTCTGGCTGCTTGCGAAACCTTATCACGAACATCATTTGCCGCCTCTTCAATATTTTTATCAAGGTTAAACTCAATGGTGATGTTACTTGTTCCCTGATTACTGGACGATGAAATATTTCGAATTCCGTCAATGGAGTTGATCGATTTTTCTAAAGGCTCTGTAATTTGAGATTCGATAATATCCGAATTCGCACCAGGGTAGGAGGTTCGAACGGAAACCACCGTTGGATCGATTGATGGATACTCCCGAACACCCAAAAATGTATAGCCTATTATCCCAAAAAGAACAATAACCAAGTTCATTACTATGGCCAGAACGGGTCTTTTTATACTCGTGGTTGAGATACTCATAATTATTCCTTAACCAGATTTACTTTTACTGGAGCATCTTTTTTCAAGGCCATCGAACCAGTTGTTAAAACCGTATCGCCAGCTTTTAATCCAGAAGTAATCACGATGTTTTCATCAGTTCGTGTTCCAGCTTCAACCTTAACTTCTTGTGCTTTTCCGTTTTTCTTAACATAAACGATCTTTCCCTTTAAAACCGGAATTACCGCTTCATTCGGAATCAGAATAGCGTTTTGTAAAGTACTCAAGGCCAGTTTTATCTTCGCAAACGATCCAGGCAATAAAGCATTATCTCCATTTGGTGCGAGCGCCCTAATCTGTAAAGTTCTGGTTGCAGCATTTATCCCTGGCTCAATAGCGTAAACTTTCCCTGTGTTTTCTTTCGATGATCCATCAGTTGTAAAGGTAATGGCAGAGCCCATTTTTATCTGACCAGCATATTTTTCAGGGACAGAAAATGTAACTTTTACCGGGTTAGTGCTTACCAAGTTAGCAATAACGGTTGCTGGCGTCAAATAAGTTCCAGATGAAATGCTGCGTAAACCAATTCTTCCACTAAAAGGTGCACGAATAGTGGTCTTCGCCAATTGCGCTCTAATTAATTGCGATTGCGCTTGCAACGATCTTAAATCTGCTAAAGAAGTATCGTATTCTTCTTGACTTATTGCACCTTTTTCGAGCAACTGTTTCGCCCTGTTTTCATTGGTGCTGGAAAGTTTTTGTTTAGTTTGTGCCTCTAGTAATTGTGCCTGAATATCTCTATCATTAACTTTTACCAAAACAGCTCCTTTAGAAACATTTGTGCCTTCAGTAAAATATATTCCAGTAACTAAACCAGAAACCTCGCTTTTTAGCACGACAGATTCATTTGCGTCAATAGCGCCCGTTACTTCTAAATCATTATCAAACGAGGTTAATTTAACTACAATGCCGTCTACCACCATTGGTGCTCCAGCTCCACCTTTTCCTCCCTCAGCACCCTTGCCTTGCCCAGCTGCGGCACCACCTTTACCCTCTAGTTTTTTATTCGCGTTAATTCTGTAATAAACTAAATAGGCCAAGCCTAAAGCCAAAACAGCATAAATGATATACCTTTTCTTCATGTTTATATTTGTGTCGTGCTATTCCGAACATTAAAATGAGCGTAATGTTCCAAATAGAGCGTAAAAATATTCAAATAGTTTAGTCCTAAATTTGTTGTATTAAGGATGTTACTTAGTAGGTCGCGAGCCTTTACTTAAGAGTCTTGAGTCTGCACTGGAAATAGCAAAATGGCTTTTAAGGTTTTCAAATGCGCATTTGTATAAATCATGAGCGTAGTAATTTCAGCTTTTGGAACAAAATCTACCGACTTCGGTCTCCTGACCTCCGACTAATTTTTCCTTAAAATTCAAAATCATCATCATTAAATATAAATTTGTGGCAAAACACATTCAATATGTTTATTAAAAAATCAATTTTAAGTTTAGTTTTATTACTAACGTGTATTATGGCAGCGAAGGCGCAAGTAAAAATTGGCTTTGAGGTTTCCTTTAAAGAACCGCAGGCACATTATGCTGAGGTTCAGATGAATATTTCTGGCCTAGTAAAAGATTATGTAGATGTTAAAATGCCAGTGTGGACACCAGGTTCTTATTTGGTTCGCGAATTTGAAAAAAGTGTTGAAGAATTTAAGGCAACTGCTGGTGGTAAAACGGTTAAGGTAGAAAAAGTAAGAAAAAATACCTGGCGAATATTTTCAGCTAAGGCAGCAAATATTAAAATTAATTACCGTGTGTATGCGTTCGAAATCTCGGTACGTACACCCTTTATCGATGAAACTCACGCTTTCTTATCGCCAACAGGAATTTTTATGCATCCTGATGGATTGATTAAATCGCCAAGCACTGTAAAAATCATTCCCTTTAATACTTGGACTAAAGTATCTACAGGTTTAGAGCCAGTTGCTGGTCAACAATTTACCTACAAGGCTACCGATTTTGATATTTTGTACGATAGCCCGATTGAGGTAGGTAACCAGGATGTGTTCGAATTCATGGCTGCGGGCGTTCGCCATGAAGTTGCCATGTATGGTGGTGGTAACTACGATAAGGAGAAGCTAAAGGTAGATATGGCGAAGATTGTTGAAGAACCAACAAAAGTTTATGGCGAAAATCCTAATAAACATTATGTTTTCATCGTTCATAACTTTTTAA
The DNA here is from genome assembly GCF_004331675.1 of Pedobacter frigidisoli. Classification (GTDB taxonomy): domain Bacteria; phylum Bacteroidota; class Bacteroidia; order Sphingobacteriales; family Sphingobacteriaceae; genus Pedobacter; species Pedobacter frigidisoli. The sequence goes on along the minus strand of NZ_SJSN01000001.1, from coordinate 35,025 downwards.
GAGGCGGCGGTGGTTTAGAGCATTTAAACTCTACAACTTTAGGTGCAACAAGAAATGCATATAATACAGAAGCTGGTTATAAGGGCTTTTTAGCATTGGTTGCTCACGAATATCATCACTTATGGAACGTTAAGCGATTACGTCCGGTGGCATTAGGTCCATTCGATTACGACAACGAAAACTACACCACCAATTTATGGATTGCTGAGGGATTTACTTCATATTACGAAAACAAATATATGCATAGGGCAGGTTTTGTTGATGCAAATGGTTTCGTAAGCGATCTTGCTGGCGCAGTTGGAACGGTATTAAATATTCCAGGGGCAAAATACCAATCTGCTGCTTCTTCAAGTTACGATGCTTGGATTATCGGTTATCGCCCGAATGAAAATTCGAAAAACAATTCTATTTCTTATTACAGCAAGGGTGAAGTAATTGGAATTTTAATGGATCTGGAAATCATCAATGCTACAAAAGGCGCCAAAAGTTTGGATGATGTAATGAAAGCCATGTATTTACAATGCAAAACCCTAAAACGTGGTTATACCGATGCTGAATTTAAGGCAATGGTAGAAAAAGTTTCAGGAATCAGTTTTACTAACTTCTGGGCTAAATATGTTAACGGTGTTGATGATGCCGAATATGTAAAATATTTTGGATACGCCGGAGTAGATGTAACATCAGAAAATGCAACGCCAGGTAAACCAGTAAGCGGTGCTAGCGGTCAATTAACCAATAACGGTACGATTGCGGTAACTTCAATTACTAGAAATTCTGCGGCGTGGGCTGCAGGTTTAAATGTTAACGATGAAATTATCTCTTTAGATGATGTTACGGTAAACGATGCGCTTACTAATATAAGATTAAAAAGCCCAATGCTAAGTTTAGAAGCCTTACCAGTTGTGTCGAAGAAAAATATTGGCGATGTTTTGAAGTTGAAAGTAAAACGTGATGGTTTGGATAAAGAAATTTCTTTAACCTTGAAAGAAAACCCAAGTGTTCGTTTAAAAGCAACGATTAACGAAAATGCAACTCCGGCTCAGAAAGCCGTATTTGCAAAATGGTCGGGGAAATAAGAATGAAGTACTGAATCTTAAGTCAAAAAAAATCCCGTGAGAAATTAATCTCACGGGATTTTTTTTCTTACAAAAGCTTAGAATGTAAAACGTACGCCTAAACCAACGTCGCCACTGTAAAAATCTGTATCAGGAGTTAACTGTAAAGTTGGAACCCAGTCTAAAGAAAGGTTAATTGGAGCACCTTTAAATTTATAATCTAAACCTAAAACTCCATTCAATCCTAAATAAACATCACTATCGTAACCTTTAATTTTGTAAGATCCGATAGTACCACCACCACCATAATACCAAGTTAAGCCTTCAGCTCCATTAATTGGGTTATAAATTTCATATAATCCAGTTAATCTTAAATAATCAATTCCCTTGTTACTTCTAAAGTTACCAATTAGTTCAAGCATGGCACCTTTGTTTAGGCCAGTTTTAAAACTTATACCGTTTGCAGTTCCGAAGCGACCACCAATAGCATTTTTGTAATTTTGTGCTTTAACACTCGTTGTAGCAATAGCAAACAGTGCAATGCATCCTAAAATTGTAAATAATTTTCTCATAATTGATTTTATAAATAAATGTTTTTTTAAAATTATTATCTCCTTATCAACTTTAGTGCCGTTTATGTTTTTTTGGTAAAAATCTTATAGTTATAAAAAACAATGCTTGCATAGTAATAATGTTATTGCTAAGTTTATTCCAATAATTTACACCAGAAGAAAATTTGGTATTCTTTATTCGAGCAAAATTTTTTGATTAATAAAACATAATGGTTAACACAACTTTATGTTTGATTTTTTAACTTAACCAAATAATATTAAAATATATGGCTGCAGAAATTACAAGGGTTTTTGATCTTTTAAGATATAGCCTAGAAAATCCAAAGCAAGAGTTTATCAGCGGAAAAATTAATGGCAAATGGGTTAACTACAGCACAGCAGAATTTTGTGCAACTGTAGATAATTTGAGCCATGGTTTAATTGCAAAAGGGATTGGGAAAGGAGGCAGAGTTGCTGTAATGTCTCACAACAGGCCCGAATGGAATATTGCCGATTTTGCAGCCAACCAAATTGGCGCTTATCAAATCCCTCTATATCCAACTTTAGCCGAGCACGATATTCAGTTCATATTAAAGGATGCGGAAATATCAATCATCTTTATTGCTGATGAAGATCTTTATAAAAAAGTAAAACCTTGTGTAGATGCTGTAAATCCAGCTATTAAAATTTACAGTTTTAACAATATTGAGGGTGTTGATTGCTGGGAAACACTCATCAAAGCCGGTCATGAGAGTACTGATGTTAACCTTGATGATTACCGATCGAAAGTAGCACCAGAGGATATCCTTACTTTAATTTATACTTCAGGTACAACAGGAACACCAAAAGGTGTAATGTTAACGCATCATAATCTTGTTGCAAATTTTGTTAATTCTGCAGTGGTAATGCCCGATGGTGTAAAGAAAGGATTAAGCTTTTTGCCGCTTTCGCACATTTTTGAGCGCATGATTATTTATCTGTACCTCTTTAATCACACAGCAGTTTATTACGCCGAAAGCATGGATACAATCGTTGCCGATATTCAACAGGTTAAACCGAATGCATTTTCGACAGTTCCTAGGCTTTTAGAAAAAGTTTATGATAAGATTATGGAGAAAGGGAAATCGTTAAGGGGTGTTAAAAAAGGCATATTTTTTTGGTCGGTGGCCTTGGCAGAAAAATACACTATTGATGCAGGAGCTTGGTATAATTTCAAATTGAGTATTGCCCGAAAGTTGGTTTTCAAAAAATGGCAAGAAGCGCTGGGTGGAGAAATTGTGGTAATCGTATCGGGTGGAGCGGCTTTAAATCCGCGTTTGGCAAGGATTTTTTGGGCGGCAGGCATGCCTGTTTTTGAGGGATATGGTTTAACCGAAACCTCACCAGTAATTACTGTGAATCATTTTGGCGGTACCATGTTTGGTTCGGTTGGGGAAGTGATTAAAGGTGTTGAGGTTAAAATTGCACAAGATGGGGAAGTGCTTACCCGTGGTCACCAAGTGATGAAAGGCTATTACAACCGACCAGATTTAACGGAGGAAGCAATTGATAATGACGGTTGGTTCCACACTGGCGATATTGGCGAATTGGTCGATGGAAAGTATCTACGAATTACCGATCGTAAAAAGGAAATGTTTAAAACTGCTGGAGGTAAATATATTGCTCCGCAGATGTTAGAAAATAAATACAAGGAATCCATTTTTATCGAACAGATTATGGTTTTAGGGGAAAATAAGAAGTTCCCATCGGCCTTAATTGTTCCAAACTTCGAAACTTTAAAAACTTGGGCAGGACGAAAAGGAATTCCATTTACCAGTAACGAGGAAATTATTAAAAATGAGCAGGTTTTAACCAAATACAACGAAGTGATAGAAGCGGCAAATGTGGGCTTTGGTAAATGGGAACAGGTTAAGCGATTTGCCTTGTTGCCAAAAGAATGGAGTATAGATGGCGGTGAGTTAACACCAAAATTAAGCCTGAAAAGAAAAGTAATCACCGAGAAAAACAACGCAGTTATCGAAAAAGTATATAAAGATGCAGAAAACTACAAAGCCCCTCAATAATTTTAAAATCACATCGGTAATACTTGCTGTAATTATTATTATTTCTAGTTGCGCTAGCGGGCAATTAGGTAAAAACAACAGCGGCGAATATGAAAATGGCATGGTAGTTTCGGCACATCCAGAGGCCTCTCACGTTGGAGTCGAGATTTTAAAAAAAGGCGGTAATGCGGTAGATGCAGCAGTTGCAGTTCAGTTTGCTTTGGCCGTGGTTTATCCTAATGCTGGTAATATTGGTGGCGGTGGTTTCATGGTTTATCGCTCAGCAAGTGGAGAAATTAATACCTTAGATTTTAGGGAAAAGGCAGCTTCTGGAGCATCTAGAGATATGTATTTGGATTCGGCAGGTAACCCAATAGTTGATAAAAGTTTGTATGGCCATCTGGCTTCGGGCGTTCCGGGTTCTGTAGATGGAATGGTGGAGGCGCACAAAAAATACGGCAAGCTGTCTTGGGCAGAAGTTGTTCAGCCTGCTATCGATTTGGCTGCGAATGGTTTCAAGATTACCAAACGCCAAGCGGCAGAATTAAATGGCTTGCACCGTAACCTAATGGATTTTAATCCCAACGGAACGGCGTTTGTAAACCTCGAAAGCCCTTGGAAAGAAAGCGATTTATTGGTTCAAAAAGAGTTGGCAAATACATTAAAATTAATTCAAGAAAAAGGAAGAGCTGGGTTTTACGAGGGTGCAGTTGCCGATTCAGTTGTTGCTGAAATGCAAAGAGGTAAGGGCCTTATCACAAAAGAAGATTTAAAAAATTATCATTCGGCGTGGCGTAAGCCGATTACTGGAATGTACAGAGGTTATAAAATCATTACCATGCCGCCAACATCTAGCGGAGGAATTGCTTTGATTCAGTTACTTCAATCTGTTGAGCCATATCCATTAAAAAAATGGGGTTTCAATTCGGATTCTACAGTTCAGTTGATTGTTGAGGCAGAACGTAGAGTTTATGCGGATCGTGCTACGCATTTAGGCGATCCTGATTTTTATGCTGTTCCACAAGTAGGTTTATTAAAAGCAGAATATAATAAAAGCCGCATGGCGAACTTTAACTGGAATGCCGCAACACCAAGCAGTTCAGTTTTAGCTGGTGAGATAAAAGGATCTGAACATGAAGAAACTACGCACTTTTCTATTGTAGATCATGATGAAAATGCCGTTTCTATAACCACAACCCTTAATGGTTCTTATGGATCTTTAGTCGCAGTAAAAGGCGCTGGATTTCTCCTCAATAATGAAATGGACGATTTTTCAGTAAAACCCGGCGCTCCAAATATGTACGGTTTAGTTGGTGGCGAGGCAAATGCCATTGCGCCAAATAAGAGAATGCTCAGCTCGATGACTCCAAGTATTGTAGAAAAAGACGGCAAACTTTTCATGGTTGTCGGTACGCCTGGAGGTTCAACAATTATCACGTCTGTTTTCCAAACAATTATTAATGTAATTGATTTCGATATGTCGATGCAAAAAGCAGTTGCGGCCAAGAAATTTCACCATCAATGGTTACCAGATGAAGTTTATTTAGAAAAGGATGCCATGGATAGTTTATCAATAGAAAAACTGAAGGCAAAAGGTTATAAAATTCTGATTCGTGGCCCGATCGGTAGAGTTGATGCTATTTTAAGAACTAAATGGGGTACCTACCAAGGCGGTGCCGATCCTCGCGGGGATGATGTGGCGGTTGGTTATTAGATAATCTCTATTTATACAAGGCGTTCAAATGCAAATCTGAGCGCTTTTTTGTGACAAAAAATATTTAATTTCTACTTGCAATAACAAAATACATTCATTAGCTTTGTTATGCAAGCATAATAAAATTAACCAAATGAAGCAACAACAAACATTAGATTACCACGTTAAGTTTGCCTGGCAAAACATGTTCAATAAGTATAACCAAATGGCATCGAGCTTTGGTATTACACAGGCAATTGGTTACATGCTAATTAATATTGATGATGTTGAGGGTACCGCTGTTTCAAATCTTGCAGCCTTATTAGGTGTTAAAGCCACAAGCTTATCTCGCATGTTAAACAACATGGAGGAAGCCAATCTAATATATCGCGAAACTTCCATAGGTGATAAACGTTCTGTAAAGGTTTTTCTAACTGATTTCGGCAAAGAGAAGAAACACTTGGCCAAAGGTGTTGTTCGCAAATTCAATGAATATTTAGACGAACATTTCTCGAAAAAGGAAAAAGAGACATTCATCAATCTATTGATAAAACTAAATGATATTACGGTAGCATACACTGTTGATTAAATATATTTTGTAATGAAACCTGCTTTGCATGAGTTTACAAACGGGCTCAGGTTTTGAAGCAGGTTCCATCAGACCAAAAGAAAAATAAATAAAGACTGATGAAACGAAGCATTAATAAAGTTGCTGTTTTAGGCTCGGGTATTATGGGTTCACGTATTGCATGCCACTTCGCCAATATTGGTGTTGAGGTTTTGCTTTTGGATATCGCCCCAAAAGAACTGACACCTGAAGAACAAGCAAAAGGATTAACTTTAGATAAACCCGCGGTAAAAAACCGAATTGTAAATACAGCTTTGCAAACTGCTGTAAAAACAAATCCATCGCCTGTTTATTCTAAAAAAGTATTGAATAAAATTAAGACCGGAAACTTCGATGATGATATGTCGAAAATCTCCGGTTTTGATTGGGTGATTGAAGTTGTGGTCGAGAATCTGGATATCAAGAAAAAGGTTTTTGAGCAGGTAGAGCAATTTCGCAAGCCCGGAACTTTAATTACTTCCAACACTTCGGGGATTCCCATTCATTTAATGGCTGAGGGTAGAAGTGAAGATTTTAAAGCACATTTCTGCGGAACACACTTCTTTAATCCGCCACGTTATTTAAAATTATTGGAGGTAATTCCAACGCCGCATACCAAACCCGAAATCGTTGATTTCCTAATGCATTATGGCGATAAATTTTTAGGCAAAACCACTGTTTTATGTAAAGATACACCGGCATTTATTGCCAATCGCGTTGGGGTTTATTCAATTATGGCCTTGTTACATTTGGTCGAAAAACTTGATTTAACTGTTGAAGAAGTTGATAAATTTACCGGCCCAGCTTTGGGCAGACCAAAGTCGGCTACTTTCCGAACTTCGGATGTGGTGGGGTTGGATACCATGATTAAAGTTGCCAAAGGGCTTTACGATAATTGCCCTGATGATAAAGCGCATGAGTTGTTTAAACTTCCGGAGTATGTTAAAAAAATGGAAGAAAACAAATGGCTGGGCGATAAAACCAATCAGGGTTTCTATAAAAAAACTAAGACAGCTGATGGTAAAACAGAAATCCTTGCGCTCGATTTAAAAACATTAGAATATAAACCTCAGCAAAAAATAAAATCGGCCACTTTAGAAATGACCAAGCCGATTGAGAATCTTCGCGAACGCATGAAGATTTTTGCGAAAGGAAAAGATAAAACAGGCGAGTTATTCCGTCATTCTTCTTTTGGATTATTTGAATATGTATCTGATAGGATTCCAGAAATTTCTGACGAATTGTATCGTATCGATGATGCCATGCGAGCAGGTTTCGGTTGGGAATTGGGTCCGTTTGAACTTTGGGATGCCGTTGGCGTGAAAGAAGCGATTGAGGGAATGGAGCAATATGGAAACAAAGCTGCAGCTTGGGTTCACGAAATGCTTGATGCTGGAAACACTTCATTTTATAAAGTGGAGGGGGGCGTTAAAAAATATTACGACATTCCAACTAAATCTTACAAAGCCTTACCTGGAACGGATGATTTTATCATTTTAGATAACATCCGAGAAAATCAAACCCTTTGGAAAAATTCTGGTGTTTCAATTATCGATTTAGGTGATGGCATTTTAAATGTAGAGTTCCATACCAAAATGAATACCATTGGTGGCGATGTAATTTCAGGCATTAACAAAGCCATTGATATGGCCGAAAAAGATTACCGCGGGTTGGTAATCGGTAATGATGGTGCGAACTTTTCTGCCGGCGCAAACGTGGGTATGATTTTCATGATGGCGGTTGAGCAGGAATGGGATGAATTGAATATGGCCATTAGAATGTTTCAAAATACTTCGATGCGCATTCGTTATTCTTCAATACCAGTTGTAGTTGCCCCTCATAATTTAACTTTGGGTGGCGGCTGCGAGTTCAGTTTACATGCCGACCATGTTCAGCTTTCTGCGGAAACGTATATGGGCTTGGTTGAGTTTGGTGTTGGCGTTATTCCGGGTGGTGGCGGAACAAAAGAATTTGCTTTACGTGCATCTGACGAATATAAAGACGACCAGATTGTCCAAAATGCTTTGAAGGATCGTTTCTTAACCATCGGAATGGCAAAAGTTTCCACTTCAGGTTACGAGGCTTATGAGTTGGGTTATTTGCAAAAAGATAAATTCTCGATTTCGATGAACCGCAATCGTTTATTAGCTGATGCAAAAGCGAAAGCGATTGAGTTAGCTGATGCTGGTTATACGAAACCCGTTCAAAGAACAGATATTAAAGTTTTGGGTAAACAAGGTTTAGGAATTGTTTATGCCGGTGCAAATAGTATGTATGCCGGTCACTTCATTTCTGAACACGATAAGAAAATCTCTGAAAAATTAGGTTACGTCATGTGTGGCGGCGATTTATCATCTCCTACAGAAGTAAGCGAACAATATTTATTGGACTTGGAAAGAGAAGCATTTTTATCGCTTGCAGGTGAAAGAAAATCATTGGAGCGAATTCAATCGATAATAACAAAAGGAAAACCGTTGAGGAATTAAAAGTAGATGTGAGAGGTTAGATGTGCTTAGCCACTTCGTCATTGCGAGGCACCAAGCAATCTTAAAACTAAGGGTTTTTGTATCGCATTAAGATTGCTTCGTGCCTCGCAATGACGGCAAAGGATAGGAAAATGCGAATAATTAAAAAAGATAATATTGGCTAAACACCATAAGAAATACTTTAAAAAATGAACGAAGTATATATTATAGCCGGATATCGTACAGCAGTGGGCAAAGCGCCCCGTGGCGTATTCCGTTTTACAAGAGCTGATGATTTGGCCGCAGAAGTGATTAGGGCTTTGGTGGCGTCGGTTCCGAATTTAGATAACGAACAAATTGATGATGTAATTGTGGGTAATGCCACGCCAGAGGCGGAACAGGGATTAAACATTGCCCGTATGATTTCGCTGATGGGCTTGGATACCGATAAAGTTCCGGGAGTTACGGTGAACCGTTATTGCGCATCGGGTTTAGATACCATTGCTACGGCAGTTGCTAAAATAAAAGCTGGTATGGCCGATTGCATCATCGCAGGTGGCGTTGAAGTGATGAGCGGAATGCCTTTTGGTGGATGGAAATTGGTTCCGAATGCCGAGGTTGCCAAAAACAATCCTGATTGGTATTGGGGAATGGGCTTAACTGCCGAAGCGGTTGCGAAAGAATACAAAGTTAGTCGTGAAGACCAAGATGCATTTTCGCTGAAATCTCACGAAAAAGCAATTCATGCCATTAAAAGCGGTCATTTGAAAGATGGCGTTTTGCCAATTACAGTAAATGAAAACTACCTAGATGAGAATCTGAAAAAGAAAACACGTTCTTATGTGGTTGATACGGATGAGGGACCTCGTGCCGATACGACATTGGAGAAACTGGCAAAGTTAAAACCTGTTTTTGATGCCGTTGGAAGTGTAACTGCTGGTAATTCATCGCAAACTTCTGATGGTGCAGCATTCGTTTTGGTAGTTTCTGAAAAGAAAATGAAGGAATTAAATGCAGAACCAATCGCCAGATTAGTGAGCTATGGTATTGCAGGCGTTCCACCAAGAATTATGGGCATTGGTCCGATTGAGGCGATTCCAAAAGCATTGAAACAAGCAGGTTTAAAGCAAAGCGATATTGATTTAATTGAATTGAATGAGGCTTTTGCTTCTCAATCTTTAGCGGTAATCAGAACGTTGGATTTGAATCCCGATATCATCAATGTTAACGGAGGAGCAATTGCTTTAGGTCACCCGTTGGGTTGTACGGGAGCGAAATTAACTGTTCAAATGATGAATGAGCTGAAAAGACAGAATAAAAAATATGGCATGGTTACGATGTGTGTTGGTACTGGGCAAGGTGCAGCGGGGATTTTTGAGCTTTTTTAGGAGATTAGTTTAGGCGCATCGTCATTGCGAGGAACGAAGCAATCTTAATGCTCTAGGTTTATAATAGCGATAGTTGTAGGATTGCTTCGTGCCTCGCAAAGACGACCGTATTAGGCAAATGAACAAAAATAAAAATTAAGCGATTTTCAATTGTCGCTACTAGATACTATAACAATGGAAACAACTGAAAAAAACACAATTAAAGGTGGTGAATTCTTAATAAAAGAAACCACTTACCAGGATGTATTTATTCCTGAAGAATTTGATGAAGAGCAACAAATGATTGCCCAAACTTGTCGCGATTTTTTGGCAACAGAGGTTCAACCTATTCTTGATCGAATTGATAGTCAGGAAGAAGGTTTAATGCCTTTGTTGATGGATAAAGCTGGTGCATTAGGAATTCTTGGTGTTTCTGTACCTGAAGAATTTGGTGGCTTTGGTAAAAATTTTAACACTTCAATGTTGGTTGCTGATGTATGTGGCGCTGGTCACTCATTCGCGGTAGCACTTTCGGCACATACAGGAATTGGAACTTTGCCCATCCTTTATTATGGTAATGAAGAACAAAAAGCCAAGTATATTCCGAAATTAGGTTCTGGCGAATGGAAAGCAGCGTATTGTTTAACCGAGCCAAATTCAGGTTCTGATGCAAACTCTGGTAAAACTAAAGCCGTTTTAAGTGCTGATGGAAAACATTATATCATCACCGGACAAAAAATGTGGATTACCAACGGTGGTTTCGCAGATATCTTTATCGTTTTCGCAAAGATTGATGACGATAAAAACTTAACTGCTTTTATTGTTGAGAAAGATTTTGGTGGCATCACGATGAACCCTGAAGAGCACAAAATGGGTATCAAAGGTTCTTCAACTCGTCAGGTTTTCTTTAACGATTGCGAAGTTCCGGTTGAAAACATGTTGAGCGATAGAGAAAATGGTTTCAAAATCGCAGTAAACATTTTAAATATCGGACGAATTAAATTATCGGCTGCAGCTATTGGTGCTTCAAAGGCAACTTTGAGTACAGCGATTAATTATTCAAACGAAAGAATTCAGTTTGGTCGCCCGATTTCTAAATATGGTGCCATCCGTTTTAAAATTGCAGAAATTGCCTCGAAACTTTATGCAGTTGATGCGGCAAATTATCGTGCCGGACAAAACATTGATGATACTTATGACCAATTGGTTGCAGGAGGAATGGAATCGGGTAAAGCAAGATTAAAATCTGTTGAACAATTTGCAGTAGAATGCGCCATCTTAAAAGTTTGGGGTTCAGAAGCGTTAGATTATACAGTAGATGAGGGTGTTCAAATTTATGGAGGTATGGGCTTTAGTGCCGATGCACCAATGGACAGGGCTTATCGCGATGCCCGAATCAATAGAATTTTCGAGGGTACAAATGAGATTAATCGTTTGCTAACGGTTGATATGATGTTGAAACGAGCCATGAAAGGCGAATTGGATTTAATGGGACCAGCAACAGCAGTTGCTGCAGAATTGATGAGTATTCCTGATTTCGGCGAAGAAGACACTACTTTATTTGCTGCAGAGAAAAAAGTTTTAGCCAATTTGAAAAAGGCAACTTTAATGGTTGCAGGTGCTGCGGTTCAAAAACTGATGATGACCTTAAGTAAAGAGCAAGAGATTTTAATGAACATAGCCGATATGGCGAGTTATGTTTACGTTTTTGAATCTGCTTTATTAAGAACGGAGAAATTAGCGGCTACAAGAGGCGAAGCTGCAATAGCTGGTCAGTTAGATTTGTTAAGAATTTACATGGTTGAGGCAGTTGATGGCATTGCTAAAGCAGGTAAAGAAGCACTTTGGGCATTTGCAGAAGGCGATGAACAACGCATGATGTTGGTTGGCTTACGTCGTTTTACCAAAGTAGAGCCGTTTAACGTTAAGGATGCTCGTCAGAGAGTTGCGCAACAATTGATTGAAGCGAATAAATATATCTTTTAAGGTAAAAGGTTGAGGGTTTAAAGGTTTAAGGTTCAGGTGTGAAAATGTCTGAATCTTAAACCTTTTTTTTAGCGTCTTTCATAACTCATTGCTATTAAGATCCAGATCAGATAGCCATCGGATCAAATTCAGGAAGAAGATCGTTCTTTTAAGTTGTTTTTGGTAGCCTGCCTAAGGCTATCGTCCTGCTGAACTTGATTCAGCATCTTTCATGCTATTAAGGTCCTAATCCGATAGCTATCTAATTTAATTCAGCATTTTTTACCCATCACATCATTATTTCCGCTTTAAAAAATAACGAGTTTCTAACTATTTGGTATTAAAATCTTATTTTCGCGGATGATGAAATTTAGACTTTTCGCAATTATCCTTTTTGTAAGCGTTGTAATAACATCTTGTAAAAAAGATGATGATCCCGAAAAACAAATGACTGATTTTATATTAGCAAATAATATTAGCGCCACCAGAGATGCTTCTGGTTTATATTATCAGATTATTAAACCCGGAACTGGAAATTTTACCTATCCTGCGAATACCAAAATTACGATTAAGTACGAAGGTAGATTATTGAACGGAAATGTATTTGACAACGGTGGAGGTAAAGAGCAAACTTTTAATTTAATGGATCTAATTCAAGGCTGGAGAATAGGTATTCCTAAAATCCAAAAGGGTGGAGAGATTCGTTTAATTATTCCACCAAGTCTTGGTTACGGAAGCAATGCTACAGGATCAATACCTGGTAATTCTGTATTGGATTTTACCATACAACTTTCGAATACGCAATAATACAACGCCTTAATAATTAAGCTTTCATGAGTGTTTTATTCTCCATGAATTTGTTAAAATAGGTTAAAAATTGTAGCATCCGTATTAAAAGCTTATTTTTGCGGAGATGGTTAAGTTAAAATATTTCTTGTTGTCGATTTTATTGATTGCCTGCTTTGCTGCATGTAAAAAAGATCCAACGCTTGTTGATGATGATTCTTATGATCCATTACCACAATTTAAAACTGACACTACTGCTATTAGAGCCTTTATAAAAACTAATAATATTGATGCTTTAAAAGATAACTACGGTATTTTTTATAAGATTATTGAGCCCGGGACTGGTAGTGTTATTTACAATGCATCAACCAATATCACTGCTGATTACGAGGGTAAACTTTTAAACGGAACTGTTTTCGACAGCACAAAAGGAACGCCTATTTCGTTTGTGTTGGGAAAAGTAATTGCTGGATGGCAGGTTGGCATTCAAAAAATCCAGAAGGGTGGAAAAATCCGACTGATTATCCCATCTTATTACTGTTACGGAACTGCTGCACCATCATCGCTAGTTCCAGCAAATTCTATACTCGATTTTACCATAACACTTACAGACGTACAATAATAAATGAACAATTTTACTAAACTTAGCCTTTTTGCATTGCTATTGGCTACTACAATATTCAGCTCATGTACAAAAGAATATGAGTCTATTCAAGCTGTAGATGATGTTGCTATTCAGGCTTATATAAATAGCAATAAGCTAACTATGACCAAAGACGCTACGTCTGGTTATTATTATAATGTTATTACACCCGGAACTGGTGCCGTAATTAAGAATTCCGATTCAGTTTACTATTCTTATACTTTCAAATTATTAAATGGAACCGTTTTGAATAAAACTTCTGATTTAATGATCCCTGGAACATTTTTAGGCTACACTGATCAATTTACAATCGGAGGAACAGCGTATGTTTTTACTCCAATAAGAGAAGTATTAACAAAATTAAAAAGAGGTGGGACTGCTTCTTTAATTATGCCGTCTAATTTGGCTTTTGGAAAAAATGGCTTAAGTGCTATTAACGTAGGCTCTAATGAAAATATTATTGTCGATTTAGGGATTTATACCCAAGCTAAAAGACACGAGGTTGATGAATTTGAGATCAATAAGTTTATTGCCGACAATAAATTAACGATGATAAAAGACGTATCTAGAGCAAGATATAGCATTTCTAACCCAGGTACTGGAACAAGTGTAATTACTGTAAATTCTACTATTGCTGCGAATTATACATTGAGATATTTAGATGGAACTGTAATTCAAACAGTTACCGATGGAAGTTTTAGTGGATTGTTGAGCGATTTGGTTAAAGGCTGGCAACTCATATTACCAGGTAAAGTAACCACTGGCGGCAAATTACGTTTAATTATTCCATCAGATCTTGGATATGGTACTACACCTTTAGATTTCGATATTGAAATTGTTAGTGTTACTAACTAGATAAAGCTTCTTTAAAAACCTTAAGCACTCTTTCCCGTGCGAATGTATGCTCAACAATTGGTTGGGCATATTTTTTTGTTCCAAATTCTGGCACCCATTTTTTTATGTATTCAAATTTTGGATCAAATTTCTTGGTTTGAAGCTCAGGATTAAAAACCCTGAAATATGGAGCAGCATCGTTTCCAGAACCTGCAGCCCATTGCCATCCACCCACATTGCTCGCCATTTCATAATCCAGAAGTTTCTCGGCAAAATAGGTTTCTCCCCAGCGCCAATCTATTAAAAGGTGTTTGCTTAAAAAGCTGCCAACAACCATGCGAACACGATTATGCATCCAGCCGGTTTCATTTAATTGGCGCATGCCAGCATCTACAATTGGATATCCTGTATTTCCTGTACACCAAGCCTTAAATTCCGCTTCGTTATTGCGCCATTTAATTTTATCGTATTGCTTTTTAAACGAATTAGAGGCTGAATAGGGAAAGTGCCAAAGGATAGTCATGTAAAATTCTCGCCAGGCCAATTCCGATAACCATACATTGGATTTTGCATCAATGGCATCTTTTGCCGCTTTGCGGATACTTAGCGTTCCAAATCTTAAATGCAAGCCAATATGGGTTGTTCCGTCTATTGCGGGGAAATCACGTTCTTTCGCATAATCATCCAACTTGCTTTTGTAGCTAATCTTCGGGAAATCGATCTTGCTTTTTCCAAAGCCCATTTCCGCTAAACTTGGTAGCGGCAAGTGTTTGGTTTCTAAGAAATTTTTGAAGTATTTTTTTGTGGGATAAGCTTTCGTGTAAAAATCATTGAGCTTAGCGTGCCACTGTTTATAGAAAGGTGTAAAAACGGTGTATGGTGTTTTATCGGCTTTAAGAATCTCGTCTTTTTCGAAAATTACCTGATCCTTAAAAGTTTTGAACTCAATCTTTTCACTAGTTAAAAACTCAGCCATATTATCATCGCGTTCGCGGGCATAAGGCTCATAATCATGATTGGTGTATACAGCGGCTACATCATAATCATTTAAAACCTCCGACCAAACTTTTTCAGGCTTACCATATTTTACCAATAAATCGGATCCAACTTTGCGAAGTTCTTCTTTCAAATCCTCGATAGTTTGATGAATGAAAGTTACACGAGCATCATCCTGGGGTAACTTATCTAAAATGTTCTTATCGAAAATAAATAGCGGTAAAATGGAATTTCCACTTCTCAAAGCATGGTATAAACCGGCATTATCCGTCAAACGTAAATCGCGGCGGAACCAGAAAACCCCCAAACCCCCTAAAGGGGGCTTTGAATTTCCATCGGTTTTATTATTTTGCATAAATGAATCTTATCATAAGTGTTTTGAATTTTTTGCACTTGCTATTGCCTATCGTTTTTAGTTCCCCTTTCGGAGTTAGCAATTTATTTGCCTATCGTTTTTAATTCTCCCTTCGGGGGCTAGGGGAATACAAATCCCTCAGCGCATCATCCAAATGTGTAAATTTAAATTTAAATCCAGCATCTAAAATTTTTTGGGCAGAGGTATTGTTGCTCATCAAAACTGCTTCTGCTCTTTCGCCCATTAATAATTCAATTGCTTTTTTAGGAACTTTAATAGGCCAAAAAGGGCGGTGCAAATGTTTTGCTATAGCTTGAGTTAAGGTTTTGTTGGTTACAGGAAAAGGAGCACAGGCATTGTAGCAATCTTGCATTTTCAGGTTTTCAACGGCTTCGATATACATTTCAACCATATCGCTTATGTGTAACCAAGGCGTCCACTGTTTGCCGGTTCCAAGTGCAGCACCAACAAACAAACGCACCGATTTATCGAGCTGTGGCAATGCGCCACCATAGTTACTTAAAACAATACCCGTTCTCAATTTCACAATCCGCAAGCTTAACTTTTTTCCCTGATCAACCGCTTCTTCCCAAAGTTTGCAGCATTCGGGCAAAAAACCAAAACCATTTGGACTTTCTTCGGTCAAAATTTCATCGCCGCAATCGCCGTAATAACCCACTGCAGAAGACGAAATAAATGACTTAATCTGATGGCCTGGTTTAGATTTTATGGTTTTAAAAAGTAACTCGGTCGATTTAACACGACTATCAATAATCAGTTTTTTGCGCTCATCCGTCCATGCCTTATCTGCTACTCCTTCGCCAGCGAGGTGGATAATCGAATTTACGCCATCAATGCAATTTTCATCGATTGTACCCTTGTAAACATCCCAAACAAATGAATTTGGCTCATTGCCCTTTTTCCTGGAAAGTGTATTTACCTCATAACCCTTACTTAGCAAGTGTTTTTTGAGTTCGGTGCCAACAAGTCCGGATGCTCCAGTAATCAGAATCTTTTTTACCATGATTTTAAAACACTAAAGATACAAAAGGGTTTTGCGTTATCGTTATTCTCGCGTATGCGGGAGTCTTGAAGAGTGGTAAAAGAAAGCGATTTTATTCGTCACAGACATTATTTAAGTTTAAAATATAGAACAAGGTGATAGTGCGTATATTATGACAAATCTGTTGTGTAGTATAATTTAATTCGTCAAAATGATGAATTGGAATGAAAGCTCAGTAATTCTTGGAGGTCATCAGTCCCGCCATTTGCTTTACACCAATGAATCCCAGTGGCTTTCGGGACGGTTTGCCCGCTGTTATCGTGTTTAAGTTGGGCAGGTTGTGTCTGCCCAAAAGCTACTGCCCTTTATACCTAAACCCGATCGAAGCGAAATGCCCCCAATTTTTCATTGGGGCAGAAGTGTGAGCGGGACTGAACTTCGCCAAAAAATCAGAACCGCTCATTTCCAAAAACCTAAAAAAGATTTTTAATCCTTAATATTAAAGTCCTGCAATAATCTTGTTTTTAGGTGCCTTAACCGAATAACTTAACTTAATTGTTTTGGTTTCGTTTGGAGCAATTTTAAGTTGCCACGAAAGCATTCCACTTTCCTTATTTACTTCTGCGCCGCTATTTTCCAATAATTCTATTTCAATATCGCTTTCCGTTGATAAGGGATATTGATCTTTTAGCGATAAATCGATGGCCTCTTTTTTTGTATTTCTAATTTTGATCAGATAGGTAAATACCTGCTTTTTGTTCGTTCCAACAAATTTAGTGCTGCTAAAATCTTGTTGCTTCTCTTTGGTAATAATAATCTTTTTATCCTTACCCATACTCAAACTTAAAGTATCCAAAATATTTGCCGGATCGATATATGATTTGCCCGTATAAGTTCCCTCAAAAATAATATTTGCATTCCCAGCTTGGAGATTTAACTTTTCCCAGTCGGTAACATCAGCCAATAAATAAGCATCAGTACTTAGTTTTGGTGCAGCAAAATATTTGTATTTTGCAGGTACTTCGTATTCTTTAAAGGCAACCGTGTGGGGTTTGTTGTCGCTATTTACATCATAAGGAATATCGATATCAAAAGTAACCCCTAGCTGGGTTTCGTTAACAGATGTGTAATTATTGATGGTAGATACCGAACCTGTTAAATCTTTCTTATCTGTCTTGCCATAGTTTACAACCACTACTTCGTTAAGCATTTGTTCTTGTTTTACCACAGGTGATGCCATCCCTCTAATTTTAAATTGCTGTTGTTGATAAGTAGAAACAAACCAAGGATTTAAATTTGGTGCAGTAATATTATAATTCGGGTTTCCGGTTGATAAGGAAAGCTTTACCTTTTTCCAATCTAAGCCTGTGCTTTGCGTAATCGCTGCCTTGTAAACTATTCCTAAAGGATTGGAGGTGCTCATTGCCTTAATATCGTAACTGGCTAGCCAATTTGCATTCGGCGTAACGTAAGAAACATTGTAATTTGCTTCCGTACTTTCTTTTGCCATTAACTGCAAAACCAGCTGACCGAGTTGCTGGTTAGGGCTATTTCTTAGCTCGGCAATTTGTTGTTGCAAAGCATTAAGTTTTTGTGCTTGTTTTTCCTCAATTGTCGTAAGCACAGAAATTGCATTTCTCACTTCAGCATTTTTGGTTCGGTAATAGTCTGCTAATTTAATCAGCTCTGCTACGTTCGTTCCAGAACTTGTACCACCAGATTTACGGTTTTCATCTAACAAAACCAAGGTCTGCTCTTCGATGGTTTTAGCGTTTTTGGTTTTGGTTAACTCATTGTTCACTATCTTAACGCTATCGTTTAGCTTTTTAATTTCTGGATTGGCGGCATCGGTATTTAAGAAATCTTTATTAAACTGAACCGCCAAAATGGTAACTCCTGCAGAAACGCCTACTTGAATGGAGCTTTCATTTACCCGACCAGAGATATTATTGATCACAATTTCTGATGTTCCTGCCGGAAGATTTACTTTCCCCTTATGCGAAAGTTGAGCGCCGTTATTGTAAACGGTTACACTTTCTAAATTGGCTTTGGTTTTGATTTGTTGTTGTGCAAATACGCTTAGCGGAAATAACAGCATCGTTAGTAATCGTTTCATTATTTTTTCTTATTATAGTGTGTCGAAATCAAATATTTGAATGGAGGATGAGCTAAACAACGATTTTCCATAAACTGTGGCTCTTTTTGTTGCCTATTTGTAAAGAATGATTCAGCTTTTTGATGCAGCCAAAAAATAAGATAAATTTGTAGTTGCGTTCTTATAACACTTTTTAGCAAAACATGTCCAAAAAAATTTTAGTCTGGTTTAGAAATGATCTTCGCTTGCATGATAATGAAATGCTTGTGGAAGCAATCGCTAAATCCGATTCGATTTTACCAGTTTATATTTTAGATCCTCGCCTCTTTGGGGATACGAAGTATGGGACGCTTAAAACTGGCAACATTAGGGGCCAATTTATTCTGGAAAGTGTTTTAGGTTTAAGAAATTCGCTTAAGCAAATTGGCGGCAACCTGCTTATTGCAGAAGGTAGCCCGGAAGATATTATTCCCCAATTGGTTCAGGAATATGAAATTTCTGAAGTTTATCACCACAGGGAAGTTGCCCGCGAGGAAACCCACATCTCTACCTTGGTGGAGAATGCACTTTGGAAGTTGCGCATCAACTTAAAACATTTCATTGGCCATACATTATATAACAAGGAGGATCTGCCTTTCCCAATTAAGGATATTCCTGATGCCTTTAATCAGTTTAAAAAGAAAATTGAACGCGATTCGATTATCAAACCCTGTTTTTTAGCTCCCGATAGAATTAATGTTGCCGAAGTTATAGATTGGGGAACTTTATCCACTTTGGATGATTTTAGTCTTGTTCCCCAGCAAAAGGATCAGCGATCTGATTTTGAATTTACCGGAGGCGAGGCCGAAGGTTTGGTTCATCTTCAAAAGGTTATTCTTGCCATGCAGCAAGCGGCTACCTCTAAAAATTTAATTCTTGCCTCTAAATTATCTGCTTGGCTGGCCATTGGTGGCTTATCGCCTCGCAAGGTTTACTGGGAAATAAAGAAAATGGAAGGTGTTCCTAATACAAAAGCTATGTTTAACCATATTCTTTTGGGTTTATTATGGAGGGATTATTTCCGTTTTATGTTCAAGAAATATGGCAATACATTTTTTAATCCCGATGGATTTGGAAGTCAGGGTTTAGTTGATATGGCTAATGAACAAGAAAACTTTAATAGTTGGAAAAACGGACAAACGGGTTTTGCAATTGTTGATGCAGTTATGAACGAGTTAAATCAAACTGGCTACATCTCAAATATTGCCCGCCAAACTGCGGCACTGTATTTGGTTAATAATTTAGAGGTGAGCTGGGTTTTTGGCGCTGCTTATTTCGAGGAAAAGTTAATTGATTATAATCCGGCGAGCAATTGGGGCAATTGGGCAAATATGGCAGGTGTTGGTAACGATCAAAAAACAAAAAGTGTTTTTGATTTAGATAAGTATATCAAAAACCTCGATCCGAAAGGAAATTATGCCTTAACCTGGGCATCTTAACAAATATTCAATTTTGAATGAATAATTCAATGTTTGGTTAACATTTATTCGTTTAATTAGAAAAGCAAAAGCAGTAGCTCCTTTAATTTTACTCGGGCTATTTGCTATAGCTCCCTATAAAAACCGGAGGCTGCCGCGTATATCCCGTTTAGGTGGCCAAATATGTGCTACTATTTGAGGTTGTATGGGGCGTTTAGCCGTTTACATTTTACAACCTTTAAAAAAAGCTTCGGCATTAAGTAAACTAAACCCGATTGTACGGACGGCAGTTTTTTTCTAACTGCCTGGAGGAAAAGCGGGAGCGAACCTTTGCTAAGTATGCTAAAACCTGCTTTTCTTAATAATGTTTTTAGCAATTAAAATTCATTATAACAACTGTGGTTGGCGCAATATTTGCCCAGCAGGGTTAGCTGGAAAAATGGTTTTAATTTTTTTATCGAATAATTTAATTTAATGCAGTTTTTTGCCGTTTATATAAGGTAAAATTCTAATTTTGTAATGCTTATAGTAAACAGTTAATAATGGGTAGTTTATCTTATCTTAACGGCGAAAACGCCGAATATATAGATTCTTTATATCAGTCGTATCAGCAGGATCCTGAATCAGTTGAGTTTGGTTGGCAGAAATTTTTTGAAGGTTTCGATTTCGGAAGAGGTGCTGAAGCCCCGACAATAACTGCAGAAACTCCTGAACAATTTTTAAAAGAGGTTAGTGTTTTAAACCTGATTGACGGGTACCGTACTCGTGGTCACTTGTTTACGCATACCAATCCGGTACGCGAAAGACGTAAACATTTGCCAACTTTAGATTTGGCCAACTTTGGTTTATCTGATGCAGATTTAGAAACTGTATTTAACTCAGGAGTAGAAATTGGTATTGGTGCGGCAAAGCTGAAAGATATTGTTGCCTTTTTAAAACAAACCTACGCACACTCCATCGGTGCAGAATATAAATTTTTACGTACACCGGAAGTGTTGAACTGGATTCAACAAAAAATGGAAAGTGCACGTAATACACCTAACTTCTCTATCGATGAGAAAAAGCGTATCCTTAGGAAATTAAACGAGGCCGTAAGTTTCGAAAATTTCTTGGGAACAAAATTCTTAGGACAGAAACGTTTCTCATTAGAAGGTGCTGAAGCTTTAATTCCTGCATTAGATTCGGTTATCGAAAAGGGTGCTGAATTAGGAATTGAGGAATTTGTAATTGGTATGGCGCATCGCGGTCGTTTAAACGTGTTGGCGAATATCATGCAAAAAACTTACAAAGATATTTTTGCTGAATTTGAAGGTAAAAGCTACAATCCTGATACCCCGTTTGGTGGTGACGTAAAATATCACTTAGGTTATTCTACTGATGTAACTACGGTTGCAGGTAAAAGCGTTCACTTGAGTTTATGCCCAAATCCATCGCATTTAGAAACCGTTGATGGTGTGGTTGAAGGGATGAGCCGTTCGAAAATCGATTTCAAATATGGTGGCGATAACTCTCGTTTAGCGCCAATTTTGATTCATGGTGATGCTTCAGTTGCTGGACAGGGTATTGTTTATGAAGTTATTCAAATGGCAGGACTTGAAGGTTATAAAACCGGTGGAACAATTCACTTGGTAATTAATAATCAAATCGGTTTTACTACCAATTATAAAGATGCCCGTACAAGTACTTACTGCACAGATATCGCCAAGGTAACTTTATCTCCGGTTTTCCACGTAAATGGCGATGATCCTGAAGCTTTGGTTTATGCCATTAATTTGGCAATGGAATATCGTCAGAAATATAAAAACGATGTTTTCATTGATATTTTATGCTACCGTCGTTTCGGACATAATGAAGCTGATGAGCCTAAATTCACTCAACCTTTATTGTACAAAACAATTGAAAAACACCCTAACCCAAGGGAATTATATATCGAGCAGTTAACTAAAGAAGGTAAATTGGAAGCCGGTTTGGCAAAAGAGATGGAAAAAGATTTCCGTGGAATTTTGCAAGAACGCTTAAATGAGGCTAAAGAATATGTAGCTGGAAATACCGAAGTTAAATTTGGTGGTGCATGGGCAGATTTGCGTATGGCAACTCCAAAAGATTTTGAAACTTCTCCAGTTACGGCGGTTAAAAAATCTACTTTATTAGAGATTGGTAAACGCATTACTACTTTACCAGCAGATAAAAAGTTCTTCAAAAAGATTGAAAAATTATTTGGCGAACGAACCAAAATGGTTAACGAAAGCAATGTTTTCGATTGGGCAATGGGCGAGCAATTGGCTTATGGTACTTTGTTATCAGAAGGTAAACGTGTTCGTTTAAGTGGTCAGGATGTAGAACGCGGTACGTTTTCTCATCGCCACGCGGTTTTAACTTTAGAAGACAGCGAGGAAGAATATGTGCCATTGGCAAACATTTCAGACCAACAAGCAACATTTGATATTTACAATTCGCACTTATCAGAATATGGTGTTTTAGGTTTTGAATACGGTTATGCAATGGCCAACCCGAATGCTTTAACCATTTGGGAAGCACAATTTGGAGATTTCTTTAACGGAGCGCAAATTGTTGTTGACCAATATATTGCGAGTGCAGAAACAAAATGGCAACGTGAAAATGGATTGGTCATGTTATTGCCTCACGGTTATGAAGGTCAGGGTCCAGAGCATTCATCGGCTCGTATTGAGCGTTTTATGGAGCTTTGTGCCGATTACAACATGCAGGTTACCAATTGCACTACGCCAGCAAACTTCTTCCACGTTTTACGTCGCCAGTTTAAACGCGATTTCCGTAAGCCGTTAATCGTATTTACACCGAAAAGTTTATTGCGTCACCCAGCTTGTGTTTCAAAACTAGAAGAATTTACAGAAGGTGGTTTCAAAGAGGTAATTGATGATGTAAATGTTAAAGTTGCAGATGTTACGAGAATCGTTTTCTGTAGCGGTAAAATTTATTATGAGTTGCTAGAAAAACAACAGGCAGATAAAGTTAAGCATGTAGCAATTGTTCGTGTAGAGCAACTTTATCCTACTCCAGTTGACCAAATGGAAGTAATTAAAAAGAAATATAAAAATGCTAATGAGATTTTCTGGGTACAAGAAGAACCAGAAAACATGGGCGCATGGCCATATTTGTTCCGTAAATTATATAAAACTGGCTTAAAAGGTATTGATGTAATTTCTAGAAGAGAGAGCAGCAGTACAGCAACTGGTTTTGCGAAGCAACATGCTAATCAACAAGCTTATATTTTGGCTAAAGCATTAGAAGTTCCTGTTAAACAAGAGGAAGTGAAAGATGCCGCTAAAAAAGCGAGCAAGAAAATGGCAGAAGCCGATTAGTGGAATAACCAATAATCAAATTCCAATTTTCAGGCTTATAAAATGGACATTAGGATTTAATAATTGATTATTGAAATTTGGTTATTATAAAATAATATTTAGAATAAAGACATATTAAACATTATGAGTTTAGAGATAAAAGTTCCACCAGTTGGTGAGTCGATAACGGAAGTTGTTTTATCACAATGGTTAAAGAAAGATGGCGATGTTGTTGAGATGGATGAAGTGATTGCTGAGTTAGAATCAGACAAAGCTACTTTCGAATTAACTGCAGAACAGGCAGGAACTTTAAGAACCATAGCTGCTGAAGGTGATACTTTACCAATTGGCGCAGTTGTTTGTAAAATTGAAGATGGTGGCGCAGCTCCTGCAAAAGCTGATGCTCCAAAAGCTGAAGAAAAATCAGTTGTAGCTGAAGAAAAAACTTCTGCTCCCGTTGCTGAAAAATCTGGCGATAGTTATGCTACAGGAACTCCATCTCCAGCTGCAGGTAAAATTTTAGCTGAAAAGGGAATTGATTCTTCAGCTGTAAAGGGAACCGGTGTTGATGGTCGTATAACGAAAGACGATGCTGTAAATGCTGAAGCTGGTAAAAAACCAGAAGCCCCTAAAGCAAGTGCTCCAGTTGCAGCAGCTGCTCCAGCAGGAAGTCGTACTGAACGCCGTGAGAAAATGTCTCCTTTGCGTAGAACGGTTGCAAAACGTTTAGTTGCTGTTAAAAATGAAACCGCAATGTTAACCACTTTTAACGAGGTTAACATGAAACCAATTATGGATTTACGCGGAAAATACAAAGACCAATTCAAAGAAAAATATGGTGTTGGTTTAGGTTTTATGAGCTTTTTCACTAAAGCGGTAACCGAAGCTTTAAAAGATTTTCCTGCAGTTAATGGTCGTATTGAAGGTGAAGAATTGGTTTACAATAACTTCGCTGATATATCGATTGCAGTTTCTGCACCAAAAGGTTTAGTGGTTCCTGTTATTCGTAATGCAGAAAGCATGAGTTTAGCAGAAATTGAAAAATCTGTATTGACTTTAGCTTTAAAAGCTCGTGATGGTAAATTAACGATCGAAGAAATGACCGGTGGAACTTTTACCATTACCAATGGTGGTGTATTTGGTTCAATGATGTCAACTCCGATTATCAATGCGCCACAATCCGCTATTTTAGGAATGCACAATATTATTGAGCGTCCAGTTGCTGAAAAAGGTGAAGTGGTTATTCGTCCGATGATGTATGTTGCTTTATCTTACGACCATAGAATTATTGATGGACGTGAGTCTGTTGGTTTCTTGGTTAGAGTTAAACAATTATTAGAAGACCCAGCTAGATTGTTATTGGGAATATAATCCTTAACATTAAAATATAAAGCCTTGACATTATGTCGAGGCTTTTTTGGTTTAAGATGGGTATAAATATTCGTCATTGCGAGGCACGGAAGCAATCTTAAAGCACTTGGTTAGATTGGCGACCGCATTAGGATTGCTTCGTGCCTCGCAATGACGAACGCCTATATATTTTTGTTTCATTGTCCAAAGATTTCTCGACTTCGCTCGAAATGACGATATTTCTATTATATATTTAACCATGAAATTAACGTTCAACTCAAAATTCCTTTTCATTTTTATTGCGATTCTTATTATCGAAATATTAATCGCTAAATACCTGCATGATGCATATATTCGCCCTTTTGGTGGTGATGTTTTGGTTGTGGTTTTGATATATGCTTTCCTTAGAATATTCTTAAAGACTAATTATAAAAAACTTGCTTTAGGCGTGTTGATTTTCTCTTTTGCTATCGAATGCTTGCAAGGCCTGCATTATGTAAATTGGCTGGGCTTAGCGGATAATAAATTCTGGAGTACTGTTCTTGGAACTTATTTTACTTTTTATGATTTGCTAGCTTATTTTGTGGGGTATTTGATTTGTTTGTTGTTAAAGGATTGATTTTAGTTATTTGTTATTCTGAGGGATAATTTATTTCATAAAAATCAATATAAATGACGTTTAAGGCGGTCGTCATTGCGAGAAACTATCTTTCATAGTTTCGTGGCAACCTCATTGCTGCTTGTACATTGGAAAGACAAGGTGGAGATTGCCATCCCGATGCATCGGGAATGAAGAATCAGAATATTCTCGCAAGGACGCGAAAACATCAATGGTAGGTACGAAGAATCTGCAAATGATTAGCACTATTCTAAAATATTGCACAGCCATTTTTCGGAAGTGGGTTAATTGATGGTTGTGTTTCATCGCTTGGAGATTCTTCACTATGTTCAGAATGACAAACCCAGAGCCATTTTTCACTTTCTCGCTTAACAACAAAGCCCATCTCAATTAAGAAATGGGCTTGTAAAACTTTGTCAACTTTCTGTGCTACTGCTTATTAAAGTTGACAAAGTTAAACGTAGTATAGATGCGATTAGGATTCTAATCGTAATTTGTAAATCTACAATCGTAATTCTCCTAATCTTCTACTATCTCACTATTAATGCTCACCTCATCCTTTACATCCTCTTTAAAGTAATTCTTTTGGAAGATTAGGATAAGTATTACACCTACTGAAATTGCCGCATCAGCAAGGTTAAAAACTGGTCTGAAGAAAACAAACTCGTCGCCTCCCCAAATTGGAATCCAGGTAGGGAAGTGGCCCTCAGCAATCGGGAAGTAAAACATATCTACCACGCGACCGTGAAACCAGCTTTCGTAACCGTATATTTTTCCATAGAAAACAGAATCGATGATGTTTCCTAATGCACCTGAAAAAATCAAAGCCACATTTAAGATTAAACCACGATGATATTTATTCTTGATTAAATAATTTAATCCATAGCCGATTCCCGCAACTGCTGCGATTCGGAAAAGAGATAGCGCTAATTTGCCAAACTCACCACCAAATTCCATCCCAAAAGCCATTCCATTATTTTCGGTGAAATGGATAATAAACCACTTACCAATAATGTTAAACTCCTGACCAAGATACATATGAGTTTTAACCCAAGTTTTAACCAGCTGGTCGGCTAGTAAAACCAAGAAGATTAATATTAAAGGTTTTGTGTAGCCTTTCATTAACTCTGCTTTAATTTGGCTTCCATGCTCAAAGTTGCATGTGGAACCGCACGTAAACGTTCTTTTGGAATCAATTTGCCAGTTTCGCGACAAACGCCATAAGTTTTGTTTTCGATACGAACCAAAGCATTTTCAAGGTTATCAATAAATTTTTTCTGACGAGCAGCTAATTGATTGATTTGCTCTTTTTCCATTGTTGCAGAACCATCTTCCAGTGTTTTGTAAGCACCTGAAGTATCTTCTGTTCCGTTTGCATTCGGGTTGCTTAAAGAAGTTGTTAACGAGTTAAGTTCTTCTTTAGAACTGCGTAATTTATCTTGAATTAATTCTTTAAATTCTTGTAGTTCACTGTCTGAGTAGCGTGTTTTGTTGCTGTTTTCCATGTTCTATATCTAATTTTCTAATTTATGGATTTCTTTATATTTTATTTACTGAAATGTTCAATTCAACATCATCAATTACGATTTTGTTTGCATTCTCCATTTCTTCCGTCAATTCAAATTCATCGGCCAATATTTCGGCGCAAATGTAAGCTTTGTTTTTAGCAACTGCATGAGCTACTAAGTTATCATTTTGTAACCTAACTTTAATCCTATCGGTCACTTCAAAATTCAGTTCCTTACGTAAGTTTTGGATACGGTTAACCAACTCACGAGAGATTCCCTCTTGTTTCAATTCTTCTGTAATCGTAACATCTAAAGCAACAGTTAAGTTGCCTAAGTTGGTTACTTGCCATCCTGGAATATCTTCGGCAAAAACTTCAACATCATCATTTAAATTGATGGTAAATTCTTCGCCATTGCTTCCAACCACAATAATGAAACCGTCATTTTCTAAACGTTGGATATCATCTTGATTAGAATTTTCTAAAGCCTGTTTAATTAGGCTCATATCTTTACCAACTTTTTTACCTAACGATTTAAAATTAGGTTTTAGCTTTTTCTTAACGATACCATGCGTGTCCGTTATAAACTCGATATGCTTAACATTTGTTTCACTTAAAATGTAATCAGCAACTTTAGATATTTTTTGCTCGAAATCGCTATTTAACGATGGTATTAAGATTTTCTCTAGAGGCTGACGAACATTGATGCTCGATTTTTTACGTAACGATAAAACCATTGATGAAATATCCTGAGCATAAACCATACGCTCATTTAAATCATTATCGATTAAACTTTGGTCAGCCTCATTCCACAAAGTTAAGTGAACTGATTGCTCCGCTTTTGCATCGTTAACGGTTAAGTTTCTGTACAGCCAATCGGCAAAGAAAGGCGCAACAGGACTCATCAGCTGTGCTAAAGTTTCTAAACAAGTATAAAGCGTTTCGTAAGCAGCACGTTTATCATCAGTCATTTCACCTTTCCAAAAACGGCGGCGACTTAACCTAATATACCAGTTACTTAAATGCTCATCAACAAATGCCTGAATGGCACGAGTTGCTTTCGTTGGCTCGTAAGTGTTGTAACTTTCATCAACTTCGTTGATTAAGGTTTGCAGTAACGATAAAATCCAACGGTCTAATTCTGTTCTGTCTTCAACTTTGCTTAAATTATTTTTATCGATTTCGAATTTATCGATGTTGGCATACAAAGCAAAGAATGCGTAAGTATTGTAAAGTGTTCCGAAGAATTTGCGACGAACTTCAGCGATTCCCTCAATATCAAATTTTAAATTATCCCAAGGGTTTGCATTCGAAATCATGTACCAACGCGTAGCATCAGCACCATATTCTTTTATGGTTTTGAATGGATCAGCAGCATTGCCCAAACGTTTAGACATTTTTTGTCCGTTTTTGTCCAATACCAATCCATTCGAAACCACATTTTTGTAGGCAACTTTATCAAAAACAAGCGTAGAAATTGCATGTAAGGTATAAAACCAGCCACGGGTTTGGTCAACTCCCTCAGCGATAAAATCTGCGGGGAAATCTTCGTTCGCATCAATGGTTTCCTTATTTTCAAAAGGGTAGTGCCATTGTGCGTAAGGCATCGAACCAGAATCAAACCAGACATCAATTAAATCACTCTCACGATTCATTGGTTTACCTGATGGAGAAATTAAAACAATCTTATCGACAACGTTTTTATGTAAGTCAATCAGGTCGTAATTCTCTTCAGACATGTTCCCGATTTCGAATCCTTTAAACGGATTTTCTTTCTGGAAACCCGCTGCAATAGATTTTTCGATGGCATTGTAAAGCTCTTCCACCGAACCGATTAAAACTTCTTCTTTTTTATCTTCGGTTCTCCAGATTGGCAACGGAATTCCCCAATATCTCGAACGCGATAAATTCCAGTCGTTGGCATTCTTAAGCCAATTGCCAAAACGGCCCTCACCCGTAGATTTTGGTTTCCAGTTGATGGTTTCATTAAGGTCGAACATTCTGTCTTTAACATCAGTAACTTTAATGAACCAAGAATCTAAAGGATAATATAACAGTGGTTCATCAGTTCTCCAGCTGTGTGGGTAACTGTGAACATATTTTTCAACTTTAAAAGCTTTATTCTCTTCCTTTAATAAAATCGCCAATTCTACATCAACCGATTTTTCAGGTGCTTCACCAGCGTTATAATATTCGTTTTTAACATATTTGCCAGCAAAAGGACCAACATGTTTGGTAAATCTTCCCTGCAAATCTACTAGCGGAACAAGGATGTCATTATCATCCATTACCAACATCGGCGGGATTTCAGGAACAGCTTCTTTGGCAACTTTAGCATCATCAGCACCGAATGTTGGCGCAGTGTGTACAATACCAGTACCATCTTCTGTGGTTACGAAATCGCCAGAAATTACTCGGAAAGCATTTTCAGGATTTGTATATGGTAAAGCGTATGTTAAAAGTTGTTCGTATCTAATGCCCACCAAGTCCGTTCCTTTGCATTCGGCAAGTATTTGGTAAGGTATCTTTTTATCACCAGCTTTGAAATTAGCAAAATCTTCAGCTTTATTACTTTCGAAGAAACCTTTGCTGAATTGTTTTCCAACCAAGCTTTTTGCCAAAATTACATTAGTTGGCAAGAAAGTATATTGATTAAAAGTTTTAACTAAAACATAGTCGATTTTTGGTCCGACAGTTAAAGCTGTGTTTGATGGTAAAGTCCACGGTGTTGTTGTCCATGCCAGGAAATAAAAATCCTCCCCCGACCCCTCCGAAAGAGGGGAGGCAAGATGAAATGCCTTTTCCACGAAATTTTCCGCTCCCTTTCCTTTGGAAAGGGCTGGGGATAGGCTTTTAAACTGCGCAACAATTGTCGTGTCCGTAACATCGCGGTAAGCGCCAGGTTGGTTCACTTCGTGCGAACTTAAACCTGTACCAGCTTTTGGAGAATACGGCTGAATGGTGTAACCTTTATAGATTAAGCCTTTATCGTAAATTTGTTTTAAAAGCCACCAAACCGACTCCATGTATTTCGATTTGTAGGTAATATACGGGTCGTCCATATCTACCCAATAGCCCATTTTTTCAGTCAAATCGTTCCACACATCGGTGTAGCGCATTACTGTTTTTTTACAAGCTTCGTTATAATCTTCGATAGAGATGGTTTTACCAATATCTTCTTTGGTAATGCCTAATTCTTTTTCGGTACCAAGCTCAACAGGCAAGCCGTGAGTATCCCAGCCAGCTTTTCTTTTAACCTGATAACCCTTAATTGTTTTGTAACGGCAAAAAATATCTTTAATAGCACGAGCCATTACGTGGTGAATCCCAGGCATGCCATTGGCAGATGGTGGTCCCTCGTAAAAAGTAAACGGATTAGATTTAGGACGAGATGAAATGCTCTTTTCAAAGATGTTTTCTTCTTTCCAAAAATCCAGTATTTCTTGCCCTATTTTGGCAAGGTCCAATTGTTTAAATTCGCTATACATCAATTAAGTACCTCAAAAAATTAAGGATGCAAAGTTAAAAAAATTGGCTGAATTTTGGTAGTTTTGGTGTAAATACTTTTGAGGTGAAATTATTTAATATCGGACTTTCGTTAATGATTGTAGCTGTAATTTCGCTACCCATTATTGCCGTTATTAATCCCGAAAACCGCGATTTTGTGCTCTATGGTTTTTATTTTTGTGGTCTTTTAGAACTTATAGGACTAATCTTTGTTTTATTTCATATCATTACCTTAAAAAAGAAAAACCCATGATAAAGCTATTTAAGTTACAAAAGGCCGTTTTAGTTCTCATTTTAGGTGTGCTTTCTTATATCTCATATAGAATTTTAGATGCTAACGAAGTGACTTGGGCTCGCTATCTGCAAATGCTGGCCGGTGTTTTGGTTATGGTTGGTGCGCTTTGGATGTTGTACCCGATTCTTTTTGCTAAAAAAGATAACGATGGAAATGCCGAAATCATCACCGACCCAACGGTTGAAGTTTCGATAGATGAGGAAGAGAAAAAGCCCGTAACGGAGTAGAGATTTCTACCATAAGAAATATAAGCATATTTAAGTTTGGTTGGCTATTAGCTTATATTTTCTTAAATGTCTTAAATGGTTCAAAATTTTTGGAAAATCAATACCTGTATTTCAATTTAATGTTCGTCCTGCTGTACGCTTTACTTCGTTGACAGCCGGGGCTGCCACTACGTGCTCGCTACCATCAGGTTTAGATAACTCAGGTTAGACTACAGAATGAAGTTTGTCCCCACCGAATTGCCTAAGCTTTTAATGATATAACCCAGGGTTTAAACCCTGGGCAATGCTGCAAATGAAAATGTCTAATGGTCGAACCCACCAACATTCTTTGCTGATTCCTCATCGGAAACCACTTTTCTAACTTTCTTCTTATCCAGCCATAAAACCAAGGCAGGCAATAAGGTAAGGTTAAACACTAATGCTACGAATAGCGTAATTGAAAGTAATAAACCTAAAATAACCGTTCCGCCAAAAGTAGAGGCAGTAAAAATTCCGAAGCCGAAGAAAAGAATTAACGCAATATGCGTCATGCTTACGCCCGTCTCTGTAATGGTATCTGTAACCACTTTTGGAACTGAGAAGTTCGTTAAATTCAATTCTTGTTGGTATCTCGTTAAGAAATATATCGTTTGGTCTGATGCCAAGCCAAAGGCAATTGTGAAAATTAAAATCGTTGATGGTTTTAACGAAATTCCAAAATAACCCATAATTCCAGCTGTAATAATTAGCGGAACGATGTTCGGTAGTAAGGAAATAAACATGATGCCCAGGCTTTTAAATTGAGCCAATCGCAAAAGCGAAATCAACACAATAGCTAAACCAATACTTTCGAATAAATGTCTCAACATATAATCCGTTCCTTTAGAGAAGATAACGCTTGAACCCGTTAATTCGACATCAAATTTATCAGGAGGCAAAATGCTGTCGATGCGAGGTTTTAATTCAGCCATAATTGCGTCCAAGCGTTTCGACCCAACATCGGCCATTTGAAAACTAATTCTGGTGCTTTGATTTCCTTTGCTCACAAAATTGGTTAGTAGACTTGCATTTCCTTTTCCGCCATTGGCAATATAAGCCAGAATGAAGTTTTTCTCCATGTTATCAGGCAGACGGAAGAATGTAGAGTCATTGTTGTAGAAAGCTTGTGTAGCATATTTCAAGCCCATGTTAACCGAAATCGAACGGGAAAATTCAGGGTAAGCGGAAATCATTTTTTCCATCTTCTCCATTCTCTTTAAATTCGTCAGGTTGAAAACGCCATTCTTTTTCTTAGTGTCAACGCTAACTTCCAGCGGCAAAATTCCCTCGAAATTTTTCTCGAAGAACTTTAAATCCGTTAAGATTGTCGAACTTTTTGGTAAGTCATCAACTACATATCCGTTTACGTTAATTTTCATCACACCGATAAAAGCAATGATGGAAATAACGATGGTACCGATATAAATTACCGAACTTTTATTTTGAACAAGAATATCAGTTTTAACTAATAATTTGTGTAGAAAACCCTCTTCAACATGAGTTTGAGCTTTCAGTTTTGGTGCAGGTAAATAGCTGAAAATAATCGGGATTAAACACAGGCACATTAGCCAGGTAATCATTACGTTTATCGATGCTACGCTACCAAATTGCATTAATAACTCACTTCCTGTGAAGTACAAAACGCCGAAACCAATAGCTGCAGTAATGTTTGCAATCAGTGTGGTAACCGCAATCCTTTCGATGGTTAGGCTTAGAGCTCGTTGTTTATCGCCATCTTTTCTCAGCTCATTCTGGTATTTATTTAATAGCAAAATACTGTTCGGAATACCAATAATTACAATCAGTGGTGGAATTAATCCTGTTAAAATCGTTAACTCAAATCCGAACAGAACCAAAGTGCCAATACTCCAGATTACGCCCATAATTACCACTAAAATCGGGAAGAAAACAGCGTAGAATTTTCTGAAGAAAATCAACAAAATAATTGCGGAAACTAAAATTGATAATCCTAAAAACAATACAAACTCATTGCTTACCAATTTACTTACTGCGGTGCGGATGTAAGGCAAGCCCGAAATATGAACCTGAATTTTGCTTTTTGCTTCAAAGGCTTTTGCTTTCTCCTCAATCTGTTTTAAAATCGGGTTTCTTTCTGCGGTATTTAGAATCTTGGTATCAAAAGTAATGGCCATTAAAGTGGCATTTTGCTTATTGTAAACCAAGCCCTCAAAAAACGGTGTATTGTATATGGTGCTTTTAATCGAATCCATTTCTGTATCGGTTTTCACCAATCCAGCTGGAATAGCTCTTAAAGTAAATTTCTGATTAACAGTGTCTTTCTCCAATTGAAAAATTCTTCCTGAAGATAAAACTGCCTTTATTCCTTTTAACTTTTGAATATCATTACTAAGCTGAACCCATTGGTTGTAAGTCTCTTTCTTAAAAATATCTGGCGATTGAATACCAATTACCATCACGCTTCCATCCTCACCAAAAGTTTTTTTGAAGTTGTTATATTTAACGAAGGCGCTATTGGTAACAGGCAAAATTTTACTTCCCGTGTAAGAAAGTTTTACATTTTTGGCTTGGTAAGCCATGAAAACCGTACCTAATACAAAGAATACAATAATTGCGATACGGTTCTGAAGAATAAACCTTGAAAGCTTAACCCACATGTGTTGTCTAGTTTTAATTATAATGATAACGGCAAAACTAATCTTATTTATAAATCAGCGTGATCTTTTGCGCAATTAAATTTGCACAAATAACATACTTTTGATAAAAATGTTTTAATCGCATGTTGCACAAGGTTAGAGGTATTGTTTTAAAGACCACCAATTACAGCGAAAGCAGCGTAATTGTGCAAGTGCTTACCGATAAATTCGGGATGCAATCTTACCTGATTAATGGTGTTAAAAAGCCTAAAGCAAAGATTAAAATGAATATGTTACAATCGCTTCATCTATTGGATATGGTGGTTTATCACAAAGCAAATACCAATATTCAACGCGTTTCTGAAGTTCGGCAAACGCCTGTATTTAAAAGTATTCCTTATGATATGACTAAAACCAGCATTGTCATTTTTCTGAATGAGGTGCTTTACAAGAGTATTCGTCAGCAATCTGCTGATGATAGTTTGTTCGACTACATTTTTAATTCGATAGCCTGGTTTGATGAGAGTGAGGAGCTCAATCCAAATTTTCACTTATCATTTTTGCTAAAGCTGACCCGTTTTTTAGGCTTTTCTCCAAACGAGAAAAGAAGAACAGACCAAATTTATTTCGACCTGCAAGAGGGCGAGTTTGTTTCACGACCGCCAATTCACTCTAACTATCTTCATTTAGAAGATGCATTAGGATTCATTGCTTTATTTAATTCGCCGTTGGAAAAAATTTCTGAAATAAAAATGAGCAATGTACAACGAAGATTTTTGTTAGATAAGATATTGGTATTCTATACCTTACACACAGCTTCGTTTGGAGAAGTTCAATCGCATAAAATTTTGGAAACCTTGCTTAGTTGAAAAAAAGCGAAAAAGATTTGCGAAACAATATTATACCACTATATTTGCATTCCCAAAAGGAAAGGGAAATTAGCTCAGCTGGTTCAGAGCATCCCGACATTATCAGTCGGGAGGGTCGGGTTAGAAGAATTGACAGATTGAAAACAAAGGGAAATTAGCTCAGCTGGTTCAGAGCACCTCGTTTACACCGAGGGGGTCGGGGGTTCGAACCCCTCATTTCCCACACAACCTTTCAAGGATTTGAGAGGTTTTTTAATAAATGCCAGAGAGGGAAATTAGCTCAGCTGGTTCAGAGCACCTCGTTTACACCGAGGGGGTCGGGGGTTCGAACCCCTCATTTCCCACCAAATGCCTTTCAGAAAACTGAGAGGCATTTTTCGTTTTAAGAAATTAGCTCAGCTGATTGAGAGCATCCCGACATTTCGTCGGGAGGATCGTGGGTTTCGAACCCCTCATTTCCCACAAAGCCTTTCAGGAAACTGAGAGGCTTTTTTTTTTGGGTGCGCCGGGCATGTCAATCGACTATAGGGTTAGAGTCCCGAACACGCTTAGCAGTAGGAAGTGTTAGCCAGAGACAAGGGTGTCGTGGGTGACTGCGAATCTGAAGGAAGTCCGCGGCAAATATGGGGGCCTACGAACAGAAACTGTATATGAGGCGGATTTAGTCCGGGTGATGTTGCCCAACAAACAGAAGCCCAATACTGCACGGGGACTATTACGTATATACAGAGGCCACATCCATAGGAAGTAGATTGTCCTACCCCGGGAGATCTGAATGAGTTCT